>CAYYDJ010000012.1:126807-131539 GCA_964470565.1 uncultured Rubrivivax sp.
CACCAATCCCGAGGGTCCCCACCAGCCCGCAGCGCCGGCCCAGCAAGGACAGCGCCTGCGCGGTCCACCACGCGGTGCTGGTCTTGCCGTTGGTGCCGGTGCTGGCGACGACCTGCAGCCGCGCGCTCGGGTCGCCGTGGAAGACCGCGGCAATCTCGCCGGCGTGCACCTTCAGCGCCGGCACCGCGGCCAGCCGCGCATCGCCTTCGTCGAAGCCGAACGCGGCCACGCCCTCGGCCTCCACCAGGCAGGCGGCGGCGCCGCTGTCGAGCGCCGCGCCGACCTGGTGGCGCGCGTCGTGCCGGCGGCCGGGCCAGGCCAGGAAGCCTTCGCGCGGCTGCACGCGGCGGCTGTCGGTGCGCAGGCCGACGCAGCCCTGCGCATGCAGGAAGCGCGCCGCGTCGGCGGCCGTGTGGAAGGTCTGCAGCGCCACGGTCAGAAGCTCTCCGGCTCGGCAGGCACGTTCTTCATCTGGATGCCGGCTTTGACATCCAGATCGGGCGGGACGTTCATCATCCGCAGCGTCTGTTGCACGACCTGGCTGAACACCGGCGCGGCGACGTCGCCGCCGAAGTACACGCCCTTGCCCGGCTCGTCGACCATCACCGCCACCACGATGCGCGGCTTGTCCACCGGCGCCAGGCCGACGAACCAGGCGCGGTACTTGTTGCCGTAGCCCTTGCCCTCGGCCTTGCGCGCGGTGCCGGTCTTGCCGCCCACGCTGTAGCCGATGGCCTGCGCCTTGGGCGCGGTGCCGCCGGGGCCGGCGGCCAGGCGCAGCATCTGGCGCATGATGCGCGCGGTCTCGGGCGAGATCACGCGCTGGCCGACGGCCGGCTCGGCCTGACGCAGGATGGTGATCGGCATCACCTCGCCGTCGTGCGCGAACACGGTGTAGGCGCGCGCCAGCTGCAGCAGGCTGGTCGACAGGCCGTAGCCGTAGCTCATCGTGGCCTGCTCGATCGGGCGCCAGCTCTTGTAGGGCCGCAGCCGGCCGGTGACGGCGCCGGGGAAGTCGATCTGCGGCTTCTGCCCGAAGCCGGCCTGGGTGAAGATCTCCCACATCTCGCGCGGCTGCATCTGCATGGCCATCTTGACCGTGCCGACGTTGCTGGACTTCTGGATCACCTGCTCCACCGTCAGCACGCCGTGCGGGTGCGAGTCCGTGATCGGCAGCCCGCTGACCAGGATGCGGCCGGGCGCCGTGTTGATCAGCGTCTGCGGCGTCACCAGCTTCTTCTCCAGCGCCAGCGAGACGACGAAGGGCTTCATCGTCGAGCCGGGCTCGAAGATGTCGGTCAGCGCGCGGTTGCGCAGCTGCGCGCCGGTCAGCCGCTTGCGGTCGGCCGGGTTGTAGCTGGGGTAGTTGGCCAGCGCCAGCACCTCGCCGGTCTGCACGTCCAGCACCACCACGCTGCCGCCCTTGGCGTTGTGCTCGGCCACCGCGTCGCGCACGCGCTGGTAGGCGAAGAACTGCACCTTGGAATCGACCGAGAGCTGGATGTCGCGGCCGTTGACGGGGTCGATCTGCTCGCCGACGTCGTCGACCACGCGGCCCAGGCGGTCGCGCAGCACGGTGCGCGAGCCGTCGCTGCCGTGCAGCGCGTCGTTGAAGCGCAGCTCGATGCCTTCCTGCCCCGCCTCTTCGACGTTGGTGAAGCCCACCACGTGCGCGGCCGATTCGCCCTCGGGGTACTTGCGCTTGTACTCGCGCTGCTGGTCGACGCCCTTGATGTCCAGCGCCTTGACCTGGGCCCACACCTCGTCGTCGACCTGGCGCGCCAGCCAGGTGAAGTTGCGCGAGCGTGCCAGCCGCTCTTCGAGCTCGGCGCCCGACAGGCCCAGCAGCTTGGCGAGCTTCTTGCGCTGCGCGCTGTCGGCCTGGAAGTCTTTGGGCAGCGCCCACACCGACGGCGTGGGCACGCTGGTGGCCAGCACCAGGCCGTTGCGGTCCAGCACGCGGCCGCGGCTGGCCGGCACGTCGATGGTGTGGGTGAAGCGCTTCTCGCCTTCCTTTTGATAGAAGTCGGTGCCGATGATCTGGATGTAGACCGCACGCCCCAGCAGCACCGCAAAGGCCGCGCCCAGCAGCGCGACGATGAAGCGCGAGCGCCACGGCGGCGTCTTGCTGGCCAGCAGCGGGCTGGTGGCGTAGTTGACGCTGCGCACGCTGGGCGGCGCCGCGCGGCTCTTGCCGGCCTTGCGGCCCGCAAAGGAAAACTTCGAGATCTTCATCGCCCGGCCCCCCCGGTTGCGGCCGCCGAGGCCGCCGTGTCGGTCACGTACTGCGTCACCGCCGGCGTGGCGGTGCGCATCTGCAGCTTCTCGCGAGCCGTCTTCTCCACGCGCAAGTGCGTGGCCTGCGCCTGCGCTTCGGCGTCCAGGCGCTTGTATTCGGTGTCGAGCTGGTGCTGCTCGGCCTTGGCGCGGTCCAGCAGCGCATACAGGCGCCGCGACTCGTACGAGGTTTTCACCAGGTAAAGGCTGCTGCCGATGAGCGCGGCCAGCAGCAGCACGGTGAGCTTGGTCATGCGGCCGCCACGGCGGTGCGCTCGGCCACCCGCATCACCGCCGAGCGCGCGCGCGGGTTGGCCTGCAGCTCGGCGGCGGCGGGGCGCACGCGGCCCAGCGAGGCCAGGCGCAGCGCGCGCGGCGGCGCCATCGGCGCGCGGCGGTCCACCACGTCGCGGCTTTCGCGCGCGATGAAGGTCTTGACGATGCGGTCTTCCAGCGAATGGAAGCTGATCACCACCAGCCGGCCCTGCGGCGCCAGCAGCGCCAGCGCCGCGTTCAGTCCCTGCTCGAGCGCTTCAAGCTCGGCATTGACGTGAATCCGAAGGCCTTGAAACGTGCGCGTAGCAGGGTCCTGGCCCGGCTCGCGGGACTTGACGACACGAGCCACGAGTGCGGCCAGTTCGCCGGTGGTTCGAACGGGACTCCCGCCCTGGCGGCGAGCAACAAGCGCACGCGCAATCTGCTGAGCAAACCGTTCTTCGCCATGGTCTTTGATCACCTGTGAGATGAGCCGCTCGTCGGCGCGGGCCAGAAAGTCCGCGGCCGTCTCGCCGCGGGTCGTGTCCATGCGCATGTCCAGCGGCGCGTCGAAGCGGAAGCTGAAGCCGCGGCCGGGGGTGTCGATCTGCGGCGAGCTGACGCCCAGGTCCAGCAGCACGCCGTCGACGTGCCGGATGCCCAGCGCGGCCAGGCGCTCGGCCATCTCGGCGAAGCTGGCATGCACGATCGCGAAGCGCGGGTCGGCGCCCAGCTCGGCATCGCCCTGCGCGGCGGCGACGGCCTCGGGGTCGCGGTCGAAGGCGATCAACCGGCCCTGGCCACCCAGGCGCGCCAGCACCGCGCGCGAATGGCCGCCGCGGCCGAAGGTGCCGTCGACGTAGATGCCGTCGGCGCGCGTCACCAGGGCCTCCACGGCCTCGGCGAGCAGCACGGTCTGGTGCAAGCTCTGCGTCATCGCGACAATCAGCGGATGACCGCTTTCTGCAGTGTCTCGGGCCGTTCGCCGGCCAGCATGCGAGCCTCGCGCTCGTCGTAGCGCGTGCTGTCCCACAACTCGAAATAAGCGCCGACGCCCATGAACTTGACCTCGCGCTCCAGGCCCGCCCAGCGCCGCAGCTCGGGCGGGATCAGCACGCGCGAGGCGCCGTCGATCTCGACGTCAGTGGCCGAGCCGACGTACAGCCGCCGCCAGCCGTCCATCTCGAACGGCCAGTCGCGCATGTCGGCTTCGAACTGTTCCCACACCGGCAGCGGGTACAGGCTGAGGCAGCCGTCGGGCGACTTGGCGACGACCAGTTGGCCACCCACGGTGGTGCCGAGCACGGTCGCGAACTTCGAAGGCACGGTCAACCGTCCCTTCTCGTCCACCTTCACCACCGGCCCACCGCGGAATCCAGACACTTTTCACCACTTTCCGACACTTAGTCCCACTGTACCCGAGCCAATGGCCCGCGGTCAATCGACCACTGTCGAAAAAATCAGTGAAATCAAACACTTAGACACCAAACTTGAAGAGCGCCAGGGTAAATATCTTTCAAAAACAAGCACTTTGATCAGGGATCGAAAGTGGCTTGTGAGCTAGGGGGTGCTTGGCTCGGTGTCGCACGCCAGTCCAGCTCAGCCGCCGCTGCTGATCGCGGCCCACCCCGAGGTCAGCGCGTCGGGTATCTCAAGGGCCTGGGCATGGCGCCCTGCGCGCTGGCGGCCGAGCCTTTCGGCGCTTGCATCCGCAGCGAGGTCGCGTGCTGGCACCCGCTGAACGGGCCGCTGGGGATCAGGCTGGATTGAATCTTGTGGTGGACACCTGAACTAAACTTGAACCGCCATGACCGAAAACGTCGAGAACCTCATCCTCGAGCACCTGAAGGCGATCCGCACGGAAGTCGCCGCGGTCAAATCCGACACCATGGATCTTCGCAACCGCATGGGCCAGGTCGAGATCGCCATTGCCGGGCTGCGCCGGGACTTCGCGCACGCCGACGAGAATTCGGCCATCCTCAGTGTCCGCATGGACCGGGTCATCGAGCGCATCGAACGGATCGAAAAGCGCCTCGAACTCGTCTGAGCCGGACCGGCGCCACCATCGCTGCCGGCCATGCGTTGCGTCAGGGCAATTCCCCGACCATGCCAGGCCCTAGAGCCGCCCCGTGCGAATGGTGATCCACCCTAAATCCGGCAGTTACCCCGCCGCAGCCAGCCCCGGCGGCGGCCGCGGCGG
>CAYYDJ010000013.1:0-88123 GCA_964470565.1 uncultured Rubrivivax sp.
ACGACGTCGAGATCGGCGCCAACACCTGCATCGACCGCGGCGCGCTCGACGACACCGTGATCGAGGACGGCGTCAAGCTCGACAACCTGATCCAGATCGGCCACAACTGCCGCATCGGCGCCCACACCGCGATGGCCGGCTGCACCGGCGTGGCCGGCAGCACGCGCATCGGGCGCCACTGCACCGCCGGCGGCAGCGCGATGATCCTGGGCCACCTGGAGATCGCCGACCACGTGCACATCAGCGCTGCGACCGTGGTCTCGCGCTCGATCCGCAAGCCCGGCGTCTACAGCGGCTTCTTCCCCATCGACGACAATGCGAGTTGGGAAAAGAACGCCGCCACGCTCAAGCAACTCCACACGCTGCGCGACCGCATCCGCGCGCTGGAGAACAAACCATGACCGCCCCCGCCGTGCTCGACATCCACAAGATTCTCAAGAAGCTGCCGCACCGCTATCCGTTCCTGCTGGTCGACCGCGTGATCGAGTTCGAGAAGGACAAACGGCTGAAGGCGATCAAGAACGTCACGATCAACGAGCCCTTCTTCGGTGGCCACTTCCCGTCGCGGCCGGTGATGCCGGGCGTGCTGATCCTCGAAGCCCTGGCGCAGACGGCGGCGCTGCTGTCGTTCGAGTCGGCCGGCCAGGACATCTCGGACGACATGGTGGTGTACTTCGTCGGCATCGACGGCGCGCGCTTCAAGCGCCCGGTGGAGCCTGGCGACCAGCTCGTGCTGCAGGCCGAGTTGGACCGCGCGCGCGCCGGCATCTACAAGTACAAGACCAAGGCCTTCGTCGGCAGCGACGTCGCCGCCGAGGCCGAGCTGATGTGCACGATGCGGCAGTTCACCTGAGCGGCCCGCAAGCCACGCCATGGCGCAGATCCACGCCACCGCGCTGGTCGACCCGCGCGCCGAGCTCGACGACACCGTCCAGATCGGCCCCTATTCGGTGATCGGCCCCGAGGTGCGCATCGCCGCCGGCACCACGGTGGGCCCGCACTGCGTGATCGAGGGCCGCACCACCATCGGCCGCGACAACCGCTTCTTCCAGTTCAGCTCGATCGGCGCGATGCCGCAGGACATCTGGCAGGACGCCACGCACCGCGGCGAGGTCACGCAGCTCGTCATCGGCGACCGCAACACGATCCGCGAGTTCTGCACCTTCAACACGGGCACCTTCAAGGACGAAGGCATCACCCGCGTGGGCAGCGACAACTGGATCATGGCCTACGTGCACGTGGCGCACGACGTGCGCTTAGGTAGCCACTGCGTGCTGGCCAACGGCGCCACGCTGGCCGGCCATGTGCACATCGGCGACTGGGCCACCATCGGCGGCCTCACCGGCGTGCTGCAGTACGTGCACATCGGCGCCCATGCGATGGTCGGCTTCCAGGCCAACGTGGACCTGGACGTGCCGCCCTACCTCACGGTCGACGGCAACCCGCTGGCGGTGCGCGCGGTCAACCTCGTGGGCCTGAAGCGGCGCGATTTCAGCGCCACGCGGCTGGCGCTGATCCGCCGCATGCACAAGCTGCTGTATCGCGACGGCCTGGCGCTGGAGCAGGCGCTGCAGCAGATCGCGGCGCTGAAGGGCAGCACGCACGACGGCGATGCCGACGTTCAGGTGATGCTCGACTTCCTGGCCGCGGCCAAGCGCGGCATCGCGCGCTGAATGAGCCCCCTCCGAAGCGCCTTCGGCGCCTCCCGCCCGGGGGGGCGCCCCCGGCGGACCGGCAAAGCCGGATCCGCGGCGGCCGCTGGGTTCCGAGTGATTCATGCGATGCGGGTGCCGCTGGGCGGCGTGGGGAGCTGAGAAGCCATGTGGTTGGGCATGGCGGCCGGCGAGGCCTCGGGCGACCTGCTGGCCGGCCTGTTGCTGGGCGGGCTGAAGCAGCGCTGGCCCGATCTGCTAACCGCCGGCATCGGCGGCCCGCAGATGGCGTCGCAGGGCTTCCAGGCCTGGTGGCCCAGCGACAAGCTGGCGGTGCGCGGCTACGTCGAGGTGCTGCGGCACTACCGCGAGATCGCCGGCATCCGCAACGCGCTGGCCGAGCGGCTGCTGCGCGAGCGGCCGGCAGCCTTCATCGGCGTCGACGCGCCCGACTTCAACCTCGGGCTGGAATTGCGGCTGCGGGGCGCCGGGATCAAGACCGTGCACTTCGTCTGCCCGTCGATCTGGGCCTGGCGCGGCGGCCGCGTCAAGAAGCTGGCCGCCGCCTGCGATCACGTGCTGTGCCTGTTCCCGTTCGAGCCCGGATTGCTGCAAGCGCACGGCGTGGCCGCCACCTTCGTCGGCCATCCGCTGGCCGATGCCATCCCGCTGCAGGCCCCGCGCGAGGCCGCACGCAAGGCGCTGGGCGTGGCTGACGGCGAGACGCTGATCGCGGTGCTGCCGGGCAGCCGCCGCTCGGAGATCCAGTACGACGCGCCGCCGTTCCTGCAGGCCGCGGCGCTGATGCACCGGCGGCGGCCGGGCCTGCGCTTCGTGCTGCCGCTGGCGCCGGGCCTGCGCGCGCTGGTCGAGCCTCTGATCGCACGCGACGCACCCGACGTGCCGCTGCAGTTGACCGACGGCGGCTCACATCAAGCGTTGGCCGCCTGCGACGTGACGCTGATCGCCAGCGGCACGGCGACGCTGGAAGCCGCGCTGTTCCGCCGGCCGATGGTCATCGGTTACCGGCTGCACCCGATCAGCTACCGGCTGATGAAGCGCATGGCCTACCAGCCCTGGGTGGGGCTGCCCAACATCCTGTGCGGCGACTTCGTCGTGCCCGAGTTGCTGCAGGACGCGTGCACGCCGCCGGCGCTGGCCGACGCCGTGTTCGCGTGGCTGGACCAGCCGGCGCGCGTGCAGGCGCTGCAGCAGCGCTTCGAGGAACTCCACCACCGCCTGCGCCGCGACACGGCGCGGCTTGCCACCGATGCCATCGCGCAGACGCTTGCGGCCTGAGCAGCTCGGCCTGCCCTGGGGCGACGCGCCGCCGGGCTTGCTGGCCGGCGTCGACGAGGTCGGCCGCGGCCCGCTGGCCGGGCCGGTGGTGGCCGCGGCGGTGATCCTCGACGACCAGCACCCGATCAAGGGCCTGCACGACTCCAAGGCGATGACGGCGCGGCAGCGCGAGCGGCTGCACGACGAGATCATGGCGCATGCCTTGTGCGTGGCCATCGCCGAGGCCAGCGCTCAGGAGATCGACCGCATCAACATCCTGCAGGCCACGCTGCTGGCGATGCGGCGCGCGGTGGAGAAGCTGCGCCTGCCGCCGGCGCGCGTGCTGGTCGACGGCAACCGGCTGCCGGTGCTGAAGATGCCGGCCCAGGCCATCGTGAAGGGCGACGCCACGGTGGCGGCGATCTCGGCCGCCTCCATCGTCGCCAAGGTGCATCGCGACCGCTGGTGCCAGGCGCTGCACGTGCAGTGGCCGGCCTACGGCTTCGACGATCACAAGGGCTACCCGACGCCGCTGCACCTGCAGGCGCTGCGCCAGCACGGGCCCTGCCCGGAACACCGCCGCAGCTTCGCGCCGGTGCGGCAGGCCGCCGGGGCCGATGATGCGTGAGGCAGTGGCGCGATGAACGACCCAGCGCCGCAGCAGATCAGCTCGCGCGCCAACCCGCTGCTGGTGGCCTTGCGCAAGCTGCTGCGCGACGGCGCGGCCTATCGGCGCAGCGGCACCGTGTGGCTGGAAGGCGAGCACCTGTGCGCCGCGGCGCTGGCCCGCGGCGTTGCGGTCCGGCAGGCGCTGGTCAGCGCCAGCGGCTGGGCGCGACCGGCGCGGCGCGACCTGGCCAGCGGCGCTGCGCGCGTCGCCGTGCTGCCCGACGAACTGTTCGCCGAGCTGGGCACGCTGGAGTCGCCGGCCGACATCGGCTTCGTGATCGACGCGCCACCGCCCGCGGTGCCCGCGGCCGGTGTGGCCACCGTCGTGCTGGACCGGCTGCAGGACGCCGGCAACGTCGGCAGCATCCTGCGCAGCGCCGCGGCGCTGGGCATCGGCCAGGTGCTGGCGCTCAAGGGCACCGCGGCGTTGTGGGCGCCCAAGGTGCTACGCGCCGGCATGGGCGCGCACTTCGCGTTGCGGCTGGCCGAAGGCCTGGACCCGGACCAGTTGCTGGGCCTGGGCCTGCCGCTGGTGGGCACCAGTTCGCATGGCGGCCAGGCGCTGCCGCAGGCCGCGCTGCCGCAGCCGGCCGCCTGGCTGCTGGGGCACGAAGGGCAGGGCGTTTCGCCGCGGCTGGCCGAGGCCTGCGTGGCGCAGGTGCGCATCCCGCAGCCCGGCGGCGAAGAATCCCTGAACGTCGCCGCCGCGGCGGCGATCTGCTTCTACGAAAGCCTGCGCCGCGGGCGCTAGCGGCGCTGCACGACCGGGTGGCGCGCCACGCCTTTGCCGAAGGAGAACCGTTTGCAGGCATCGAGACAGGACCTGGCCGTGGGTTGCGGCGCCGGCTTCTCCGGCGACCGGGTGGACGCCGCCGCGCCCGTGGTGCGCACGCTGGTACAGCGCGGCGGCCCCGCGGCGATGATCTTCGAGATGCTGGCCGAGCGCACGCTGGCGACGGCGCAGTTGCTGCGCCGCGCCGATCCGTCCAAGGGCTACGAGCCGCTGCTGGACCTGGAACTGCGCCCGGTGCTGGCCGACTGCCTGCGCCACGGCATCACCATCGTCGGCAACTTCGGCGCCGCCAACCCGCAGGGCGCGGCACGGCGCATCGTCGCGCTGGCTGCCGAACTGGGCCTGCCGCCGCCGCGCGTGGCAGTGGTCAGCGGCGACGATCTGTCGTCGCCCGCGCAGCGCACGTTGCTGCGCGAGGCGCTGGGCGGCGGCTTCGACGAGGGCCGCTTCGTCTGCGCCAACGCCTACCTCGGCGCCTTCGAGATCGCCGATGCGATCCGCCAGGGGGCGCAAGTCGTCGTCACCGGCCGCGTCGCCGACCCCGCGCTGGCGCTGGGCCCGGCGATCGCCCACCACGGCTGGCGCCGCGACGACTGGGACGCGCTGGCCGGCGCCACGATGGCCGGGCACCTGCTGGAGTGCGGCGCGCAGGTCACCGGCGGCTACTTTGCCGACCCCGGCCGCAAGGACGTGCCGGGGTTGGACGACGTGGGCTTCCCGATCGCCGAGATCGCAGCCGACGGCAGCTTCATCGTCACCAAGGCGGCACACACCGGCGGCCTGGTGGACCTGCGCACGGTGAAGGAGCAACTGCTCTACGAACTGCACGACCCGGCCGCCTACGTGACGCCCGACGTGGTGGCCGACATCACGCAGGCCGAGCTGGCGCAGCTCGGCCCCGACCGCGTGCGCATGACCGGCGTTCGCGGCCACCCGCGCACGCCGACGCTGAAGGCCTGCGTGTTCTTCGAGGGCGGCTGGCTCGGCGAGGCCGAGATCTCCTACGCCGGCCCCAACGCCGAGGCGCGGGCGCGCCAGGCGATGGCGGTGATCCGCCGGCGCTGCGGCGCCGATCTCGCGCTGCGCTTCGACCTCATCGGCGTGTCCAGCATCCTGGGCGACGACGGCAACCGCATGCTGTCGGGCCTGCCGGCCGGCGCGCACACCGACGTGCGCCTGCGCGCCGCCGGCCGGCACGACGACGTGCAGGTGGTCGACCGGCTGCTGCGCGAAGTCACCGCGCTGTGGACCGGCGGCCCGGCCGGCGGCGGCGGCGTGCGCACGGCAAGGCGGCAGCGGCTGTCGATGCGATCCTGTCTGCTGCCGCGCAGCGCGGTGCCGACGGCGATCGAGCTGCTGCAACCGGAAAGGGCAGCATGACCCTGCTGTACGACCACGCCCACGCGCGCACCGGCGACAAGGGCAACCGCGTCAACATCAGCCTGATCGCCTACGACGCAAAGGACTGGCCCTGGCTGGTCGAGCAGGTCACGCCAGAGCGCGTGGCGGCGCACTTCGGGCACCGCCGGCCGGGTGCCGTCGTGCGCTACCTGCTGCCGAAACTGGCGGCGATGAACTTCGTGCTCGACGACGTGCTCGACGGCGGCGTCAACGACACGCTCAACCTCGACCTGCACGGCAAGTCGCTGTCGTTCCACCTGCTGACGCTGACGGTCGAACCGCCCGTCCCGGGCTAACGACAGGATTCAATACACCAGCCGGTCGGGCCGCAGGTCGCGCAGGATGGTGGTGGCGATCTCCTCGATCGACTTGTGCGTCGACGACAGCCAGGCGATGCCTTCGCGGCGCATCATCGCCTCGGCCTCGGCGACCTCATAGCGGCAGTTGGCCAGCGCCGCGTAGCGGCTGCCGGGGCGGCGCTCGTTGCGGATCTGCGCCAGCCGGTCGGGGTCGATCGTCAGGCCGAAGCACTTGCGCTTGAAGGGCGCCAGCGTGGCGGGCAGCTTGCCGCGCTCGAAGTCGTCGGGGATCAGCGGGTAGTTGGCGGCCTTGATGCCGTGCTGCATCGCCAGGTACAGCGAGGTCGGCGTCTTGCCGCTGCGGCTGACGCCGACCAGGATCACGTCGGCGATGTCGAGGTTGCGGGCCGACTGGCCGTCGTCGTGCGCCAGCGAGAAGTTGATGGCCTCGATGCGGTCGTGGTACTCGCTGCTCTGGCTGGCGTCGGAGAAGCGGCCGACGCGGTGGTTGCTCTTGACGCCCAGCTCGGCTTCCAGCGGCTCGACGAAGGCCTTGAACATGTCCAGCACCATGCCCTTGCCGCGCGGGTCGGTGAGCACGTCGCGCACCTCGTCGCGCACCAGCGTGATGAAGACGATGGGCCGCTGGCCCTCGCGCGCGGCCACCTCGTCGATCTCGGCAGCCACCTGGGTGGCCTTCTCCACCGTGTCGATGAAGGGCCTGCGCACGTGGCGCGGGCGGCTGGCGAACTGCGCCAGGATCGAGTTGCCGAAGGTCTCGGCGGTGATGCCGGTGCCGTCCGAGACAAAGAACACGGTTCGTTCGGTCATGAGGTGCTTGCGCAAGGCTCGGCCGCAGCGACCGCAAGATCATGATACGGAAGAACTCCCTAGAATCCGCCTCAGCTATTTCCGCCTACCGCCCACCTTCATGAACCGCCCGGGTCGATCAATCGAACGCACAAGCACCTGGCTGCCGAGTTCGCGCGCGCATGCGGAAGCACCGGTTTTCTCACCTCTCGGAGCTTTCCCATGTCTTCAGCCCCTCTGGCGACCGCCCTGGTCGTTCCGTTCGAACAACTGAGAATGACCGATGTCGAGGCGGTCGGCGGCAAGAACGCCAGCCTCGGCGAACTGATCAGCCAACTGGCCGCCACCGGCGTGCGCGTGCCCGGCGGATTCGCCACCACGGCGCATGCGTTCCGGCAGTTCCTGCAGCACGACGGCCTGGCGCGCCGCATCGCCGAGCGGCTGGCCACGCTGAACACCGACGACGTGCGCGCGCTCGCCGAGGCCGGCGCGCAGATCCGCGGCTGGGTGCTGGCAACGCCGTTCCCGGCCGAGCTGGACGCGGCGATCCGCCTGCAGTTCGGCCTGCTCGACCGCGACAGCCCCGGCGGCAGCTATGCCGTGCGCTCGTCGGCCACCGCCGAGGATCTGCCCGATGCCTCGTTCGCCGGCCAGCAGGAGACCTTCCTCAACGTCAGCGGCATCGACGACGTGCTCCACCGCATCAAGGAGGTGTTCGCGTCGCTGTACAACGACCGCGCGATCAGCTACCGCGTGCACAAGGGCTTCGCGCACGGCGACGTGGCGCTGTCGGCCGGCGTGCAGCGCATGGTGCGCTCCGACCTGGGCGCGGCCGGCGTGATCTTCACCATCGACACCGAATCGGGCTTCAAGGACGTGGTCTTCGTCACCAGCAGCTACGGCCTGGGCGAGACCGTGGTGCAGGGCGCCGTCAACCCCGACGAGTTCTACGTCCACAAGCCCACGCTGCAGGCCGGACGCTTCGCGGTCATCCGCCGCAGCCTGGGCAGCAAGCTGCAGCGCATGGAGTTCGCGCCGCCCGAGGACAAGGCCGCCAGCGGCCGCCTGGTGCGCACGGTGGACACGCCGCCCGAGCAGCGCAACCGCTACTCGCTGTCCGACGCCGATGTCATGGAGCTGGCGCGTTATGCGGTGATCATCGAGCAGCACTACGGCCGCCCGATGGACATCGAATGGGGCAAGGACGGCGTCGACGGGCGGCTGTACATCCTGCAGGCGCGGCCCGAGACGGTGAAGAGCCAGGCCGAGGGCCGGATCGAGCAGCGCTACAAGCTCAAAGGCAGCGGCACGGTGCTGGCCGAGGGCCGCGCCATCGGCCAGAAGATCGGCACCGGGCCGGCGCGGCTGGTCAGCAGCCTGTCGGAGATGGACCGCGTGCAGCCCGGCGACGTGCTGGTGACCGACATGACCGACCCCAACTGGGAGCCGGTGATGAAGCGGGCCAGCGCCATCGTCACCAACCGCGGCGGCCGCACCTGCCACGCGGCCATCATCGCGCGCGAGCTGGGCATCCCGGCCGTGGTGGGCTGCGGCGACGCGACCGAGCGCATCCAGGAAGGCGCGCTGATCACGGTGGCCTGCTCCGAAGGCGACACCGGCTACATCTTCGACGGCCTCTTGGAGACCGAAGTCACCGAGGTGCAGCGCGGCGAGATGCCCTACTGCCCGATCAAGCTGATGATGAACGTCGGCAACCCGCAGCTCGCCTTCGACTTTGCGCAGATGCCCAACAGCGGCGTCGGCCTGGCGCGGCTGGAGTTCATCATCAACAACAACATCGGGGTGCACCCGAAGGCCATCCTCGACTATCCCAACATCGACCCCGAGCTGAAGAAGGCCGTGGAGTCGGTGGCCCGCGGCCACGCCAGCCCGCGCGCCTTCTACGTCGACAAGCTGGCCGAAGGCGTGGCGACGATCGCCGCCGCCTTCTGGCCCAAGCCGGTGATCGTGCGGCTGTCGGACTTCAAGAGCAACGAGTACCGCAAGCTGATCGGCGGCACCCGCTACGAGCCCGACGAAGAGAACCCGATGCTGGGTTTCCGCGGCGCCAGCCGCTACATCAGCGGCGAGTTCAGCGACGCCTTCGCGATGGAGTGCGAGGCGCTCAAGCGCGTGCGCAACGACATGGGGCTGACCAACGTGGAGATCATGGTGCCCTTCGTGCGCACCGTGCGCCAGGCCGAGCGCGTGGTGCAGATGCTGGCCGAGCGCGGCCTGCAGCGCGGCACCAACGGCCTGAAGCTGATCATGATGTGCGAGGTGCCGAGCAACGCGATCCTGGCTGAGCAGTTCCTGCAGCACTTCGACGGCATGTCGATCGGCTCCAACGACCTGACGCAGCTCACGCTGGGCCTCGACCGCGACAGTGGGCTGGAGCAGCTCGCGCACGACTTCGACGAGCGTGACCCCGCCGTCAAGGCGCTGATCAGCCGCGCCATCACCGCCTGCCGCGCCACCGGCAAGTACGTGGGCATCTGCGGCCAGGGGCCCAGCGACCACGCCGACTTCGCCGACTGGCTGGCCGCCGAAGGCATCGTGTCGATCTCGCTGAACCCCGACACCGTGGTCGACACCTGGCAGCGCCTGGCCAAGGCGCCCTGAGCGCCGAGGTATACTCACGGGCTTTTCTTGCCGCACCCGGCCCCAGGGTTTCCTGGACGACGCTGCCGGGGCGGCTTCCTTCAACGGGAAACCAAAAGGAGTGTGCATGCGTCATTACGAGATCGTTCTGCTGATCCACCCGGATCAAAGCGAACAGGTTCCGGCGATGCTGGAGCGCTACAAGACCCTGGTCACCAATGCCGGCGGCAAGGTGCATCGGGTCGAAGACTGGGGTCGCCGCCAGCTTGCCTACATGATCCAGAAGCTGGCCAAGGCGCATTACCTGTGCCTGAACATCGAGTGCAGCCAGGAAACGCTCAACGAGTTGGAGACCGGCTTCCGCTTCAACGACGCCGTGCTGCGCCACTTGACGGTGAACACCGGCAAGGCGATCACCACCCCGTCGCCGATGATGAAGGCCGTCGAGCGCGAAGAGGCCCGCAAAGAGCGCCAGGAGGCCTCCGCCTGAGGCCATGAGCCTCGGGTCCGTTGCCAAGCTGTCGCGGCTGACGTCCCATGAACCGGTTGCTGCTGAGCGCGCAACTGAGCGAAAGGGCGGCGCTGCGTTACACGCCGGCCGGCTTGCCGGCTCTGGATGTCGTGCTCAAGCACGAATCGGAGCTCAGCGAGAACGGCCAGCCCCGCAAGGTCTCGATGGAGATGCGCGCGGTGGCCATCGGCGAGGTGACGCAGGGCCTGGCGGCGATGGCGCTGGGTGGCGCGGCGGTGTTTGCCGGCTTCGTCACCAGCGCGCGCAACGGACGCGGTCTGCTCTTCCACATCACCCAATTCGATTTCGTCACCGATTTTTCGGAGGTTCCTCATGCCCCCACCCCGCGGTAAAGGTCGTGGTTCCAAGGACAAGCGCCCGAAGCGCAACACCCAGTCGCTGCTGTTCCGTCGCAAGCGCTTCTGCCGCTTCACGGTCGCCAACGTCGAGCACATCGACTACAAGGAGATCGACGTGCTGCGCGACTTCGTCGGCGAGAACGGCAAGATCACGCCGGCCCGCCTGACCGGCACGCGCGCGTTCTACCAGCGCCAGCTCACCACCGCCATCAAGCGCGCGCGCTTCCTGGCGCTGTTGCCGTATTCCGATCAACACAAGGTCTGAGCGGAGCCGCCCCATGCAAATCATTCTTCTGGAAAAGGTCGGCAAGCTCGGCAACCTCGGCGATGTCGTCAAGGTCAAGGAAGGCTATGCGCGCAACTTCCTGATTCCCGGCAAGCTGGCGCGCCGCGCCACCGAAGCCGCGATCAAGGAGTTCGAGACCCGCCGCGCCGACCTGGAAAAGGCTGCCGCCGCCAAGCTGGCTGCCGCGCAGGCGCTGGGCGAGCAGCTCAGCGGCAAGACCGTGCGCATCGCGCAGAAGGCCGGCGTCGATGGCCGCCTGTTCGGCTCGGTCACCAACGCCGACGTGGCCGAGGCGCTGGGCAAGATGGGCCTGGCGGTGCAGAAGTCGCAGGTGCGCATGCCGAACGGCCCGCTCAAGACCGTCGGCGAGCACCCGGTTCAGGTGGCCGCGCACACCGACGTGCTGGTCGACGTCACCGTGCACGTGGTGCCGCAGGCCGACTGACGCAACGTTTGCGCTGTTCAGAAGGGCCGGCTTTGCCGGCCCTTGTCGTTTGCTGCACCGGCTTTGCCCTGATTCTCCCCAGCCTTGTCCACAGCGCGGGCCTGCCGGCTGCTGCATCATCGAGTCCGCCATGACGACCCTCTTCGACCCCCGCGATTCCGTCAACCCGCGCGACGACGAGGTGGCCCGCCTGCGCGTGCCGCCGCATTCGGTGGAGGCTGAGCAAAGCGTGCTGGGCGGCCTGTTGCTGGACAACCTGGCCTGGGACCGCGCCTCGGACCTGCTGTCCGACAGCGACTTCTACCGCCACGAGCACAAGCTGATCTACGCGGCCGTCGGCGCGCTGGTCAACGCCGCCAAGCCGGCCGACGTGATCACCGTGTTCGAGCAGCTGCAGGCGCTGGGCAAGGCCGAGGACTGCGGCGGCCTGGCCTACCTGAACGCGCTGGCGCAGAGCGTGCCGAGCGCCGCCAACATGCGGCGTTATGCCGAGATCGTGCGCGAGCGCGCCATCCTGCGCAAGCTGATCGCCGCCAGCGACGAGATCGCCACCACCGCCTTCAACCCGCAGGGCCGCGCGGTGACGCAGATCCTCGACGAGGCCGAGGGTAAGATCTTCAAGATCGGCGAGGAAGGTTCGCGCCAGCGTCAGGGCTTCCAGAGCATGGACAAGCTGGTGGTGGCGCTGCTCGACCGCGTCAACGAGCTGGCCGAGAACGGTGCCGAGGAGGTGACCGGCGTGCGCACCGGCTTCTACGACCTCGACCGCATGACCGCCGGGCTGCAGAAGGGCGACCTGATCGTGCTGGCGGCGCGGCCGTCGATGGGCAAGACCGCCTTCGCGCTGAACATGGCCGAGCACGTGGCGGTGTCCGAAGGCCTGCCGGTGCTGGTGTTCTCGATGGAAATGGGCGCCTCGCAGCTGGCGCTGCGCATGGTGGGCTCGCTGGGCCGCATCGACCAGTCGGGCCTGCGCACCGGCAACCTGAAGGACGGCGACTGGGAGCGCCTGGCCGACGCGGTGGACCGGCTGAAGAGCGCCTCGGTCTTCATCGACGAGACGCCGGCGCTCAATTCGGCCGAGCTGCGCGCGCGCGCGCGGCGCATGGCGCGCCAGTTCGGCGGCACGCTGGGGCTGATCGTCGTCGACTACCTGCAGCTGATGAGCGGCTCGGGCAGCGGCAGCGACGAGAACCGCGCCACCGAGATCGGCGAGATCAGCCGCGGCCTGAAGGCGCTGGCCAAGGAGCTGCAGTGCCCGGTGATCGCGCTGTCGCAGCTCAACCGCTCGGTCGAGTCGCGCAACGACAAGCGGCCGATGATGAGCGACCTGCGCGAGTCGGGCGCCATCGAGCAGGACGCCGACGTCATCATGTTCATCTACCGCGACGAGTACTACAACAAGGACAGCAAGGAGCCCGGCATCGCCGAGATCGTGATCGGCAAGCAGCGCAACGGGCCCGTGGGCACGGTCAAGCTGACCTTCCTGAAGCCGCTGACCAAGTTCGACAACCTCGCGCCCGGCAGCCTCGGCAGCGAGTACTGACGCTGCGCCGGCCTGCCGAGGGTCTTTGCGAGGCGGATGACTCCTGCGGGAGCGGGTCCTGCCCGCTCCGGTATCAAAAAGCTCAGCGCAGGAAGCGGCGGCGGCTCGCCAAGCCCAACAAGCCGATCGCGACCAAAGCCGCAGACAGAGGTTCGGGCACCTGCCCAGGTACCACGACTTGACCTGCCAAGCCGAAGCGCAGGTTGTCAATGGCGAAGCCGGCCGGTTCCGCCCCGATCAGACTGAACAGCAGCCCGGCGATCTTTTCGCTGCCGTCATTGGTCACCAGCCCCAGGAACTCGATACCGATCTCTTCATTGCTGACCTGGCCGAGCATCGTGCCGTCACGCGCAAAGGCCGTGATGGCTGTGCCTCCGATGGCATCGAAGAAGCCGCCGTCCAGGCCGACGCCCGCCAGATCCCGGTCGAACAGCACGGCAACCGGTCCATTGAACGTAGGCGTTCCGGAAAGCACCGGACTGGTCGGATTGGCGCTGTCACCCACGATGCGCGTGGTCTGAGCACCTGACAGGCTGAGCGGTCCCGTTGGGGAGCCCACCACGCAGCCGCTGGCGAGCCCGCCGCAAGTATTGCCCAACGATTGCCCGGTGAAATAACCGCCGAAGCTGACGGTGGGTGCGGTCGTCGGATCTCCGCCGTAGTTGGCTGCGGTGTAGACGGGATTGGTCGTTCCCAACGGGAGTTCGCTGAACGTGATCAATCCAGCGCTGGGTTGAAAGGCACCCACGTCGATCTTGATGACGCTGGCGCTGGCGCCCACGGCCGTCGCCGCAATGGCAAATGCGGCGGCCAGCCTGGAGATGATGGAAAGTCTGGTGATCATGGTTTCCTTCCTCGGTTGCGTTGTGAACGACAATTTCCGTAAGCAGGAGTCGGGCCAAGATAGTTTTTCTATCTTGAATTAATAACTTAATGGCACGTGGCGAAAAAAATCTAGGCTGTATGTAGCTTCTGCCGACGGTGTTCATTCATCGGATTGATGAGAGTCAATCCTTCTGAAGCCCGGTTTGCGGAGTGAGCATCTTGAAGGCTGTGTTTAAAACCAGTATATTGATGCCTCATAACACTGAAGCCGAACGTGTCACGCCCTTTGCCGACCGACGTTGCGACGGCCGATGTCACCGCTCGCAAGGGCCGTGGCACCGTGTGGGCGCTTGAGCATCGCTTCAGCGCCGACCAGCGCGAGGCCTTTGACGACGGCTGGGGCACGCTGGAGCAGGCCGCGCAAGAGGAGGTGCTGGCGCCGCAGACGCAGATCATCGAGGAGCGCGTCAAGTCCATCCTGGCCGGCAACGATTCGCCCGACATCGGCTTCGAGCTCTCGATCAACCCCTACCGCGGCTGCGAGCACGGCTGCATCTACTGCTTTGCGCGGCCCACGCACAGCTACCTCAACCTGTCGCCGGGGCTGGACTTCGAAACGCGCATCATCGCCAAGGTCAACGCCGCCGAGCGCCTGCGCGCCGCCTTCGCGCAAAAGGGCTACGAGCCGCTGCTGCTGAACATCGGCTCGGCCACCGACGCCTACCAGCCGGCCGAGCGGCGCCTGCGCATCACGCGCTCGGTGATCGAGGTGCTGGCCGAGCACCGGCATCCGTTCTCGCTGATCACCAAGTCGGCCGGCGTCGAGCGCGACCTCGACCTGATCGCCCCGATGGCGGCCCAGCGGCTGGCCGCGGTCTACGTCTCGATCACCACGCTGGACCCGGCACTCGCGCGCGTCCTTGAGCCGCGTGCCGCGGCGCCGGCGCGGCGGCTGCGCACGATCGCGGCGCTGGCGCAGGCGGGCGTCCCGGTGGGCGTCAGCGTCTCGCCGATCATCCCGTTTCTCAACGAGCCGGAACTCGAGCGCGTCCTCGAAGCGGCACGCGAGGCGGGCGCCACCTCGGCCTTCAGCATCGTGCTGCGCCTTCCCTGGGAAGTGAACCCGCTGTTCCAGAACTGGCTGCAGCAGCACGTGCCCGAGAAGGCCGCGCGCATCATGGCGCGCGTCCGCGAGATGCGCGGCGGCAAGGACAACGATGCGCGCTTCGGCTCGCGGATGACGGGCCAGGGCATCTGGTCGCAACTGCTGCGCCAGCGCTACCACAAGGCCTGTGCGCGCCTGGGTTTCAATCAGCAGCGCGTGGAGCTGGACCTCACGCAGTTCAGGCGCCCCGGCGAGGCGCGCCAGGGCAGCCTGTTCTAACGCGCTACTTGAACAGATCCTTGACGCGGTCGGTCCAGCTCTTGGCGTTGGGCGAGTGCTTGTCGCCGCCCTTCCTGAACGACTCGTCCAGATCCTTCAGCAGCTTGCGCTGGTGCTCGGTCAGCTTGACCGGCGTCTCCACGGTCACGTGGCAATACAGGTCGCCGGGGTAGCTGGAGCGGATGCCCTTGACGCCCTTGCCGCGCAGGCGGAAGGTCTTGCCGTGCTGCGTGCCTTCGGGCAGCTCGATCTCGGCCTTGCCGGCCAGCGTGGGCACCTCCATCGAGCCGCCCAGGGCCGCGGTGGTCAGGCTCACCGGCACCGTGCAGTGCAGGTCGTCGCCATCGCGCTCGAAGATCTCGTGCTGCTTGATGCGGATCTCGATGTACAGGTCGCCCGGCGGGCCACCGTTGGTGCCGGGCTCGCCGTTGCCGGCCGAGCGGATGCGCATGCCTTCGTTGATGCCGGCGGGGATCTTCACCTCCAGCGTCTTCTGGCGCTTGATCTTGCCGGCGCCGTTGCAGGTGGTGCAGGGCTCGGGGATGATCTTGCCGCTGCCGCGGCAATGCGGACAGGTCTGCTGGATGCTGAAGAAGCCCTGGCGCAGGTGCACCGTGCCGCTGCCGTTGCAACTGGGGCAGGTCTTGGTGCTGGTGCCGGGCTTGGCGCCGCTGCCCTTGCAGGTTTCGCAGTTGTCCCAGCTCGGGATGCGGATCTGCGTGTCCTTGCCGTTGGCGGCCTCCTCCAGCGTGATCTCCATCGCGTAGCTGAGGTCGCTGCCGCGGTAGACCTGCTGGCCGCCGGCGCGGCGCCCGCCGCCGCCGCCGAAGATGTCGCCGAAGATGTCGCCGAAGGCTTCCGCGAAGCCGCCGAAGCCTTCCGCACCCGGCCCACCGCGGCCACCCATGCTGGGGTCCACGCCGGCGTGGCCGAACTGATCGTAGGCCGCCCGCTTCTGCGGGTCGGACAGCATCTCGTAGGCTTCCTTCGCCTCCTTGAACTTCGCCTCGGCCTTTTTACCGTCGTCACCCTGGTTGCGGTCAGGGTGGTGCTTCATGGCCAGCTTGCGGTAGGCCTTCTTGATGTCGTCCTCGGAGGCGTTCTTGGGCAAGCCCAGGACGTCGTAGTAGTCGCGTTTTGTTGCGGTTGCCATGGTCGGTTTCGGTGCGATCAAACGAAGCCGCCGCGCAGACCTGCAAGTTCGTTCCTGCAGCTCATGCGCGGCGAAAGCGGGCGACAGCCGTTGCGGGCTGCCGGCCGGATCACTTCTTCACTTCCTTGAACTCGGCATCCACCACGTTGTCGTCGGCCGCCTTGGACGACGAGGCGCCCTGGCTGCCGCCGCCGGCGCCTTGCGGCCCCTCGCCACCGGGTGCACCGCCGGCTGCGCCTGCGGCGGCCGCCTGGTCGGCGTACATCTTCTCGCCCAGTTTCTGGCTGGCCGTCATCAGCGCCTCGGTGTTGGCTTCGATCGCAGCCTTGTCGTCGGCCTTGATCGCCTCTTCGGCGGCCTTCAGCGCGGCCTCGATCTTCTCCTTCTCACCGCTGTCGAGCTTGTCGCCGTGCTCGGTCAGGCTCTTGCGCACCGAGTGCACCATCGCGTCGGCCTGGTTGCGGGCCTGCACCAGCTCGAACTTCTTGTGGTCCTCGGCGGCATTGGCCTCGGCGTCCTTGACCATCTTCTCGATCTCGGCTTCCGACAGGCCCGAGTTCGCCTTGATGGTGATCTTGTTCTCCTTGCCGGTGGCCTTGTCCTTGGCGCTGACGTGCAGGATGCCGTTGGCGTCGATGTCGAAGGTGACCTCGATCTGCGGCAGCCCGCGCGGCGCCGGCGCAATGCCTTCGAGGTTGAACTCGCCCAGGCTCTTGTTGCCGGCGGCCATCTCGCGCTCGCCCTGGAAGACCTTGATCGTCACCGCCGGCTGGTTGTCGTCGGCCGTGCTGAACACCTGGCTGAACTTGGTCGGGATCGTGGTGTTCTTCTTGATCATCTTGGTCATCACGCCGCCCAGGGTCTCGATGCCCAGCGACAGCGGCGTCACGTCCAGCAGCAGCACGTCCTTGCGCTCGCCACCCAGCACCTGGCCCTGGATGGCCGCGCCCACAGCCACCGCCTCGTCGGGGTTGACGTCCTTGCGCGGCTCCTTGCCGAAGAACTCCTTGACCTTTTCCTGCACCTTGGGCATGCGGGTCTGGCCGCCGACCAGGATCACGTCGTCGATGTCGCTGAGCTTGACGCCGGCGTCCTTGACCGCGGTGCGGCACGGCTCGATCGTGCGCTCGATCAGGTCGTCGACCAGGCTCTCGAGCTTGGCGCGCGTGAGCTTGATGTTGAGGTGGCGCGGCCCACTGGCATCGGCCGTGATGTAGGGCAGGTTGATGTCGGTCTGGGTCGCGTTCGAGAGCTCGATCTTGGCCTTCTCGGCGGCTTCCTTCAAACGTTGGAGCGCCAGCACGTCCTTGGTCAGGTCGACGCCTTGCTCCTTCTTGAACTCGGTGACGATGTAGTCGATGATGCGCTGGTCGAAGTCCTCGCCGCCGAGGAAGGTGTCGCCGTTGGTGGACAGCACCTCGAACTGCTTCTCGCCGTCGACGTCGGCGATCTCGATGATCGAGATGTCGAAGGTGCCGCCGCCCAGGTCGAACACGGCGATCTTGCGGTCGCCCTTGCCGTGCTTGTCCAGGCCGAAGGCCAGCGCCGCGGCGGTGGGCTCGTTGATGATGCGCTTGACCTCCAGCCCGGCGATGCGGCCGGCGTCCTTGGTGGCCTGGCGCTGGCTGTCGTTGAAGTAGGCGGGCACCGTGATCACGGCTTCGGTCACTTCCGTGCCGAGGTAGTCCTCGGCCGATTTCTTCATCTTGCGCAGCACTTCGGCGCTGACCTGCGGCGGCGCGAGCTTCTTGCCGCGCGCCTCGACCCAGGCGTCGCCGTTGTCGGCGGCCAGGATCTTGTAGGGCATCAGGTCGATGTCCTTCTGCACTTCCTTGTCGGTGAACTTGCGCCCGATCAGTCGCTTGATCGCGTAGAGGGTGTTCTTGGGGTTGGTCACCGCCTGGCGCTTGGCACTGGCGCCGACCAGCACCTCGCCGTCGTCCAGGTAGGCGATGACCGAGGGCGTGGTGCGCGCGCCTTCGCTGTTCTCGATCACCTTGGTACTGTTGCCCTCCATGATGGAGACGCAGGAGTTGGTGGTGCCGAGGTCGATGCCAATGATCTTGCCCATGTGAGGTGCTCCTGAAACTGGAATGCGGTTGTCGTCGAGTTGTGGTTAACGGCGCCGCTTTTCAAGGGCGCCACCGGGGTCATTTGAGCGCTGCCGGGGTCATTTGGGGGCCGCGACGGTCACCAGCGCCGGGCGCAGCACGCGGTCGGCGATCAGGTAGCCCTTCTGCAGCACGTTGACCACGGTGTTGGCTTCCTGGTCGGCCGGCACCATGCTGATGGCCTGGTGCTGGTGGGGATCGAACTTGGTGCCCACGGGCGGGTCGACCTGCACGACCTTGTTGCGCTCCAGCGCCTGCACCAGTTGGCTGAGCGTGAGCTTGACGCCTTGCAGCACCTGCTCGACGGCGGCGTTGGGCGTCGCCAGCGCAGCCTCCAGGCTGTCCTTGACGGGCAGCAGGCTCTCGGCGAAGGCTTCGACCGCGAACTTGCGCGCCTTGGACAGCTCTTCCTCCGAGCGGCGGCGGACGTTCTCGATCTCGGCCTTGGCGCGCAGGTAGGCGTCCGACATCTCGGCGTGCTTGGCCTGCAGATCGGCGAGCTGGGCTTCGGCGGTCGCAGGGGCGGCGCCGTTGTCGGCAGGGCTGGGCTGCTGAGGTTCGTTTTCGATGCTCATGGCGGATGAATGAACGGTACGCGCCCCTACATCAGGGCGTTGGCCCGAGTTTCAAGAGGGGGATTTTCCCGCGGGTGCGGATGTGGGTGCCGGTGCCGGTGCGGGTGTGGGTGTGGGTGCAGGTCAGCGTCCGGCGTCGCCGCCGTCGTCCAGGCTGGCGCTCCAGCGCTGCCAGTCGGCCAGGCGGCGGCGGTCGCGCTTGGTCGGACGGCCATGGTCCAGGCTGTCGGCCGGCTCCACGCCCAGGCGGCGATGGTGGGCCGCCGCTTCGCGCGCGGCCACGCTCTCGGCGGTCTCCTGGTACAGCGCCTGGGCCACCGGCGCCGGGCCGCGCACCGCGCTCAAGGCCAGCACCTGCAGCACGCGCTGCACCGGCCCTTGGCGGATTTCCAGCCGGTCGCCCGGGCGCAGCTCGCGCGCCGGCTTGGCCGCCAGGCCGTTGACGGTGACGCGGCCTTTGTCGATCTCGTCGGCGGCCAGCGAACGCGTCTTGTACAGGCGCGCGGCCCACAGCCACTTGTCCAGTCGCACGCGGTCCAGGGGGCGGGGCTCGGTCATCGTGTTCAGCTCGATGGGCCGGCATTGTCGGCCAGCGGCAGGCGAACCACGGCGTCCAGCCCGACGACGCGACCGTCCAGCAGCCGGTTGTCCAGCGTGATGCGGCCGCCGGCGGCGCGCACGATCTCCAGCGCGATGGCCAGGCCCAGCCCCGAGCCACTGCCTGGATCGCCAGCGGCAAACGGCTGGAACAGGCGCTCGCGCTGCTCGTCGCCGATGCCGGGGCCGCCATCGGCGACGGTCAGCACGGCCTGGCCGGCTTCAGCCTGCAGGCTGATCAGCAGCGGGCCGCCGGCACTCGTGTGCTTGATCGCGTTGTGCAGCAGGTTGCGCACCAGCTCGCGCAGCGACCACGGATGCGCGCGCACGCGGGCCGGCACCGCCCGCAGCTCAAAGTCCAGCGCGCGTTCGGCGATCAGCGGCGCCAGATCCAGCGCCACCGCACGCAGGATGGGCTCCCAGTCGGCCACCGGCGCCTCGCCCTGCTGGCGCAACTGCTCCACCTTGGCCAGCGCCAGCATCTGGTTGGCCAGCTCGGTGGCGCCGTCGACGGTGGCGTCGATCTCCTGCAGCGCCTGGCCGGCGTCGACGTCGCCGCGCCGGGCCGATTGCACCTGCACTTTCAGCACCGCCAGCGGCGTGCGCAACTGGTGCGAGGCGTCGCGCACGAAACGCTGCTGGTTCTGCAGCAGTGCGCCCAGGCGGGCCATCACGGTGTTGGTGGCCTCGATCACCGGCTGCAGCTCGCGCGGCGCGTCGGCCGCGGCCACCGGCGAGAGGTCGTCGGCCGCGCGCTGGCGAAGCTGCTCGCTCAAGGCGCGCACCGGCCGCGTGGCGCGCTGCACCACCAGCAGCACCACGGCGACGATCAGCGCCAGCAGCAGGGCCTGGCGCCACAGCAGATCGACCAGCAGCCGGCGCGCCAGCGCCTGGCGCAGCTCCAGCGTCTCGGCGACCTGGACGGTTGCCATGCCCTGGCCCAGCGTGCCGGCCACCGGCTGCAGCAGCACCGCCATGCGAACCGGCTCGCCGCGCATGCGCTCGTCGTAGAAGCGCACCAGCGCCGCGTAGGCGGTGTTGCTGCCGCGCGGCTGCGGCGGCGGCAGATCCTCGAAGCCGGCCACCATCTCGCCGTCGAAGCCGGTGACGCGGAAGTACAGCAGGCTGTGGTTGTCGGCCTCGAAGGCCTCCAGCGCGCTGTAGGGCAGGTTGGCCTGCAGGCGCGGCCGGCCGTCGACGAGCGTCACGTCCAGCAGCTCGCCGATGGTCTTGGCCGAGGCCAGCAGCGTGCGGTCGTACGCGGTGTCGGCGGCCTGCAGCGCCTGGCGGTACAGCCAGGCGCTGTTGATCAGCACGAAGCCCAGCACCGGCGCCAGCAGGCCCAGCAGCAGCCGCCGGCGCAGCGAGCGGGCCGGGCGTGCCGTGCCGCGGTTCATCCCGAGCGGCGCAGCAGGTAGCCCAGGCCGCGCAGCGTGACCAGCTCCACCGGCGCCGCCTTGAGCTTGCGTCGCAGCCGGTAGACCACGACCTCGATCGCATCGGCCGCCACCTCGGCCTGGCCGGGGAAGACCAGCTCGCTCAGGCGCTCCTTGCCGACCGCCTGGCCGGGCCGCGCCAGCAGCGCGCGCAGCAGCGCTGACTCGCGCGCGCTCAGCTCCAGTGCCTCACCGTCGAGGTAGACCGCGGCGCTGTCGTCGTCGACCGAGAGGCCCGCGAAGTCGGCCCGGCGCGGCGGCTCGACGCCGGCCTGCGGCTGGCGGCGCCGCAGCACCGCCTGCACGCGGGCTTCCAGTTCGTCGAGGTCGAAGGGCTTGGGCAGGTAGTCGTCAGCGCCGGTGTTCAGGCCCAGCACGCGGTCGCCGACGGTGCCGCGCGCGGTGACGATGATTACCGGCGTCTGCAGCCCTTCGGCGCGCGCCGCGGCCAGCACGCTCAGGCCGTCCTCGCCGGGCAGGCTGAGGTCCAGCAGCACCACGTCGGGCACGCTGGCGCGCCAGCGGTCCAGCGCGCGGGCGCCGTCGCCGCACACCACCACCTGCATGCCGCGCCGCTGCAGCGAACGCTGCAGCGTGGTTTGCATCGCGGGGTTGTCTTCGACCAACAGCAGCTTCATGCGCGGGCCGATTATGGGCACCGGGCGCTCGGGGTTTTCCCCAGCGCCGCAGACAGCCAATTGACAGGGTGGGCGGCCAGCATCGATCGTTCGTCAAGCTTTCAAAGCCAAGGAGACAAACCATGCGCCGCGACCACTTCCTCAAGACCCTGGCCGCGCTGGCCGCTGCCGGCGCGCTGCCGGCGGCCCACGCGGCCGCCAACCTGAAGATGATGATCCCCGCCAACCCCGGCGGCGGCTGGGACACCACCGGCCGCGCGCTGGGCAAGGCGCTGCAGGAGGCTGGGGCGGCCACCGTCAGCTACGACAACAAGGGCGGCGCCGCCGGCGCCATCGGCCTGGCGCAGTTTGCCAACAGCACCAAGGGCGATCCCAACGCGCTGATGGTGATGGGCGCCGTGATGCTGGGCGGCATCATCACCGGCAAGCCGCCGGTGGGCCTGGACAAGGTGACGCCGCTGGCGCGCCTGACCAGCGAGTACAACGTCTTCGTGCTGCCGGCCAATTCGCCGCTGAAGAGCATGAAGGACGTGGTCGAGCAGTTGAAGAAGGACCCCGGCAGCGTCAAGTGGGGCGGCGGCTCGCGCGGCTCGACCGAGCACATCGCCGCGGCGATGCTGGCGCGCGAGGTCGGCGTCGATCCGGCCAAGATCAACTACGTCGCCTTCCGTGGCGGCGGCGAGGCCACGGCGGCCATCCTGGGCGGCAACGTCACCGTGGGCGGCAGCGGCTACAGCGAGTTCGCCGAGTACATCGCGGCGGGCAAGATGAAGCCGATCGCCGTCACGTCCGAGAAGCGCCTGAAGGGCATCGACGTGCCGACGATGAAGGAGCTCGGCTACAACGTCGTGATCGGCAACTGGCGCGGGGTCTACGGCGGCGGCGGCATCAGCGCCAGCGAGCGCAAGGCGCTGATCGACCTGATCCTCAAGGCGACGACGACCAAGTCCTGGGCCGAGGCGCTGGACAAGAACGGCTGGACGCCGGCGGTGCTGACGGGCGACGCCTTCGGCAAGTTCGTCGACGACGAGTTCGCCTCGTTGCGCGCGGTGATGGCCAAGAGCGGGATGATCTGACCGTGTCGCCGCGCACGCCGCAGGCGCTGGTCGGCGCTGGCGTGCTCGCTGCCGGCCTCGGGCTGGCGGCGGGCGCGATCGGGATCCCCGCCACGGCCGGCTACGCCGGCGTCGGCCCCAACTTCCTGCCCTGGGTGGTGGCCGCGTTGCTCGCGGTCTGCGGCGTGCTGCTGCTCGTCGAGGTGCGGCGAGACGGGGGCTTTCGCAACCGCGAGGAGCCCTCGGGCGGCGAGCATGGCGACTGGGTGGGCTTTGCCTGGGTCAGCGTGGGCATCCTGGCCAACGCGGCGCTGATCACCACCATCGGCTTCATCCTGAGCTGCACGCTGTGCTTCGTGCTGGCGGTGCGCGGCTTCAAGCACAGCGAAGGCAAGCCCGATCGCCACGTGGGCGCGTGGCTGCGCGACGTGGCGATCGGCTTCGTGATCGCGGCGCCGGTCTATTGGATGTTCACGCAGCTGCTGGCGATCAACCTGCCCGGGCTGACCCAGACGGGGTGGTTGTGATGGAGATCTGGAACCAACTGCTGCAAGGCTTTATGACGGCCGGCACGCCGGTCAACCTGCTGTGGGCGCTGGTGGGCTGCACCATCGGCACCGCGATCGGCGTGCTGCCGGGCATCGGCCCGGCGACGGCGGTCGCGATGCTGCTGCCGATCACGCTGAAGGTCGAGCCGACAGCCAGCATGATCTTCTTCGCCGGCATCTACTACGGCGCGATGTACGGCGGGTCGACCACCTCGATCCTGCTCAACACGCCGGGCGAGAGCGCCTCGATGGTCACCGCGATGGAAGGCAACCGCATGGCCAAGAGCGGGCGCGCCGGCGCGGCGTTGGCCACCGCGGCCATCGGCTCTTTCGTGGCCGGCACCATCGCGACGGTGCTGGTGACCTTCTTTGCGCCGGTGGTCGCCACCTATGCGGTGCGGCTGGGGCCACCGGAATACTTCATGCTGATGGTGCTGGCCTTCATCACCGTCAGCGCGGTGCTGGGTCAGAGCGCACTGCGCGGCATGACGGCGCTGGGCATCGGCCTGGCCATGGGACTGGTGGGCATCGACCAGATCTCGGGCCAGGCGCGCTACACCGGCGGCGTGCCCGAGCTGATGGACGGCCTGGAGGTGGTGCTGATCGCGGTGGGCCTGTTCGCGGTGGGCGAGTCGCTCTACGCGGTGCTGTACGAGGGCCGCGTTTCCGAATCGCAGAACCGGATGAGCCGCGTGCACATGACGCGTGAAGAGTGGCGCCGCTCGTGGCCGGCCTGGCTGCGCGCCACCGCCATCGGTTTTCCGTTCGGTTGCATCCCGGCCGGCGGCAGCGAGATTTTTTTTTTTGTGAGGTAGGCCACCGAGAAGAAGCTGTCCAAGCACCAGGAAGAGTTCGGCACCACCGGCGCCATCGAAGGCGTGGCCGGACCCGAGGCGGCGAATAACGCCGCCATTACGGCGACCCTGGTGCCGCTGCTGACGCTGGGCATCCCGACCAGCAACACCACCGCCATCTTGCTGGGTGCGTTCCAGAACTACGGCATCCAGCCGGGGCCGCAACTGTTCGACAAGAACGCGGCGCTGGTGTGGGCGCTGATCGCCAGCCTCTACATTGGCAACGTGATGCTGCTGGTGCTGAACCTGCCGCTGGTGGGCCTGTGGGTCAAGCTGCTGAAGGTGCCCAAGCCGCACCTGTACGCCGGCATCCTGATCTTCGCGACGGTGGGCGTCTACGGCATGCGGCAGTCGGCCTTCGACCTGTTGCTGCTGTACGCGATCGGCCTGCTGGGCGTGGTGATGCGGCGCTTCGACTTCCCGACCGCGCCCGTGGTGGTGGGCATGATCCTGGGCCCGCTGGCCGAGGCGCAGATGCGCAACGCGCTGTCGATCGGCGAGGGCAAGTGGAGCGTCTTCGTCGAGCGCCCGATGTCGCTGGCGCTGCTGGTCGTCGTGGTGGCGGTGCTGGTCGTGCCGCGCTTCCTGTCCTGGCGGCGGCGGGTGCGGCGCGGGGGGTGAAGCCAGCCTTGGCGGCCCTGCGCCCGCGCGAAACGCTTACGACAGTTCGAGCCGCTTTTCGATGCGTTCGATGCGCTCGAGCAGCTTGTCGATGCTGACCTGCTGACGGGCGGACTCCTCCATCACGTGCACGTCATTGCGGTGCAGCGTGATGATCGAAGCATCGTGAGCGGTCAGGCGCTGGCGGATGTCTTGCGTGTCGGCCTTGACGGCGGCAATCGCAGCACGCAGCGCCTTCAGGTGCTCGATGATGAGGTTTGCGCTGTCGTCGGCCATGGCGTCATCCTACCGCAGCGATGATCCCGATACGGGCCGGGCCGGCGCCTCGATCTCGCCGGGGTCAGCCCGCGTCGCGCACGTCGGCGAACAACTCGGGCGCAGGGATGTCCAGCGCGACGCTCGCCAGATGCACCGTCTCGCCGTGGCCGAAGGGGTGCAGCACCCACAGGCCGTCGGCGCCCTTGCGGAACACGTCGGCGCGGCGGTTTTCGATGTTGACGAACACCGCTTCCTCCAGCGTCGGCAGGCGGCGGTAGGCCTCGAACTTGGCGCCCAGGTCGTACGAGGCCGTGCTGTCGGACAGCACCTCGGCCACCAGCTTGGCCTCGCTCATGAACTGCACCGCAGCGGCGTCGGCGGCGCCGCAGGTCACGAAGACGTCGGGGTAGAAGTAGTCCTGGCCCACGCGCAGCTTCATGTCGCTCATGAAGGTGCGGCAGGGCGCGCCGCGCAGATGCTGGCGCAGGGCGATGAAGAGGTTGCCGCTCACGGTGACGTGGTTGGCCACCGCGCCCACCATCGCAAACACCTCGCCGGCGACGAACTCGTGCTTGTCCGCCTGGCCCGCTTCCCAGGGCAGGAACTCCTCGGCGCTCATGCTGAACCGGACGGCCGCGTTGCCCATGGGGCGGATGATGGGCGCGCGACGGCAGCGGCTGTTGCGCCGCGCGTGTCCCAGCCCTGCAGCTGGCGCTCGGCCAGATCGGCCAGCGCGCTGATCCAGGCCTCGTCGTCGTTCAGGCAGGGCAGGTAGTTGAAGGTCTGCCCGCCTTCGTGCAGGAAGGCTTGGCGCGCTTCCTGCGCGATCTCTTCCAGCGTCTCCAGGCAGTCGGCGGTGAAGCCGGGGCACATCACGTCGACGCTCTTGATGCCTTGACGCGCCAGCTCGCGCAGCGTGGGCTCGGTGTAGGGCTGCAGCCACTGCGCCTTGCCGAAGCGGCTTTGGAAGGTGACCAGCAGCCGCTCGGCCGGCAGGCCCAGGCGCTGGCGCAGCAGCGCGGCGGTACGCTGACATTGCTCGTCATACGGGTCGCCGAGCTGCCGGCTGCGCTCGGGCACGCCGTGAAAGCTGAGCAGCAGCCGCTCGGCCGCCGGCTGGCGCTGCCAGTGACGCTGCACGCCCTGCGCCAGGGCGTCGACATAACCCGCATCGTCGTGGTAATCGGCGACGCTGCGCAGCGCCGGCACGCGGCGCGCGCGCAAGGCCCACCGGTGCAGCGCGTCGGCGGCGCTGCCGGTGGTGGCGGCGGCGTACTGCGGGTACAGCGGCAGCATCAGCAGCTGGGTGCAGCCGGCCGCGTGCAGCTCGTCGAGCACGCGCGCCATCGAAGGCCGGCCGTAGCGCATCGCGTGGCGCACCTCGATGCGGTGGCCGCGTGCCGCCAGCTGCGCGGCGACGGCGCGCGCCTGGCGCTCGGTCCACACCGCCAGCGGCGAGCCTTCGGGCAGCCAGATCGAGCGGTACTTGGCCGCCGAGCGCGCCGGCCGCAGGCGCAGGATGATGCCGTGCAGGATGGGCAGCCAGACCGGCCGCGGGATCTCCACCACGCGCGGGTCCGACAGGAACTCGGCCAGGTAGCGACGCAGCGCGGCGGTGGTGGGCGCATCGGGCGTGCCCAGGTTGACCAGCAGCAGCGCGGTGCGCGGCGCGTCGGCCGCGGCGGGAGCAGGGGGCTCGGGGCGAAAGCGCATGCCGGCGGCAGCGGATTCGCCGTCAGGCGGGCTTCGGCGACTGCAGCCCGGCCTCGGCCCCGGTCTGGGTGTCGCCGAAGTGCACGACCTCGAAGCGCACGCAGGCCGCGCCGGGGTCGACCGGCGAGGCGCCCAGGCCCACGCTGCCGCTGCCGTGCAGCGTGCAGCTGCCGCGCCGCAGGCTGACGATCTCGCCGTCGTTGAAGCGCACGTAGGTGCCGTTGTAGCTGAGGTCGGTGAGCTGGAAGCTGCCGCTGTACCAATCCATCCGCGCATGCGAGCGCGAGACGCGCGAGTCGTCGACGCAGAAGTTGGCCTGCGGGCTGCGGCCCAGCACCACCGGCAACTGGCGGTTGTCGAACACGCGGCTCAGCTCGTTCCAGGTCAGGCGCAGGCCTTCGGGCTCACCGCTGATCGAGACGTCGCCGAACTGCGTGACCGCCGCCGCATCGCCGCGCCGCCGGCGCCCCAGCACGTGCACCTGCACCGGCTCGGCGCGGCCGCGCAGCGCCAGCCGGTCCAGGCTGCGGAAGCGCGACTGCAGCTCGCCCGGCAGGCCTTGCAGCACGTCGACGGTGACCAGGGTTTCGTTGTCGCCGGCGTGGTCGATCAGCCGCGCGGCTACGTTGACGGCGTCGCCGAAGCAGTCGCCGCCCATCTCCACGACTTCGCCGCGCGCCATGCCCACCTGCAGGCGCAGCGCGCGCAGGCCCGGCGAGGCACCGCGCTCGCGGCCTTTCTGCACGATGGCGTCCAGCACCTCGTGCATCACGATCGAGGCCTGCACCGCGGGCAGTGAGTCGGCGAACACCGCCATCAGCCCGTCGCCCAGCGTCTTGACGACGTGGCCACCGTGGTCGGCCACCGGGCGGCCGATGGCGTTGACGCAATGCGTGACCACCGAGGTCGCCTCGGCATTGCCCAGGGTCTCGAACAGCGAGGTGCTGCCGCGCAAGTCGGCGAACAGCACGGTGCGGTCGGCGATCTGGGTCATGGTGCCCCTCGGTCGGCGGGTACGCCGACCGATCCCCCGAGGGGATGCGGGCCGGCTTGGGGCGGCCCGGCGCTCGGCCCGCGCACGTTGGCAGCCATGTCCTCCTCTACAGATTGTCCAGATAGGTCCGCAGCTTGTCGCTGCGGCTCGGATGCTTGAGCTTGCGGATCGCCTTGGCCTCGATCTGGCGGATGCGCTCGCGCGTCACGTCGAACTGCTTGCCCACTTCTTCCAGCGTGTGGTCGGTGCTCATCTCGATGCCGAAGCGCATGCGCAGCACCTTGGCCTCGCGCGGGGTCAGGCTGTCGAGGATGTCCTTCACCACGTCGCGCAACCCGGCCTGCATGGCGGCATCGACCGGGGCCACGTTGTTGGTGTCCTCGATGAAGTCGCCCAGGTGGCTGTCGTCGTCGTCGCCGATCGGCGTCTCCATGGAGATCGGCTCCTTGGCGATCTTCATGATCTTGCGGATCTTGTCCTCGGGGATCTCCATCTTCTCGGCCAGCAGCCTGGCGTCGGGCTCGAAGCCGAACTCCTGCAGGTGCTGGCGCGAGATGCGGTTCATCTTGTTGATGGTCTCGATCATGTGCACCGGGATGCGGATGGTGCGCGCCTGATCGGCGATCGAGCGCGTGATGGCCTGGCGGATCCACCACGTCGCGTAGGTCGAGAACTTGTAGCCGCGGCGGTATTCGAACTTGTCGACGGCCTTCATCAAGCCGATGTTGCCCTCTTGAATCAGGTCGAGGAACTGCAGGCCGCGGTTGGTGTACTTCTTGGCGATCGAGATCACCAGGCGCAGGTTGGCCTCGATCATCTCCTTCTTCGCGTCGCGCGAGGCCTTCTCGCCCTCGTTCATCTTCTTGTTGATCTCCTTCAGGTCCTCCAGCGGCACCACGGCCTTGGCCTGCAGGTCGATCAGCTTCTGCTGCAACTCCTGCACGGCGGGCAGGTTGCGCGCCAGCACCGCGCTGTAGGGCTTGGCGAGCGCGATCTCCTTCTCGGCCCACTTCAGGTTCAGCACGTTGGGCGGGAAGGTCCTGATGAAGTGCTCCTGCGGCATGCCGCACTTGTCGACCACGATCTTGCGGATCTCGCGCTCGTAGCGGCGCACGTCGTCGACCTGGCTGCGCAGGATGTTGCACAGCCGCTCGATGGTCTTGACCGTGAAGCGGATCGTCATCAGGTCGTCGCTGATGGCGTGCTGGGCCTTGTTGTACGAGAGCGACTTGTAGCCTTCCTTCTCGTAGGCCTTGCGCATGCGGTCGAAGTGGCTGCCCAGCAGCGTGAACTTGTCCAGCGCCTGGTTCTTCAACTCCTCGAGCTTCTTGGTCAGCGCCTTCGAGCCGCCCTGGCCGTCGTCGTCGTCGTCCTCGTCGAACTCGTCGAAGTCCTCCTCGGCCACGTAGTCGTCGGCCTCGTCGTCGCTGACGAAGCCGTCGACCACCTCGGAGATCTGCATCTCGGCGCTGGCGATCTTGCCGGCGTACGCCATGATCTCGGCGATCGTCGTCGGGCTGGCGCTGATGGCCAGCATCATCGCCTGCAGGCCGCCTTCGATGCGCTTGGCGATCTCGATCTCGCCCTCGCGCGTGAGCAGCTCCACCGTGCCCATCTCGCGCATGTACATGCGCACCGGGTCGGTGGTGCGGCCGAACTCGCTGTCCACGGTGGACAGCGCCGCTTCAGCGGCCTCTTCGGCCTCTTCGTCGGTGGCGGTGGCGGTGTTGCTGCCGCTGATCAGCAGCGTCGCGGCGTCGGGCGCCTGCTCGTAGACCGCGATGCCCATGTCGTTGAGCATCGAGACGATGGCTTCCAGGATCTCCTCGTTGACCAGCTTCTCGGGCAGGTGGTCGTTGATCTCCTGGTGCGTGAGGAAGCCGCGCGTCTTGCCCATCTTGATGAGCGTCTTCAGCTCCTGGCGGCGCTTGGCAACCTCTTCCTCGGTCAGCGTGGTTTCGTCGAGCCCGAACTCGCGCATCAGCGCGCGCTCCTTGGCGCGGCTGACCTTCATGCGCAGCGGCTTGGCCTTGGCTTCCTTGTCGTCGGCGCTGTCGACCTCGACCTCCGCCTCGGCCTCGGCTTCGACCTCGCCTTCCAGGTCGGCCTCGATGTCGCCGAGGTCTTCGTCATCGGCGTCGGCGGGCTTCTTGGGGGCTTCGGCCTTCTTGCCGCCCTTGGCGGGCGTCTTGGCCGGTGCGGTCTTGGCGGCCGGCTTCGCGGCGGCCCCCTTGGCGCCGGCCTTGGTCTCGGTGTCGGCGCCCTTGGCGGCCTGCTTGGACGCCGGCTTGGCGGCCGGCGCGGGTGCTGCGGCGGCCTTGGGCTTGCTGGCGGCCTTGGCGGCGGGCTCGGCGGCGGACTTCTTCGCGGTCATGCGGATCCTCAGTTGGACGGCGGTGTCGGCATTCCGGCCGGCGCCTCCTCGCTCAGGCCCGGCGGGCGTGCCGGGGCCGGCGCCGGGTTCGGCGCGAGGAAGAGACCTGGGACCGGGTGGCAAGTTCGCGTGACCGAACGGGTGTGCAGGCCTGGGGGAAGGTTGACCATTCGATGGACCCTGTTCAGAGGGTGGTCGGGGCCCTTCAGGCGCTGCCGTCACTCTTGCCGCTGCAGTAAACCGCGGATTATACCGACGACATGCTGCAAGGCCTTGCCCCGCAAGGAATATCGCCCGCGCGAGCCGCCGCTACCGGCGGCCCAGCAAGGCCCAGGCCGCCTGCTGCTGGCGCGCGAATCGTACCTGGGCGATCGCGGCCTGCAGGTCTTCGACCACCGGCTCCACGGCCACTTCGGCGCCGTCGATGAGCGCGCGCGCCTGGCCGCCCCAGACCTCCGCCGCGGCCAGCTCGCGCAGGCTGGACCAGGGCGTGGCGCCATGCTCGGCCACCCAGCGGTCGATCCAGCGGAACAGCTCGCCGTGCCAGTCGGCCAGGCCGGCCAGCAGCTCGTGGTCGTCGCCGCTGAGCTGCTCCCACCACTCGCAGCGCTGCAACAGCAAGGCGGCGGCGCGGTCCTGCGGCAGCCGGGCGGCCACGCGCGGCGCGCTGCGGCGCGGCGGCGGCAGGCTGCGCCGCGCGCCGGCGCCGGCCAGTGCGGCATTGGATGGGCCGGCGGCGCCGGCCTGGCCCCATGAGGCCGCCAAGTCGTCGCGCGTCAGGCGCGCGGCCTGCGCGATCTCGCCCAGCAACTGGTCGCGCAGGGCGCCTGCAGGCATCGCCTGCCACAGCGGCCGCGCCTGCGCCAGAAAGCGCGCGCGGCCTTCGGCGAGGTCCAGTGCCAGGCCTTGTGCGGCCTGCTCGATCAACTGGCGCGACAGCGGCACGGCCTGCGCCAGCGCCTGCTCGAAGGCCTCGGCGCCCAGCTCGCGCACGAAGCTGTCGGGGTCGTGCTCGGACGGCAGAAACAGGAAGCGCACCTGGCGCAGGTCGGTCGCGTGCGGCAGCGCCACCTCCAGCGCGCGCGCCGCGGCGCGGCGGCCGGCGTCGTCGCCGTCGAAGCTGAAGACCACCGCGTCGGTGAAGCGAAAGAGCTTCTGGACGTGCTCGCCGGTGCACGCCGTGCCGAGGGTGGCCACCGCGTTGGCGAAGCCGTGCTGGGCCAGCGCCACCACGTCCATGTAACCTTCGACCACCAATGCGTGGCCGCGCTCGCGGATCGCCTGCCGGGCTTCGAACAGGCCGTAGAGCTCGCGCCCCTTGCTGAACACCGGCGTCTCGGGCGAGTTCAGGTACTTGGGCTTGCTGTCGTCGAGCACGCGGCCGCCGAAGCCGATCGGCTCGCCGCCGACCGCGCGGATCGGGAACATGACGCGGTGGCGGAACCAGTCGTAGCGCTTGCGCTCCTCGGCCGGCGTCTCGTCGTCGTCGCCTTGGTTGCTGCTGCTGCGCACCAGGCCGGCCTCTTCCAGCAGTGGATCGTCATAACTCGCAAAGACACTGGCCAATCCGCGCCAGCCCGGCGGCGCGTAGCCCAGGCCGAAGCGCGCCGCCACCTCGCCCGAGAGGCCGCGGCGCTTGAGGTAGGCGATGGCCTCGGGCGATTCGCGCAGCTGGGCGCGGTAGTGCCGCGCGGCCTTCTGCAGCAGCTCGGTCAGCGACAGCCGGCGTTCCGACAGGCGCTGGCGGCGCTCGCGTTCCTCGGGGCTGACGTGCTCCTGCGGCACCTGCATGCCCACGCCTTGCGCCAGCTCGGTGACGGCGTCGACGAAGCTCATCCCGGTGTGCTCGGTCAGGAAGCGGATCGCATCGCCGCTGGCGCCGCAGCCGAAGCAGTAATAGAACTGCTTGGCCGGGCTGACCGAGAAGCTGGGCGACTTCTCGGCATGGAAGGGGCACAGACCCATCAGGTTGGCGCCGCCGCGCTTGAGCTCGACGTGGCGGCCCACGACGTCGACGATGTCGACGCGCGACAGCAGGTCTTGCAAAAAGCCGGCGGGGATCACCCGGCCGAGTCTAGGTCAGACCGTGGCCGCGCTGCCGCCGCCTTCGCCCTCGGGCGCCGCGGCCAGCGCGAACATGCCCTTGTACTGGCGCGCCCAGTTGGCCACCTGGCCGGCCGGCATCGGCGCTGCGATGCCGGTGCCCTGGCCGATGTCGCAGCCCATGTCCAGCAGCGTGCGCGCCTGCGCCGGGCTTTCGACGCCCTCGGCCACCGCGGCGCAGCCGAAGGTGCGCGCCAGGCCCACCACGCCCTCGACAATGGCGCGGTCCTGCGGGTCGTCGAGCATGTGGTGCACGAAGCTGCGGTCGATCTTCAGCACGTCCACCGGCAGCCGTTTGAGGTAGGTGAGCGTGGAATAGCCGGTGCCGAAATCGTCGAGCGCGAAGTGCACGCCCAGCGCCCGGCAGCGGCCCAGCAGCGCCGAGGTGGCCTCGATGTCGGCATGCGCCGCGGTCTCCAGCATCTCCAGCTCGAAGTGCGGCGCCAGCGGCTCGGCATGGCGGGCCAGCAGTTCCGACAGGCGCTGCGCGAAATCGGGCTCCTGCAGGTGGCGCGCCGAGACGTTGACGCTGACCGAGATGTCGAGCCCGCCGCGCCGCCATTGCGACAGGTGCTCCAGCGCCTGCGCGAACACCCAGTCGCCGATGCGCGACGACAGCCCCGTGTTCTCGATCAGCGGCAGGAACTGCAGCGGCGCGATCAGCCCGTGCTGCGGATGCTCCCAGCGCAGCAGCGCCTCGAAGCCCAGCACGCGGCCGGCGCGCATGTCCACCTTGGGCTGGTAGTGCAGCACGAACTCGGCCTGGTCCAGCGCGTCCTGCACGCGGCCGATGGCCATCACGCGCTCTTCGGTGCGGCGGCGGTGCTCGGCGTCGAAGAACAGGTAGCCGTTGCGGCCCGACTGCTTGGCGCCGTACATCGCATGGTCGGCGTGGCGCAGCAGGGTGTCGGCGTCGCTGCGGTCGATCGGGTAGACGGTGGCGCCCATGCTGGCGGTCACCTGCACCGGCTCTTCGGCCGGGCCCACCACGTAGGGCTGGGCGACCACGCGCAGCACGCGCTCGACGGCCATGCGCGCTTCTTCCAGCGACTCGGCGCGCAGCAGCAGCACGAACTCGTCGCCGCCCAGCCGCGCCGCGGTGTCGGCCCAGGTGTCGCGCGTGCGCAAGGCACTGCGCAGGCGGCCGGCCAGCTCCACCAGCAGCCGGTCGCCGGCGGCGTGGCCATAGCGGTCGTTGACGGGCTTGAAGCGGTCGAGGTCGAGGTAGCACACGGCCAGCAGGTACTTGTCGCGGTCGGCGGCGCGCATCGCGTCGCTGAGCAACTGCGACAGCCGCGCGCGGTTGGGCAGCCGCGTCAGTTCGTCGAAATGGGCCTGGCGCTCCAGCCGCTCGCGCTGCACGCGCTGCTCGGTGACGTCGGTGATCACCAGCACGTGGTAGCGCAGGTCGCCCTGCGGCCCGCGCACCGACGAGATCGTGGCCTGCAGCGTGCACACCTCGCCCGAGCGGCGGCGCTCCAGCAGCTCGCCGCGCCAGCCGCCGTCGGCGCGCAGCGCCGACCACATCGCGGCACGCTGCTGGCGGGCCAGCGGGTCGGCAGGCGTCGGCCGCAGCAGCGACGGCACCTGGCCCAGCAGCTCGGCGCGTGGCACGCCCAGGATGTGCGTGTAGGCCGGGTTGGCGTCCAGCACGTGCAGCTCGGCATCGGTGATCAGCAGGCCTTCGTGCAGGTGCTGAAACAGACTGACCGACAGGCGCTGGCGCTCCTGCGCGTCGTGCCGCTCGTCGACGTCGAGCAAGGTGGCCAGCAGGCGCAGCGGGTGGCCGTCGGCGTCGCGCTCGATCACCAGCAGCGTGGCCTCCAGCCAGCGCCAGCCACCGACCACCGGCATGCGCAGCTCCAGCCGCACGCGGCCGGCCTCGCCGGCCGAGACCTGGGCCAGCGCGTGGCGCAACTCGGCGCGATCGTCGGGGTGCACGGCCTCGACCCAGGCATCGGGCGACCAGACGGCGCCGCCGAAGCCCGCCAGCGAGCGCCAGGCCGCGGAGACGAAGCTGTCGCCGGGCGTGTGGCCCCAGTCGGCAACGCCCAGCCGCGAGCCGTCCAGCGCCCATTCCCAGCGCTGCTCGCGCCAGGCCGATTCGGCCTTCTGCGCATGCGCCACCAGCAGCAAGCCTTGCAGCGCCAGCACGGTGGACAGCGCCTGCAACTGCACCGCGGTGCCGGCCGTCACGCTGGCCAGACCGAGGCCCAGCGCCGCCAGCAGCAGCACCGACGACGCCAGCGCAACGCCGCCCAGCATCGCCAGCGCAGCCAGCGCGACGAAGGGCAGCGTCCACCACCACAGCGCCGGCTGGCCCTGCCGCATCGCCGCCGGCGCCAGCGCCACGCTCAGCAGCAGCAGCGACAGCAGCACAAGCAGCGCCAGCCGGGGCGCCTTGGGCCAGCCCGGCCGCAGGCCGCAGGCCGGCAGCGCCGCGAGCAGCGTGCCCGACAGCAGCAGACAGCCCAGCACCGTGCGCGGCGGCGCGGTTTGCTGCAGCGGCCCGAAGCGCGCCTGCAGCAGCGGCAGCACGAGACTGGCCGCCAGCCCCAGCGCCGCAGCGGCGCACAGCAGCCACAGCAGGTCGCGCGCGCGTTCCAGCCGCCAGTCGAAGGCGACGTGGCTCATCCCCAGGCCTGCGGCGGCCAGCGCGACGGCGCAGAACAAGCCCAGCGCGACGGCCAGCGCCGGCCCGCTGCCCAGCCACCACAAGGCAAGGGTCAGCGCCAGCGTGGCGGCCAGCGGGCGCGTGGGCTCGGCCTGGCGGGCCAGCGCCGCGATGCCGATGCCGATCGCCATGCCCAGCGCCGCGGCAGCGCCGCTGAAGCCGGCGCCGGCCGCGGCGTAGGCCAGCAGGCCCAGCAGGCCGCTCAGCAGCCCGACGCGCAGCGGCCGCCAGGTGGCCAGCCAGCGGGGGTGCCGCTCCAGCCAGTCGCCGGCGATGGCGTTGGCGGCAGGGTCGTCCGCGGGCAGCTCGGCCGCAGCCGCGGGCTGCGGTGCAGCCGAGGTGGAGGCGGTGGGATGAGGGGGGGCAGGGTCGGGGAGCGTCACGAACCGTCCCCGTCGGGTCAGCGGCTGCGCGTGCTGCGCATGCTAGCGCCGGCGGTGTGCGGGCGCTGCTGGTAGAGGCCCCAGGCAGGCGTCATGAACGGCGCGCGCGGTTGCCCGTTCAGATCGCGAAATCGCTGAGCCGGGCGCCGCCGTCGAGCGCCTGCTTCAGCCAGCGCGGGTGCAGGCCGCGGCCCGACCAGGTCTGGCCGCTGGCCGGATCGCGGTACTTGGGCGCGACCTTGCTGCCGCCGCTGATCCCGCCGCCACCGGCGCGCCCCTTGGGCGCGGCGGCCGCGCCGGCGGCGCTGCGCGACGAGCCCAGATCGGCCAGCGTCAGGCCGTGCTCGGCCATCAAGGCCTTGACCTGGGCGATCGCGGCGCCACGTTCTTCGCGTTGCAGCGAAATGATTTGCTGCTCGAGTTCGGCCTTTTTGGCCAGCAGGTCGCTCAATCGGGTGGCCATCGAAAACTCCGCATCGGGTGGAAACCGATGCGCAATATAACAGGCCTTTTATTTGTATCCGACGCGGTCGAGAATCTGCTGCACCTTGCCTTGATTCATCCCGATTACCGATACCGGCACGGTTTCGCGCTTGAACGAGCCGAAGGCCTCGAGAGCGGGGTTGTTGAGTTTGGTGCCGTCGACCACCGGCCATTCGTTATTGCCATTGGCGAAATACCCTTGCGCCTCGGGGCTGGAGAGGTATTCCAGGAACTTGACCGCGGCCTCGCGGTGCTTGGCGTGTCTGGCCACCGCGCCGCCGGCCACGTTGACGTGCGTGCCGTGATCGCCCTGGTTGGGGAAGACGACGCCCACGCGCTCGGCCACGTCACGATCGCCGGGCACCGTCGAGCGCATCAGCCGCGCCAGGTAATAACTATTGGTCAAGGCGATCGCGCATTCACCGCTGGCCACCGCCTTGATCTGGTCGGTATCGCCGCCCTTGGGGTCGCGTGCCATATTGGCGGTCAAGCCCTTGAGCCAGGCTTCGGTTTTTTCCGGGCCCAGATGCTCCAGCATCGCGCCGAACAGCGAGAGGTTGTAAGGGTGCGAACCCGAGCGCGTGCAAAGCCGTCCCTTGTTGACCGGCAGCGCGAGTTTCTCGTACTGGTCGACGTCGGATCGGGCGACCTTGGCCTTGTCGTAGACCACGATTCGGGCGCGGGTCGAAAACCCGAACCAGGACGGGCCTTCGCCGCTGTCCTTGCCGCGCAACTGGGCGGGAATGCGCTGTTCGAGCACGGCGCTGCGCACCGGTTGGAACAGGCCTTCGTTCTCGGCGCGCCACAGCCGCGCGGCATCGACCAGCAGCACCACGTCGGCCGGGCTGGCCGCGCCTTCGCTCTTCAGGCGGTTGAGGATGCCGGCGTCATCGGAATCCACGCGGTTGATGCGGATGCCCGTCTGCTTGGTGAAGTTGTCGTACAGCGCCTCGTCGGTCTGGTAGTGACGCGCCGAGTACAGGTTGAGCACCTTGTTGTCCTGGGCGAAGGCCGGCGCGGACAGGCCGGCAACCAGCGCCAGGGCGGCGAGACGGAGATGGAACAGGCGGCGCAAGGCGTCACTCCCGAGGGTTCTGGATGGCGCCGATGTTAGCTGAGAACAAGAACCAATCTCAATTGAGAAAGCTTGCGCCGCGTCAGGGAAACCGGCCCGCGCCGGTGGCAGCGCTCTCAAGGTGATCCGGCTGTGCCGGTCACCTTGATCCCCCGCGGGGGGCGGGCTGGGCGCAGCCCGGCCCTGGGGGCGGTCAGCTCGACGGCGGCACGTAGCCGGCCGGCTTGTCGGCCTCGCCGCCGAACAGGAACTGCTCCATCTGCCGCGCCAGGTATTGCCGCGCGCGGGCATCGGCCAGGTTGAGCCGGTTCTCGTTGACCAGCATGGTCTGGTGGCGCTTCCACGCCTCGAAGGCTTCGGCGCTGATCTGCTGGTAGATGCGCTTGCCGAGTTCGCCGGGGTAGGGGGCGTAGGTCAGCCCCGGGGCTTCCTTCTTGAGGTACACGCACTGCACCATGCGGGTCATGGGCTTTCTCCTTTGATCAGACGAGTTTCTTGACGAGAACCTGCGAGCGGCGGTCCCAGTTGTACTTGCGTTTGCGCGCCTCGGGCAGCCAGTCGGGATCGACCTGGACGAAGCCGCGCTTGATGAACCAGTGCATCGTGCGCGTGGTCAGCACGAAGATGCTGTCCAGGCCGGCGGCGCGCGCGCGCTGCTCGATGCGCTTGAGGATGCGCTCGCCGTCGCCCTGGCCCTGCACCTGCGGCGAGATCGTCAGCGCCGCCATCTCGGCGGTGCGCCCTTCGGGGTACGGATAGAGCGCGGCGCAGCCGAAGATGACGCCGTCGTGCTCGATCACGGTGTAGTAGCTGACGTCGCGCTCGATCTCGGCACGTTCGCGCCGCACCAGCGTGCCGTCGCGCTCGAAGGGCTCGATCAGTTGCAGGATGCCGCCCACGTCGTCGGAGGTGGCCTCGCGCAGGCTTTCGAGCTTCTCGTCGACCACCATGGTGCCGATGCCGTCGTGCGTGAACACCTCCATCAGCAAGGCGCCGTCGGCCGCGAAGGGCAGGATGTGCGAGCGCTCGACGCCGCCTTCGCAGGCCTTCACGCAGTGCTGCAGGTAGAACGCCGGGTCGGTGGGCTGCTGCGGCGACGGCAGCCGCGTCAGCAGTCGTTTGGCTTCGGCCAGCGCCAGTTCGGTGTCGATGCCGCTGTCGGCGTCGTCGAGGTTCTCGCGGATGCCCGGCACCTCGGTCATGAAGACCAGCTTGTCGGCCTGCAGCGCCACCGCGGTCTGCGTGGCCACGTCTTCCATCGTCAGGTTGAAGGCCTCGCCGGTGGGCGAGAAGCCGAACGGCGACAGCAGCACCAGCGCGCCGATGTCGATCGCCCGGCGGATCGCCGCGCCGTCGACGCGCCGCACCAGGCCGCTCAACTGGAAGTCCACGCCGTCGACGATGCCCACCGGCCGCGCGGTCAGGAAGTTGCCCGAGACCACGCGCACGGTGGCGTTGGCCATCGGTGTGTTGGGCAGGCCCTGGCTGAACGCGGCCTCGATCTCGAAGCGCAGTTGCCCGGCGGCCTCCTGCGCGCAGTCCAGCGCCACCGCGTCGGTGATGCGGATGCCATGGCTGAACTTCGAGACGTGGCCCTTGGCCCGCAGTTGCTCATTCACCTGCGGCCGGAAGCCATGCACCAGCACCAGCTTGATGCCCATCGCGTGCAGGATCGCCAGGTCCTGCACGAAGGCGTTGAGCTTGCCCGCGGCGATGGCCTCGCCGGCCAGCCCCACCACGAAGGTCTTGCCGCGGTAGGCGTGGATGTAGGGCGCCACCGAGCGGAACCAGGGAACGAAGGTGTGCGGGAAGACGAGGTTCATGGCGGCGCGCATTGTGCGGCATCGACGTTGACGGCGATGCCGTCGCGGCGCAGCATCCGCGCCTCCACCCTTCGAGAACCAGGAGCCGCAATGGACGTTTTCAAGACCCCCGGCGCCTTCAGCTGGTGCGAGCTGTCGACCCCCGACCCGGCCAAGGCGGCCGATTTCTACGGCAAGCTGCTGGGCTGGCGCTTCGACACCATGGACATGGCGGGCGGCGGCCCCTACCGCGTGGCCAAGGTGGGCGAGTCGGCCATCGGCGGCATCATGGCGCCGCCGCCGGGCGCGCCGACGATGGCGTTCTGGAGCTGCTACGTCACCGTGGCCGATGCCGACGCCACCGCGCGCCAGTGCACGGAGATGGGCGGCAAGGTGATGGTGCCGCCGACCGACATCCCCACCGTCGGCCGCTTCTCGGTGCTGCAGGACCCGCAGGGCGCGATGTTCTGCGTCATCGCCTATTCGATGCCGGCCTGAGCGGCGGCCGGCTTGCGGGCGCGGCCGGATAATCCGCGCCCCGTGAAGCCCCGCCCCGGCGCCGCCGCTGCAGCGCACCCCATCCCGCCGATCCACTATCCGCCGGCGCTGCCGGTCAGCGAGCGCCGCGACGAGATCGCGCGCGCGCTGCGCGAGCACCCGGTCATCATCGTCTGCGGCGAGACCGGCTCGGGCAAGACCACGCAGCTGCCGAAGATCGCGCTGCAGCTCGGCCGCGGGCGCGGCGCCGGCGGCCGTGGGCTGATCGGCCACACGCAGCCGCGGCGCATGGCCGCCACCAGCGTGGCCAAGCGCATCGCCGAGGAACTGCAGTCGCCGCTGGGCGAGGTGGTGGGCTACAAGGTGCGCTTCCAGGACCGGCTGCAGCCCGGCGCCTCGGTCAAGCTGATGACCGACGGCATCCTGCTGGCCGAGACGCAGACCGACCCGCTGCTGTCGGCCTACGACACGCTGATCATCGACGAGGCGCACGAGCGCAGTCTCAACATCGACTTCCTGCTCGGCTACCTGAAGCAGTTGCTGCCGCGGCGGCCCGACCTCAAGATCGTCGTCACCTCGGCGACGATCGACGCCGACCGCTTTGCGCAGCACTTCGCCGGCGCGCAGGGGCCGGCGCCGGTGATCATGGTCTCGGGCCGGCTGTTCCCGGTCGAGCAGCGCTGGCGGCCCTACGAAGAACAGAAGAACGTCGATCTGGAAGACGCGATCGCCGACGCGGTGGACGAGCTGTGGCGTGGAACCGGAAGCAGCGGCGTGGCCGCTGCGGGGCCCGGCGACATCCTCGTCTTCCTGCCCGGCGAGCGCGAGATCCGCGAGGCCGCCGACCATTTGCGCAAGCACCTGCTGGCGCAGCATCGCGGCGGGCCGCAGCCGGAGATCCTGCCGCTGTTCGCGCGCTTGAGCCAGGCCGAGCAGGACCGCGTGTTCGAGGCCGGCAACGGCCGCCGCATCGTGCTGGCCACCAACGTCGCCGAGACCTCGCTCACCGTGCCCGGCATCCGCTACGTGATCGACGCCGGGCTGGCGCGCGTCAAACGTTACAGCTACCGCAACAAGGTCGAGCAGCTGCAGGTCGAGCCCATCAGCCAGGCGGCGGCCAACCAGCGCGCCGGGCGCTGCGGGCGCGTGGCCAACGGCATCTGCATCAGGCTCTACGGCGAGGACGAATTCGCCGCGCGGCCGCGCTTCACCGACCCCGAGATCCTGCGCAGTTCCCTTGCCGGCGTGATCCTGCGCATGAAGGCGCTGCACCTGAGCTCGGTGGAGGACTTCCCGTTCCTCGAAGCGCCGCCGCGCAAGGCCATCGCCGACGGCTACGCGCTGCTGTCGGAGCTGGGCGCCGTGGACGACGACAACGCGTTGACCGAGGTCGGCCGGCAGCTCGCCAAGCTGCCGCTGGACCCGCGCGTGGGCCGCATGATCCTGGAGGCGCAGCGCCGCCACGCGCTGGCCGAGGTGCTGGTGATTGCCGCCGCGCTGTCGGGCCAGGACGTGCGCGACCGCCCGCAGGACCAGGCCCAGGCCGCCGACGAGAAGCACAAGCCCTTCGACGACGAGAAGTCGGAGTTCATGGGCACGCTCAAGCTGTGGCAGTGGATCGAGGAAGGCCGCGGCCACGGCGAGGGCCACACCGCGCACAAGCTGTCCAACCGCCAGCAGGAGCAGCGCCTGCGCGAGCGCTTCATCAGCCCGCGCCGCGTGCGCGAGTGGCGCGACATCCACAGCCAGCTGCACACCGTGGCGGCCGAGCAGGGTTGGCGGCTCAACACCGTGCCGGCCACCTACGAGCAGGTGCATTTGGCGATGCTGTCGGGGCTGCTCGGCAACATCGGTTGCCGGGCTGACGCCGGGCCGCCCCAAGGCAGCCCGCCCCCGCGGGGGGAGGGGGGCCGTCGAGGTCGCGATGACGAGGACTGGTACCTCGGCGCACGCGGCATCAAGTTCTGGCGCCACCCCGGCGCCAACCTGAGCAAGAAGCCCGGCCGCTGGCTGGTGGCGGCCGAGCTGGTGGAGACCACGCGGCTGTTCGGCCGCGGGCTGGCGGCGATCGAGCCGCAATGGATCCCCGGCATCGCCGGCCATCTGCTGAAAACGCAGTTGCTGGAGCCGCACTGGGAGAAGAAGGCCGGCGAGGTGGTGGCGCTCGAACGCGCCACGCTGTACGGCATCGTCATCTACAACAACAAACGCGTGAACTACGGCCTGCTGGACCCGGCCGCGGCGCGCGAGATCTTCATCCGCGAAGCGCTGGTCAGCGGCGAGATCGAGACCCGGCTGCCCTTCCTGGCACACAACCAGAAGCTGATCCGCCAGGTGGAAGAGCTGGAGCACAAGGCACGCCGGCAGGACGTGCTGGTCGACGACGAGCTGATCCACGCCTTCTACGAGCAGCAGTTGCCCGCCGACGTCTGCAGCACGGCCAGCCTGGAGCGCTGGTTCCGCGCCGAGGTCAAGCGCCAGCCGCATCTGCTGCAGCTCTCGCGCGACGAGTTGATGCGGCACGAGGCCGCCGGCATCACCACCGCGGCCTTTCCGCGCACGGTGCGCCTGGGCGGCATCGACTGCGCCGCCAGCTACCTGCACGAACCCGGCGACGCGCGCGACGGCCTGACCGTCAGCGTGCCGATCTACGCGCTCAACCAGGTCGCCGACGAGCGCTGCGAATGGCTGGTGCCGGGGATGCTGAAGGACAAGGTGCTGGCGCTCGTCAAGAGCCTGCACCAGCGGCCGCGCTCGCGGCTGATGCCGCTGGCCGAGTTTGCCGAGGGCTTCATCGAATCGCACGCCTTCGGCGACGGCAGCCTGCTCGACACGCTGCTGCAGGCGGTGCGCCAGAAGACGCAGTTGCCGGTGCAGCGCAACGACTTCAAGCTCGAACAGCTGAGCCCGCATCTGTTCATGAACTTCCGCGTCGTCGACGAGCACGGCCGGCAGCTGGGCGCGGGCCGCGACCTTGCCAGCCTGAAGGCGGAGCTGGGAGGACAGGCGCGCAGTGCGTTCCAGGCGCTGGCGGCGCTCAAGACGATGAGTGCACCGAAGCCCGCCGTGCCACCCTCACCCCAACCCGCTCCCGCGCCGCGGGAAAGGGATGGGGAGAGGGAGAGGGAGAAAGAAGAGCAGGAGCCGCAGCGCTACACCGCCTGGACCTTCGGCGAGCTGCCCGAGCTGATGGAGCTGCGCAAGGCCGGGCAGACGCTGATCGGCTTTCCGGCACTGATCGACCGCGGCACGCACGTCGAGATCGAGGTTTTCGACGAGCCGCAGCTGGCCGCCGCCAAGCACCGCGCCGGCCTGCGGCGGCTGCTGGCGCTGCAGTTGCGCGAGCCTTTGAAGTTCCTCGAAAAGAACATCCCCGACCTGCAGAAGATGGCGGCCGCCTACCTGAGCCTGGGCACGCTGGAAGAGCTGCGCGAGCAGATCATCGAGGTCGCGCTGGACCGCGCCTTTTTGGCCGAGCCGCTGCCCATCGACGCCGCCGGCTTCAAGGCCAGGCTCGACGAAGGCCGTGCGCGGCTGAACCTGATCGCCGCCGAGGTGGCGCGCCTGGCCGGCAGCGTGCTGACCGAGCTGGCCGCGGCGCAGCGCAAGCTCAAAGACGCGAAACCGCCGCGCGAGGTGGCCGAGGACATCGCCGCGCAGTTGCAGCGCTTGGTGCCCAAGCGCTTCATCGCGCAGACCGACTGGACGGCGTTGCAGCAGTTTGCGCGTTATCTCAAAGCCATCGTGCTGCGCCTGGACAAGCTGCGTGCCGACCCCGCGCGCGATGCCGCGCGCCTGGCCGAGCTGCGTCCGCTGGAGCAGCGCTGGCTGCGCCGCGTGGCGGAACTGCGCGGCGCGCCGCATGCGCGGCTGGACGAGTACCGTTGGCTGCTGGAAGAGCTGCGCGTCAGCTACTTCGCGCAGGAACTGCGCACGCCGCAGCCGGTCAGCGCCAAGCGTTTGGACCGCGCCTGGCAGCAGATCGCCGTGAATTGAGAAAGACGAGCCGGCCGCCGGCGTGGTCAGGCGTGCGTGCTTCAGATGCCCAGCCGGCTGCGCAGCCGCTTGGCGGCGGCGCGCACCGCTTCGCGCGGCGATGCGGCGGCCTGGCTCAGGCAGTCCCGCGCGTAGGCCGGGTCGTTCTGCAGCCGCTCCACGTGCACGTGCAGGCCTTCCTTGGCCAGCAGCCACTTGAAGTCGATGATGTCCACCAGCTCCAGGCCCTGACTCTCGCTTTGTGTGGTGGCGTTCATCGGCGTCTGCTTGTCCTGATCTTCCACATTAACCTTAACGGCCGAGCTTGGCTCGAAGCTGACAGCACGGCCACCGCTTTCGAGGGATCTCTCCAGAATAGGGCCCTCGCTCACCCGTCGACCGCCCTGCGTTGTCCATGTCCAACAGTTCACCCCTTCCGCCCTTGACGGCTGCTGCCGACGTACCACTGCAGATCGCGCAGGCCGGCTTCGCCGTGCTGAGCGCCGACGCCGCTGCCGGCCTGATCGGCTGGCCGCAGCCGCCGCTGGACTGGCAGACCCACTGGGCCGACCTGCCGCCCGACAACCACCTGCGCGACGGCGGCCGTTATCGCCGCCGCCGCCATGGTTGTTTCGTCATCGACCACGGGCGGGTGGAGGCCGCGCCGCACCGGGCGCACTGGCAACCCGTGGAATACAACGCACTGCACGGCGGCATCGAGCGCTGGTTCGAGCCGCTGCCGCCCGCGCTGCAAACCGATCCGCGCTGGATTGCGCTGCTGCAGGCGATGGCGCGCGTGGCCGGCAGCCTGCACCCGGCCGCGCGCTGGTTCGCCGAGGCACACGTGTTTCGCATCGACACCACCGACGGCATCGGCCGCCCCACGCCCGAAGGCGCGCACCGCGACGGCGTCGACCTGGTCGCCGTGTTCCTGGCCGACCGCCGCGGCGTGAAAGGCGGCGAGACGCGCGTCTTCGACGCCGCCGGCCCGCAGGGCGTGCGTTTCACGCTCGATGAACCTTTCAGCGTGCTGCTGCTCGACGACGCGCGCGTGATCCACGAGAGCACGCCGATCCAGCCCCTGCAGCCCGACGGCCCCGCCTGGCGCGACACCCTGGTGCTGACCCTGAGGCGCGGCGGCTTCCAGGGTCCGCAGACTATGCTCGGCACATGAGCAGCACCGCTTCCACCGCCGCCTCCGCACCCGCCGCCGATCTGCCGATCGGCTTTGCCGATGTCGCCGCCGCCGCCGGTCGCCTGCGCGGCGTGGCCCACCGCACGCCGGCGCGCACCTCGCGCACCGTCGACGAAGCTTGTGGCGCCACCGTCTACTTCAAGTGCGAGAACTTCCAGCGCATGGGCGCCTTCAAGTTCCGCGGCGCCTACAACGCGCTGGCGCGCTTCAACGCCGAGCAGCGCCGCGCCGGCGTGATCGCCTTCTCGTCGGGCAACCACGCGCAGGCCATCGCGCTGTCGGCGCGGCTGCTGGGCATGCCCTCGGTGATCGTGATGCCGCAGGACGCGCCGGCCTCCAAGCTGGCGGCCACGCGCGGCTACCAACAGGGCCAGCCCGGCAGCGAGGTCGTCCTCTACGACCGCTACACGCAGGACCGCGAGGCCATCGGCCGGCGCATCGCCGCCGAGCGCGGGATGACGTTGATACCTCCCTACGACCACGCCGACGTGATGGCCGGCCAGGGCACCGCCGCGCTGGAGCTGATCGAGGACGTGGGCCCGCTCGACGCGCTGCTGGTCTGCGTCGGCGGCGGCGGGCTGATCAGCGGCTGCGCGGTGGCGGCGAAGGCGCGCTCGCCCGGCATCGAGGTCTGGGGCGTCGAGCCGGCCGCCGGCAACGACGTGCAGCAAAGCCTGGCCAAGGGCGAGATCGTCCACATCGACACCCCCAAGACCATCGCCGACGGCGCGCAGACGCAGCACTGCGGCACGCTGACGTTCGCCGTCATCCGCCGCCTCGTCAGCGGTGTGCTGACGGCGACCGATCCGCAGCTCGTGCGCACGATGCGCTACTTTGCCGAGCGCATGAAGATGGTGGTCGAGCCCACCGGCTGCCTGGCCGCGGCGGCGCTGCTGGAAGGCGCGATCGAGCTGCGCGGCAAGCGCGTCGGCGTGATCATCAGCGGCGGCAACGTCGACCTGGCGGCCTACGCGGGCCTGCTGCAGAGCTGATTGCATAACGAACGAAGGGAGTTGACCATGGCCGACGAGCAAACCAGGCCCGCCGCGGGCGGCGCCGATCAGAAGGACGACCGCCGCGACGGCGAACGGGACAGCGACCGCAAGCTGCGCCAGGCCGTCGAGCGGCTGCTGCTGCGGCCGCCGGCGGTCAGCGAAGGCTCGGTCACCTCCGCCGGCGGCCGCGGCCCGCTGCGCTACGAGGCGCGGGTGGAGTTCCTGCCCGTGATGGCGCAGGGGCTGGACGGCGTGCTCGGCGAGCCGCAGGCCGCCGTGATGGTCACCAGCTACAAGCGCCAGGGCGTGCGCGCGGCCGACCGGCCGGTGTGCTTTGCCTTCAACGGCGGGCCGGGCTCGGCCTCGCTGTGGCTGCACCTGGGCGCCTTGGGCCCCAAGCGCGTGGTCGTTCCCGACGACGGCGCCGCGGCGCGCGCGCCCTATGCGCTGGTCGACAACCCGCTGACGTGGTTCGACCATTTCGATCTCGTCTTCATCGACCCGCCGCACACCGGCTGGTCGGTCAGCGCCAGCGAGGCGGCGCGCAAGCGCATGCTGGGCGTCGACGGCGACGTCGAGGCGCTGGCCGAGGTGATGCGCGTCTGGCTCACGCGCCACCAGCGCTGGGCCTCGCCGGTGGTGCTGGCCGGCGAAAGCTACGGCACCACGCGCGCGGCGGCGCTGGCCGACAGCCTGCAGAGCGCCGGCGTCGGCTTGAGCGGCCTCGTGCTCATCAGCTGCGCGATGGACCTGCAGACGCTGGATTTCGCGCCCGCCAACGAGCTGCCGTACGCGCTGTTCCTGCCGGCCTTCGCCAACGTGTCGCAGTACCACGGCCTGTTGCAAGGGCCGCTGGGCGCGTCGCCCGAGGCGGCGCGCGCCGCCGCCGAGGCCTTCGTCGCCGAGGACTACCTGGCCGCATTGCACGCCGGCCACCGGCTGGACGGCGCGCGGCGTGATCGCGTGGCCGCGCGCATCGCCGAGTTGACCGGGCTGTCGCGCGCGCTGGTGGAGGCCAACAACCTGCGCATCAGCGACCAGACCTATTTCACCGAGGCGATGCGCGCACAGGGCCGGCTGATGGGCCGGCTCGATGCCCGCGTCACCGGCCCGATGGCCGCGGTGCGCAGCCACCAGTGGGAGTTCGACCCCGGCATCGAGAGCATCGCACCGGCCTACACCGCCTGCGCCTTGAGCTACTTCAGCCAGACGCTGGGCGTGAACCTGGAGACGCGCTACGAGGCCTTCAACGGCGAGGCGCACAAGAGCTGGAACTGGAACCGCGGCGACGCCAAGGGCAACGGCTTTGCCCGCACCTCGCCCGACCTCGCGCGCGCGCTGCGCCGCAACCCGCATCTGCGCGTGCTGGTGGCCAGCGGGCGCTATGACCTGGGCACGCCGTACAGCGCCAGCGACTGGTCGCTGGCGCATCTCGACGTGCCGGCCGACGTCGCGCAGCGCATCGAGCACCACTACTACGACGCCGGCCACATGATGTACACCCGCAGCGCCGACCTCGGCAAACTGAAGGCCGACCTCAGCCGCTGGCTGGGCTGATGTCTCGATGCCCGTCGGCATCGTCGCCGGCGGCGGCGACCGTCCGGGCCTCAACGCCGTCGCCCGTGGTGGCGGAGGTGCCGAACGGCCTGGAAACCACCGCGCGCCGCCACGGCCGCGTGATGCCGGGGGCTTGCAGGCGCGCTGGGGTGCCCATCAGCCGCCGCGGTTGCGCGAGCGCACGGCCTCGCGGCGCGACTCCACTGCGTCGGCGGCCACGCGGGCGTTGTGCTCGCGGCCGCGCTGGCGTTCCAGCGCCATCGCCTCGCCGAAGGGCAGGGCATAGCCGTCGCGGATCACGGCCTTGTAGCGCAGCAGCATCTCGGGCACCGTGCCCAGCATGTCGGCGGCCAGCGCGCGCGCCTCGGCCAGCAGCCGCTCGGCCGGCACCACGCGGTTGACGAAGCCCCAGGCCGCGGCCTGCTCGGCGCTGACCCAGTTGCCGGTGAACGAGACCTCGCGCGCGCGGTAAGGCCCGATCGCGCGGCTGAGCTTCTGCGACAACCCCCAGCCCGGCGCGATGCCGATGCGCGCATGCGTGTCGGCAAAGCGTGCGGCGGGGCTGGCCAGCAGCACGTCGCAGGCCAGCGCCAGCTCGAAGCCGCCGGTCACCGCCACGCCGTTGATCGCGCCGATCACCGGGCCTGCAAAGCGGTCCAGCGCGGCCACCGGGTCGTGCGCGGCCACGCCCATCTCGCCCTCGCCCAGGCGCCGGCTGCCCGAGCCCAGTTCCTTCAGGTCCAGCCCGGCGCAGAAGGCCTTGCCGGCGCCGGTGAGCAGCAGCACGCGCACGGCAGGGTCAGCGGCCAGTGCGTCGATCTGCGCCGCCAGCGCGGCCATCAGCGCGCCCGACAGCGCATTCATCGCCTGCGGGCGGTTGAGCGTCAGCACGGCCAGGCCGGGGGTGTCGCGGTCGACGAGGATCAGGTCTTCGCTCATGGCGGGCTCCGGAAAGCTTGAATCAGGCGTCGCGCACGTCGGCGACCGGGTTGCTGCCGAAATCGGCACGGTTCAGATAACGCAAGAGCTTGGCGGCTGCCGCGGCCGGGCTGTCGAGCTGGCCGCCGGCGTGCAGCTCGGCAAAGCGCGCGCGCTCCGGAAAGGCCTGCGGGTCGGCGTCGCGAAGCTGCTGCTGCATGTCGGTGTCGATCACGCCCGGCGCCAGCGAGACGACGCGCGCGCCGTCGGGCCGTGCCGCCTCTTCCAGCGCCAGCGCGCGCGCCAGGTGGTCCAGCCCCGCCTTGGCCGCGCAGTACGAGACGCTGCCGGCCATCGGCCGCCGCCCCAGCCCCGAGGACACCAGCAGCAGCTTGCGCGGCAGGGGCCAGCCGCGCGTGGCGCGCAGGAAGGCCGCGCTCAGCAGCAGCGGCGCCTCCAGCCCGACGCGGATCGCGTTGGCCAGGTCATCGGCCTCGATGTCGGCCAGCGGCGCCGGCCGCGACACCACGCCGGCGTTGTTGATCAGCGTCGCGCTCGACCACGGCTGCGGCCCTTGCGCCGTGAGCCAGGCCGCCAACTGCGCGGCCGGCGCGCGCGCGTCGGCGAGGTCGGCCGCCAGGTGCAAGAAGCGCGGCGACGACAGGCCCGCCGGCGCCTGGCGCGACAGTCCGATCACCTGGTGGCCTTGCGCCAGCAACTGCTCGGCCACGGCGCGGCCCAGTCCGCGCGAGGCGCCGGTGATGACGGTCAGTGCGGTCTTCATGGGCCGGAGCATACCCAGCGCGCGCTGGCATCATCGGCCGCGATGAAACCCCGTAGCGCGTTCGTCTGGGCCCTGCTGGCCGGCCTGGCAGTGGTGGTCGCAGCCTTCGTGCCGGTGGGCTGGCGCATGCTGCGGCCGCAGCCGCAATCGCAATCGCAATCGCAATCGCAATGGCCGGCCACGACCGGCCGCGCGGCCGAACTGCCCGCGCCATGGCAGTTCACGCGCGATGGCGCAGACGGCAGCGTGCGCGCCTTCGGCCTGCGCCTGCCGGGCTCGACTCTGGCCGACGCGGTGGCGATCTGGCACGACGATCTGCAGATTCGGCTGATTGCAGCGCCCGGCCGCCCGGTGGCGCTGGAGGCTTTCACCGATCGTTGGACCGGCGGCGGCATCACCGGCCGCCTGGTGCTGGCGGCCGAGCAGCCCGCGGCGCTGCTGCAGCAATGGCAGCAGCGCTCGCCCAAGCGCGAGACCTTCGAGGGCGGCGCGCAGCGCTGGCAACTGCGCGGCGACGATCTGGACGCCGCGCTGCGCAGCCCGATCACCGGCCTGAGCTTCCTGCCCTCGCGCCGGCTCGACGCCGACACCTTGCGCAGCCGCTTCGGGCCGCCGGCCGAGACCCTGGGCGGCGAGGAGGGCACGCGCCATTGGCTGTACCCGGCACAGGGCCTGGCGATCGCGCAGGACGAGGGCAGCGGCCGCACGCTGATTCAGATGGTGGCCGCGGCCGACTTCGAGCGCCGCTTGCGCGCGCCGCTGCTGCTGCCCGCGGGCGCGGCGGCCTCCGGCGCGACGCGCTGAGCCGACGCGCTTCAGAACGGCGTCGGCGAAGCCCAGCACAGCACGCGAGCGCCGTCCAGCGGATGCGCCAGCGACAGCTCGCTGGCATGCAGCAGCAAGCGCGGCTCGTCGTGCGCAGCGGGCGGCCCGTACAGCCGGTCGCCGACGATGGGCCAGCCCAGCGCCGCCGCATGCACGCGCAACTGGTGCGATCGTCCGGTCAACGGCAGCAGCGCCAGCCGCGTGCGCCGGCCCTCGCGCGCCAGCACCTGCCAGCGCGTCACGCTGGGCTTGCCGCGCAGCAAGTCCACCTGCTGACGTGGACGGTTGGGCCAGTCGGCCGCCAGCGGCAGCTCGATCTGTCCGGTGGGCGCCTCGGGCCCGCCTTCGACCAACGCGACATAGGCCTTGTGCACGCGCCGCTCGGCAAAGGCGATGCTGCAGGCCCGCTGCAGCGCCGCGCCGCGCGCGAACAGCAGCAGCCCCGAGGTGGCCATGTCCAGCCGGTGCACCACCAGTGCATCGGGCGCCAGCGCCCGCACGCGCGCCCACGCGCAGTCCTCGCCCTCGGGCCCGCGCCCCGGCACCGACAACAGCCCCGCGGGCTTGTTCACGACCACCCACTCGCTGTCGAGCTGCACGATCCCGAGCATGGAAAGCTGGTTATACTCTTGGGCTCGACAGGCGCGTAGCTCAGCTGGTTAGAGCACCACCTTGACATGGTGGGGGTCGATGGTTCGAGTCCATTCGCGCCTACCAAATTCGGTAGATTGCCCAAGGGCCTGGCGGTTTCGCCAGGCTCTTGTTCATTGTCGAGCCGGCAACGATCGTCACGCCGGCAATGGCCTGTCCGCACGCGTTGGATATCAGGCGACAAGGACGAGGCGCCGCCCTAGACTCGGCGCCAAGCCGCAGCACCTCGCGGCCCCGCCGGCGCGGCCACCACCCCGAGCCGCGTACCCTTGCGAACCCACGGACGTCACCCGCGCCTGGAGACCAGCGAATGAGCGATCAGCAACCGCAACCTCAACCGCAACCGCAACCGCAACCGCAACCGCAACCGCATCAACCCTTGCGCCTGCACGTGCCGGAGCCTTCCGGGCGCCCCGGTTGCATCACCGACTTCTCGTACCTGCACCTGTCCGAGGCCGGCGCGGTGCGGCGGCCGCCGGTGGACACCACGCACTTCGACACCGCCGACCTCGCGTACAGCCTGGTGCGCGTGCTCGACGAGCGCGCTCGCGCCGTCGGGCCGTGGGCGCCGGAGGTGTCGGCGGCGCAGTTGCGCGCCGGCCTGCGCTCGATGATGAAGACGCGCATCTTCGACGCCCGCATGCTGATCGCGCAGCGCCAGCGCAAGATCTCGTTCTACATGCAGTGCCTGGGCGAGGAGGCGATCGCGGTCGCGCAGGCGATGGCGCTGGACCCGGGCGACATGTGCTTTCCCACCTACCGCCAGCAGGGCCTGCTGCTCAGCCGCGACGACGTCTCGATGGTCGAGCTGATGTGCCAGCTGATGAGCAACGAGCGCGATCCTGTCAAGGGCCGCCAGTTGCCGGTGATGTACTCGTTCAAGCGCGCCGGCTTCTTCTCGATCTCGGGCAACCTGGCCACGCAGTTCATCCAGGCGGTGGGCTGGGCGATGGCCTCGGCGATCAAGGGCGACACGCGCATCGCCTCGGGCTGGATCGGCGACGGCGCCACCGCCGAGGCCGACTTCCACACCGCACTGACCTTCGCCCACGTCTACCGCGCGCCGGTGGTGCTGAACGTGGTCAACAACCAGTGGGCGATCTCCACCTTCCAGGCGATCGCGGGCGGCGAATCCACCACCTTCGCAGCGCGCGGCGTGGGCTGCGGCATCGCCTCGCTGCGGGTGGACGGCAACGACTTCCTCGCCGTCTACGCCGCCTCGAAATGGGCGGCCGAGCGCGCGCGCCGCAACCTGGGGCCGACGCTGATCGAATGGGTGACTTACCGCGCGGCGGCACATTCGACGTCCGATGATCCGTCGAAATACCGGCCCGCCGACGACTGGCAGCGCTTTCCGCTCGGCGACCCGATCGAGCGGCTGAAAGCACACCTGATCGGCATCGACGCCTGGTCGGAGCAGGAGCACCGGCAGACCCAGCTGGAGCTCGAAGCCGAGGTCGCCGCGGCGCAGAAGGAGGCCGAGAGCTACGGCACGCTGCTCGACGGCCACATCCCCAGCCCGGCGACGATGTTCGACGACGTCTACGCCACGATGCCGGCCCACCTGCGGCGCCAGCGTCAAGAGCTGGGGGTGTGAGATGGCCGCATCACAGACTCTCGAAGCGCAAGCGACGCAGCAGCAGCAGCAAGCGGCGCCGGCCGCCGCCGGCGAAGCGCGCAACATGACGATGATCCAGGCGCTGCGCTCGGCGCTGGACGTGATGATGGCGCGCGACGGCAACGTCGTCGTGTTCGGCCAGGATGTGGGTTATTTCGGCGGCGTGTTCCGCGTCACCGAAGGCCTGCAGGCCAAGTACGGCAAGCCGCGCTGCTTCGACACGCCGATCAGCGAAGGCGGCATCGTCGGCGTCGCCGTCGGCATGGCAGCCTATGGCCTGCGCCCGGTGGCCGAAATCCAGTTCGCCGACTACTTCTATCCCGCGTCGGACCAGATCGTGTCCGAGGCGGCGCGGCTGCGCTCGCGCTCGGCGGCCGACTTCACCTGCCCGATGGTGATCCGCATGCCCTGCGGCGGCGGCATCTATGGTGGCCAGACGCACAGCCAGAGCCCGGAGGCGCTGTTCACCCACGTCTGCGGCGTGCGCACCGTGATGCCCAGCAACCCGTACGACGCCAAGGGCCTGCTGATCTCGGCCATCGAGTGCGACGACCCGGTGATCTTCCTGGAGCCCAAGCGCCTGTACAACGGCCCCTTCGACGGCCACCACGACCGCCCGGTGGTGCCCTGGTCGGCGCACGCGCTGGGCAAGGTGCCCGAAGGCCACTACCGCGTGCCGCTGGAATCGGCCGCGGTGTTCAGGACCGGCACCCAGGTCACGGTGCTCGCCTACGGCACCATGGTGTGGGTGGCGCAGGCGGCGGCCGAGGAGAGCGGCATCGACGCCGAGATCATCGACCTGCGGTCCCTGTGGCCGATGGACCTGGACACCGTGGTCGCCTCGGTCAGGAAGACCGGCCGCTGCGTGATCGTGCACGAGGCCACGCGCACCAGCGGCTTCGGCGCCGAGCTGTCGGCGCTGGTGCAGGAGCACTGCTTCTACCAGCTGGAGACGCCGATCGAGCGCGTGACCGGCTGGGACACGCCGTACCCGCACGCGCAGGAATGGGCCTACTTCCCAGGCCCGGCGCGGGTGGCCGTGGCCCTTAGGCGCGCAGTGGAGGGCTGACGGCATGGGCCTTTATGCGATCAAGATGCCCGACATCGGCGAAGGCATTGCCGAGGTCGAACTGGTGGCCTGGCACGTGAAGGCGGGCGACGTGGTGGCCGAAGACCAGGTACTGGCCGACGTGATGACCGACAAGGCGACGGTGGAGATCCCGTCGCCGGTGGCCGGCACCGTGCTGGCGCTGCGCGGCGAGCCCGGCCAGGTGATGGCGGTGGGCTCGGAGCTGATCCGGCTGGAGGTGGCGGGCGAGGGCAACGTGAAGGGCGATGCGCCGGTGGCGGCGGCCAAGCCCGCGGCGGCAGCGGCGCCACCGCCGGCCGCGCCGTCACCTGCGCCGGCGCCGGCGCCGCCGCCGGACCCTGCCGCCAAGATAACGCGCCAGCAGGTGCCACCCGTGCCACCGGCGTCACCGGCACCGCCGGCGCCGGCCGCAGCACCGCAGGTCGCGCCGGTGCCCAGCCGGGCGCCGGGCGAGCGGCCGATCGCCGCGCCGTCGGTGCGCCGCCGGGCCTGGGATCTGGGCATCGAGCTGCAGTTCGTCCACGGCAGCGGCCCGGCCGGGCGCATCACGCACGACGATCTGGAGCTCTACCACGCGTCGCGCGGCCAGGCCGCTGCCGGCGCCCAGCCGCTGCAGCGCGAGCGCCACGGCGAAGAAGCCATTCCCATCATCGGCCTGCGCCGCAAGATCGCGCAGAAGATGCAGGATGCCAAGCGCCGCATCCCACACTTCAGCTATGTCGAGGAGATCGACGTCACCGAGCTGGAGGCCTTGCGCGCGCAGCTCAATGCGAAGCACGCCGCGGCGCGCGGCAAGCTCACGCTGCTGCCGCTGATCGCGCGTGCCGTGGTGCTGGCGGTGGACGAGTTCCCGCAGATGAACGCGCGCTTCGACGACGATGCCGGCGTGCTCACGCGCCACCGTCCGGTGCACCTGGGCATCGCGACGCAGACCGACTCGGGGCTGATGGTGCCGGTGCTGCACCACGCCGAGGCGCTGGACCTGTGGGCCTTCTCGCGTGAGCTGGCGCGGCTGGCCGAGGCGGCGCGCAGCGGCAAGGCGGCGCGCGACGAACTCACCGGCTCCACCATCACCATCAGCAGCCTGGGCCCGCTGGGCGGGCTGGTCACCACGCCGGTGATCAACCACCCGGAGGTGGCCATCATCGGGGTCAACCGCATCGTCGAGCGGCCCATGCTGCGCGGCGGCGCGGTGGTGCCGCGGCAGTTGATGAACCTCTCGTCGTCGTTCGACCACCGCGTGGTCGACGGCATGGACGCCGCGCGCTTCATCCAGGCCATCCGCGCGCTGCTGGAGCACCCGGCGCTGCTGTTCGTGGAGTGACGCGCATGAAGACCATCGACACGACGCTGCTGGTCATCGGCGGCGGCCCCGGCGGCTACGTGGCCGCCATCCGCGCCGGCCAGCTCGGCATCCCCACCGTGCTGGTGGAGGCCGAGCGGCTCGGCGGCACCTGCCTCAACGTGGGCTGCATCCCGTCGAAGGCGCTGATCCATGCCGCCGACGAATTCGAGCGCGCGCGCGGCTTTGCCGTGGCCGGCGGCTCGCCGCTGGGCATCCAGGCGCAGGCGCCCAGCATCGACCTCGGCCGCACCCAGCGCTGGAAGGACGGCATCGTGCAGCGCCTGACCGGCGGCGTCGGCGCGCTGCTCAAGAAAGCCGGCGTGCGGGTGGTGAATGGCTGGGCGCAGATCGTCGACGGCAAGACGGTGGACGTGGCGCCGGTGGACGTGGCGCCGGTGGCCGCCAGCGCCGGCGCCGCCGACGGCGAGCCGCTGCGCATCCGCTGCGAGCACCTGCTGCTGGCCACCGGCTCCGAGCCGCTGGCGCTGCCCGGGCTGCCGTTCGGCGGCCCGGTGGTGACGTCGACCGAAGCGCTGGCGCTCGACCGGCCGCCGCAGCACCTGCTGGTCATCGGCGCCGGCTACATCGGGCTGGAGCTCGGTATCGCCTGGCGCAAGCTGGGCGCCGAGGTGGCGGTGGTGGAAGCGCAGGGCCGCATCCTGCCCGCCTACGACGAGGAGCTGACGCGCCCGGTGCTGGCCAGCCTGCGCCGGCTGGGCATCACGCTGCACCTGTCGTGCAGCGCGCAGGGCCTCACGGCCGACGGCGACGGCCTGCGCGTGCGCAGCGCCCAGGCCGACGACTACGTGCTGCCGGCCGACTGCATCCTGGTCGCCGCCGGCCGCCGGCCGCGCACCGAAGGCTTCAACCTCGAATCGCTGGCGCTCGACCGGCGCGGCCGCGCCATCAAGATCGACGACCAGTGCCGCACCTCGATGCGCAACGTCTGGGCCATCGGCGACGTCAGCGGCGAGCCGATGCTGGCGCACCGCGCGATGGCGCAAGGCGAACTGGTGGCCGAGATCATCGCCGGCCGGCGCCGCCGCTTCGCGCCGGCGGCGATCCCCGCGGTTTGCTTCACCGACCCCGAACTGGTGACCGCCGGACTTTCGCCCGACGAGGCCGCCGAGCAGGGCCGCGACTGCGTGGTGGCCAGCTTTCCCTTCGCGGCCAACGGCCGCGCGATGAGCATGGAAGCCACCGAAGGCTTCGTGCGCGTGGTGGCCGCCCGGGACACGCACCAGATCCTCGGCTGGCAGGCCGTGGGGCGCGGCGTGTCCGAGCTGAGCGCGGCCTTCTGCTATTCGATCGAGATGGGCGCGCGGCTGGAAGACGTGGGCGCGATCATCCACGCCCATCCCACCTTGGGCGAGGCGGTGCAGGAGGCGGCGCTGCGGGCGCTGGGGCACGCGCTGCACATCTGACAAGAAAGCCCTACACGAAGATCCCTCAAGCCGCCGCCGGGCAGGCCGACATCCAGCGAGATGCTGCTGCATATCAAAGGAGCCGGCTCATGCGCATTCAGATCAGACAAATCTTCAACGCGAATACCGTCGCCCTGCTGGTGCTGGGCGCGCTCGCGGTCACCGCGGTGGTGAAGAGCAATCTCACCAGCGTCCAGGCCGACGAGGCCGCGGCGCGCCGCTACCAGTCCTACCTGCTGGCCGACGAGTTGCGGCAAAGCTCGGACGACCTGACGCGGCTGGCCCGCACCTTCGTGGTGACCGGCGACGCCAAGTGGGAGCAGGAGTACTTCGAGATCCTCGACATCCGCGACGGCAAGAAGCCGCGCCCGCAGCACTACGAGCGCATCTACTGGGACTTCCGCGCCGCCGGCGGCGCCGGGGCGGCGCCGAGCTCGGGCGAATCGGCGGCGCTGCTCGACCTGATGAAGCGCAACGGCTTCACCGAGGGCGAGATGGCCAAGCTGGCGCAGGCCAAGGCCAATTCCGACGACCTGGTGCGCACCGAGACCGTCGCGATGAACATGGTCAAGGGGCTGTTCGACGACGGCAAGGGCGGCTTCACCAAGCAAGGCGAGCCCGACCGCGCCAAGGCGCGCGAGATGATGCACGACCTCGCGTACCACCAGAACAAGGCCAAGATCATGCAGCCGGTGAACGAGTTCCTCGGCCTGCTGGACGAGCGCACCCAGCACGAGGTGGCCGCCGCCGCGGCGGCCAGCGAGCGCTGGTCGATGCTGGCGATCGGCGCGGTCGCCGTGCTGGTGGCCAGCATGCTGGGCAGCCTGCTCTACCTGCGCCGCCGCACGGCGCAGGTGCTGGGCGACGCCAGCCGCGCCGCCGCCGGCATCGCGCAAGGCGCGCTGTACCAGCCCATCGCCCGCGATCTGCCCGGCCAGGAAGGCGAGCTGCTGCGCAGCATGGGGCAGATGCAGGAGCAGCTGGCCACGGTGGTCGGCAGCATCCGCAGCGGCGCCGACGGCGTGGCCATCGCCTCGGCACAGATCGCCACCGGCAACCAGGACCTGTCGGGCCGCACCGAGCAGCAGGCCAGCGCCCTGCAGCAGACGGCGGCGACGATGGAAGAGCTCGGCAGCACCGTGCGCAACAACGCCGACAACGCCCGCCAGGCCAACCAGCTGGCGCAGGCCGCCGCGGGCGTGGCGACGGAGGGCGGCTCGGTGGTGGGCGAGGTGGTCAGCACCATGCAGGGCATCAGCGAGTCCAGCCGCAAGATCGGCGACATCATCGGCGTGATCGACGGCATCGCCTTCCAGACCAACATCCTGGCGCTGAATGCGGCGGTGGAGGCGGCGCGTGCCGGCGAGCAGGGCCGCGGCTTCGCGGTTGTCGCCGGCGAGGTGCGCAGCCTGGCGCAGCGCAGCGCCGAGGCGGCCAAGGAGATCAAGTCGCTGATCACGCGCAACGTCGAGCAGGTCGAGCAGGGCACGGCGCTGGTCGACCGCGCGGGCAAGACCATGGACGAGATCGTCGGCTCGATCCGCCGCGTCAGCGACATCGTCGGCGAGATCAGCTCGGCGACGGCCGAGCAGGGCGGCGGCATCCAGCAGGTGGGCGAGGCCGTCGGCCAGATGGACCAGGCCACGCAGCAGAATGCCGCGCTGGTCGAGGAAAGCGCCGCTGCGGCCGAGAGCCTGAAGAACCAGGCCCGGCAGCTCGTTCAGACGGTGTCGGTGTTCAAGCTGGCGGGCGGCGCCGAGGCCGCCGGCGCTTGATGTGAACGGTCGCCGCCGGCGCCCGATGTGAACGGTCGCCGGCTCGCTGTCCGCTCAGCCGCCGGCGCCCGCCAGCCGTGTCGCCAGTTCGGGCACCAGCGCGTCGCCGCCGCCTTCTTGCTGCAGCACCGAGTCCAGCGTGCCCAGCACCGCGGCGGCCACGTCGCGGCGCGCTTGCGCATCGGCGGCCATCTGGTTGTAGTAGTCCAGGTCCTTGCGCGCATTGGCGATGGTGAAGCGCAGGCCGCTGCTGTCACGCGACAGCAGGTAGGGCTTGATGCGCTCCAGCGCCACGCCGCCGCCGCCGCCCGTGGCCAGCACCTCGACGAAGGCGGTGCCGTCAACGCCGCTGCGCTGCGCACAGGCCGCGGCCTCGGCCAGCAGCGTGACCATGCCCAGCGACACGTAGTTGTGCAGCAGCTTCATGCCATGGCCGGCACCCACCGGGCCGACGTGGGTGATGTTCTCGGCAAAGCACTGCAGCAGCGACCGGCATTGCGCCAGCAGCGCCGCGTCGCCGCCCACCAGCAGGTTGAGCCGGCCTTCGGCGGCCTCCTTGGGCGTGCGCGTCATCGGCGCGTCGAGAAAGCGCGAGCCGGCGGCCTCCACCGCCTGCGCCATGCGCAGCGTGGACGAGGGGATCGCGGTCGAACAGTCGATCACGACGCTGCCCGGCCGCAAGCCTTCCAGCGCGCCACCGGGCCCGGTGAGCACGGCTTCCACCTGCGGCGAGCCGGTCACCACCAGGATCAGCACGTCCACCCGTGCCGCCAGCTCGCGCGCGCTGGCCACGCTGGCCGCGCCGGCGGCCTTCAGCGCGTCCAGCGGCTGGTTGCCGGGGTGCTCCAGCACCGTCAGGTCGTGGCCGTGTTTGAGCAGGTTCGTGGCGATGCCGTGCCCCATCATGCCCACGCCCACCATGCCGATCTTCATCTCGCGTCGCTCCTCGGTTGCAGGGGCCGACTCTAAGCCTTGGCGCCCGGGCGCAACTGCCGCCGCAGCAGCTTGCCGGTGGGCGAGCGCGGCAGTTCGGCGACGAAGTGCAGCGCGTCGGGCCGCTTGATGCGGCCGAGCCGGGCCCGGATCTCGCGCGCCAACGCCTGACGCAAGGCGGCTTCGTCCTCGCCGTGCCGGGGCACGACGAAGGCGACCGGCCGCTCGCCGAATTGCGCGTCGGCCACGCCGACCACCGCGCAGTCCCAGACGCCGGGCACGCGGCGCAGCACGGCTTCGATCTCCTGCGGGTAGACGTTGACGCCGCCGGAGATGATCATGTCGTCGAGCCGGTCGCTCAGGTACAGCCAGCCGTCGGCGTCGACGTGGCCGAGGTCGCCGAAGGTCTGCAGCCCGCCGGGCAAGGTGCGCGCCGCGGTCTTCTCCGGCGCGTTGTGGTACGCGAACGGCGCGACGCCGGAGAAGCACACCAGCCCCGTCTCGCCGGGCGGCCGCTCGCGCCCCGCGTCGTCGACGACGTGCAGCCGGCCCTTGCGCGCGCGGCCCACCGAGCCCGGGTGTTCCAACGCGTCACGCGAGTCGATCAGCGTCAGGCCCACGCCTTCGCTGCCCGAGTAGTACTCCAGCAGGATGGGGCCCCACCAATCGATCATCGCGCGCTTGAGGTCGATGGGGCAGGGCGCGGCGCCGTGGATCGCGCGGCGGTGCGCCGGTGCGCTGAACGCCGCGCGCCGCCCGGCCGGTAGCGCCAGCAGGCGCTGGAACATCGCCGGCACCCATTGGCTGTGCGTGATGGCCTCGCGCTCCAGCAGCGCCAGCGCGGCGTCGGCGTCGAAGCGGTCCATCACGAACACCGTGCCGCCGCCGGCGGTGACGGCCAGCGCGGTGCGCAGCGGCGCCGCGTGGTACAGCGGCGCGGTCGACAGGTAGCGCACCTCGCGGCCGCCGATGCCGAACAGCTCGATCAGGTCGGCCGCGAACGGCGGCGTGCCGCGCCAGTCGGCCGGCAGCAGCGGCCGGATCACGCCCTTGGGCGCGCCGGTGGTGCCCGAGGTGTACATCATCAGCGCGCCCGGCGGTTCGTCGGCCACCGGCTCGGGTGAAGCGTTGGCGATCTCGGCCTGCAGATCCTCGAAGCCTGGCAGCGCGCCGCGCAAGGCCAGGCGCTGCACGCCGGCGGGCCAGTCGGCCGCGGCGGCCAGCGGTGCCAGTTCGGCGTCGACCAGCACTGCGCGGGCCTCGCAGTCGGCGATCAAGTAGCTCAGTTCCGGCGCGGCCAGTGCGCTGGAGATCGGCGTCAGGTACAGGCCGCAGCGCCAGGCGGCCCAGGCCAGCGCCAGCGCTTCGGGCCGGTTGCCGATCAGCGAGGCGATGTGGTCGCCGCGCCGCAGGCCGCGCGCCCGCAGCACCGCGGCCAGGCGGTTGGCCAGCGCTTCCAGCTCGCCGTAGCTGACGCGCCGGTCACCGAAAGCCAGCGCGCAGCGCTGCGGCGCCGCGGCCGCATGGCGGCGCAGGTCTGACAGCCCATCCACTGCGTTTTCGCCCGTTCAGCCGGTGCTGCGCTGCGCTTTTTCCTGCTCGGCGCGGCCGCGCACCAGGGCCTTGGCCTCGGCCCAGTCCTCGGGCGTCAGCTTGCCGAGTGCTGCGAAGGTGCTGGGCGCCGCGAGGTGGTGGCCGCCGTCGATCGCGATGTTCTGGCCGGTGAGGTACTCGCAGCCGTCGGCCTGCAGAAAGGTCAGCAGGTTGCACAGCTCGGGCATGCGGCCGAAGCGGCCCATCGGCACCTCGTCGGCCGAGGCGGCGCCGACGTTGGCCTTGGGGATGGGCGCCAGCTTCTCCCACGCGCTCTCGGTCGGAAAAGGCCCGGGGGCCACGGCGTTGACGCGGATGTCGTGCTTGCCCCATTCGACGGCCAGCGACATCGTCATCGCATGCACCGCGGTCTTGGCCATCGTGCTGGGCAGCACGTAGGCCGAGCCGGTCCAGACCCAGGTGACCAGCATGCTGACCACGCTGCCGGGCAGTCCGTCGCGGATCCAGCGTTTGCCGCAGGCCAGCGTGGCGAACAGCGCGCCATCCATCACGGTGCTGCGCACCGCGGCAAAGCCGCGCGGGCTGATCTCGGTGGATGGCGATATGAAGTTAGCCGCGGCGTTGTTGACCAGGCCAGTGAGCGCCCCGCCGGCCCAGATCTTGTCGACCATGGCCTCGATCTGCTCGGCCTCGCGCACGTCGCAGACCTGGTACTCGGCCGTGCCACCGTGCCTGGCCGCGGCGCGCAGCTCGTCCACCGCGGCCTGCAGCACGCCTTCGCGCCGGCCGCAGATGAAGACCGCGGCGCCGTGGGCGACAAAGTGGCGCGCCAGCTCCTTGCCCAGCCCGGTGCCGCCGCCGGTGATCAGGATGCGCTTGCCGGCGAGCACGTCGGCGCGGAAGGTCGATGCAGTCATGGCGGCCTCAGACGGGGTTGACACCGGCGACGCCGTTGGCGTCGGCGCGCGAGGGTTTGAACTCGGCGAAAAGCTGGCGGCCGATGATGTGCTTCATCACCTCGATCGAGCCGCCGGCGATCTTGACGACGCGCGCATCGGCATAGGCGCGCGCGATCGGGTACTCCCACATGTAGCCCCAGCCGCCGAAGAGCTGCAGGCACTCGTCGACCACCTTGCAGTGCAGGTTGGACAGCCACATCTTGGCCATCGCGGCGTCCACCGCGTCGAGCTCGCCGCGCATGAACTTGGCGATGCACTGGTCGGTGAAGACGCGGCCGATGGTGGCCTCGGTCTGCAGCTCGGCCAGCTTGAACTGCGTGTTCTGGAAGTCGCCGATGGTCTTGCCGAAGGCCTTGCGGCCGGCGGTGTACTCCACCGTCCAGCCGACCACGGTCTCGGCCACCACGGCCGAGCGGATGGCCTGCGCCAGCCGCTCCTGCGCCAGCTTGGTCATCATCAGCTCGAAGCCCTTGCCCTCCTCGCCCAGCATGGCCGAGGCCGGCACGCGCACCTCGTCGAAGAACAGCTCCGAGGTATCCTGCGCCTTCATGCCCAGCTTGTGCAGGTTCTTGCCGCGGCGGAAACCGGGAAGGCTGGTGTCGACGAGGAACAGCGTCACGCCCTTGGCGCCGGCGGCGCTGTCGGTCTTGGTGGCCAGCACGATCACGTCGCAGAGCTGGCCGTTGCTGATGAAGACCTTCTGGCCGCTGATCACGAAGTGGTCGCCGTCGCGCACCGCCTTCGTGCGGATCGCCTTCAGGTCCGAGCCCGCATGCGGCTCGGTCATGCCCAGCGAGCCGATGGCCTCGCCGCGCACCATCTTTGGCAGCCACTGCTGCTTCTGCGCCTCGCTGCCGAAGCTGGCGATGTAGGTGGCCACGAGGTCGCAGTGGATCATGAAGCCGGGGCCGGTGTAGCCCGAGCGCGCCATCTCCTCGAAGACGACGACGTCGAACAGGTAGTCGGCGCCGGCACCGCCGTAGGCCTCGGGCACGGTGCAGCACAGCAGCCCGGCGGCGCCGGCCTTGCGCCACAGTTCGCGCGGCACGACGCCGGTCTCCTCCCAATGCGCGTGGTGGGGCGCGATCTCTTGCTCGATGAAGCGCCGCACCGTGCTGCGGAAGGCTTCGTGGTCCTCGTTGAACAGCTCTCGCTTGAACAAGGCGGTCTCCTCAATACGATTTGGGCAGGTCCAGCACCTTCTCGGCGACGAAGGACAGGATGAGCTGCTCGGTCACCGGCGCGATGCGGGTCACCGTCACCTCGCGCAGCAGCCGTTCGACGTGGTATTCCTTGGCGTAGCCGAAGCCGCCGTGCGTCAGCACCGCCTGCAGGCAGGCGTCGTAGCCGGCGCGCGCGCCCAGGAACTTGGCCGTGTTGGCCTCGGCGCCGCAGGGCTGGTGCTGGTCGTACAGCCAGGCGCCTTTCATCACCATCGCCCAGGCGGCTTCCAGGTGCATCCAGCGCTCGGCCAGCGGATGCTGGATGCCCTGGTTCTGGCCGATCGGGCGGTCGAACACGATGCGCTCGCGCGCGTACTGCGTGGCGCGGCGCAGCGCGTCCTGGCCGATCGCGATGGCCTCGCTGGCCACCAGCAGCCGCTCGGGGTTCAGGCTGTGCAGGATGTAGCCGAAGCCCTTGCCTTCCTCGCCGATGCGGTCGGCCTCGGGGATGAACAGGCCGTCGATGAAGATGGCGTTGCTGTCCACCGCCTTGCGGCCCATCTTGGGGATGCGGCGCACCTCGATCTTGCTGCGGTCGAGATCGGTGTAGAAGATCGTGATGCCGTCGGTCGGGCGCTTGCAGTCTTCCAGCTTGGTGGTGCGCGTCAGCAGCATGATCTTGCTGGCCACCTGCGCGGTGCTGGTCCAGACCTTCTGGCCGTGCACGAGGTAGCCGCCCGGCACCTTCTGCGCGAAGGTCTTGATCGCGGTGGTGTTGAGGCCGGCGTCGGGCTCGGTGAAGCCGAAGGCGCATTGGTCCTGGCCTTGCACCAGGCGCGGGATCCAGCGCGCCTTCTGCTCCGGCGTGCCGAACACCACGATGGGGTGGGGCCCGAACAGGTTGATGTGCACCGTGCTGGCCGCGGCCATGCCGCCGCCGTGGCTGGCCACCTCGTGCATCATGATCGCCGCCTCGGCCACGCCCAGGCCCGAGCCGCCGTATTCGGGCGGCATGGTGATGCCCAGCCAGCCGGCCTCGGCCATCGCGCGGTGGAACTCGCGCGGGAACTCGCCGTCGTCGTCGCGCGCCAGCCAGTATTCGTCGTCGAAGCGCTTGACGACGGCGGCCACGCCGTCGCGGATCGCGCGGTGGTCTTCGCTGATCGAGAAATCCATGGTTCCTTGGTCTCCCAGGGGCTTAGCGCGCCGCGTCCAGCGTGCGCAGCGCCTGCGTCAGGTGCGGCTTGTCGACCATCTGGCCGTCGATCGACAGCGTGCCGGCCTCGGGGTTGGCGGCAAAGGCGTCGACGATGCGCTGCGCATGCGCCAGTTCCGCCGAACTCGGCGAATAGCAGGCATTGATGGTGTCCACCTGGTCGGGGTGGATGGCGATGCGGCCGCGAAAGCCGCGCCGGCGCGAGGCGCGGCAGGCCCGCTCCAGCCCGGCGACATCCTTGAAGTCGGTGTGCACGGTGTCGATCGGCGGCACGCCGGCCGCGGCCGCCGCAGTGAGGCACAGCGAGGCAGCCCAGTCGTACAGCGGCGAGTAGCGGCCGTCCTCGTCCTTGTTGGCGACCGCGCCCACGGCCGAGGACAGGTCCTCGGCGCCCCAGGTCACGCCGGCCAGGCGCGGCAGCGGCGTGCTGCCGAAGCCCTGCATGTTGAGCAGCGCCAGCGGCGTCTCGGTGGCCACCGGCACGATCTTGACGCTGCCCGCGGCGAGGCCGGCACGCGCCTCCAGCGCGTCCAGTCCGTGGCCGAGCTGCACGAGGTCGGCGGTGCCGCGTGTCTTGGGCAGCAGGATGCCGGCCACGCCGGGCACGGTGACGGCGGCCAGGTCGGGCATCGCCAGCGCGGTGTCCAGCGGGTTGATGCGCACGAACAGACGCGCAGCGATCGTCGCCGCGTGCGCGGCGATGAACTCGGCCGCCATCGCGCGCGCCACCGGCTTGCGCGCCTCGGCCACCGCATCTTCGAGGTCGAGGATCAGCACGTCGGCCGTGCTGGCCACCGACTTGGCCAGCTTGCGCTCGCTGTCGGCCGGCACGAAGAGCATCGAACGCAACTTCATTTCGGCGCCTTCAGCATCAGCCCCTGCCGCGTGCAGGTGCAGACCTCTTCGCCGCGCTGGTTGAAGCCCTGGTGCAGAAAGGTCACGATGCCGGCGTTGGGGCGCGACTTGCTCTCGCGCTTGTCGAGCACCGTCGTACGCGAGCGGAGGGTGTCGCCGTGGAACACCGGCTTGGGGAAGCGCGTGTCGCTCATCCCGAGGTTGGCCACCGTGGTGCCCAGCGTGGTGTCCTGCACCGACAGGCCGATCACCAGGCCCAGCGTGAAGATGCTGTTGACCAGCGGCTGCTTGAACTCGGTCTCGCGGCAGTACTCGAAGTCGATGTGGATCTGCGCCGGGTTGTAGGTGGCACTGCAGAACCCGATGTTGTCGGCCTCGGTCACCGTGCGCCTGATCTCGTGGTCCAGCACCTGGCCCACCTCGAACTGCTCGAACCATCGTCCCGCCATCGCCGCTGCCTCCTGATGTCTGCGCCATGTGCATCCACACGGTACGCATGTGTACTATATCGGATCGGGCGCGGGCGCAACTCAGGGGCAACCAGGGGTTCGCACCGGCATGCCGGGCAGTTGCAGGCCGTGGTCGCTGTCGCTGTCGGGCAGCAGCGGGCCGCGGCGGAACACGCCGCTGGCGCGGGCCACCGGCTTGTCGCGGGCCTGCAGCAGCCCGGTGGAGAAGACCAGGTTCTTGGTCACCTGCAGGATCGTCGCCTCGCCCTGCACCCAGCTGCCCAGCGGCGCGCCGTTCATGAAGTCGAGCTGCAGCCCGATGGTGGGCAGAAACTGGCGTGGGATGTCGGTCTGGTACTGCGCCGCGCTGGACAGCAGCACGTCGGCCAGCAGGCTGAGCATGCCGCCGTGGCAGTGCCCGCCGGGGTTGACCTGGTGCGGCTCGACGATGAAGCCGAGCTGCAGCTTGCCCTCGTGCCAGCGCGCCAGCCACTGTGCGCAATGGCTGGCGAAGCGGCTGCCGATCTTCACCGGCACGAAGCCTGCGGGCGGCGTGTCGACGGTGGTGTGCTGCTGCAGTGGCGTCATAGCTTGCGGCGCAGCGCGTCCCAGGCTTGCGACAGCGCGTCACGGTGCGCCGGGTCGGCGATGGCGATCAGCGCCGCAGCGCGCGCATCGAGCGACAGCCCGCGCAGCTCGGCCACGCCGTGCTCGGTGACCACCGTGTCGGCCAGGTGGCGCGGCAGCGTGACCAGGCTGCCATCGCCCAGCGCCGGCACGATGCGCGACACGGTGCCGCCGCGCGCGCTGCTGGGCAGCGCGATGACCAGGCGGCCGCCGGCCGAGGCCAGCGCGCCTTGCGCAAACGCCGGCAGCCCGCCGGCGCCGGCCTGCAGCACGCCGTTGGCGCGCTCGGCGTTGACCTGGCCGAACAGATCGACCTCGACCGCCGAGTTGATCGCGACGAGGCGCGGGATCGCCGCCAGCGCCGCGAGGCCGTGGGTCTGCGTGACGTCGACCAGCCGCAGCCCGGCGCAGTCCGCCGCCTGGCGGCGCAGCGCTTCGTCGCCCAGCACGACGCCGGCGACGAGTGGCGCATCGGCGTCCAGCGCGCCGGCGTCGCGCAGCGTCATCGCCGCGGCCGGCAGCAGGCCGCCGTGAAAGCGCAGCCGCCGGTGACCCGCCAGCGCGCCGGCCAGCGACAGCGGCACGCTGCCGATGCCGAACTGCAGCGTGTCGCCGTCGCGCACCAGGCCTGCAACGTGGCCGGCAATCCGCGCTTCCGCTACGCCGACGGCGGGGTCGTGAAAATCGAGCAGCGGCGTGTCGGCCTCGACCGCCAGGTCCAGCTCCGAGACGTGGACGCGGAAGCTGCTGGCCAGCCGCGGCAGCCGCGGGTTCAGGTGCGCGGCGCGGCGCTTCGCGCGCGGCCACACCAGCGGCGTGAAATCGACCGCCAGCCCCGGCGCGCACCAGCCGTCGGCGTCGGGCGGCGTCAGCTGCGCGAAGGCGACGTCGAACGGCGGCGCCTCGTGCTGCAGGTGGCGGGCCAGCGCCAGGTAGTCCAGCGGCAGCAACTCGGCGCGGCCTTGCGCGATGCCGCGGCGCAGGCCTGGCGTCATGAAGCTGGCGATCTGGCGCGCTTGTGGATGCAGCGCCAGCGGATCGAAGCGGTCGATGCCGGGGAACTGCACGCCGCCGAAGGTCACGCCGGCGGCGCGCTCGGGGTCGGCCAGCAGTTGGTCGATCAGCAGCGCCGACTGGTTGGCAAGCGTCGGCAGCCAGACCCGCTGGCCCGGGGCCAGCAGGCTGCTCAGCTTTGCCGTCGTCAAGTCACGAACTTCTTGAACTCGGGCTTGCGCCGCTCGTTGAACGCGGCCACGCCTTCCTTGGACTCGTCGCTCTGGTAGTAGTGCTTGACGGTCTGGATGCCCAGGTAGCCGATGCCGCGGATGTGCTCGGTGTCGGCGTTGAAGCTGCGCTTGGCGATGGTCAGCGCGGTGGGGCTCAACTGGTTGATCTCCTCGCACCACTTGTCGACCTCGGCGTCGAGCTGCTCGTGCGCCACCACCTTGTTGACCAGGCCCATCTTCTCGGCCTCGGCGGCGCTGTAGCGGCGGCACAGGAACCAGATCTCGCGCGCCTTCTTCTCGCCGACGATGCGCGCCAGGTAGGTCGTGCCCCAGCCGGGGTCGACCGAACCGACCTTGGGCCCGACCTGGCCGAACTGCGCCTTCTCGCTGGCGATGGTCAGGTCGCACATGGTGGCGAAGACGTTGCCGCCGCCGATCGCGAAGCCCTGCACCTTGGCGATCGACACCTTGCGCAGGTCGCGCAGCGCCGAATGCATCTCCTCGATGGGCATGCCCACGGTGCCGCGCGGGCCGTACAGGCCGCTCTCGTTGTAGTGCACCTTCTGGTCGCCGCCGGTGCAGAAGGCCTTGTCGCCGGCGCCGGCCAGCACCATCACGTTGGCGCTGCGCTCTTCATCGGCGCGGCGCAGCGCGTCGATCAGCTCTTCCAGCGTCTGGTTGCGGAAGGCGTTGTAGACCTCCGGCCGGTTGATGGTGATGCGCACGACGCCGTCGCGCACTTCGTAGAGGATGTCCTTGTAGTCCTTGCTCATGTCGGTTCCTTCAGCCATGCATCGTGAGTCCACCGGAGACGGAGATCGTCTGTCCGGTCATGAAGGCCGCGTCGTCGCTGGCCAGGAAGGCCACCAGGCCGGGGTAGTCGTCAGGGACCCCGATGCGGCCCAGCGGCACGCCCTTGACCATCGCGTCGCGGATCTTCTGGCCCTGTTCGCCGGTGCCGACGAAGGCGTCCATCGCCGGCGTGTCGGTGGGGCCAGGGCAGATGGTGTTGATCGTCACCTGGTTGCGCGCCAGCTCGCGCGCCAGCGCCTTCGCGAAGGCGATGGTCGCGCCCTTGCAGCCGGAGTACACCACCTCGCCGCTGCTGCCCACGCGGCCGGCGTCGGAGGCGATGTTGACGATGCGCCCGCTCTTGCGCGCGCTCATGCCCTGCGCCACCGCATGCGTCATGTGCAGCGGGCCGAACCAGTTGATCGCGGTGACCTTGGCCCAGAAATCGGGCGTGGTCTTCAAGAAGGGCATCGGCGTGTCCCAGCCGGCGTTGTTGACCAGCACGTCGGTGCCGCGGCCGGTCTGCTGCTCGAAGCTGGCCACCGCGGCGGTGACGGCGCCGTAGTCGGTGATGTCGGCCTTGACGGCCAGCGCCTTGCCGCCGGCGGCCTCGATCGCGCTCACCGTGCCGGCAGCCCCGGCCTCGTTGATGTCGAACACGCCGACCACGCAGCCTTCGGCCGCCAGCCGCGTGGCGATGGCGCGTCCGATGCCGCTGCCGGCGCCGGTGACGATGGCGGTCTTGCCGCTCAGTCCTCGCATGGGTCATTCACTCCTGTGGCTACTTGAAATCGGGCTCGCGGCGTTCCTGGAACGCCGCCAGGCCTTCGGTGACGTCGGGGTGCAGCAGCGCGTGCAGCCCGATGTCTTCTTCCATCACCAGCGACTTGGCCAGCGTGATGTCGGCGCCTTCGCGCGCCAGGCGCTTCATCGAGGCCAGGCCGTGGCGGCTGCGCTTGGCCATGCCCTGGCCGTAGGCCAGCGCCGTGGCGTGCAGCTGCTCGCGCTCGCAGACCTGGTTGACGAGGCCCCAGCCCAGCGCGGTGGCGGCGTCGATGCGCTGCGCCGTGAAGAACAAGTGCATCGCGCGGCGCATGCCCACGATGCGCGGCAGCCGCTGGCTGCCGCCCCAGCCCGGCACCAGGCCGAACTGCGCGTGCTGGTCGCCGAAGCGCGCGTTGCCGGCGGCCAGCGCCACGTCGCAGGCCAGCATCAGCTCCAGCCCGCCGGCCAGGCAAAGGCCTTGCACGGCCACCACCACCGGCAGCGGGCTGGCCTCCAGCGCCAGCATCGCGTGGTGGCCCACGCGCATGTACTCGCGCAGCACCGCGGGCTCGCTGCGGCGGTGCTGCACGGCGTCGAGATCGGCGCCGGTGCAGAAGTGGTCGCCGACGCCTTCGATCAGGATGCTGCGCACGCGCTGATCGGCCTCATGCTGGCGCAGCGCGGCCAGCATGTGCTCGAACACCTGCGGCGACAGGCAGTTGAACTTGTGCGGCCGGTTCAGCGTGATCAGGCCGACGCTGCCGTCGACGCTGGACAGCACGGGAGAGGTTTCGTCGTTCATGGTGCTCCGCGCAAGTGGGTAGTCAAGCGCCTTCGCGGCCGACGATGGCCACGGCGCAGACATTCTGGTGCGGGTGCCCGCCCAGGTTGTGGGTCAGGCCGAGGTCGAAGCCCTGCTTCAACTGCCGCTCGCCGGCGCGGCGCTGCAGTTGCAGCCAGATCTCGTAGACCATGCGCAGCCCCGAGGCGCCGATCGGGTGGCCGAAGCACTTGAGCCCGCCGTCCGGCTGCACCGGCAGCGCGCCGTCGCGGTCGAAGCAGCCGTCCAGCACATCGTGGATTGCGCGGCCGGGCGCGCTGAAGCCCAGGTCTTCCATCAGCACGGTCTCGGTGACCGAGAAGCAGTCGTGCACCTCGGCCATGCCGATCTGGCGCCGCGGGTCGCTGATGCCGGCGCCGGCGTAGGCGCGGGCAGCGGCCTCGCGCGCGGTCTGGATGCCGGCGCCGTCCCACTGGCGGAAGCCCGCTTCTTCGCCGTTGCTAACGGACAATTCAAGCGCCTTGATCGTCACCACCTCGCGCCCCGGATGCAGCGCGCGCGCGATCGCGGGCGTGGTCAGGATGGCGCAGGCCGCGCCGTCGCTGACGCCGCAGCAGTCGTACAGGCCCAGCGGCGCGGCGATGGTCGCCGCCTTCATCACGTCGTCCTCGGTGATGCGGTTGCGCAAATGCGCCTTCGGGTTGAGTGCACCGTTGTCGTGGCTCTTGACCGAGACGTGCGCCATCGCGCGCTTCAGGTCCTTGGGGTCGACGCGGTGCTTGGCGGCGTAGGCCGAGGCCAGCTGCGCGAAGGCGCCGGGCGCCGTGCTGTTGGGCAGCCACAGATCGTTGGCCACGCCGCGGGTGCGCACCGGCAGGCCGCCGTAGCCGGTGTCCTTGAGCTTCTCGACGCCCAGCGCCAGCACGATGTCGTAGGCGCCGGCGGCCACCGCATAGGCCGCGCCGCGCAGCGCCTCGGTGCCGGTGGCGCAGGCGTTCTCCACCCGCGTCGCGGCGATGCGCGGCAGCCGCAGCGCCGCGGCCAGCGGGCCGGCGGTCTTGCCGACGTTGTTCTCTTCCAGGCAAACGCCCAGCCACGCGGCCTCGATCTGCTTCAGCTCGATGCCGGCATCGGCCTTGGCCTCGTTGAAGGCCTCCAGCATCAACTCGTCGGCGCCGGCGTCCCAGCGCTCGCCGAAGCGCGAGCAGCCCATGCCCAGGATGGCGACCTTGTCGCGGATGCCGCTGGCCATCAGTTCGTCTCCCTCACAGGAGTTGCCTTCCAGAAGTAGCGGCGGAAGCCGCGTTGGCGATCGAAATCCTTGATGCGGTAGACCATGCGCAGCGGCAGTCCCACCGCCAGCTCGCCGGCATCGGCGTCGGCGAACTCCATCAACACGCGCGCGCCGTTGTCGAAGTCGACGTGGCCGAACTGGAACGGCGGGTGCGGCGTGTAGGCCAGGAAGTCGGTGGTGTGCGACATCACGCGCGCCTGGGCGTCGGCCAGGCTCAAGGGCTGCTGCGTGCCCTGCGCGCGGCACTCGGGGTTGACGCAGACGCCGGTCTTCGGAAACTGCACCGTGCCGCAGGCGCTGCAGCGCCCGCCCTCGAAACGCGCGGCGCGCGCATGGTCGCGCCAGGCGGCGGTGAGCGCGGTCTTGTTGTCCATCTCGGCGCGCATGCCCCATTCGAGGTCGATCTGGCCGGTGAACGACAGCAGCTTGAGATAACTGGTTTCCGGCTTGCCCGAACTCGGCACCGGGCCGGGGCAGGGCGCCTCGGTGCGGCGCAGCAGCAGTGCATCGCAGCCGCTGCCGAACGCCGCCACCAGCACCAGCGCGCCGGGCGCGGCGGCGCGCAAGGCGATGTCCAGCATCGCCAGCGGCTGCGCGCTGCCCAGATCGCCGGCGCTTTCGTGCTCGGTGGACACCAGCGCGTTGGCGCCGATGCCCAGCTTGCGCGCCACCGCCTCGTTGACGCGCGGCAGCGGCGCCGGCAGCACGAAGTGCGCGACGTCGGCCGCGGCCACGCCGGCATCGGCCAGGCAGGCCTTGACGGTGCCGGCCACCAGCTTGAGGTAGGCCTCGTCGCGCACCCAGCGTTCTTCCCAGCCGTAGTCGTGCGCGTGGCCGCTCTCGCGGAAGTGGTCGACGAAGTCGGCGTGCACGCTGCGATGGGCGACGAAGCTGGCGACGATCTCGCCGCGGCCCACGCGGGCGCCGGCAGCGCCGTCGCCGGCGATCAGTTCCAGCGCGCTGGCCGGCCGCGGCGTGCGGCGTTCGGCGGCCACCACCAAGCTGTCGCCATCGACGCCGTGGCCTTGCTGGCGCAGCGCGGCGGCCAGCTCCGACAAGGCGGCGCGCGCGCTGGCGCTGACGTCGCGCAGCGCCGCGCCTGCCGGCAGGCCCAGCGCGGCGGCGGCGATGCCGGCGTTGGAGCGCTCGGCGAAGGGCAGGCTGGTGGACACCAGCGTCAGCGCGCCGGCATCGGCAGCGCCGAGCTGGCGCGCGGCCTCGACGGCCATCGTCACCGTATCCTCGTCCCAATGCGCCAGGGCGCGGCGGCCCTTGGCCAGGCCCTTGAGGCCGGGCGCCATCCAGCGGTGCTGGTTGAACACTTCGGCGCGTTCCAGGCGCAGCCGCGGCAGGTAGCGCGTGGTGGCCAGCAGGCCAAAATCGGCAGGCGCGTTGCTCATCGTCGGGGCGGGATGGTCCGGATGGCGGGTTTGATGATGTGATGCATGATACGCTAGTGAACGATAAAGGAACAAGGCTCCGCGCCCTCGGCGGGCACGGGGGTTTCCCCAACAGGGCAAGCACTGCAGGAGACTGAAGCTTGAAAGCCAACACCGCCTTGCTGCGCGACTGGCTGCGCCAGCGGCGCGCCCTGGATCTGGCCGACTACGAGGCGCTGCGCCGCTGGTCGGTGGCCCACGTGGGCGACTTCTGGCAGGCGCTGTGGGAGCACTTCGACCTGCGCTCGCCCACGCCATTCCAGGCGCCGCTGGCCGACGCCCGCATGCCCGGCGCGCGCTGGTTCGACGGCGCGCAGATCAACTACGCCGCGGTGCTGGCGCGCCATGCCGACGCCGCCGCGCGTGCCGGCGTGCCGGCGCTGGTGTTCCGCAACGAGTACCTGCAGGCCCAAGGCCGCAGCGTCGAGCTGGGCTGGCCCGAACTGGTGGACCAGGCCGCGGCGCTGGCCGCCACGCTGCGCGCCTTGGGCGTGCAGCGCGGCGACCGCGTGGCCGCGCACCTGCCCAACATCCCGCAGGCGCTGGTGGGCTTCCTGGCCTGCGCGTCGCTGGGCGCCATCTGGAGCCTGACCGCGCCCGACATGGGCGTGGCCACCGTGCGCGACCGCTTTCGCCAGATCGACCCCAAGGTGCTGATCGCGGTCGACGGCGCGGTCTACGGCGGCAAGCTCAACGACCGCCGCGAGACCGTGCGCGAGCTGCTGCAGCAGCTGCCCAGCGTGCGCTCGCTGGTGCTGGTGCCGTATCTGCAGGAATGCGGCGCCGCCGCGGCGCAGCCCTTCGACGCCGGCGGCTGGAGCGGCCGCGTGCTCGGCTGGTCCGACGCGCTGGCCACGCCGGAGCGCGTGGCGCCCGAGCCGGTGCCTTTCGACCACCCGCTGTGGATCGTCTATTCCAGCGGCACCACCGGGCTGCCCAAGCCCATCGTGCACGGCCACGGCGGCGTGGTGCTGGAGATGCTGAAGCTGCACCGCTTCCACCTCAACCTGTCGCCCAGCTACGAAGCGGAGGAGCGCTTCCACTGGTACAGCAGCGCCGGCTGGGTGATGTGGAACCTGCAGGTCTCGGCGCTGCTGCTGGGCACCACCGTCTGCCTGTACGACGGCCATCCGTCCTATCCGCAGTCCGATGCCTTGTGGCGTTATGCCGCCGACGTCGGCGCGACCTTCCTCGGCGCCGGCGCGGCCTATTTCGCCGGCTGCCTGAAGGCCGGCCTGGCGCCCGGTCGCACGCTGGACCTGAGCCGGCTGCGCACGCTGGGGTCCACCGGGTCGCCACTGTCGCCCGAGTCCTACCGCTGGGGCTGGGAGCAGGTGCGGTCCGACCTCTGGTGGGCCGTGATCTCCGGTGGCACCGACCTCGCCAGCGCCTTTCTCGGCGGCACGCCAGAACTGCCCACCGTGCCCGGCGAGATGCAGGCGCGCTGCCTGGGCGCCGACGTGCAGGCCTGGGACGAAGCCGGCCGCGAGGTGGTGGACGACGTGGGCGAGCTGGTCTGCGTGCAGCCGATGCCGTCGATGCCGCTGTTCTTCTGGGGTGACGCCGACGGCAAGCGCTACCGCGACAGCTACTTCGACGTCTACCCCGGCGTCTGGCGCCATGGCGACTGGCTGCGCATCACGCCCAGCGGATCGGCCATCGTCTACGGCCGCAGCGACGCCACGCTCAACCGCCACGGCCATCGCCTGGGCACAGCCGAGCTCTACAACGTGGTGGAAGCGCACCCGCAGGTGCTGGACAGCCTGGTGGTGGACATCGAGTTCCTGGGCAAGGCCAGCTTCATGCCGCTGTTCGTGGTGCTGCGCGAGGGCGTGACGCTGGACGCTGCGCTGGCGGCCGACCTCAAGCAGCGCATCCGCGAAGGGCTGTCGCCGCGCTTCGTGCCCGATGCGGTGGTGCAGGTGGCCGAGGTGCCGCGCACGCTCACCGGCAAGAAGCAGGAGCTGCCGGTCAAGAAGCTGATGCTGGGCTGCCCCGCGGCCGAGGTGGTCAACAAGGACGCCTGCGCCAACCCCGGCGCCTTCGACTGGTACGTGGCCTACGCCCGGACGCATCTGCAAGCAGGCTGACGAACGAAAGAGAGCGAGAAAGAGAGCGAGACAACATGACGAGACTGTTGGAAGGCAAGGTGGCGCTGGTCACCGGCGGCGGCCGCGGCGTCGGCCGCGGCATTGCGCTGGCGCTGGCCGAAGCCGGCGCCAAGGTGGTAATCAACGATCTGGGCGCCACGCTGGACGGCCAGGCCAGCGGCGAGCAGCCGGCGGCAGAAGTGGCGGACGCGATCCGCGCCGCCGGCGGCGAGGCGGCGGTCGACGGCGGCTCGGTGGCCGACTGGAACGCGGCGCACCGGATGGTGCAAGACGCGGTCGAGCGCTTCGGCCGCATCGACATCGTGATCAACAACGCCGGCATCCTGCGCGACGTGATGTTCCACCGCATGAGCGAGGCCGAGTTCGACGCCGTGCTGGCCGTGCACCTGAAGGGCAGCTTCAACGTCAGCCGCGCCGCGGCACCGCACTTCAAGGCGCAGGGCAGCGGCGCCTACGTCCACATGACCAGCACCTCGGGGCTGATCGGCAACTTCGGCCAGGCCAACTACTCGGCGGCCAAGCTGGGCATCGCGGCGCTGTCCAAGTCCATCGCTCTGGACATGGCCAAGTTCGGCGTGCGCTCCAACGCGGTGGCGCCGTTCGCGTGGACGCGCATGATCGACTCGATCCCGGCCGAGACGCCCGAGCAGAAGAAGCGCGTCGACGGCCTGAAGAAGCTGGTGCCCGAGAAGGTGGCGCCCTTCGTCGTGGCGCTGTGCGCCGAGGAGGCGCGCGACGTCACGGGGCAGATCTTCGGCGTGCGCAACAACGAGATCTACCTCTTCAGCCAGCCGCGGCCGGTGCGCAACGCGCACAGCGGCGACGGCTGGACGCCGCAGACCATCCTGGACTCGGCGCTGCCGATGCTGCGCTCGGGCTTCTACGGGTTAGACCGCTCCGCGGACGTCTTCTGCTGGGATCCTATGTAGCTAAGATATACGCATATGTACTTTATGGGATCGGGAGGACATGGCTAGCGACCCCCACACCACCGACTGGGAGCTGAGGCTCGGCTTCCTGATCCACGATGTCTCGCGGCTGCGCCGCAGCGCCTTCGACCGCTGCCTGAAGCCGCTGAGCGTGACCCGCTCGCAGTGGTGGGTGCTGGCCTACCTCTCGCGCGAGGACGGCATGACGCAGAGCCAGCTGGCCGAGGAACTCGACCTCGGCAAGGTGGCCGTCGGCGGCCTGATTGACCGCCTGGAGAAGAGCGGGCTCGTCCGCCGCGAAGCTGACGCCAACGACCGCCGCGTCAACCGCGTGTTCCTGGAGCCCAAGAGCAAGCAACTGGTGACCAAGATGCGCAAGGTCAGCCACCGCATGAACGAGCAGATCCTGGCCGGCCTGACCGACGACCGCCTGGAAGGCACCGCGGTGACGCTGGACGCGATGAAGCGCAATCTGTTGGGCTATTTGCAGGGGGATGAGATTTGAGGTGAGGGCGGCCGGAGCGTCGAGCTGCCGGTGCCACGTCAGACCTCCACGGAAGCTGCACACCATGCTCAACCGGCGCGCCGTCACGCAATCACTGGGTCTTTTGGCAGTGGCCACGCTGCCTGCGGGCGTCGATGGAGCCTTCGCGATGGCGAATGGACAAGACGCCTGGTTCATGCCGGACGAAGGTGACCCTCACGAGCGCACCTGGATGGCCTTTGGCGCCAGCAGAAAAATATCGGGCCAAAGGCTGTTGCCCGAAGCGCAGCGCAATCTGGCGACGATTGCGCTGACCATTGCCAAGTATGAGCCGGTCTCGATGCTGGTCCGTCCATCCGACCTGCCGCTGGCACAACGGCTGATGGACACCAAGGTTCAGTTGATCGTCTGCCCGCTCGATGATTTATGGATGCGCGACACCGGCCCGGTTTTCATCGTGAATGGGAAGGGTGAAAAAGCCGGGGTCGACTTCAATTTCAACGGCTGGGGCGGAAAGCAGGCGTTTGACCACGATGCCAAGGTCGCCTCGTTCGTCACGCAGCGTGCCGGTGTGCGGCGCCTGCAGGCCGACTTGGTGCTTGAGGGCGGCGGCATCGAGGTCGACGGCCACGGTACGGCGATCATCACCGAGAGCTGCGTGCTCAATGACAACCGCAACCCCGGCGTCAGCAAGGCCCAGTGCGAACGCGAGCTCAAGCGCTTGCTGGGCCTGGACAAGATCATCTGGTTGCCCGGCATCAAAGGCAAAGACATCACCGACGGACACACCGACTTTTACGCACGCTTCGCACGCCCAGGGCTGGTGATCGCCGGCTATGACCCCGACCCCAAGTCGTTTGATCACGCCGTGACGAAACGTCATCTGGACATCCTGCGCACCGCGACGGATGGCGAAGGCCGCAAACTGGAGGTCGTCGTTCTGGAGGCACCGTCCAGCGTTCGAGAGCAGTTTGCCAATGACGACTTCGCTGCCGGCTACATCAATTTCTACGTCTGCAATGGTGCCGTGATTGCCCCCGAGTTCGGCGACCCCAAGACCGATGCAGCGGCCAAGCGTGAGCTGCAAAAGGCGTTTCCCACGCGTGAGGTTGTCCAGATCAACATCGACGGCATTGCGGCCGGCGGCGGCGGCATCCATTGCACGACGCAGCAAGAGCCGAAGCGATAACGGGTCAACAGCGGCACGCTGCGGGTTGACCCCAGCCCCCGCGATCGGCGAAGATCCATATAGTACAGTAGCGAACTAATCGACGGGACGCCCCGTGCCCGCCCAGCCCCCGCCGTTCGCAGCCCCAGGAGACTTCGCGATGACCGCTGGCCGCTTCGACGCCGCTGCCCACGCCGCAGACATGCGCGCCCAGGGCTTCTGGCCCGACCTTCCTTACGACGAGCCGCTGGCGCGCGCCATCGCGCAGACGCCGGACAAACCGGCGCTGGTGGCCTATCGCGCCGACCGCGAAGGCTCGCGGCGCTTCAGCTACCGCGAGTTCGGCGACGCCGTGGCGCGCGCGGCGGCGGCGCTGCGCGCGCTGGGCATCGGCGCCGGCGACATCATCGCGGTGCAGCTGCCCAACTGGTGGGAGTTCGTCGTCGCGTCGCTGGCGGCCAACCGCATCGGCGCGGTGGTCAACCCGCTGATGCCGATCTTCCGCGAGCGCGAGATGTCGTACATGCTGGACTTCGCCGGCGCCAAGGTGCTGATCGTGCCGCGGCTGTTCCGCGGCTTCGACCACGCGGCGATGGCCTACGCGCTGCAGCGCGAGCTGCCGGCGCTGCAGCACGTGATCGTGGTCGACGGCGAGGGCGACGACAGCTTCGACCGCGTGCTGCTGTCGGGCAGCGCGCGCGTCGAGCCGGCACCGGCGAACCCCACGCTGGCGCCCGACGCGGCGGCGGTGGTGATGTTCACCTCGGGCACGACCGGCTCGCCCAAGGGCGTGATGCACAGCACCAACACGCTGCTGGCCTGCAATCGCTCGCTGGCCGGGCGCTTCGGGCTGCAGACCGACGACGTGCTGCTGGCCTGCTCGCCGCTGGGCCACATGACCGGCTATGCCGCGGTGATGCTGCTGGGCCTGAGCCTGGGCGCCACCGTGGTGCTGCAGGACGTGTGGGAGCCCAAGCGCGGCGTCACCATCATGGCCGACGAGGGCGTCACCTTTACCGCCGCGTCCACGCCTTTCCTCAACGACATCTGCGAGGCGGTGGCCGGCGGTGCGCCGCGGCCGGCGGCGCTGCGCAGCTTCCTGTGCGGCGGCGCGCCGATCCCGCCGGTGCTGATCGAGCGCGCGGCGCGCGAGCTGGGGCTCAAGGTGTGCTCGCTGTGGGGCATGACCGAATCGCTGTCGTCGACGCTGACCGAGCCTTCGCGCGCTGCCGACAAGTCCGCCAAGACCGACGGCCGCGCGCTGGAAGGCGTGGCCGTGAAGGTGGTCGACTTCGACGGCCAGCCGCTGCCCGCCGGCCAGACCGGCCGCCTGCTGGTGCGCGGCGCGCAGATGTTCATGGGCTACTACCGGCGGCCCGACATCCAGACCTTCGACGCCGAAGGCTGGTTCGACACCGGTGACCTCGCCTACGCCGACGACGAGGGCTACATCCGCATCAACGGCCGCACCAAAGACGTGCTGATCCGCGGCGGCGAGAACGTGCCGGTGGTGGAGATCGAGGCGCTGCTCTACCAGCACCCGGCGGTCGCCGCCGCGGCGCTGGTGGGCTACCCCGACGCGCGGCTGGGCGAGCGCGGCTGCGCCTTCGTGGTGCTGCGGCCGGGCGAGACCTTCTCGCTGCAGACGCTGCAGGCCTGGATGGCCGAGTGCAAGGTGGCCAAGCAGTACTGGCCCGAGCGCGTGGAGATCGTGAACGACCTGCCGCGCACGCCCAGCGGCAAGATCCAGAAGTTCAAGCTGCGCGAAGCCATCGGCGCCGGCAGCCACTGATGTCGATGTCGCACCCGGGCTTCGTGCTGGAGCGTCTGGCCGGCGATGACGCCGGCACCACGGTGCTGCGCTTCGACCGGCCGGCGAAGCTGAACCCGCTGTCGGATGCAACGGTGGCCGAGTTGCATCGGGCGTTGGACGCGTTGGCGCACGACGCCTCGCTGCGCGCGCTGGTGTTGACCGGCAGTGGGCGCGCCTTCTGCGCCGGCTTCGACCTGGCCGAGGCCGCGGCGGCGCCCCGCGAAGACGCCATCGGCCGCGCCGCCGCCTGGACCGCGCGCCAGGAGGCCTTTGCCGGCCTGGTGAGCAAACTGCGCACCCTGCGCGCGCCGGTGATCGCCGCCGTCAACGGCCTGGCCAATGGCGGCGGCCTGGCGCTGGCGCTGGCCGCCGAGGTGCGCTATGCCGCCGCGTCGGCACGCTTCAACGCTGCCTTCGTCAAGGTCGGCATGACCGGCTGCGACATGGGCGTGAGCTGGCTGCTGCCGCGCTGCGTGGGGTTGTCGCGCAGCTTCGAGATCCTGTTGACCGGCCGCATGGTCGACGCCGCCGAGGCCGAGCGCATCGGCCTGGTAACGGCGACGGTGCCCGACGCCGAGCTGCTGCCGCGCGCGCTGGCCACGGCGCGCGCGATCGCTGCCAACGATGCCTTCGGTGTCTGGATGACCAAGCGCGGCGGCTGGGCGAATGCCGAAGCGCCGAGCCTGGCGCAGGCGATCGAGCTGGAGAACCGCTCGCAGATCCTGGCGCAGTCGACCGGCGGGCTTCAGCGCGCTGCCGAGGCGCTGCTGTCGGCCCCCAAGGCCGGGCGGCGCCCAGCCGGCCCCCCGAGGGGGTCGAGCCAAGTGGCAAAGCCACATGTGCTCGACACCCGCAAGCGCGGCAAGGCGTAGAGCCGGTCGATCGCCGGCGTTGCGACGCCGGCGAGGTCGCGCATCGCGGCGATGGAGTCGGCCAGCACGTTGATCTCCAGCGGCCGGCCGCGGTCCCAGTCCTGCAGCATCGACATGCGGTGCGCGCCGCGGCCGGCGCCCCTGTCCTCCACCGCCAGCAGCCGGTGGCGGCCGATCACGCGGCCCTGCGCCGGCAGCGGGCGGTGCCAGCGGATGTGCTCCTCGCCGTGCACGATGCGCACCCAATCGATGCCGGTGGCCGGGTCGTTCCGCCAGAACTCATGCGACCTGCACCAGCACCTTGCCGAACTGCTCGCCGCGGTGCAGGCGATCGAAAGCTTCGTTGACGCGGCTGAGCGGAAAGCGGCTGTCGATCACCGGCGAGACGCCGCCGCGCGCGAACAGCGCGACGAGCTGGCGAAACTCTTCCATGCTGCCGCCGGTGGAGCCGTAGACCTCCAGCTGGCGGATGAACATGCGCTGCAGTTCCACCGGCGGGTTGCCGCCGGTGGTGGCACCGCAGGTGACGATGCGGCCGCCGCGGCGCAGGCTGCGCAGCGAGTCGGCCCAGCTCTTCTCGCCCACGCTGTCGATCACCAGATCGACGCCTTCGCCGCCGGTCAACTGCAGCACGCGCTCGGCCACCTTCTCGCGGCCGTAGTGGATGCCGGCCTCGGCGCCCATCGCGACGGCGCGCGCGATCTTCTCGTCCGACGACGAGGTGACGATCACGCGCGCCCCGGCGTGCAGCGCCAGCTGCAGCGTGGCCACCGCGACGCCGCCGCCGATGCCGACGATCAGCACCGTCTCGCCCAGTTGCAGCGGCCGCTTGCCGAACAGCATGCGCCAAGCCGTCAGGTGGCCGGTCGTCAGCGCGCCGGCGGCGTCCAGATCGGCATCGTCGGGCAGCGGCAGCACGTTGCGCGCCGGCAGCGCCACGACCTCGGCCAGCGTGCCGTGCCGGTGCTCGCCGATGATGCTGGCGTGCAGGCACAGCGGCTGGTCGCCGGCCAGGCAGTAGCGGCAGTGGCCGCAGAAGGCCGTGCTGTAGAGCACCGCCTTCTGCCCCACGCGCAGCCCGCTGCCCGGCGGCGCGTACGCCACGACGCCGGCGCCGTCCACGCCTTGCACCAGCGGCAAGGCATGTGTGATGCCGACGCCGACATCGCGCATGTACAGGTCCACGCGGTTGAGGCCGACCGCGTGCACGCGGATCAGCGCCTCGCCCTCGGCCGGCTGCGGCTCGGGGAAATCGCGGAACACCAGCCCTTGCGGGCCCCTTCGTTCGAGAACGGCTGCTTTCATGGTCGGCCAGCTTAAGCGTTCGTACACAGGTGTACGACATGAGGAAAACCCTCAAAGGTGCCCGGGGCGCGGCTGCCTATGATGGCATGTCGTACGGTAGTGAACGACTTGGGGGAATGCTCGCATGCGCCGCTTCGAGGGCAGGGTCTGCGTCGTCACCGGCGCCGCGCGCGGCATCGGCCAGGCCATCGCCGCGCGGCTGGCGGCCGAGGGCGCGCGCGTCGCCGCCTGGGACGTCAGCGAACGCCGGTTGCTGCCGGCCGTGGCCGCGCTGCAGGCCGAAGGGCTGGACGTACAGCCCTTCGTCTGCGACGTCGGCCGGCGCGCGCAGGTCGCCGAGGCCATGGCCGCGGTGGCGCAGCGCTTCGGCGCGCCGGTGGGCGTGCTGATCAACAACGCGGTGTGGGCGCGCTTCGCGCCGCTGGCCGAGACCGACGAGGACATGGTCGACCGCACGCTGGCCGTCGGCCTGAAAGGCATGATGTGGACGCTGCAGGCCGCGGCGCCGCAGATGCGGCGCCTGGGCGGCGGCGCGGTGGTCAACCTGTCGTCGACCTCGGCCGCGCGGCCGGTGACGCGGGCAATCGCCTACGCGGCGCTGAAGGCCGGCGTGCTGGGGCTGACGCGTGCCGCCGCGGTGGAGCTGGCGGCCGACCGCATCCGCGTCAACGCGGTGTCGCCGGGCATGGTGGGCACCGAGGCCTCCAAGGCGCAGTTCGACTCAGCCACGCTGGCCGCGCGCGAGGCGGCGATGCCGCTGGGCCGCTTCGGCGCACCGGCCGACATCGCCGGCGCGGTGGCCTTCCTGGCCAGCGGCGACGGCGCCTACGTCAGCGGCGCCGAGCTGGTGGTCGATGGCGGCTGGACCGTGCCGTCACTCTAACGGAGCACCTGAGATGAATCGTCTGCAAGGCCGGCGCTGCATCGTCACCGGCGGCGGCAGCGGCATCGGCCGCGCCGGCGCCGAGCGCTTCGCGCAGGAAGGCGCCGCGGTGCTGGTGGTGGGCCGCCGCGCCGCCAACACCGACGAGACGGCCGAGCGCATCCGCGCCGCCGGCGGACGGGCCGTCGCGATGGTCGCCGACGTCACGCAGGAGGCCGCGGTCGAAGCCGTCGTCGCGCGCGCCGTCGGCGAGCTGGGCGGGCTCGACGTGTTCCTGGCCAGCGCCGGCTCGCCGGGCACCAATGCCGGCATCCTGGAGCAGACGGTCGACGAATGGCTGACCGTCTGGCGCGACAACGCGATCAGCAGCATGCTGGCCGTCAAGCATGCCGGACGCGCAATGGTCGAGCAACAGCGCGGGTCGATCATCCTCGTGTCGTCGGCCGCGTCGCTGCGCGCCAATGCGGGCGCCATCTCGTACAGCGCGGCCAAGGCTGCTGTCAACAGCCTGACGCAGACGGCGGCGAACGCCTTCAGCGGCAGCGGCGTGCGCGTCAACTGCATCCTGCCCGGGCTGGTGGAGACGCAGATGACGCGCAAGGTCTTCGACTACGCACGCGAGCGCGGCAAAGAGGGCCGCATCGGCCACATGACGCCGTTGCAGCGCGCCGGCCAGCCGCACGAGATCGCCGGCATGGCGGCCTTCCTGGCCAGCGACGACAGCTCCTTCGTCACCGGCCAGCTCTACGCGGTGGACGGCGGCGTGAGCAGCACGCATCCGCACGGCCGCATCCCGGTGTGAGCGATGCGTCGCGGCGCAAGCCGCGGTCCGGGCGGCGCGGGAACCCACGGATTGACGTCTATCGTACGCACGTGTACTGTATGCAATCGAACGAAGAGGATCGCCCGCATGGACTTTCAACTGCCCGCCGGGATCAGCGCCAAGCTGGCCGAGCTCGACGCCTTCATCGAGCGCGAGATCAAGCCGCTTGAGCGCGAGCATCCGCAGTACTTCGATCATCGGCGCGAGAACGCGCGCACCGACTGGACCAACGACGGCCGCCCGCGCGCCGAGTGGCGTGCGTTGATCAGCGAGATGGAGCGCCGCGCCGACAAGGCCGGCCATCTGCGGCTGGGCCTGCCCAAGACCATCCGCGGCGGCGGCGGCGCCAGCAACCTGATGATCGCGGCCATCCGCGAGCACCTGGCCGCGCAGGGGCTGGGCCTGCACAACGACCTGCAGGACGAGTCGTCGATCGTCGGCAACTTCCCCATCGTGCCGGTGCTCGACGCCTACGGCACGGCGGAGCAGAAGACCTACATCGAAGGCATCATCACCGGCGAGCAGCATCTGAGCTTCGCGCTCACCGAGCCCGGCCACGGCAGCGACGCCACCTGGCTGGAGACCACGGCGGTGAAGGACGGCGACCACTGGGTGATCAACGGCATGAAGCGCTGGAACAGCCAGGTGGCGCGCGCGCACGGCAACCTGGTGTTCGCGCGCAGCTCGGGCCAGCCGGGCGACGCCAAGGGCATCACCGCCTTCATCGTGCCCACCGCGACGCCGGGGCACGAGGTGCTCTACAACCACTGGACCTTCAACATGCCCAGCGACCACGCGGAGGTGTCGTTGAAGAACGTACGCGTGCCGGCCAGCGCCATCCTGTACCAGGAAGGCGAGGGCCTGATGGTGGCCCAGCGCTTCGTGCACGAGAACCGCATCCGCCAGGCCGCGGCCAGCGCCGGCGCGGCGCGCTACTGCATCGAGCGCGCGGCCGCCTATGCGCGCCAGCGCAAGACCTTCGGCGAGCCGCTGTCCAAGAAGCAGGCGATCCAGTTCCCGCTGGTCGAGCTGTACGCCGAATGCGAGATGGTGCGCAACTACATCTTCCGCACGGCGTGGGAGATGGACCGCCGCGACCCGCTGGAGATCAGCGACATGGTCTCGATCTGCAACTTCCGCGCGAACCGCCTGGTCTGCGAGGCCGCCGACCGCGCGATGCAGATCCACGGCGGCGTCGGCTACAGCCGCCACATGCCCTTCGAGCATATCTACCGCCACCACCGGCGCTACCGCATCACCGAAGGCTCCGAGGAAGTGCAGATGCGCCGCGTCGCGCAGTACCTGTTCGGCTTCAGCGGCAAGAAGGCCAACACGACGGCGGGATGAGCGGCGGCCTGGATTTCGACCCGGCCCGGCTGGCCGGGTACCTGGACGGACTGCCCGGCGCGGGCCGTGGCGCGCTGACGCTGCGCCGCACCGAGGGCGGCATGTCGAACCCGACGTACTTCCTGCAGCGCGGCGACTGGCAGGCCGTGCTGCGCAAGCAGCCTGCGGGCGAGCTGGCGCCCTCGGCGCACGCGATCGACCGCGAGTTCAAGGTGCTGCAAGCCCTGCACGGCGGTGCGGTGCCGGTGCCGCGGCCGCTGCACTACTGCGCGGACCGCAGCGTGCTGGGCACGCCGTTCTATTTGATGGAAAAGCTCGAAGGCCGCGTCTTCCACGCCTTTGCGGCGCCGGGCCTGGGGCGCGACGAGCGCGCGGCGCTGTACGACGCGATGCTGCGCACGATGGCGGCCGTCCACCGCGTCGACGTGGCCGCCGTCGGCCTGGCCGACCATGGCCGGCCGGGCAACTACTTCGCGCGCCAGCTCAGGCGCTGGAGCGAGCAGTGGACGCGCTTTCGCCGCGGCGACGACGACAACCCGGCGCTGGACCGGCTGGTGGCCTGGCTGTCCGAGCGCGTGCCCGACAGCACGCTGCAGACCCTGTGCCATGGCGACTTCCGCATCGGCAACATCATGTTCCACGCCACCGAGCCGCGCGTCATCGGCGTGCTCGACTGGGAGCTGTCGACGCTGGGCCACCCGCTGGTCGACGTGGCCTTCAACAGCCAGGCCTGGCGCATGGCGCCCGACGAAAACGGCGGCCTGCTGGGTCTGCCGCTGGCCGAGCTGGGCATCCCCGAGGAGGACGCCTATCTCGAACGTTATTACGCGCTGGCCGGATCGACCGAGCGCATGACGCGCTTTCACCAGGCCTTTGCGATGTTCCGCGGCGCCGTCGGCTCGGCCGGCGTTGCGGTGCGCGGCGAGGGCGGCAACGGCTTTCTGCCCGATGCCGCGCGCGTCGGCCGCCATCTGGCGCTGGCCTACGCACGGCGCGGGCTGGCCTTGGCCGAGTCGGCAGGGACCCGGGCATGACGCTGGACGACGCCATCCGCAGCCGCCGCTCGGTGCGCGGCTTCCTGCCGCAGGAGGTGCCCGAGGCCACGCTGCGCGAGGTGTTCGCGCTGGCGCAGTGGGCGCCGTCCAACTGCAACATCCAACCCTGGCTGCCGCACGTGGTCAGCGGCTCGCGGCTGCAGGCCTTGCGCCGCGAACTGGTCGGTGCGGCGCAGGCGGGCGAGCCGTTCGCACCCGACTGGCCGGCCGATGGCGGCTACCCCGGCGTCTACCGCGAGCGCCAGGTCGACGCCGCGCGCCGGCTCTACGGCGCGATGGGCGTCGCCCGCGACGACCGCGCCGGCCGCGAGGCCGCGTACTGGCGCAACCACGCGGCCTTCGACGCGCCGCATGCGGTCTTCGTCTTCATGCTGGAGCCTTTCGACGCCCGCGAGGCCACCGACATCGGCATGTGGGCGCAGACGCTGATGCTGGCGCTGACCTCGCGCGGCATCGCCAGTTGCGCGCAGGGCGCCCTGGCGCTGTACGCGCCCCTCGTGCGCCGGCAACTCGGGCTGGACGAGCGGCACCGGCTGATGTTCGGCATCGCGCTCGGCTACGAAGATCCGGCGATCGCGGCCAATGCGGCGCGCACCGAGCGGGCGGCGCTGGACGAAGCGGTGCGGTTTCACCGTGACTGAGGCGGTTGCGATCGCCGGCCCGGGGCTGATGGGCCTGGGCATCGCGCAGCTCGCGGCGCGCCACGGCGATCGGTTTTCACCCCCGGCCTGGCTCGTCGAGCAGGCCGACAACGGAAGGACATTGCGATGACCGGACCGCTGGCCGACGTGCGCGTGCTGGAGCTGGGGGCCATCGGCCCGGCGCCTTTTGCCGGCGCGCTGCTGGCCGACCTGGGTGCCGACGTGGTGCGCATCGACCGCATCGGCGGCCCGCCGCCCGACCGGCCGCCGCAGTTCGACTTCTACAACCGCAACAAGCGCTCGCTGGCGCTGGACCTGAAGCGGCCGGCAGGCGTGCAGACCCTGCTGCAGCTCGTGCGCCAGGCCGATGTGCTGACCGAGGGCTACCGGCCCGGCGTGCTGGAACGCCTGGGCCTGGCGCCCGCGGTGCTGCTGGCAGCCAACCCCAAGCTGGTGATCGGCCGCATGACCGGCTGGGGCCAGGCCGGCCCGCTGGCGGCCGAGGCCGGGCACGACATCAACTACCTGGCGCTGACCGGCGCGCTGCACGCGATCGGCACGGCCGACACACCCACGCCGCCGCTCAACCTGGTGGCCGACCTCGGCGGCGGCGCGATGTACCTGGCCGTGGGCGTGCTCGCCGCGGTGCTGGACGCGCGCCGCTCCGGCCAGGGCCAGGTGGTGGACGCGGCGATGGTCGACGGCGTGACCCACCTGATGTCGGCCTTCCAGGCCATGCGGCAGGAGGGCGTGTGGGAAGACCGCCGCGGCCGCAACCTGGTGGACGGTGGCGCCCCTTACTACGGCTGTTATGCAACCAAGGACGGCCGCCACGTGGCCGTCGGCGCGATCGAGCCGCATTTCTACGCCGCGCTGCTGGCGGTGCTGCAGATCGACCCGGCCACGCTGCCGCCGCAGAACGAGCGCGCGCAATGGCCGGCGATGCGAGAGCGCTTCGCCGCCGTCTTCAGCCGCCGCACGCGCGACGAATGGGTGCAGGCCGCTGCCGGCCGCGACGCCTGCCTGGCGCCGGTGCTGGCGATCGACGAGGCGCCGCAGCACGCGCAGATGTGCGCGCGCGAGGTCTATGCAGACTTCGACGGCGTGCGCCATCCGGCGCCGGCGCCGCGGCTGTCGCGCACGCCGGCCGCGCTGCGCCGCGGCGCGCCGGCGCCCGGCCAGCACAGCGAGGAACTGCTGCGCGAAGCCGGCTTCCAAGACGAGGCGCTGCGCGCGCTGCTGGCCAGCGGCGTGGTGCGCGCTGCCAACACCTGATCACGCGAAAGGACCTGCCATGCCTTACCAGAGCATCTACCGCCCCGGCCTGTTCAAGGGCCAGGTCGTCATCATCACCGGCGGCGGCAGCGGCATCGGCCGCTGCACGGCGCACGAGCTGGCGTCGCTGGGCGCGACGGTGGCGCTGGTCGGTCGCACGCCGGACAAGCTGGTCGCGGTGGCCGCCGAGATCGCCGAGGACGGCGGCCAGGCCAGCACCCACCCGTGCGACATCCGCGAGGAAGCGCAGGTGCGCGCCACCGTGGCCGCGGTGCTGCAGCGGCACGGCCGCATCGACGCGCTCGTCAACAACGCCGGCGGGCAGTACCGATCGCCGATGAAGGACATCTCGACCAAGGGCTTCGAGGCCGTGGTGCGCAACAACCTGACCGGCGGCTTCATCTTCATGCGCGAGGCCTACAACCAGTGGCTGGCCGAGCATGGCGGCGCGGTGGTCAACATCATTGCCGACATCTGGCACGGCTGGCCCGACTTCGCGCACTCCGGTGCCTCGCGCGGCGGCATGCTCACGCTGACCGAGACGGCGGCCTGCGAATGGGCCGCCAGCGGCGTGCGCGTCAACGCGGTGGCGCCGGGCGGCATCGCGTCCAGTGGCTTCGATCGTTACACGCCCGAGGCGCAGGCCAAGATCCTGGCGTTTCCGCCCACGGTGCCGCTGCAGCGCTTCGGCACCGAAGCGGAGATCTCGGGCGCCATCGTCTACCTGCTGTCGCCGGCCGCCGCCTACGTCACCGGCACCTGCGTTCGCGTGGACGGCGGCACGCCCAACAACCGCGGCAGCTACTGGAAGCTGGCCGCGGCGCGCCACAACGAGCCGTTCCAGGGTTTCCATCGCGCCGTGGTGCCGAAGCTGCTGCAGCAAGCCGCGGCCACTCCGGATTGACCCTGAGGATCCATACCATTCACTAGCGTATGATCGTGGCATGATCTTCAGCGACGACCAGAAGGCCCTGCTCGAATCGGCCCGGCGCTTCGCGCGCGAGGTGCTGCTGCCGGGCTACCAGCCGCGCGACCGCGACGGCATCCTCGACCGTGGCCTGGTGCGCCAGATGGGCGAGCTGGGGCTGCTGGGCATGGACCTGCCCGAGGCCTACGGCGGCATGGGGCTCGACGGCGTGACCACCGGCCTGGTGGCCGAGGCGCTGGCCTACGGCGACTTCAACGTCGCCGCGGTGCCGGTGGGCATCTCGCTCAACGGCGCGATCCTGATCCGCCATGCGCAGCCGGCCGTGCGCGAGCTCTGGGTGCCGAAGATGGTGCGCGGCGAGGCGGTCATCGCGATCTGCCTGACCGAGCCGCGCGGCGGCTCCGATGCTTCCAACCTGCAGTTGAAGGCACGACGCGACGGTGACCACTACGTGATCAACGGCGAGAAGACCAGCATCACCTTCGCCGACCGCGCCGACGCCTACCTGATCTTCGCGCGCACCGGCACGCCGCAAGAGGGCGCCAAGGGCGTCAGCGCCTTCTTCGTGCCGGCATCGACGCCGGGCATCCAGACGCTGAAGTTCGACGACCTCGGCAGCGCGGTCATCGGCCGCGGCCAGGTCTTCTTCGACGACGTGCGCATCCCGCTCGACCATCGCCTCGGCGACGAAGGCAAGGGCTTCACGCAGGTGATGCAGGGCTTCGACTACAGCCGCGCGCTGATCGGCCTGCAGGCCTGCGGCGCCGCGCAGGCGAGCCTCGACGAGGCCTGGGCCTATACGAAGGAGCGCGAGGCGTTCGGGCGGCCGATCGGGCAGTTCCAGGGCGTGAGCTTTCCGCTTGCGGAAGGCGAGTCGCAGATCGAGGCGATCCGCCAGCTCTGCTACCACACGCTGGCGCTGCGCGACGCCGGGCTGCCGCACACCAAGGAAGCGGCGATGTGCAAGTGGATGGGCCCGAAGTTCGCGGTCGACGTCATCCACCAGTGCCTGCTGACCTTCGGCCACTACGGCTGGAGCAAGGACCTGCCGCACCAGCAGCGCATGCGCGACGTGATGGGCCTGGAGATCGGCGACGGCACCGCGGCGGTGATGAAGCTGATCATTGCGCGCGAGCGCATCGGTCGCACGGCGGTGCAGTATTGACCCCCCCGCAGCGCCTTCGGCGCCTCCCCCCGAGGGGGCGCCCCCAGCGGCCCGGCAGAGCCGGTTCCGCGGGGGCTGCTGGGTTCCGTTGGAGGAACGCGAGGCTGCACGGGCGCTCGGCCGACGAGCTGTCGGTCGTCACGTCAGCGTCAACGAGATGGCGCACCAAGTTTCCGCCTTGACAGCATGAGCACGATCCGGGTCCCCCGGTCGTGCTCGCTCCCCCGCGGGGGGACGGGCCGCAGGCCCAAGGGGGCAAGATGAGCACGATCCGGGTCCCCCGGTCGTGCTCGCTCCCCCGCGGGGGGACGGGCC
>CAYYDJ010000013.1:88223-123426 GCA_964470565.1 uncultured Rubrivivax sp.
GCAGGCCCAAGGGGGCAAGATGACCACGATCGGCAGCGACGAAGAACTTACCGAGCGCATCGGCCGTTATCTGGCGGCGCAGATGGGCCGCACGCCGCGCATCGGCCGCATCCGGCGCTTCCCGGTCGGTTTCTCGTGGCTGACCTTCCTGGTGCCGGTGGACGACCAGGAGCTGATCCTGCGCCTGGGGCCGGACGATGGGCTGTTCGCGCCCTACACCGCCGGCCCGCAGGTGATGGCGATGCAGTCGCTGCAAGGCAGCGGCGTGCCGCTGCCGCGCGCCTTCTGGCACAGCGATGACCCCGCGATCCTCGGCGCGCCCTTCCTGTTCAGCGACAAGGCCGAAGGCGAGGCGGTCGTGCCCTGGGTGGCGCCGACCGAGCCGCCGCTGGAAGAGGGCTTGCGCATTCGCCTCGCGCACCAGTTCATCGACTGCCTGGCCGCGCTGCACCGCGCCGACTGGCGCCAGCAGCCCATCGCAGCAATGGCCGGCGACGTCACCGAAGACAACGCCGCGCTGCGCAGCGTGCAGACCTGGGAGGCGCTGATCCGCCGCTGGCAGATGCGCCCCTATCCGCTGGCCGAATGGGGCCTGCGCTGGTTGAAGAGCCACTGCCCGCGCGCGCCGCGCGTCACCATCGTGCACGGCGACTACCGCACCGGCAACTTCCTGCAGCAGGATGGCGCCATCACCGCGATCCTCGACTGGGAGCTGGTCCACCTGGGCGACCCGCACGAAGACCTGGCCTGGGCCAGCATGCCGATGTACAAGGGCGGCACGCCCTACATCGGACGGCTGGCCGAGCCCGAGCTGTTCTACGGCCGCTATGCGCAGCGCTCCGGCATCGCGGTGGACATGGACTCGGTGCGCTACTACCAGGCCTTCTCGCTGCTGAAGCTGGCGGCCACGCACATGGCGGCGGCGCGCTGCTTCGAGGAAGGGCGCTTCAACGACCTGCGCATGCCGGCGATGGGCAGCCAGATCGCCACCTGCCTGCGGCAGATGGTCAAGACGATTGAAGCCGGCGGGGGTGCCAAGCCATGAACAACAGCTTCACGCGGCTGATCGACGGCCTGTGCGCGACACTGCGCGCCGAGGTGCTGCCGCGGCTGGACGACGAGTTCGCGCGCGGACAGGTGTTCGGCGTCATCAACGTGCTCAACACCTTCAAGGTGCGGGCCGACTGGTCGGCCGGCTTCCTGTTGGAACAGATCGCCGCGCAGCAGCAGGCGCTGGACGAGCTGCGGCCGCTGGTGAGCCTGCCGCTGCCCGACGCGCCGCTGCCGGCGGCCGCGCCGGCGGTCGCACTGCTGGCGCGGCGCGACGAAGGCAACCGCGCGCTGCAGGCGGTGATGCAATGGCTGGACGGTGAGGCCGGCGCGGCGCTGGACGGCGGGCGCCGCGCGCGCATCGAGGCGCTGCTGCTGCGGGCGATGCGCGCCGAGGTCGACCTCGAACTCAAGCACTCGCCGCGCCCGCTGTTCGCCGAGATGTCCAGCGGCCGCGAGGGTTGATCCGGCGTCACAGCTGGCATGACCGGGAGCAAGGGGCCGCGCCAGGGTCGCACCCCGTTGACAGCAGCGGGCATTGCGTTAGTCTACGACCCATGCCGTACGCTAGTGAATCAATCGTTCGCTTAAGCATTCGCTTGAACGTTCGCTTGACCCGTTCGCTTGACCCGTTCGCCGGCTTCCACAGGAGACGATCCATGCTTGGCTTGAACCGCCGCGCCTTCAGCGCCGCTGCCACCCTGGCGCTGGCCGCCCCGCTCGCGTTCGCGCAGGCCGGCGGACCGCCGATCAAGGTCGGCCTGCTGCTGATCGACAGCGGCCCGTTCGCCACCTACGCCGGGCTGATGGAGTCGGGCGCCAAGGCAGCGGTGGAGATGCTCAACGCCGAAGGCGGCGCCGGCGGGCGCAAGCTGGAGCTGGTGATCCAGGCCCACTCGGGCACGCCGGCGGCCGCGGTCGCGGCGGCCACCAAGCTGGCGCAGCAGGGCGGCGTCTCGGTGATCCTGGGGCAGACGCAAAGCTCGCATTCGCTGGCGCTGGTGCCCAAGCTCGATTCGCTGAACGTGCTGCAGATCGACCACTACGCGCAGAGCAACGACTTGATGATCAAGTCGTGCGCGCCGAACTACTTCCGCGTCAACACGCCCGATGCCGTGAGCACGCGCATGATGCAGGAGTTCGTCAAGGCCAGCGGCGCGAAGACCTGGAACCTGATCTCGATGGACTACGCCGCCGGCCAGAGTTTCAGCAAGGCCTTCGGCGACTTGGTGGGCGGCCTCGGCGGCACGGTGCAGCAGAACCTGTTCTCGCCGCAGGGTACGACCGACTTCGGCAGCTACATCTCGCAGCTGTCCAAGCCGGCCGACGCGCTGGTGGTCACGCTGTACATGAGCGACGGCCAGAGCTTCGCCAAGCAGGCGCGGCAGTTCGGCCTGTTCGACAAGTACAAGATGGTGCTGGGCAACGGCTTCGCCACCGACTTCCAGCTCGAAGCGCATGGCGACAACGTGCTGGGCGTCTACAACACGCTGTCCTGGACGCCCGAACTGCCCGGCGCGCGCAACCACAAGTACGTGCAGGAGTTCGAGCGCATCACCAAGCGGCGCCCGTTCTACACCGATGCCGACATCATGGTGGCGCTGGAGACCTTCCGCGCCGGCGTGGTCAAGGCCGGGTCGACCGACCCCGCCAAGGTGCGCAAGGCGCTGGAGGGCTTGAAGATCGACACCATCTTCGGCAACGTGGAGATGCGCGCCGCCGACCACCAGCTCATCCGCCAGCACGGCATGGCGCAGGTCGTCAAAGGCCCGGGCGGCAAGAACATCTTCCAGATGAAGGTGCTGAAGTCGGGGCCGGAGATCTATCCGCCGGCCAGCCCGGAATGCAAGGCGTCGAGCTGAGACCGACGGGACGCACCGCGCCGTGGACTGGTCGCAACTCTTCAACGTCGCGCAGCTCGCCAACGCGCTGGCGCTGGCCTCGCTGCTAACCATCCTGGCCAGCGGCCTGGCCTTGATCTTCGGCCTGCGCGACGTGATGAACTTCGGCCACGGCGCCTTCTACATGCTGGGCGCCTACGCCGGGTTTTCGGTCGGCAAGCTCATGGGTTTCTGGGCCGCCTTGATCGTCGTGCCGCTGTTGCTGGCCGCGGTGGGCGCGGTCTTCGAGCTGGCGGTGCTGCGCCCGCTGCAGAAGCGTTCGCACATGGACGTCGCGCTGGTCACCTTCGGGCTGGCGCTGATCATCGGCCCGGCGGTGCACAAGATCTGGGGCACCGTGCCGCTGTCGGTGGAGCCGCCGCCGGTGCTGGCCGGCTCGGTCAACCTCTTCGGCACCCAGTACCCGTCGTACCGCCTGTTCCTGATCGCGGTGGGCTTCGGCACCTGCCTGGCGCTGGCCGGCTGGCTGAAGTTCACGCAAAGCGGCATGCACACGCGCGCCGTCAGCCAGCAGCCGCACGTGGCACGGATGATGGGCGTCAACACCGACCGCCTGAGCCTGCTGGTGGTCTGCCTGGGCATCGCCTTCGCCGGGCTGGCCGGCGTGCTGGCCGGGCCTTATCTCTCGGTCGATCCCGGCATGGGCGCCAGCATCCTGATCAGTTGTCTGATCGTCGTCGTCGTCGGTGGGCTGGGCAGCATCGGCGGCGCGATTGCCGCGGCACTGGTCTACGGCTTCATCCAGGTGATCGGCACCGTGCTGTTCCCGTCGCTGGCGGTGCTGGCGCCGTACCTGCTGCTGTTCGGCGTGCTGCTGTGGCGGCCGCAGGGCTTCGGCCGCGGACGGGTGGCGTGATGACCGGCGCAGCGATCGTGGCTGACAACAAGGCCGTGCCCGCGAGCGCCGCCGCGCCCGCCGGCCGCCGCTGGCGCGCCTGGGGCGTGTTCGCGATGGTCACCGTGCTGGGGCTGTTCGTGCCGATGGTGCTGACCAGCAGCTTCCACCTGGGCCTGCTGATCAACGGCATCGTGCTCGGCATCGCCGCGCTGGGCATCGGGTTCCTGATGCACCAGTGCGGGCTGGTGATGTTCGGCGTGGCCGCCTTCATCGGGTTTCCGGCCTATCTGCTGGGCATCTTCAGCACGCACCTGAACCTGGCGCTGCCGGCCGCCACGGCGCTGGCGCTGCTGGGCAGCACGGCCTTCGCGGCGCTGACCGGGGCGCTGGTGGTGCGCGCGCGGCCGCTGCCGTTTGCGATGCTGACGCTGGCGCTGGCGCAGATGCTCAAGTCGGCCACCACGCTGCAGGCGCTGCGCCCGCTCACCGGCGGTGACGACGGGCTGACGATGACGCTCAGCGGCAGCCTGTTCGGACTCAACGCGTCGGCGCTGGCCAAGGCAGCCAGCTTCTGGCCGCTGGCCTGGGTGGGCTTGTGCGTGGCCGTCTTCATCGCCTGGAGCGCCGCGCATTCGCGCTTCGGCCAGGTGCTGCGCGCCACGCAGGCCAACGAGGAGCGCATGCGTTTCTCGGGCTTCGACACCTACGTGCCGCGGCTGCTGGCCTTCGTGCTGTCGGCCTTCATCGTCAGCATCGCCGGGCTGCTGATGGCCTTGCATTCGGCCTTTGCCTCGCCCGAGCTGCTGGACTTCGCGACCGGCGGCCACGCGCTGGTGGCGATGCTGGTGGGCGGCGCCGCCACGGTCGGCGGCCCGCTGCTGGGCGCGTTGCTCTACACCTGGGGGCAGGACGCCTTCGGCGCCACCGGCTACCTCGAACTGCTGACCGGCATCGCGGTGGTGGTGATGATCGCCGCGTTCCCGCAGGGCGCGATGGGCTTCCTGTTGAAGCTGTTCAGACGAGGACGCTGAGATGCTGCGCGTCGAAGACTTGAGCGTCAGCTACGGCAGCGTGCAGGCGCTGGAGGGCGTCAACCTCGAAGTGGCCGCGCGCGGCGTGCTGCACGGCATCATCGGCCCCAACGGCGCCGGCAAGAGCACGCTGATGGACGCCATCACGGGCCGCCGCCGGCCCACGCGCGGGCGCGTGTTCGTCGACGGCCAGGACATCACGCAGCGCAGCGTCACCTGGCGTCGGCGCGCCGGCATGTCGCGCTCTTTCCAGCGCACCAGCATCTTCCCCGGGCTGACGGTGCGCGAGCAGTTGGCGCTGGTGGCCTCGCAGCTCGGCGAGCCCGAACTCGACCGGATCGTCGACGCCTTGGAGCTGCGCCCCGCGCTGGACCAGGTGGCCGACAGCATCGCCTACGGCGACCAGCGGCGCGTGGACATCGCGCTGGCGATGATCGGCAAGCCCAGCCTGATGCTGCTGGACGAGCCGGCCGCGGGGCTGTCGACCACCGAGACCGTGGCGCTGTTCGAACACCTGGTGGCGCTGGTGCGCCAGCGCGGCGTGACCGCGCTGGTGGTGGAGCACGACGTCGACGCCGTGTTCCGCTTCTGCGACGAGGTGACGGCGCTGGACCTGGGCCGCCTGCTCGTCAGCGGCAAGCCCGAGACGGTGCGCAAGGACGCGCGCGTCATCAACGCCTACCTGGGGTCGGCGGCATGAGCACGATCCGGGTCTCCCGGTCGCGCTCGCTCCCCCTCGGGGGGACGGCGCGCAGCGCCAAGGGGGCGGCATGAGCTTTCTTTCGATCCGCGGGCTGACCGCGGGCTACGGCAAATCGGTGGTGTTGCGCGGCGTCGACCTCGAGGTCGACGAAGGCGAGTCGGTCGCCGTGGTCGGCAAGAACGGCGCCGGCAAGTCGACGCTGCTAAACAGTTTCTTCGGCGGCACCACCATCAAGGGCGGCAGCCTGGTGGTGGGCGGCGTCGCGCTCGAGAAGCTGCCGCCCTATGCCGCGCCCAAGCACGGCGTCAGCATCAGCCCGCAGGGCCGGCTGATCCTGCCGCACCTCACGGTGCAGGAGAACCTGCTGCTCGGCGCCGCCGGCGGCCGCAAGGGCCACTGGAGCCTGCAGCGCGTGTTCGACTTGTTCCCCATCCTGCTGGAGCGGCGCCACAAGCTGGGCACCGCCTTGTCCGGCGGCCAGCAGCAGATGCTGGCCGTGGGCCGCGCGCTGCTGGGCAACCCCAAGGTCATCCTGCTCGACGAGCCCACCGAAGGGCTGTCGCCGGTGCTGGTGGACGAGCTGGTCAGCACCTTCAACAAGATCCGCGACGCCGGCACCGGCGTGCTGGTGGTCGAGCAGCACCTGAACCTGGTGCGCCGCACCACGCAGCGCTTCGTCGTGATGTCCAAGGGCGAGATCATCGACCGCGGCCGCACCGAGGACATCGATAGCGAGCAGCACCGCGCGGCCCTGGCGTTCTGACGACAGCGGCGCGGCGATGGCCTACCAGTTCATCCGCACCGCGGTGCACGACGGCTGCTTCACGCTGACGCTGGCGCGCGCGCCGGTCAACGTTCTGCACGCGGCCATGATGGCCGAGATCGGCACCGCGCTGGACGAGGCCGCGGCGCTGCCCGAGGTGCGCGCGCTGGTGGTCACCGGGCAGGGCCAGCGCGTGTTCTCCGGCGGCGTGGAGATCGCCGACCACAGCCACGATCGCATCGGCGAGCTGATGCAGGACTTCGCGCGGCTGCTGCGCAAGTTGATCGCGTTTCCGCTGCCCACCGTCGCGGCGCTGAACGGCGCCGCTTTAGGCGGCGGGCTGGAGCTGGCGCTGGCCTGCGACATGATGGTGGCCGTGCCCGAGGCGCGGCTGGGCCACCCGGAAGTCAAGCTGGCCTCGATCGCCTTCCCCGGCATCCTGATGTTGCAGGGCCGGCTGCCGCCCAACCGCATCACCGAGCTGCTGGCCGGCGGCGAGACGATGGACGCCGCCGAGGCGCTGCGCCTGGGCGTGGTCAACCGCCTGCTGGCGGCCGACGCTTTCAGCGCCGAGCTGGCCGCCTTCGTCGCGCCGTTCACACGGCTCAGCCGCCCGGTGTTGCAGTTGATGATGCGCTCGCTGAAAGCCGCGCGCGGCCGCAGCCTGGAGACGGGTTTCGACGAGCTGGCCCGGATCTACCTGGACGAGCTGTTGCCGCTGGCCGACGCCGCCGAAGGCCTGGCCGCCTACGCCGAGAAGCGCGCGCCGCGCTGGCAGCACCGCTGACGACGATGAACTCGAATAACGATCCATTGGAACGGCCTTTCGGCACGCTGCCCGAGCTGATCCGCCATCACGCCGCCGCGCGGCCGGCGCACCCGGCGCTGGTCTTCGACGACCGCAGCCTCTCGTACGCCGAGCTGGACGCCCAGCTCGACCGCGTGGCTGCCGCGCTGCAGCGCGACGGGCTGCGGCGCGGCGACGCGATCGCGACCTGCGCCGCCACCTCGCCGGCCTATGCGCTGACTTTCCTCGGCAGCCTGCGCGCCGGCGTGGTCGTCGCGCCGCTGGCGCCCGACATGACGGCCGACAACCTCAGGCGCATGCTGGCCGACTCCGATGCGAAGCGCCTGTTCCTCGACCAGGCCGTGGCCGACACGCTGGCGCACGCCGCGCTGCCGCCGGACCTGCCGTGCATCGCGCTCGACGACTCGGGCTGCGGCGCCGCGTGGAGCTGCTGGCTTGCCGCCGCGGGCACGGAATCGCCGCAAGCGCCGCAGCCAACGGACATCGGCCCCGACGACGCCTTCAACATCATCTATTCGTCCGGCACCACCGGCGCGCCCAAGGGCATCGTCGTCTCGCACGGCTACCGCTGGTCGCAGTTCCAGCTCTTCCGCGGCCTGGGTTACGACGCCGGCTCGGTGGCGCTGGTCTCGATCCCGCTGTACTCGAACATGACGCTGTCGGGCTTCCTGCCGCCGCTGGCGATGGGCTGCACCGTCGTGCTGATGGGCCCGTTCGACGCCCGCCGCTACCTGGAGCTGGCGCAAGCGCACCGCGTCACGCATTCGATGATGGTGCCGGTGCAGTTCCAGCGCATCCTGGCGCTGCCCGACTTCGACCGCTTCGACCTCTCGGCCTTCCGCATGAAATCCTGCGGCAGCGCGCCCTTCGCGCGCGAGCTGAAGGCCGAGGCGCTGCGGCGCTGGCCCGGCGAACTGGTCGAATACTTCGGCATGACCGAAGGCGGCGGCATCTGCGTGCTGGACGCGCGCCGCCACCCCGACAAGCTGCACACCGTCGGCCGCCCGGCGCCGGGCCACGACATGCGCGTGATCGACGACGAGGGGCACGAGCTGCCGCCCGGCTCGGTGGGCGAGATCGTCGGCCGCTCGGCGACGATGATGAGCGGCTACCACAAGCTGCCCGAGAAGACGCGTGAGGCCGAGTGGTTCGACGCCGAGGGCCGGCGCTTCATCCGCAGCGGCGACGTCGGCCGCTTCGACGAAGACGGCTTCCTGGTGCTGCTGGACCGCCGCAAGGACATGATCATCAGCGGCGGCTTCAACGTCTACCCCAGCGACGTCGAAGCCGTGCTGCGCCGCCACCCCGCGGTGGCCGACGCGGCCGTCACCGGCGTGCCCTCGCCGCAGTGGGGCGAGAGCCCGGTGGCCTTCGTGATCCGCCGGCCCGACAGCCAACTCGACGCCGACGAGCTGATGACCTGGAGCCGCGACCAGCTCAACAAGGCCCAGCGCCTGGCGGCCGTCGACTTCGTCGACGAACTGCCGCGCAACGGCATCGGCAAGGTGCTCAAGCGCAGCCTGCGGGAGCGGTGGCTGGCGTTGGGGCGGAGCTTGTAGGGGGCTTCAGCCCCGATTTGCCCTCGGCTGCATGTATTGCTACTATGCAATACATGAAGGCCGCGCTGGTCGCCCACACGAAGGAATTCCGCGACGACGGGTCCATCGTCGAAGTGGTGATCTGGCGTCTTCCGGAACCCTTGCCGCCCAGCGAGCACCACTACAAGTACCGGCTCTACTACGGCCTCGCTGGCCAGGATCGCGTCCGGTACGACAACGAGCGCGGCAAGGGCGATCATCGGCACGTCAACGGCCGGGAACTGAGCTACCGCTTCGAGTCGGTCGACAAGCTGCTCGACGACTTCGAGCGGGACATCGAGCAGTGGGGTGCACCATGAAGGCAATCATCGAAGTCTCCAAGCGCGGTTCAGCGGTGCGGTCCGCTCGCGCGCAGTTGGCCGCCAGCCGGCGCGGTGCGGCGCCGGACTTCAGGCTCAGCTTCGAGTCAGCCCGGGCCTTGTTTTCGGAGCTGACGCCGGCCCGGGTCGATCTGCTCGACACCCTTCGCCGCGTGGGCCCGTGCAGCGTCTACGCATTGGCAAAGGCCGCCGATCGGAACTATTCCAACGTCTACACCGATGTCGGGCGACTGGAGGAGCTGGGCCTGGTGGAGCGCAACGACGAAGGCGCCATCTTCGTGCCCTACGAGTCGGTCGAGATCCTGGTGCCGCTGGCGCAGGTCGCGTAGTCGGCCCGCGTCAGATCGGCGGATGCCCCTGCACCGCCGCGTACTTCTCGTAGCCCTTGCCGACGCCGTACTCGATGATCCCGTAGCCCAGCTCGTCGCCGTCGCGCACCTCGATCACCTGGTCGGCCAGGGTGCGGACCTTGCGGCGCGTGGCGGCGTCCTGCAGGTCCCAGGCTTCGTGCGCGGTGAAGAGCTGCTTGCCCTTGTCGTCGCCCTGGAACCAGCCGTCCAGGCCGCCGTAGAGGCCGCCCTTGAGGTAGTAGCGCGTCGGCAGCACGCGCAGCTGCACCTGGCGGCGCTGGCCGCTGGCGAAGGTGAGGTCGAAGCGGGCGTTGTCCATGTTCTGGCCCAGCGGGTCGTCGTGCCATTGCACCTCGTGCTGCACGGCGACGAGTTGATCGCGGCCCGAAGCCTTGCCGCCCAGCGGGCGCACGATCTCGCCGCTGAGGTAGATCAGGTCGCCGGGCGCGCGCTCCTTGAAGAAGATCACGAGGCCGTGGTCCTTGAACTGCGCCGTCGCCCAGCAGAAGAAGAAGGGCGGGTAGAAGGTCAGCGGCGGGTGCGTCTCGTCGCTGCGCATCTCGGCGCGCACACCCCAGCTGTGGTCGCGTTGGCCGGGCCAGCCGTCGACGCTGACGCGGCGGCCGTCGTACGCCAGCCAGCCCTGATAACGGCCCATCTGCTGCGCACGGTACATGTGCTCGGTGATGCGGCCGTCGCGCCGGCGCAGGTGGCCGGCTTCCTCGTGCGGGTTCAGCGTGGCGTTGAACTCGAGCTCGAAACGCAGGCCCGAATCGTTCTCGGCCAGTGTCAGCGCGTGGCGCTTGAGCCCTTCGATGACGCGAAACGTCAGCGGGCCGACGGTCGTCGTCAACGGGTCGGGCCGCAGCCTGCGGCTGGCGCGGAAGTTCCACTGCCGGCCCGGCACCGCCACGCCGGCAAAGGCGTCCATCACGTTGCGGTTGGGGTGGTAGCCGAGGCCGAGGTCGAAGATCACGTCGCCGCCGGGCGCCGGGTGGCCCGTGTACCACAGGCGCTCCATCCAGGCGGGGTCGCTGTTGTCGATCTGGTCGAAGGGGGTCGGCAACTGGTGGCCGATGAGGTCGTCTTGCGGCGAGAGCATGGTGTTGGGCGCCTGCGGGCTTTTCCTGAATGGGCCAGATCGTACAGTAGCGTACAGTCAGGCGATCCACAACCCGCGGATGCCCCATGAGCTTCACCCCTTCGATCGACCTCCAGCAGCAAGGCGCGCTGGCGCTGGTGTCCCTGGCCCAGCCGGCGCGCGGCAACCCCATCGACGGCGACTTCGCGCGCGACTTCAAGCTCGTCGCCGCCGAGCTGTGGAGCCGCCACGGCGCCGGCAACCTGCGCGGCGTGCTGCTGCGCGCCGAGGGCGTCAACTTCAGCTACGGCGGCGACTTGAAGAGTTTCTTCCCCGTGCGCGACCGGCTGCCCGCGCTGGTGCGCGAATGGACCGGAAACCTGCACATGGGGCTGCAGCGCTTCTGGCAGCTGCCGGTGCCGGTGGTGTGTGCGGTGCAGGGCTTTGCGATGGGCGGCGGCGTGGCCGTGCTGGCCGGCGCCGACGTGGTGCTGGCCGGCGAGAGCACCAAGTTCGGCTCGGCCTTCGCACAGCTCGGCTTCAGCTGCGACTCGGGCTCCAGCGCCACGCTCACCGGCCGCATGGGCATGGCCCGCGCGCGCCGCTTCGTGCTGCTGGCCGAGGTGCTGAGCGCGGCCCAGGCGCTGCAGGCCGGCTTGGCCGACCAGGTGCTGCCCGATGCTCAATTGCAGGACGCGGCGCTGCAGCTCGCCACCCAGCTGGCAGCCGGCCCCACGCTGGCCTACGGGCAGATCAAGCGCCTGTTCATGGCCGCGGGCGCGGCGCAGCTGACGGTGCAACTGGAGGACGAGGCGCTGACGCTGGCGCGCGTCGCGGGCAGCGCCGACGCGCAAGAGGGCATTGCCGCGATGGTGGAGCGCCGCAAGCCGCAGTTCAAGGGCCTGTGATGGAGTGCTCGAGCGACGACACGCTGCGCGTCGACCGCAGCGACGAGGGCTTTGCCACCATCGCCTTCAACCGGCCCGACAAGCTCAACACCTTGTCGATCCGGCTGCGGCAGGCGCTGGCCGCCGCGGTGGATGCGCTGGAGGCCGACCCCGCGATCCACGTGCTGATCCTCACCGGCCAGGGCCGCGCCTTCACCGCCGGGCTGGACCTCGACGAGTGGAGCGCGGCGCCGGCCGCTGCCGCCTGGGAGCACAGCGCGGTGGCGGCGATCGAGCGCTTCAGCGGCCCGCTGATCGGCGCGATCAACGGGCTGGCGCTGACCGGCGGGCTGGAGATCGCGCTCGCCTGCGACTTGCTGCTGGCCGCCGACGACGCACGCTTTGCCGACACCCATGCCAAGGTGGGCCTGCTGCCGGGCTGGGGCGGATCGGTGCGCATGCAGCAGCGCGTGGGGCCGCACCGCGCCAAGGAGCTGGCGCTGACCGGGCGCTTCTTCAGTGCGCAGGAGGCACTGGCCTGGGGCCTGGTCAACCACGTCGTGCCGGCCGACCGCCTGCAGGCCGAAGCGCAGGCGCTGGCGCGCCAGATGCTGACCAACCTGCCCGCGGGGCTGCGCGCTTACAAGAAGCTGCTGGACGACGAGGCGCGGCTGCCGCTGGGCGAAGCGCTGGCCTTCGAGGCACGCACCGCGAAGGCGTTGAACATCGGCGTTAGCCGCGAGGAGATCGACGCGCGGCTGGCGCGGCTGCGGCGACAATCCGCGCCACGATGACGACACGCGTGATACCGCCCTGGGAGGGCCATGACTTCAACGAACTGCTGGCGCTGGACGTGGTGGACGGCCCCGCCGATCAGACCGGCCCCACCACCTTGCGCACCCGCTGCGGCGATGCCAACTCCAACGGCCGCGCCTACGGCGGCCAGATCCTGGCGCAGGCGCTGATGGCCGCGGCGCGCACCGTGCCCGCCGGCCGGCCGTGCACGGCGATGCAGTTCCTGTTCCTGCAAGGCACCTTGTGGGACGAGGCGCTGGATCTCGTGGTCACGCCGCTGCAGGACGGCAAGCGCTTCTCGTCGCGCCACGTGCGCGGCGTGCAGCGCGGCCAGCGCCAGGTGTTCGACGCCCAGCTCAGCTTTGCGCTGCCGATCGCGGCGCCCTCGCACGGCGCGCCGCCGGCCGCGGCGCTGGCCGACCCCGAGCGCCTGCCGCTGCCGTCCGAGCTGCCGGCTGAGACGGTGGACGCGGTGCGCCGCGCCGTGGGCTATCCGTTCGCGATGAAGGCGGCGCTGGACTTCCGCCTCGCCGCGCCGCCGCCGGGGCTGGCCTTGGCGCTGCCCGAGCCGCGCATCGCGTTCTGGATCCGCGCCCGCCGACGCCTGGGCGACGACCCCGCGCTGCACGCCGCGGTCTTTGCCTATTTGTCGGACTGGTGGCTCAACTACCCCGCCAGTGGCGGCCACCAGGCCGAGGCGCAAGCGCTGGGCGGGCTGTACGTGGCGAGCCTCAACCACGCGCTGTGGCTGCACCGCCCGCTGCGTGCCGACGAGTGGCTGTACTTCGACAGCGTGAGCCCGGCCGCCGCGGCGGGCCGTGGGCTGTCGATCGCGCGCGTGCACGATCGCCAGGGGCAGCTGGTGGCCAGCGCAACGCAGGAATGCCTGATGGTGCCGCGGGAGGGCTGAAGCGGCGCCTCAGCGCCGCTGCCAGAACGCCGGTCGCTCGGCCAGCCGCCGCAGCTGCCGCTGTGCCCGCCGCGCCAGCGCCGGCAGCCGCGCCTGCAGGAAGCCGACGGCGAACAGCGAACGCGGATCGGTCAGGGCATCGGCGCGAAAGCGCGCCAGCGCCAGCCGATGGTCGCTGCAATCGCCCAGCGCGTCCTGCACCGGCGCCAGCCGCTGGGTGAATCGCAGCGCCGCCTTGGTGCCCCACAGCGGCGCGCTGAATTCGGCCAGGTAGCGCAGCCGCTTGAGGCGCTTGCGCACGCCGTGCTGCTGGTCGGCGGGCAAGCGCGCGAAGCGCCGGCCATCGCGGCAGACGCCACGCCACAGGCCCTGCAGCCGGCGGACCAGCCAGGCCTTCAGATCATGTGGCGTCAGGCTCGGTTGCGGCGTGACCCGCTCGACGCAAGCGATCAAGCGCAGCAGCACGGCCTGCAACGCCGGTGCGCGCGCGGTGGCGATGAGGTCGACGGCGGCCGTCTCGGACCATCGGCACTTGGGCGCATCGGCGGCTTCCAGCAGTGGCCTCACCAGCGCGGCGGCGCCATCGCCGTCGTCGTCGCGGCGCTGGCCGAGCAGCGCGAAGGCCTGCCGCAGCGGGACTTCCCATTCGGGCTGCAGACGCGGGTCCAGCGGCGCCAGCTCGCGCAGCGCGGTGCGCAGGCGGCGCAGGCCGACGCGCAGCTGATGGATGCGTGCCGGCGCCTCGTCGCCTTCGGCCACCTCGCCCAGGTTGGGCAGCACCTGGCCCAGCGTGTTGCGCAGCACCTGGCGCACGAAGGCATGGCCATCGCAAGGCAGCGGCAACGCCATCGGCGCGGCCTTGACGGCGCGCGGCGCGGTGGTGGCCAGCAGCCGCGCGCCGCGCTCGGCCTTGGACACCGTGCCGAGCCAGGCGCCGCCCGCGGCCAGCACGTCGTGCGCGATGTCGAACAGCCCGTCGACGGGGCCGCCGAGATGCTCGATCTCCAACTCGCCGATCGACGAGCGGCGCCCGCCGGCCAGCACCTCGCCTTCGTCCAGCGCCAGCTCGGCCTCGGTGCCGGCGGCGGTGCGCACGCGCAGCGCCGTGCGCGCCACGATGGCCGCGTGGCGGACGGCCAGGCGCGAGGCGTCGGCATCGCCGTCGAGTGCGGCCGCCAGCGGCCCGAAAGCCGCTGAGCCGGCGTGCCGCCGCAGGTCCAGCGGCGGCGGCTGCTCCGGCGCAAAGCCGGGCAACGGCACCTCGTGCTCGTGGCGCACGATGGCGCCGTCGCCGGCCGTCTTCAGCGTCTGCACCCAGCCACCGCCTTCGTGCCGCAGGCGCAGCGAGATGCGTGCGCGGTCCAGCCGGCCGTCGGCGGTGTCGAAGTAGTGCGCGCGCAAGCGCTGCTGATGCGCGCCTTGCTGCAGCAGCAGCATGCGCCAGCGCCGCAAGGCCTCGTCGTCGACGCGAAACTTGAGTTCCAGCTCGGTCACGAGCGGGAGTGTCGCTCAGCCCCCCATCTTGCACTCCGCGCTCGGCGGCAGCGTCGTGCGCGCCGCGGGCTCCACCAGGCGCAGCGCGATCTCGGCCTTGCCGGGCGCCGTCTTGACGGCCTGCACCACCGCCATCGGGCGCACCAGCTGGTGGTCGGCCGCACGCATCTCGATGTCGCCGACGATGGTGTTGGACAGCTTGAGCCCGTTCAGCGCGCTGCGCACCGCGGCGACCTCCGTCGACTTGGCCTTCACGATGGCCTCGTGCACCAGCATGAACGACAGGTAGGCGTCGGCCGACAGGTAGCTGGGCTTGCGGTTGAAGCGCGCCTCGAAGGCCTTGACGAACTCGGCGTTGGCGGCGCCGGGCAGGCTCCAGAAGTAGCTCTGCGACGACCACACGCCGGCCGTGGTGTCGCCCTGGCCGGTGATCAGGATCTCGTTGACCATCGACGCGCTCATCACCAGCTTGTACTTGTCGAACAACCCGAACGGCGCCTGCTGCTTGGCCAGGCCGATGCCGGCCGAGCTGGGCATGTACATCACCAGCGCCTCGGCCGGTTTCGTCAACAGTTGGGCGATGTTGCTGCCGTGGTCGGTGGTGGTCAGCGGCGTGAAGATCTCCTTGTTGACGCTGCCGCCGATCGAGGCCAGCCCGGCCTTGAAGTACTTGGTCGCGTTGTGCGCCGCGGCCATGTCGGCGTTCATGATGTCGAAGGTCTTGACGCCCTGGCGCTTGGCCAGCTCCAGCCAGACGCCGACCTGCGCCGAATCGGTGATGCCGACGCGGAAGTAGTTGCGCCCGCAGGCCTTGCCGGTCAGCTCGTCGGAGGCGGCGCTGGCGTCGATGTAGAGCGCGTTCAGGCCTTCGAGCTTGGGGATCAGCGCCAGCGAGTTGCCCGAGGGGCTGAGCGCGGTGAAGAACGACACGCCCTGCTGCTGCACCAGCTTGGTCGCCGCGGCGATGGCGCCGGCCGGCGGGCCATCGTGGTTCTGGATCACCAGCTCGTACTTGCGGCCCAGGGCGCCGCCGCGCGCGTTGAGCGTCTCCACCGCCAGCGTGGCGCCTTCGTTGATGGCCTGGGCACTGACGGCCGGCGGCCCGGCCTCGATGTTGACCACGCCCAGCTTGATGGCCTGCGCGTGGGCCGCGCCGGTCAGACTCGTCAGCGCGGCCAGCATGGCCGCGGTCCACAGCTTCTTCATGTCCGGTGTCCTCGTTGGGGTTTCAGGCAATTTTTCGGTCGCGGCCGGCCCAGTGCGGGTCGCGCAGCACGTTCTTGCGCACCTTGCCCACCGGCGTGACGGGCAGCGGCTCGGCGCGGAACTCGTAGCTGCGCGGCACCTTGTAGCCGCCGATGTGGGCGCGGCAATGGGCGTCGAGCTCGGCCTCGGTGACGCTCATGCCGTCCTTGGGCACGATCACCGCGTGCACGCTCTCGCCCCACTGCGTGCTGGGGATGCCGATCACCGCGGCCTCGCGCACGGCGGGGTGCTGGAACAGCACGCGCTCGACCTCGATCGAGTAGACGTTCTCGCCGCCGGTGACGATCATGTCCTTGATGCGGTCGGCCACGTAGAGAAAGCCGTCCTCGTCCATCGTGCCGGCGTCGCCGGTGTGCATCCAGCCGTCCTTCAGCACGGCGGCGGTGGCTTGCGGGTTGTTGAAGTAGCCGTTCATCAGCATGTCGCTGCGCACGACGATCTCGCCCAGGGTGTCGGGCGGCGCCTCGCTGCCGTCGGGCAGCAGGATGCGGATCTCGTTGCCCGGCGCGGCCTGGCCGGCCGAGCGCAGCCGGCGCGCCTTGGCGCCCTCCAGCACGTGGTCGCGCCAGCGCAGCACGCTGGCGAAGCCGCCGGTCTCGGTCATGCCGAACACCTGGTAGAAGCGCCAGCCGGGCAGCTTGCTCATCGCCGCGGTGATCAGCGCCTCGGGCATCGGGCTGCCGCCGTAGACGCAGGTGCGCAGGCTGCTCAGGTCGTAGCGGTCGAAGTCCGGGTGGTGGATCAGCAGGTTGATCATCGTCGGCACCAGCACCGCGTTGGTCGCCTTGTGCTCGCTGATCGCCTGCATCACCAGCACGGGCTCGAACTTGGGCAGCGGGATGTGGGTGCCGCCGGCCAGCGTGATGTACAGCAGCGCGCTGGCGCCGGCAAAGTGGAAGTAGCCGGCCACGTAGACGAAGCTCAGGTCCTCGATGTCGGGCAGCCAGGCCAGGTAGCCCAGCGTGGCGACGAAGAGCCCGCGGTGGCTCATCATCACGCCCTTGGGGTGAGCCGTGGTGCCGCCGGTGTAGAAGATGACCCACAGGTCCTCGCCGCGGCGGCCGGCGTCGGGCATCGCGGCGTGGCCATCGATCAGGCTTTCATAGTCCAGCAGCCCTTCGGGGCAGGGGCCTTCGCCCATCCACACCAGGTGCTGCACCCAGTCCAGCCGGCGCTTGAGCTCGAGCGCCTGGTCCAGGAAGCTCTCGTCGACGAACAGCACCGAGGCCTTCGAGTCCGTGAGGGCATAGGCGTTCTCCTCGACCGACCAGCGGATGTTCAGCGGCGCGAAGGCACCGCCGGCCCAGGGCACGGCGAAGAACAGCTCGACGTAGCGGTCGGCGTTCATCGCCAGCGCGGCGACGAAGCGGCCGTCGGCGATGCCCAAGTTCCGCAGCACGGCAGCCAGCCGCGGCACGCGCTGGCCCACCTGCGCCCAGCTGCGGCGGCGGCCGTTGCAGATGGTGGCAGTGCGCTGCGGCTGGTTGGCCACGGCCTGCATCAGGAAGCGGGTGCCTTGCATGGGGGACGTGTCCTCCGGTCGGGGTCGATGTTGGTCATACGCTAGCGTACGATTGGGGGTGACGCGACGGGGAAAATCCCGAGGTACGGAGCTTTATTGTGCGGTAGCGTACGGTATGGTCACTGCAAGCCCTGGCACTCCTGCTGCGCCCGCCGCCCCCGGCCTGGCGCTGGCCGTCGACGGCGTGGACCTGCGCTTCGGCGGCATCCACGCCTTGCGCGGCGTCAGCTTCGCGGCCGCGCCGGGGCAGGTGACGGCCGTCATCGGCCCCAACGGCGCCGGCAAGACCAGCGTCTTCAACACCATCTCGGGCTTCTACAAGCCGGCGGCCGGGCGCATCAGCCTGGGCGGGCAGGACATCACCCGCACGCCGGTGCACCGCCGCGCGGAGATGGGGCTGGCGCGCACCTTCCAGAACATCGCGCTGTTCCGCGGCCTGTCGGTGCTGGAGAACATCAAGCTCGGCGGCCACCACACGCTGAGCGCCGGGCTGATCTCCGCGCTGCTGCACGGCCGCCGCGCCCAAGACGAGGAAGATGCGCTGCGCGCGGAGATCGAACGCCGGGTGATCGAGTTCCTGGAGATCGACCACATCCGCCACAAAAGCGTGGACGCGCTGCCCTACGGGCTGCAGAAGCGGGTGGAGCTGGCGCGCGCGCTGGCGATGCGCCCGCGCGTGCTGCTGCTCGACGAGCCGGTGGCCGGCATGAACCGCGAGGAGACCGAGGACATGGCGCGCTTCATCCTCGACGTGCAGGAGGAATGGGGCGTCTCGGTGCTGCTGGTGGAGCACGACATGGGCATGGTGATGGACATCTCCAGCCACGTGGTGGTGCTGAACTTCGGCCAGGTGATCGCCAGCGGCACGCCCGACGAGGTGCGGCGCCATCCGCAGGTGGTGGAGGCTTACCTGGGCGCCGAGGCCGCGGCATGAATTCGCGGACCGAGCGCCGGGCCGCTCCCAAGCCGAGCCGCATCCCCTCGGGGGATCGACCGGCGTGCGCGCCGGGCGAGGGGCAGACATGAGCGAATTCGTCGAATACAGCCTGCTCGGGCTGCTGTCGGGCGGCGTCACCGCGCTGGTGGCACTGAGCTTCGTGCTGATCTACAAGGGCACCGGCGTCGTCAACTTCGCGGTCGGCGAGGTGATGATGCTCGGTGCCTACTTCTACTACGCGGGCACGGTGACCTTCGGCCTCGCGCCCTGGGTGGCGTTCGTCGGCTCGATGGCGCTGATCGCGCTGCTGGCGGTGCTGATCGAGCGCGCGGTGCTGCGTCCGCTGTCCGGCCAGCCGGCGGTGGCGGTGCTGATGGCCACCATCGGCATGGCCAGCATCATCCACGGCGGCGTGGAGGCGGTGTGGGGCGGCGACACCTACAGCCCGCCCACGCTGCTGCCGCGCACGCCGCTGATGCTGGGCGACATCCTGATCCCCGGCACCGCCTTGGGCAACTTCGCCGTGGCGGCGCTGCTGATCGGCGGCTTCCTCGCCTTCTTCCGCTACAGCAAGACCGGCATCGCGCTGCGCGCCACCGCCAGCGACCCCGTGACCGCCGCCACGCTGGGCATCAACATCAACCGCGCGCAGCGGCTGACCTGGGTGCTCTCGGGCCTGGTGGGCACCGTGGCCGGCGTGCTGATCGCCAGCTCGGCGGGGCTGTCGCCGCTGCTCGCCTCGGCGGCGCTGGGCGTGTTCGCGGCCATCATCCTGGGCGGCATGGACAGCGTGCTGGGCGCCATCGTCGCCAGCCTGATCGTCGGCTGGGTCGAGGCGCTGGGCGCCGGCTACCTGGGCGGCAAGTCGCGCGACGTCGTGCCCTACGTGGTGGTGCTGGCGATCCTGGTCATCCGCCCCTACGGCATCTTCGGCACCCGCGGTATTGAACGGCTGTGAACCTGCGATGAGAACCGGCGTCTTCCACGAAAGCTTCCACGCCGAAGAACGGCTGTGGGATTCGTCCACCCAGCGGCGCTGGATGCTGGCCTTCCTGCTGGCGCTGTTCACGATGCCGCTGTGGGGCAGTGACTACCTGCTGGCGATGGCCTGCATCGTCGGCATCCACGTCATCGCGACGCTGGGGCTCAACCTCACCACCGGCAACGCGGGGCTGATCTCGCTGGCGCACGGCGCCTTCGTCGGCGTCGGCTGCTACACCGTGGCGTGGCTCGGCAGGCACGGCGTGCCGTTCTGGCTGGCGCTGCCGGCGGCCGGGCTGCTGAGCGCGGCGCTGGGGCTGGTGGTGGGCCTGCCCAGCCTGCGCGTGAAAGGCATCTACCTCGCGGTGGCCACGCTGGCGGCGCACTTCGTGCTGACCTTCGTGTTCCGCGAATGGGAGTCGGTGACCGGCGGCGTGCCGGGCACCACCATCCCGCGCGCCAATCTCTTCGGCTTCGAGTTCCACGGCGACCGGCGCAACTTCTACCTGATCTTCACGGTCGCTCTGGTGGCCGCGCTGGCGGCGCGCAACCTGGGCCGCAGCCGCTTCGGCCGCGCCTTCGTGGCGGTGCGCGAGCGCGACTTCTCGGCCGAGATCCTGGGCGTGCATCTGCTGTCGACCAAGCTGCTGGCATTCGCCATCGGCGCCTTCTACGCCGGCGTGGCCGGCGGACTGCTGGGTTATTTCTACGGTGCCATCACGCCCGAGTACTTCGCGCTGACGCTGTCGGTGTTCTACCTCGCCGCGGTCATCGTCGGCGGGCTGGGCTCGGTGCTGGGCAGCATCCTGGGCGCGCTGTTCATGACCTTCGTGCCCGAGGCGCTGCGCCTGGTCGCGCACCTCAGCTCGCAGTGGTTCCCCGGCGTGGCCGGGCTGCTGCTGCCGATGGGGCAGGTGGTGTTCGGCGCGCTGATCATCGGCTTTCTCGTGTTCGAGCCGCACGGCCTGGCGGCAATCTGGGGGCGCATCCGGCGCACGTTCCACCTCTGGCCTTTCAAGACCTGAAACCCGCAGCAAGGAGACCAAGCGCATGAACCGCATCAATCGTCGACAAATCGTCCAGGGCCTGGGCGCCGCGGCCACGCTGGGGCCGTTTGCGATCGGGTCGTCGCAGGGGCAGACGCACAAGGGCGACATCGTCGTCGGCGCCGCGCAGCCCATCACCGGCGTGTTCTCGTTCGCCGGCGTGGCGATGAACAACGGCATCATGGACTACTGCGCGTGGCGCAACGCCAAGGGCGGCGTGATGGGCCGCAAGCTCAAGTACGTGGCCGAGGACTCGGGCTTCAAGCTCGACCAGAGCGTGGCCATCTTCAAGAAGATCATGGCCGCCGAGAAGCCCACCTTCTTCTACGGCGAGAGCACGCAGTGGGTGAAGGCCATCACCGCCGACGCGGTGGCCGCCGGCCACGTGATGACCAGCTCCACCTCGCTGGCCTCGGTGGTGGCCGACCCGGTCAACGTGCCACAGCACTTCGTGCCCGGGCCCACCTACCCGCGGCTGCACGAGATCCTGATGGAGTACATCGCCAAGACCTACAGCTCGGGCGCCAAGCCGCGCATCGCCTATGTCTACGCCGACACCGAGTTCGGCCGCGACGGCATTCCCGGCGGCAAGGCGCGGGCGCAGAAGCTGGGCCTGCCCATCGTGGAGGAGATCGTCACCAAGCAGGCCGGCATCGACGTCGCGCCCGAGGTGGCCAAGCTGCGCCGCGCGCGGCCCGACATCGTGATCTTCCAGGGCTACATCCTGGCGCCGATGCCCGAGTTCGTGCGCCAGATGGCCGAGGCCGGGCTCAACCCCAAGATCATGGGCACCGCCTGGGGCCTGGACAAGCCGGCCTACGACGCGCTGGCCAAGCTGGGCGTCAACCTGACCGGCGCCTCGATGTACCGCTACGGCCATGAGACCGACAGCGTGATGATCAACAACATGCGCGAGCACCTGGCCAAGAACCGGCCCGACGTCAAGTTCATCTCGCCGTTCTACATCTCGAGCTGGCTCTCGGGCATGGTCTTCGCCGAGATCGCCGAGCGCTGCATCAAGGCCAACAAGCCTTTCACGCTGGCCAACATGAAGGCCGCGCTCGAAGGCATGAAGGAGTGGGATTCGGGCGGCATCTTCGGCCTGCTGGCCGACCTCTCCAGCCACCAGGTGCCGCAGGGCCGCATCTACGCCTACGACCCCGGCAAGCAGGTGATGGAGCCGGCGTCCGGCTGGATCAAAGTCTGACGTGACCGCCGCGCTCGCCATCGAGAACATCGAGGTCGTCTACCACCACAGCGTGCAGGCGCTGCGGGGGCTGTCGATCGAGGTGCCGCAGGGGCAGATCGTCGCGCTGCTGGGCAGCAACGGCGCCGGCAAGACCAGCACGCTCAAGGCCGCCGGCGGCGTGCTGGCCTACGAGAACGGGCGCGTCGCCTCGGGCCGCATCCGCTTCTTCGGCGACGACATCGCCGGCCGCGTGGCGCACCAGCTGGCGCGCTCCGGGCTGGCCCACGTGCGCGAGGGCCGGCACATCTTCGGCGACCTGACGGTGGAAGAGAACCTCATCGCCGCCGGCCACGCACTGGCCGGGCGCGGCGCCTTCGACATCGAGCCGGTGTTCCGCTACTTTCCGCGCCTGCAGGAGCGGCGCAAGCAGGTGGCGGGTTATCTCTCCGGCGGCGAGCAGCAGATGCTGGCCATCGGCCGCGCACTGGTGGGCCAGCCGCGGCTGATCCTGCTCGACGAGCCCTCGCTGGGCCTGGCGCCGCTGGTGGTGAAGGACATCTTCGGCATCATCCAGCGCATCAATCAAGAGCAGGGCGTGGCCATGCTGCTGGTCGAGCAGAACGCCCACGTCGCCTTGAGCGTGGCGCAGTACGGCTACATCCTGGAGAACGGCCGCATCGTGATCAACGGCCCCACGGCCAAGCTGCTGGGCGACCCCGACGTGCAGCGCTTCTACCTGGGCGCCGGCGACGAGGGGCATGTGAACTACCGCGACGTCAAACACTACAAGCGCCGCAAGCGCTGGCTATCATGACCCCCCCCGTCGCACCTTCGGTGCCTCCCCCCCAGGGGGGCAACGCCAGTGGCCCGGCAGAGCCGGATCCACGGCGTTCGCTGGACCAACTTCCCTTGCCGCAGCAACTGCTGCACCGCGCGCAGGTTCATCCGCAGGGCACGGCGCTGCGGCAGAAGGAGCACGGCGTCTGGAAGCCCGTGAGCTGGGCGCAGTACGCCGAACGTGCGCGTCATTTCGGCCTCGGCCTGCTGGCCTTGGGCCTGCAGCCCGGCCAGCGGCTGGCCGTGCTGTCTGAGAACCGCCAGGAATGGGCCTACGCGCAGCTCGGCGCGGCGATGGTGGGCGGCATCACGGCGGGGGTCTATCCCACCTCGCCGGCGCACGAGGTCGAATACCTGCTGGCGCTGTGCGAGGCGCCGATCATCGTCTGCGAAGACCAGGAGCAACTCGACAAGGTGCTGGCGGTGCGCGAGCGGCTGCCGCACTTGAAGGTGCTGATCGTGATCGACGGCCGCGGCCTGCGCCGCTACGACCGCACGGGGCTGCACGACTTCGACGCGGTGATCGAGCGCGGCCGCCACGCGGCGCAGGCCGACCCGGCCGCGGCGGCCGCCGCCACGCGGGCGCCGGCGCTGGACGACATCGGGCTGATCGTCTTCACCAGCGGCAGCACCGGCCGGCCCAAGGCGGCGATGATGAGCTGGCGAGGCCTGAGCGCTGCGGCGCGCGGCCTCAACAGCATGCTGGGCTGCCGCGCCGGCGACGAGCTGGTGTCGTACCTGCCGCTGTGCCACATGGCCGAGCAGATGTTCTCGATCCACATCCCGATTGCGGCCGGCGCCACGGTCAACTTCGCCGAGAGCCTGCGCACCGTGCAGGAAGACCTGCGCGAGCTGTCGCCGCAGATCTTCTTCGGCGTGCCGCGCATCTGGGAGAAGTTCCACGCCTCCATCCAGACCAAGCTGCGCGAGGCCGGCGGCCTGCGGCTGGCGCTGTATCGCCGCGCCCTGGCCGCGCTGGACGGCGTGGCCGCCAAGCCGCGTGCGGCCTGGAGCCTGGGCGAGCGCCTGAACTGGTCGTTCTGGTACCTCGTGATCCTGCGCTCGCTGCTCAACTTCGTGGGCCTGCGGCGCTGCCGCGTCGCCATCTCGTCGGGCGCGCCGATCGCGCCGGAGATCCTGAAGTTCTTCCGCGCCCTGGGCGTGCCGATCCGCGAGGCCTACGGCCTGACCGAATCGAGCGGCGCCACCACCATGCAGCCCGGCGACGCCTCGCCGGTGGGCACGGTGGGCGTGCCCTACCCGGGCATCGAGGTCGAGCTGGCCGACGACGGCGAGATCATGATCCGCGGCGACATCGTGTTCCGCGGCTACTTCAACAACGACGAGGCCACGCGCGAGGCCATCGACGCCCGTGGCTGGCTGCACACCGGTGACGTCGCACGTTGGGAGCAAGGGCCCGCCGGGCGCGAGCTGCGCATCATCGACCGCAAGAAGGACATCATGATCACGGCGGGCGGCAAGAACATCACGCCCAGCGAGATCGAGAACGCGCTGCGCTTCAGCCCCTACATCAAGGAGGCGGTGGTCATCGGCGACCGCCGGCGCTTCGTCAGCGCGCTGATCCAGATCGAGTTCGACAGCACCGCCAAGTGGGCCGAGGAGCAAGGACTGGTCTACACCCACTTCAAGAGCCTGACCGAGCTGGCCGCGGTGCGCGAGCTGGTGCAGCAAGAGATCGACGCCGTCAACGCCCGCATGCCCCAGGTGCAGCAGGTGCGCAAGTTCCACCTGCTGACCAAGGAACTGGACCACGACGACGGCGAGGTCACCGCGACCATGAAGGTGCGGCGCAAGAGCATCGGCGAGAAGTACGCCGAGGTCATCGAGGGGCTGTACGTCTAGGTTCGGCGGCATGCAGACGATGAGGCGTTTCGTGCTTTCCCAGCGGCCGCAGCCTGCAGCGCAGGAGCCCGAGCCGGCGCCGGCCGACGAAGCGCTGGACGGCCCCGCGGCCGAGCCCTTCGGCATGTTCCCACCGCACGTGGCGGCGCTGCTCAGCCGCTCGGCGGTGCACCGCTGCTGGCACGAAGGCGAGGTCGTGCTGGCCGCCGACCGTGTGGTGCCCTGGGTCCTGACGGTGCGCCGCGGCAAGCTGCGCATGGCCGCCAAGCTGGAGGACGGGCGCGACTGCTTCTTCCGCTGGCACGCGGTGGGCGAGGTCGCTGGACTGATCTCGGCCGTCTCCGATCTGCCGCTGCCGGTGGACGCGGTGGCCTTCGAGCATTGCGAGACGCTGCACGTCGAGCGCGAGTTGCTGCTGGAGCTGATGCAGCGCGACGGCGAGGCCTCGCTGGCGGTGGCCCGGCTGATCGCCCGCCACGCCTACGACACCGTGAACCTGGTGCGCATGATCCACGAGTCGTCGCTCAACGGCCGCGTGCTGGGCGTGCTGCGCCACCTGGCCGAAGTCAACGGCCGCCCCGAAGCGCCGGGGCTGCGCTCGCTGCCGGTCTCGCAGCACGACATCGCTGCCGCGCTGGGTGCCTCGCGCCAGCGCGTCAACGCCGAACTGCGCGCGCTGGAGCGCGCCGGGCAGATCCGGCTGGGCTACAACCGGGTGCTGCTGGTGGAGGCGGCTCAAGTGAACGAGCCGCATTGAGCGCGGCCGCGGGTGAATGCCGCGAAAGCGACATTTGCCGCGTTGGAAGATCCCAGCACGCAAAGCGCGCGTGCGACCGCAGCATCGGGGCCATGTCGAGCGCACCTTGCCTGATGCCCTGGGACCTGAGCGAGTCCGACCGTGACGCACCGTCTGCCGCGCTGATCGAGCGGCTGCGCCGCAGCTTTCCCACCGAGCGCGAGGTCGACGCCAACCTCACGCGCAAGCTGCAGCGCCGCGGCGGGCCGCCGTTCGGCGGCGCCAGCTTCGAGGCGATGAGCGGCTACATCAGCGCGCTGCTGCAGCGGCGCATCGGAGGGCCGTTCTCGATCAGCGAGCAGCGCTGGCTGTCGGGCGGCGCGTCGAAGATCCAGATGGCCTTCACGTTGCACTGGGACGAGCCAGGCGTCGGCGCCACCGCCACGCGGCTGGTGGCGCGCATGGAACCGGCCGAGTCGCTCAACGCCACCAGCCGACGGCGCGAGTTCGAGCTGCTGCGCGCCTTTGCCGGCGTGATCCCGGTGCCGCGCGTCTACTGGATGGACCCCGACGGTGAGTACTTCCCCGAGCCGGCGCTGATCTACGCCTTCGCCGCTGGCAGCACCAAGCCGCGCGCCGCGCAGGGCAAGGTGGCGGGCATCGGCACCAACTTCGGGGCCGAGTTGCGTGAACGGTTGAAGCCGTCCTTCATCACCCACCTCGCCGCCATCCACCGCTTCGAGCCGGCGCAGGCGGCCTTCGAGTCCTTCGACCGCCCGGCGGTGGGCACGACGCAGAGCGCGCTGTGGCAGCTCAACCGGGCGCGCCGCATCTGGGAGGAGGACCGCGGCGAGGACCAGCCGCTGCTGGAGGTGGCGGCCAACTGGCTGCAGCGCGAGCTGCCGCTGCTGGATCGCGTCAGCGTGGTGCATGGCGACTATCGCAGTGGCAACTTCCTCTTCAACGAGGACACGGCCGAGATCACCGCGGTGCTGGACTGGGAGCGCGGCTACCTCGGCGATCGCCACCGCGACCTGGCCTGGACCACGGCCGAGCAGTACGGCCATTGGAGCGAAGACGGCAAGACCTTTCTCGCCTCCGGCCTCGCGCCGGTGAACGAACTGTTGGAGCGTTATGAGGCGCAGTCCGGCCTGCCGGTGGATGCAGCCGCGCTGCGCTATTACCGCGTCTTCAACTGCTACCAGATCGTGGTCACCGCGTTCGGCTCGTCGTACCGCGTGGTGCGCCTGGGCAAGACGCACCAGGACATCCTGATCGCCTGGGTCGAGGCCGCAGCCTACGGCGCGATGGAAGAGTTGCGTCGCGAAATGGAAAGGAGCCTCTGATGGCCGACCGCAACGACGGCGCGCTGCAGGCCGCGATCAAGGCGCTGGAACAGGCCGTGGCGCCGGCGGTGGACCCGACCGACCCGCTGGCCGGCGAGCAACTGCGGCTGGTGGTCGGCTACTTGAAGCTGCTGCGCAGCCGGCTGGGCTTGGTCGAGCGGCGTGCGCGTTTCGAGCTGCAGCACCACGCGGCGATGGCGCAGTCACTGCACGAGGAGTTCGTCGCGATCGGCGGCGAGCCGGCGCGGCGCGCGCAAGTCGCCTGGGCGCAAGCTGCGCCGTTGCTGGCCGACCCGGCGGCCGACGCCGACGCGCTGGGCCCGACAACGGCGCTGCTGGCGGGCGCCGTCAGCGGGCTGGTGCGCGCGGCGGCCGATGCCGAGCCGGGCTTGCGCCGGCGCATCGAACACGCGGTGGCGCTGCACAGCCGGCGCTGGATCGACGCCCAGCGCGCCTGGTTCGCGCCGCTGGGCTTCGAGCTGCATGCGGCCGAGCTGCCGACGTTGAACGAGGCGCTGCAGACGGCGCCACTTCGTCGTCCTGGTTGAGATGAGCACCGCCGCCATGCACGAAGGCCATGGGCCGGCGCCGGGCGACGCCGTGCCGCCGCGCGCGCATGCGGCGTGGCGCTGGTGGCGCCTCGCGCTGGAGCTGCCCGCCGTGCTGCTGATCGTCGCCGAGGTCGCCATCCTGCTGGCCGGCGTGGTCTCGCGCTACCTGCTGCACGACCCCATCGGCTGGACCGACGAGCTGGCCGGCCTGCTGCTGCTGTGGGTGGCGATGTTCGGCGCCGCCATCGCCTGCCAGCGCGGCGAGCACATGCGGCTGGCGGTGGTGCTGGAGAAGCTGCCGTCGCCATGGCGGCCGCGGGCCGAGGCGCTGGGGCTGCTGATCGCCCTGGCCTTCCTGGGTGCGGTGGCGCCGGCGGCCGTGCTGTACGCGGTGCACGAGCATCCGATCACGACGCCGGCATTGGGCCTGCCCAACAGCCTGCGCGTGGCCGCGCTGCCGGTGGGCTTGATGCTGATGGCGCTGATCCTGCTGGTGCGGCTGTGGCGCAGCGCCAGGCTGATGCAGATGCTCGGCGCGGCGCTGCTGCTGGCGGTGGTCATCGGCGCAATGGCCGCCGGCACGCCCTGGCTCAAAGGCATCGGCGCTTGGAACCTGCTGATCTTCTTTGCCGGCGGCATCACGCTGGCGCTGATGCTGGGCGTGCCAATCGGCTTTGCTTTCGGCGCCGCCACCGCGGCCTACGTCGCCTTCGCCACGCGCGCGCCGCTGTCGGTGATCGTCGGCCGCATGGACGAGGGCTCGTCGCACCTGATCCTGCTGTCGGTGCCGCTGTTCGTGCTGCTCGGCGGCCTGATGGACGTGGCCGGGCTGGCGCGCGTGATGGTGCAGTTCCTCGCCGCGCTGCTGGGCCACGTGCGCGGCGGGCTCAATCACGTGCTGCTGGGCGCGATGTACCTGGTGTCGGGCATCTCGGGCTCCAAGGTGGCCGACATGGCGGCGGTGGCGCCGGTGCTGTTCCCCGAGATGAAGCGCCGCGGCCAGAAGCCCGGCGAGATGGTGGCGCTGCTGGCCACCTCTGGCGCGATGGCCGAGACCATTCCGCCCAGCCTGGTGTTGATCACCGTCGGTTCGGTCACCAGTGTGTCGATCGCCGCGCTGTTCACCGGCGGGCTGCTGCCGGCGCTGGTGGTGGCATTGGCGCTGGCGGTCGTCGCCCACGTTCGCTCGCGCGGCGATGACCTGTCGGGCGTGCAGAAGGCGCCGCGCGCCTGGGTGGCCAAGGCCTTTGCGATCGCGCTGCCGGCGCTGTCGCTGCCGGTGCTGATCCGGCTGGCGGTCACCGAAGGCGTGGCCACCGCGACCGAGGTCTCGACCATCGGCATCGTCTACACCATCGCGCTTGGTGTGCTGGTGTACCGGCAGTTCGACTGGAGTCGCGTCTACGGGCTGATCGCCGACGCGGCCTCGATCTCGGGCGCGATCCTGTTCGTGATCGGCGCGGCCAGCGCGATGGGTTGGGCGCTCACGCAGTCTGGTTTTTCGGGCCAGCTGGCGCAGGCCATGGCAGGCGTGCCGGGTGGGCACTGGGGCTTCCTCGCGGTGTCCATCGTCGCATTCGTCGTGCTGGGCATGGTGCTCGAAGGCATCCCGGCGCTGGTGGTGTTCGCGCCGCTGCTGTTTCCGATCGCGCGCAGCTTCGGCATCCACGACGTGCAGTACGCGATGGTGGTGATCCTGGCGATGGGTGTCGGCGTGTTCGCGCCGCCGATGGGCATCGGCTTCTTCATTGCCTGCGCGATCGGCAAGGTGCCGCCAGTCGAGGCGATGCGCCCGATGTGGCCCTACCTGGGTGCGTTGACCGCCGGCCTGCTGCTGGTGGCCGCGGTGCCCTGGATCTCGACCGGCTTCCTGTAGACCTTCGTTCACTTCGAGGAGAACCTGATGACCCTGCAACGCCGCTCCTTCGTCGCCGCATCGGCCACCGCGCCGCTGCTCGGCCTGGGCCTGGGCCACAAGGCCGCCCGCGCCGCCGAGTTCGAGATGAAGTGGGGCTCGTTCGCGCCGCCCGACCACCCCTTGAGCGTCAATGCCGTCGAGGCCGCGCGCCGCATCGCCGAGGAGACCAAGGGCCGCGTGGCGATCAAGTACTTCCCGTCCAGCCAGCTCGGCGGCGACACCGACATGCTGTCGCAGGTTCGTTCCGGCGCGCTCGACCTCTACACCACCTCGGCCTCGTTCCTGACCACGCTGAACCCCAGCATCGGCCCCAGCGCCCTGGGCTTCGCGTTCAAGGACGAAGCGACGATCTGGAGCGCCGTCGACGGCGAGGTCGGTCGCATCGCGCGCCAGGCGGCGGCAAAGGTCAACATCCACCTGTTCGAGAAGTACTGGGATCTGGGCTTTCGTACCGTGTCCAGCAGCATCAAGCCGATCGTGACGCTGGCCGACCTGCAAGGCCTGAAGATCCGCGTGCCGGTGCTGCCGATGTTCTTCGGCATGTTCAAGGCGCTGGGTGCCGCGCCGGTCAGCATGAATTTCTCGGAGCTGTACACCTCGCTGCAGACCAAGCTGGTGGAAGGGCAGGAGAACCCGCTGGTCAACGTCTACACCGCCAAGTTCTACGAGGTGCAGAAGTACGTGTCGCTGACCAACCACTGCTGGGAGGGCATGCTGATCGCCGCCAATCGCAGCAGCTTCAGCGCGCTGCCGGCCGACGTGCAGGACGTCATCAGCCGCCACATCAACGCCGCGGCGCTGAAGGAGCGCGAGGACATGCGCCGCCTCAACACCGACGTGCGCGCAAAGCTGGAGGCAGCCGGGCTGAAGTTCAACGCGGTGGACGTCGCGCCCTTCCGCGACAAGCTCAAGCAGGCCGGCTACTACGCCGAATGGCGCGGCAAGATGGGCGCCGAGGCCTGGGGCGCGCTGGAGAAGTACACCGGCGCGCTGGTTTGAAGGGGCGCCACCGATGATCACCGCCAAGGACTCCGAGTTCCACCCATTGCAGCGCGAGCACCCCGAGAACTGGCGCTGGACCGAGACCACGCCGCTGAGCTTCTCGGTGCCCGAGGCCGGCATCCTGGGCAACCTCTACATCGCCGCGCGGCCCAAGCTGGGTGTTGCGCTGTCGTCGGTCGGCATCGTGCAGGGCTTTCGCTTCCAGCCGTTCGAGGTGGACTTCAGCGACGCGCAGATGCACCTGCCGTGCCCCGACAACTACACCGACTACGAGCTGGCCAGCGGCCTGCGCGTGAAGGTGACGAACGCGCCGCGGGACTATCACTTCCAGTACGCCTACAAGTTGGGCGGCGGCTGCTCGCTGGACCTGCGCTTGCGCGGCCTGCACGAGCCCTTCGACGCCGCCGATCCGACGCAGAACCCGCTGCTGAAGACCGACGCCGGCACCCGCCACGACGAGCGCCTGGGCACGCAATGGGGCAACCCGTCGACCGATCCCGACGACCCCAGCGGCCACTTCGAGCTGATCGGCCACATCACCGGCCACCTGGAGCTGCGCGGCCGGCGGTATGAAGTTGACTGTTATGACTGCGTTGACCACAGCTGGAGCCGCCGCACCGAGACTAGCAAGCGCGCGGTGGCCTGGATCTCGGCCGTGTTCGGCCCCGACTACGGCCTGCACCTGGCGATGCTGATCGACCGCCGCGGCGGCCGCACCGTCTATGAAAGCCTGCGCAACGGCTTCGTGATGCGTAACGGCGAGGTCATCGCCTTGGTGGCGGCCGAGGTCGAGGCGCGGCATTCCAACCACTGCCCGATGACCTGCCGCATCGTCGCCACCGACGCGGGCGGCGGCCGCCATGAGGTGCTGGGCACCGCGATCGCGGTGCACCCCTGGTACAACTACAACCCCTCGCACGTGGCCTTCCAGTCGCTGATGAAGTGGCAAACGCCCGCGGGCCGCGTCGGCCACAGCGAGATGGCCGACATCTACGGACTGGAGTACTTGGCCGAGCGCAACGCGGCGGCGACCTCGTCTTCGCCGTAGCCCAGCTCGCGCAGCACCTCGGCGGTGTGCTCGCCCAGCATCGGCACCGGCCGCCGCTGCGGCATGCGTTGGCCGTCAAAGCGCAGCGGCTGCGCCACCATGCGCAGCGCGCCGAGCTGCGCGTGCTGAGCCTCCATCAGCATGCCGCTGGCGGCGGTGTGCGGGTGCGCCGACAGCTCCCCCAGCGAGTGCAGCGGCGCGCAGGGGATGCCGGCGGCGTCCAGCACTTGCAGCCAGTCGGCGCGGCCGCGCTGGCGCATGGCCTCGGCCACCAGCGCCACGGTCTCGGCGCGGTGCTGCACGCGCGCGGCGTTGGTCGCGAAGCGCGGGTCGTCGCGGACCGCCTGCAGCCCGGCCAGCGCGCAGAAGCGCTGCCACAGTCCGTCGTTGGCCACGCCCAGGATCAGCGGCCGGTCAGCGGTGTCGAACACCTGGTAGGGGCACAGCGACTCGTGGCCCGAGCCGGGGCGCTCGGGCTCGGTGCCGCGCTCCCAGTAGTTCTGCAGGAAGTAACCGAGGAAGCCGGTCGCGGTGTCGAAGAGCGAAGCTTCCACCGTGCAGCCTTCGCCCGTGCGGTCGCGCGCGTGCAGCGCGGCCAGGATGCCGATCAGCGCGTGCAGCCCCGTGCCCTGGTCCACCGGCGAGAAGGGGCTGCGCACCGGCGGCCCATTGGGCTCCCCCGTGATGGCCAGCATGCCGCAAAAGGCCTGCAGGATGACGTCGTAGCCCTTGCCGCGGTTCATCGGGCCGACGCTGCCGTAGCCCGAGATGTCGCAGCAGATCAGCCGCGGGTTCAGCGCGCGCAGCGTGGCCGCGTCGACGCCCAGCTTGGCGGCGACGCCGGGCCCGAAGCTGCTGACCACCACGTCCATGCGCCGCGCCAGCCGCTGCACCAGCTCGCGGCCCGCGGGCTGCGCGAGGTCGGCCACCACCGAGCGCTTGTTGCGGTTGGCGCTGATGAAGATCGCGCCCACCTGCGCTGCGTCGGCCTGGCGAAACGGCGGCCAGCCGCGCGTCTCGTCGCCGGCCGGCGCTTCGATCTTGATCACGTCGGCGCCCATGTCGCCCAGGTACTGCGTGCACAGCGGGCCGGCCAGCACCTTGGACAGGTCCAGCACGCGCAGACCCTGCAGCGGCAGCAGCTGGGCCTCGGCGGCGATGTCGGCGGCGGCGTCAGCGGCGGCGGTGGAGGGCGGCATGCAGTCACTCGTCAACATCGTGATGGTGCACTAGCATATCAATGGTCCCCGCTTCCACGAGTGCTGCCATGCGATTGCTTCTCCGCACCCTCGGCGCCGCCGCGCTGCTTGGCCTGACGGCGCTGGCCGCCCAGGCCGACACCTATCCGGCGCGCGCCATCCGCCTGATCGTGCCCTATGCGCCGGGGCAGGGCACCGACATCGCGGCGCGCTACATCGGCGACGAGATGGCCAAGGAGCTGAAGCAGGCCGTCTTCGTCGACAACCGCCCCGGCGCCGGCGGCAACATCGGCACGCAGGCGGTGGCCAAGTCGGCGCCGGACGGCTACACGCTGCTGATCGGCACCAACGCCACGCACGCCGCCAACGCGTATCTGTATGCCAACCCCGGCTTCGATGCCCAGGCCGACTTCGAGCCCATCGGCATGCTGGGCATCCTGCCGCTGGTGTGGGTGGTGCCGCCGGCCAGCGCGGCCAACAACATGCCCGACCTGATCCGCATGGCCAAGGCGAAGCCCGACGCGCTGAACGTGGCGATCTCCACCACCACCTGCCGCATGGCCTATGAGCTGCTGCGCCAGCGCGCCGACGTGGCGCTGTTCCCGGTCGACTACAAGGGCAGCGCGCAGGCGGTGACGGCGCTGATCGGCGGCCAGGTCGAGGTCATGGTCGACACCATCACCTCGCTGCGCGGCTTCATCGCGGCGCAGCAGGTCAAGGCGCTGGGCGTGACCTCGGCCAAGTCGAGCAAGCTGCTGCCGGGCGTCAAGTCGGTGGCCGAGCAGGGCGTGGCCGACTACGAGCTGGTCGGCTGGACCGTGCTCTATGCGCCCAAGGGCCTGCCGGCCGAGGTTTCGCGCACGCTCACCGCCGCCTTCAACCGCGTGATCGCCCGGCCCGAGGTGCAGGACAAGCTGCTGCAGATGGGCATCGAGCCGCAGGCCAAGACGGGCGACGAGCTCAACCGTTTCCTGGCCACCGAGCGGCCGAAGTGGGAGCGGCTGATCAAGGCCGCGGGGCTGAAGCCGGCGTGAAGTGAATCCCCCCCGAAGCGCCTTCGGCGCCTCCCCCCCGGGGGGGCGCCGCTGGCGGACCGGCGAAGCCGGATCCTCGGCGGCCGCTTGGCTGCACCGGATTCATGCGTCGCGGGTACCGATCGGTGCCATGGAAAACTGAAGTGCCGCGGCCGCAACTCGCGCCCGCGGCCCGGCACTTGGCGCCGCGACGCGCCGCTTCGTCGCAGGCCTCAGGCGCGGCCGGCGCCCGGCATCGACACTGGAAGCCTGCAACCAACGCTTCAGGTGTCGCGATGCTCAAGTTCATTCCGCTGTGGGTCTTTGCCGTGCTGGCCTTGCTGCTCGGACTGGGCTACCTGCAGTCCCGCACGCGCCACATCAACCCGGCCGTGCTGCGCCTCGCCGCGCTCGGGTTCGTCGGCTATTCGCTGTGGGGTGTCGTCGCGTCCTTCGGCGCGGGCTGGTTGTCGGTCGCGCCCTGGCTCGCAGGCCTGGCGCTCGCGATCCTCGGCGCGCGGCCGTCGTTCTGGTCGCGCGGCATGTCCTTCGTCGCCGCCAGCCGCCGCGTGCTGGTGCCGGGCAGCTGGCTGCCGTTGGCCATCATGCTGGGCATCTTCGGCGTCAAGTTTGCGCTGGGCTTCGCGGCCGGCGCCGGCTCGCCGGTGCTGCCGGGCTCCATCGCCGCCGCGGCCTGCGCGCTGGCCCTGGGCTTGTTCAGCGGCCTGTTCGCGGCCCGGGCGCGCGCCGTGCTGGTGGTGGCGCGGCAGCAGCCGGCAGCGGCTTGATATGGGTCTGCGTTCGAACATCCCTGGGCGGCTGGCGCCGACGGCCCGGCGCGACACACGCTGCCGGCGTCGCGCCGGCGAGGCAGCCGCCGCGGCGCCTCACGCCGGCTGCTGCAGCCAGTCGCGCAGCACCTCGGCGCGGTGCTCGCCGATGCCGGGCACGCGCGCACCGATGGCCGAGCCGCCGGCCGACATCCGCCACGGCGCGTTGACGCCGGTGAAGGCGCCGGCCGCGTCGGTCACGGTGGCGAAGAGCCCGCGCGCGGCGGCCTGTTCGTCGGCCAGCAGTTCGCCGGGCTCGGCGTAGCGGGCGCAAGGCACGCCGGCGGCATCCAGCGCTGCCAGCACCTCGGCCGTTGGGCGTTCGCGCGTCCAACGTTCGACGAGCAGCATCATCTCGCGCCAGTGGGCGCCACGGCTGGCCAGGCTGGCGAAGCGCTCATCGCTGCGCAGCTCGGGCAGCGCCGTCACCTCGGCCAGCGCGTCGAAGTTGCGCTGCGTGATCGGCACCACCAGTACGTCGCCGTCGAGCGCGGCCACGGGCCCGTAGGTGGGGCGAGTGGTGGGAACCGGGAACTGCGCTTCCTGCAGCTCGTAGACCAGCAGGTTGAGCATCGAGTCCATCAGCGCCACGTCCACCACCTGGCCGCGGCCGGTGGCGGCGCGCTGCACGAGTGCGGTCTGCACCGCGGCAAAGGCATTCAGCCCGCCCAGGACGTCGGCCACGAAGGTGGCGGTGGCCGCAGGGCGGCTGCGGCCGTCGCCGGCCCAGCGCGCCAGCGTGCGCTCGTAGCCGCTGGCGGCCTGCACGATCATCGCGTAAGCGGCGCGGCCGGCCGCGGGGCCCTGCTGGCCATAACCGCTGATCGAGGCGTATACGAGCCGCGGGTTGGCCGCCAGCAGCGCGGCCGAGCCCAGGCCCAGGCGGTCCATCACGCCCGGGCGGAAGTTCTCCAGCACCACGTCGGCCTGCAGCGCCAGCGCGCGGGCAATGGCCAGGTCTTCGGGTTGCTTCAAGTCCAGCGCCAGGCTGCGCTTGCCGGCGTTGAGTTGGCCGAAATAGGCGCTGTGCCGGCTGCCGTCAGCCGCGGCGCGCAGCGGCTGGCGCAGCCGCATGTCGTCGCCCTCCGGCGGCTCGATCTTGACGACGTCGGCGCCGAGGTCGGCCATCAGCCGCGCGGCGTAGGGGCCGGCCATCATGATCGAGAAGTCCAGGACCTTCAGGCCCGCGAGCGCGCTTTGCATGGTCGCTATGCTGCGCCTGCCGGCCGGCTTCGAGCATGGCGCGCTGCGCACAGATGCTGTGCCCGCCGCTGCCCTTGGTGGCGCCGCGCGGGCGGCTTATGGTGGCCGGCATGAACTTCACCGACGAGCAACTCGCCTTCCGCGACAGCGTGCGCCGCATGGCGGAAAAGCACGTGGCGCCGATCGC
>CAYYDJ010000014.1:0-122459 GCA_964470565.1 uncultured Rubrivivax sp.
GGCGGTGGTGCCGCTGGTCATCACCTCGGTGCTGTGCGAGGCGCTGATGGTGGCCCTGGGCATCGGCGTCAAGGTGGCCACGCTGCCCGTGGTCGCGCTGGGCGTGGGCATCGGCGTCGACTACGCGCTGTACCTGCTGTCGGTGCAACTGGCGCAGCAGCGCGTGGGCGTGCCGCTGGCCGAGGCTTATCGCCGCGCACTGCACTTCACCGGCAAGGTGGTGGTGCTGGTCGGCATCACGCTGGCCGCAGGCGTCGCCACCTGGGCCTTCAGTCCCATCAAGTTCCAGGCCGACATGGGCGTGCTGCTGGCCTTCATGTTCGTCTGGAACATGGTCGGCGCCGTGGTGCTGATTCCGGCGCTGTCGAGGTGGCTGCTGCCGACGCGGGTTTGAAGGCCCGGTGGCGGGGCAGGTCGCGGCAGCGAGCCTACCCCGCAGCGCTGTCGAGCCAGCCGCCCTTGAAGCCGGCGGCGCGCAGGCCGGCGCCGAGCGGCGCGCAGCGTCGCATCAGCGACCAGATCAGGCCGCTGCGATGGTTCTCGATCATCAGCACGGTCGGCCCTTCGTTGATGCCGAAGTGAAACGGCGAGACCCAGCCGACGCCGTCGTCATGCACCGGCATCTCGAACAGCGGGTTGATCGACGCCTTGAACCCATAGGGGTTGGCGACGTGAACGTGCAGGGTGCGGAAGTTTTCCACCGTCGCCAGCACGATCTCGGGCGCGAAGGGCAGCGACGCGACAACCGCCCACGGCGCCAGCGTGCCGTCGTCGGGGCCGAACGGCGCGCCGCGGGCGATGTAGTCGTAGAAGCGGCGGTCGACGCCGGCGATCGTCCGTTGCGCCGGCCCCGGCCCGTCGCTGGCGCTGACGCCCCAGCAGTGCTCGCCGACGTGGGGGAACCCGTGCGGATTGCGGATGGCGTACTGCTGCTGGATCAGCGTCGCGCGGCGGCTGTTCTCGAAGTAGTCGCAGTCGCGGTCGCGCATGTAGCGGTCGCGGATGCCGCGCAGGTCGAGCCAGATGTGCGACAGCTGATGGATGAACAGCGGCCCCGCGTAGAGGTGGCCGATGCCGTAGATCTCTTTCCAGTCGTAGCTGCTGCACCATGCGTCGTAGCACGGCGGCGCGATGGCGTGCGTCGGCGAGCCGAGCGCGAGAACGTAGAGCAGCAGCGCTTCGTTGTAGCCCTGCCAGCGGTAGCCCAGAAAGCCGGCGCCGCGCCCGGGCCGCCAGCCGTGGCAGAGGGTCTCGCTGCCCTGCAGCAGCCAGTCCCACTCGATGCGCTCGTAGAGCTGCGTGGCCAGCGCGCGGATCTCCGCCTCTTCGGCGCTGTCGCGGTCGAAGTACTGCGCCGCGACGAGCGCGCCGGCGATGAAGATCGCCGTGTCGATGCTCGACAGCTCGCTGTGCCAGGCGCGCTGGCCGCTCGTCATGTCGAGGAAGTGGTAGTAGAAGCCGCGGTAGCCGGTGGCCGTCTCGCTGGTGCTTTGCTCGCTGGCGGCAAAGAACCGCAAGGTGACGAGCGTGCGCTCGGCCGCGGCGGCGCGCTCGATGAACTTGCGCTCCACGCCGACCGGATACGCCGAGAGCGCCATGCCGACCGCGGCGATGCTGCACGGCCAGTTGGCCGCGGTCTTGTCGAGGATCAGGCCGTTGCTGGGGTTGACCTCGTGCGTGAAGTAGTCGAACGAGTGCTTCTGGAGGTGACGCAGCAGCTCGCGGCGGTCGTGTGTCTCGGTCACAGGGCCTCGTCTTCGAGCAGGCGCCGCGCTGCGTCGACGACGTGGTCGACCGTGAAGCCGTATTCGCGCAGCAGCCGTGGCGCCGGCGCCGAGGCGCCGAAGCGCTCGACGCCGAGCATGCCGCCGCTGTCGCCGACGTAGCGGCACCAGCCCTGCGCGACGCCGAGCTCGACGGCCAGCCGCGCGCGCACCGCCGGCGGCAGCACCTCGTCGCGATAGCTTTGCGGCTGGGCGTCGAAAAGCTCCCAGCTCGGCATCGAGACCACGCGCACGGCAACGCCGTCGCGCCGCAGGATCTCGGCGGCGGCAACGATCAGCGCCACCTCCGAGCCGCTGGCGATCAGGATCAGCCGCGGTCGCGCCGCATCGGAATCGCTGAGCACGTAGCCGCCCTTGCGCAGCCCTTCGGCGCTGGCGCAGCGGCTGCGATCGAGCGTTGGAACGTCCTGCCGCGTCAGCGCCAGCAGCACCGGCCGGTCGGGCGTCTCCACGGCCACCTTCCAGGCCACCGCCGTCTCGTTGGCGTCAGCGGGACGCAGCAGGGTGAGGTTCGGGATCGCGCGCAGGTTGGCGAGTTGCTCCACCGGCTGGTGCGTCGGACCGTCCTCGCCGAGCGCGATGCTGTCGTGGGTGAAGACGTGGATGACGTGCAGGCCCATCAACGCCGCCAGCCGGATCGGCGGCCGCATGTAGTCGGAGAAGACGAAGAAGGTCGAGCCGTAGGCGATGAAGCCGCCGTGCGCGGCCAGGCCGTTGACGATCGCACCCATCGCGTGCTCGCGCACGCCGAAGTGGACGTTGCGTCCGGCATAGCTCCAGCCGCCGGCGTCGGTGCCCTCGACCTGGACGGCCTCGGCGAGCGGCGGGTTGAAGTCGCCGAGGCCCTTGAGCGCGGTGTGCGTCGACGGATCGAGGTCGGCCGAGCCGCCGAAGAGGGCGGGCAGCCTGGCCGCGATCGCGTTCATCACCTTGCCGCCGGCCACGCGCGTCGCCATGCCCTTGGCGTCGGGCGGGAACGTCGGCACGTCGGCGTCCCAGCCGGTGGGCAGCTCGCCGGCCAGGCGCGTGTGCAGCTCGGCCGCGAGATCGGGCACGGCGTCGCGATACGCAGCCATGCGCGCCTCCCACTCGGCCTGCGCCGCGGCACCGCGCTCGACGGCGGAGCGGAAATGCATCGCTGCCGGCGGTGGGACGAGGAAGGGCGGCTCGCTCGGCCAGTCGAGGTTGGCCTTGGTCATGGCGACATCGGCGACGCCGAGCGGCGAGCCATGCGCCTTGAAGCTGTCCTGCTCGGGCGAGCCGTAGCCCAGGTGCGTGCGAACCAGGATCAGCGATGGGCGCCCGGTCTCGGCGCGCGCCGCGGCGAGGGCGTCGTCGATGGCGGCGACGTCGTTGCCGTCGGCAACCTCGATCGTCTGCCAGCCGTAGGCCTGGAAGCGCTTGGCGCGGCCTTCGGAGAAGGTGATGTCGGCGCCGGCCGCCAGCGTGACCTCGTTGTCGTCGTACAGGCAGATGAGCTTGCCGAGCCTGAGGTGCCCGGCCAGCGATGCCGCTTCGGACGCGACGCCTTCCATCAGATCGCCATCGCTGACGATGGACCAGGTGTGGTGGTCGATCACCGTGTGCCCCGGGCGGTTGTAGCGGGCGGCGAGGTGCGCTTCGGCGATCGCCATGCCGACGGCGTTGGCCAAGCCCTGGCCGAGCGGCCCGGTCGTGATCTCGACGCCCGGCGTGTGGCCGCGCTCGGGATGGCCTGGCGTCTTGCTGCCCCACTGCCTGAACTGCTCGAGGTCGGCGATCGACAGCGCGTAGCCGGTGACGTGCAGCAGGCTGTAGAGCAAGGCCGAGCCGTGGCCTGCCGACAGCACGAAGCGGTCGCGGTCCGGCCAGTGCGGATCGCCGGGGTTGTGCTTCAGAAACTTGGTCCACAGCACGTAGGCCATCGGCGCGGCACCGAGCGGCAGGCCCGGATGGCCGCTGTTGGCCTTCTGCACCATGTCGACGGACAGGAAGCGCAGGGTGTCGATGCAGAGTCGGTCGAAGGTGTCAGCCATGGGGTCCTCGCTGGGATGTCAGGCGGGCCGCGGCGCGTCGGTCGCGGCGTCGTAGTCGCCCCGGCGCGCGGCGCGATTGCAGTCGGCGCGGTGGAACAGCGCCTGCTGCGCTTTCGGCACGTTCTCGGCCAGGCCGCGCCAGGCGTCGAGTGCGGGCTGCTGGATCGCGCGGGCGAACGAGAACGTCAGCGGCCACGGCAGGCGGCCGCGGTTGCGGGCGTTCATCGCGTTCAGGCGCGCCGAAGCGAGCTCGGCGCTCTGCCCACCCGAGAGGAAGGCAACGCCCGCCACGGCCGCCGGCACCTGGCGCCGCAGGCTGGCGACGGTTGCATCGGCAATCGCGTCGGTGTTGCTCTGGTCGCTCGCCTCCAGCCCGGGGACGATCATGTTCGGCTTCAGCAGCATGCCTTCGAGCAGCACGCCTTGCTCGTCCAGCGCGTTGAACACGGCGTGGAGCACGGCCTCGCTGACGGCGGCGCAGCGCTCGAGCGTGTGGCCGCCGTCCATCAGCACTTCCGGCTCGACGATCGGCACCAGGCCCGCCTCCTGGCACAGCGCCGCGTAGCGCGCCAGCGCGTGCGCATTGGCGGCCATGCAGGCACGGGTGGGGATCGAGTCGCCAATGCGGATCACGGCGCGCCACTTCGCGAAGCGCGCGCCGAGCGCCCGATAGTCGCCGAGCCTGCCGCGCAAGCCGTCGAGCCCTTCGGTGACGTCCTCGCCCGGATGCAGTGCCAGCGGCTTGGCCCCGGCATCGACCTTGATGCCGGGAACGATGCCCGCCTGCACCAGCGCCTGCGCGAACGGCAGCCCTGCGTTCGTCTGCTGGCGCAGCGTCTCGTCGTAGAGGATCGCGCCGCTGATGCAGTCGCCGAGATGCGGCGTCGTCACGATCATGTCGCGATAGGCGCGGCGCGCTTCGGCCGTCTGCGCAATGCCGAGCGGCGCGAATCGCTTGTTGGCGGTGGGCGTGCTTTCGTCCATCGCGAGCAGGCCCTTGTCACCGGCGACCAAGGTCCGGGCCGTGTCGATCAAGGTTCGTGTGGTGTCCATGTCGATCCATCCTTGCCGTGTCGCTGCCCTAAGCGATCGCCTGGTCGACGATCCGTTGCGCTTCTTCGAGGATGCGCCGCAGATGGTCGGCGTCGCTGAAGCTCTCGCCGTAGATCTTGTAGATGTCCTCGGTGCCCGACGGCCTGGCCGCGAACCAGCCGTTGGCGGCGATCACCTTGATGCCGCCGATCGGCTCGCCGTTGCCCGGCGCCCGGTCGAGCACGCGCTCGATCGGTTCGCCCGCCAGCTGCTTCGCGCTGAGCTGCTGCGGCGACAGGGCGGCGAGCTTGCGCTTTTGCTCGACGGTGGCCGGCGCGTCGATGCGATCGTTGAGCGGCGCTCCGAGCTCGCCGGTCAGCGCGGCGTAGGCGCGCGCGGGATCGTGGCCGCTGCGCGCCATGATCTCGGCCGACAGCAAGGCCGGCACGATGCCGTCCTTGTCGGTCGTCCAGACGCGGCCGTCGCGGCGCAGGAACGCCGCGCCGGCGCTCTCCTCGCCGCCGAAGCCGAGCGAGCCGTCGAGCAGGCCGTCGGCAAACCACTTGAAGCCGACCGGCACTTCGAACAGCGCTCGTTTGAGCCGGCCGGCGACGCGGTCGATGAGCTGCGTGCTGACGACGGTCTTGCCGACCGCGGCCGCCGCGGGCCACTGCGGCCGATGCCTGAACAGGAAGTCGATCATCGTTGCCAGGTACGCGTTCGGCGCCAGCAGCCCGGCCGGCGTGACGATGCCGTGCCGGTCGTGGTCGGTGTCGCACGCGAACGCGATGTCGAAGCGATCCTTCATCGCCAGCAGGCGCTGCATCGCGTAGCGCGACGACGGGTCCATGCGGATCTGGCCGTCCCAGTCGAGCGTCATGAAGCGAAAGGTTGCATCGACGACGTCACTGACGACGGTGAGGTCGAGCCGGTACTGCTCGGCAATGCGGGGCCAGTAGTGGACGCCGGCGCCGCCCAGCGGGTCGACGCCCATGCGGATGCCGGCGCCGCGGATGGCATCGAAGTCGAGCACGCTGCCGAGGTCGCCGACGTACGCGCCGAGATAGTCGTGGCGGTGCGTCGTCGTCGCGGCCAGCGCCTTCGCGTAGGGGAGTCGCTTGACGCCGGCAAGACCCGGGCCGAGCAGCTCGTTGGCGGCCTTCTCGATCGCGGCCGTGATCGCGGTCGCGGCGGGGCCGCCGTCGGGCGGGTTGTACTTGAAGCCGCCGTTGTCGGGCGGGTTGTGCGACGGGGTCACGACGATGCCGTCGGCCAGCCCCGAGCGGCGACCCCGGTTGTGGTGGAGGATGGCGTGCGAGACGGCGGGCGTCGGCGTGTACTCGTCGTCGGCCGCGAGCATGGTCTCGACGCCGTTGGCAGCCAGCACTTCGAGCGCGCTTGCGCCGGCCGGCGTCGACAGCGCGTGGGTGTCGATGCCGAGGAAGAGCGGGCCGTCGATGCCCTGCTCGCGGCGATGTCGGCAGATCGCCTGCGTGATCGCGACGACGTGCGCTTCGTTGAACGACAGCTCGAGCGACGAGCCGCGATGGCCCGAGGTGCCGAACGCGACCCGCTGGGCCGCGACGCCGGGGTCGGGAACGCCGGTGTAGTAAGCGGTGACGAGCCTGGCGACGTCGACCAACGACGATGGCGGAGCCGGCTTGCCGGCCAGGGGACTGATGCTTGCGGCCATGGCGCTGACGCCGTCAGGCGGCCTGCGTGCTCTTCTGGCGAATCACGTCGAGCAGGCTGGTCCACGACTTCTTGAATGCGTCGCCACCCTCTTGCTGCAGGCGCAGGGCGAGCGCGTCGATGTCGACGCCCAGGCGCGCGAACTCGGCGAGGGTCCGCTCGGCGTCGCCGCCGTTGACGGCCATCGGCGGCCCGACCTTGCCGTGGTCGGCGAAGGCGAGCAGCGTCTTGTCCGGCAGCGTGTCGATCGTGTCGGGCGCCGCCAGCGCCTCGACGTAGAGCGTGTCGCGGCCTTCGGGGTCCTTCATGCCCGTGCTCGCCCACAGCATCCGCTGCGGCATGGCGCCCGCCTTCGCCAGCCGTGCCCAGCGCGGCGACGCGAGCAACTCGCGATACGCCTTGTAGGTGCGCTGGGCGATCGCAATGCCGAGCCGGTTGTGCTGGTCGCGCGGCACCTGGCCCTGGACCGCGACGTCCCAGCGGCTGACGAACAGCGATGCGACCGACGCCACCCGCGGGTCGCGCCCGGCTTCGAGGCGACGCTCGATCGCCCGCAGGTACGCCTCGGCGGACACGAGGTACTGCTCGCGCGAGAACAGCAAGGTGACGTTGATCGGCACGCCGGCAAAGATCGACTCCTCGATCGCCTTGGCGCCGGCCGGCGTGCCCGGAATCTTGATGAAGAGGTTGGACCGCTGCGCTTGCGCATGCAGGCGCGCCGCCGCTGCGATCGTGCCGGCCGTGTCGTCGACGAGGAATGGCGACACCTCCAGCGACGCCCAGCCGTCGACGCCGCCGCTGGCGTCGTGGGCCGGACGGAACAGGTCCGCCGCCCGGACCAGGTCGGCAATGGCGAGGGCAAAGAAAAGCGCTTCGCCCGACTTGCCTGCCTGCGCAAGCTCGCCGATCTGGCGGTCGTAGGCGTTGCCCTTGCCGATCGCGTGCTCGAAGATCGTCGGGTTCGACGTCAGTCCGGTGACCGACAGCTCGGCGATGTAGCGCGCGAGCGTGCCGTCGTCGAGCAGCGTGCGTGTGATGTTGTCGAGCCACAGGCTCTGGCCGAGCGCATGCAGCGCATGGGTGTTGGCATTCATCGTGTGATCTCCGGAGAGGGTCCGTCGACGAGGGCGCGCAGGTCGAGTGTGAGTAACTCGCCAATCGCGTCGACGGTGCAGTCGGCGGCCGGGTAGCGTGCGATCTCGGCCGCATCCTGGGCGTAGTGGCCCTGACGCGGAAAGACCGTGACGAGGCGGTCATGCAGCACCTGCTTGGCAGCCGTCAGCAGGCGCAGCTTGTCGTCGACCAGGACGTAGCGCTCGGCCGGGAACAGCTGCTGCACCTGGTCGAGTTGCTGCTCTTTGTGGACGTAGATCAGCACCCGGCCTTGCACGGCGTCCCACAGGCCCGAGCGCTGCACCTTGCGCGGCTGGAAGACGACGTCGCCGTCGGTCAGGATGACCGGCGTGCCCAGTGTCGCGAGCCGCGCCACGACCGCGAGCGCGTGCGGATAGAGACGCTCGGCAAACGGATACTCGAGCAGGAAGTGCGACATCTGCAGCAGCCGGTGATCGTGGTTGCCGCCGTGCGTGATCGCGTCGCGGTAGCGCTGCAGCGCGCCCAGGTAGTCGGCGTAGCCCAGCTCGGTGCGCAGTTGCTCGAAGATCGCCCAGTAGCGCTCGGCGCTCTCGGCGCCGAACTCGTGCACGAGATGGCGCCGCAGGTCGACGATGACGCGGTCGTTGTCGAGCAGCGTGTTGTCGACGTCGAGCAGGAAGACGACGCTGGGCTTCGCGACGCTCATGGCGGACACCTTTCGCTGGCACCGAGCGCGTGCCAGCCGCCATCTTCGGCGATCAGGTCGTCGGCCGCGCGGGGCCCCCACGAGCCCCGTGCATAGGGCAGTGCCGGTGGATGATCGACGAGCACGTCGTCGACGACCGCCCACGCCGCTTCGACGGCGTCCTGGCTCGTGAACAGCGACCCGTCGCCGGCCATCGCATCGCCGATCAGGCGCTCGTAGGTCGGCTCCTCGCCGGCTTCGTTCTCGCACAGGAAGAGCTCGCGCTGCTCGCCGACGAATCCCTTGCCGGGCCGCTTGACGCGCGCGGCGATGGCGATCGCCGCCTTCGGTTGGAGCTTGAAGCGCACGTAGTTCGGCCGCTCGCCGGGCGGCTCGCGGTCGTCGAACAGCTGTTGCGGCGGACGGTCGAGCTGGACCAGCACCTCGGCGGCACTGGTCGGCAGGAACTTTCCGGTGCGCAGATACCAAGGCACGCCGGCCCAGCGCCACGAGTCGATGAACAGCCGCACCGCGCAGAAGGTCTCGACGTCGGAATCCGGCGCGACGCCCTTCTCGGCGCGATAGCCCTCGTACTGGCCACGCACGATGTCGCGTGCGGTGAGCTTGCGCATCGCCTGGAAGACGCCGGCCTTTTCGGCGTGCACGGCGGCGAAACTTCGTGTCGCCGGCGGCTCCATCGCCAGCAGGGCGACGATCTGGAACAGGTGGTTCTCGACGACGTCGCGCAAGGCGCCGGCGCTTTCGTAGAAGCCGCCGCGATCGCCGATGCCGAAGTCCTCGGCCAGCGTGACCTGGACGCTGGAGACGTGGTTGCGATTCCAGATCGGCTCGAGAAAGGAATTGGCGAAACGAAAGTAGAGGATGTTCATGATCGCCCCCTTGCCGAGGTAGTGGTCGATCCGGAAGATCGACGCCTCGGGGAAGATGGCGTGCGCGACCGCGTCGAGCGCGATCGCCGAAGCGAGGTCGCGGCCGAACGGCTTTTCGATGATCACCCTGGCGTTGGCCGCCAGTCCTGCCGAGCCGAGGCTGCGGATGACGGTCTCGAACAGTGCCGGCGGGATCGCGAGGTAGTGCGCCGGACGCACCGCTGCGCCGAGCGCGGCCTTGAGCGCCGTGAAGGTCGCCGGCTTCCTGTAGTCGCCTGCGACGTAGCGAACCAGGGCCAGCAGCTTGTCGAAGGCCTGCGCATCGTCGATGCCGGCTGCGTGCTGGATGCTGTCGCGCAAGCGCTGCCGCACCTGCTCGTCGGTGAGCGGCGTCGAGGCGACGCCGATCACCGGCACGTCGAGCCCGCCGCGCTTGACCATGCCGTAGAGCGCCGGCAGGATCTTCTTGTTGGCGAGGTCGCCGGTGAAGCCGAAGACGACCAGCGCATCGGAGCGCGCCGGCGCTGCGGCCGAGGTGATCATGCGCGGTCCCCGGCCGGCTTCTCGACATGCCCGCCGAAGGCGTGGCGCATCGCCGACAAGACCTGATTGGCGAAGCCGCCGTCGCCACGCGACGCGAAGCGATTGAACAGCGCCGCACTCAGCACGTGAGCCGGAACGCCCTCGTCGATGGCGGCTTCGAGCGTCCAGCGCCCTTCGCCGGAATCGGAGACGCGGCCGCCGTAGGCCGCGAGTTCGGGATCCTGCAACAGCGCGCCGGCGGTCAGGTCGAGCAGCCACGACGCGATCACGCTGCCGCGTCGCCACACTTCGGTGATCTCGGGCAGGTCGAGGTCGAACTGGTACAGCTCGGGATGGCGCAGCGGCGTCGTCTCGGCATCGGTGGCCTGGTCGCGCTTGCCGACGTTGGCGTTGCGCAGCACGTTCAGACCCTCGGCGTACGCGGCCATCACGCCGTACTCGATGCCGTTGTGCACCATCTTGACGAAATGGCCGGCACCGTTCGGTCCGCAATGCAGAAAGCCCTGCTCGGCATTCGACAGCGCGCCGCTGCGACCCGGCGTGCGCTCGATCGCTCCGGCGCCGGGCGCGAGCGACGCGAAGACCGGCGTCAGGCGTTCGACGACGGGCGTCTCGCCGCCGATCATCAGGCAGTAGCCGCGCTCCTGGCCGGCAACGCCGCCGCTGGTGCCGACGTCCACGTAGTGGATCTTCTTGCCGCCCAGCGCCTTGGCGCGCCTGATGTCGTCGTGGTAGTAGGAGTTGCCGCCGTCGATCACGGCATCGTCCGGCGACAGCAGCGGCGCGACGTCGCCGAGCACCTTGTCGACGATCGCCGCGGGAACCATCATCCAGATCGCCCGCGGCGCCGCCAGCTTGGCAACGAGATCCTTCACGGACGCGGCGCCGGTTGCGCCATCGGCGGCAAGCGCCTTCACCGCATCGGCGTGGACGTCGAACACCACGCACTGGTGGCCGTCCTTCATCAGTCGTCGAACCATGTTGGAGCCCATCCGCCCCAAGCCGATCATTCCGAGTTGCATGCGTCACTCCTTGATGCCATCGTCTCGGCGCCACGTCGTGGACCGCGTTGCACGGATTTTGCAAAGGCGACGTCGAGCAACGACCGTAGCGCTTGCCGACGGCGTGTGCAACAGAGGATCTGCCGACTCACCGTAGGAAGCGTCCGACGCGGCGGCTCAGCGCGGCGGGGCGTGGGCGCGCAAGCTCGCGATGGCTTCGGCGTAGTTCCGGCTGCCGAAGACCGCCGACCCGGCGACCAGCGCGTTGGCGCCGGCCTCGACCACGCGCCAGGCGTTGTCGCCGCTCAAGCCGCCGTCGACTTCGATCCACGGGTCGAGCCCGCGCGCGGCACAGAGCCTGCGCAAGTCAGCGATCTTGGGCAGCACCTCGGGCAGAAACGCCTGGCCCGAGAACCCCGGGTTGACGCTCATGACGAGGACCATGTCGCAAAGGTGCAGCACCTGCTCGACCAACGCGACCGGGCTCGCCGGATTGAGGACGACGCCGGCCTTCCTGCCCAGCTCGCGCACGCGCGAGAGCGTGCGGTGCAGATGGATCGTCGACGACGGCTCCGCATGGATCAGCAGATGGTCGGCGCCGGCGCGCACGAAGTCGTCGAGCAGCCGCTCCGGCTCGACGACCATGAGGTGCACGTTCAGCGGCTTGGCGGTGGCGCGCCGGACGGCTTCGATGACGACCGCACCGAAGCTGAGGTTCGGCACGAAGCGGCCGTCCATCACATCGACGTGAATCCAATCCGCACCCGCGGCGTCGACCGCGCGCACCTCTTCGGCGAGGCGGCCGAAGTCGGCAGACAGAATCGAAGGAGCGACGACCAGCGGCTTCACGAAGGCCGTTGTAGCACGCGCGCTCAGGCGCTGTGCGCCGGCCCGCTCGAAAGCTCACCGGCGTCGCGGACGTCGCCCCGCCTGCGGGGCGCGTCAGCCAGCCGCCGTGCCTACTCCGGCTTGAACCCGATCGACTGCAGCACCGCGCCCACGCGCTCGTAGTCGGCCTTCAGCCCGGCGGCCATCTCGTCGCTGCTGCGCGGCGCGCCGACGTCGAAGCCGAGCTCCAGCAACCTGTCGCGCACCGCGGGCTGCTTCAGCACCTTGAACGCCGCTTCGCGCACCCGCGCCTGCACCGGCGCCGGCACGTCGGGCGAGGACCACAGGCCCATCCAGGACAGGGCTTCCAGCTTGGGGTAGCCCAGCTCGGTGAAGGTGGGCACGTCGGGCAGCACCGGCGAGCGGCGCGGCGTGCTCACCGCATAAGCCTTGATCTTGCCGGCCTTGATCAGCGGCAGGCTGGTGGCGATGCCGTCGAACATCAGCGGCACGTGGCCGCCCATCACGTCGGTCAGCGCCGGGGTGGAGCCCTTGTAGCCCACATGCGCGAGGTCGATGCCAGCCGCCTGGTTGAGCAGCAGGCCCAGCACGTGGCTGAGCGTGCCGGCGCTGTAGCTGGCCACGTTGACCTGGCCCGGGTGGGCCTTGACGTAGCGCACCAGCTCGGCCAGCGTGCGCGGCGGGAAGCCGGGGCTGCCCACCAGCACCAGGCCGCCGCGGGCCAGCTCGACCAGTGGGCGCAGTTCGCGCGTCATGTCGATGCGCAGCTTGACGATGTGCGGGATCTCGCTGACCAGCGAGTTCACGCCCACCAGCAGCGTGTAGCCGTCGTGCGGCGCCTGCACCATGTCGCCCACGGCCAGTGCGCCGGCCGCGCCGGGCTTGGGTTCGATGACCGCGGGCTGGCCCAGCTCGCGCGCCATCGGCTCGCCGACCAGCCGCGCGATCACGTCGGCGCTGCCGCCGGCCGGGCCGGCGACGACGATGCGGATCGGCTTGGACGGATAGCCCTGCGCATGGGCCGCGCGGGCGCCGCCCAGCAGCGCCAGCGCCGAGGCGGCCAGCAGCGCGCGGCGTGCCGGCCGGCGCGGGGAGGAGGGTGTCGCCGCGGCGGCGGGGGAAAGAGCAGTCGTCATGGTGCTTATCGTCCTACAGGTTCTTCGGGTGCTTCAGGTCAGCCAGCGCATCAGCGCCAGCACCAGCACGGCGAGAAACACGGTCTCGCCGATCATCAAGGCCACCGGCTTCAAGCCGACGGCGGCCAGCTCTTTGAGCTGCGTCTTCATGCCGATGCCGGCGATGGCCAGCACCAGGCACCAGCGCGAGGCATCGCTGCCCAGCGTCTGCAGCGCGGCCGGCACGACGCCGGTGCTGTTGATCGCCACCAGCAGCGCAAAGGCGACGGCAAAGCCGGGCAGCAGCGGCGGCCGCGGGCCGCCGGCGCCGGTGGCGCCTTCAGCGGCCAGGCGCCGGCGCGTCAGCGCCGCGGCCAGCACGATCACCGGCACCAGCATCGCCACGCGCAGCAGCTTGACCAGCGTGGCCGCGTCGCCGGCCTGCTGGCCCAGGCTGTAGCCGGCGCCGACCACCTGGGCCACGTCGTGGATGGTGGCGCCGATGAAGATGCCGGCGTGCTGCGGGTCCAGCCCCAGCCAGCGGCCGATCAGCGGGTAGACCACCATCGCCGTGGTGGACAGCACGCTGACGCCGATCACGGTGAACAGCGTCGCGCGCTCCTTCTGCGGATGGGCCGGCAGCGCGGCGGCCAGCGCCAGCGCCGCCGAAGCGCCGCAGATCGCGGTGGCGCCGCCGGTCAGCAGGCCGAACAGCGTCTGGAAGCCCAGCAGCCGTGCGGCCACCATCGACAGCGCGATGGTCAGCGCCACGCTCAGCAGCACCAACGCCACCGGGCCGAGGCCGAGCGCGGTGACCTGGGCCAGCGTGATGCGCAGGCCCAGCAGCGCGACGCCGACACGCAGCACGGTCTTGGCGACGAAGGCGATGCCCGGCGCGCAAGGGCCATCAGGGTCTGCCGCGAGGAAGTTCATCGCCAGGCCCAGCAGCAGCGCGAACAGCAGCACCGGCGCGCCGTAGTGCTCGCCCAGGAAGGCGGCGGCCGCGGCCACCACGGCGCAGGCCGTGAAGCCGGGCACCAGCGCGCGCAGTCGGGCCGCGCGCGCGGCCGGTGCTCGATGTGCAGTGGTCGTCATCGCATCAGGCCACGGGCAGCGCGTGGTCCTTGAACTGCTCGCGCAGCTTGTTCTTCTGCACCTTGCCGGTGGCGCCCAGCGGGATGGCGTCGACGAAGACCACGTCGTCGGGCGTCCACCAGCGCGCGATCCTGCCTTCGTAGAACTGCAGCAGCGCCTCGCGCGTCAGCGCCGCGCCGGGCTTCTTGACGACCACCAGCAGCGGCCGCTCGTCCCACTTGGGGTGGCGCGCGGCGATGCAGGCGGCCATCGCCACCTCGGGGTGCGCCATCGCGATGTTCTCGAGGTCGATCGAGCCGATCCACTCGCCGCCGGACTTGATGACGTCCTTGCTGCGGTCGGTGATCTGCATCATGCCGTCGGCGTCGATGGTGGCCACGTCGCCGGTCGGAAACCAGCCATCGATCAACGGGTCGCCGCCTTCGCCCTTGAAGTAGCTGCCGATCACCCAGGGCCCGCGCACCAGCAGTTCGCCCGAGGCCTTGCCGTCCCAGGGCAGCGGCTGGCCTTCGTCGTCGACGATCTTGAGGTCGACGCCGAACACCGCGCGGCCCTGCTTGGCCTGCACGGCCAGGCGCTCTTCGGGCGCCAAGGCCAGGTGCGCCGGCTTGAAGGTGCAGGCGGTGCCCAGCGGGCTGAGCTCGGTCATGCCCCAGGCATGCAGCACCTGCACGTCGTAGCGCTCCTGGAAGGCGCGCATCATCGCCGGCGGGCAGGCCGAGCCGCCGATGATGGTGCGGCGCATGGTCGAGAAGCGCAGCCGGTTGGCCTCCACGTGCGCCAGCAGCCCCTGCCACACGGTGGGCACGCCGGCCGAGACGGTGACGCCCTCGGCCTCGAACAGCTCGTGCAGGTTCTTGCCGTCGAGGAAGGGGCCGGGCAGCACCAGCTTGGCGCCCACCATGCAGGCCACGTAGGGCAGGCCCCAGGCGTTGACGTGGAACATCGGCACCACCGGCAGCACGCTGTCGCGCGCCGAGCACTGCAGCGAATCGGGCAGCGCCGCCGCGTAGGTGTGCAGCAGCGTCGAGCGGTGGCTGTACAGCGCGCCCTTGGGGTTGCCCGTGGTGCCCGAGGTGTAGCACAGCGAGCTGGCGCTGTTCTCGTCGAACACGGGCCAGTCGAAGCGGTCGTCGGTCGCGTCCAGCAGGTCCTCGTAGCACAGCAGGTTGGGGATCGTGGTGGCCGCGGGCAGGTGCGTGCGATCGCTCATCAGCACGAAGTGGCGCACGGTCTTCACGCGTGCCGCCACGGCCTCCACCAGCGGCAGGAAGCTCAAGTCGAAGCACAGCACCTGGTCCTCGGCATGGTCGGCGATCCAGACCACCTGGTCGGGGTGCAGACGCGGGTTCAGCGTGTGCAGCACCGCGCCCGAGCCGCTGACGGCGTAGTACAGCTCCAGGTGGCGGTAGCCGTTCCAGGCCAGCGTGGCCACGCGCTCGCCTTGCTTGACGCCCAGCGTCGCCAGCGCGTTGGCCAGGCGGCGCGAGCGCGCGGCCAGCTCGCGGTAGGTGCTGCGGTGGATGTCGCCTTCCACGCGGCGCGACACCACCTGCTGATCGCCATGGTGGCGCTCGGCGTGGATCAGCAACGAGGAGATTAGCAGCGGCTGCTGCATCATTGAGCCGTTCATCGCAAGAGGTCTTTCGTTTCGGTTGATCAGGCCGGGTGGGGCTCGGCAGCGGCCCCCTCGGCGTCCAGCGGCTCGGCGGCGCGCGCCTTGTCGCTTTCGTAGCTGCGCGCGGCCAGCAAGAAGGCGGCCGCCGCCACCAGCGCGAACAGCGGCATCGCGCTGAGCGCCGGCGTCAGGCCCCAGGCGTCGGACAGCACGCCGGCCAGGAAGGGGCCGGCGGCCAGCCCGAACAGGTTCTGGAACAGCGCCAGCACCGACGAGCCGGTGGCGCGCACGCCGGGGTGGATGACGTCGATCACGATCGCCGACACCGGCCCCACGGTGCAGGTGGCCAGCAACCCGCCCAGCACGATGGCGCCGAACTGCGCCTGCGGCGGCACCCAGGCGAAGGCGGCCACCAGCACCACCATCGACAGCAGGCACAGCGCCGCCATCGTGGCCAGCTTGCGGCGCGGTGCCCGCGCACCGGCGCGGTCGACCACGGCGCCCCACAGCACCGCGCCGGCAGCGCCGGCCAGCACCACCAGCGCGGCCTGGGCACCGGCGCGGGCCGGCGCCACGCCGTGGACGCGGTTGAGGAAGCTCGGCAGCCACGACCACAGCGCCGACACCACCACCAGCTGCGCCGCGCCGCCCACGCACACCCACAGCATGGTGCGCGAGCGCACCAGCAGCCGCGCGATGTGCAGCGCCGCCTGGCCCACGCTGCGGCGCTTGGCCTCCAGTGCCGGCTCCATCGAGATGGTGCGGTAGTCGCGCACCTTCAGGTACAGCAGCGCCAGCACCAGGCCCGGCACGCCGACGACGCCGAACGCCGCCTGCCAGCCCCAGTGTTCGGCGATCACGCCGCCCAGCAGCACGCCCAGCACCGAGCCGACCGAGGCCGACGCGAAGAAGCCCGCCAGCAGCGCGCCGCGCAGGCGGGCCGGGAAGTGGCTGGCGATCAGCGCCGCGCCCACCGAGCCGTAGCCGGCCTCGCCCAAGCCCACCATCGCGCGCGCCGCCACCAGGCTGCCGTAGCCGCGCGCCCAGACGCAGGAAATCGTCGCCAGGCTCCACAGCGTGGCCATGGCGACGATGCTCTTGACGCGGCTGACGCGGTCGGCGAACAGCGCCACCGGCAGCGCGCCCAGCGCCACCGTCAGCGAGACCACCGAGACCAGCGCGCCGAGCTGCTTGTCCGACAGCCCCCACGCCGCCTTGAGGTGCGGGAACAGCGAGACGATGATCTGGCGGTCGACGTAGTCGAAGATCATCAGCGCCAGCGTCATGCCGAAGGCGAACCAGGCCGGGCCGCGGCCGAACAGGTAGCCGTCGCGCGCCGGCGCCTGGCCCAGGGCGTTGAGGTCCATGGCGGGTCGCCTACAGCGTGAGGACGGTGGCGCCGGTGGTGGCGCGCGATTCCAGCGCGCGGTGCGCATCGGCGGCGCGCTCGAGCGGGAACTCCTGCTGCGGCTGGCCGCTGATGCGGCCGGCCAGCACGTGGTCGAACAGCTCGTCGGCCATCGCCAGCATCTGGCTGCGCGGCGCCGCGTAGTGCACCATCGCCGGCCGCGTGACCCACAGCGAGCCCTTCATCGCCAGCAGCGTGGTGTCGATCTGCACCGGCCCCGAGGTGGTGCCGTTGCTGACCAGCGAGCCGCGCGGCTGCAGGCTGTCGAGCGAGGCCAGCAGCGTGTCGCGGCCCACCGAGTCGTAGACCACCGGCACGCCGCGGCCGCCGGTGATCTCCTTGACCTGCTTGGGGATCTCGCGCGCCATGTCCTCGGCCGTCATGCCGCCGGTGACGATGACGTGCGCGCAGCCGTGCTCGCGCGCCACCTTGGCCTTGGCCTCGGTGCTGACGGTGCCGATCATCGTGACGCCGATCGCCCGCGCCCACTGGCAGGCCACCAGGCCCACGCCGCCGGCGGCCGCGTGGTACAGGATGGTCTCGCCGCCGTGCAGCGGGAAGACCTGGCGGAACAGGTACTGCGCCGTCAGCCCCTTCATCATCAGCGTGGCGGCGCTGCGGTCGCTGATGCCGCCGGGCAGCGGGATCAGCACCTCCGCCGGCATCACCCGCACATCGCTGTAGGCGCCTTGCGGGCCCAACAGGTAACCCACGCGGTCACCGGGCTTGACGCCATCGACGCCGGGGCCGACGGCCTCGACCACGCCGACGGCGTCGCTGCCCAGGCCCGATCCTTCCTGATTCAGCAGCGGCAGCGGGTAGCGGCCGGTGCGGAAGTAGACGTCGATGAAGTTGACGGCCACGTAGCTGTGGCGCACGCGCGCCTGGCCGGGGCCGGGCTCGCCGACCTGCACGGTCTCGAGCTGGAGCACCTCGGGGCCGCCGATGGCATGGAAGCGGATGGCACGGGCCATGGTTGTCGTCCTTGTTGTCGAATCAATGCACGGCGGCGAGCCGGGCGATGAAGTGCTCGGCCTGCGGCCACTCGCCGTGGCCCGAGGCGGGGTTGAGGTGCCCGGCCTGGCCCAGGTCGGCCAGCTCGCTGCCCCAGTCGCGCGCCAGGCCGGCCACGCGTTCGAAGCGGCCCAGCGGGTCGTTGCGGCTGGCCGCGACGATGCTGCGAAACGGCAGCCGCGCGCGCGGCACCGGCAGCCAGCCCGCCGCGCCCAGCTGCGCCAGCGTGGGATAGCCCTCGGGCATCGCGGTGTCGAAGTCGGGTGGCGTGGCCAGCAAGGCACCGTGAACGGCGCGCTTGCTGCGCCGTGCCCAGTGCGCCACCATGATGCAGCCGCCGCTGTGCGCGACGATCACGATCGGGCCAACGATCGCCTGCACCGCGCGCTCGATCGCATCGACGCGCGCCGCGCAGTCCAGCTCGGTGCGCCCCATGGGCGGCACGCTGCGCACGCGCGCGAGCCTGGGCTCCAGCAGCGTCTGCCAGTGCCCGGGCACCGCGTCGCGCAGGCCGGGCACGATCAGCACGGTGGCTTCGGTCATGGTGCCGACCGGCCCGCGCTCAGGCGTGCTGCAGGAAGCCGCGCTGCCCGTGGCGGCGGTTGGGCGCGAAGCCGTTGCGGGCCAGCGTCTCGTCGGCGTTCTTGTAGAACTCCCCGATGCGGTAGATGCGGCGCGCTTCCTTGCCGCTGGCCACCTCGCGGCCGAACTCGCGGCTGATGCGCGTGAGCTGCTCGATCTGCCGCACCGAGCCCATCTTGGCCTTGCGGTCCTGCTGCCAGATGTTGTCTTCGATGCCGCAGCGCACGTGCAGGCCCATCGCGATGGCCATCATGTTGGTCGGCAGCACGTTGAGCATGCTGGTTTCCAGCGTCAGCACCGCGCCGTCCGGCACGGCGCGCACGAAGTTGGCCAGGTTGTAGAGATTGGGCTGGTCGAAGCCGCCGCCGATGGCCACCCAGGTGAGGATCAGCGGCACGTTGCAGACGCCGCGGCGCATCATGCGTTCGACGGTTTCGAGCTGCGTGATGTTGGCGAGCTGGAAGTGCGTCTGGATGCCGCGCGCCGAGAGGCGGCGGATGTGCTCTTCCACCCATTCCGGGCCGGCCGGGATGGTCATCTCGCGGTAAGCGCGGCCCAGCGCCGGGTCGGCCAGCGAGGTGCCGGCGATGTCGGCCTCGCACATCTGCTCGACCACGTTCATCTGGTTGGTGTTGATCGCGATGGTCACCTGGTCGGGCGTGGGCAGCAGCTCGGCCAGCATGTGGCGCGTGTCGTCGGACAGCCACTTGGCCGCTTCGCCCTCGGTCTCGGGCGCGAAGCTGATCGAGCCGCCGACCTGCAGGATGAGATCGGGCACGCGGGCGCGGATGGCGGCCAGCAGCTCGTTGAACTTGGACAGCCGCTTGCTGCCCTTGCCGTCCGCCTCGCGCACGTGGACGTGCAGCACGGTGGCGCCGGCGTTGTAGCAGTCGACCGCCTTCTGCACCTGGTCGGCCATCGAGACGGGGATGTCCTCCGGAAAGTCCGACGGCATCCACTCGGGGCCGTAGGGGGCGCAGGTGATGACGAGCCGTTCCTGGTTCTCGGGGAAGAGCGAGCCGTCCTGGAAGTTCATGGTGAGGTTCTCCTGTGTTGCGGTGGGATGGGGGTCAGAACGGCTTGTCGCCGACGATGGCGGCGCGTTCCATCTTGCGGTGGCTGGGCGGGTAGTCCATCACCGCGTAGTGCGTGGTGGCGCGGTTGTCCCAGATGGCCACCGAGTAGGGCTTCCAGCGCCAGCGCACCTGGTACTCGGGGATCTCGGACTGGCCGATCAGGTACTGCAGCAGCGCCTGGCTGCCGCGGTTGTAGTCCTGGCCGACGCGCACGCGCGACTTGTCGTGGTAGTTCACGAAGTGCGTGGTGAAGGCGTTGACGAACAGCACCTTCTCGCCCGTCTCGGGGTGCGTGCGCACCACCGGGTGCTCGGCATCGGGGTACTGCGCGCGCAGGGCCAGGCGCTTGTCGCGCGGCATCGCGGCGGCGAACGAGGCGTTGAAGCTGTGGCTGGCCCACAGCTCGGCGATCTCGGCCTTCACGTCCTGGGGCAGACGCTCGTAGGCCAGCGCCATGTTGGCCCACATGGTGTCGCCGCCCACCGGCGGGCACTCGATGCAGCGCAGCACGCAGCCCAGCGGCGGCGTCTCGCGCCAGGTGCCGTCGGTGTGCCAGGCGTTCTCGTAGCGGTCGATCGGGCTGTCGGGGTTCTTGTAGATCTGCACCAGGCCCGGCGCCTCGGGGTGGCTGGGGGCCATCGGGTGGTCCTCCAGCTTGCCCAGGCGCTGCGCGAAGGCCATGTGGTCGACGCGCGAGAGCCGGTCCAGCGTCTGCTCGCGCAGGAACAGCACCTTGTGCTTCAGCAGCGCGGCGTAGATCTCGCGGAACAGATCATCGTCGCGCACGGCGTCGCCGAGGCTGAGGTTGACCAGTTCGGCGCCGATCGAGCAGGTCAGCGGCTCGACCTTGAATGCCGGCCGCACGACGGCCGGTGCTTCGGGGGTGGCAAGGGTCATGGGTCTCCTCCGGCGCCCCGGACACAGGGGCGGTGTTGACGAGGAGGAGCTTAGGAAGCGGCCGGCGCCGCAAGCCCCCCAGCGTGGAGGGGGGAGGGCGGGGCGGCCCTCAGGCCGCGCGGTCGTCGAGCAGCCCGAGCAGCCGCGCGCGCTGCACCAGCTGCTTGCGGGTGCCGGCGTCCAGCTTGGCAAACAGGTTCTTCAGGTGCCACTTGATGGTTTCTTCGCCGACCTGCATCGCCAGGCCGATCTCCTTGTTGGAGAGGTTGCGCGCCAGCAGCTCGAGCACCTCGCGCTCCTTGGGCGTCAGCGCCATGCTGGGGGTGGAGCGGGCGCGCGACGCGGGCGTCGGCGCCGGCTGCGGGGCGCGCATCGGCGCGGCCAGCGACCCGGGGCCGGCGCCGGCCGCGGCCGCGCCGGCCGACCCCAGCGCCTGGCGCGCCCAGTCGCCCAGCGCGGGGTGGGCGTCGTCGAACACGCGCAGCAGCCCGTAGGTGGCGGCCAGATCGGCGGCCTCGCGCAACAGCGGCAGCGCCTTCTCGCCGCAGCGGTCCAGCACCCACGCGCGCAGCGCCAGCAGCTCGATGTGCAGCCGCCCCAGGCGCAGCGCCTGGGCCTGGCCGTCGGCGCGCGCCAGCGCATCGGCCGCGCGGCGCCAGTCCTGCGCGGCGACGGCGGCATGGGCCAGCGCCACTTCGCGCAGCAGCATCACGTGGCGCCGCCAAAGCCGGCCCTGCGGCGCATCGGGCTCGGCCAGGCGGGCGTCGATCTGCGCGCACAGCTCGCGGCAGGTCTCGGGGCGGAAGCGCCGCGCGTGCAGCCGCACCTGGTCGGCGAGGCTGGCGATGCGCAGCCGAGGCAGCCGGCGGGCCAGGCCCACGGCGTCCAGCGCGCCCAGCAGCTCCAGCGCGCGGTGCTCGGCGCCCTCGGCGGCGGCGATGCGCGCCATCGTCCGAAAGCCCAGCAGTGCCGCCTCGGGCAGCGCGCCGCGCTCCAGCACGTCCAGCCGGTTGGCCAGCAGCGCAGCGGCCTCGCCGGGCTGGTCGCGCTCCCACAGCGCGGCGGCCAGCACGGCGGCCAGGATCGTGGTGAAGGGGCTGCGGCGGCCGAGGTCGGCCTCGGCGCGCGCCAGCGTGGGCCGCAGCAGCTTGTCGGCCAGCAGCACCTGGCCTTCCCACAGGTACGACAACCCGAGGATGACGTCGCCCCAACGCGCCAGGTAACCCTGCGCCGGCCCCGCGGCGCCTTGCGGCGCCTGCTGCTGGCGCAGCCGGGCCAGCGCCGGCTCGCCTTCCAGCAACGTGCGGAAGGCCGAGCGGTTGGCGTGCACCTGCAGCAGCGTCGCGTCGGCCAGCGGCGGGTTCTGCGCCCAGGGGTCGTGCAGCGCGGCGAAGCGGTCGGGGTCGTCGGCCCAGACCGCGGCGCCGCTCTGGATCAGCGCGCATTCGCAGCGCAGCGCGGCGTCGGCCTCGGGCCGCGTCAGGATGCGTTCGATGTAACGGTTGGCTTCCTCGTGCCGCTCGCTCAGCGCCAGCGACCAGGCGGCGGCCAGCAGCAGGCGCGGCCGGCGGTCCAGCTCGTCGGCCGGCAACCGGGCCAGCCATTCCAGCACCGCGCCCTGGCGGCCGTGCGCCATCAGGCTTTCGTACAGGCTGCGCTCGGCCAGGTCGTAGGCAGCCTCGCGCTGGCCGGCGGCCAGGGCATGGCCGGCGGCGGCTTCCAGCAGGCCGCGCGCGGCCAGCGCGGCGGCGGCCGCCGCCTGCAGCGCGGCTTGCTCGGCGGCCGGCAACTGGTCGAAGCGGCGCCGCAGCTCGTCGCGCGCGAGGGCGTGCATGCGCAGCCAGTCGCTGGCCTCGCTGGCCGCGAACACGGGCGTGTCGCGCACCAGGCGGGCCAGGCGCTCGGCGGCGTCGGCGGCACCGGTCAGCTCGCGGCACAGCGCCGGGTGCAGGTGGTCGAGGATCGCGATGCGGGTCAGGAAGCCGACGTCGGCCGGGTCGAGGTTGGCCAGCAGCAGGTTGACGAACTGGCCGCGCAGCGCGCCGCCGTGGGCGGCCAGCACCGAGATCTCGGCCTGCGGGTCGCTGCCGGCGGCCATCACCGAGAGCGCCAGCTGCAGGCCCAGCGGCCAGCCCTCGGCCAGCTCGTGCAGCCGCGCGGCGGCGTCGCGGTCGACGCGCGTGCCGAAGCGCTCGCGCACCAGGTCCAGCGTCTCGTCGAGCGCAAAGCGCAGCCGCGCCGGCCCGATCGGCGTGGCCAGGCCGTAGCTGACGAGGTCGTCGACGCCCAGCGCGGCGTCGGCGCGCAGCGCGACGATCGCGCGCAGGTTGGCCGGCGCGTTGCGCAGCAGGTAGGCCAGCGCCTCGCGGGTGGGCTCGGGCAGGCGGTCGGCCTCGTCGACGATCAGCACCGCGTCCAGCGCCGACTGCGCCAGCTCGGCCAGCCAGGCGGTCACGCCTTCCAGCCCGGCGGGCACGGTGCCTTCGAGCAGCGTGTGGCCGAAGGTGGGCCGTCCGGCGCCGACGCGCACCGCCAGCGCCAGCGCCTGCACGAAGCGGGGCACGCCGTCGCGCGCCTGCGCCGACAGCCAGGCCACCACGCGGCCGTGCGCCAGGTGCTCGCGCCGCCATTGCGCCAGCAGCGAGGTCTTGCCGAAGCCGGCCGGCGCCTGCACCAGCAGCAGCGGCTGCTCACGCAGGTCGGCACGGTCGGACTGCAGCCGCGGCCGCGCCACCTGGTGGCGCGGCACGCGTGGCGGGGTCACCTTGAGCAGCAGATCGTCGGGCGCGCCGGCGGCGGAACGGGGGATCGCGGAGGCCACGCGGCCGATGGTAGCGGCGGCTCCGCACCGCGCAGCCCCGGGCTTGCCAGCCCCCCCGCGGCGGGGAGGAAGCCTCGACGCGCCGCGGCCTAGCATGAGCTGCAGGCCTGATCCCACCCCAGGCCCGGAGCCCGCGCCATGTACCGCCACCTGTTCGTCCCGATCGACGCCACCGATTTGTCGGTGGAGGTCATCGGCAACGCCGTCGCGCTGGCGCGGACGCTGGCCGCGCGCATCACCTTCTTTCACGCCGAGGCCGATGCCGCCGGCTTGCTGCGCGGCGACGCCGAGCTGCTGCGGCTGACCGCGCCGCAGGACTACCACTACGCCTACGCCGGCAAGGCGCGCGAGCTGCTGGCCAAGGCCGAGGCCGCGGCGCGCGCGCTGGGCGTGCCCTGCGAGGCGCAGCACGCGGTGCACGGCGGCAAGCCGGCGCAGGCCATCGTCGAGGCCGCGCGCGCGAGCGGGGCCGACCTGATCTTCATGGCCTCGCACGGGCACCGCGGCAAGCTGGGGATGGCGCTGGCCTCGGAGACGCTGTCGGTGCTGATGAACGCCGGGCTGCCGGTGCTGGTGTCGTCCACCGGCGAGCCGGCGGCGCCGGCGCGCTCGATCGGCATCATCCGCGACGAGCACCGCTCGCTGGCGGCGGTGATGCACGCCTGGATGCACGCGCTGGCCACGGCCCAGCGCGCGGGCCGCGGCGCCGACCCGGCGATGATGGCGGCGATGCTGCGCTACGTGCAGGAGTTTCCGCTCAAGCTGCACCACCCGAAGGAAGAGCAGCACCTTTTCAGCCGCCTGCGCTTGCGCAGCGAGGAGGCGCGCGCCGAGCTGGACGAACTGGAGCGCCAGCACGAGCGCGACCACCACCTCGTGGCGGCGCTGGCCACGCAGGTCAAGCGGCTCGAGGACGCCGCCGACGGCGCCGCACGTACCGAGCTGACGCGCGCGCTGCAGGCCGACGTGGCGGCCTACGCGCGCTTCCTGTGGGACCACATGGGCCGCGAGGAAGGCGTGATCCTGCCCGCCGCGCGGCGCCACCTGCTGGCCGAGGACTGGCAGGCGATCGACGCCGCCTTCGAGCTCAACCGCGACCCCGACTTCGGCGGCGAGGTCGATCGCGAGTACCGGCAGCTGTTCTCGCGCATCGTCAACCTGGCGCCGGTGAGCTGAGGCTTGGCGCCGGCCGGCGACTGCAATGCGCTAGTATTACTGCGTATTACCCCAGCGTCGACGCCATGGAAACCACCTCCGTCACCAGCAAGGGCCAGGTCACGATCCCGAAGGCACTGCGGCAGCGGCTGGGCATCCGGCAAGGCAGCAGGATCGAGTTCTCGCTGGTCGGCGATCAGGTCGTGATGCGGGTGCGCAGCTCACCCGCCGCAGCGCCGGCCAGCGGCTTCGGCCTGCTCAAGAGCCGACGTGCGTCCGTGCCCGCTGATTGGGATCCCGCGTCGTCGGTCAAGCGATGATCGGACTGGACACCAACGTCCTGGCCCGCTACTACGTCGACGACGCCGGCGATGCCCAGGCGCGACGGCAACGCCTGGCGGCCCGCCGCGTGGTCGAGTCGGGCCAAGCGTTGATGGTCAGCAAGACGGTCGTGCTCGAACTCGAGTCGGTCCTGCGCGGCTACTACGGCTTTTCGCAGCCCGAGGTCGCGACGGCGCTGCGGCACCTGCTCGGGCTGCGCCACGTCACCGTCGAGGATCGGGAGGCGGTCGAGCAGGCGCTGTCAACCGGCGATGCCGGCGTCGACTTCGCCGATGCGCTGCATCATGCGAGCTACAAGGCCTGTCAAAGCGTCGCGACTTTCGATGACCGCAAGTTCGCGCGACGCGCCAAGCGGCTTGGCATGACGCCTGCCGTGACAATCCTGTCCTGACGCCATGCCCGAGATCACGATCTATCACAACCCCGCTTGCAGCACCTCGCGCAACACGCTGGCGCTGATCCGGCATGCCGGCCTGGAGCCGACCGTCATCGAGTACCTGAAGACGCCGCCCGACAAGGCCACGCTGCGCCGGCTGATCGATGCCATGGGCGTGCCGGTGCGCAGCGTGCTGCGCGAGAAGGCCGCGCCCTATGCGGAACTCGGCCTCGCCGACCCGCGCTGGAGCGACGAGCAACTGCTCGACCTGATGCTGCAGCACCCGATCCTGATCAACCGGCCGATCGTCGTCACGCCCTTGGGCACCCAGTTGTGCCGGCCGTTGGAAGCGGTGCTGGAACTGCTGCCGGTGGCCAGGCTGCCCGACTTCACGAAGGAGAACGGCGAAGTGGTCGTGGACCCGGGGGTGCGCCGCGGCTGAGCCGGCGCCGGCCGCGCCCGCAGCGCCGCGGGCGCCTGCGGCCCTCGCGGTCTTTCTGGCCTTTTTGCGCCTGGGCCTGACCTCGTTCGGCGGCCCGGTGGCGCACCTGGGCTACTTCCGCGCCGAGTTCGTCGAGCTGCGGCGATGGCTCGACGATGCGAGCTTCGGCGACCTCGTCGCGCTGTGCCAGTTTCTGCCGGGGCCGTCGAGCAGCCAGCTCGGCATCGCGATCGGCATGCGGCGTGCCGGCTGGGCGGGCTCGCTGGCGGCCTGGCTGGGCTTCACGCTGCCGTCGGCGCTGCTGCTGATCGCGTTCGGCTACGGCGTCTCGCGCTTCGCCGCGCTGGCGCAGTCGGCCGTCGTGCATGGCTTGAAACTGGTCGCGGTGGCCGTGGTCGCGCAGGCCGTTTGGGGGATGGCGAAGTCGCTGTGTCCGGATCGGCCGCGCGCGGCGCTGGCCGTTGCCGCGGCCTTGCTGACGCTGGTGTTGCCCGGCGCACCCGGGCAGATCGGCGCCATCGCCGCAGCGGCCGTGGCCGGTGCACTGCTGCTGAAGCTGCCTGACCGGGTCGCGTTCAACCGGCAGCCGCTGAGCGGCGTGTCCCGCGCCGCGGGCGCGGCCTTGCTGGCGGTGTTCGCGCTGCTGCTCGTCGGTTTGTACGCCGCGGGGCAGTGGACGGGCTCGCCGCCGTGGCTGCTGCTGGACGGCTTCTTCCGCACAGGGGCACTGGTGTTCGGCGGCGGCCACGTCGTGCTGCCGCTGCTGCAGTCGGTCGTCGTGCCGGCGGGTGCCATCGGCAACGCCGACTTCCTGGCCGGTTACGGCGCCGCGCAGGCCGTGCCCGGTCCGCTGTTCACGTTCGCCGCCTATCTGGGCACCGTGATGGCGACGCCGGTGCAGGGCTGGGTCGGCGGCGTGCTCTTCCTCGTGGCCATCTTCGCGCCGGGCTATCTGCTGGTGCTGGGTGCCTTGCCGTTCTGGGACGCGCTGCGGCGCCGCGCCGGCGTACAGGCGGCGCTGGCCGGCATCAACGCGGCCGTCGTCGGGCTGCTGTTGTCGGCGCTGTACGACCCGGTGTGGACCAGCAGCATCCACACGCGCAGCGACTTCGGCCTGGCGCTGGCGGCCTTTGCGCTGCTGGTCGATGGTCGGCTGCCGCCGTTCGCGGTGGTGCTGGCCACGGCCGCCGCCGGCTGGCTGGTTTCGGGGATCTGACGGCCGTTCAGTTGACGGCCGTGCGGCCGAGGGTCTGCCGGCGCTGCTCCACCAGCGCCTGCACCCGCGAAGCCAGCGCGGCGCGGTTGTCGGCCTGCAGCTTCTTGAAGGCGTTGGCGAGGTGGAAGCGCACCGTCGGATAGCACACCTCCAGGCGCCGCGCGATCTGCTTGTCCGGGCAGCCGCAGGCCACCAGCCACGCCACCTCGGCCTCGCGCTGGCTCAGGCGGGCCATGCGCTGCAGCAGCGCCTCGGCGCGTTCGGTCGATTCACTCGACGGCGCAGCCTGGCGTTCCCACTCGAGACGGCCCAGCGCGGCCGCGATCGCGGGCTCGACCATGCGCAGCACCTCGACCTCGTTGGCCTCGTAGTTGCCGCGCTCGCGCTTGCGCCAGATGCGGAAGTCGCCCACCGCCGCCTGTCGCTCGTAGAAGAAGTAGACGTTGATGCCCCAGTGCATCTGCTCGGGGCGCAGGAAGTCGTTGAAGAACTCGGTCTTCGCCAGCTCCGGCTGGCGCAGGATCTGCGTCGCCACGGTCGGGCGCCGCCGCTCCATCATTGGGAAGGTCAGCGGGTCGACGAAGCGGTAGTGGTCGTCCCAGTGGCGCAGGCTGTCGGCCGACACGTTGATGGCGGTGAAGCGCTCGAAGCGTCCCGCGTCGACGTTCCAGACCATCGACACGTAGTGATCGGCGCCCAGCAGTTCCAGCATCGGCAGGGCCAGCGCTTCGCGCAAGGCATCGCCATCGCTCGCCTCGGCAAGCAGCCGCATCACGTCGCCGAGCGCTCGCGTCTGGGTGGTGGTCAGGTGCATGGGGGTCTCAAGGCAGGTGCATCGTAGGCAGCCGCGGCTGCCGGCCCCATCGGTGCAGACCCCCACCCTAGCGATCCTGATAGGTGCCGCTTCGGCGCCCGGCTCCTACGCTGCGGACTGCGAACCGGAGACGCCATGGAACTCATCGACCGCACGGCCACCGAGATCGGCCAGGAGCTGGCTCAGGGGTCGGCGCGCAGCACCGATCTGGCCGAGCAATGGATTGCGCGCACCGAAGCGGCGTCGGCGCTCAACGCCTACGTCGCTTTCGACGCCGCCGGCCTCCGGCGCCAGGCCGCGCAGGCCGACGCGCGGCGCGCGGCCGGCGACCGGCTGCCGCTGCTGGGCATCCCGATCGCGCTGAAGGACAACATCGACGCCGCCGGGTTTGCCTGCGGCAACGGAACGGGCGCGCTGCACGGCCGCCATCCGCCGGGCGACGCCGAACTGGTGCGCCGGCTGCGCGCTGCCGGCGCGCTGATCCCCGGCAAGCTGGGCCTGCACGAACTGGCCTTCGGCATCACGAGCCACAACGCGGTGACCGGCGCCGTGCGCAACCCCTGGGACCTGTCGCGCATCCCCGGCGGCAGCAGTGGCGGCTCGGGCGCCGCGGTGGCGGCGCGGCTGGTGCCGGCGGCCATCGGCACCGACACCGGCGGCTCGGTGCGCGTGCCGGCGGCGCTGTGCGGCGTAGCGGGCTTTCGGCCGACGGTCGGGCGCGTCAGCGCCGAGGGCATCGCGCCGATCTCGGCCACGCGCGACACGGCCGGGCCGCTGGCGCGCAGCGTCGCCGATCTGGCCTTGCTGGACGGCGTGCTGACCGGCGACGCCGCACCGCTGCCAGCCGTGGCCTTGCGCGGCCTGCGGCTCGGGCAGCCGCAGACGTACTTCTGGGAAGACCTCGATCCCGGCGTGCGCGCGCGCGCTGATGCCGCGGTGGCGGCCTTGCGCTCGGCCGGCGCCGAGTTCGTGCCGGTCGATCTGCCCGGCCTTGCGCAACTCGACGGCGAGGTCAGCTTCGTCGTCGCGCTGTACGAGTTCGTGCGCGACATGACGGACTATCTGCGCGACCGCTCGCGCGGCATCACGTTCGAGCAACTGGTTGCCGGCATCGGCAGCGCCGACGTCAAGGCCATCGCCGGGCCGCTGCTCGGCGATGGCGCGGTGCCCGAAGCCGCGTACCGGCAGGCGCTGCAGGCGCGCCAGCGGCTGCGCGCGCTCTATGCCGACACCTTCGCCAAGGCCGGTATCGCGGCGCTGGTGTTTCCGACCACGCCGGCCACGGCCGCCAGGATCGGCGACGACGAGAGCTTCGAGCTCAACGGCCGCGCCTGCCCGACCTTCGCCACCTTCATCCGCAACACCGATCCCGGCAGCAACGCGGCCCTGCCGGGCCTGTCGCTGCCGATCGGGCTGAGTGGCGCGTTGCCGGTCGGCCTGGCGCTCGACGGCCCGGCCGGCAGCGACCGCCGGTTGCTGGCCATCGGCGCGGCGGTCGAAGCGGCGCTGCCGCCGATGCCGCCGGCACCGCTGGCCCGTTGACGAACCCGCTCGCACGCCAACCGAACCCCACCCAGGAGACATCGATGGACCGTCGCCACTTTCTGCAATCGGCCGCCGCGGCGTCGGCGCTCGGCGCCTTGCAAGCCGCCGTCGCCGCGGGCACCGTGAAGGTCGCCGTGATGATTCCGCAAAGCGGTCCGGCCGGCCTGTTCGGCCCTTCGGCCAAGGCCTGCGCCGAGCTGGCCGCGGAGACGATCAACGCGCGCGGCGGCCTGCTGGGCCAGAAGATCGAGCTGCTGTTCGGCGATGCGGGTCTCGCGCCGGCCGAGGCCTCGCAGGCCGCGCTCAAGCTGTGGAAGGGCGCCGGTGCGGCGGCGGTGATCGGCATGCACGACAGTGCCGTGCGCGGCGCGCTCGTCGGCCTGTTCAAGGGCCAGGTGCCATACGTCTACACGCCGGTCTACGAAGGCGGCGAGTGCGCCAAGGGCACCTACGTCACCGGCGAGACGCCGCAGCAGCAACTGCAGCCGGTGATCCCGTGGATCGCCGCCGAGCGCAAGCCGACCAAGTGGTACCTGATCGGCAACGACTACATCTGGGGCCGCAACACCAACGCGGCGGCCAAGGGCTACATCGAGACGGCCGGCGCCAAGGTCGTCGGCGACGAGTACCTGCCGTTCACGGTGGACAACTTCGACGCCAGCCTGGCGCGCATCCGCGACAGCGGCGCCGACGCCGTGCTGGTCTCGCTGGTCGGTGGCGCCTCGGTCGGCTTCAACAAGGCCTTCGCCAGCTTCGGCCTGGCCGACAAGGCGCTGCGCCTGGGCACGCTGATCGAGGAGAACACGCTGGCCGGCATCGGCCTGGCCAATGCGAAGAACCTGTACTCGAGCGCCGGCTACTTCGCCAACATCCAGACGCCGGCGGCCACGGCCTTTGCCGCGGCCTATGCCAAGCGCTTCGGCCCGCAGGCCCCGGCCCTCAACGGCTTGGCGGAGTCCACCTACGAAGGCTTTCTGATGCTCGAGGCGATCGCCAAGAAGGCCGGCGCGTTGAGCGTCGCCAAGATGGACGCGGCCTGCGAGGGTGCCACCTACAACGGCCCGCGCGGCACGGTGACGATGAAGGCGCGCCACGTCGAGCAGGACATCTACGTGGCCGACGTGACGGACAAGGGCTTTCGCATCGTCAAGACCTTCCCGCACGTCAGCTCCGGCCAGACCTGCAAGCTGGCCTGACGCGATGGACGGCGGCACGCTGCTGCACGCGCTGAACCTCGTCTACGAACTGGCCACGCTGGCGCTGACGACGCTGGGGCTGGCGGTCGTGTTCGGCCTGCTCGGCGTGATGAACATGGCGCACGGCGAGTTCGTGATGCTCGGCGCGTACTCGGTCGTCGCGGTCCAGCAGTGGGGGCTGCCGACGCTGGCGGCCTTTCCGCTAGCGATCGCGGTCTGCGCGACGCTGGGCTGGGTGGTCGAGCGCTGGCTGATCCGGCCGCTGTACGCGCGGCCTTTCGACACCCTGCTCGCCACCTGGGCGCTGGCGATGCTGATGCGCAAGGTGGTCGAAGCCATCTGGGGCCGCGGCTTTCGCAACGTCGACGACGCGCTGACCGTCGCGGTGCCGATCGGCGGCACCTCGTATCCGGCCTACCGGCTGGGCCTGATCGCGCTGGCCGCGCTGTTGCTGGCGGCGCTGTTCGTCTGGTACCGGCGCAGCAACGCCGGCCTGCGCGTGCGCGCGATGACGGGCAACCCCATGCTGGCGCAGGCGCTGGGCATCGACACGCAGCGCCTGGCCTCGCGCACTTTCATCGTCGGCGTCGTGCTGGCCGGCGCCGCCGGCGTGATGCTGGCGCCGCTGATCCGCATCGAGCCCGGCATCGGCGTCGACTACCTGCTCGACGCCTTCTTCGTCCTCGTCGTCGGCGGGCTCGGCACGCTGGGCGGCTTTGCGGGCGGCGTCGGCATCATCGGCGGCTCGCAGGCCGTCGTCAGCAGCCTCTTCGGGCAGACCAGCGGCTATGCCGTGGTACTGATCATCGCCATCCTCTTCCTGTGGCTGAAGCCCGATGGCCTCTTCGCTCGCCGCTGAGCCGGGCGCCGGGGCTGCGCTGCGTCGCCACCGGCGCGGCCGTTCGCTGTGGCCCGCGGCGCTGCTGGCGGCCGCGCTCGTCGCGTTGCCGATCGCCGGCAACGACTTCCTGGCCTACCAGGTCGCGCTGTTCCTGATCTACGGCATCGCCACCCAGGGCGTGGCGCTGTGCTGGGGGCGGCTGGGCTTTCTGCCGCTGGGCCATGCCTTGTTCTTCGGCCTCGGCGCCTACCTCGCCGGCGCCGCCGCCAAGGCAGCCGCCGCGCAACCGCTGTGGTGGCTGGCGCTGCCGCTGGCGCTGGGGCTGCCGGCGCTGCTGGCCTGGATCGTCGCGCGAGCGGTGTTCTCGCGCAGCCTGCGCAACGGCCCCTACTTCTCGCTGATCACGCTGGCGATGACGATGCTGGGCTTTCTCGCCGCCCAGCAGTGGAGCGCCGTCACCGGCGGCTTCAACGGCATGGGCGACATCCCCGAGCCGCCCGGCCTGGACCGCTTCACGACGCTGTACTGGCTGATCGCGGCGGCCGCCGTCGCCAGCACCGCCGCGCTCGGCGTGCTGGTCGGCAGCCCGCTGGGCGTGCTGTGGCGCGCGATCGCGCAGAACGAGGAGCGGCTGCAACTCCTGGGCTATGCCACCGAACGCGTGAAGGCCAGGGCCTACGCGCTCAGCGCCTTGCTTGCCGCAGGGGCGGGCGCGCTGTTCGCGGCGCACCAGGGCATCGTCACGCCGCAGACGATGAGCTTCGTGCTGTCGACCGAGTTCGTGATCTGGGCCGCCGTGGGCGGCAAGGCCAGCCCGCTGGGGGCGTTGCTGGGTGCCGTGCTGGTGGGCTACGCGTCGGCCGAGCTGCGCGACCACTTCGCGATGTGGGAGGTCTTCGTCGGCTTGCTGTTCATCGCGGTGGTGCGCTTCCTGCCGGAAGGGTTGGCAGGGCTTGCCGATCGGTGGCGGCGGCGCGGCGCTGACGCAGCGCCGGCAGCCCAACCGGCTCCAGCAAAAATCGCGGTTAGGCAGGCGCCGGCGCTCACCTTCGACGAGGTGCGCTCGTCGCAGGGCGGCGTGCGCATCCTCGATGGCCTGAGCTTCAAGCTCGATGGCCCGGGCATCCGCGCCGTGATCGGCCCCAACGGCGCCGGCAAGACCTCGGCCTTCAACGTGCTGACGGGCCGCTTGCCGGTCAGCAGTGGCCGCATCCATGTGGGCGGCCGCAACGTCACCGGCCAGACGGCCTGGCGCGTGGCGCGGCTGGGCGTCGGCCGCAAGCTGCAGGTGCCGTCGGTGTTTGCGGCGCTCACGGTGCGCGAGAACCTCGCCGTCGCGCTGTGGGCGGGGCGGCTGCGCGGGCTGACGTCGCTGCATCACGCACCGCATGCGTGGCGCACGCCGCTGCTCGACGAGCTGCTGGCCAGCTTCCCGGAGCTGGTCGCGTCGCTGCAGGCGCCGGCCGGCCGCCTGTCGCAAGGCCATCGGCAGGCGCTGGAGTTCGTGATGACGGTGCTGCCGGAGCCGCAGCTGCTGCTGCTGGACGAGCCCTGCGCCGGCCTGTCGCCGGCCGAGACGCGGCGCATGGTCGAGGTCATCCAGCACGCCGTACAGCGCCTGGGCGCCGCGGCGCTGCTGATCGAGCACGACCTCGCCGCGGTGGCCGCGCTGCAGGGCGAGGTCTACGTGCTGCACCAGGGGCGGATGCTCGCCCACGGCTCGCTGCAGGATCTGCAGGCCGACCCGGCCGTGCGCGCCGTCTACGCGGGAGCGCGCAAGTGAGCGACGCGCTGGACTTCGAGGCACTGGTCTGCGGCTACGGCGACACGATGGTCGTGAGGGGCGTGAGCGGGCGCATCGAGGCCGGCCGGGTGCTGGGCATCGTCGGCCGCAACGGCGTCGGCAAGTCGACCTTGCTGAAGGCGCTGGCCGGCTTCCTGCCGGTGGCGGCGGGCCGCGTGGGCTGGCGCGGCCAGGACCTGCGTACCGTCCCCGCGCATGCCCGCTTGGGCGTCGGCATCGCCTATGCGCCGCAGGAGAACGTGGTGTTCGGCGAACTGAGCGTCGCCGAGAACCTGTGGCTGCATCTGCCCGACAAGAACCCCGCACGCTACGCGGCGCCGCTGGCCGCCTTCCCGCGGCTGACCGAGCGTCTGAAGCAGCGCGCAGGGCTGCTCAGCGGCGGCGAGCGCAAGCTGCTGTCGTTCACCCGCACGCTGGGGCTGCAGGCAGCGCTGGCGCTGCTCGACGAGCCGACCGAAGGCGTGCAGCCCGAGAACATCGACCGCATGGCGCGGTTGATCCGCGACGGCAAGGCCGGCGGCCGCGGCTTCGCGATCGTCGAGCAGAACCTGGGCTTCATCGAGCAGGTCGCCGACGATGTCCTGGTGCTGGACCACGGCGAGCGCGTGCTGGCCGGGCCGCTGGCGGCGCTGGGCCGCGCGGCGATCGAGCGCCATCTGCTGGTGTAGCGGGCGCGGCGGCGGGCGAAAAAAAGCGTCGCCACGACGCATCCATGGCCCGGACGGCTGCGTATATGGCGGGTGAGGAGTGCGGTCATGCCGCACTCCCCACCGTTCCCGCATCACCGAGGAGCCTTCCATGCGCTTGTCCCCATCGGCGACGCCCCTGCGCGTCGGTTTGATCGCCGCCAGTGCCTTGTGCGCCGGCATGGCCTTCGCGTCCAGTCACCGCGAGGCGCCGTTCATCACCACCGTCCCCAAGGTGGACGCGACGGACTTTTACATGTTCATGAGCTACGAGGCCGGTCGAGCCGACTACGTCACGCTCATCGCCAACTACGAGCCGCTGCAGGATGCCTACGGCGGCCCCAACTACTTCGCGCTCGACCCGAACGCGCTGTACGAAATCCACGTCGACAACAACGGCGACGCGAAGGAAGACATCACCTTCCAGTTCCGCTTCAAGAACACGCTCAAGGGCACGGCGCTGACCATCGGCGACAAGAGCGTGCCGATCCCGCTGATCCAGTCGGGCCCGGTGGCCGACCCGAAGGCCGCCACGCTCAACGTCAACGAGAGCTACACGGTCGACATCGTGCGCGGTGACCGGCGCTCCGGCACGCGCGCCTCGATCACCAACGCGGCCGGCGGCGCGACCAGCTTCGACAAGCCGGTCGACAACATCGGCACCAAGACCATCGCCGACTACGCGGCCTACGCGGCCAAGCACATCTACACGGTCAACATCCCCGGCTGCAGCCAGCCGGCCAAGGTCTTCGTCGGCCAGCGCAAGGACCCGTTCGCGGTCAACCTGGGCGTGATCTTCGACCTCGTGAACGCGCCGGTCAGCGTGATCACCGACCCGGCCCTGATCAACGCCGCGCCCAACGTGCTCGACAGCAAGAACGTGACGACGCTGGCGCTGGAAGTGCACAAGAGCTGCCTGGTCGCCAGCGGCGAGAACGTGATCGGCGGCTGGACCACGGCCAGCATGCGCCAGGCCCGCATTCTGGATCCGGCGCCGAAGTCCGGATACCAGAGCAACGACAAGGCGGGCGGCGCCTGGGTGCAGGTGTCGCGCCTGGGCATGCCCCTGGTCAACGAGGTGGTCATCGGCCTGCCGGACAAGGACAAGTTCAACGCGTCCAGGCCCAAGGACGACGCGCAGTTCGCCACCTACGTGACCAATCCCACCTTGCCGGCGCTGATCTCGACGGTGCTGGGGCTGTCCAACGCGGCGCCCACCAACCTGCCGCGCAACGACCTGGTCACCACCTTCCTGACCGGCATCAAGGGCGTGAACCAGCCGGCCAACGTCGTGGCCGCGGAGGAACTGCGGCTGAACACCGCGATCGCCGCGGTGCCCTTCGCGCAGCAGAACCGACTGGGCATCGTCGGCAACATCCTGGCCAAGGGCAACGACAACGCCGGCTTCCCCAACGGCCGCCGCCCGAAGGACGACGTCGTGGACATCTCGCTGGTGGCCGTGATGGGTGGCCTGTGCATCGCCAACGGCGACACCGACGCGCTGGGCTTCGGCGCGGCGTGCAAGCCGTCGGCGGTGCCGCTGGGCGCCACGTCGCTTAAGCTGCACGACGCCGTCGATCAGGCCGTCGTGCCGCTGCTGTCCACCTTCCCGTACCTGTACACGCCGATGGGCGGTACGCACTGAGCGAGGAGCCCCAGATGACGAAATCCTCCAAGCCCTCCGCGCTGACGATCGGCGCCGTCGCGGCCGCTGCCGCGCTGGTGGCCGGCTGCGGTGGCGGCGGCGGGGACAACTCCGGCGGCGGCGGCGACACCAGCGCCTCGGTGCCGGACAGCGCGCTCGTCTCGTCGATGGCCTACACGCAGTTCACGCTGACGACCTCGAAGTCGACCAGCGAGACCGCGGAGCCGCTGACGGCCGCCAACGTCACGGTCGCGCCCAGCAGCGAGACCGACGAACCGGTGCCCGTGAGCTGAAGCCGGCGCGGGAAGTCGTGCCCGCGCCGCCGCTCGTTCGCCTGGCGCTGGCCGCCACCGTCTCGCTGCTGGCGACGGTGGCGGCCACGGCCATGCCGGTCACGCCGCGCCAGGACGACGAGGTCGTGGAGCAACTCCCGCTGCGGGCCGGCTCGTCCGCCGAGCGGGCACGCCAGCGTGCCGAGCAGCGCACGCTGATTCAACAGCCGCGCAATCTGGCGCTGGCGCTGGGCGCGGCGCGCGAGGCGGTCGAGCGCGCGCGGCGCTTCGGCGATCCGCGCGACCTGGGCACCGCGCAGGCCTGGTTGCAGCCCTGGTGGACGGATCCGCAGGCGCCAGCCGCGGCGCGTCTGCTCAAGGCCATCGTGCTGCAGGCCAGGCACGAGTTCGACCCCGCGCTGGCCGAGCTGGACCGCCTACTGGCCGAGCCGCAGCTGTCGCCGGCGCTGCGAGCCCAGGCCGAGTTGACGCGCTCCGGCGTGCTGCAGGTGCGCGGCCGCTGGGACGAGGCGCGCGCGGGGTGCGAGCGCCTGGCCGCGCCGCCGCTGGCGCTGCCGCACGGGCAGGCCTGTCTCGCTGAGCTCGACAGCCTGCAGGGGCGCGACCCCGCGGCGCGGCGTCGCCTGGCGGAGCTCGACCGCGTGCCGCAGGCGCCGCACGCCTGGCTGGCGCTGCTGCGCGCGGAGCTCGCCGAACGGCAGGGCCGGCGCGAGGCGGGCGGCTTGTATGCGAGCGCCTTGCAGCAGGACGACGGCCTCTACGTGCGCGCCGCCTACGCCGATTGGCTGCTCGACGCCGGCCGGCCGGTCGAGGCGGCGGCGCTCGTGCGCGCCGGTCAGCCGCGCGAGACCGGGCCGCTGCTGCGCGCGCTGCCCGACGCGCTGCTGCTGCGCCTGGCCATCGCGTGGCGGCGGACCGCGGACCCGGCCGCCGCGCAGGCGCGGCAGGAGATGCAGGAACGCTTCGATGCCGCGGCGGTTCGCGGCGACATCAGCCACGCGCGCGAGCGTGCGCGTTTCGCGCTCGACGTCCTCGACGACGCGCCGCTGGCCCTGCGCGAGGCCGAGCTCAACTGGACGCTGCAGCGCGAACCCGCCGACGCCGTGCTGCTGCTGCGGGCCGCGCGCGCTGCCAAGCAGCCGGAGCGGGCCGAGCCGGTGCGCGCGTTTGTGCGCGAGCAATCCCTGCGGGACCAGCGCCTGAAGGACCTCAAATGACGGCGCTGCGCCGCTGGGCTCGCGCGCTGCTGTTGTCGGCCGCGACCATGGCCGGCGCCGCGGACGGCTGGGCGCACAAGGCCAGCGACGCCTATCTGCGGTTGGAGGTGCAAGGCGGCCACGTCACGCTGCGCATCGACGTGGCCTTACGCGATCTCGACCGCGACCTGGTGCTGGATGCCGATGACGACGGGCTGCTGCGCTGGGGCGAGGTGCGCGCGCGCACCGCGGACATCGAGGCCTTGGTCGATCGCGACGTGCGATTGACGGTTCGAGACAGCGCCGGCGCCGCCTGCGCGCCGGGTGCCTTCGCGCCGCTGCAGCTGGAGCAGCACAGCGACGGCCGCTATGCGGTGCTGACCCGCGCCTGGACCTGCGCGTCGGCACCGGCGGACGCGACGCTCGGCTATGCGCTCTTCGCCGCCACCGATCCGACGCACCGGGGCATCCTGGTGAAAGCCGCCGGCGGGGCGATGACGACGACCGTGATCGCGCCCGGCACCGCCGGCCTGCGGATCGGCCTGGGCGCCAACGGCTTGACGGCAGGCGCCAGCGCCGCGCGGGACGCGGGCACGCCGGCCGGCGAAGGCTCGGCGGCGATCTTCCTGGACGGCGTGCACCACATCTGGATCGGCGTCGACCACGTGCTGTTCCTGGTCGCGCTGCTGCTGCCGTCGGTGCTGACGCGCGAGGCGGGCCGCTGGCGACCCGCCGAGGCCTGGCGGCCCGCGCTGTGGCGCGTGCTGGGCGTGGTGACGGCCTTCACCGTTGCGCACTCGATCACACTGGCGCTGGCCGTCTTCGACGTGCTGAACCCGCCGTCGCGCTGGGTCGAGAGCCTGATCGCGCTGAGCGTGCTGCTGGCCGCGCTGAACAACCTCCAGCCGGTGCTGGTGGACACGCGCTGGCGGTTGACCTTCGCCTTCGGGCTGGTGCATGGCTTCGGATTCGCAAGCGCGCTCAAGGACCTGGGCCTGGGCCGCGCCGATCTGGCATTGCCGCTGCTGCTGTTCAACCTCGGCGTGGAGGTGGGGCAGCTTGCCATCGTCGCCGTGCTGGTGCCGATGATGTGGGCCGCGCGCCGCTGGCGCGGCTATCCGCGCTGGGTGCTGGGCGCGGGGTCGTGCGTCGTCGCCGTCATAGCCGTCGTCTGGCTGGTCGAACGCATCTTCGACGTGCAGTTGCTGGGACTCGGGGGCTGACGTGGCGCTGCAGGTCTGCGCGTCCGGCGGAGATCCGTTCGGCCGTGATCTGCGTACAAGCGGTATGACCGCCCCTGTCGACCCGGCCGGCGCCGGCGATTCGTCGCCCGCCGCCGGCTCCCCCCGCGTGGCCCGGGATGCCCGCCTCGTCGAGATCATGGCGCGCGTGGCCGAGGCCGATCGCCAGGCGTTTGCCCAGCTGTACCGCGCCACGAGCGCGGCGCTGTTCGGCCAGGTGCTGCGCATCAATGGCGACCGCGGCCAGGCCGAGGAGGTGTTGCAGGAGGTCTACGTGACGGTCTGGAAGCAGGCCGCGAGCTACGACCCGCGCCAGGCGCAGCCCTTGACCTGGTTGACCACGATCGCCCGCCATCGCGCCATCGACAGCATGCGGCGCAAGGCCGCGCAGCCGCTGACCGTCAGCCGCTTCAGCGGGCCCGACGAATCGGACGGCGGCGGCGGCGAGGGCGCGAACGACTTGCTCGCGCATCTGCCCAGCGACGCGCCCGGCCCGCTGGATCTGCTGGACGATTCGAGCCGTGCGCATTCGCTGCAGCGCTGCATGGCCGCCTTGAGCGGCGAGCAGCGCAGCAGCCTGGCGCTGGCCTATTACCAGGGCTTGTCGCATGCCGAGGTGGCCGAGCACATGCATCAGCCGCTGGGCACGGTGAAGAGCTGGGTGCGACGCGGCCTGCAAAGCCTGCGCGCCTGCCTCGATCGCGCGGGCGAGCGCCTGGGCTCGATCGGGAGGATCGCCTGATGGACTACGCACATCGGGAGCGGGCCGAGCGATTGGCCGCCGACTACGCGGTGGGCACGCTGCGAGGCGGCGCCCGCCGGCGCTTCGAGCAGTTGCTGCCGGTGCATCCTGTTTTGGCGCACGCCGCGGCGCAGTGGCTCGCCCGGCTGCAGCTGCTGGCCGGCCAGGTGGAACCCGTGGAGCCGCCGGCGCGGGTCTGGATGGCGATTCAGGCCGCGCTGTTCGGCAGCGCCAACGACGCGCGGGCGACAGCGGCCGCTGGCGCGCCGCAAGCGCCCGGTGATGACCAGCTTCGCGGACAGCCTCTGGGTCAGCTGCGCCTGTGGCGCGGCATCAGCGCGGTGGCGCTGGCCGCGTCGCTGGTGCTGGCGGTGATGCTGGCGCGTCCCGTCCCGGAGGCTGCGCCGGTCGTCGTCGTCCTGCGCAGCACGCCGCAAGGCATGCAGCTGCTGCCCACGAGCTTCGTCGCCAGCGTGTCCGCGGACGGCCGGGCGCTGGTGCTCAAGCCGTTGGCGCCGGTGGTGGTGGCGCCGACGCAGGCGCTGGAGCTGTGGGCGGTGCCGAAGGCGGGGGCGCCGCGCTCGCTCGGCCTGGTCCCGGCCGGCGACGCGCCGATCACGGTCATGCGGGCCAACCTGCTGTCCGGAACCAGCGCTTTCGCCATCAGCCTGGAGCCGGCGGGCGGATCGCCGAGCGGCCAGCCGACGGGGCCGATCGTGTCGGCGGGCGAGGTGTGATCGTGGTGGTGGTGTTGGCGGCGGCGGCGGTGCCGCCGGCGCGCAGCGCCAGGTTGTGCCTAAGTCAGCATCAAGCCTGCTGCACCCCGCCCAGCGCCTCGATCAGCGCCGGCAGCATCTGACGCAACTCGCCCGTGGCCAGCGCCACGTCGGCGTCGAAGGCTTCGTCGGGCGGCGCGTTGGCATCGCGGCCCGCGCCTTCCAGCACCACGTCGAGCAGCTCGATCTTCTTCAGCGTCAGTGCGTCGGTCAGCACGAAGGACACGCGGCCGGCCCAGGTCATCGCCAACTGGGTGGGGCGCTTGCCTTGGCGGATGTGCTCCGGCACCTCGTCGATGTCCAGCGTGTGGCGCGCGTAGCGCACGGTGGCCTTCTCGCTGTCGGGCTGCTTGAGCTCGCAGTCGCGGTCGATCGTGAAGCCGGGCGGCGCTTCCTTCTCGGCCAGCCATCCGGCCATCGCGCTGGCCGCTGACCGTTCGGTCTGCAGCAGGCCCAGCTTCAGGCCGCCGCCCAGCAGCTCGATCAGCCGCGTGACCGCGGCATCGGCGCGCTTGGCGTTGCCGGTACCCACCCAGACGAAGCCGGCCGCGGCGTCGAGCCAGATCGGCGCTTCGGCGCGCTTCGGAAACGCGCGCGGCAGCAACGCATGCACCACGGCCTCCTTCAGCTCGCGCAATTGCTTGCCGCGCGGGCGGCGGCCCAGCTCCTGCTCCAGCGCGTCGAGCTTGGATTGCAGTTCCTGCTTGACCACGCTGCCCGGCACCGCCTTGGTCTCGACGCACAACCTGAACACCCACTGCCCGCCGACGCTCTCGGCCAGCGCCCCGTTGGCGTTGCCACGCGGCGCCACCCAGCCCGCGGATTCGGGCTGCGTGGCGGCGCAGGCCACGAAGCGGCCGCGCGCCAGGCGCTCCTCCAACTCGGCCAGCGGCGGCGGCTGCCAGTGTTCGATCCGGTAGACGAGGGCATTCTTGAACATGCGAGGGAAGCGGCGTGGCCTGATGCGGGGCTGCGCAGTGTACGCAGGGCGCCGGACGCGGTAGGCTCGCGCGCCATGCCGAACTCCCTGAAACGCTTGAACTGGCGGCGCGCCGCCGCGGTGCTGGCGCTGTGTGCGCTCGGCCTGCCGGCCACCGCGCTGGACCTGCAGGGCCACCGCGGCGCGCGCGCCCTGGCGCCGGAGAACACCCTGCCGTCGTTCGAGATGGCCATGCGCTACGGCGTCAGCACGCTGGAGCTGGACATCGCGATCACCCGCGACGGGGTGCTGGTGATCCACCACGACCTGGCGCTGAACCCGGCGATCGCGCGCGACGAGCGCGGCCACTGGCTGGACCAGCCGAGCGCGCCGATCAGCACGCTGACGTGGGCTGAGGTGCAGCGTTATGACGTCGGCCGCCTGAAGCCGGGCGCCGACTACGCCAGGCCTTATCCCCACCAGGTGGCGGTGGACGGCACGCGGGTGCCGCGGCTGGCCGACCTGTTCGAGATGGTGACGAGAAGCGGCAACGACCAGTTGCGCTTCGCGATCGAGATCAAGACCGACCCGCTCAAGCCCTCGGCGACGCGGCCGCCCGATGAGTTTGCGCGGCTGCTCGTCGACGAGATCAAGCGCGCCGACATGCTGGGACGGGTGCAGATCCTGTCCTTCGACTGGCGCGGCCTGCAGGCGGTGCAGAAGCTGGCGCCGCAGGTCCCCACGGTGTACCTGACCGTGCAGCAGCGCGGGCTGGACAACGTGCAGGCCGACGCGGCACAGCCCTCGCCGTGGACCGCCGGCTTCGCCTATCGGCAATACGGATCGGTGCCGCGGATGATCAAGGCCGCGGGTGGCAGCGTGTGGTCGGCCCACTTCGCCGACCTCGACGCCGCCAAGCTGAAGGAGGCGCACGGTCTGGGGTTGAAGGTGCTGGCCTGGACCGTCAACGACCCCGCGGCCATGGCGCGGCTGATCGACCTCGGCGTCGACGGCCTGGTGACCGACCGCCCCGACCTGGCGCGCCAGGTGATGGACGCGCGCGGGCTCAAGCCGCAGTAGCTTCGTCCAGCAGCTCGCGTGCCAGCGCGAGCACCGACAGCGGTGCCGAGCCTTCGGCCTTGTTGTTGATCGTGATGAAGGCGTGGTGGCCCGCGTCCAGCGTCGCGCGCGCGACGCGGGCCAGCACGGCGCGGGTGGCGGGGTCGGGCGCCTGCAGCTTGTCGAACGGCTCCCAGGCCTGCCTGGCCTGCGTGTAGCGCAGCCCGCGCTGCAGGTTCCAGCGGCACACCAGGTCGCCAGGCCAGCCGCGGCGCAGCATCGGCAACTGCGCTTCAGCGGCCGGCAGGCGGCTGTGCAGGCCCAGCGCATAACGCACACCGTGCGCCTTCAGCCGGTCGGCTAATTGCGGCGTCAGCAAGGTGGCGTCGCGCACCTCCAGCGCCGCCAGCGCGCGGCCTTGCAGCGCAGCCACCACCGGCGGCCACAGTTCGTCCAGCGCCGCCAGCAGCGGCCGGCCGCGGCCCAGCAGCCAGCGCGGCGGCAGCGGCGAGAGCTGGAAGACCATCACGCCCAGCCGGTCGCCCAGGCCTTGCAGCGCGGGCTCGATGCAGCCGGCCGCCGCCAGCGCCGGGTCCAGGAACTGCGGGTTCGGCGCTTCGGGTTTGCCGCTGCCGGGCTCGCGCACGGTGGCGTCGGTCAGCAGCGCCGGCGCCTTGACGACGAAGCGGAAGTCGGCCGGCACCTGCAGCGCCACGCGGGCGTAGTCGTCGCGGCTTTGCAGGCGGTAGAAGGCGCGATCCAGGCTGACGGTGCGCAGCAGCGGGTGTTGGGCGTAGGCGCTCAGGCCGCGCTTGCTGAGCTCGCTTTCGGCATGCGCGTCGCGCCAGACCAGGCCTTGCCAGCCGGGGAAGTGCCACGACGAGGTGCCCAGCCGGCAGCGGCCGCCCCAGCGCGAATGCAGCCGCGCGGCGAGGTCCAGCGCCTCGGCCGTGGGCGTTGCCGGCTGCACGCCGCCGTCTGCGTCGAACAGCGGCAGCGACGAACCCGCGGCCATCAGGCCTTGCGCTGCAGGGCCGGCGGCCGGGTGCGGTAGAAGGTCAGCGGCAGCGCGGCGGCTTCCTTCAGCACGCGCTTGCGCAGCTTGCCGACCACGTGCATCTCGCAGGGCTTGCAGTCGAAGCGCAGCGTCAGCCGCTCGTTGCCGTTGACCAGCGTCAGCGGCTCGGCGCGCACGGTGCCCTGCACGCCGATCACGCCCTTGGCCTGCTTGGGGCACAAGCTGAGCGAAAAGCGCACGCAGTGCTTGGTGATCATCAGGCTCACCTCGCCGGGCTGCTCGTGGCTTTCGTAGGCGGCGTCGATCACCTTGACGCCGTGCTTGGCATAGAAGGCCGCGGCGCGGTGGTTGTAGACGTTGGCCAGATAGCTCAGCGTGTCCTCGGGGTAAGGCACGGGCGGCTGCACCGGCGGCAGCGGCGCCAGGCGCGCAAAGGCCGCGGCGCGTGCCGCCTCCAGCGCGGCCACCGCGTCGCGCCGCAGCGCGTTGACCACGCCGGCGGGCACAAACCAGGGCTGCGACAGCGCCAGTTCGATGGCGCGCGCCTCGAACAAGGTGCCGCCCAGCTTGCCCAACTGTTCACGCAAGCCGCTCTCGGCGCGCGCCGGCTGCTGCGCCGGCTGGTGCGCGTGGACGATGCGCACCTCGGCACGGTGGCCGTCGTCGTCGCACAGCGCGAGCGCAAAGCCGTCTGCACTGTCCGACAAGCGCAGCGTGACGCCGATCAGCCGCTCGGCCGATTTCCTCTCCAGCGCGCGCTCCCAGCCGCGGTCGCGGTTGCGGCTGATCGCGGCGTCGCGCCGCAGGTCCTTCAGCGTGGCGATCGGCGCGTTGGGGTACAGCCGCCAGCCGGCGCCACCGAGCGCTTGCGCCACGTTGATGGGCACGCCTTGCAACTCGCCCTGGCGGTCCCACCAGGTCAGCGCGTCGCCGTTGTTCAGCACCACGGCGGCGTCGTCGGCGTGCAGATCGAAGTGGTCGGCACCGATGCGCGTCACGTGGCCGAGCGGCTGGCCGGCGTGCTTGGGGCTGTCGAAGGCGCCGATGTCGTCGCGGCGGCCGTTGACGAAGTAGTCGGTGCCGCCGCGGTTGAAGCCCTGCCCGGGGTCGGGCACGAAGAAGTGGCGCGTGCGGCCGCTGCTGGCGGCGCGCAAGCCACGGTCCTGCGTCTGGCGGCCTTCGAGCAGCGCGTCGGTCAGCTGCCGGTAATGCGCGGTGACGTTCTTCACCGTCGCCATGTCCTTGTAGCGGCCCTCGATCTTGAAGCTGCGGATGCCGGCGTCCACCAGCGCCTGCAGGTTGGCGCCCTGGTCGTTGTCCTTCAGGCTCAGCACGTGTTTGTCGTGGGCGACGATGCGGCCCTGCGCATCTTCCACCGTGTAGGGCAGCCGGCATTCCTGGCTGCAGCTGCCGCGGTTGGCGCTGCGCCCGGTGTGCGCGTGGCTGATGTAGCAGTTGCCGCTGTAGGCCACGCACAAGGCGCCGTGGACGAAGAACTCCAGCGTCGCGCGCTGCACCTCGGCGGCGATGGCGCTGATCTGCGCCAGCGTCAGCTCGCGCGCCAGCACCATCTGCGCAAAGCCCACGTCCTGCAGGAAGCGCGCCTTCTGCGGCGTGCGGATGTCGGTCTGCGTGCTGGCGTGCAGCTGGATCGGCGGCAGGTCGAGCTCCAGCAGCCCCATGTCCTGCACGATCAGCGCGTCGACGCCGGCTTCGTATAACTGCCAGGCCAGGCGGCGTCCGGCTTCCAGCTCGTCGTCGCGCAGGATGGTGTTGTGGGTGACGAAGACGCGCGCGTGATGGCGATGCGCATGCGCCGCCAGCCGCGCGATCTCGGCCACCGGGTTGCCGGCCTTCGCGCGCGCGCCGAACGCGGGGCCGCCGATGTAGACGGCGTCGGCGCCGTGGTTGATGGCCTCGATGCCGATCGCCGCGTCGCGCGCCGGCGCCAGCAGCTCGATGCGCGACCGCGAAGCCATCGCCGTGGGCCGCCGTCAGCGCGCCAGGCGCGCCGCGGCGGCGTCGATCGAGGTCAGCAGCTCGGGGTAGCTGTTGTTCAGCGGGAACTGCGGGAACTCGGCCACGATCTGGGGCGGCGCGTGCATCAGGAAGCCGGCGTCGGCAGCGCCCAGCATCGCGGTGTCGTTGTACGAATCGCCGGCCGCGATGACCTGGAAGTTCAGACCCTTCAGCGCGTTGACGGCGTGGCGTTTCTGGTCCGGCTGGCGCAGCCGGTACTCGGTGACATAACCTTCGGCATCGGCGATCAGCCGGTGGCAGAACAGCGTGGGCCGGCCGAGCTGGCGCATCAGCGGGTCGGCGAACTCGTAGAAGGTGTCGGACAGGATGATCACCTGGTAGCGGCTGCGCAGCGTGTCGAGGAAGTGCTTGGCGCCGTCCATCGGCGCCAAGCCGGCGATCACGGCCTGGATGTCGGCAAGCTTGAGCCGGTGCTGCTTCAGCAGCGCCAGCCGCCAGCGCATCAGCTTGTCGTAGTCGGGCTCGTCGCGCGTGGTGCGGCGGAAATCGGCGATGCCCGTGCGCTCGGCGAAGGCGATCCAGATCTCGGGCACGAGCACGCCTTCGAGGTCGAGGCAGACGACTTGCATGGTGGACAGCGGGGGCAACCGAAGAAGGGCGCCGATCGTAGCGCAGCGCCCGCGGCCGGCCTCAGGTCGACGGCGACGGCACCAGGCCCGGCACGACCGGCGGCCGCGGCAACGCCGCCGAGGCCGCGGGCGGCGGCAGTGGTGTTGGTGTTGGCGTTGGCGTTGGCGAGACAGCGGGCGCCGCCGCCGGGTCCGCCGGCGGGCAGCGCCCGCCCTGGCGCTCGGCCCAGTAGACGATGTTGCCGATCACCGCCACGCTGCCCGAGACCACCGCGCTGGCGGCCGTGACGATGCCCATCGCCGCCAGCATCGCCGCGCAGCCATCGTTGTTGCAGTAGCCGATGGCGCCGATCACCTCGGCCTCCAGCACCATCTGCTTGACGTAGCTGCGGCACTGCGGGTCGTAGACCTGGGCCGTGCGCGGCACGACGACGCAGCCGGCCAGCAGCAAGGCGCCGCCGGCCTGCACGGTGCGGCGCAGCAGGGGCTGGATGGCGCTGGGCATGGCGGCCCGCACCATAACCCATGCCGCCCGCAGCGGGTGCTGGACGAACCTCCGCGCTGCGCGCTGCGGGGTTCGCCCTTGGGGGCGGCCCGGCGCGCTCAGGCCGCCAGTTGCTGCAAGGCCGCCAACTGGCCCAGGCAGGCGTGTGCTGCCTCGATGCCTTTCTTCTCGAAATGCGCGCCGAAGAAGCTGCGGTGGTCCACGTGCTCGTGGAAGGCCTGCGGCGTCAGCACGGCGGAGAACACCGGCACGTCGTGTTCGAGCTGCACGCGCATCAACGCGTCGATCACCGCATGGGCCACGTAATCGTGGCGGTAGATGCCGCCGTCCACCACCAAGCCGCAGGCGACGATGGCGTCGTGCGCGCCGGCACGCGCCAGGCGCTGCACGTGCAGCGGGATCTCGAAGGCGCCGGGCACCTCGTGGCAATCCACCTGCTCGGCGCCGACGCCGTGGCGCTGCAACTCCTGCAGGAGCGCGTCGCGGGCGCGGTGGACGATCTCACGGTGCCAGTTGGCGCAGACCACCGCAATGCGCAGCGGCCGGCCGCGGGCGGCGTGCGCCGCGGCGAAGGGGAGGGGAGTGGTCTGATTCATGGTTTCCTCAAAGGTTGGAGAACGCACAAATCAGGGCGCGCGCCGGCACGGGCCACCGTCCACGGATGGACGGCGGCCCACGCCGATGCGTTTCTCTTTCATCCGGACTGTGACCGTCGGCCCTGGCATCGCACCAGGTCTGCTGACCTCCGATGGCCAAGGGGCCAGCGGAGCGCTCGCGGGCTGCCGCAGCCCGAAGACCACGGATACCGCCGGTGGGGACTTCCACCCCGCCCTGAGAACGCATGCCGCCGGCAACAGCGCCGACGACGAGCGGCATTCTACGAAGCTCGATGCTCCGCCTCCATGACCGAGCCCGCCGACGCCGCACCCAACGTGCCGCGGTGGACCCCCGGCGCCGAGCGCCGCGCCGCCGCCGCGACCGCTGCCGGCCGACCACCCGCTGAGGATCCTGTACTCGTCGGGCATCACCGGGCTGCCCAAGCCCATCGTGCACGGGCATGGCGGCGCCGTGGTCAACGGCATGGTCGACCACGCTACTGCACAACGTGATCTCGGGCGACACGGATCTGGCCGGTGGCAGACGCGACCGCGAAAGTTGCTTCGACAGCTTCCAGGGCGCCGACGGCAGCCTGGTCTGACGCCACGGCGACTGGCTGCGCCGGGTGCCGCGGCCCGACCCGGTGGGCGGCGTGGTCTACGGCCGGTCAGGCGCCACCATCAACCGCCAGGGCCTGTCGGGCCGCCACGTGCCCGACGAGATTGTGCAAGTTGCGGCGACCACGTGCACCATCACCGGCAAGAAGCTGGAACTGCCCGTCAAGAAGCTGCTGCTGGGCCAGCCGCTGGACAAGGTGCTCAAGCGCGACGCGCTGGCGCAGCCGGCCAGCATCGACTGGTGCGTGGACTTTGTGCGGGCCTGCCTGCAGCGCCGCCACTGAGCGGTTTCAATCCGGCGACGGCCTTTGCCACTCGTCCAAAATCCCCCGCATGACCATTGCCCTGCTGATCATCGACGTCCAGCAAGCGCTCTGCTCCGGCCCCTACGAGGCCTTCGACTCGGGGCCCGTCATCGAGCGGATCAACCTCGTCTCGCGCAGGGCCGGTCAGGCGGGTACGCCGGTCGTCGTCATCCAGCACGAATCGCCCGACGGGCCGCTGGCCGACGGAACCGCCGGCAGACCGGGGCTCGGCTCGGCAGATCCTCCCGCGATGAATCCGCGCAGCCCCAGCCCCCGATGAATTCCACCGTCATCCGCCAAGCCGTGCTCGCCGACCTCGACGAGCTGGCCGTCGTCTTCGACCAGTACCGCCAGTTCCAGGGCAAGGCGCCGGATTTGGCGGCCTGTCGCGCGTTCCTGCGCGAGCGCTTCGATCACGGCGAGTCGGTGGTGTTCCTGGCTTCGCTCGACGGCGCTGCCGTCGGCATGGCGCAGCTCTATCCGAGCTATTCATCCACCGCGCTGGCGCGGGTCTTCATCCTCAATGACCTCTTCGTGACGGCCGCGGGGCGCCGCGCGGGCGTGGCTTCGGCCCTGCTGGCGGCGGTGGAGGGCTACGCGTGGTCGTTCGGCGCCTGCCGCGTCAGCCTGAACGTCGCGCAGTCCAATGTGGCTGCACAGGCCTTGTACCGCGCCCGCGGCTGGGTTCAGGACGACGAGTTCTTCATGTTCCACCGCTTCCCGTCAGGCGCGTAAGCCCCGTTAGCTGCGCCTACCCGTGCCGGTGGCAGGGGCCGGCGCAGCCGCAGGCCGGCTGCGCCGGCGCCGGCCGCCGCGCCCAGGCGGCCACCGCGGCGGCGAAGCTGGCGACGCTGGCGCTGCGCAGGGCCAGGAAGGGGACCGACTGCCGCAGGCAGGCGCGCTTGAGCGCCAGCGCCGAGTCGTGGTCGATGCAGTCGACGGGGAACGCCACCAGCGAGGCGCGGGCCAGCGCCGCGGCCAGCAGGCCCTTGCGGTCCTCGATGCCGCCGTCGTGGCGCTGGAACTCGCCGCCGTGGCGCTGCACGAGGTGGCGGATCGCAGCGCTGGAGCTGGGCCGGCCGCCGACGTAGAGCAGCGCGCGGCCGCGCAGCGCCTCGCTCAGCGCCGAGGCGGCGCCGTCGTCGCCTTCGGCGCTGCGCGCCTGCAGCTCGGCTTCCGAGGCCGCCAGTTCGCGCGCCATCTCGGCGGCGTGGCCGTGCAGCGCGGCCAGCTCGGCTGCGAGCCGGTCGACCTCGGCCGCCAGCGCGCGCACGCGGCTTTCGGCCTCCTCGCGGCGACGGGTCTGCACGGCCACCGACCGCGCCAAGCTCTCGTGCACCGCGCCGGCGGCGGCTTCGTCGGCGCGGGGCGCGGCGGTGGCCTTCAATTGCGACGCCAGCTGGCCGCAGCGCTGCTCAGCGGCGGCGCGCGCGGCGCGATCCTGCTCGCGCTCGTCCTGCAGCTGGGCAATGCGGTCCTGCTGGCTGTCGGCGCGCTCGCGCAACTCGGCGTTCTCGCGCGCCAGCGCGGCCAGGCGCCGGATGTCGGCGCGGTTGGCGGCGCCGACCAGGTGCGACAGCATGTGCACGTCGCCGAACGTTCGCTGGCGCAGCTCGGGCGTCGCGCGGCGGTGGGTCAGCACGGCCCAGTAGGCGCCCGGTACGTCGCCGGACGCCAGCGCCTGCTGCCACAGCCGGGTCAGCGCCTGGGCATCCTTCGCGCCGGCAAAGCGCGCCAGGGTGCCGTCGTGCCGTCGGTCCAGCGCCTTGTGCAGCGCGCGCGAAGCCTCGGCGTCCTGCGAGGCCAGGCGCACCGCCTCGTGGTGCACCTCCAGGTCGTTGAGGCCGTCGACGGCGATGAAGCGCGCCATCAGCTTGCGCAGCTCGGCGGTGGACAAACAGGTGCCGACGATCGAGCAGTGCAGGTGGGTGTCCATGTCCCGCAGGCGCAGCCGCGCGGCCGGGGCCGGCTCGTCGGCAGCAGGCACGGGCTGATCGTCGAACGGGATCACGGCCTCGCCGACCCAGCTGGCGGCGGCGGGCAGCAGGGCTGGGCGAAACGGCGGCAGTTCCATCGGTGAACGCCTCGGCAGGCAGTGGATCGCTGGGAAACCGAGCCTGTCGCCGGGCGGCGGTGCTCGATGTGTTCTGCGAAATATATCGCAGGCGCCGGGCGGGCGGTGGCTTCGCGGGCGCGAGCAGGCCCTGAGCCCCTCGACCCAGGCCTCAACCAATCGTCATCAGCGACGCATTGCCGCCGGCCGCCGCCGTGTTGATGCTGAGCGAGCGCTCGACCACCAGGCGCTCCATCGGCACCGCCGTCTCGCCGGCCGGCAGGCGCTCGACGCCGACCACCGGCCCTTCGCGCCGGGCCAAGCGCTCTTGCACGCGCGCGAGGTCCTCGACCGAGCCGTGCAGCAGCACGGCGTCGAAAGAGACGGCGCTGGCCGTCCAGTCGCGCGCGATCGCGATCTGCGCCTGGACGTCGAAGGGCAGACGCTGGAACAGCGTTTGCGCCTCGGCCGGCCAGACGGCGCGGCTGCCGGCTGCGAGCACGGCGGCGAGCTGGACCAGGCGATCCTCATCGCCGGCGGCCAGGCACAGCACGCCGGCGCGCGGCGCGATGCTGTAGACGTTGCGCTCGCCCGTCGGGCCGGGCAGGGCCACGGCTTCTCCGGATGCGGCAAGGGCGGCCAGCCGGGCGCCGATCGCCGGCAAGGCGGCGAAGCCGTTGCTGCCGGCCCAGTTCATCAGCGAGCGCAGCGCGCCGGTGGGCACGCGGGGCACCGCGTCGCCGTCGCCGGCGCCGGCCAAGGCGCGCGCCAGCACGTCGTCGGGCCGCTGCGAGAGCAGGCGGTAGAGGTACAGCGGCCCGCCGGCCTTGGGCCCGGTGCCGGACAGGCCTTCGCCGCCGAATGGCTGCACGCCGACGACGGCGCCGACCATGTTGCGGTTGACGTAGACGTTGCCGGCATGCGCCGAATCGACCACGCGGGCGATGGTCTCGTCGATGCGCGTGTGCAGGCCCATCGTCAGCCCGTAGCCGGTGCCGTTGATCTGGCTCAGCAGGCCGTCGAGGTCGTCGCGCCGGTAGCGCACGAAGTGCAGCACGGGCCCGAACACCTCGCGTTCCAGCTCGGCCACGCTGTCGATCTCGATCAGCGTCGGCAGCACGAAGGTGCCGTGGTCGAGCGGGCTGTCCAGCCGCGCGCAGACCTGGTGCACGCGGTGCCCCTTGGCGCGCATCGCCTCGACGTGGCGGTCGATGTTGGCCTTGGCCTCGGCGTCGATGACCGGGCCGACGTCGGTGGCCAGGCGCCCGGGGTTGCCGACGCGCAGCTCGGCCATCGCGCCGAGCAGCATCTCCAGCACGCGGTCGGCCGCTTCTTCCTGCACGCACAGCACGCGCAGTGCCGAGCAGCGCTGGCCGGCGCTGTCGAAGGCCGAGTTCAGCACGTCGGTCACCACCTGCTCGGCCAGCGCCGAAGAGTCGACGATCATCGCGTTCTGGCCGCCGGTCTCGGCCACCAGCGGGATCGCGCGGCCTTGCGCGTCGACCCGGCCGGCCACCGTGCGCTGCAGGATGCGCGCCACTTCGGTCGAGCCGGTGAACAGCACGCCCTGCACGCGCGGATCGGCGACCAGCCGGGCGCCGACGACGGCGCCCTGGCCCGGCAGCAATTGCACCGCGGCGCGCGGCACGCCCGCGGCCCACAGCGCGCGCACGGCTTGCGCGGCGATCAGCGGCGTCTGCTCGGCCGGCTTGGCCAGCACGACGTTGCCGGCCGCCAGCGCCGCCGAGACCTGGCCGACGAAGATGGCCAGCGGGAAGTTCCACGGGCTGATGCAGACGACCGGGCCCAGCGGGCGCTGCGTGGTGGCGTCGAAATCGGTGCGCGCCTGGCGCGCGTAATAACGCAGAAAATCGACGGCTTCGCGGACCTCGGCCACGGCGTTGGAGGCGGTCTTGCCGGCCTCGCGCATCAGAAGCTCCATCAGGCGCGGCATCTCGGCTTGCAACTGGTCGGCGGCGGCGTCCAGCAGGCGCGCACGCTCGTTCGGGTTGGTGGACGCCCAGGCTTGAGCCGCCGCCTGCGCCTGCTGCACGGCGAGGTCGACCTCGGCCTCGCTGCACTCGCGCACCTCGCCGACCGGGTCGCGGTGGTCGGCGGGGTTGGTGACCGTGTGCTTGGAGCCGGCTTGCGTGTCCAGCGCCAGCAGCGGCTCGGCGCGGACCGGCTCCCGATGCGCGGCGCTGAACGCGCCGGCCAGCGCGCCCAACTGCGACTCGCTCGCCAGGTCGACGCCGCTTGAATTGCGGCGCGTCGGGCCGTACAGCGCCGCCGGCAGCGGGATCGCCGGGTGGGGCGCACCGACCGTGCCCTCGGCACGCGCCAGTTCGTCGATCAGCTCGACCGGATCACGCACGAGATCCTCGATCGACAGCGTCTGGTCCGCGATGCGGTTGACGAACGAGGTGTTGGCGCCGTTCTCGAGCAGCCGGCGCACGAGGTAGGCCAGCAAGGTCTCGTGGGTGCCCACCGGCGCGTAGATGCGGCACGGTCGGCCCAGCTTGCCTTGCGCGATCTCGCCGACGACCTGCTCGTACAGCGGCTCGCCCATGCCGTGCAGGCACTGGAACTCGTACTGCCCGGGCTGGTAGCGCTGCGGGTCGGCCAGCTCATAGACCGCGGCCAGCGTGTGCGCGTTGTGGGTGGCGAACTGCGGGTAGACGGCGTCCGGCGCCGCCAGCAGCTTGCGCGCGCAGGCGATGTACGAGGCGTCGGTGTAGGGCTTGCGGGTGTAGACGGGGTAGCCGTCCTGGCCGTCGAGCTGCGCGCGCTTGATCTCCGAGTCCCAGTACGCGCCCTTGACGAGCCGGATCATCAGCCGGCGCCGGCTGCGCCGCGCGAGATCGATCACGTCGTCGATGACAGCCGGGCAACGCTTCTGGTAGGCCTGGATCACGAAGCCGAGGCCGTTCCAGGCCTGCAGCTGCGGCTCGAAGGCCAGCCGTTCCAGCAGGTCGAGCGAGATCTCCAGCCGGTCGGCTTCTTCGGCGTCGATGTTCAGGCCGATGTCGTGGCGCTTGGCCAGCGCGCACAGACGCAGCAGCACCGGGTACAGCTCGGCCATCACGCGGTCGGCCTGCGCGCGGCTGTAGCGCGGGTGCAGCGCCGAGAGCTTGATCGAGATGCCGGGCCCTTCGTAGACGCCGCGGCCGGCCGAGGCCTGGCCGATGGCCTGGATGGCGGTCTCGTAGTCGCGCAGGTAGCGCTCGGCATCGCGGGCGGTCATCGCCGCCTCGCCCAGCATGTCGAACGAATAGCGGAAGCCCAGCCGCTCCTGCGCCTTGGCGTTGTGCAGCGCTTCGCCGATGGTCTCGCCGGTGACGAACTGCTCGCCCATCATGCGCATGGCCATGTCCACGCCCTTGCGGATCAGCGGCTCGCCGCCCATGCTGACCAGGCGGCCGATCGAGGCCGACAGGCCTGCCTCGCTGTGCGTGGACACCAGCTTGCCGGTGATCAGCAGGCCCCAGGTGGCCGCATTGACGAACAGCGACGCGCTCTTGCCGAGGTGGCTGATCCACTGGCCCTTGGCGATCTTGTCGCGGATCAGGCTGTCGCGGGTGGCCATGTCGGGGATGCGCAGCAGCGCCTCGGCCAGGCACATCAGCGCCACGCCTTCCTGCGACGACAGCGCGTACTCCTGCAGCAGGTTCTGCACCAGGCCGGCGCGGCCGGCGGAGGCCTTGCGCAGGCGCAGCGCCTGCGCGATGTGCGCGGCCAGCGCATGGGCGCGGCGCGCCACGTCCTCGGGCATGCGCGCCAGCGGCAGCACCGCCGCCACGGCCGCCGGCTCGGGGATCCGCGTGGCCGCGGTGACCGCACGCCGCAGCGGCGTGTCGGCCAGGGCCGAAGGCACGAAGAACGGGCTGTCGGCTGGCGGGGAGGGCAGGGTCGTCATGAAGCACCACCGTCTGTGATGCCCGCAATGATCGGCATCCGCCGTCGAGTTTTATTCCGTTCTGGGGTGGTCCGCTAGCGAAACGTTCAAGGCGCGCGGCCGCAGCGCCCGGTCGCGGCCGCGGCGACTCTGAAGCCGATGTTGCTGGCGCTGCTGCCGGGCGCGTTGGCACCGCGAGCGGCAACGCGATAGCGGTTGCAGTACGACTCGTGGCACAGAAACGATCCGCCCCGCATCGACTTGCGCCCCGTCACGCGCTGTTGCAGCGGGTCGCGCGGCGGCGTGCAGCGGTGGTACTCGGGGCTGAACCAGTCGGCGCACCATTCCCAGGCATTGCCCACCGCGTTGAAGAGGCCGAAGCCATTCGGCTCGAAGGCTTCCGCCGACACGGTGCCCGGCGTCCAAGCCGGCGCCGGGCGCGACGGAAACTCGCCTCGCCAGGTGTTGCAGCGCCGCTCGCCGGCGGGCTCGAACTCGTCGCCCCACGGGTAGCGCTTCTGCTCCAGGCCGCCACGCGCCGCGAACTCCCACTCGGCTTCGGTGGGCAGATGGGTGCCGGACCAAGCGCAGTACGCTGCAGCGTCGTGCCACGAAACGTGGACGACGGGATGCGCCAGCCGGTCTTCGATGCGCGAGCCGGGCCCGGCAGGGCGCTGCCAACAGGCGCCTTCCACCGGCAGCCACCAGGGCAGCTCTTGGGACACTTGCCGAATCGCGCGCCGGCGCTCGGCGTCGAGTTGCAGGTAGAAGACGAAGGACGAACCGAGTTGCTCCGCCTCGGTGATGTACTTCGTCGCGCGAACGAACTCGCGAAACTGCGCATTGGTGACCGCGGTCGCGCCGATGCGAAACGCCGTGACGTCCACCACGCGGGCGGGTCCCTCGCCGTCCTCGGCAAAGCCATCGGATTGGACGTCGGTGCCCATGACGAAGCGCCCACCGGGCAGTGGCAGCAAGGTGCCGCTGTGGCGAACGGGGATGTCCCCGGAGATGCGCTGCGCCGTCGGCGTGCGATCGCAAGCGACCGCCGACGCTGCTGCGCCCGGGCAGCAGCCGCTCATTCTTCTTCCCAGAACGCCTGGGTCACGCCTTGCGCGCGCATCAGCGCGACGACCTGGTCGCGCGGCAGCACGCCGCAGCGCTTGGCCCAGGCCTCGTATTGCTGCGTCATCCGGGCCACGCGCTCGGGGTATTTGGCGGCCAGGTTGACCGTCTCCGTGCGGTCCGCTTCCATGTCGTACAGCTCCCAGTCCGCGGGGTACTCGCGGACCAGCTTCCATCGGCCGTCGCGCATCGCGCCGTTGCCCTCGTGCTCCCAGAACATCGGGGCGCGGCCGGCGATGTCGGCGTCGAAGGCCTGCTTCAGCGATTGACCTTCGAGTGGGAGGATGGTGCGGCCGTCCAGCTGCTGTGGATAGGTCGCCCCGGTGGCATCCAGCACCGTGGCCATGATGTCCGGCAGGTAGCCCGGCGTGTGCCGAATCTCGCCGCGCTGGGCGATGCCGTTCGGCCAATGAAAGATCAACGGCGTCGAAATGCCGCCTTCGTGCGTCCAGTGCTTGTAGAGGCGGAACGGGGCGTTCGACAGGTTGGCCCAGGCGCGCCCGTAGCTCTGGTAGGTGTCTTCGGGGCCCGGCGCGATCTCCGCAACGTTGCCGAACTGCACGACGCGCCCGTCGCGGGTGTGCGAACGCGCGATCATCAGCTTGCTCACGAGTTCGTCGACGGTGACGTCGTCCGGGATGTCCTCGGCGCAGGCGCCGTTGTCGGACAGGAAGATCACGAGCGTGTCGTCGAGCTGCCCGGTGTCCTGCAGCGCTTTGAGGATGCGCCCGATGCCCTGATCCATGCGATCGATCTGCGCGGCGTAGACCTCCATGCACTGGAGCAGCCAGCGCTTGTTCTCGGCTTCGCTCCACGCAGGCTGGCTGGGGTCGCGGCCGCTCAACTGCCACTGCCGGTCGAGCATGCCCGACGCTACGAGCCGCTCGAGCCTTTGCTCACGCAGCGTGTCCCAGCCCTGATCGAAGCGGCCCTTGTACTTGGCGATGTCCTCGGGATGCGCATGCAGCGGCCAGTGCGGCGCCGTGTAGGCCACGTACTGGAAGAAGGGCTTGCCCTGGTGCTGCGCGTGGTGCTGGCGAACGAACTTGACCGCTTCGTCGCTGATCGCATCCGTGTAGAAGAAGCCTGGCTCGCGCGCCTCGTGCTCGACGTTCTCGTTGCGCCGGGTCAGCGTGTTCGGGTCGTAGAAGCTGCCGGCGCCGATGATGGTGCCGAAAAAGTCGTCGAAGCCGCGCTGCATCGGCCACGAGTCGGTCGGCTGGGTGAGGCTGCTCGACACGTGCCATTTGCCCGACAGGTAGTTGCGATAGCCGGCAGGCTTCAGCGCCTCGGCAATCGTTGCGCAGCGCTGGTTCAGGTTGCCGGCATAGCCTTCCGGACCCGAGTCGTAGGTCAGGATGCCGATGCCGGTCTGGTGGGGATGCAGGCCGGTCAGCAGCGACGCGCGCGAGGGGCTGCAGCGGGCCGTGTTGTAGAACTGCGAGAAGCGCAGGCCGTTGGCGGCCAGGCGGTCGAGGTTGGGCGTCTGCACCTCGCCGCCATAACAGCCGATGTCGGAGTAGCCCATGTCATCGTTGAGGATCAGCAGGACGTTGGGTTGCTTGTTCATGGCATTGCTCGTTCTGACGTTCAGTTGAGGCGGGCGCCGCTGGCGGGGTCGAAGAGGTGCGCCGCCCGGGCGTCGAAGCTCAGGTGGGTCTGCGCACCGGCACTGACGCCGTCCAGGCTGTCCGCCTTCAGCTTGACGCGCTGGTCGCCGAGCCGGAGGCCGACGATGCTGTGGTCGCCCAGTTCTTCGATGTACTCCACCTGCGCAGGCGTGCCGGCGCTGCCGGCACGCAACTCGTTCGGCCGCACGCCGAGCATCACCTCGCGCGCTTGCGGCGTCTTCGCGCCGACGGGGTGCGACACGCCACCGACGATGACGGTGTCGGCGTGCCAGGTCGCGGGCACCATGTTCATCGGTGGCGTCCCGATGAAGCTGGCCACCGCCGCTCGGGCAGGGCGGCTGAAGATGTCGCGCGGCGTCGCGACCTGCACGATCTGCCCGTCCATGAACACGGCGACGCGGTCGGCCAGCGTCATCGCTTCTTCCTGGTCGTGCGTGACGTACACGCTGGTCACGCCGAGCGCGCGCTGCAGTTGCTTGAGCTCGATGCGCGTTTCGAGCCGGAGCTTGGCATCCAGGTTCGACAGCGGTTCGTCGAGCAGGAACAACTTGGGCTGGCGCACGATGGCGCGCGCCAGCGCCACCCGTTGCTGCTGACCGCCGGACAGTTGCCCCGGCCGTCGCTGCAGCAGGTGCTGGATGCTCACGCGCGCGGCCGCATCGCTCACGGCCTTGTCGAGTGCGGTTTTGGGCGTGCCCACCATCTTCAGCGGAAAGCCGATGTTCTCGGCCACCGTCATGTGCGGGTACAGCGCGTAGCTCTGGAACACCATGGCAACGTCGCGCGCACCCGGCTCGACGTCGGTCACGTCCGCGTCGTCCATGAACACCCGGCCACCGCTGACGGTCTCCAGGCCGGCGAGGATGCGCAGCGTCGTCGACTTGCCCGAGCCCGATGGCCCGAGCAGCACGAAGAACTCGCCGGCCTTGATCTCCAGGTCGATGCCGTGCAACACCGTGACCTCGCCGTGCTTCTTGACGACGCCCTGCAGGCGCACGCTGCCGGTCGTCATCGACGGCCTCCCCCTTTGACGGCGCCCACCGTGAGCCCCTTGACGATGTGCCGTTGCGCCGCCAGGCCGACCAGGATCACGGGTGCCATGGCCACCATGGCGCCGGCCGCCAGGCGCGCCCATTGCGTCTGCTCCAGCGAGATGAAATTGAACATCGCCACCATCACCGTTCGCACCTCATTGCCGCCCAGAACGACGGCGAACATGAACTCGTTCCACGCGTTCAGGAACACGAACACCGTGGTCACCGCGATGCCGCCTCGAACCTGCGGCAGGACCACGTACCAGAGCGCTCGCAGCCGCCCGGCACGATCGAGCAGCGCGGCCTCCTCCATTTCGTAGGGCACGTCCTCGAAGTACGACACCATCAGCCAGATGGCGAACGGCAGCGAAAACGTCAGGTAGATGACCACCAGCCCGGCGTAGGTGTCGAGTCCGCCGATGCGCTGCAGCACCAGGTAGTACGGAATGATCAGTCCGACCGGCGGCAGCATCTGGGTCGCGAGCACATAGAAGCCGCTGGCGCGCTTGGCCGGATAGCGCAAGCGGGCGAGGGCGTAGGACGCGGGTATCGCGAACAGCATGGTCAACGCGGTCGCCGAGCAGCTCACCACCAGGCTGGCCCACAGGTTGGGCAGGATCGACGACGAGCCCCAAAGCACCTCTTTGTAGTTGGCCAGCGTCGGCACGAAGATCAGCGTTGGCGGATACGCCAACACGTCGCGCTCGGTCTTGAACGAGGTCAGCAAGGCCCACAGCACCGGGAAAGCCCAGACGGACACGAGCAGCCCCGCGACCGCATACAGCGCGACCTGTCGCGGCAAGCGCCCATTCATCGACGGACCTTCCGGCGCTGGAACAGCACCCACGAGACCACGGCCGTGATTGCCAGCAGCACCATCGAGAGCACCGAGCCGTAGCCGATGTTCAACTCGGTGAACGAGGTCCGGTAGGCGTAGAGGTTGAGGATCTCGGTGGAGGTGCCGGGGCCGCCGCCGGTGGCGGCGAAGATCGCCGCGAAGGCGGACAGTGCCGTCATCGTCCGCATGATGACGACCATCACGACGGCCGGGCGGATCAGCGGCAGCGTGATGTAGCGAAAGCGCTGCCAAGGTCCGGCGCGGTCGAGCCGCGCCGCCTCATAGACGTCGGGCGGCAGCGTGACCAGGGTGGCCAGCAACACGAGAAACGCAAACGGCGTCCATTGCCAGGTGTGGATGGCGATCACGGACACCAGTGCCAGTTGCGGATCGCCCAGCCAGTTGTGGCTGCCGAGGCCGAGCGTGCGCGTCACCAGGTCGACGAGACCGACGTCCGGCGCCAGCACCAGCGTGCGCCAGAACAGGCCGACGACCACCGGCGCCAGCACGATGGGCAGAATCGCCGCCACGCGCAACAGCCCCTGCCCGCGCGGAATCTGCAGCACCAGCAGCGCGAGCGACAAGCCGACGATCACCTGCAGCGCCACCGTGCAGCCGGTGTAGATGACGGTGAGCAGCAGCGAGTTCCAGAACCGCGGATCACTGCCCATGCGAGCGTAGTTGTCCAGCCCTGCGAAGCCGGACAACCACGGCATGCTCAGGTCGAGCCGCTGCAGGCTGTTCCAGGCCAGGAACACCAGCGGCGCCGTGGTCGTGAGCACCAGCAGCACGAACGCCGGGCCGAACAAGGCGAGCGCGAAGTTGCGCTCCTGGCGCTGCAGCGGCGGCGCCGCTGCAGGCGCGCCGCGTTGGCCGATGGGAAGACCCGCCGCGCTCATCGGTCAGGATTTCATGACCTGCGAAATGCGTGCTTGCGCTTCGTCCAGCGCTTCCTTCGGCTTCTTCTGGCCGACCAGCGCCGACTGGATCGCGGTGGCCATCGCCTCCCCGATGGCGGGCCATTGCGGCACGCGCGGGCGCCAATCCACGTCGGTGTCGTGCTCGAGCGATTCGAGCGCTGCCGAAATGAAGTTGTCACCCGCGTTCTTCATCGCGGCCGCGAACTCCGGCGACTTCCACAAGGACAGGCGATTGAGTCCCGAGCGCTTGGCCGGTCCGTCGAACTTCCAGCTCGTTCGAGCCTGGGTTTCGGCGCAGGTGGCCCAGGTGATGAAGAGCCAGGTGGCCTTCTTTTGCTTGTCGCTGAGCGCCGCGTTGATCGGGAAGCCCCAGTTCCAGATCGACGTGACGCGCTTGCCGGACGGCCCCTTGGGCCAGCGGGCATAGGCGATCTTGCCCACGACCTTGGACTTCTCGGGGTTCGTGATCACGGCCGCCGACGAGTGCGCGTCGATGTAGCAAGCCACGGTGCCTTGCGAGAACGCATCGGCGATGTCGGGCCAGTTCCAGGTGCGGACCGCAGGCGGCGCGTATTGCGACAGTGCGCTGACGTACCACTCCAGCGCCTTCACCGCCTCGGGGCTGTTGACGGTCAGCACCTTGTTGTGAAACCACTCGCCGCCGAAGCCACGCAGCAGGGAAGGGTAGATGTACATGTTCTGCCCGGCCCCGGCGAAGCCGCGCAGCGCGAGGCCCCAGATCCGGTTCGCCGGATCGGTCAGGGCCTTGGCATTGGCCAGCAGATCGTCGTAGGTCTCGGCGGCCTTCAGGCCCTTGGCTGAGTACAGGTCCTTGCGGTAGACCTGCACCGTCACTTCGCCGTCGTAAGGGATGCCGTAGAGCTTGCCGCCCACCGAGTTGGCCTCGCGCCAGGCCTTGACGATGTCTTCGTAGTTGAACCAACTCTTGTCGGTGAGCGACGCATCGTTGAGATAGCTGTCGAGCGGGTCCACCCATTTGTTTGACTCGTAGAGCGAGTAGTACATCGGATCGGCCGCATGTGTCGCGTACGTCTTGGTCTTCGATGACAGGTCGAGCATCGCCTTCTGGCGGATCTGGCCGGGCGGCACCTTTTCGACGCGGACCTTGACGCCGGTGAGCGCCTCGAACTGCGGGATCAGCGTGGTGAGGTTGTCGAAGTAGCTGGCCGGAATCACCGCGACGCTGATCGACTCGCCCTCGGCCTGTTTCCAGTTGATCTTCGCCGCGAGGTAAGGCGCGAGGTCGCCTGCTTGCGCGCCGGCAGGCAGGCTCAGGCCTGCGCCGACGCCCGTGATGCCGACGCTGGCCGCTTGCGCGATGAAGCGCCGGCGGGGAAGGTCGAAGTCGTCCGGGTGCGTCTGCCGTTCGTCGCTGGTCATCGCTGCGTCTCCTTGGGTGATCGGCCATGCGGCATGGCCGGTGATGTAATCGAATACATGACGCAGCACTCTAGAGCATGGTCAAGCGCCGGGTGCCGGGGCTTTCCCTAGCCGCCGAACCCCCTGGCAGAGTGGGCGAGTCGCTATATTCGGCGCCACGAAGTCGACGCAGAGCCACGGGATGAAATCGATATCATCATGAAGCAGCCCGAACCCGCGACGACAGCCGCGAAGCCGCGGTCGGTCACCAAAGACGTGGCGCGCCTGGCCGGCGTTTCGACCGCGACCGTCTCGCGGGTGCTCAACCACTCACACCAGGTCGAGCCCGCGACCCGAGAGCGCGTGCTGGCCGCGGCTGCCAAGCTCAAGTTCGTGCCGCATGGTTCGGCCCGCTCGCTGCGCAGCCAGCGCAGCAAGATGGTCGGCGCCATCGTGCCGTCGTTCGACTACGCGCTGTACGCCCGAACGACGAGTGCGTTGCAGCAGCGTCTGGACGAGAGCGGCTATTCCTTGGTGCTCGCCGAACATCATTACGACCTCAGCGTCGAGACGCGCATCGCCGGCCAGTTGCTGGGGCACGCCGTTGATGCGTTCGTCCTCGTCGGCGTCGATCATCAGCAGAGCCTGTTTTCGATGATGGCCGACTTCGGGCTGCCGTACGTCCTGACCTGGGGCATCGACCCGGTGCGACGGCATCCCAGCGTCGGATTCGACAACCGGGCGCCGACCTATCTGCTGGCCAAGCACTTGATCTCGCTGGGTCATCAGCGCATCGGCTTACTGAGTGCGCCTGTGGCGGACAACGACCGTGCGCGGGCGCGCGGAGAAGGCTTGAGGACGGCACTGGCGGAAAGTGCGCTGACGCTGAACCCGAGCCACGTCGCCTACGCCCCGATCTCGCTGGCGGCGGCCGAAGAGGCCATGCACCGCCTGCTGGCCCAGCGGCCGCGGCCCACCGCCGTGGTGGCCACCAACGACGTGTTTGCCGTGGGCGCGATGATGGCCTGCCGCAAGGCCGGCGTGCGCATTCCGCAGGACATCTCCATCACCGGCGTCGACAACACCGACCTCGGCGCGACCCAGGTTCCTGGGCTGACCGGCGTCTCGACGCCGATCAGGGAAATCGGTCGCGCCGCTGCCGAGCAGCTGTTGGCGCGGCTGGAGGGGCTGCCCTGGGACGCGTTCCGGGAGTTCCCCGTCGAGATCGTCCATCGCGGCAGCACGGCGAAGCCGAGAAGCGGCTGACGGGTCGCCCAAACCGTTCCGCTCGTGCAACGCAGCGTTGCGCCCGCGGAACGGCGCCGATGCTTGCGTGCGCGGCGAATCGACCCATATGCGAAAGGTTCGGCAGCGGCCCGTTATCGCGGGCCGTGTCGACGTCAAAGGACGCTCCATGGCCCTCGATTTCGAACGCGGCATCGCCAGCGTCGACACCCCGACGACGCTGCACCAGGATGCCATCCGCCTCGGTCGCGCGGCGATCATGCCCGGGCAATGGGCACGCCACGACCCGTTCCTGTCGATGATGGACGATCGCTTCGGCCCCGGCGCGTTCGGCCCGCACCCGCACCGCGGGTTCGAAACGCTGACCTACGTCATCGATGGCCAGCTGCGCCACCGCGACAACCGCGGGGGGCAGGGCAGCCTGGGCGCCGGCGATGCGCAGTGGATGACCGCCGGCCGCGGCGTCGTGCACGACGAGCAACCGGCAGGGCCGGGCGCGGTGCACGTGTTGCAGCTGTGGATCAACCTCGCCGCGGCTGACAAGCTCGTGCCCTATCGCTACCAGGACCTGCGCGGCGCTGAAATGCCGCGGCGCCGCGAGCCGGGCGTCGAGGTGCGGGTGTTCTCCGGCCGCTCGGGTGACGTGCAAGGCCCGGCGCTCAACCATGTGCCGGTGACGATGCTCGACATCCGCATGGCGCCGGGCGCGCGCTTCACGCAGGCACTGCCGGCGCTGGACAACGCCTTCATCCATGTGCTCAGCGGCAACGGTCGGTTCGGCGCTGCGGCGACGCCGGCCGGTGCCGACCGCACGCTGTGGCTGGAGCGCGCACCGGCGGCCGCGCAGGCCAGCAGCGTGTCGATCACCGCCGACAGTGAGCTGCACCTGTTGCTGCTGTCCGGGGCGCCGCTGGGCGAGCCGGTCGTGGCCCACGGCCCGTTCGTGATGAACACGCGCTCGCAGATCGAGCAGGCGATCGACGAGTTCAACCGCGACGGCTTCGCGCCGTCCAACGCAGGAGCACCGCATGGCTGAAACCCCGCGCCATCCAGGGCCGGCTGCCAACGATGCGTCGCGACTGAAGCCCGAGTGGCGCGTGCTGCTCGAGCAGATGCCGCGCGAGCGCTGGCCGCAACGCGGCTCCGGCGGCCTTGGCGCCACCTGGCTGGCAATGCACGACAGCCTGCGCCACGGCCAGCGCGCGCTTGAAGCGCTGGCCCGGCGCTGGCTTGCCAAGGAGATCGACTGGGTGGGCTTCCGCAAGCAGGCGCTGCCGCTGTTCGACGGCCATCTCGGTCATCTGCACGGCCATCACCGCCTCGAAGACCAGCAGTACTTCCCGCTCTTCCGGCGCGCCGAGCCGCGGCTGGCGGCGGGCTTCGATCTGCTCGACAGCGACCACCAGACGATCGACGCCTCGGTGCAGCGGCTGCACCAGCTGCAGCACCAGCTCGCGCACGCCAACCCGGCCCAGGCCGAGGCCTGGTCGTGTGCCCACGCGATCGCGCGCGAACTGCCCTTGTGCGGCGAGCTGCTCGCGCGGCATCTGGCCGACGAAGAGGATCTGGTCATCCCGCTGCTGGCGCTGCGGGAAAGCCCGCAACGGGCCGCGTGATCGGCGCCCGCCGTGTCGTTGGCAAGACGCCGTCAAGAACAGGCAGGCGTCCGGGCGTCCGGCAGCCGCCGTCAGGGCAGCAGGTCGCGCCGCACGTCGCCACCGTTGATGCCGGCCGATTCAAGCAGAGCGTCGACGAGGGGCGCCTGCAGCTTGTACTTCAGCGCGCTGGACATCACCTGGTCGGAAACGCTGGCAGGCTGCTCACCCGCGGGCGTTGCCTGGCCTGCCAGGCCGTCGACGTGAACGATCTTGATCTCGCTGATCTTCTCGAGCGGGCGCGCGCTCTCGCGCACCACCGCCTCGATCCGCTCCAGGGTCGCCAGGCGGATGCGCAACTGCATCGCCTCCGGTGACATCGCGTTCTCGGCCTCGTTGAGCGCCCGGCGGCCCCGAGCCTCGATCTCGTGCGCCTTGTCGGCCGTGGCCTGGCGCATCCGTTCGGCCTCGCTCTCGGCCTGAGCGGTGGTGCGCAGCGCATCCGCACGGCGTGCAGCGGCCTCGCGCTCGGCCTCGGCAGCCTGCACGATGGCCAGCCCCTTGGCTTCCACGTCGCGCTGGGCGGCCACCAGCATCAGCGCCTTGTCGCGCTGCGCGCGCTCGAGCTCGCGCAGCGTCACCACCGATTCCTCGGCCTTGACCGCCTCGGCGCGCGAGCGCTCCGCGTCCACCAGGGCCTCGTTGCGCAGGCGCGAGTGCTCGGCGATCTCGATCTCGTTGCGCTGTTGCTCGAGCTCCAGCGCGCGGCGGCGCTTGGTCTCGGCAACCTCCACCGTCAGCGCCTTGGCGATCTCGACCTCGCGCACCTGCTGCTCGACACGCAGCTTCTCCTCGCGCACGGTGCGCTCGGACACCAATCGGGCCCGTTCGACGGCCTCGGTGGACGTGACCTCGGCCACCTGCGACGAGCGCCGCATCTCGGCGCTGTCGATGCTGACCTGTGCCTGCTCCTGCGCACGGCGGATCGCGATGTCGCGCTCCTGCATCAGGCGGGCGTACTCCTCCTCCTTCTGGAGTTCGAGCATCTGCCGCTCTGCCGCGAGGTTCTGCCGCTGGATCTGCACCTGCGCCTCGCGCTCGACCTCGTTGCGGCGCTTGCGCCGCTGCTCGATCTCCTCGGTCAGCTTGGTCAGGCCGGCGGCATCGAACGCATTGTTCGGATTGAAGAACTCGCGCGAGGCCTGGTCGAGCGAACTGATCGAGACGCTGTCGATCTCCAGGCCGCTGGTGTCGATGCCTTGTGCTGCCAGTGCGCGCACGCGCTGAGCGAACGCGCTGCGGTGCTCGTGCAACGCCTCCATGGTCGATTCGGCGGCGGCGGTGCGCAGCGCATCGTCAAAGCGCGCGGACAGCAGCTGCCGCATCGCATCGATCGACATCGTGCGGCCGCCGAGCGTGCGCGCTGCGGCGTTCACCGCTTCGATCGTCGGCGCCACGCGGACGTAGAAGTCCGCATCGACGTTGACACGCAGCCGGTCCTGCGTGATCAGCGCATCGTGGTCACGGTGCGACACGCCGATGCGCATGGTGTTCATGTTGACGCGGGTCACCTCGTGCAGCACCGGGATGACCAGCGCACCGCCGGAGATCGACACGCGCAAGCCCAGAAAGCCGGTGCGCACGAACGAGGTCTCGCTGGTCGACCGCTGGTAGAGCTTGGACAGCAACCACCAGACGACGCCGATCGCAACGACCACGACGACGATCGTCAGCAGGACGGAACCGAAGTTGACTTCCATGGGGGCTACTCGCTGGGCGATGGTCGGGGTTCGGCGGTGGCGGCAGCGGGCCGCTCGACGATCAGGCGCAAACACTTGACGAACAGCGGCCGGTACTCCGCCGGCAAGCGCTCGAGCAACTGGTGTTCGACGCGCGCGTCGCGCGGCATCACGCGGTTGAGCATGTCGGCGCCGGCGGGCGCAATGAAGAGCTGGTAGGCGCGTTGATCGTCGCGGGCGGGAACGCGGCGCACGAAGCCGTGCGCGGCGAGCCGGCGGACCATCTCGGCCACCGTGTTGCGGTCCATGAACAGGCGGTCGGCCAGCGAGTTCTGGCTCAGGCCAGGCTGTTGGTACAGCGTCACCAGCGCCGCCTTCTGCCGCGGCGTGATCGACTCGGCAGCGAACTCCTGCGAGAAAAGCTCCTCGGCCAGGAAATGCGCGCGCCGCAGCAGGTGCGAGCCCACGTCCTCCAGGCGGAAGCGGTCGAGCAGTTCGCGCACCGGCGCGGCGACCAGTTCGCGCGCGTCCTGCGGCGCGGCCGCTGGATGGCGGCGGCCCCGGCGCGCGGTCTCAGCGGAAGCCATCGCCTTCCTTCGACATCTGCGGTGAGCGGCACTCGCGGCTGTACGTATACATGCTAGTTATGACGCCCGCGAAGCACGAGCGATGTCTTTATAGAAGCGTGCCTGCTTCCCGTCAAGGCGCGCCGATCCCTGGGAAACCTCTAGGTATGCCGTTGGCCCTGCGGCGCTTGACTTCGCTGGGCGGCATTCCTAGACTGGGCCAAAACAGAACGTATACGGCCTAATTCTCCAAGGGCCGATGGGTCCGTACACGGTTTCGCACGGGGTCCACGCTCCATGGTCGCATCGTCTGCCGCGCGCACGCTGATCACGCCGAAGTCGCTGCCCGCGCCGCGCTTCCGGTACACGCCGGTCGTCGTCGCCGGCGGCTTCGCGTTCGTTTCGGGCCAGATCGGGCTCGATCCGCAGACCGCGGCGCTCGCCGAGGGCGGCGCGCTGGGACAGGCGCGCCGCATCCTGGCCAATCTGCGCCTGCTGTGCGACGAGCACGGCTGGCGGCTCGACCAGCTGGTGGCGGCGCGCATCTACTGTGCCGATTTCGCCGAGTTCGCCGACGTCAACCGTGCCTGGGAGGAATGCTTCGACACGGTGGCGCCGCCGGCGCGCACGTCGGTCGGGGTGAGTGCGCTGCCGCTGGCGGCGCGGGTCGAGATGGAATTCCAGCTCGTCGTCGGCTGACGGCGGCGCGGGTGGAGGCGACGATGGCACAAGGCGAAATCCTCGCGGGCTTCCTGGCCCCGCACCCGCCGCACCTGGTGTACGGCGAGAACCCCGAGCAGAACGAACCGCGCTCGCAGGGCGGCTGGGAGCCGCTGCGCTGGGCCTACGAGCGCGCACGTGCCGACCTGGAGGCGCTGAAGCCTGACGTGCTGCTGGTGCATTCGCCGCACTGGATCACCTCGGTCGGCCACCACTTCCTGGGCGTTCGCACGCTGTCGGGCAAGTCCGTCGATCCGATCTTCCCGAACCTGTTCCGCTACCGCTTCGCGCTCGACGTGGACGTCGAACTGGCCGAGGCCTGCGCCGAAGAGGGCCGCAAGCTCGGCCTCGTCACCAAGATGATGCGCAACCCGAACTTCCGCGTCGACTACGGGACGATCACCTGCCTGCACATGATCCGGCCGCAGTGGGACATCCCGGTCGTCGGCCTGTCGGCGAACAACACGCCGTACTACCTGAACACGAAGGAAGGCCTGTCGGAGATGGACCTCCTGGGCAAGGCCACGCGGGAGGCGATCCGCAGGACCGGGCGGCGTGCGGTGCTGCTGGCGTCCAACACGCTGTCGCACTGGCACTTCCACGAGGAGCCCGCGATCCCCGAGGACATGAGCAAGGAACACCCGCAGACCTACGAAGGCTACAAGTGGGACATGCGCATGATCGAGCTGATGCGCAAGGGCCGGACGCGCGAGGTGTTCAAGCTGCTGCCGCAGTTCATCGAGGAGTCGTTCGCGGAAGTGAAGTCCGGCGCCTTCACCTGGATGTTTTCGGCGATGGGCTACCCCGAGATGCCCGGCGAGCTGTACGGCTACGGCACGGTGATCGGCACCGGCAACGCGGTGATGGGCTGGAACCTCAAGCGCGAGGGCCTGTCAGTGCTGGACCGCGAGCCGGCATCGCTGGCGCGGCAGCCGGACTGACGGCCCACGCATGCCGGTCGTCAGTGCCTTTCTCGTTCCGGGCTCGCCGCTGCCGCGGCTGAAGCCCGAGGTGCTGCCCTGGGGACGCCTGGCGGCTGCCTGCCAGCGCGCCGGCCGTGCGCTCGCCGCGTCGCGGCCCGATGCGGTGCTCGTCTATTCGACGCAGTGGTTCGCGGTGCTGGACCAGCAATGGCTGACCCGGCGGCGCAGCCAGGGCCTGCACGTCGACGAGAACTGGTACGAACACGGCGACCTGCCGTACGACCTGCACGCCGACATCGAGCTCACGCACGCCTGCGTGGCCGGCTCGTCGCGCATCGGCGTCCAGGCGCGGGGCGTCAACTACGAGGCGTTTCCGATCGACACCGGCACCATCGTCGCGAGCCAGGCGCTGGAGATCGGCACGCCGGATCGTCCGCTGGTCGTCGCCTCCAACAACCTCTACCACGATGCCGCCACCACCGAGAAGCTCGCCGCGATGGCCGTGGCCTGCGCGGACGAGCAGGGCAAGCGGATCGCGGTGGTCGGCGTCGGCGGTCTCTCGGGCTCGCAGTTCCGCACCGAGATCGACGTGCGCTCCGACCGCATCGCGACCCCCGACGACGACAAGTGGAACCAGCGCATCCTGCAGCTGGTCGAGTCGGGCGACGTCGCGCAGCTGCGCGCGCTGCTGCCCGAGTTCACGCGCGAGGCGCGTGCGGACATGGGTTTCAAGCATTTCCACTGGATCCTCGGCGCGCTGAAGGGGCGGTTCCCCGGAGCGCGCGTTCACGGATACGGACCGGTCTACGGCAGCGGTGCGGCCGTCGTCGAGTTCACCTTGTAGCAACCCCCGGCACCCAGGAGCCTGCATTCATGAAGATGACCAACGTATTGACTTGCGTTGCCCTCGCCGTCCTCTCCGGCGGCGCCTGGGGACAGTCGTGCACGATCAAGATCGGCCGCGTCGTGCCGGTCACCGGCCCGCTGGCCGACGTCGGCAAGGACACGCCCTGGGTCGACGACAACAAGGTCGGCCCGATCAACAAGGCCGGCGGCCTCAAGGTCGGCAACCAGATGTGCAAGGTCGAGTACAAGATCTACGACAGCAAGAGCACCGTTGCCGGCTCCGCCGACGCCGCGACCCGCGCGATCCTGCAGGACAAGGTCGACTTCCTGATGGCCCAGGGCACGCCCGACACCACCAACGCGCCGTCGGACCTGTGTGAGCGCAACCAGGTGCCGTGCATCACCGTCAACACCCCGGTCGAGGCCTGGCTGTTCGGCCCCGATGGCAAGCCGAAGACCTTCAAGTACACGTTCCACTTCTTCTTCGGCGTGCCCGACCTGGTGACCAACCACGTCGGCATGATCAAGGCGCTGCCGGGCGGCTTCAACGGCAACATCGGCTACCTGTACCCGAACGACCCGGACGGCACGGTCTTCGCATCGCTGTTCGACCCGGCCTTCAAGAAGGAGGGCTGGAAGCCGACCGATCCCGGCCGCTTCCAGCAGGGCCTGCCGGACTTCAGCTCGATCATCAACCAGTTCAAGCGCAACCGCGTCGAGGTGGTCACCGGCGTGCTGGCCCCGCCCGACCTGCAGAACTACCTGCAGCAGGCGGCACAGCAGGGCTACAAGCCCAAGATGTACATCATCGACAAGGCCACCGGCTACCCGGAGCCGATGAACGCCATCGGCAAGGCCGGCGAGAACATCCTGTCGGTCAACTTCTGGTCGCCGGCCTATCCCGGCAAGAGCAAGTTCGGCGGCTACACCGGCGATGGCCTGGTCGAGCGCTACGAAAAGGCGACCGGCAAGCAGTACATCCCGCCGCTGGGCTACGACGACGCTGCCTACGACGTGCTGTTCGATGCGCTGCAGCGTGCCGGCAGCACCGACCGCGCCGCCGTGCTCAAGGCGCTGGCCGAGACCAACCTCGACACCGTGGCCGGACCGGTGAAGTTCAACGAGCAGCACTACTCGGTGCAGCCGCTCGGCGGGGCGCAATGGCGCTACGACGACAAGCGCAAGAAGCTGGTGAAGGAGAACGTCTACAACGCGGTCTACCCGTCGGTGAAGAAGACCGGCGAGATGAAGGTCTACCACTGACGAGCCGTCCGCAACGCCGGGCCTGCGGGCCCGGCGCGGCCCGCCCATGCGCCCCCTGTACCGCCAGTTCACGACCCAGGCCGAGATCGACGCCCAGTACGACGTCGAGCAGTCGGTGCCGGACTTCACCGTCTACGCACGCCACTACATCGACGAGAGTCGGCTGGCCCGCCACCGCCTGCGCTGCACGCTCGACGTGCCCTACGGCCCGACGCGCGACGAAACGCTGGACATCTTCCCGGCCGCGGCGCCGGGCGCGCCGGTCTTCGTGTTCATCCACGGCGGCTACTGGCGGATGCTGTCGAGCAAGGAGTTCTCCTGCGTCGCGCTCGGCCTGCACCCACTCGGCATCACCACCGTCGTCGTCAACTACGCGCTGTGTCCGAAGGTGACGATCGACGAGATCACGCGCCAGATGCGCGCCGCGGTCGCCTGGGTGCTGCGGCGCATCGATCGCCACGGCGGCGATCCGTCGCGCGTCGTGCTCGGCGGCCATTCGGCGGGCGGCCACCTGAGCGCGATGTGCCTGCAGACCGACTGGGCGGGTGACTACGGCCTGCCGCCCGACCCGCTGGCCGGCGCGGTGATGGTCAGCGGGCTGTTCGACCTGCGCCCGCTGCGCTGGTCGAACATGCAGCCGATGCTGCAACTGGACGACGGCGTGATCCAGCGCAACTCGCCGCTGTTCCACGTGCGGCCGTGCAGCACGCCGGCGCTGGTCAGCTGGGGCGGCGACGAGCCTGACGAGTTCCGCCGCCAGTCCGACGACTTTCTCGCCGCGTGGCAGGCCGCGGGCAACCGCGCACGGCGCCTTCCGCAGGAGCGGCGCAACCACTTCGATGCGATCTACGGCTTCGAGGATCCGAAGAGCCCGCTGGCGCAATGGATCGCGCAGGCGGCTAGGGCCTGTTAACGCGATGGCCGACATCCTCGAGGTGCGCGCACTGTCCAAGAGCTTCGGCGCGATCCCGGTCGCCACCGCGGTCTCGTTCGGCGTCGTCGAGGGCGAGATCCTCGGCATCATCGGCCCCAACGGCGCCGGCAAGACCACGCTGTTCGGCATGCTCGCCGGACAGGTCGAGCCCTCGGGCGGGCAGATCCTGTTCCGCGGCGAGGACATCACGGCGCTGCCGCCGCAGGACCGCGCCCGCCGCGGCATCGCGCGCACCTACCAGGTGCCGCGGCCGTTCGGCCAGATGACGGTGTTCGACAACCTGCGCGTCGCGGCGCACTTCGCCGGCGGCCTGCACGGTGCCGATGCCACGGAGTGGATCGAGCGCACGCTGGCCGCCACCGGCCTGACGCGCTACGCCGAGACGCCGGCCGGCCGGCTGCCGCTGCTGGTGCGCAAGCGGCACGAGCTGGCGCGGGCGCTGGCGATGCGGCCCAAGCTGCTGCTGATCGACGAGGTCGCGGCCGGCCTGACCGAGCAGGAGGTCGAGGAGTTCATCGCGCTGGTGCGCCGCCTGCGCGACATGGGGATCAGCGTGGTCTGGATCGAGCACGTGATCCGCACGATGCTGGTCGCCACCGACCGGCTGATGGCGCTGGCCGGCGGCGAAGTCCTCGCGCTGGGCGTGCCGCAGCAGGTGATGTCGATGCCCGAGGTCAAGCGTGTCTACCTCGGCTCCTGAGACCGTCCTGCGCGTGGCCAGCCTGTCGGCCTACTACGGCGAGCTGCGGGCGATCTACGACTGCTCGCTCGAACTGGCGCGTGGCGACGTGCTCGCGGTGATCGGCGCCAACGGCGCCGGCAAGTCCACGCTGCTGAAGTCGATCGTCGGGCTGATGAACCAAGGGGCGCGCTCGCACCTGCGGGGCCTCGTGGAGTTCGAGGGCCGGCGCGTCGACCGGCTCGGCGCCGAGGAGATCGTCGATGCCGGCATCGCGCTGGTGCCGGAAGGCCGGCGCCTGTTCGGCCGCATGAGCGTGGAGGACAACCTGCTGGCCGGCGCCTACCTGAAGCGTTGCCGGCCGCAGGCGGCGCAGCGCCTGGATGAGGTGTTCGAGCTGTTCCCGCGCCTGCGCGAGCGACGCCGCCAGACCGTCAGCGAGATGAGCGGCGGCGAGCAGCAGATGGTCGCGATCGGCCGCGCGCTGATGAGCGGGCCCAAGCTGATCCTGTTCGACGAGCTGTCGCTCGGCCTGGCGCCGGTGATGGTCGACGAGATCTACCGCAAGCTCGCGCAGATCATCGAGCGCGGCGTCAGCTGCATCCTCGTCGAGCAGGACTTGAAGCGCGCGCTGGCGTCGAGCACCCGCTTTTGCGTGATGCTGGAAGGCAGCATCGTCCTCGAAGGCCGGCCCGGCGAGGTGCCGATGGAGGCGATCACGGCCGCCTACTTCGGCGCCGGCGAGGCGCGGCCGGCATGAAGGCGAACGCCCGATGAGCAACGACGATCTCTACTGGCTGGGCATCGAGATCGCCAACGGCGTGCTGTCGGGCGCCGTGCTGGGCGGCTCGTATGCGCTGATCAGCGTCGGCCTTGCGCTCAACTTCGGCGTCATGCGGCTCGTCAACCTGTCGCATGGCGACTGGCTGATCGTCGCGGCCTACCTGTGCGTGACGCTGCTGACGATGGTCCCCGGCGTCGCGCCGTTCTGGGCGCTCGTCGTCGTCGTGCCGCTGATGTTCTGCATCGGCTATCTCGTGCAGCGCGTGCTGCTCAACCACGTGTCGGTGCAGGCCGCGGAGCGGCGCGGCATGTCGCCGCTGTACGGCCTGATGCTGCCGCTGCTGGTCACCTTCGGCCTGTCGATCGTCCTCAGCCAGGGCATGCTGCTGGTGTTCAGCTCCGACGCCGCGACCATCCGCAACCAGCTGTCCTACTCGGCGATCCGCCTGAGCGCCGACCTCAGCCTGTCGACGCTGCGCTTCGGCTTCTTCTGCGCCGCCGCGGTGCTGCTGGCCGCACTGGCACTGTGGATGCGCAGCACCCACATCGGCCGCGCGATCCGCGCCGCCAGCGACGATGCCGAGGTCGCGGCGCTGATGGGCATGCGCACCTCGCACGTCTACGGCGTGGCCAGCGGCGTGGCACTGGCCAGCGCGTCGATCGCCGGCTTCATGGTCGGGATGACGCGCTCGTTCCAGCCGTTCGACGGCCCGCCGTTCCTGCTCACGGCCTTCGGCGTCGTCGTGCTGGGCGGGCTGGGCTCGCTGTGGGGCAGCTTTGTCGGCGGTGTGCTGCTGGGGGTCGTCCAGGTGCTGGCCGGCACCTATGCCGGCCCGGCCGCGCAGCAGGTGGCAGGCTACCTGCTGATCCTGTTCGTGCTGGCGGTGCGGCCGCAAGGACTGTTCGCCCGATGACACCACGCGGCCGCGAACCCGTGTCGGTCGGCCGTTCGCTGGCCGACTCCTTCTACGGCAGCAGCGGTGCGGTGTGGGCGGCGATGCTGCTGCTGATCGCGCTGCTGGTGCCGGCGGCCACGGGTCCGCAGAGCTACCTGCTGCACCTGCTGTTCTCGGTGTTCGTGTTCGCCACGCTGGGCCACGCCTGGAACCTGATGGCCGGCTATGCCGGCCTGCTGACCTTCGGCCAGCAGGTGTTCGTCGGCATCGGCGGCTTCGCGCAGGCCATCGTCTTCTACTACTCGCCGGCGTCCATCTGGACGTCGTGGCCCGTGGCCGGCATCGCCGCGCTGCTGTTCGCCTGGCTGCTGTGCCTGCCGCTGCGCGAAGGCGGCAGCCGGCGCCGCGTGAAGATCGGCGTCGTCGTCGCGGTCGTGCTCTGGCTGCTGTACGAGTGGCTGATCGCCCGCGTTCCGGCGGCCGACGTCTTCGGCAGCGCCTACGTGCGGCGCGTCGCGCTGTTGTTGCTGATCTTCCTCGGCGCGCTGCCCTTGCTGCGGCTCAAAGGGCCGTACTTCGCGGTCGCGACCTGGCTGGTGGCCGAGGCGGTGGCCAGCGTGTTCAACGAGTGGCGTGTCGTCGGCGCCGGCGGCGGCATGCAGTTGAAGTCCTCCGTGACGCCGACGCAGATGTACTACGTGGCGCTGGCGCTGCTGGTGGTCACCACCGCGGTGATCTGGCGCTGGATGCGCTCGAGCTACGGGCTCGCGCTGACCGCGGTGCGCGACGACGAGGACGCCGCACGCTCCAGCGGCGTCGACGTCAACAAGGTCAAGGCCGCGGTGTTCCTGTTCAGCGCCGCCGTGACCGGGCTGGCCTCCGGGCTTTACTACATGGACGTGGTGATCATCACCCCGCCGTCGGCGTTCTCGCTCGGCTGGGCCTCGGCCTTCGTGTTCATCGTCGTCGCCGGCGGCATGGGCACGGTGGCCGGGCCGGTGATCGGCGGCGTGCTCTACATCCTCGTCGACCGCGTGCTGGCCGCGGCGGCCGGGCAGGGCATGCTGGTGATGGGCGTGCTGTCGATCCTGCTGATGGTGCTGCTGCCGCGCGGCGTGATGGGGATCGTGCACGACCTGCGCCAGCCGATGCGCCGTCGCCGCGGCCCGTCGGTCTGGCGGCGCGTGGCCACGCTGCTCGTCGGCGACGATGGCCGCAGTGCCGGCGGCGGCCTTGCCGACCAGCCGGGCGTCGTCGGTGCCTACCTCGTCAGCGGCAGCCCGCTGCTGGCGCTGGCGCGCCAGGAGCCGGCGTACGAGGAGCTGCGGCGCGGCTACGCCCGCGTCGCGAGCGACCTGCAGGAACTGCAGCCCGACACGCTGGTGATTTATTCGACGCGCTGGTATGCCGTGCTCGACCAGCTCTGGCAGGGCCGCGCGCGCGTGACCGGCCTGCATGTCGACGACAACTGGCACGAGTTCGGCGAACTGCGCTACGACATCACGACCGACGTCTCGCTGGCCCGCGCCTGCGTGCGCGCCGCGCAGCGCGCCGGCATCGCGTCCAAGCTGGTCGACTACGCCGGCTTCCCGCTCGATTCGGGCACGCTGACGGCGCAGGCGCTGGCCAACCCGGAAGGCGCCTTCCCGTCGCTGATCGTCGCCAACAACCTCTACCACGATGCGGCGCGCACGCAGGCGCTCGGCGAGATCGTCGCCGCACAGGCTGCCGCCCAGGGCAAGCGGGTGGTGGTGCTGGCGGTCGGCGAGCTCTCGGGCAGCCAGTTCCGCGATGCGCGCGCACTCGCCGACGACGCGGTGGCGACCGCAACCGACGACGAGTGGAACCGTCGCATCCTGAAGCTGATCGGCGCGCGCGAGCTCGACGAGCTGCAGCGCCAGCTGCCCGACTACCTGGCCCATGCCAAGGTCGACATGGGCTTCAAGCATTTCGCGTTCGCGCTCGGCGCGCTCGGCGGCCGGCTTGGCGCGTGCGAGGTGTATGCCTACGGCGCCCAGTACGGCAGCGGTGCAGCGGTCGTGCGGCTGTCGTGATGGCCGACGCCGGCGCCGGGCCCCAGGCCTCAGGAAAGGATCCGATGAGACAGTACCGAAACTACATCGCCGGTGAATGGGTCGAGAGTGCGCGTCGCTTTCCGGACATCGATCCGGCCGACGGACGCACCATCGCCGAGGTGCACGAGGCCGAGCGCGCCATGGTCGACGCCGCCGTCGCGGCCGGCCGCGCCGCGCTGCACGGCCCCTGGGGCCGCACGCCGGTGGCCGAGCGGGCCGCGCTGCTGTACCGCATTGCCGACGAGATCGAACGCCGCTTCGACGACTTTCTCGACGCCGAGATCGCGGACACCGGCAAGCCGCGCGCGCTGGCCTCCACGCTCGACATCCCGCGCGGCGCGGCAAACTTCCGCGTCTTCGCCGATATCCTGAAGACCGCGCCGCTCGAAAGCTTCCAGCTCGACCTGCCGGGCGGCGCGCATGCGCTGAACTACACCGTCCGCAAGCCGCTCGGCGTGGTGGGCGTGATCTCGCCGTGGAACCTGCCGCTGCTGCTGCTGACGTGGAAGGTGGCGCCGGCGCTGGCCTGCGGCAATGCCGTGGTCGCCAAGCCGTCGGAGGAAACACCCGGCACCGCGACGCTGCTGGCCGAGGTGATGCACGCGGTGGGCGTACCGCCCGGCGTGTTCAACCTCGTGCACGGCTTCGGCCCCGGCTCGGCGGGCGAGTTCATCACCACGCACCCGGACATCGCGGCCATCACCTTCACCGGCGAATCGCGCACCGGCAGCGCGATCATGAAGGCGGCGGCCGAGCGGGTGAAGCCGATCTCGTTCGAGCTCGGCGGCAAGAACGCCGGCATCGTGTTCGCCGATTGCGATTTCGACAAGGCGGTGGACGGCCTCGTGCGCGCGAGCTTCCTCAACACCGGACAGGTGTGCCTGTGCTCCGAGCGCGTGCTGGTCGAGCGGCCGATCTACGAGCGCTTCGTCGACGCGCTGGCGCGCCAGGCACGCGCGCTGGTGCTCGGCTGGCCGCGCGAAGCGGGCTCGGCCATGGGCCCGCTCATCTCCGCCGAGCACCGCGAGAAGGTGCTGGCCTACTACCGGCTCGCGCAGCAGGAAGGCGCGACGCTGGTGACGGGCGGCGGCGTGCCGACGTTCGGCGACGCCCGCGACGGCGGCTTCTGGATCGAGCCGACAATCCTCGCCGGGCTGCCCGACGGCGCCCGCTGCATGCGCGAGGAGATCTTCGGCCCGGTGTGCCACGTCAGCCCGTTCGATACCGAGGCCGAGGCGATCCGCCGTGCCAACGACTCCGACTACGGCCTGGCCGCGACGGTGTGGACCGGCAGCGTCGACCGTGCGCACCGCGTGGCGCCGGCCATGCGCGTCGGCCTCGCGTGGGTCAACTCGTGGTTCCTGCGCGACCTGCGCACGCCGTTCGGCGGTGCGGGCATCTCGGGCATCGGCCGCGAAGGCGGCGCCCATTCGCTGAACTTCTATTCGGAACTGACCAACGTGTGCGTGCGCATCGAAGCGCAGGAGGCTGCAGCATGAACGACGACATCCAGCGCGTCGCGGACGACCTGTTTCACGTGCACGTGCACGGCGGAGCGATCGACCCGGTGCGCGAACGACTGCCGGCGAACGACGTCGCCGCCGCCTACGCCGTGCAGGACGCCAACACCCGGCGCTGGGTGGCCGAGGGCCGCCGCGTCGTCGGCCGCAAGATCGGCCTGACGTCGCAGGCGGTGCAAAAGCAGCTCGGCGTCGACCAGCCCGACTTCGGCATGCTGTTCGCCGACATGGCCTATGCCGACGGCGAAGACCTGCCGTGGGCGCGCCTGCACCAGCCGAAGTGCGAGGCCGAAGTCGCGCTCGTGCTGCAGCACGACCTCGACCGCGATGGGCTGACCGTCGCCGATGTGATCCGGGCGACCGCGTTCGCGTTGCCGGCCATCGAGATCGTCGGCAGCCGCATCGCGGGCTGGAAGATCGGCATCGTCGACACGGTGGCGGACAACGCCTCGTCGGGCCTGTACGTGCTGGGCGACACGCCGGTGCCGCTGGCCGGGCTCGACCTGCGGCTGGCCGGCATGGTGATGGAACTCAAAGGCGAGCCGGTGTCGGTCGGCGTCGGCGCGGCGTGCCTCGGCCACCCGCTCCATGCGGCGCTGTGGCTGGCGCGCACGATGGTCGGCGTCGGCCAGCCGCTGAAGGCCGGCGACACGGTGCTCACCGGCGCGCTGGGGCCGATGGTCGCCGCCCGCCCGGGCGACGTGTTCGAGGCCCGCATCGAGGGCTTGGGCAGCGTGCGCGCCGCCTTCGGCCAGGCACAGGAGGCACGATGAACGAACGCATCCAATCCATGGCGCGACGGCTCGACGAGGCGGCGCTGCGCCAGCAGGCGATCGCGCAGCCCGAAGGCGCCGACGCGCCGGCGCTGGCCGAGGCCTACCCCGTGCAGGCGGCGCTGGTGGCGCACCGCCTCGGGCGCGGCGCGCGGCGCGTCGGCATGAAGATGGGCTTCACCAGCCGCGCGAAGATGCAGCAGATGGGCCTGTCGGAGCTGATCTGGGGCCGGCTGACGAGCGACATGGTGTGCGAGGAAGGCGGCCTGCTGCCGTTCGACGCCTACATCCACCCCCGCGTCGAGCCGGAGATCTGCTATCTGCTGCGCAAGCCGCTGGCAGGCGTGGTGACGCCGCTGCAGGCGCTCGATGCCGTGGAGGCAGTGGCCCCCGCGCTGGAGGTGATCGACTCGCGTTACCGCGACTTCCGCTTCTCGCTGGCCGACGTGATCGCCGACAACGCGTCGTCCGCCGGCGTGGTGCTCGGCGCGTGGCAGCGGCCGGATACCGACGTCGCCAACCTCGGCATCGTGCTGGCCATCGACGGCCGCCCGGCGCAGCTGGGCACCACGGCGGCGATCCTCGGTCATCCCTTGCGCTCGTTGGTGGCGGCGGCGCGCCTGGTCGCTGCGGCGGGTGAGCGGCTGGAGCCCGGCAGCATCGTGATGGCCGGCGGCGCGACCGCCGCGGTCGAACTGCGGCCCGGCGCGGCGGTCAGCGCGGAGTTCCAGCGCCTGGGCCGCATCGGGTTCCAGGTCAGCGCGTCGGAGCGGGCGCGATGAGCGGCGGCGGCACCGTCGTGCCGGGCAAGGCGACGCCGCGCGGCCGCTACCCGCACGTGCGGCGGGCGGGTGACTTTCTGTTCGTCTCCGGCACCAGTTCGCGCCGGCCGGACAACACCATTGCCGGCGCCGGTGCCGACGCGATGGGCACGCTGAGCCTCGACATCCGCGAGCAGACGCGCGCCGTGATCGAGAACATCCGCGACATTCTCGCCAGCGTCGATGCCGGACTGGACGACGTCGTCGAGGTGACGACCTTTCTGGTCGACATGGGCGATTTCGGCGGCTACAACGAGGTCTACGGCGACTTCTTCGGCTTCGACGGGCCGGCGCGCACCACCGTGGCCGTTCACCAGCTGCCGCACCCGCATCTGCGCATCGAGATCAAGGCGGTCGTCTACAAGCCCATGACTGCCGGCCGGCGCGCCCGCTGAGCCGGCTCGCCGGCCGAAGCGGCCTCAGCGCGGCAGCACGATGCGCGCTTGAAGGCCGCGCGGCACGTTGGCCCGCAGTTCGAAGCGACCCCCCTGCGCACGAACCAGCCGGTCGACGATCGCCAGGCCCAGCCCCGAGCCGGGCGCGCCGCTGCGCGCGGCGTGGGCGCGGCGAAACGGCTGCTTGAGCGTCTCCAGCTCGTCGGCCGCGATGCCGCTGCCGTCGTCGGCGACCTCGATCCACACCGAGCCGGCATCGGCGCCCGTGCGCACCGTGACCGGCGCCCGGCCATGGCGAAACGCGTTCTCGATCAGGTTGGCCACGCAGCGCCGCAGCGCGGCTGCGCGCAGCCGCACGCGCGGCGGCGCGCCGAGCTGCAACTCGACAGGCCGGCCGTGGTCGGCGCTGGCCTGGGCGAGCGCGACGGCGAGGGCGTCGACGTCGCCCTCGGTTGCCGCCTCGCCGCCATCGCCGCGCGCGAAGTCGAGGAACTGGCCGACGATCGCGTCCATCTCCTCGACGCTGCGATGCATGCTGGCGGTGAGCTCCGGCTCGCTGCGGTCGGCCAGGATCTCGACGCCAAGCCGGAGCTTTGCGAGCGGCGTGCGCAGGTCGTGCGAGACGCCGGCGAGCATCAGCGCGCGCTCGCGTTCAGCCTGCGCCAGACTCGCCGTCAGCCGGTTGAAGCTGCGCGCCAGTGCCGCGGTCTCCAGCGGCCCGTCTTCGTCCAAGGGGGTCGGCATGCCGCCACGCACGAGTTCGGCCGACGCGTCGACCACGCGCGCCAGCGGGCGGTTCAGCCGCCGCTGAATGGCGAACGCGCCGACCAGCGCGAGCAGCGCGGCGCCGGCCGACGCCAGCATCCACGACCCCGTGAAACCGCGTGCCGGCAGCGCACCGGGCAGAGCGATCCAGTACACCGTGCCGTCGAGCGTGAGGCGCAGCACGAGGCTGCCGCCGGCCTGCTGGCGCCAGATCAAGTCGGTGCCTGCGGCCCCCGCGCGTTGCGACACCAGGCGGATGAAGCGGCGTTCGAGTGCCGTCAGCGCCGGTTGCGCGGCGGGCGCTTGGGCCAGTGCTTGCGTCGACCCGCCGCTGTGGCGGTTGAACGCGGCGACGAAGGCGGCGCGCTGCTCGGCCGGCAGCGCGGCAAGCCCGCCACGCACGGCGGCGACGTTGCGGGCCAGCCCTTCGGCGGCCTGGTCGAGCCGCGGCCGCAGCACGAGCTGGCGCACCAGCAGCGCGCTGCCGAACTCGGCAACGATCAGCAGCAGCCCGATCAGCAGCAGGTTGCGGCCGAACAGCGAGCGTGGCGCGAGCGTCATGGCGGCCCCTGGCTCATGTCGGCAGCTCGTTGTCGGACCCATTGCCCACGAGCTCGGGCACGAACACGTAGCCCACGCCCCAGACGGTGCGGATGTGGCGCGGCCTGGCAGGGTCGACCTCGATCAGCTTGCGCAGGCGCATCACCTGGACGTCGATGCTGCGGTCGGTGGCACTGTGGTCGCGGCCGTGCGCAAGCTCGATCAGCCGGTCGCGGCCGAGCGGGCGGTTAGGGTGTTGCGCGAAGGCCTGCAGCAGTGCGAACTCGCCGCTGGTCAGTGCGACGTCGGCACCGTCGCGTTCGAGCCGACGCTCCGCAAGGTGCAGCCGATGCGCGCCGAAGGCGATCGTCGCGCTGTGCGGCGCAGGCCCGAAGTGCGCGCCGAGCAGGCGCTGGCGCCGCACCAGCGCCTGGATGCGCGCCAGCAGCTCGCGCGGGTTGAACGGCTTGGGCAGGTAGTCGTCGGCGCCCATCTCGAGGCCGATGATGCGGTCCAGCGGATCGCCGCGCGCGGTCAGCATGACGATCGGGATCGTCTCGCCCTGCGCGCGAAGGCGCCGGCAGACCGACAGGCCGTCCTCGCCCGGCATCATCACGTCGAGCACCAGCACGTCGAAGCGCTCGCGCGCCAGCAGCTTGTCCAGCGGTGCGGCGCCCTCCACCGTGCGCACCGCATAGCCCTGGTCAGTCAGGTAGCGCTGCAGCAGTGCGCGCAGATCGGCTTCATCGTCGGCAACCAGGATGCGGGCCAGCACTTCGCTCATGTCAAGCGGCTCGTCGGGGGACGCGGCATCGTAGCCGCGCGCCGGCGGCGTCCGGCCCGGCGCATCGATGACAAACGATGACAACGCACCCGATCGCCGACATCGTTTGTCATCGGCGGGGCCGGCGTTGTCATGGCCGCCTCACGGCTCGCGCCGACACTGGGCCAACGCGGCAGGCGCGATGATCGACCGTCCGGCGCGGCCGTGCGTGACGCCTTTGGACCCAGGAGAACCTTGATGAAGCCGATCCACCATCGACACCTCGTGCGGCTGGCCACCGCGTGCGCGCTGGGTGCCGCGGCCGCGGGCCTTGCAGGCTGTGGCGGCGGCGATTCGAGCCCGCCGCCACCCCCGGCACCGAGCCCGCCGCCGACGGGCCTGACCGACGCACAGCGCGGCGCCGCCGCGACCGCGACCGCCAACAGCAGCGCCAATGCCTGTGCGCCGATCGCGCCGTTCTACTGGGAGATCGGCGATCGCAGCGCGCGCCTGGCCAGCGGCTCGGTGACGAGCCCGGGCAGCGCCACTGTCTACACCGCAAGCAGCACGATGAGCATCGCGTCGGCGTCGAAGTGGCTGTACGGCGCCTACGTCGTGCAACGGCGGGGCGGCGCGCCGACCGACAGCGACATCAAGTTCCTGACCTTCCGCAGCGGCTATGTCGACTTCAGCAACTGCCTGCGGGGTCAATCGGTCGACCAGTGCGTGACCTATCAGAACAACGGCGTCCACTCGGCGGCGGCAGACGGCCGCTTCGCGTATGGCGGCGGCCACATGGAGAACCACGCGAGCCAGGCGATGGGCCTCGGGCCGCTGTTCAATGACGGCCTCGCCAGCGAGATCCGCGCGCAGCTGGGCAGCGACGTGAACCTGGTCTACACGCAGCCGCAGCTCGCCGGTGGGGTGGCAAGCACCGCCGACGACTACGCGCGTTTCCTGCGCAAGCTGCTCGGCGGCCAGTTGCAGATGGGCGCGCTGCTCGGCACGCACGCGGTCTGCACCAACCCTGCCACCTGCGCGACGGCGCTGCACACGCCGGTGCCGTCCGCCGAGAGCTGGCACTACTCGCTCGGCCATTGGGTCGAGGACGATCCAACGGTCGGCGACGGCGCGTTCAGCAGCGCCGGCGCATTCGGCTTCTACCCGTGGGTCGACGCCAGCAAGACCTGGTACGGCGTGCTCGCGCGTGAGGTGATCAACAGCGGCGAAGGCTTCGTCTCGGCCTCGTGCGGCCGCCTGATCCGCAAGGCCTGGGTGACCGGAGTTGCGCAATGAAGGCGCCACGGCGGCGAATGGCGATCGCCGCGGCGCTGCTGCTCGGCGTCGCGGCCACCGCGGCCGCCCCGGCGCAGGGTGGGCTGCTCAATGGGGGCGATGGCGGCGATGGCGGCCTCGGGGTCGATCGCGTGTCCGATCGCGTGTCCGATCACATCGGGGCCGCCATCGGCCCGCTGCGATTGCCACAGGACGTGCGGCGTGTTGCCGACATCGCATACGGCGCCGCGCCGCGCCAGCGCTTCGACGTCTACCTGCCCGCGCCGAAGCCGGCTGGCGCGCTGCGGCCGATCATCGTGATGGTGCACGGGGGCGCTTGGGTGGTGGGCAACAAGTCGATGCCGCAGGTGGTTGAGAACAAGGTTGCGCATTGGGTCCCGCAGGGCGCCATCTTCGTTTCGGTCAACTACCGGCTGTTGCCGGCGGTCACGCCAGCCGAGCAGGCCGACGACGTGGCGCGCGCACTCGCGAAGGTGCAGGCGCTGGCGTCCGACTGGGGTGGCGACGCGCGTCGCATCGTGCTGATGGGCCACTCGGCCGGCGCGCACCTGGTCGCACTCGCCAGTGCCTCGCCGGCGATCCGCGAGCGCGCCGCCACGCGGCCTTGGCTTGGCACCGTCGTGCTCGACAGCGCCGCGCTCGACTTGAGCGCGTTGATGCGTGGCCGGCATGCACGCTTGTACGACCGCGCGTTCGGCAGCGATGCTGCGCGCTGGCCAGCGATGTCGCCGACCGATGCGCTCGCGCCCGGCGGTCCGCCGCTGCTGCTGGTGTGCTCGACGCTGCGGCCCGATCGCTCGTGCGACCAGTCGAGCGCCTTCGCGCGCCAGGCGCAGGCGCAAGGCCTGAGCGCGACGGTCTCGCCACAAGCCTTGACGCACGCCGAGATCAACGCGAACCTCGGCCTGCCCGGCGCCGAGACCGACGCGGTCGACGCGTTCCTGCGCGCCATTAGCTGGTGGTCGCCGTGAGCGCCGGGTGGGGGAACCTGGGTGATGCTGGTCAAGGTGACTGGACTCCGGGTTGGGGCGGGGTCGCCAGTCTTCAGCTGCGGCGGATCTGTGGCAACGACCCGTTGGCGGGCTACATGTGCGCGCTTGCCACATCCAGCGATCTGGGTCATGCTGACTCACCAGGTCCGGGAACCAAGCCAGGAGGTAGCGGTGCCGCTTTTTTCACAATCCCCCCATCGTCCCGGCTCCGCAGAGGATTTGACGTTCAAGCTCGTCGAAGACGCCCAGGAGCGCGCCGCTGCCGACCCGAACGCTGGCGCAGCGACGATGGCCGTTTCTGTCGGCCTCGGCCACCTGCTGCGCAGCGTCTTCCTGTTCCCGGTTGTGGCGTTCCGCCTGCTTCGCAAATCCGGCACCGTGTTCCGATGGACCGTCGGCGCGGCGATCATCGCCAGCGTCCTCGGTGTCATGCTCAGTCTTGCGATGCACGATGAAATCATGCGGGCACAGGTTCGGCTTGTCCCGGTCGGCATGGTTGTCGGTCTTGCCCTTGGCCTGGTGCGCCGGAGCATGCTCCGCAAGAATCTCCGCATCTCTTGAAGCCAGCCGAGCCGAAGCAAGAGCCGCCAAAGATCGCCGAAGGCGCGCTTCGCGCAGTGCTTGAGATGGAGGTCGTCGATTGCCCGCTTGAGCAGTTCGGAGTGGTCAAACCCCAGCCCGGCGCGCAGTACGGGAATTTTCTCGACCGTGTCCACGGCGCAATAGCCGACGATGTGGTTGAGGCCCGCGCGTGACGGGACTGGCGTAAGGGGCTGACCATCCCACCTTGAACCCGCCGACTGAGCCACGAACGATCGTGTCCACGATCAGCTCATGTTGGACACGATGACTACGGACAAGAAGCCGATTCGCCGGAACCACAGCCCGGCGCTGAAGGCACAGGTGCTGGCCGAGTGCGAGGCGCCCGGGGCCTCGGTGGCCGGGTCGGAGCGGTGTCACCAGTCTTCAGCTGTGGCAGATTTGTGGCAAAGACCCGCAATGGCGCGGTCTTGCCAAGAAAAAAGGCCTGCACTCGCGTGCAAGCCTTTGATCTTCTTCGGTTTTCTTTGGCTCCCCGACCTGGGCTCGAACCAGGGACCTACGGATTAACAGTCCGGCGCTCTACCGACTGAGCTATCGGGGAACAGCCGCAGACTATAGCACGCGCATCTGCGGCGCCCGGGGCCTCAAAGCGTGAACTGCGCCGTGACGCTGGCCGCGCGCGGCGCCAGGGGGTACAGGTAGGCGTGGCCGTACTGGTAGGGCGACTCCTTCCACGCGCGCTGGTCGGCCACGTTGTCGATGCCGGCGCGCCAGACGATGCGGCGGTCGGCGCCCAGGCGCTGGGTGTAGCGCAGCGCAAGGTCGATGCGCGTCCAACCCGGCGTCTGCACGCTGTTGTCGGGCACCACCATGCGCGAGCCTTCGTGGCTGACGAAGCCCAGCAACGCCAGGCCGGGCAACGCGGCGATGTTGTACGCGGCCTGCGCCTTCAGGCTGTAGGCCGGCACGTTGGTCGGCCGCAGGCCGTCGATGCCGGCTTGCGCCGAGCCCTCGCGCCGCGCGTGCAGCCACAGCGCGCTGCCGCGCAGCGCCAGCGCGCCGCGGCGCCATTCGGCTTCGGCTTCCACGCCGCGGTGGCGAGCCGCGCCGTCGGCCTGCCGCGTGCAGCTGGCGTCGATGTCGCAGCTGCCGAGGTCGGCCCATTCAGGGCGGCGGATGTCGAAGGCGGCGACGTTGGCGTCCAGTCGCTCGCCGTGGTGCTTGTAGCCCAGTTCGAACTGCCGGCTCTTCAGCGCCGGCAGCGCCTGGCCGGCGTTGGTGTAACGGCTGCGGTTCGGCGCGACGGCGCTTTCCACGCCCTGGCCCCAGCTCGCGTAGACCATGTCTTCGCGGCTGAGCTGGTGGCTGAGTGCCAGCCACGGCGTGGTGAAGGATTGCGTGTAGGCGGTGGGCCGCGAGCCGTCGGTGCGCACGCTGCGGCGGTCCAGCGCGCTGTGGCGCAGGCCCAGCCAGGCGCTGGTGCCGGCGTTCAGCGCCACGCGGTCCTGCAAGCGCCATTCGGTGCTGCGCTCGTCGCGGTCGGTGTTCTCGTCGGTCAGCGTCGGGTCGGCCGGCACGCGGCTCAGGCCGTCGATGGTGCCGATGCCCACCCAGTTGTAGGCCTGGCGGTTGAAGCGCGCCTCGAAATGCGTGCGCAGCAGCCCGACCGTGTACTGGTGCTTCAGGCGGCCCCAGGCAGCCGTGCCTTGCAGCGACAGGTCGACGGCGTCGGTCGTGCGCCGCTCGCCTTCGCTGCGGAAATCGTAGAGGTCGAAGCTGCCGTCGCTGCAGTAGCGGGTGTAGTTGTCCTCGGCGCTGCAGCCGAAGGGGAAGGCGACGCGGTCGTCGCTGTCCAGGCGCTGGCGCATCGCGTGGGCGACGAGCTTCAGTTCCTGGCCTAACGATTGAGTCATGCGGATCGAGCCGGTGCGGCCTTCCATCACCACCGGCAGCCGCCAGGGCTGGTCGTTGAGGTTGATGCGCGGGTCGATGGCCTTGGCGTCGGGCAGCCGGCTGCCCAGCAGGCTGAAGCCGGGGGTGCTGGGCTGGCTCTGCAGGCTGTACTCGACCTCGGCCTCGATCAGCGTGCCCTCGACGGGCTGGGTGTCGACGGCCAGCGCCAGCAGCTTGCGGTGGCCGCGGCTGTCGTCGATCTGCGGTTGCAGGTGCGCGTACTCGGCGTTGAGGCGCCAGCCCAGCCGCGGCGTGGCGTCGCCCAGGTCGACGGCGATGCTTTTGGTGTCGTCCTCGGTCCAGCCGAGCGTGGCGTTGCGCAGCCTGCCGGCCGGCCGCTTGACCTGCAGGTTGACCAGGCCGCCGGGTGCACTGGTGCCGGCCTGCAGGCCGCTGGTGCCCTTCAGCAGCTCCAGGCTGCGCTTGTTGGCCAGCGGCAGCACGCTCTCGGCGTTGATGGGCAGGCCGTCGCGCCGGTAGTTGAACTGCGGGTCGAGCGTGAAGCCGCGCACCGCCAGCATGCTCCAGTAACCTGGCGCGTTGTAGGCGTCGGTGGTCGCGGCGTCCAGCCGCGTCAGGTCGGCCAGGCCGCTGATGCCGGCGTCGGCCAGCTGCGCGGTGGAGATCACGCTGGCGGAAAAGGGCGATCGGTACAGCGGCTGGTCGCCGAAGCCGGCCACGCTGGCCGCGTTGCCGCTGCTGCGGCCGGTGATGGTGACGGTCTGCTGCGCCGCTGCGGCCAGCGCCGCGCCCAGCAATGCGGCGCCGGCGGCCAGGGCCAGCGGCGACGGGCGCAAGTGAAGTGGAAGTGCAATGAGAGCCATCGTGACGACGTCCGGTCGATGGCAGGTGGGCAACTTGGAGGCGGCACGTGGAGAACCCACGGCCCGTTTCAGGCTGCTTCCCTGCGCGAGGATTACCTCAAGTCCTTGCGGACTTTGCGGCCCGCTTGCGCGGGCCCCAACAGGTTCAAAGGGACTTTCTCAGTCGCACCGGCCGTTTCGGGCCGGGCAACACCCCTAGCGAAGTTGCGCTGCCCAGGGGCAGCGCCGGCGCGGATTATGGGCCACAAAACGCCGACGGCCCGCGCGCCGGCGGGCCGTCGAAACTTTGCGTTAGGCGCCGCGTCAGTCGAAGACCGGCGTCTCCACGCCCAGCACCTTGTGCAGCTTGGGGCTGGTGGTGGTGTACTGCAGCAGCACGCGCTTTTCCGGGAAGATGTAGGGGCTGGCGCCGAAGGCGGCCAGCGCGGCCTCGTGGAAGCCCGAGAGGATGAGCTTCTTCTTGCCCGGGTAGGTGTTGATGTCGCCCACCGCGAAGATGCCCGGCACGTTGGTCTCGAACTTCTCGGTGTCGACGACGATCTGCTTGCGCTCGATGCCCAGGCCCCAGTGGGCGATCGGGCCCAGCTTGGGGCTGAGGCCGAAGAAGACGAGCAGCACGTCCAGCGGCACCACGCGCGTGACGCCGTCGCCGCCGGTCACCTTGACGGTGGCGAGCCGGCCGTCCACCTCGTCGAAGCCGGTGATCTGGCCGACGATGAACTGCATCTCCATCGCCTCGCACAGCTCGCGCATGCGCGCCACGCTGGCCGGCGCGGCGCGGAAGCCGTCGCGCCGGTGCAGCAGGATCACGCTCTCGGCCTTGTTGGGGCCGTCCTGCACGAAGTTGAGCGTCCAGTCCAGCGCCGAGTCGCCGCCGCCGACGATCACCAGGTTCTTGCCCGCGAACTGCGCCGGGTTCTTGACGCTGTAGAAGAGCTGCGTCGCGTCGAACCGGTCGAGCCCCTCGACCTTGAGCAGGCGCGGCTGGAAGCTGCCCACGCCGCCGGCGATGAACACGGTCTTGGTGAGGAACTGCGTGCCCTTGCTGGTCTCCACGTAGAAGCGGCCGTCATCCTCCTTGCGCACCACGCTGACCTCCTGCCCGAAGTGGAAGGTGGCGCCGAAGGGCTCGATCTGCTTGAGCAGGTTGTCGGTCAGCTCCTTGCCGGTGCACACCGGCACGGCCGGGATGTCGTAGATGGGCTTGTCGGGGTAGAGCTCGATGCACTGGCCGCCCGGGTAGTCGAGCGTGTCGATCACGTGGGCCTTGATCTCCAGCAGCCCCAGTTCGAAGACCTGGAACAGGCCGACCGGGCCGGCACCGACGATGACGGCGTCGGTCTCGATGGGGCCGTCGTGGCGGCGGGCGGTGTCGGCCACTTCGGCCTTGGGGCTGGGTTCCATGGTGCTGCGGCGATGAAGAAGTTCAGCGGATCAACTGGTCGAGCTTGTTCTTGCGGTCCTTCCACTCCTCGGCGTCGGGGAGCGAGGCCTTGCGCTTGGTGATGCTGGGCCACTTTCGCGACAGGTCGGCGTTGAGCTTGATGAAGGACATCTGGTCGCCGGGCACGTCTTCCTCGGGCACGATGGCGTTGACCGGGCACTCGGGGATGCAGACCGCGCAGTCGATGCACTCGTCGGGGTCGATGGCCAGGAAGTTCGGGCCTTCGCGGAAGCAGTCGACGGGGCAGACATCGACGCAGTCGGTGTACTTGCAGCGGATGCACGAATCGAGGACGACGTGGGTCATGGGCAGGGGCTCGAAGAATGGGTCCGGCTGGCCGGGCGCGGCGCTGGTGCAGCCGCGACGCGCGCGGCCGCCGGCGTGTCAGGCGTCAAGCCGCGTCGGCACAAACCCGCGATTTTAGGGCGGGTGAGCTTACGTCCTGGCTTGTGGTGTCTCAAGCGCCGCGGCTTTGTGCATCGGCGCCACGGCTCGCGCGCCGGCGCCCAGCGTCACCACGGTGGGCCGCCCGGCGTGCAGCAGCGCGGCGCGGGCCAGATCGTCCAGGCGGTGTTCGCTGTGCAGCGCGTCGGGCCAGCCGGCGCGCGAGACCACGCTGACCGGTGTGGTGGCGTCCCAGCCTTGCTGCGCCAGCCGCCGGCCCAGGCGCGGCAGCTGGCGGCCGGCCATGTACAAGACCTCGGTGTCGGCGCGGCGGCTCATCGGCGCCTGGCCTTCGCGCGTCATCGCCGTGGCCAGGCTCACGCTGCGGCCCTGGCCGCGGCGCGTCAGCGGGCGCTGGGTGTCGGCCGCCGCGGCCAGCGCCGCGGTGACGCCGGGCACCACCTCGCAGGGGATGGCGGCGGCCTGCAGCGCCAGCAGCTCTTCTTCCAGACGGCCGAAGACGCTGGGGTCGCCGCCCTTCAGCCGCACGACGACGGCATGCTCCTGCGCCAGGCTGACCAGCAGCGCATCGATCTGCGACTGCGCCGCCGCTTCGCCGTAGCCGCGCTTGCCGACGTCGATCCAACGCGCCCGCGGCGCGTAGACGCGCAGCGCGGGGTCGGTCAGCGCGTCGAACAGCACCACCTCGGCGGCGGCCAGGCGCTGCGCGCCGCGCACGGTGATGAGGTCGGCCGCGCCGGGCCCGGCACCGATGAAGACCACGCAGCCCATGGCTTCAGGCCGTCACGGCGTGCGGCCGGCTGTGCAGGCCGCATTCGCGGGCGCCGCTGTGTTCCCACCACCAGCGGCCGGCGCGGAAGTCTTCGCCCAGCGCCACGGCGCGGGTGCAGGGCTGGCAGCCGATGCTGGGGAAGTCCTGGTCGTGCAGCGCGTTGTAGGGCACGTCGTGCACCTGCACGTAGTGCCACACGTCCTCCAGGCTCCAGTCGGCCAGCGGGTAGTACTTGGCACGGCCGTCGGCGTCGGTCTCGCGGAAGGGCACGTCGGCGCGGTGGTCCGACTGCTCGCGCCGCAGCCCGGTGATCCAGGCCTGGTGGCCGGCCAGCAGGCGCTGCATGGGCTCGAGCTTGCGCAGCGCGCAGCAGGCCTTGCGCAGCTCCACGCTCTGGCGCATGGCCAACGGGCCGTGCTGGCGCACGAACTGGACGGTTCGCTCCGGCGCCGGTGCATAACGCTCGACCTTGATGCCGTAGCGCGCCTCGATGCGCGGGATCAGCGCCAGCGTCTGGTCGTGCAGCGCGCCGGTGTCCAGCGTGGCCACCACCACCGGCAGGTGGTGGCGGGCGATCAGGTCGGTGATCACCATGCCTTCAACGCCAAGGCTGCTGGCCTGCACGATGCGGCCCTTGTGCGCCAGCGCGGCCTCGCGCAGCAGTGCCAGCGCGTGCGCCACGCGCTGCTCGTGGCCGGGGGTCTTGACGGCGTGGCGGGCGATGGCGCCGGTGGGCGTGTTCGTCTCGCTCATGCTCGTCAGGCCGCCTGGCGTTGGAACAGCGGCTGCGGCTGCACCGCGTCGCCCTGGTAGTGGCCGCCGCTGAAGAAGCGCAGCGCGCGGCGGGCGCTGTCGAGCTTCTGGTCGGCGCGCAACTGCACACTGGAAAAGCCCGTGCGCTGCAGCAGCGGCACCATGTCGACCAGCACGTCGCCGCTGGCGCGCAGCTCGCCGTCGTAGCGGTGGCGCGTGCGCAGCAGCCGTGCCTGCGAGTAGGCGCGGCCGTCGGTCCACTTGGGGAACTGCAGCACCACCAGCGCCAGGCGCGGCAGGTCCGCGGCCAGCGCGGCCACGTCTGCGGTGTTGGGCAGCAGCACGCCGGTGGGCAGCTCGCTGGGCCAGTGCGCGCGCACCGCGTGCCATTGCTCCAGTGACAGCACCGCGTGCGGGCGCGGGGTGGGTTGGAGCTGGCTGCCGTCTTCGCCGGCCAGCAGCTGCCAGCGGGGGTCGTGAACCGGGATGAAGTCCATGGCGGTGGGATCGAAGTTCGTCATTCGGCGGTGGCTGTCGCGGTGCTGCGGCGGGCGGCGTCGGCGACGCGGCGGAAGGCCTGCGGGCCCAGCCGGCGGGCGGTCTCGACGAAGCGCTCGCCGCGCTGGCGCTCGCGCTGGTAAAGCTCGATCAGCGCCTCGATCACGTCGGGCACCTCGTCGGCCGCGAACGAGGGGCCGATCACCTTGCCGGGCACGGCCGGGCCGCTGAGCGTGGAGCCGTCGGAGCCGGCCACCGTCACCTGGTACCACTCGCTGCCGTCCTTGTCGACGCCGAGCACGCCGATGTGGCCACTGTGGTGGTGGCCGCAGGAGTTGATGCAGCCGCTGATGTGGAGGTCGATGTCGCCGATGTCGTAAAGCCGGTCGAGGTCGTCGAAGCGCTCGTTGAGCGCCGCGGCGATGGGCAGCGAGCGCGCGTTGGCCAGCGCGCAGACGTCGCCGCCGGGGCAGGTGATCATGTCGGTCAGCAGCCCGATGTTCGGCGTGGCAAAGCCGCCGGCCTTGGCGGCCTGCCACAGCGCGCGCAGTTCGGCCTCGTGCACCCAGGGCAGCAACAGGTTCTGGTCATGCGTGACGCGCAGCTCGCCGCGGCTGAAGTGATCGGCCAGCGCGGCGGCGCCGTCCATCTGCGCTGCCGTCACGTCGCCGGGCGACTGGCCGGGGCGCTTGAGCGACAGCGTCACCGCGCGGTAGCCCGGAACCTTGTGCGCGTGCACGTTGCGCTCCAGCCAGCGGCGGTAGGCCGACGGCGCGTCGGTGTCGTCGCTGGCCGGGAAACCGGGCGCCAGCACCGGCGGGGTGCTGAAGTGCGCCGCCACGCGGTCGAGCTCGGCCTGCGGGATCAGGTGCGCGCCGGCCTGCGTGTCGTCGGCCAGCAGCGCCGCGAACTCGATGTTGACGGCGTCGATGAAGGCCTGCCCTTGCGCCTTGACCAGGATCTTGATGCGCGACTTGAAGAGGTTGTCGCGCCGCCCGTGCAGGTTGTACACGCGCACGATGGCTTCGATGTAGACCAGGATCTGCTGCCAGGGCACGAAGTCGGCGCAGAGGGTGGCGATCACCGGCGTGCGGCCCATGCCGCCGCCCACCCAGACGCGAAAGCCCACCTCGCCGGCGGCGTTGCGGTGCAGTTGCAGCCCGATGTCGTGCCAGCCGGTGGCGGCGCGGTCTTCGCGCGCGCCGTAGATGGCGATCTTGAACTTGCGCGGCAGGAAGGCGAACTCGGGGTGCAGCGTGCTCCACTGGCGCAGGATCTCGGCGTAGGGCCGCGGATCGACCTCCTCGTCGGGCGCGATGCCGGCCAGCGCGTCGGTGGTGATGTTGCGGATGCAGTTGCCGCTGGTCTGGATGCCGTGCAGGTCGGCTTCGGCCAGCAGCTCCATCACGTCGGCCGCCTCGACCAGCGGGATCCAGTTGAACTGCAGGTTGTGGCGCGTGGTGAAATGGCCGTAGCCGCCGCGCTCGGTGGCGGTGCCGGCGTCGCGGCGGTCGTGCTCGCGGGCGACGCGTGCCAGCATCCGCAGCTGCCGCGACGACAGTTCGCCGTAGGGCACCGCGATGCGCAGCATCGGCGCATGCCGCTGCACGTACCAGCCGTTTTGCAGGCGCAGCGGGCGAAACTCGTCGTCCGACAGTTCGCCGGCCAGGTTGCGTTGCAACTGGTCGCGGAACTGAGCCGCGCGGGCGCGGACGAAGTGGCGGTCGAAGGCGGTGTATTGATACATGGCGGGCCGCAAAAGGGAGCGGGGCGGACTCTAGGCAGCGCCGATATGGCTGTGAACTACATATTCGTGAGTTGGATATTCCTGATCGACATATGAACGCACAAGCTCGCCGCCGCCGGGCGCTGCTGGCGCTGGGCGCCGTGCTGGCGGGCTGCCAGTCGGCGCCGCGGGTGCAGCCGCCACCGCCGAGTCCGCCGCCGCCGGCGCCCCCGGCACCGCCGCCGCCGGCCCCCAAGCCGCCGCGCATCGGGCTGGCGCTGGGCGGTGGCGCGGCGCGGGGCTTTGCGCACATCGGCGTGATCCAGGTGCTGGAAGAGGCCGGCATCCGGCCCGACCTGGTGGTCGGCACCTCGGCCGGCAGCCTGGTGGCGGCGCTCTATGCCTCGGGCCTGGGCGGCGCGGCGCTGGCCGAGCTGGCGCGCCACATGGACGAAGGCGCGCTGACCGACTGGACGTTTCCCGGCCGCGGCCTGCTGCGCGGCGAGGCGCTGGCGCGCTTCGTGCGCGAGCACACCGGCGGGCGCAGCATCGAGAAGATGGCGCTGCCGCTGGGCATCGTCGCCACCGACCTGGACAGCGGCGAGCCCATCCTGTTTCGCATCGGCGACACCGGCACCGCGGTGCGCGCCTCCAGCGCGGTGCCGGCGGTCTTCCAGCCGGTGAGCATCGGCGGGCACGAGTACGTCGACGGCGGCCTGGCCTCGCCGGTGCCGGTGCGCTTTGCGCGCCAGATGGGCGCGCAGCTCGTGCTGGCGGTCGACATCTCGCAGGCGCCCGAGGGCGGGCCGACCGGCGACCCCTTGAGGATGCTGCTGCAGACCTTTGCCATCATGGGCAAGAGCATCAACCGCTTCGAGCTGCGCGAGGCCGATCTCGTGCTGCGCCCGGCGCTGGCCGGCATGGCCGGCGCCGACTTCCGCTCGCGCGAGCGCGCGGTGGCCGCCGGCCGCGCCGCGGCGCTGCAGCAGTTGCCGGCGCTGCGGCGCAAGATCGCCGAGTTGACGCGCTGAGCGCGGTGGCGCCGTCCAAGAAAAAACGGCCCGACGTTGCCGTCGAGCCGTGAAGGTACCTTGATCAGATCAAGGGGTACCGAGGAGACAACCTTCCAGAGAGAAACCCTCGCGCGAAACGCGAAGGTTCTCGTCTGACCCGGTCGCTCGGATTAGGTTCCGTCGGCGCGGCCCGATCAGGCGGCGCGCTTGCCCTTGGCGGCCGTTTGCGTGGCCTTGACCGCCGTGCTGGTCATCGCCTGGAAGTTGGACTCGGCCACTTCGGCGGCCTGCTTGGCGGCCTTGTGCACGCTCTCGTAGGCATTGTTGGCGGCGGCGACGGCCGACTTCACCAGCGCAACGGCGTTCTCGGTGCCGGCGGGGGCGTTCTTGACGGCGGTGTCGACGACGGCCAGCATCTTCTTCTGGGTGTCGGCGATGGTCGTTTCGGCGACGCGGGCCACTTCGGCGTTGGTGCCGGCCAGGATGTCGTAGACGTGGCGGCTGTAAGCGGCGGCCTTCTCGGCGCTGGGCTGCAGCAGGCTGGCTTGCAGGGCCAGCAGTTCCTGGGCGTCCTTGACCGACAGCGCGGCCTTGGTGGTCTCGGCCACTTCGTCCAGCGCGGTCTTGGCGACTTGCAGGTTCAGCTCGACGAGGCGCTCGACGCCTTCAAAGGCCTTGTTGGTCAGGCCGAACAGGGTTTCGACATTGGCCTTCTGGACGGCCAGCAGTTGGTCAGGGGTGAAGCTCATGGGTCTCTCCAGTGGCAAGGATGAAGGAACGGGTTTCGGACTGGCTGCTGCGCGTTTGCTGCGCTGCAACATGAATCGAAGTATAGGGTTCCACCGGAGCATTGCAAGCTATTTCTGTTGCACCGCAGCAAAGTAGGGGTGTTTTTCTAGAATCCGCGCCGATGCAGGCCTTCCACGCGGACACCTTCGTCCTGCCCTTGCCGCCCGGCCATCCTTTTCCGATGGGCAAGTACCGGCTGCTGCGCGAGGCGGTGCAGCAGCACCTGCCCGAGCTGCAGGTGATGCCGGCCGAGCCGGCCAGCGACGGCGAGCTGGCGCTGGCGCATGACCCGGCCTGGATCAGCGCGGTGGCCGAAGGCCAGACCACCGCGGCGCAGCAACGCGAGATCGGCTTCCCGTGGTCGCCGACGATGGTCGAGCGTGCGCGGCGCTCGGTGGGCGCCACCATCGCCGCGGCGCGCGCCGCGCTGTTCGGGGGCGATGGCGTCGCCGCCAACCTGGCCGGCGGCACCCATCACGCGGCCGCCCACAAGGGCTCGGGCTACTGCGTGTTCAACGACGTCGCGGTGGCCGCGCGGCTGATGCAGGCCGAGATGCACCGCCACCAGCGCCGGCTGCTGCGCGTGTGGGTGATCGACCTCGACGTGCACCAGGGCAACGGCACGGCGGCGATCTTCCAGGACGACCCGACGGTGTTCACGCTGTCGCTGCACGGCGAGAAGAACTTCCCCTTCCGCAAGACGGCCAGCGACCTCGACGTCGATCTGCCCGACGGCTGCGCCGACGCCGCCTACCTGCAGGCGCTGGACGATGCGCTGGACCGCGCCTGGCAACGCCAGCAGGCGGCGCCGCCGGAGCTGGCCTTCTACCTGGCGGGCGCCGACCCGCACGAGAACGACCGCCTCGGCCGCCTCAAGCTCAGCCTGCAAGGCCTGGCCGAGCGCGACCGCCGCGTCTTTGCGCGGCTGGCGGCGCTGCGCCTGCCGGCGGCGGTGGTGATGGCCGGCGGCTACAACCGCGATCTCGCCACCACGGTGGCCATTCACCGGCAAACCTTGGAGTTAGCGCAGGCGCACTGGCGGGACTGGCAGGCCGCTGATGGAAGAATGCGCCGCCATGACGGATAGAACCCCCCGACCCCAGGCCGAAAGCCGCGAGCAGTATGCGCAGTTCAGCGAGATCGGCACCCGCTGGATGGACAACGATGCCTATGGTCATCTCAACAACGTCGTCTACTACAGCTTCTTCGACACCGCGGTCAACCGCTGGCTGGTCGCCCGCGGCGCGCTCGATATCGAGCACGGCGCGGTGATCGGCCTGGTGGTCGAGACGCGCTGCAACTACTTCGCGCCGCTGGCCTTTCCGCAGGTGGTGGACGCCGGCTTGCGCGTGGTGCATGTCGGCGGCTCCAGCGTGCGCTACGAGGTCGGGCTGTTCGGCAAGGGCCAGCCGCTGTCGGCAGCGGCCGGCCACTTCGTCCACGTCTACGTCGACCGCGCCACGCGGCGGCCCGTTCCACTGCCGCCGGCGCTGCTGGCGGCCCTGCAACCCTTGCAACTGCCCGCATGAGCCTGCCCACGCCTGAGTCCATCGCCGCGGTCGACACGGCCATCACCACCCGCCGCTCGATCCGCGCCTTTTTGCCCACGCCGGTGCCGCGCGCCGAGATCGAGGCGCTGCTCAACGTCGCCGCGCGCGCGCCGTCCGGCACCAACACCCAGCCCTGGCACGTGCACGTGCTGACCGGCGCGGCGCGCGAGCGCTTGTCCGACCGCATCCGCGCCGCCTTCGACAACCCCGCCGAGCGCGCCGCGCACGCCGAGGAGTACGCCTACTACCCCGTCGAATGGGTCTCGCCCTACATCGACCGCCGCCGCAAGGTGGGCTGGGACCTGTACGGGCTGCTGGGCATCGCCAAGACCGACAAGCAGCGCATGCACGAACAGCACGGGCGCAACTACCGCTTCTTCGACGCGCCGGTGGGGCTGATCTTCACCATCGACCGCGTGATGCAGCAGGGCAGCTGGCTGGACTACGGGATGTTCCTGCAAAACCTGATGGTCGCGGCGCGCGGGCGCGGGCTGGACACCTGCCCGCAGCAGGCGTTCGCGCCTTTCCACCGGCTGATCGCCGACGAACTGCAGCTCAAGCCCAGCCAGATGGTGGTCTGCGGCATGGCGCTGGGCTACGCCGACCCGCAGGCGGTCGAGAACACCCTGGTCACCGAGCGCGAGCCGGCCTCGGCGTTCACGGTGTTCCATGACTGAGGCCGGCGCGAGCGCAGCGGTGCTCGAGTCGGCAGCACCGGCGGCGCTGACGGCGTGGTGGGGCCTGCCGTTCGCCGGCGTGCTGCTGTCGATCGCGCTGCTGCCGCTGCTGGCGCCGCGGGTCTGGCATCACCACTTCGGCAAGATCATGCTCGGTTGGGCGCTGGCCTTCGTGCTGCCCTATGCCTGGGTGTTCGGGCCCGGCGAGGCCAGCCACCTGGCGGTGCACACGCTGCTGGGCGAGTACATCCCCTTCATCGCGCTGCTGTGCGCGCTGTTTACGGCCGCCGGCGGCATCTTCGTGCGCGGCAACCTGCACGGCAGTCCGCTCGTCAACGTGGCGCTGATGGCCACCGGCTCGGCGCTGGCCAGCGTGATGGGCACCACCGGCGCGTCGATGCTGCTGATCCGCCCGCTGATCCGCGCCAACGACAACCGCCGCCACGTGGCGCACGTGGTGGTGTTCTTCATCTTCACCGTCAGCAATGCCGGCGGCTCGCTGACGCCGCTGGGCGACCCACCGCTGTTCCTGGGCTTCCTGCGCGGCATCGAGTTCTTCTGGACCGTGTCGCACATCTTTCCCGAAACGCTCTTCCTGCTGGGCGCGTTGCTGGCGATCTTCTACGTGATCGACAGCTACTGGTACCGCAAGGAGGGCGTGCGGCCGCGCGACCCCACGCCGGACACGCACCGGCTGGGGCTGGTCGGCGTGATCAACTTTGTGCCGCTGGCCGCGGTGGTGGCCCTGGTGCTGATGAGCGGCCTGTGGAAGCCCGGCATCCACTTCAACGTGCTGGGCACCGAGCTGGAACTGCAGCAGATCGTGCGCGACGGCGCGCTCGTCATCGTGACCCTGGTGTCGCTGGCCATCACGCCCAAGGGCGTGCGCGAGGCCAACCAGTTCTCGTGGGCGCCGATGCAGGAGGTGGCCAAGCTCTTCGCCGCGATCTTCCTGACCATGGCGCCGGTGCTGGTGATGCTCAAGGCAGGCGAGCAGGGCCCCTTCGCGGCCGTCGCGCGTGCCGTGACCGGCAGCGACGGCCAGCCGCTGCCCTGGGCCTACTTCTGGCTGACCGGGCTGCTCAGCTCGTTCCTGGACAACGCGCCCACGTATCTCGTGTTCTTCAACCTCGCCGGCGGCGACCCGGCGGTGCTGATGACCACGCTGGCGCCGACGCTGGCGGCCATCTCCGGAGGGGCGGTCTTCATGGGCGCCAACACCTACATCGGCAATGCGCCCAACTTCATGGTCAAGGCGATCGCCGAAGACCGCGGCATCCGCATGCCCGGCTTCTTCGGCTACATGCTGTGGAGCGGCGCGCTGCTGCTGCCGCTGTTCGCGCTGATGACCTTGATCTGGTTCCGTTGAGGAGACGACCGTGACCCTGAATCGCCCGCAAGTCCTGGTCGCGCGCGCGATCTTCCCCGAGGTGGTGGCGCGGCTGCGCACGCATTTCGACGTCGAGGACAACCCCGCCGACCACATCCACGGCAAGGCCGAGCTGCAGACGCGACTGCAAGGCAAGGCGGGCGCCATCACCACCGGCAGCGAGCGCATCGACGCCGAGCTGCTGGACGCCAACCCGCAGCTGCGCGCCGTCTGCAACATGGCGGTGGGCTTCAACAACATCGACGTCGCGGCCTGCAGCGCGCGCGGCGTGATGGCCACCAACACGCCCGACGTGCTGACCGAGACCACCGCCGACTTCGGCTTCGCGCTGATGATGGCCACGGCGCGCCGCATGACCGAGAGCGAACGCTTCGTGCGCCGCGGCGAATGGAACCGCTGGGCCTACGACATGTTCACCGGCCCCGACGTGCACGGCGCGACGCTGGGCATCCTGGGCATGGGCCGCATCGGCCAGGCCATCGCGCGCCGCGGCGCCCTGGGCTTCGGCATGCCGGTGATCTATCACAATCGATCACGGCTGCCGGCCGAGACCGAGGCCGCTGTCAATGCCCGCTATGTCGACAAGGCCACGCTGCTGCGCGAGGCCGACCACCTGGTGCTGGTGCTGCCCTACAGCGCCGCCAGCCACCACGCGATCGGCGCTGCCGAGCTGGCGCAGATGAAGCCCTCGGCCACGCTGACCAACGTGGCGCGCGGCGGCATCGTCGACGACGCGGCGCTGGCCGCGGCTCTGCGCCAAGGGCAGATCGCCGCCGCGGGGCTGGACGTCTTTGAAGGCGAACCGCAGGTGAACCCGGCGCTGCTGGCGCTGCCCAACGTCGTGCTGACGCCGCACATCGCCAGCGCCAGCCTGCGCACGCGGCGCGCGATGGCCGACCTGGCGGCCGACAACCTGATCGCCGCGCTGAGCGGCCAGCGGCCGCCGTCGCTCATCAATCCCGAGGTGCTGGCCGCCGCGTCTGCCCGCGGCCGCTGACACCATCCGCCGATGCCGGACTGGCTTGCGATCCTGCTGCTCGCGCTGGCGGCGCTCAGCACGCTGCTGTTGCTGGCCTTGCTGCTGCGCCGGCCCGATCCACGCGAGTGGCGCGACACCTTGCAGTTGCTGGAGCGCGAGCTGCGCGATGAGCTGGGCCGCATGACCACCGCGCAGCGGCAGGAGCAGGCCGGGCTGCAGGCGCTGCTGACGGCGCAGACGCAGTCGGCGCGCGGCGCGCAAGACCTGGCGCTGCAGCGCTTCGGCGACGGCCTGGCGGCGCAGTTGCGGCTGCTGGCCGAAGGCAACGAGCGCCGGCTGCTGGCGCTGCAGGAAGGCAACGAGCGCAAGCTCGAGCAGATGCGCGCCACCGTCGACGAGAAGCTGCAGGCCACCCTGGAGCAGCGCCTGGGCCAGAGCTTCAAGCAGGTGGCCGAGCGGCTGGAGCAGGTGCACCAGGGCCTCGGCGAGATGCGCTCGCTGGCGCGCGACGTCGGCTCGCTCAGCCGCGTGCTGGGCAACGTCAAGACGCGCGGCCTGTTCGGCGAGGTGCAGCTCGCGGCGCTGCTGGAGCAGGTCTTCGCGGCCGAGCAGTACGCGGCCAACGTCGCCACCGTGCCCGGCAGTGCCGAGCGCGTGGAGTTCGCGCTGCGCCTGCCGGGCCAGCGTGCCGACGGCGCGCCGCTGTGGCTGCCGATCGACGCCAAGTTCCCGCGCGAGGACTACGAGCGCCTGCTCGACGCCCAGGAGCGCGCCGACGCCCCCGCCGCCGAGGCCGCCGCCCGCGCGCTGGAGCAGCGACTGCGGCTGGAGGCGCGCAGCATCCGCGACAAGTACCTCGCGCCGCCGCACACCACCGACTTCGCGCTGCTGTTCCTGCCGGTGGAAGGTCTGTACGCCGAGGCGCTGCGACGGCCGGGCCTGAGCGACGCGCTGCAGCGCGAGTGCAAAGTCGTGCTGGCCGGCCCGACCACGCTGCTGGCCCTGCTCAACAGCCTGCAGATGGGCTTTCGCACGCTGGCGCTGGAGCGCCGCTCGGCCGAGGTCTGGGAGGTGCTGGGCGCGGTGAAGACCGAGTTCGCCAAATTCGGCGAGGTGCTGGACAAGACGCGCCGCAAGCTGGAGGAAGCCACCAACACGCTGGACGCGGCGCAGACCCGCACGCGGGTGATGAATCGCACGCTGAAGTCGGTGGAAGCCTTGCCCGAGGCACGCAGCCTGGCGCTGTTGCCGGCCACCGCGGCCGGCGACGAGCGAGAAGGGGAAGGGAGCCCGCCCGGTGTCTGAACGCGCTGACGAAGACGCCAGTCCCAGCCCTTCGATGGCCAGCCGCGAGGTGCTGCTGGCCCTGATCATCGGCCAGCTCGGCCTGCACGCCGCGATGGCCGGCTTGCGCATGGCCACGCCGTTGCAGGCGCTGCGCCTGGGCGCCGGCGCCTGGACGCTGGGCCTGCTGCTGGCCTTGTTTGCCGCCGCGCCGGTGCTGCTGGCGATGCACACCGGCCGCCTGGCCGACCGGCTGGGCTACCACCGGCCGGTGCAAGTGGCCGTGGGGCTGGCGGTGACGGGCATGAGCTTCGCGCTGGTCTCGGTGTGGCTGCCGCGCTGGTGGGCACTGGGTTGCCTGTGCGTGGCCGCGTCGCTGACCGGCACGGCCGCCAACATGGGGATGCTGACCATCCAGCGTACGGCCGGCCTGGCGGCGCGCAACGCCACCGAGCGCATGCGCATCTTCAGCTGGCTGGGCGTGGCGCCGTCGTTGTCCAACGTCGTCGGGCCGGTGGTCACCGGACTGATGATCGACGGCACCGGCTTCGGCGGCGCCTATGCGCTGCTGCTGCTGTTGCCGCTGGCCACGCTGGCCACCGCGCGCGCGGTGCCGGTGCTGCCGCCGCCGGGGCAGGCCGCAGGCCGCGACAGCGGCGCATGGGACCTGCTGGCCGTGCCGGGCATGAAGCGGCTGCTGATCATCAACTGGCTGTTCTCGATGTGCTGGGACGTGCATTCCTTCGCGGTGCCGATCCTCGGCCACGATCGCGGCTTCAGCGCCAGCACCATCGGCTTCGTGCTGGGCAGCTTCACGCTGGCCGTCACCGGCGTGCGGCTGCTGGTGCCGATGCTGGCCCACCGCATCGAAGAGAAGCGCGTGCTGGCCGGCGCGATGATCGGCACCGCGGCGGTGTTCTCGCTTTACCCGCTGGCCGGCACGCCTTGGCTGATGGGCGGCTGCGCGTTGCTGCTGGGGATGACGCTGGGCGTTGCGCAGCCGCTGATCATGACCACGCTGCACCACGTCACGCCCGAGGGCCGGCACGGCGAATCGCTGGCCTTCCGTTCGATGGCGATCAACACGTCGAGCACGTTGATGCCGCTGCTGTTCGGCGTCCTGGGCACTGCGGTGGGCGCGGCGGCGCTGTTCTGGGGTGTGGCCGGCGCGGTGGGCGCCGGCTCGTGGCTGACGCGGCGGCTGGTCAGCGTCAAGGGCTGAGCGCGGGCGGCGACCCGCGCGCTTGAGCTTTGCGCGGGCGCCGGCCCGCGCGCCTCAGAACCGGATGCCGGAGGCGGGCTCTTCGGCGGCAGGCGGGTTGCTGCCCTGGCTGGGCGGCGGCGGTGCCGCCTGTGCCGGCGCCGCTGCAGGCACCGGCGCGGCCGTCTCGCGCGCGACCAGCGGCGTCGCCGGCGGCGGCTGCCAATTGCGCGGCAGGCGCGATTCGCGCGGGTAGCCGGCGGCGTCCAGCGTGCTGGTCCAGTCGGCGGCGTTGTAGCCGCGCAGCGCCTGGCCGCCGACGGTCAGCGCGGGAATCGTGCGCCCGCCCGACAGACGTTCGAGCGCGACGCCGTCTTCCTGGGTGCTGACGCGGCGCTCGGCGTAAGGCACGCCGCGCTGCTGCAGCATCTGGCGCGCGTTGTCGCAAGGCACGCAGTTGGCGCCGCTGTACAGCGTGACCGGATAGCGCGCCGCGACCTGGCGCAGCGCGAAAGGCAGGCTGCTGTCGCCGCCGGTCGCTGCCGGCGCGGAGGCCGCTGCGCCGTTGTGGCCCAGGCTGGTCACCTTGCCGGGCTCGGTCACCGGCGGCCGGTCGGTGTAGGTGACGCGGCCATCGGGGCCGACCACCTTGTATTGCGCCGCTGCCGTGGCGGCCAGGCCGATGCCGGCGAGCGCGATCAACAGGTGTCGAGTGGCCATGCGGTGATCCCCGCGCAATGAGCTGGCGCGATTATGTCGGCGCGCTGCCTTCAGCGGCCTGCAGCGTGTTGACGAGCAGCATCGCGCGCGTCATCGGCCCGACACCGCCGGGCACCGGGGTGATCCAGCCGGCGACTTCCTTGACCGCGGCGAAGTCCACGTCGCCGCACAGCTTGCCGGCCTCGTTGCGGTTCATGCCGACGTCGATGACCGCGGCGCCGGGCTTGACCATGTCGGCGGTGATCATGTTGCGGCGGCCGACCGCGGCCACCAGGATGTCGGCCTGCCGCGTCATCGCGCCGAGGTCGGGCGTCGCGCTGTGGCAGATGGTCACCGTCGCGTGGGCCTGCAGCAGCAGCATCGCCATCGGCTTGCCGACGATGTTGCTGCGGCCCACCACCACCGCGTGCTTGCCGCGCGGGTCCACGCCGGCAGCCTGCAGCATGCGCATGCAGCCGTTCGGCGTGCAGGGCTTGAAGCCGGGCAGGCCGGCCATCAGCGCGCCGACGCTGGCGACGTGGAAGCAGTCCACGTCCTTGGCCGGCGAGATCGTCGCGATGACCTGGTTGGCATCGATGTGCGGCGGCAGCGGCAGTTGCACCAGGATGCCGTGCACCGCGGGGTCGGCGTTGAGCGCGCGGATGCGCGCCAGCAGCGCCGCCTGCGGCGTGTCGGCGGGCAGCCGGTCGAGGATGGAGCGCATGCCCACGCTCTCGCAGTCGGCCACCTTGTGCTTGACGTAGACCTGCGACGCCGGGTCATCGCCGACCAGGATCACCGCCAGCCCGGGCTGGCGGCCGCGCGCCAGCAGCGCGCCGACGCGCAAGGCCACGTCGGCGCGGATGTCGCGCGCCAGCGCGTTGCCGTCGATCAGTTGAGCCGTCATGTCCGATGTCCCTCCAAAACAAAGGCCGCTACGCGAGCGGCCTGGTCGACGCGTCGGATCACGTCAAGCTTTGGTCGGCGCGCCGAGCGCGATCTTCAGCAGGTCGGCCACGGTGTTGGCGTTGAGCTTTTCCATGATGTTGGCGCGGTGCGCCTCCACCGTCTTGATGCTGATGCCCAGGTCGTCGGCGATCTGCTTGTTCAGCCGCCCGGCGACGATGCGCTCCAGCACCTGCGCCTCGCGCGTGGTCAGGCGCGACAGCAACGCGTCGCGGCTGGCCTGCTCCTGGTGCTGGCTGAAGGCGTTGCGCGCCTGATCGAGCATGCGCTCCACCAGGCCCAGCAGCTCTTCTTCCTTGAAGGGCTTCTCGATGAAGTCCATCGCGCCCTTCTTCATCGTGCTGACGGCCATCGGCACGTCGCCGTGGCCGGTGATGAAGACGATGGGCAGCGGGCTGCGGCGCTCGAGCAGACGGTCCTGCAGTTCCAGCCCGCTCATGCCGTCCATGCGGATGTCGGCGATCAGGCAGGCCACCTCGCGCGGGTCGAAGCGCGACAGGAACGATTCCGACGAGTCGAAGCACTTGACGCGGTAGTCCTTGCCTTCGAGCAACCACTGCAGGGAATCGCGCACGGCCTCGTCGTCATCGACGACATACACCGTGCCTTTCTTCGGGATCAGGCTCATTCGGAGGTGACGGCTGGGTTCGGGGCGGCGCCGGAGCGGGGACCGGTGCCTTCAGCGGCCGGCAGACGCAGCGGCAACTCGACCGGCAGGGTGAAGGAGAAGCGGCATCCGACGATGGAGTCCCCATTGTAGAGGTTCTGCGCCTTCATCCGGCCGCGGTGCGACTCCACGATCGAGCGGCACAGCGACAGCCCGATGCCCAGGCCTTCGGCCTTGGTGGAGAAGAAGGCTTCGTACAGCCGCGCGATCACCTCGTCCTTCAGCCCCGGCCCCATGTCGGTCACGCTGAATTCGATCACGCCGCCTTCGTCGGCCGTGTGGCGCGGCACCACGCGCAGCTCGATGTGGCGGCGCGCCGGCGCCAGGCCCGCGTTGTCGATCGCCTCGGCCGCGTTCTTCAGCAGGTTGAGCACCACCTGCTCGATCAGGATGGGGTCGACCATCATCTCCGGCAGGTGCTGCGCCACGTAGGTGTGGATGGCCACGTTGCGGCGCCGCAGCTCGATGCCGGCGAGGTCGACCGCGTCCTCGATGATCTGGCGCGCCTGCGCCGGCTGGCGCTGCGGCTCGCTGCGTTTCACGAAGGCGCGGATGCGGCGGATGATCTGCCCCGCGCGCTCGGCCTGGCGCGCCGTCTTCTGCAGCGCGGCCACGAGGTCGTCGCGCTCGATGGTGCCCGAGCTCACGCGCGAGACCATGCCATTGCAGTAGTTGTTGATGGCCGTCAGCGGCTGGTTGAGCTCGTGCGCCACCGAGCTGGCCATCTCGCCCATGGTCACCAGGCGGCTGGTGACCTGCGCTTTCTCGGCCTGCACCGCGGCCTGCTCCTCGGCGCGGCGGCGCGCCGTGATGTCGGTGGCGATCAGCATCTGCGCCAGGCGGCCGTCGGTCCATTGCAGGTAGCGTGCGCGGACGTCGAACCACTTCTGCATGCTGTCGACGAACACCTCGCGCGGGCTGGTGCCCATCTCGGTGAGCTCCTGCGCCGGCAGGCCCGAGAGGTGGTCGACCGATTCCTCGCCCTCGTCCTCGAAGTCCAGCGTGCTGCCGCCGGCCATCAGCGTGTGGCCACGCGCGTCGGCGCCGAACCACAGGCGGTACGAGCGGTTGACGAACAGCAGCTCGCCTTGCTGCACCGAGAGCACCGAGACCGAGGCGTCCAGCCCTTCCAGCACGGTGGTGAAGCGCTCGTGGCTGGCCGAGAGCTGGTCGCGGATGCGCTTGGCCTCGGTGATGTTGGTCATGCTGGCCATCCAGCCGGTCTGCTGGCCGCGCGGGTCGATCAGCGGGCTGACGTACATGCGCGCGTCGAAGCGCGAGCCGTCCTTGCGCATCACCTTCATCTCGATGCCGCCGGTCGGGCTGCGGCCCTGCAGTTCCTGCTGCAGCAGCCGGCTGTTCTCGTCCACGCGCTCGGGCGGCCAGTAGGGGAAGGGCGGATGGTGGCCGATCAGCTCGGTGTCGGCGAAGCCGGTCATCTGGCAGAAGGCGGCATTGACGTAGCTGATGCGGCCTTCGAGGTCCATCGCGCGCATGCCGGTGGGCATGGAGTTCTCCATCGCGCGGCGGAAGTTGGTCTCCTGCACCAATGCCGACTGGATCTGCGCGCGCCGGCGCACGTGGCGCCAGGTGCCCAGCAGCATCCACACCGTCAGCACCGACAGCGCCACCACCATCCAGAACAGCGTGTTGCCGATCAGGCCGATGGAGGTGCGGTAGCCCTGGCCGCGCAGGGTCAAGCCCAGCGCCGGCGGGCCCAGCGGCGCGTCGATGACGATCGGCGCCGGGCGCGCGCCGGCGGCGCCGCCGGAGGTGCTGGCCAGGGTCTGCTGGTGCTCGCCGAGCACGGCCATCGTGTGCCGGCGCACCACCTCGGCGGGCACCTGGTGGTGCAGCAGCGTCTCGACCGAGTACTCCACCACCAGCGTGCCGGCGAAGGCGTTGCGCTCGATCAGCGGCAGGTAGAGCTGGAACACCGCGGTGCCCGAGGCCGACTTGAAGTAGTGCGAGTAAGCCGGCTGGCGCGTCTCCCAGGCGGCGCGGAACGCGGTCTCGGGTTCGCTGTCGCGCCCGGACTTGGGCAGCGAGGGGTCGGGTGCGGCCGGGCCGCTCATCGACTCGGGCAGGTACAGCAGCGGGTAGTGCGTGGCCTTGAGGTTACGCCGCGCGCCCAGCCAGTTGAGGTGCGTGACCTCGGGGCGCTCGCGCGAGAAGTCGGCGGCCATCGCCGCGAAGGCGGTCTGGTCCACCTCGCGCGAGACCAGCTCGCGCGCCAGGCGGATCAACTGCTCCTGGTTCTGCAGCAGGCGCAGGTTGAACTGCTGCTGCGTGATCTCGATGTCGCGCTTGACCGACTCGGACTCCCGCTCGATTTCCTCATTGCGCAAGTACCAGAAGGCCGAAATGATCGCCGCCAGGAACAGCAGCACCGAGAACAGCGGCGCCAGCGTGGCCAGGCGATCCTGGCGCGCCGGCGACTGGCGGCGCCACCACAGGCCGAACAGCCGGCGGGCGTCGGGCAGCCGCGGCGCGGCGCTGTCGCGGTGGTCCGGGGGGGCTGCGTCTGAGGGCATTTGGCGGATTATCCCGGCGGTACCCTCGCTGCGCGGCATGGGCACGCTGAAAACGCTTCCATTGATTTCATATTAAGAAATGAAGTGGCACTATTTGAAATTCAACTGATCTGTGCCACACTGGGCGCCATTCAAAATTCAACCTTCCACAGGAGACAAGCATGTCCGCAGTGCCGGAATCCTTCGGCGGCGCCGCCGCCAACGACAGCGACGCGCAGGAAACCCGCGAATGGCTGGACGCGCTGCAGGCCGTCATCGCGACCGAGGGTGAGGAGCGCGCCCACTACCTGCTGGAGTGCCTGATCGAGGAGGCGCGCCAGGCCGGCATCGACACGCCGTATTCGGCCAACACCGCCTACGTCAACACCATCGAGCCCGCCGACGAGGAGCGCAGCCCCGGCAATCTGGAGCTCGAAGGCCGGCTGCGCGCCTACATGCGCTGGAACGCGATGGCGATGGTCGTCAAGGCCAACCGGCTGGACCCGTCCGACGGCGGCGACCTCGGCGGCCACATCAGCAGCTTCCAGTCGCTGGCCCACATGCTGGCCGCCGGCTTCAACCACTTCTGGCACGCCGAGAGCCCCGGCCATGGCGGCGACCTGCTCTACATCCAGGGCCACAGCGCGCCCGGCATCTACGCCCGCGCCTTCATGGAAGGCCGGCTGACCGAGGACCAGCTGCTCCACTTCCGCCAGGAGGTCGGCGGCAAGGGCTTGTCGAGTTACCCGCATCCCAAGCTGATGCCCGAGTTCTGGCAGTTCCCCACCGTGTCGATGGGCCTGGGGCCGCTGATGGCGATCTACCAGGCGCGCTTCCTGAAGTACCTGCACGCGCGCGGCATCGCCGACACCTCCAACCGCAAGGTCTGGGTGTTCTGCGGCGACGGCGAGATGGACGAGCCCGAGAGCCTGGGCGCCATCGGCCTGGCGGCGCGCGAGAAGCTCGACAACCTGGTCTTCGTGATCAACTGCAACCTGCAGCGCCTGGACGGCCCGGTGCGCGGCAACGGCAAGATCGTGCAGGAGCTCGAAGGCGAGTTCCGCGGCTCGGGCTGGAACGTCATCAAGCTGCTGTGGGGCAGCAACTGGGATCCGCTGCTGGCGCGCGACAAGCAAGGCGCGCTGCGGCAGCTGATGATGGACACGCTCGACGGCGACTACCAGGCCTACAAGGCCAACGACGGCGCCTTCGTGCGCAAGAACTTCTTCGGCCGCTCGCCGGGCGCGCTGGAGCTGGTGGCCAAGCTGAGCGACGCCGACGTCTGGAACCTGCGCCGCGGCGGGCATGACGCGGCCAAGGTCTACGCCGCCTTCCATGCCGCCAACGGCCACCAGGGCCAGCCCACCGTGATGCTGATCAAGACGGTCAAGGGCTACGGCATGGGCAAGGCCGGCGAGGGCAAGAACACCGCGCACCAGACCAAGAAGCTGTCGGACGACGACATCCGCTACATGCGCGACCGCTTCAACATCCCCATCCCCGACAGCGAGCTGGCCAAGATCCCGTTCTACCGCCCGGCCGACGACACGCCGGAGATGAAGTACCTGCACGAGCGACGTCAAGCGTTGGGCGGCTACCTGCCCAAGCGCCGCACCAAGGCCGACGAGAGCTTCACCGTGCCGGCGCTGGAGAACTTCAAGGCCGTGCTCGAGCCCACCGCCGAAGGGCGCGAGATCAGCACCACGCAGGCCTACGTGCGCTTCCTGACCCAGCTGCTGCGCGACCAGGCCCTGGGCCCGCGCGTGGTGCCCATCCTCGTCGACGAGGCGCGCACCTTCGGCATGGAAGGCCTGTTCCGCCAGATCGGCATCTACAACCCCGAGGGCCAGAAGTACACGCCGGTCGACAAGGACCAGGTCATGTACTACAAGGAGGACAAGGCCGGCCAGATCCTGCAGGAAGGCATCAACGAGCCCGGCGGCATGGCGAGCTGGATCGCCGCGGCGACGTCGTACTCGACGAACAACCGCATCATGGTGCCGTTCTACATCTACTACTCGATGTTCGGCTTCCAGCGCGTGGGCGACCTCGCCTGGGCCGCCGGCGACATGCAGGCGCGCGGCTTCCTGCTCGGCGGCACCAGCGGCCGCACCACGCTCAACGGCGAAGGCCTGCAGCACGAAGACGGCCACAGCCACGTGCTGGCCGGCACCATTCCCAACTGCATCAGCTACGACCCCACCTTCGCGCACGAGGTCGGCGTGATCATCCACCACGGGCTCAAGCGCATGGTGGAGAAGCAGGACAACGTCTTCTACTACCTGACGCTGCTCAACGAGAACTACCCGATGCCGGGCCTCAAACCGGGCACCGAAGAGCAGATCATCAAGGGCATGTACCTGCTGGAAGAAGGCGCCAAGAAGACGCCGCGCGTCAACCTGCTGGGCAGCGGCACCATCCTGCGCGAGAGCATCGCTGCCAGGAAGCTGCTGGAAGACGACTGGGGCGTGGCCGCCAACGTCTGGAGCTGCCCCAGCTTCAACGAACTGGCGCGCGATGGGCAGGACTGCGAGCGCTGGAACCTGCTGCACCCGACCGCCGAGCCGCGCGTGCCTTTCGTCAGCCAACAACTCGGCGGCCACGCCGGGCCGGTGGTGGCCAGCACCGACTACATCAAGAACTACGTCGAGCAGATCCGCGCCTTCATCCCCAAGGGCCGCGCCTACAAGGTGCTGGGCACCGACGGCTTCGGCCGCAGCGACTTCCGCAGCCGCCTGCGCGAGCACTTCGAGATCGACCGCCACTACATCGTGGTGGCCGCGCTGAAGGCGCTGTCCGAGGAAGGCACGGTGCCGGCGGCCAAGGTGGCCGAGGCCATCGCCAAGTACAAGATCGACGCCGACAAGCTCAACCCCCTGTACGCCTGAGCGGCGCAGCACGGAGACAACAAGACATGGCACTGGTGGAAGTGAAGGTCCCGGACATCGGCGACTTCAAGGACGTGGCGGTGATCGAGCTGCTGGTCAAGCCCGGCGACACGGTGGCGGCCGAGCAATCGCTGCTGACGGTGGAAAGCGACAAGGCGTCGATGGAGATCCCGTCGTCGCACGCCGGTACCGTGAAGGAGCTGAAGGTCGCCTTGGGCGACAAGGTCAACCAGGGCAGCTTGATTGCGGTGCTGGAGGCGGCGCAGGCGCCGCAGGCGGCACCTGCACCTGCACCTGCACAGGCACCTGCACCCGCGCCCGCTGCGCCGGCCCCGGCGCCTGCGGCCGTGCCGGTGGCTGCGGCTGCTGCTTCGGCTCCTGCTCCCGCTGCGTCGGCCGCCGGCCCGGTGGAACTGCGCGTGCCCGACATCGGCGACTTCGCCGAGGTCGCGGTGATCGAGCTGCTCGTCAAGCCCGGCGATGCGGTCAAGGTCGAGCAGAGTCTGATCACGGTCGAAAGCGACAAGGCCTCGATGGAGATCCCGTCGTCGCATGCCGGCGTGATCCAGGCGATGAAGGTTCAGGTGGGCGACAAGGTGTCCAAGGGCAGCCTGGTCGCGCTGCTGCAGCCCAGCGGCGCGGCTCCTGCGCCGGCACCGGCGGTTGTCGCCGCACCGGCCCAGCCGCCGGCCGCCGCACAGGCCCAGCCGCCTGCCGCCGCGCCTGCTTCGGCGGCGGCTGCAGCGCCCGCGCCCGCGTCAGCCGCGCTGCCCGCCCACGACCCCACCGCAGCCAAGGGCAGCTTGCCCCATGCCTCGCCGTCGATCCGCAAGCAGGCGCGCGAGCTCGGCGTGCCGCTCGACGAGGTCAAGGGCAATGGGCCCAAGGGCCGCATCCTGATCGAGGACCTGCAGGGCTTCGTCAAGCAGGTGATGAGCGGCGCCGCGCAGACGGCGGCGCAAAAGGCCAAGGCGCCGGCCGCTGCCGCGGGCGGCTCGCTGCCCGGGCTGCTGCCCTGGCCGCAGGTCGACTTCACCAAGTTCGGACCCATCGAGCGCAAGGATCTCAGCCGCATCAAGAAGATCAGCGGCGCCAACCTGCACCGCAACTGGGTGACGATCCCGCACGTCACCAACCACGACGACTGCGACATCACCGAGCTCGAAGCCTTCCGCGTGCAGCTCAACAAGGAAAACGAGAAGAGCGGCGTCAAGGTCACGATGCTGGCCTTCATGATCAAGGCCGCGGTGGCGGCGCTGAAGAAGTTCCCCGAGTTCAACGCCAGCCTGGACGGCGAGCAGCTGGTGCTGAAGAACTACTTCCACATCGGCTTCGCCGCCGACACGCCCAATGGCCTGGTGGTGCCGGTGATCAAGGACGCCGACAAGAAGGGCGTGCTGCAGATCAGCCAGGAGATGAGCGAGCTGGCCAAGAAGGCGCGCGACGGCAAGCTGAGCCCCGCCGACATGAGCGGCGGCTGCTTCTCGATCAGCTCCCTGGGCGGCATCGGCGGGCGCTACTTCACGCCCATCATCAACGCGCCCGAGGTCGCGATCATGGGCGTGTGCAAGAGCAGCATCGAGCCCAGGTGGGACGGCAAGGCCTTCCAGCCGCGGTTGATGCTGCCGCTGAGCCTGAGCTGGGACCACCGCGTGATCGACGGCGCCGCGGCGGCACGCTTCAATGCCTACTTCGGCTCGGTGATGACCGACTTCCGCCGCGTGCTGCTGTGAGCACGGTGGTGGTGGTCCGCAAGGGCAGCTCGGTCGCCATCGGCGCCGATTCGCTGATCACGTTCGGCGAGATGCGGTTGCCGCACGGCTACGAGGCCAACGCCAAGATGTTCGAGGTCGGCGGCTCGTGGATCGGCGCGGTCGGCAGCACCGCGCACTTCCCGGTGCTGCGCCAGGCGCTCAGCGCGCTGAGCGCCGACGAACTGCGCCTGGGCTCGCGCGACGAGGTGTTCGACACCTTCCTCAAGCTGCACCCCAAGCTCAAGGAGCGCTTCTTCCTCAACACCAAGGAGCACGACTCCGACCCCTACGAGAGCAGCCAGTTCACGATCGTGATCGCCAACCGGCACGGCATCTTCGGCGTCGAGAGTTACCGCGAGGTGTTCGAGTTCGAGCGCTTCTGGGCCATCGGCTCGGGGCGGCGCTTCGCGCTGGGCGCGATGCACGCGGTGTACGACAAGGCGAAATCGGCGCGCGAGGTGGCCGCCGCCGGCGTGTCCGCCGGCTGCGAGTTCGACACCAATTCGGCAGTCCCGGTGCGGCTGCAGACCTTGAAACTGAGAAGCTGAATCATGATGCCCTCACGCTCACTTCGTTCGGTACTGACATGGCACTGATCGACATCCTCATCCCCGACATCGGCGACTTCAAGGACGTGGCCGTCATCGAAGTGCTGGTCAAGCCCGGTGACAGCGTCAAGGCCGAACAAAGCCTGCTCACCGTGGAGAGCGACAAGGCGTCGATGGAGATCCCGTCGTCGCACGCCGGGGTCGTCAAGCAGCTGAAGGTGGCGCTGGGCGACAAGGTGAACCAGGGCAGCGTGGTGCTGGCGCTGGAGACGGCGGATGCGGCGGTGCCGGCACCGCCTGCCCAGCCGCCCAGCCAGGCCGCACCGCAGGCCGCAACCCAGCCCGCATCCCAGGCAGCACCCCAGGCCGCCACCGCGGACCTCGACTGCGACATGCTCGTCCTCGGCGCCGGCCCCGGCGGCTACTCGGCCGCGTTCCGCGCCGCCGATCTGGGTTTGAAGACCGTTCTGGTCGAGCGTTATGCAACGCTCGGCGGTGTCTGCCTGAACGTCGGCTGCATCCCCAGCAAGGCCTTGCTGCACGTGGCCGCAGTGATGGACGAGGTGAAGCACTTCGCAGGCCTGGGCGTCAGCTTCGGCGCGCCGACGGTCGACGCGGCCAAGCTGCTGGCGCACAAGGACAAGGTGGTGGGCAAGCTCACCGGCGGCCTGGCCGCGATGGCCAAGATGCGCAAGGTGACGGTGGTGCAGGGCAGCGGCCGCTTCGCCGATCCGCACCACCTGAGCGTGACGATGGCCGACGGCAAGACGCAGGCCATCCGATTCAAGCAGGCCATCATCGCCGCCGGGTCCGAGGCGGTGAAGCTGCCCTTCCTGCCCGACGATTCGCGCATCGTCACCTCCACCGGCGCGCTGCAGCTGCGCCAGTTGCCCAAGCGCATGCTGGTCATCGGCGGCGGCATCATCGGCCTGGAGATGGGCACGGTCTACAGCACGCTGGGCGCCAGGCTCGACGTGGTGGAGATGCTCGACGGCCTGATGCAAGGCGCCGACCGCGACCTCGTCAAGGTCTGGCAGAAGCTCAACGCACCGCGCTTCGACCAGATCCGGCTGAAGACCAAGACGGTGGCCGGCGAAGCGACGGCCGACGGCATCCGCGTGCAGTTCGAGGGCCTGGACGGCGCCAAGAGCGAAGGCGTCTACGACCTGGTGCTGCAGGCCGTGGGCCGCCGGCCCAGCGGCAAGGCCATCGGCGCCGAGCAGGCCGGCGTGGCCGTCGACGAGCGCGGCTTCATCCCGGTGGACGTGCAGATGCGCACCAACGTGCCGCACATCTTCGCGATCGGCGACATCGTCGGCCAGCCGATGCTGGCGCACAAGGCGGTGCACGAAGCGCACGTCGCCGCCGAGGTGGCGGCCGGTGACGGCAAGGCGCAGTTCGACGCCCGCGTGATTCCCAGCGTCGCCTATACCGACCCCGAGGTGGCCTGGGTCGGCCTGACCGAGGACGAGGCCAAGGCCAAGGGCATCGCGGTCAAGAAGGGCTTGTTCCCGTGGACGGCCTCGGGCCGCGCCATCGCCAACGGCCGCGACGAAGGCTTCACCAAGCTGCTGTTCGATGCGCGACCCGATGGTGGCCACCGCATCCTCGGCGGCGGCATCGTCGGCACCCACGCCGGCGACATGATCGGCGAGGTGGCGCTGGCCATCGAGATGGGCGCCGACGAGGTCGACATCGGCAAGACCATCCACCCGCACCCGACCCTGGGCGAGAGCATCGGCATGGCGGCCGAGGCCGCGCACGGAACCTGCACCGACCTGCCGCCGGCGCGCCGCTGAAGCGCCGTCAGGCGACGTCGCCGGCGTGCACGCCGTAGTGGCCGCTGCGGCGGTCGGCGAAGTAGTGCTCCAGCGTCTGGCGCACGGTGCGGAAGGCGATCTCGTCCCAGGGAATCTCGTGCTCGGCAAAGAGCTGGGCTTCGATGGTCTCGGGGCCGGGTGCGAAGCGCGTGTCCAGCAGCCGTGCCAGGTAGAACAGGTGCAACTGCCCCGCGCGCACGACGTTGAGCACGGTGAACAGCGCGCCCAGCTCGATGTTCGCGCCGGCTTCCTCGTCGGTCTCGCGGCGGGCGCCATCGGCGGTGCTTTCGCCCAGCTCCAGAAAACCCGCGGGCAGCGTCCACAGGCCCTTGCGCGGCTCGATGTTGCGGCGGCACAGCAGCACCTGCTCGCCCCACACCGGCACGGTGCCGACCACGTTGATCGGGTTCTCGTAGTGGATCTCGCCGCACGCCGGGCAGACGGCGCGCTCGCGGTTGTCGTCAGCAGGGATCTGGTAGTTGACAGCCGTGCCGCAGACGCGGCAGTGCTTGATGCGGCGGGGCACGAACATGGGCAAAGTGTAGCGGCGCTGCGTGGCATGATGCCCCGCCGCCCCAACCGTCCACGTCCAGCCAGGAGAACTCGATGAGCTTCGTCGTCGCCCCGCCGCCCACCGTTTCGGTCCCCGTCGCCGGCGGTGGCGCCTTTCCCATCCACCGCATCTACTGCGTGGGCCGCAACTACGTCGAGCATGCGCAGGAGATGGGCTTCAGCGGCCGCGAGCCGCCGTTCTTCTTCATGAAGCCGGCCGACGCCGCGGTGCCGGTGGTCGACGGCGAGACCGGCCGCATCGAGTACCCCAGCCTGACCCACAACCTGCACCACGAGATCGAGCTGGTGGTGGCCATCGGCATGGGCGGGCGCGACATCAAGGCCGGCGATGCTGCCCGCCACATCTGGGGTTATGCGGTGGGCCTGGACATGACGCGCCGCGACCTGCAGAACGAGATGAAGAAGCAGGGCCGCCCCTGGTGCATCGGCAAGGCCTTCGAGCAGGCGGCGCCGATCGGGCCCATCGTGCCGATCGCCCGCACCGGCGAGCTGACGCGCGGCGAGATCACGCTCAGCGTCAACGGCCAGCAGCGGCAGAAGGGCGACCTCAAGGAGCTGATCTGGAACGTCAACGAGATCATCGAGCACCTGAGCGCCGCGTGGACGCTGCAGGCCGGCGACCTGATCTACACCGGCACGCCCGCCGGCGTGGCCGCGGTGAGCCGCGGCGACGTGATGGAAGGCCGCGTCGAAGGCCTGCCCGAGTTGCGCGTGGCGGTGGTCTGAAGATCGAGGCCATGGAGCTGTTCAACTACTTCCGCTCCAGCGCCTCGTACCGCGTGCGCATCGCGCTCGCGCTCAAAGGGCTGGACTACGACTACCGCGCCGTGCACCTGGTGCGCAACGAGCACCTGCAGGAGTCCTACGCCGCGGTCTCGGCGACGCGGCTGGTGCCCACGCTGGTGGACGACGGCCACGCGCTCACGCAGTCGCTGGCGATCATCGAGTACCTCGACGAGACCCACCCGCAGCCGCCGCTGCTGCCGCGCGACGCCGTCGGCCGCGCCCGCGTGCGCGCGCTGGCGCTGGACATCGCCTGCGAGATCCACCCGCTGAACAACCTGCGCGTGCTGCGTTATCTGGTCGGATCGCTGAAGGTCAGCGAGGACGACAAGAACCGCTGGTACCGCCACTGGGTGGAGACCGGCCTCGAAGTGGTCGAGCGCCAGCTGATGATGCGGCCCTCGACCTTCTGCCACGGCGAGGCGCCGACGCTGGCCGACTGCACGCTGGTGCCGCAGATCTTCAACGCCCAGCGCTTGGACTGCCGGCTGGACCACGTGCCGCAGGTGATGCGCGTGTTCGAGGCCTGCATGAAGCTGCCGGCGTTCGAAAACACGCGGCCCGAAGCCTGCCCGGATGCCGCCTGACCCGGCTGACTGGCTGCGCCCCGACTGGCCGGCGCCCACCGCCGCGCGGGCGCTGGTCAGCACGCGGCACGGCGGCAGCCTGCGCCTGGACCCGGCCGATCCGCGGGTGGCCGGGCGCCGCCGCCGCTTTGCCGCCGAGCTGGGCGCCGAGCCGACCTGGATGCACCAGGTGCATGGCGCGCGCGTGCTGCGGCTGGACGCCGAGAGCGCCACGCAGCCGCAGACCGCCGATGCCGCGATCAGCCGCACGCCGGGCCTGGCCTGCGCGGTGTTCGCGGCCGACTGCCTGCCGGTGCTGCTGTGCAGCGGCGACGGCCGCATCGTCGGCGCCGCCCATGCCGGCTGGCGCGGCCTGGCTGCCGGCGTGTTGCAGGCCACGGTGCAGGCGATGTGCGACGAGGCCGGCTGCGCGCCCGCTGAACTTCAAGCCTGGCTCGGCCCTTGCATCGGGCCGCGGCAGTTCGAGGTGGGCGCCGAGGTGCTGCAGGCCTTCGGCGCCGATCCCGCTGCGGCCGGCGACCCGGCCTTCAACCGCCGCGACCGGCCCGACGGTCAGCGTCGCTGGCTGGCCGACCTGCCGCTGCTGGCGCGCCGGCGGCTGCAGGGCGCCGGCGTGGCGCGCATCGGCGGCGGCCAGTGGTGCACCGTCGAGCAGCGCTCAAGCTTCTTTTCGTTCCGCGGCGGCGACCGGTTGGGCCGCTTCGGCGCGGCCATCGCCTGTGCCGTCCGCTGACGCCGATGCAGCGGCGGCCGCAGCGTCCGGCGCTTGCTGGCGCGCGCGGGCGCGCTTGCGCAGCGGCGTGCCCAGGATGTAGACCACGATGGCCAGCGGCAGCACGCCGTAGAGCAAGAAGGTGAAGACCGCGCCGAGCGCGGTGCCTTGGCTGGACAGCGCCTCGGCCACCGCCATCATCAGCACCACGTACAGCCAGGCGATCACGACCACGTAGATGCCCACGACCCCACATCCCTTCACACCGAATGCGCATGATGATGTCATGGCAAGGTAAGCCAGCGCACCTAAGCTGCCCGCAGCGGCACCCGATGCCGGCTGCGACCGACAAGAAACCGATCAGGAGACAAGCGTGCTCAAGACCCCGCTGAATCTGCCCGCCTTCGACCCCGCGGCCATCGGCTTCGGTCCCGCGGTCGCCGAGGCCTGGAAGTCGCTGGCCAGCCTGAGCCTGCCGCCGGCCGAGCTGGCGCGTCTGCAGGCCGAGTATCTGACCGATGCCGCTGAGATCTGGAACCAGCAACTCGCGCGCCTGCAGCCCGACGCCAACGCCGACAAGCCCACGCCGATCGGCGACCGCCGCTTCGCCGGCCAGGCGTGGCTGCAGAACCCCGCCTGGGCCTACACCGCGCAGATGTACCTGCTGAACGCGCGCACGCTGCTGCAGATGGCCGAGAGCGTGCAGGGCGACGCCAAGACGCGCGCGCGCATCCGCTTCGCGGTGCAGCAGTGGATCGACGCCGCCTCGCCCAGCAACTTCCTCGCCTTCAACCCCGAGGCGCTGCAGAAGGCCGTCGACACCCACGGCGAGAGCATCGCCAACGGGATGCGGCTGCTGCTGCAGGACGTCCAGAAGGGCCACGTCTCGCAGACCGACGAGAGCGTGTTCGAGGTCGGCAGCAACGTGGCGTCGACGCCGGGCAGCGTGGTGTTCGAGAACGCGTTCTTCCAGCTCATCGAGTACACGCCCACGACGGCCAAGGTGCACGAGCGGCCGATGCTGTTCGTGCCGCCTTGCATCAACAAGTTCTACATCCTCGACCTGCAGCCCGAGAACTCGGTCATCCGCTACACCGTGGACCAGGGCCACCGCACCTTCGTGGTGAGCTGGCGCAACCCCGACGAGAGCCTGGCCGCCGCGACCTGGGACGACTACATCGAGCACGGCGCGATCGAGGCCATCCGCACCGTCCAGGCGATCACCGGCGTGCAGCGCTGCAACATGCTGGGGTTCTGCGTCGGCGGCACCATCATCAGCACCGCGCTGGCCGTGCTGGCGGCGCGCGGCGAGCAGCCGGCGCATTCGCTGACGCTGCTGACCACGCTGCTGGACTTTGCCGACACCGGCGTGCTGGACCTCTTCGTCGACGAAGCCTCGGTGCAGTTGCGCGAGATGACCATCGGCGAGAAGGCGCCCGCCGGCCCCGGCTTGCTGAAAGGCCAGGAGCTCGCCACCACCTTCAGCTTCCTGCGCCCCAACGACCTGGTGTGGAACTACGTGGTCGGCAACTACCTCAAGGGCGAGGCGCCGCCGCCGTTCGACCTGCTGTACTGGAACGGCGACTCGACCAACCTGCCGGGGCCGATGTACTGCTGGTACCTGCGCAACACCTACCTCGAGGACAAGCTCAAGCAGCCCGGCGCCACCACCGTCTGCGGCGAGAAGGTCGACCTCGGGGCCATCAAGGCGCCGGTGTACCTCTACGCCTCGCGCGAGGACCACATCGTGCCCTGGACCGCCGCCTACCGGTCGACGCAAGTCCTCAAGGGCGACAAGCGCTTCGTGCTGGGCGCCTCGGGCCACATCGCCGGCGTGATCAACCCGCCGGCCAAGGGCAAGCGCAGCTACTGGACCAACGCCAAGCTGCCGGCCAAGGCCGAGACCTGGTTCGCCGGTGCCACCGAGCACCCGGGCAGCTGGTGGACCGACTGGAGCGGCTGGCTCCGGGGCATGGGCGGCAAGCTGCAGCCGGCGCCCAAGACGCCGGGCAACCGCCAGTTCAAGGCCATCGAGCCGGCGCCCGGGCGCTACGTCAAGGCCAAGGCCTGAGCACGGCCTGAACACGGCCGGCGCAGCGGCCGCCACCGGGGGAACCCGGTTGACGGCCCTGTGCCGCGCGATCAACCTCTCACACGACCTCATCACAAACTCAAGGAGCGAGCAATGGCAAGAGTGGCTTACGTAACGGGCGGCATGGGCGGCATCGGCACTTCGATCTGCCAGCGTCTGGCGAAGGACGGGTTCAAGGTCATCGCCGGCTGCGGCCCCAGCCGCGACTACCAGAAGTGGCTGGACGAGCAGAAGGCCCTGGGCCACAGCTTCTACGCGTCGGTCGGCAACGTGGCCGACTGGCAGTCCACGGTGGAGGCCTTCCAGAAGGCGATCGCCGAGCATGGGCAGGTCGACGTGCTGGTCAACAACGCCGGCATCACGCGCGACCGCATGTTCCTGAAGATGTCGCCCGACGACTGGAAGGCCGTCATCGACACCAACCTCAACAGCATGTTCAACGTCACCAAGCAGGTGGTGCCGGGCATGGTGGAGAGGGGCTGGGGCCGCATCATCCAGATCTCGTCGGTCAACGGCGAGAAGGGCCAGGCCGGGCAGACCAACTACTCGGCCGCCAAGGCGGGGATGCACGGCTTCACGATGGCGCTGGCGCAGGAGCTGGCCAACAAGGGCGTGACCGTCAACACCGTGAGCCCCGGCTACATCGGTACCGAAATGGTTCGCGCGATCAAGCCCGAGGTGCTGGAGAAGATCGTCGCCACCATTCCCGTCAAGCGCCTGGGCACGCCGGAGGAGATCGGCTCCATCGTCGGCTGGCTGGCCGGCGACGACTCGGGCTTCACCACCGGCGCTGACTTCAGCTGCAACGGCGGCTTGCACATGGGGTGAGAGGGCGGACCGCCGCAACGGACATCGCTGTGATGGCCGTTGCGGCGCCATGCAAAATGGCGGGATCGACCGGAAAGCTCGCCGATGGCAACTAACGAAGATGGCGGTTCACCGCGCAACAAGGGCAAGTCCAGCGCCTTCGCGCTGCTGACGTCCTGGCTGTTCAACAAGCGCAACACGCAGCCGATCCAGGCCGAAACCGAGTTCCTGAACACGCGCGACGGCTACGAGCTGGGCAAGTTCGCGCAGAAGGCCTTCGGCAACGACGCCGAAGCCAAGCGCCGGCACGAGGCGATGGTCGACGCCGAGCAGGCCGAAATCGACGCGCTGCTGCAAGGCACCGGCGCGGTGCCGATGCCGGTGATGCCCAAGGCCTCACCGCAGCCGCCGGCAGCCCTCGGCAGCAAGCAACTGGAGCTGGCCGTGGCCGCGCTGGACAAGCTGCACGCCCAAGGCCTGTCGGTGGAGACGCTGGCCGAGGCGCTGATCGTCATCGAAAGCCGCGAGGTCAAGCAGCGGGCGGGCAAGTCGTCGACATGATGTCGGGCGGCTCGTGCCGCCCGGACGCCTTGCACTCGACTAGCACTCGACGATGTTGACCGCGAGCCCGCCGCGCGCGGTCTCCTTGTACTTGGTCATCATGTCGGCGCCGGTCTCGCGCATGGTCTTGATGACCTTGTCCAGGCTGACGTGATGCGTGCCGTCGCCGCGCAAGGCCATGCGGGCGGCGTTGATGGCTTTCACCGCGGCGATCGCGTTGCGCTCGATGCAGGGGATCTGCACCAGCCCGCCCACCGGGTCGCAGGTCAGGCCCAGGTGGTGCTCCATGCCGATCTCGGCGGCGTTCTCCACCTGCGCCGGGCTGCCGCCCATCACCGCGCACAGCGCCGCAGCGGCCATGCTGCAGGCCACGCCCACCTCGCCCTGGCAGCCGACCTCGGCGCCGCTGAGGCTGGCGTTCTCCTTGTAGAGGATGCCGATGGCCGCGGCGGTGAGCAGGAAGTCGTGCACGCCGGCGACGCTGGCCTGCGGCACGAAGCGGCTGTAGTAGTGCAGCACCGCCGGCACGATGCCGGCCGCGCCGTTGGTGGGCGCGGTGACCACGCGGCCGCCGGCAGCGTTCTCTTCGTTGACGGCCAGCGCGTAGAGGTTCACCCAGTCCAGCACCTGCAGCGGGTCGCGCAGCGCTTCTTCCGGCCGCGCCGTCAGCGCGTCGCGCAGCGCCTTGGCGCGCCGCCGCACCTTGAAGCCGCCGGGCAGCACGCCGTCGGTGATGCAGCCGCGCGCCACGCAATCCTGCATCACCTGCCAGATGTGCGAGAGGCCGGCGTCGATCTGCTCGTCGCTGCGCCAGTGGCGCTCGTTGCGGCGCATCAGCTCGGCGATGCTGCAGTTCAGTTCAGCGGTCAGCCGCAGCAGATCGGCGCCGGTGTTGAAGGGATGTGGCAGCACCGTGGCGTCGGGCGCCACCACCTTGTGGCGCGAGCCGTCGGCGGCCACCTCGTCGCTGACCACGAAGCCGCCGCCCACCGAGTAGTAGCAGCGCTCGGCCAGCACCGCGCCGCCGGCGTCGAAGGCCACGAAGCGCAGCCCGTTGGCGTGGAAGGGCAGGCTCTCGCGGCGCTTGAACACGAGGTCGGCCTTCTCGTCGAAGGCGATGGGCTGGCGCCCCAGCAGCTCGATGCGCGCGTCGCGCCGCATCGCGGCCAGCAGCGCCGGCACAGCTTCGACGTCCACCGTGTCGGGCTCGTGACCGGCCAGGCCCAGCAGCACGGCCTTGTCGCTGCCGTGGCCCTTGCCGGTGGCACCCAGCGATCCGTACAGCAGCGCCTGCACGCGTGCGGTGCGCGGCAGCAGCTCGTCGGCGGCCAGCCGCAGCGCAAACAACCGTGCCGCGCGCATCGGGCCCACGGTGTGGCTGCTGCTGGGGCCGATGCCGATCTTGAAGAGGTCGAAGACCGAGACCGCCATCGCTGCTGCCCCTTGTTGCGCCGGTTCGCGTCAGTTCATTCGTCGGCGTAGGCCGACAGCGGTGGGCAACTGCAGACGAGATTGCGGTCGCCGTGCACGTTGTCGACCCGGCCCACCGGAGCCCAGTACTTGCCGCGCCGCAGCGCCGGCACCGGGTAGGCCGCCTGCTCGCGGCTGTAGGGGTGCGGCCAGTCGGGCTTGAGCAGCGCCTCGGCGGTGTGCGGGGCGTTCTTCAGCGGGTTGTCATCCTGCGGCCAGGCGCCGGATTCGATCTGCGCGATCTCCTGCCGGATCGCGATCATCGCGTCGCAGAAGCGGTCGAGCTCGACGCGCGGCTCGCTCTCGGTGGGCTCGACCATCAGCGTGCCGGCCACGGGGAAGCTGAGCGTCGGCGCGTGAAAGCCGTAGTCGATCAGCCGCTTGGCCACGTCCTCGGCGCCGACGCCGCTGGTCTTCTGCAGCGGGCGCAGGTCGAGGATGCACTCGTGCGCGACGCCGCCGCCCTGGATGCCCGGCGCGCCGGCGCTGAAGTGGATGTCGTAGTGCGGCGCCAGCCGCGCGGCGATGTAGTTGGCCGAGAGGATCGCGGTCTCGGTGGCCTGGTGCAGCCCGTCGGCGCCCATCATGCGCACGTACATCCAGCTGATCGGCAGCACCGCGGCGTTGCCCAGCGGCGCGGCCGAGACCGCGCCGACGCGCTGCGCGCCGTCGACGCCGCCCGCGCGATGGCCGGGCAGGAAGGGCACCAGGTCGTCGACCACGCAGACCGGGCCGACGCCGGGGCCGCCGCCGCCGTGCGGGATGCAGAAGGTCTTGTGCAGGTTGAGGTGGCTGACGTCGCCGCCGAACTCGCCCGGCGCGGCCACGCCGACCAGCGCGTTCATGTTGGCGCCGTCGACGTAGACGCGGCCGCCATGGCGGTGCACCAGCGCGCACAGCGCCTTGACGTGGGCCTCGAACAGCCCGTAGGTGCTGGGGTAGGTGATCATCACCGCGCACAGGCGATCGCTGTACTGTTCGCACTTGGCGCGCAGGTCGTCGAGGTCGACGTTGCCGTTGGCATCGCACTTGGTGACGACGACCTGCAAGCCCACCATCTGCGCGCTGGCCGGGTTGGTGCCGTGCGCCGATTCGGGGATCAGGCAGATGTCGCGCTGGCCCTGGCCGCGCGCGGCCTGCCAGGCGCGGATGACCAGCAGCCCGGCGTACTCGCCCTGCGAGCCGGCGTTGGGCTGCAGGCTGACGCCGGCGTAGCCTGTGGCCTGCGACAGCCAGGCGCTGAGCTGGCGGTCCAGCTCGGCGTAGCCGGCGCGCTGGTCGGCCGGCGCGAACGGGTGGATGTCGGCGAACGCCGGCCAGGTGATGGGGATCATCTCGCTGGTGGCGTTGAGCTTCATCGTGCAGGAGCCGAGCGGGATCATGCAGCGGTCCAGCGCCAGGTCCTTGTCGGCCAGGCCGCGCAGATAGCGCAGCATCTCCGTCTCGCTGTGGTGGGTGTTGAACACCGGGTGCGTGAGGAAGGCGCTGCTGCGCACCAGCGCCGGCGGGATCATCGGCGGCGTGCCGGCCAGCGCCTCCAGCTCGGGCAGGGCCTGACCGTCCTTGGCGAACACGCCCCACAGCGCCGCGAGGTCGGCCCGCGTGGTGGTCTCGTCGAGCGCGATGCACAGGTACTCGCCCCAGGCGCGGCGCAGGTTCATGCCGCGGGCCTGTGCGCTGGACAGCAGCCGCTCGGTGTCGGCGCCGGTCTTCAGGCACACGGTGTCGAAGCAGCCGCGGTCGCTGTGGTGCGTCAGCTCGGCGCCCCAGCCGAGCTGCGCCAGGCCCTTCTGCAGGATGGCCGCATAACGCGCCACCCGGGCGGCGATGCGCTTGAGCCCCTCGCTGCCGTGGTAGACCGCATACATGCTGGCCACCACGGCCGGCAGCACCTGGGCGGTGCAGATGTTGGAGGTGGCCTTCTCGCGGCGGATGTGCTGCTCGCGCGTCTGCAGCGCCAGGCGCAGCGCCGGGTGGCCGGCATCGTCGACGCTGACGCCCACCAGCCGCCCCGGCATCGAGCGCTTGTGCTCGTCGCGGCAGGCCAGGTAGGCGGCGTGCGGGCCGCCGTTGCCCATCGGCATGCCGAAGCGCTGCAGGCTGCCCACCGCGATGTCGGCGCCGAACTCGCCGGGCGGCTTGACCAGCGCCAGCGCCAGCGGGTCGGCAGCGACGATGAAAAGCGCCTTCTTGGCGTGCAGCGTTTTCGCGTCGTCGCTCCAGTCGTGCAGCCAGCCGCTGCTGGCCGGGTATTGCACGAAGGCGGCAAAGCAATCCTGCGCCAGCGCGGCCTGCCATTCGTCGGCCGAGTTGCAGATGCGCAGCTCCAGCCCCAGCGGCGCGGCGCGCGTGTGCAGCACTTCCAGCGTCTGCGGGTTGACGTCGCCCGAGCACACCATCACCGGGCTCGGGTTGCGCGTCGAGCGGCGCGCCAGCGTCATCGCCTCGGCGGCGGCGGTGGCCTCGTCCAGCATCGAGGCGTTGGCAACCGGCAGCGCGGTGAGGTCGGCCACCATCGTCTGGAAGTTCAGCAGCGCCTCAAGCCGGCCCTGCGAGATCTCGGCCTGGTAAGGCGTGTAGGCGGTGTACCAGGCCGGGTTCTCGAGGATGTTGCGCAGGATGACGCCCGGCGTGTGCGTGCCGTGGTAGCCCTGGCCGATGAAGCTCTTGAGCACGCGGTTCTTGGCCGCGATGGCACGCAGCTCGGCCAGCGCCTGCGCCTCGGTGACGGCGGCGGGCAGCGCCATCGCCTGGCTGCGAAGGATGTCCGGCGGCAGCAGCGCCTCGACCAGCGCCTGGCGCGACGCGGCGCCGATCACCGACAGCATCAGCGCCTCGTCGGCAGCGTCGGGGCCGATGTGGCGGGCGCAGAACTCGGCGTCGTTTTCCAGTTCGGCCAGGGGAGGGAGGGCGGGCATCAGCATGGCGGCAACAGCAGCAGGCGGTCAGACGGTCAGGCGGGCAGGAATCGGGGGGGGGGGGGACGGCGGACAGCGGAAAGCGAATAAGGCCAGGAAATTCAGCAGCGCGACTTACCCCGGCGGGACCAACAGCACGACGAA
>CAYYDJ010000015.1:0-121857 GCA_964470565.1 uncultured Rubrivivax sp.
TGCACGCGGTGCGCCGCTCGTGCGAGATCAAGGCCTGGGTCGTCGGCCAGGACGAGCGCGAAAGCGGCCTGCGCGCGATCCTCAACTTCGGCCACACCTTCGGCCATGCCATCGAAGCCGGACTGGGCTATGGCCAATGGCTGCATGGCGAGGCTGTGGCCTGCGGCATGGTGATGGCGGCCGACTTGTCCGTCGGCCTGGGTCTGATGCCGGCGGCCTTCGCCGTGCGGCTGCGCCGGCTGCTGCAGCGCGCCGGGCTGCCGGTGGCGGCGCCGGCGTCGATCGGCGTCGACCGCTTCGTCGAGCTGATGCGAATCGACAAGAAGGCCGAGGGCGGCGAGATGCGCTTCGTCGTCATCGAGGCGCTGGGCCGCGCCGCGGTGCGGCCGGCGCCCGACGCACTGGTGCGCGAGGTCATCGTCCGCCACAGCCGCCCGCAGCCCGCGCCGGTGCCGTGAACGAGGCGCTGGCGCCGTGGGCGGTGGACCCGGCGCGCAGCCGCGGCCGCCGTCACCCCGAGCCGCCGTCGCCGGGCCGCAGCGAACACCAGCGCGACCGCGACCGCGTGGTGCACAGCACCGCGTTCCGGCGCCTGATGTACAAGACCCAGGTCTTCATCAACCACGAGGGCGACCTCTTCCGCACGCGGCTGACGCATTCGCTGGAGGTCGCGCAGCTCTCGCGCTCGGTGGCGCGCACACTGGCGCTGAATGAAGACCTGGTCGAAGCCATCGCGCTGGCCCACGACATGGGCCACACGCCTTTCGGCCACGCCGGGCAGGACGCGCTGCACGCCTGCATGGCGGCGCACGGCGGCTTCGAGCATAACCTGCAAAGCTTGCGTGTCGTGGACTTGCTCGAACAGCGCTACCCCGACTTCGACGGCCTCAACCTCAGCTTCGAGACGCGCGAGGGCATCCTCAAGCATTGCTCGCGGCGGCGCGCCGAGGCGCTGGAGGCCACCGAGCCCGGCGGCGTGGCGCGGCGCTTCATCGACGGCACCCGCCCCAGCCTGGAAGCGCAGGTGGTCAACCTCGCCGACGAGATCGCCTACAACGCGCACGACGTCGACGACGGCATGCGCTCGGGCCTGGTCGACGAGGCGCAGCTCATCGAGCTGGCCGCCTACGGCCGCATCCGCCACGAGGTGCTGGCCGATCACCCGGGGCTGGCGTCGCCCGCGGCCGCGCGCCGGCGGCTGTTCGAGGTGCTGCGCCGCATGCTCGGGGCCCAGGTCCGACAGCTCGTCGAGCACCTGCGCCAGGCCTTGCGCGAGCACGCGCCGGCCGACGCCGACGCCTTGCGCCGGCTGCCGCTGCTGGCCGTGCTGCCGCCGGCCGCGCGCGCCGGGTTCGACGAGCTCAAGCGCTTCTTGTTCAGTGCGCTGTACCGCCACCCGCAGGTGATGCAGACCACCGCCGCGGCACGGCAGGTGCTCAGCGAGCTGTTCGACGCCTACCTCGCCGCGCCGCAGCAGATGCCGGCCGACTTCAGCGCCGCCGAAGACCGCCCGCGTGCGGTGGCCGACTACGTGGCCGGCATGACCGACCGCTTCGCGCTGCGCGAGTACCACCGTTTGACCGGCCGCGTGCCGTTTCCGGCCGCGCTGCATCCGGCGCTGTGGCCGGTCGCCGGCCCCGGCGGCGCCTGAGGCGCCGGGCGGTCGATCGGTCGGGCGGACGGCGAGCGACGATGGCCAGGCAGCCGCGCCTGTCGCTGCCCGGGGTGATGCACCTCGTGCAGCAGCGCGGGCACAACGGTGGCGCGATCGTGCTCGACGCCCACGACAGCGACCATCTGCTGCAGGCCTTGCACGAGGCCACGCGGCTGCACGGCGTGGCGCTGCATGCCTACGCGGTGACGGCGGCCGAGTTGCGCCTGCTGGCGACGCCGGAGACGGCCGAGGGCATCAGCCGGATGATGCAGGCGCTGGGCCGCCGCCACGCCGCCGCGTTCAACCGCCGCCACGGCCGCAGCGGTGCGCTGTGGGACGGCCGCTTCCGCTCGGCGCTGATCGACTCGGGCCCGGCGGCGCTGCTGGCGCTGCGGCACGTGGAATCGGCGGCGGCTGCGGCGCTGACCGACGGCGGCGGTGCCGGGGCCGCCGCTGAAGGGCTGGAGCGCAGCAGCCTGCCGCACCGCCTGGGCCAGCGGCGCGACGCCGCGCTGGTCGACCCGCCGGCGTACTGGCAACTCGGCAACACGCCGTTCGAGCGCGAATCGCAGTACCGCCGGCTGCTGGCCGAAGCGCCGACCCCCGCCGAGCAAGCCGCGCTGCGCAGCGCGCTGAGTCGCGGCTGGGCGCTGGGCAGCCCGGGCTTCCTGCAGCAACTGGCCGCCGCCAGCGAACGCCCGGCCGCGCCGCGCCCGCGCGGGCGCCCTCGCCGTGCCGGTCAGCGGCCGTTTTAATATGTCCCCATTTTTGAAGAAGCAGTCAATCATTCAGCTCTTTAAGTAACCTGACCCCATTTATTGGCGGTTGTGACCGTTGCTGCACTGCGGTAGGCTCGCGCCTCCCGCGATTTGCACGCCTGGAGTAGCCATGAGCCAGCATCCCCTGCGCACCCCCACCGACGACGAGATCCGCGTGCTGCGCGAGCAAGGCCTCTACGACCCCGCCACCGAGCGCGACGCCTGCGGCGTCGGCTTCGTGGCCCACATCAAGGGCGAGAAGTCGCACGCCATCATCAGCCAGGGCCTGAAGATCCTGGAGAACCTGGACCACCGCGGCGCCGTCGGCGCCGACGAGCTGATGGGCGACGGCGCCGGCATCCTGATCCAGATCCCCGACGACTTCTACCGCGCCGAAATGGCCGCCCAAGGGCTGGAGCTGCCGCCGCCCGGCGAGTACGGCGTCGGCATGATCTTCCTGCCCAAGGAGCACGCCTCGCGCCTGGCCTGCGAGCACGAGCTGGAGCGTGCCGTCAAGGCCGAAGGCCAGGTGCTGCTGGGCTGGCGCGACGTGCCGGTCGACCGCGAGATGCCGATGTCGCCCACCGTGCGCGCCAAGGAGCCGGTGATCCGCCAGATCTTCATCGGCCGCGGCGCCGACGTGATCGTGCCCGACGCGCTGGAGCGCAAGCTCTACGTGATCCGCAAGACGGCCAGCGCGGCGATCCAGAAGCTCAAGCTCACGCACAGCCGCGAGTACTACGTGCCCAGCATGAGCTGCCGCACCGTCATCTACAAGGGCCTGCTGCTGGCCAACCAGGTGGGCCAGTACTACCGCGACCTGGCCGATCCGCGCGCCGTCTCGGCGCTGGCGCTGGTGCACCAGCGCTTTTCCACCAACACGTTCCCCGAATGGCCGCTGGCCCACCCCTACCGCATGGTGGCGCACAACGGCGAGATCAACACCGTCAAGGGCAACTTCAACTGGATGCGCGCGCGCGAAGGCGTGATGAAGTCGCCGGTGCTCGGCGACGACCTGCACAAGCTCTACCCGATCAGCTTCGAGCACCAGAGCGACACCGCCACCTTCGACAACGCGCTGGAGCTGCTCACGATGAGCGGCTACCCGCTGGCTCACGCGGCGATGATGATGATCCCCGAGGCCTGGGAGAACCACGAGCTGATGGACGAGCGCCGGCGCGCGTTCTACGAGTACCACGCCGCGATGCTGGAGCCCTGGGACGGCCCTGCCGCCATGGTGTTCACCGACGGCAAGCAGATCGGCGCCACGCTCGACCGCAACGGCCTGCGCCCCACGCGCTACATCGTCACCGACGACGACCTCGTGGTCGGCGCCTCCGAGTCCGGCGTGCTGCCCATTCCCGAGAACAAGATCGTCAAGAAGTGGCGGCTGCAGCCGGGCAAGATGCTGCTGATCGACCTGGAACAGGGCCGCATCATCGAGGACGAGGAGCTGAAGAACCAGTTCGCCTCGGCCAAGCCCTATCGCCAGTGGATCGAGAACGTGCGCATCAGGCTCGACTCGATCGCCGGCCCCGGCCAGCAGCCGCTGCCCTTCACCGAGAGCCTGCTCGACCGCCAGCAGGCCTTCGGCTTCACGCAGGAAGACATCAAGTTCCTGCTGGCGCCGATGGCCACCGCGGGCGAGGAAGCCATCGGCTCGATGGGCAACGACAGCCCGCTGGCCGTGCTCTCGGACAAGAACAAGCCGCTGTACAACTACTTCAAGCAGCTCTTCGCGCAGGTGACCAACCCGCCGATCGACCCGATCCGCGAGGCCATCGTGATGAGCCTGAACAGCTTCATCGGCCCGAAGCCCAACCTGCTGGACATCAACGCCGTCAACCCGCAGATGCGGCTGGAGGTCGAGCAGCCGGTGCTCGACTTCGACGACATGGCGCGGCTGCGCTCGATCGCCCAGCACACCAACGGCAAGTTCAAGAGCCACGTCATCGACATCACCTATCCGCTGGCCTGGGGCCGCGAAGGGGTGGAGGCCAAGCTCGCGTCGCTGTGCGCCGAAGCGGTGGACGCCATCCAGGGCGGCCACAACATCCTGATCATCAGCGACCGCCGCATGGACCGCGCCAAGGTCGCGATCCCCGCGCTGCTGGCGCTGTCGGCCATCCACCACCACCTGGTGCGCGAGGGCCTGCGCACCACGGCCGGCCTGGTCGTCGAGACCGGCAGCGCGCGCGAGGTGCATCACTTCGCGGTGCTCGCCGGCTACGGGGCCGAGGCCGTGCACCCCTATCTTGCGATGGAGACGCTGGCCGAGTTGCATGCCACGCTGCCGGGGCAGCTGTCGGCCGAGAAGGCCATCTACAACTACGTCAAGGCCATCGGCAAGGGTCTCTCGAAGATCATGTCCAAGATGGGCATCAGCACGTACATGAGCTACTGCGGGGCCCAGATCTTCGAGGCCATCGGCTTGCGAAAGGACTTCGTCGAGAAATACTTCCGCGGCACCGCGTCGCAGGTGGGGGGCATCGGCGTCTTCGAGGTCGCCGAGGAAGCGCTGCGCATGCACGCGGCCGCGTTCGGCAGCGACCCCACGCTGGCCACCATGCTCGACGCCGGCGGCGAATACGCCTGGCGCACGCGCGGCGAAGAGCACATGTGGACGCCCGACGCCATCGCCAAGCTGCAGCACAGCGCGCGCTCGGGCAAGTTCGAGACCTACAAGGAATACGCGCAGATCATCAACGACCAGAGCAGGCGCCACATGACGCTGCGCGGCCTGTTCGAGTTCAAGGTCGACCCGGCGAAGGCGGTGCCGATCGAAGAGGTCGAGCCGGCCGCCGAGATCGTCAAGCGCTTCGCCACCGGCGCGATGAGCCTGGGCTCGATCAGCACCGAGGCGCATGCCACGCTGGCGGTGGCGATGAACCGCATCGGCGGCAAGAGCAACACCGGCGAAGGCGGCGAGGATCCGGCGCGCTACCGCAGCGAGTTGAAGGGCATCCCGATCGCCGCCGGCACCAAGGTGTCCGACGTCATCGGCGGCAAGGTCATGGAGGTCGACTACGAGCTCAAGGCCGGCGATAGCCTGCGCAGCAAGATCAAGCAGGTGGCCTCGGGCCGCTTCGGCGTCACCACCGAGTATCTGGTCTCGGCCGATCAGATCCAGATCAAGATGGCCCAGGGCGCCAAGCCCGGCGAGGGCGGCCAGCTGCCCGGCGGCAAGGTCAGCGACTACATCGGTTTCCTGCGTTATTCGGTGCCCGGCGTGGGCCTGATCAGCCCGCCGCCGCACCACGACATCTACTCGATCGAAGACCTCGCGCAGCTCATCCACGACCTCAAGAACGCCAACCCGCGCGCGGGCATCAGCGTCAAGCTGGTGTCCGAGGTCGGCGTCGGCACGGTGGCCGCGGGCGTGGCCAAGTGCAAGGCCGACCACGTGGTGATCGCCGGGCACGACGGCGGCACCGGCGCCTCGCCGTGGAGCAGCATCAAGCACGCCGGCACGCCCTGGGAGCTGGGCCTGGCCGAGACGCAGCAGACGCTGGTGCTCAACCGGCTGCGCAGCCGCATCCGCGTGCAGGCCGACGGCCAGATGAAGACCGGCCGCGACGTCGTGATCGGCGCGCTGCTGGGCGCCGACGAGTTCGGCTTCGCGACCGCGCCGCTGGTGGCCGAGGGCTGCATCATGATGCGCAAGTGCCACCTCAACACCTGCCCGGTGGGCGTGGCCACGCAGGACCCGGTGCTGCGCCGCAAGTTCTCGGGCCGGCCCGAGCACGTGGTCAACTATTTCTTCTTCGTCGCCGAGGAGGCGCGCCAGATCATGGCGCAGCTGGGGATCCGCCGCTTCGACGAGCTGATCGGCCGCAGCGACCTGCTCGACATGAAAAAGGGCATCGCCCATTGGAAGGCCCGCGGCCTGGACTTCGGCCGCGTGCTGGCCCAGCCGACGGTGCCCGCCGACGTGCCGCGTTATCAGGTGGAAGCGCAGGACCACGGCCTGCACAAGGCGCTGGACGTCAAGCTGATCGAGCGCTGCCGCCCGGCGATCGAGAAGGGCGAGAAGGTGCAGTTCATGGACGAGGCGCGCAACGTCAACCGCTCGGTCGGCGCGATGCTCTCGGGCGAGCTGATCCGCCGCCGCCCCGAAGGGCTGCCCGACCACACCATCTTCATGCAGCTCGAAGGCACCGGCGGGCAGAGCTTCGGCGCCTTCCTGGCCAAGGGCATCACGCTGTACCTGATCGGCGACGCCAACGACTACACCGGCAAGGGCCTGTCGGGCGGCCGCATCGTGGTGCGGCCGTCGATCGAGTTCCGCGGCGAGGCGACCAAGAACATCATCATCGGCAACACCGCGCTCTACGGCGCCACCAGCGGCGAGGCCTTCTTCCGCGGCGTGGCCGGCGAGCGCTTTGCGGTGCGGCTGTCGGGCGCCACGGCGGTGGTGGAAGGCACCGGCGACCACGGCTGCGAGTACATGACCGGCGGCACCGTCGTCGTGCTGGGCCGCACCGGGCGCAACTTCGCGGCCGGCATGTCGGGCGGCGTGGCCTACGTCTACGACGAGGACGGCCAGTTCGCCCGCCGCTGCAACACCAGCATGGTGGCGCTGGACAAGGTGCTGCCGCAGGGCGAGCAGGCCGCATCGGCGGCGGGCTGGCACCGCGAGACGGCCGACGAGGCGCTGCTGAGGAAGCTGATCGAAGACCACCACAAGTGGACCGGCTCGCTGCGCGCGCGCGAGATCCTGGACCACTGGGCCGATTCGCGCGCCAGGTTCGTCAAGGTGTTCCCGCACGAATACAAGCGCGTGCTGGCCGAGCGCGCCGCCAAGGCCGAGGCCGTGGCCGTCACCACCAAGGCCAAGGCCAGCGCGGCCACGGCGCCCGCCAAGTAACCGACAAAACGAGCACACATCATGGGCAAGGTCACCGGCTTTCTCGAACACGAGCGCCTGGAGGAGGGCTACGAGCCCGTCGAGTTGCGGCTGAAGAACTGGAAGGAGTTCGTGATCGGCTTGAACGCCGAGCAGGCCCGCATCCAGGGCGCGCGCTGCATGGACTGCGGCACGCCGTTCTGCAACAGCGGCTGCCCGGTCAACAACATCATCCCTGACTTCAACGACCTCGTGTACCGCGACGACTGGCACAGCGCGATCGAGGTGCTGCATCAGACCAACAATTTCCCCGAGTTCACCGGCCGCGTCTGCCCCGCGCCCTGCGAGGCGGCGTGCACGCTCAACGTCAACGACGACCCGGTGGGCATCAAGAGCATCGAGCACGCGATCATCGACCGTGCCTGGGCCGAAGGCTGGGTCAAGCCGCTGCCCGCGGCGGTGAAGACCGGCAAGACCGTGGCCGTGGTCGGCTCCGGCCCCGCGGGCCTGGCGGCGGCGCAGCAGCTCGCGCGCGCCGGCCACGCCGTGACGCTGTTCGAGAAGAACGGCCGCATCGGCGGCCTGCTGCGCTACGGCATCCCCGACTTCAAGATGGAGAAGTCGCACATCGATCGCCGCGTCGAGCAGATGAAAGCCGAGGGCGTGGTCTTCCGCACCGGCGTGCTGGTCGGCGCCTTCGCGAAGGACAGCAAGGTCACCAACGACGCCAAGGAAACGATCAGCGCCGAGCAGTTGAAGGCCGAGTTCGACGCCGTGCTGCTGACCGGTGGTGCGGAAGCCTCGCGCGACCTGCCGGTGCCCGGCCGCGAACTGGACGGCGTGCACTTCGCGATGGAGTTCCTGCCGCAGCAGAACAAGGTGGTGGCCGGCGACAAGCTCAAGGGCCAGCTCTCGGCCGCCGGCAAGCACGTGATCGTGATCGGCGGCGGCGACACCGGCAGCGACTGCGTCGGCACCAGCAACCGTCACGGCGCGGCCAGCGTCACGCAGTTCGAGCTGATGCCGATGCCGCCCGAGCAGGAGGACCGGCCGCTGACCTGGCCCTATTGGCCGTACAAGCTGCGCACCAGTTCCAGCCACGAAGAGGGCTGCGAGCGCACGTTCGCGATCGCCACCAAGGCCTTCGTCGGCGCGGATGACAAGAAGGGCAAGGACAAGGCCAAGCTGACCGGCTTGAAGACCGTGCAGGTGCAGTGGCAGGGCGGCAAGATGAGCGAGGTGCCCGGCACCGAGCAGGAGTGGAAGGCCGACCTCGTGCTGCTGGCGATGGGCTTCGTCGCGCCGGTGGCCAGCGTGCTGGAGGCCTTCGGCGTCGACAAGGACGCGCGCGGCAACGCGCGCGCCACGACCGAGGGCCCGGACTGCTACCAGACCAGCGTGGCCAAGGTCTTCGCCGCCGGTGATATGCGCCGCGGCCAGAGCCTGGTGGTGTGGGCGATCCGCGAAGGCCGCCAGGCGGCGCGCGCGGTGGACGAGTACCTGATGGGCAGCAGCAACCTGCCGCGCTGACACAAGCGGCTACAAGCAGCCGACAAGGCTTTGCGCCGGCGGCCCGGGGGTTACCCCGGGGGTGCATGAGAGAATCCGCCGCTTCATCCCCCGGCTCCCATCCTCCGGTTTGAAGTCCGACGCCTTCATCGAGATCGACCACGTCACTTTCGGCTACGACGAAAGACGCACCATCCTCAAGGACCTGAGCCTGCGCTTCATGCGCGGCAAGGTCACCGCGGTGCTGGGCGGATCGGGCTGCGGCAAGACCACGCTGCTGCGCCTGATCGGCGGCGTGCATGGCGTCAACAGCGGCCGCGTGGTGTTCGACGGCGAGGTGATCGACGTGCACGACCGCGACCAGCTCTACCGGCTGCGGCGCCGCCTGGGCATGCTGTTCCAGTTCGGCGCGCTGTTCACCGACCTCTCGGTGTTCGACAACGTCGCCTTCCCGCTGCGCGAGATGAGCGACCTGCCCGAGGAGATGATCCGCGACATCGTGCTGATGAAGCTCAACGCGGTGGGCCTGCGCGGCGCCGCCTCGCTGAAGATCAGCGAGGTCTCGGGCGGCATGGCGCGCCGCATCGCGCTGGCGCGCGCGATCGCGCTCGACCCCGAGCTGATCATGTACGACGAGCCCTTCGCCGGGCTGGACCTGATCAGCATGGGCGTGGCCGCCAAGCTGATCCGCACGCTCAACGACGCCACCGGCGCCACCTCGCTGGTGATCAGCCACGACGTGGCCGAATGCATGGCCATCAGCGACTGGGTGGTGCTGCTGGCCGCCGGCGGCCGCGTGGTGGCGCAAGGCACGCCGGCCGAGCTGATGGCCTCCACCGACCCCGAGGTGCGCCAGTTCGTGCGCGGCGAACCCGACGGTCCGGTCAAGTTCGACTATCCCGCCGTGCCGATCGCCGAGGACTTCGGCCTCGCCGCCGCCGGCCCCGCCGCATGATGGACCTGCTGGCTTCCCTGGGCAGCCGTGTGCTGCAGACGCTGCGCGGCTGGGGCCGCGCAGCGCTGTTCTTTGCCGAGCTGCTGCGCGCGCTGCCGGCCTCGCTGCGCCGCTTCGGGCTGGTGGTGGAGCAGATCCACGCGATCGGCAACCGCTCGCTGCTGATCATCCTGGCCTCGGGCATGGCGGTGGGCTTCGTGCTGGCGCTGCAGATGTACTACGCGCTGGTCACCTACGGCGCGGCCGAGAGCCTGGGCCTGATCGTCAACCTCTCGCTGGTGCGCGAGTTGGGCCCGGTGGTCACCGCGCTGCTGTTCGCCGGCCGCGCCGGCACCTCGCTGACCGCCGAGATCGGGCTGATGAAGGCCGGCGAGCAGATCGCCGCGCTGGAGTTGATGGCGCTGGACCCGCGCCAGCGCGTGCTGGCGCCGCGCTTCCTGGCCGGCGTCATCTCGATGCCGTTGCTGGCCATCCTGTTCTCGGCGATCGGCATCCTCGGTGCCTGGCTGGTGGCGGTGGGGCTGATCGGCATCGACCCGGGCAACTTCTGGTCGATCCAGCAAAACGGCGTCGACGTCTGGCGCGACGTCGGCAACGGCGTGCTCAAGAGCTTCGTCTTCGGCATCATCTGCACCACCGTGGCGCTGTACCAGGGCTACGAGACCGAGGCCACGCCCGAGGGCGTGGCCTACGCCACCACGCGCACGGTGGTGGTCTCGTCGCTGTGCGTGCTGGGCATGGACTTCATCCTCACCGCGCTGATGTTCTCCACCGGCCGCTGAGCAAGGGACAAGGCAATGGCAAAGAGAAACCTCGAGATCCTGGTCGGCCTGTTCGTCGTGCTGGGCCTGGCGGCCCTCGTGTTCGTGGCGCTGAAGGCGGCCAACCTCACCAGCTTCAGCGGCGGCGACACCTACGCCTTGAGCGCGCGCTTCGACAACATCGGCGGCCTGAAGCCCCGCGCGCCGGTGCGCAGCGCCGGCGTCGTGGTGGGCCGCGTCACCGGCATCACGCTGGACCCCAAGACCTTCCAGGGCGTGGTGACGCTGGGCGTCGACCGCCGCTTCCAGTTCCCGAAGGACTCGGCAGCCAAGATCCTGACTGCCGGGCTGCTGGGCGACCAGTACATCGGCATCGAGCCCGGCGGCGACGACCAGAACCTGCAGCCCGGCGAGACCATCGCGCAGACGCAGTCGGCGGTGGTGCTGGAGAACCTGCTCGGCCAGTTCTTCACCGGCAAGGCGGCCGAGGCGGGCACCGCTTCCGCACCGGCGCCGGCTGCCAGCGGAGCGCTGAAATGAGGCGCGCCACCGCGGCCTGGGCGACCGCGGCGCTGCTGCTGGTCGGCGGCTGCGCCACCGCGCCGCCGGCCGCCGCCCCCGCCAGCGGCAGCGTCAGCGGCAGCGTCAGCGCGGCGGTCAATCCGATCGACCCCTGGGAACGCTGGAACCGCAAGGTCTTCGCCTTCAACGAGGCGCTCGACGCGGCGGTGCTCAAGCCCGTGGCGCAGGCCTACCGCGACAACGTGCCGTACCTCTTGCGCGCGGGGGTCAGCAACTTCTTCGGCAACATCGGCGACGTCTGGTCCACCGCCAACCACTTCCTGCAGGGCAAGGTGGGCTCCGGCTTCGAGATGGGCATGCGCGTGCTCAGCAACACCTTCATCGGCCTCGGCGGCATCCTCGACCCGGCCACCGAGATGCGGCTGCCGCGGCGCTCGGAAGACCTCGGCCAGACCCTGGGCGTCTGGGGCGTGCCGGTCGGGCCCTACGTCGTGTTGCCGCTGTTCGGCCCGTCGTCGGTGCGCGACACCGTGGCCTTGCCGTTCGACCGCTATGCCGGCTCGACCAGCCTGTACTTCGACGCCAACGTCTGGGCCACCAGCGCGCTGCAGCTTGTCAGCGTTCGCGCCGAGCTGCTGGCCACCACGCAGTTGCTGAGCGAGGTCGCGCTGGACAAGTACAGCTTCCTGCGCGACGCCTACCTCGCGCGCCGGCGCGACCAGGTCTACGACGGCGCGCCGCCGCTGGAGAAGTTCGACGACGAAGGGGCCGACGAGCCGGCTCCGGCCACGTCCCCCAAGAAGGGGAACTGAGCGCAGGCCAACCGCTGCCGCCCGCGCTGCGTTGTAGCCGGGCGGCCAACCCAAGGGCCGTTTGGCCGAAAGGATGAAGAACGTGTTCAAGAAGCTGCTGATCGGTGCCTGGATGGCGGTCTCGCTGACCGGCATGGCGCTGGCCCAGGCCACGCCCGACGCCCTGGTGAAGAAGATCTCCACCGACGTGCTCGACACCGCCAAGGCCGACAAGGCCATCCAGGCTGGCGACGTCAACAAGATCATCGCGCTGGTCGATGCCAAGGTGATGCCCAGCGTCAACTTCGAGGTCATGACGCGCTCGGCCGTCGGGCCCAAGTGGCGCGAGGCCACACCCGAGCAGCGCAGCAAGCTGCAGGCCGAGTTCAAGACGCTGCTGGTGCGCGTCTACGCCGGCGCGCTCACGCAGATCAAGGACCAGACGGTCGAGATCACCAAGACCCAGGCCGTGCCGCAGAGCAACCAGGTGGTGGTGCAAAGCGAGGTGCGCGGCAGCGGCGAGCCGATCAAGCTGGATTACCGGCTCGACAAGTTCGACGCCGACTGGAAGATCATCGACGTCAACGTCGGCGGCATCTGGCTGGTGACGAGCTACCGCTCGCAGTTCGCGCAGGAGCTCAGCGCCGGCGGCATCGATGGCTTGATCAACAAGCTGGCCGAGCGCAACAAGGCTGCAACGAGATGACGGCCCCCGGCCGCCTGGCGGCCGCCCCCCGAGGGGGCACCGAACCCGACCGGGAGACCCGGATCGGGTTCGGCCCGCATGCGAACGCCGCCCCCCTGGTCGCCTGCGGCGACCGGTCCCCAGAGGGGGGGTGGCGGGCGCTTGCCGTGGTTTGTGGGGGTTTGCGTGGCTGACTGGGTGTTGCCGGCGAACGCTGCGCTGGCGCACGTGCGGGCGCTGCAACAGGAGGTCGACGCCGCGCTGGCGCGTTGCGGGCCCGAAGGGCTGCGCATCGACGCGTCGGGGCTGACCGCGTTCGACACCGCGACCATCGCGCTGCTGCTGCACGCGCAGCGCGGTGCGCGCGCACGCGGCGTGCCGTTGCGGGTGCACGGCTTGCCGCCGCGCTTGCGCGAGCTGGCGCATCTCTACGGCGTGGACGGGCTGCTGTCGCTCGACCCTGAGCCTGAAGCCGGGTCTCGCGCGGCGGCGACGTAACGCCGCAAACGCAGGTTCTTCTTGATCTCGGCCAGCATCGGCCGCAGGCTGGCGCTGCCCAGCCGCAGCGCGACGGCGGTGGTCAGGATGTCGACGATCACCAGGTGCAGCAGCCTGGACACCATGGGGCTGTAGCGGTCGGCGTCTTCAGGGTGGTCGGCGGCCAGCAGCACGTGCTGCGGCCCCTGCACCTCGCGCGCCAGCGGCGAGCCGCTGGCGGTGATGGCGATCACCGTCGCGCCCTTGCGGCGCGCGAGTTCGGCCACGTCCAGCAAGTCCTTGCTGCGGCCGCTGTTGGAGATGATCACCGCGCAGTCGCCGGGCTCCAGCATGGTCGCGCTCATCACCTGCACGTGGCCGTCGCTGACCGCGGTGGCGCGCACGCCGAGGCGGAAGAACTTGTGCTGCGCGTCCTGCGCGACGATGCCCGAGTTGCCGACGCCGTAGAACTCGATGCGCCGCCCTTCGCGGCCGGCGCGGGCCAGCGCCTTGATCGCGCGCTCCACCGCCTGCCCCGCGGCCGCATTGCGGTAGCGCAGCAGCGCTGCGACGGCGTTGTCGATCACCTTGACCGTGATGTCGCCGGCCTTGTCGTCCTCGTCGACCGCACGGTGCACGAAGGGCACGCCTTCGTTGACGCTGCCGGCCAGCTTGAGCTTGAAGTCGGCCAGCCCGTCGTAGCCCACGCTGCGGCAAAAACGCACCACCGTGGGCTTGCTGACGTGCGAGCGCTCGGCCAGCTCGGCCACCGGCAGCGAGGCAAAGCTGCGCGGGTCGGCCAGCAACAGCCGGGCCACGCGCTGCTCGGCCGGCGGCAGCGCGGGGATCGAGGCGCGGATGCGGTCGAGCATGGGCTTGTCTCCGTTGGGGTCGTGGTTGCCGCCGCGTCAGGGCTGGAAGGCGCCGGGCCGCCACGCCGCCGGCACCGCGAGCGGCCGCAGGCCCAGCGGGTCGGCGATCTCGGTCGTCGGCGCCAGCTCGACGCCGCGGGCGCTGCCGGCCGCGGCCACCGGCGGCAGCGAGGCTGCCAGCGCGCGCAGCGCGTCTGCCAGGCCGTGGCGGCGGTCGAGGCCGGTCAGCTCACGTCGAACGTTGCCCCGGTCGGCGTCGCCGCCAGGCAGCGTGCCATCGCCCAGCAGCAGGTTGTTGACCAGCTGCAGCTCGCTGCCGGCCGGCAGCCGTTCGGGCCAGTGGTGCACGAAGGCCGCCGGCGCCGCAGCGTCGTTGACGAAGCTGTTGTGGGCGGCGAACAGCGCGCTGTCGGCGTGCGGATGGCGCTCGGCGCCATAGGCCAGCAGCGTCGCGTTCTGCGGCTGCGGCCCCTGGCCCAGCAGGTTGCCGATCACCCAGGCCAGGCCGCCGTTGGGCAGGTCGAGCTCGTAGCTGCAGCCGCCGTGCTCGCCGTCGACCAGTTGGTTGCAGACGATCAGGTTGCGCGCCGCGCGCGACTTCACCAGGTGGCCGCGCCAGCCGTTGCCGAAGCGGCTGCCGGTGAGCACCAGGCTGCGCATGCGGCCCACGTAAAGCAGGTGATGCAGCAGGCCTTCGTGGCGCGGCGCGTCGCCGAAATCGCAGTCGTGCAGCGCCAGCTCGGCGTCGGCGGTGTTGGCCGACAGCAGGCCCATCTCGTTGTCGAAGAAGCCGCAGCGCCGCACCGTCAGTGCGCCGCGCTCGAAGCGGATGCCGGCGCCGTTGCCGTCGGGCACGCGCGCGCCGCGGAACTCGAGGTTGTCGACCGTCACCTGGCCGCCGCGCACCACCAGCAAGGCCTTGCCTTCGGCATGTGCGCCGTCGGCGTGCAGCACCGCGCCGGCACCGGCGCCGCGCAGCGTCAGCGCGCACTGCGTGACCACCGCGGTCTGGCCGTGGTGGTCGCCTTCGGCGAGCTCGACGAGGTCGCCGTCGCGCGCCTCGGCCACCGCCTGCTGCAGGGGGTCGCCACGGCGCACGCGCAGCGTGCGGCCGCGTGCCGGCGTCGTCGCCACGCAGGTGGCCAGCAGCGCGGCCAGTCCGTTGCGGCGCTTCACGCCGGCGTCACTCTTCCTCGGCCCAGGAGCAGCCGTCGCGTGCGATGAGCGCGCTGGCCGCCGCCGGGCCCCAGCTGCCGGCGGCATAGGGGCGCGGGCCGGCGGGGTCGTTGGCCCAGGCTTCCAGGATCGGCATCACCCAGGTCCAGGCCTGCTCCTGCTCGTCGCTGCGCACGAAGAGGTTCAGCCGCCCGGCGATGGCGTCGAGCAGCAGCCGCTCGTAGGCGCCCACGCGCTCGCTGGGGAAGGCCTTGTCGAAGTCCAGGTCCAGCGACACCGGCGACAGCCGTTCGTTGTCGCCGCCGGCCTTGACGGCCAGCAGGTGCAGTTCCAGCCCGTCCTCGGGTTGCAGCTTGATCACCAGCTTGTTGGCGCGCCGGGTGCCCGGGAAGATGGCGTGCGGCACCTCGCGGAAGTTGATGACGATCTGCGAGTCGCGCGCCGCCAGCCGCTTGCCGGTGCGCAGGTAGAAGGGCACGCCGGCCCAGCGCCAGTTCTGCACCTCGGTGCGCAGCGCGACGAAGGTCTCGCAGCGGCTGCCGGCGGGCACCTTCACCTCCTCCTGGTAGCCCACCACGGGCTTGCCGTCGATGCTGCCGGCGCGGTACTGGCCGCGCACCACGTCGCGCGCCACGCTGTCGGGCGTGAAAGGCTTGAGCGAGCGCAGCACCTTGAGCTTCTCGTCGCGGATGGCGTCGGCGTCGCTGGTCGGCGGCGGCTCCATCGCAATCATTGTCAGCAGCTGCAGCGCATGGTTCTGCACCATGTCGCGCAGTGCGCCGGTCTTGTCGTAGTAGTCGCCGCGGGTGCCCACGCCCAGCTCTTCGGCCAGCGTGATCTGGATGTTGGCGATGCTCTCGCGCCGCCACAGCGGCTCGAACAGCGCGTTGCCGAAGCGCAGCGCCATCAGGTTCTGCACCGCCGGCTTGCCCAGGTAGTGGTCGATGCGGAAGGCCTGGGTCTCGCTGAACGCCGAGCGCACCACGCGGTTGATCCGTCGCGCGCTGTCGAGGTCGTGGCCCAGCGGCTTTTCCAGCACCACGCGCACCTTGGGGCCGTTGAGGCCGGCGGCGCCGAGCTGCTCGCAGATCACCGGAAACAGATACGGGCTGGTGGCCAGGTACAGCACCGCGGTGTCGGCGTCGCGCTGCTCGATCCACTGCTTGAGGCCGGCATAGTCCTCGGGCTTCGACAAGTCCATGCGGCGGTAGTGCAGCAGTTCGGCGAAGCGCGCGAACTCTTCGTCGCTGGGGCGCTTGGACGGCTCGACCTCGGCGAAGCGCTCGCGGATGAAGGCGCGGTACTGCTCGTCGCTGCGCTCGTCGCGCGCCACCGCCAGGATGCGCCCGCCGGGCGGCAGCTTGCCGTGCCGGAAAGCCTGGAACAGCGCCGGCATCAGCTTGCGCCAGGTGAGATCGCCGGTGCCGCCGAAGAACACGAGGTCGAAGGACATGCGCAGGAAGCTTGTAATTTAGTTACACGCTTCACTATGCAGGAGTTGCCTTCGCCGGTCAACGCGACGGCCGGCGCGGCGGCCGCTAAAGGGCGGGCTGGGCGGGCTGGGCGCAGCCCGGCCCCGGGGGGGCATTCACGGCGTCTGCATCGCCCCCGGCGACCACGCCGCCGGCGGCTGGATCGGCCGCGTGCCGCGCGGCAGCTTGAACTCGGCGGTCGGCTGCAGCGATTCGCCGCCACCCTGACCCGCGGGGCCCACGCTGCCGCGCAGGCCCGAGGCCTCGGTGAGGCCGAACTCCAGCGTGTAGATGCTTTGCACCGCGCGCCGCCGCAGCGCCCAGCGGTTGCCTTCGAACACACCGCTGGTGCCGGGGCTGAACAGCCCCAGGCCCAGGCTCAGGTTGTTGATGGCCTTCACCTCCACCGGACCCGGCAGCCGGCTGCTGAACACGCGCACGTTCCAGCTCGGTGGCCAGGGGTTGCCGATGAAGCTGTTGTGCGACAGGTACAGCGCATTCTTCGGCCAGCGCCCGCCTTCGCCGCCGTAGGCCACCATCACCGGGTTGCTCGCATGCTCGCCCTGGCCGATCACGTTGCCGATGATCCAGGCCAGCCCACCTTCGGGCAGGTCGATCTCGTACGAGGCCTGGCCTTCGGCGCCGTCATCGATCAGGTTGTAGGTGATGTGGCTCTCGCGCGCGCGGCTCTTCACCAGGTGGCCTTCGTAGCCGCCGTAGAAGCGGCTGCCGCGCAGGCTGAAGCTGGCGATGCGGCCCACGTACAGCAGGTGCGGCAGACTGCCTTCGACGCGCGGCGCCGGGCCGAACTCGCTGTCCTCCACCACCAGCCGCGCCTGCTCGTCGTTGGACGTCATCAGGCCTTTCTCGTTATCGGCGAACAGGCAGTTGCGCACCGTCAGCTTGCCGCTGTCGTGGCGGATGCCCGAGCCGTCGGCGTCGGCCGCGCGGGCGCCGCGGAACTCGACGTTGTCGACCGTGATGGCGCCGCCGCGCACCACCAGGATGCCTTTGCGCTCGGCCATCTGGCCGGCGGCTTCGAGCACCGGGCGCTCGGCCACCCCGCGGATGGTGAGCTGCTTGTGCGTGACCACGCCGGTCTGGCCCTTGTAGTGGCCGGGCATCAGCGCCACGGTGTCGCCGTCGGCCGCGGCAGCCAGCGCCTCCGCCAGCGTCATCAACGGCCTGTCGGGGCCGACGGTCCAGGTGGCGGCCTGCGCCAGTCCGCAGCACCAGGCGGCGAGCACCGCGGCAGCCAGGCCGGCCGGGCGCGCGCGAAAACGAGACATCTGCATGGCGGCGATTCTGGCGCCATCGGCCGGCGATCCACCGCGCGCGGATCGGGGCCCTGCTCGGGGCTTCCCCGCTGGCCGGGCGGCCGGCGAGCTGTCATTCTGGTGTCATATTTCAGCCGTTGCCAATGCAACAAGGAGAGTCGCTTTGATGAAGAAGCAAGGCCTGATCGCGGCCCTGGGCCTGACGCTGGTCGTCGCCGGTGGCACCGCGCAGGCGCAGGACGCCGGCCAGCTCAACGTGATCTGCTCGGTGCAGGCCGAGTGGTGCAACATGATCCAGACGGTGTTCGCGCGCACCACGGGCATCAAGGTGAACATGTCGCTCAAGGGCTCGGGCGAGGCGCTGGCGCAGTTGATTGCCGAGCGGGCCAACCCGAAGACCGACGTCTGGTTCGGCGGCACCGGCGACCCTCACCTGCAGGCCGCCGAGCAAGGCCTGGCGTTGGAATACAAGAGCCCGACCTTGAGCCAGCTTCACCCCTGGGCGCAGCAGCAGGCCGCGCAAAGCGGCTACAAGACCGTGGGCATCTACAGCGGCCCGCTGGGCTTCGGCTACAACACCGAGCTGATCGCCAAGAAGAAGCTGCCGGTGCCGCAGACCTGGGGCGATCTCCTCAAGCCCATCTACAAGGGCGAGATCCAGGTCGCCAACCCGGCCAGCAGCGGCACCGCGTACACGATGATCGCGACGCTGGTGCAGTTGATGGGCGAGGACAAGGCCTTCGACTACCTGAAGGCGCTGCACAAGAACATCGCTACCTACACGCGCAGCGGCACCGCGCCGATCAAGGCGGTGGCGCGCGGCGAGACCACGCTGTCGATCAGCTTCGTGCACGACGGCCCCGGCGAGGCCATGCAGGGCTTCCCGGTGGCCACCATCACGCCGGCCGACGGCACCGGCGCCGAGATCGGCTCGATGACCATCATCAAAGGCGCGCGCAACCTCGACAACGCCAAGAAGTTCTACGAATGGGCGCTGACGCCCGCGGCGCAGGAGATGGGCGCTGCCGCCAAGCAGTTCCAGGTGCCGTCGAACAAGTTCGCCAAGATCGACCCGCGCGTGCCCGACTTCAAGAAGATCAAGTTCATCAACTACGACTACGCCAAGTACGGCGCCAGCAATGAGCGCAAGCGCCTGATCAGCAAGTGGGAGAAGGACGTCAACAGCCTCCCGCGGTGATGGTGCCCCCGACGGCGCTGCGGGCCGGGCCCCCGGTCCCGGCAGGGGGCCCGGATCCGGATCCCGCGCTCGCTTCGGCGCCGCTGACGCGCGGCCAGGTCCGCGCACGCCGCATCGTCGCAGCCTGGTTGTTGTTGGGGCTGGTGGCGTACGCGCTGCTACCCTGGTATTTCCCGCAGAACCTGAGCCTGCTGAAGTCGCTGCCCGGCATCTTCGGCGGCAGCGAGACGGCCAGCGGCCTGGTGCAGGCCGCCGTGCACCACAAGCCCTGGCTGTGGCTGGGCGTGATGGGCCTGCTGCTGGCGGCCGCGGGCTGGCTGTTGCCGGCCGGTCGGCGCCAGGGCTGGCTGTGGCTGGGCGGCGGCGGCCTGGGGTTCGTCGGGCTGCTGGCCAGCGGCTTTGCGATCGGCGCGCAGGGCTGGTCGTACGAATGGCTAACGCGAATTTTCGGCGATCTATCCGGCGGCCAGCTGGGCATCGGCCTCGGCGCCGCGCTGGCGCTGCTGGCCTTGCTGATGCTGATGGGCGCCGGCGTCGCGCGGCTGGGCTTCTTCCGCGGCGACCTCTTCGTCGCCGCCGCGGTGCTGCTGTGCGCGGCGCTGCTGCTGTTGTTCGTCGCCTTGCCGGTGGGCAAGAGCCTGATCGGCGCCTTCCTCGACGAGGGCGGCGCCTTCTCGCTGCAGGCGCTGGCCGACCGGCTGGGGCAGGATCGCGTCTGGGGCCTGTCGTGCGTGGTCGGCGGCGTGCGCTGCGGCGTGGCCTGGAACACGCTGTTCCTCGCGCTGCTGACGGCCGCCGGCACCACCTTCCTCGGCACGCTGATCGCGCTGATGGCCGAGCGCGGCAACCGCGCCTACAGCAAACCGCTCAACATCCTGGCGTTGCTGCCCATCATCACGCCGCCCTTCGTGGTCGGCCTCGGGCTGATCCTGCTGTTCGGCCGCGCCGGGCTGGTCAACCAGTTCCTCGAATGGGCCTTCGGCATCCCGCCCTCGCGCTGGTTCTACGGGCTCGTCGGCATCTTGCTGTCGCAGTTGTTCGCCTTCACGCCGATCGCCTTCATGATCATGCGCGGCGTCGTGCAAGGCATCAGCCCCAGCATGGAAGAGGCGGCGCAGACGCTGCGCGCCAGCCGCTGGCAGACCTTCAAGACCGTGACGCTGCCGCTGATGAAGCCGGGCCTGGCCAACGCCTTCCTGGTCGGCTTCATCGAGAGCATGGCCGACTTCGGCAATCCGGTGGTGGTGGGCGGGCAGTACGCCGTGCTGTCGACCGACATCTTCTTCGCCATCGTCGGCGCGCAGTACGACCAGGGGCGCGCCGCCTCGCTGGCGCTGATCCTCACCGGCTTCGCGCTGAGCGTCTTCTTCCTGCAGCAACGGCTGCTGGGCCGCAGCAGCTACACCACGCTCACCGGCAAGGGCGACTCGGGCTTTGCGATGCCGCTGCCTGAGCGCGTGCGCAAGCTGTGCCGCGGCATCGCGCTGCCGTGGCTGGCGTTCACGGTCGTGGTCTACGTCTTCGCCTTCACCGGCGGCTTCGTGCAGACCTGGGGCCGCGACTACACGCCCACGCTGCAGCATTTCAGGACCGCGTTCGACCTGCAGTGGGGCGACTACGGCCTGGTCTGGGCCGGCACGGCCTGGAACTCGCTGTTCACGACGCTCAAGCTGTCGGCCATCGCGGCGCCGATCTGCGCTGCCATCGGCCTCCTGATCAGCTGGCTGTTGGCGCGCACGCAGTTCGTCGGCCAGAAGGCGTTCGAGTTCGGCGCGCTGCTGGCCTTTGCGATCCCCGGCACCGTGCTGGGCGTGAGCTACATCCTGGCCTTCAACGTGCCGCCCTTCGAGCTGACCGGCACCGCGCTGATCATCGTGCTGTGCTTCGTGTTCCGCAGCCTGCCGGTGGGTGTGCGCGCCGGCACCGCCAGCTTCAAGCAGCTCGACAAGAGCCTGGACGAGGCCAGCCTGATGCTGCGCGCCGGCACCGCCACCACGCTGCGCCGCGTGGTGCTGCCGCTGCTCAAACCCGCGGTGGTGGCAGCGCTGGTCTACAGCTTCGTGCGCAGCATGACCACGGTCTCGGCCGTCGTCTTCCTGGTCACGGCCGAGAACGAGCTGGCCACCACCTACATCATCGGCCGCGTCGGCAACGGCGACTACGGCTTGGCGCTGGCCTATTGCACGGTGCTGATCGTGCTGATGTCGCTGGCCACCGCGCTGATCCAGTTCATCGTCGGCGAGCGCAAGCTCGGGCGGCGCGGCACACAAGGACACTGACCATGCCCGCAGGGATCGAGTTTCGCCAGGTCACCAAGCGCTACGGCGACGCCCAGTCGCCGCTGGTCGTCAAGGGCATCGACCTGGTGGTCGAGAAGGGCACGCTGACCACCATCCTCGGCCCCTCGGGCTGCGGCAAGACCACCACGCTGCGCATGATCGCCGGGCTGGATGCGGCGACCTCGGGCCGCATCCTGATCGACGGCCAGGACGTCACCGACCTCGGCCCCGCCGAGCGCAACGTGTCCATGGTGTTCCAGAGTTATGCCCTGTTCCCGCACATGAAGGTGCTGGAAAACGTCTGCTACGGCCTCAGCGTCAGCGGCGTGGGCCGCGACGAGGCCACGCGACGCGCCCGCGCGGCGATGGACAGCGTGGGCCTTGCGGGCTACGAAGACCGGCTGCCCAGCGAGCTGTCGGGCGGCCAGCAGCAACGCGTGGCGGTGGCGCGCAGCCTGGTGCTGGAGCCCAGCGTGATGCTGTTCGACGAGCCGCTGTCCAATCTCGACGCGCGGCTGCGGCGCAGCATGCGCGAGGAGATCCGCGCGCTGCAGCAGCGCCTGGGGCTGACGGTGGCCTACGTCACCCACGACCAGAGCGAGGCGCTGGCCGTCAGCGACCAGATCGTGGTGATGAACGCCGGCCACATCGCCCAGGCCGGCACGCCCAAGCAGCTGTACGAGCACCCGGGCAGCGAGTTCGTCGCCGGCTTCATGGGCGAGGCGATGCTGTTCGCGGCGACGGCGGATGCCGACGGCACGGTGCAGCTGGGCCCCTTGCGGCTGCCGGCGCGGCGGCCGGTGCGGCCCGGCGCGGTGAAGGTGGCGGTGCGGCCCGAGGCCTGGACCGTGTGCGACAACGGGCCCGATGCGCTGCCCGGCAGCTTGCTGAAATGCGCCTACCTCGGCAGCTTTCAGGAGCTGACCGTCGGCACCGCGATCGGCGAGATCTTCGTCGTCTCGCCCGACGTGCAACGCGACTGGCGCATCGGCCAGGCGCTGGCGCTGCGACTGGCAGGCAGCGGCGTCTCGGTGGTCGAGGCCGGCTGAACCGCTGCGGACGCTACAGCGGCATCTCGACCAGCCGCCCTTCGAGGCGCAGCAGCACCGAGCGCGGCTGAATGCGATCCAACACGATGCCGGGCGCCAGCACGTCGCCTTCGTGCGCGATCTGGCCGCCCACCAGCACGAAGCGCTGGCCGCGGTCGGGCGAATAGACGCCGCCGCTCAGGCCCAGGCGGGCCAGGGCGCTGCGCTGGGGTTCGGGCAGCGTGGCGGCGCTGACCGGCGGCGGCTCGGGCGCGCTGGCGGTGGCGGACGGCGTCGATGCCGTGGACGCCGATGTCCGCGCTGATGTCTGTGCTGATGTGGGTGCTGAGGTCGTTGCGGCGCGTGTCGACGGCGCCGAAGCCGCTGCCGCTGCCGCGGGCGCGCGCTGGGCTGCCGTTCGTGGCGGCGGGGGCGGCGGTGCGGCGCGCATCGGCGGCGCACTGGCCATCGTCGGCGGCGGCACGGCGGGAGGGGCTGCGTTGACCGGCGCGGCGGCCATCGGCGATGGCGGTGTCGGCGATGGCGGGGACAGGGATGATGGCGGCAACGACGGTGGCTGCGATGACCACCACCAAGCCGCCGCCGCCAGGCACGCGGCCGCGACGATCAACACCAGCAGCCAACCCGACGGCCCCTGCCGCGGCCGGCCCGGCGTTGCGTCCAGCGCCGGCCAGCGCGCCACCTGGTCCAGCGCCGGCGGTTCGCCGCGGCGGCGTTCGGCCTCGGCGCGGCGCAGGGCATCGAGGATGTAGGACATCAGGGCTCCGGGCGCAGGTGGGGCTCGTCGGCGCCGCTGGCGCGCTGGAGCTGCATCAGGGTCAGCGGGCCCAGCAGGCCATCGGCCGGCAGGCCTTGTGCCAACTGGAAGGCGTAGACGCGGCGGCGCAAGGCTTCGTCGCGGGCCACCGGCGGCGCGCTGGGGCTGTCGGCGCCTTGCAGCGCGAGCAGCCGCTGCTGCGCCCAGTCGGCCGCGGGCTGGTCGGCCGGCGGCGGCCGCCACCAGGCCAGCAGTTCGCCGTTCCACAGCGCCTGCAGGCGCTGCAGCGGCAGCCGCTGCTCGCCCGCGGCACCGCGCAGCAGCGCGTGCTCGCGGCCCAGCGCCTGCAGCAGCACCGAGCCGCTGCCGTCGTCCAGCGTCAGCAGCAGCGGGCGATCCAGGCGACGCAGCAGGGCCAGGTCGCCGCGGCCTTGATGACAGGCCAGGCCCAGCGCGCGCGCACGGCTGCAGGCGTCGCCGCTCGACGCCGCTGATGCCGCCGATGCCGCAGCTAAGCCCCAGGCCGCGGCCAGCGCGGCGCCGGCCGTTTCGGCGTTGGCAAACGGCGTGGGTTGGTCGGTCAGCGCGATGGCCGGCGAACCAGCGGGCACGGCCGATGCGGCAGAACCGGCGCTCGACGCCGCCGCCCGCGTCGGGGCGGCGATCGTGCCGCCGAAAGGCCAGCGCCCCGGGAGCGCGGCGGCCACGGCCACCACCGCCGCAACGCCCAGCGCCAGTCCGGCCGGCCAGGGCCACCACCAGGGCCACGATCGGGGCCACCCACGGCGGCCGCGCCGCTCGTCGCCAAAAGCTTCCACCGCCGCGCGGCGCACCGTCGCCGCATCCACGTGCGGCCGGCCCTGCGCGTAGGCGCCCAGCAGCGCGCGCTCGCACAGCAGGTTGATGCGCCGCGGCACGCCGCCGCTCGAGGCATGCACGCACGCCAGCGCGCGGCGGTCGAAAGGCGAGGGTCCGCTCAGGCCCGCGACGGTGAGCCGGTGCTGCACGTAGTCGGCCGTCTCGGCGGCCGTGGCCAGCGGGCCCAGGTGCACGCGCGCGATCACGCGCTGCGACAGCTGCTCCAGCTCCGGCCGCGCCAGCTTGTCGCGCAGCTCGGGCTGGCCGATCAGCACGATCTGCAGCAGCTTGCGCTCGGTGGTCTCCAGGTTGGTCAGCAGCCGCAACTGCTCCAGCAGGTCGGCCGAGAGGCCTTGCGCTTCGTCGACCACCAGCAGGCAGGTCTCGCCCTTGGCATGCGTGTCCAGCAGGAAGCGGTTCAGCGCGTCGATGTAGGGCTTGACGGTGGCCGGTGGCGGCCGCTCGTCCAGCGCGATGCCGAACTCCTGGCAGATGGTCTGCAGCAGCTCCACCGGCGTCAGCTTGGGGTTGTAGACATACGCGACGCGGTGGCCCGGCGGAATCTGATCGAGAAAGCAGCGGCACACGGTGGTCTTGCCGGTGCCGATCTCGCCCGTCAGCAGCACGAAGCCACCGCCGCCCTGCAGTCCGTACAACAGGTGTGCCAGCGCCTCGCGATGCATCGTGCTCAGGTGCAGAAAGCGCGGATCGGGCGCGATCGCGAACGCCGGCTGCCGCAGGCCGAAGAAGGGCGCGTACATGGGCGCCAGCATAGCCCGTGCCCCATGGATAACCCCTTCGCGCGCGCTCGGGTTCTAATGCCGGCATGAACCAGCTCGACCAGCTCAAGCAGTACACGGTCGTCGTTGCCGACACCGGCAGCTTCAAGCAGATGGCGGCCTTCGCGCCGCGCGACGCGACGACCAATCCATCGCTGATCCTCAAGGCCGTGCAGCAGGCCGACTACGCGCCGCTGCTGGTCGACACCGTGGCCGCGCACCGCGGCGAGCCGCTGGACGCGGTGGTCGACCGCGTGCTGGTGCGCTTCGGCCTGGAGATCCTGAAGATCGTGCCCGGGCGCGTCAGCACCGAGGTCGACGCGCGGCTGTCGTTCGACACCGCGGCCACCGTGGCGCGGGCGCGACGGCTGATCGGCCTGTACGCGGCCGCCGGCGTCGGCCGCGAGCGCGTGCTGGTCAAGATCGCCGCCACCTGGGAGGGCATCCGCGCCGCCGAGACGCTGGAGCGTGACGGCATCCACTGCAACCTGACGCTGCTGTTCGCGTTCTGCCAGGCCGTGGCCTGCGCCGACGCCGGCGTGCGGCTGATCAGCCCCTTCGTCGGCCGCATCTACGACTGGCACAAGAAGGCCGCAGGCGCGGCGTGGAACGAAGCGGCGATGGCCGGCTCGCAAGATCCCGGCGTGCGCTCGGTGACGGCGATCTTCAACCACTACAAGCGCCACGGCATCACGACCGAAGTCATGGGCGCCAGCTTCCGCAACGTGGGCCAGATCCTGGCGCTGGCCGGCTGCGACCTGCTGACCATCAGCCCCGAGCTGCTGGCCCAGTTGCAGGCCGCCGACGCGCCGGTGCCGCGCGCGCTGAACGCTGCGGCGGCCCGCGCGCTGGACCTGCCCGCGGTGCACCTCGATGAGCGCAGCTTCCGCTGGGCGCTGAACGAGGACGCGATGGCCACCGAGAAACTGGCCGAAGGCATCCGCGCCTTCGCGGCCGACGCCGTGAAGCTGGATGCGCTGATCGAGAAGGCGCGCACATGAATACCGTCACTGCCCCCCGGTGCGATCGCACCAAAGCCTGGGGCGCGCTGCAAGGCCACTTCCAGGCCCACGGCCGCGAGCTGGACCTGCGCGAAGCCTTTGCCCGCGACCCCGGCCGCTTCACCGCCTTCAGCCTGCAGGCGCCCGAGGTCTTTGCCGACCTGTCGAAAGACCTGATCGACATCGCGACGCGGCGCTTCCTGCTCGACCTGGCGCGCGAGTGCCGCATCGCCGAGCGGCGCGACGCGATGTTCGCCGGCGAGCCCATCAACACCAGCGAAGGCCGCGCCGTGCTGCACACGGCGCTGCGCGCGCCGCGCGGCGCCGCGCCTTTCAGCGCCGAGGTGCATGCGGTGCTCGACGCCATGCTGGCCTTCGCCGAGCGGATGCGCGCCGACGCGGCACAGGGCGGCCTGCGCGACGTGGTCAACATCGGCATCGGCGGCAGCGACCTGGGGCCGGCGATGGCGGTGCCGGCGCTCGACGCCTTCTGTCAGCGCGGCTTGCGGCTGCACTTCGTCAGCAACGTCGACGGCCACGACATCGAGTCGGTGCTGCGCGAGCTGGATCCGCGCAAGACCTTGTTCATCATCGCCAGCAAGACCTTCACCACGCAGGAGACGATGGCCAACGCCGCGGTGGCGCGGCAGTGGTTCCTGAAGCAGGGCATGGCCGAGGCCGAGATCGGCCGCCACTTCTGCGCCACCACCACCAATGTGAAGGCGGCGGCCGGGTTCGGCATCGCGCAGACCTTCGGTTTCTGGGACTGGGTGGGCGGGCGCTATTCGCTGTGGAGCGCGATCGGGCTGCCGATCGCCATCGCCATCGGCGGCGACAACTTCCGCGCGCTGCTGGCCGGCGCGCATGCGATGGACCGCCACTTTGCCGAGGCCGCGCCCGAGGCCAACCTGCCGCTGCAACTGGGGCTGCTGGACGTCTGGTATCGCAACTTCCACGGCTTCACGTCGCGCAACATCGCGCCTTACGACCAGGGCCTGCGGCGGCTGCCGGCCTACCTGCAGCAGCTGGAGATGGAAAGCAACGGCAAGTGCGTGGACGCCGCCGGCGAGCTGCTGCCGCCGACCCTCAAGACCAGCCCGGTGATCTGGGGCGAGCCCGGTACCAACGCCCAGCACGCCTACTTCCAGATGCTGCACCAGGGCATGGACGTGATCCCGGTCGACTTCATCGCGGTGCGCCGTGCGGCCCACGGCCATGCCGAGCTGCACACCATGCTGCTGGCCAATTGCCTGGCGCAAAGCCAGGCGCTGATGCTGGGCAAGACCGCCGACGAGGCTGCCACCGAATCTGCGCCCACCGCATCGGCCACGATCGACCGCGCCGTGCTGGCGCGGCAGCGCAGCTTCCCCGGCAACCGGCCCAGCACCACCTTCGTGCTGGACGCGCTCACGCCGCGCTCGCTGGGCGCGCTGCTGGCGATGTACGAGCACCGCGTGTTCACCAGCGGCGCGCTGTGGGGCATCAACAGCTTCGATCAGTGGGGCGTGGAGCTCGGCAAGGCCTTGTGCAACCGGCTGCTGCCGCGCTTTGCCAGCGGCGATTCGGCCGGGCTGGACAGCTCCACCGCCGGGCTGCTGCAGCGGCTGCGCGGATGAGCGCCGGCGCCGGCGACACGGGCCGCACCGTCGTCTTCGATTTCGGCGCCGTGCTGTTCCACTGGCAGCCGGTGGCGCTGCTGCGCGGCTGCGTGCCCGAGCTGGCGGCCGACGACGATCAGGCGCGCCGCCTGGCGGCCCAGGTCTTCGAGAGCTTCACGCCCGACAGCGACTGGGCGCGCTTCGACCTCGGCTGCATCGCCGAGGACGAGCTGTCAGCGCGCATCGCCGCGCGCATCGGCGCGCCGGCGGCCGCGGTGCGGCGCATCGTCGACGCCATCCCCGATCACCTGCGGCCGATGCCCGACAGCGTGGCCCTGCTGCGCCGGCTGCAGCGCAGCGGCCACCGGCTGTTCTACCTGTCGAACATGCCGCAGCCCTACGCCAGTCACCTGGAACGTTGCCACGACTTCGTGGCCGGGTTCGCCGACGGCATCTTCTCGGCCCGCGTGGGCCTGATCAAGCCGGATGCCGCGATCTTTGCGCTGGCCGAACAGCGCTTCGCGCTCGACCCGGCGCGCACGCTGTTCATCGACGACCATCCCGCCAACGTGCAGGCGGCCGCGCGGCGCGGCTGGCAGACGCTGCGCTTCGAGGACGCACCGCAGTGCGAGCGCGAACTGCGCGCCGGCGGCTGGTGCTGAATCAGCCCGCCGCTGCGGCCGGGCCCGGCGCCGCCAACCCCGGCGCCGCCAACCCCGCAAGCGCCTGCTGCACGGCCTCTTCGGCCTGTACGACGACCTGGCGCTTCCAGTCGTCGGTGTCGGTGTAGAACGCGTCGCGGGTCTGGCGCTTGATCGTGCGGCGCAGCTCGTCGGCCGTCTCGGGATGGTTCTCCAGCCACTGGTCGGCGCGCAGCGCGGTCATCACCTCGGTCAGCGGCAGCGTGCCGTATTCGAGCGCGATGCCGGTGTACTGGGCCTGCGGGCATTCGTCGTAGACGGCCTCGAAGGCCATGCCCGAGAGCCGAGCCGAGGTGGACGAGCCGTCGTAGATCGAGGTCACCTGCCGGCCCCACCATTGCCGCGTGCGCGCCAGCGTGGCGGCATCGTCGCGGGCGCTGAAGATGCGCTCGCCATGGCCGTTAGGCCCAAGGCCGGTGTGCAGGTCGATCCAGCCCAGGCGGCGGCAGCGCTGGCCGTGGTCGCGCAGCACCTGGCGCCAGGTGCGCTGGCTCCAGCTCGGGTTGCGGCCGGCGAAGAACAGGCCTTCAGGGTGGTCGTGCTGGCCGCTGCTGACGGCGGTCTGGAAGGCCATCATCCCGCGGCGGGCGATGAAATCGGCGATCACCTGCTCGTTGGCGGCGCTGGGCGGCCATTGCGCCGGCACCAAGGCGTTGGCCAGTTCGTCGTAGCCGGGGTTGGCCGGCAGCGCGGCGCCGAAGTCGACGAAATTGCGGTTGAGGTCGACGTTCTCCTGCGTCGTGCGCCGCCACCAGCTGAAACCCCAGGGATTGAGCGCATGCACGAAGAGCAGCGCCACGCCGGCCCGCGCGGCCGCGCGCAACGGGCCGCCCTGACGCAGCATTTGCACCTGGATGCCCGAGCCGCAGAAGCCTTCCAGCCCGTGGCAGCCGCTGCTGACGATCAGCAGGCCGGCGGCATCGGCAGCGCCATGACGGGCCACGTCGACGGCCAGCTCTTCGCCGTCGCGCCCCAGCAGCGGGTGGCGATGGGCCTGCACGTCCAGGCCGGCGTCGCTCGCGGCCAGCAGGAACTTGGCCCTGGCATCGGCGTAGGTCTGTGCGAAGGCGACGGGGACGTCGGTGTTGCCGTCGGAGGCCATCGCAGCAGCCTCAGGTCTTCACGAGTTCTCGCGGCTGCGCCAGCCAGGCTTCGGCCAGGCGCACCCAGGCGGTGGCGCCGAGCGGGATCAACTCGTCGTTGAAGTCGTAGTTGGGGTTGTGCAGCATGCAGGGGCCTTCGCCGTGGCCCATGGCGCGGTGGCTGCCGTCGCCGTTGCCGATCACGAAGTAGCAACCCGGCTTGGCCTGCAGGAAGTAGCTGAAGTCCTCGGAGCCCATCGTCGGCTCGTAGGGCAGCACGTTCTCGGCGCCCACCACCTGGGCCAGCACCTGGCGCGCGAACTCGGTCTCGGCCGGGTGGTTGACGGTGGCCGGATAGTTGCGGTGGAACTCGAACACGCAGTCCGCTTCGAAGGCGGCGCAGGTGGATTCGGCGATCGTCTTCATGCGCCGCTCCACCAGGTCCAGCACCTCGTTGCTGAAGGTGCGCACGGTGCCTTGGATCTGGCAGCTGTCGGGGATGACGTTGGTCGCCTCGCCGCCGTGGATCATCGTCACCGAGATCACCGCGGTGTCGATCGGCCGCTTGTTGCGCGTGATGATGGTCTGGAAGGCCTGCACCATCTGGCAGGCCACCGGCACCGGGTCGACGCCGTTGTGCGGCAGCGCCGCGTGCGCGCCCTTGCCGACGATGGTGATCTTGAACTCGTTGCTGCTGGCCATCATCGGGCCCGGGGTCAGCGCGAACTGGCCGACCTGCATGCCGGGCCAGTTGTGCATGCCGAAGATGGCCTCCATCGGGAACTTGTCGAACAGGCCGTCCTTCATCATCTCGCGCGCGCCGCCGCCGCCTTCCTCGGCCGGCTGGAACACGAGGTACACGGTGCCGTCGAAGTTGCGGTGCTTGGACAGGTGCTTGGCCGCTGCCAGCAGCATGGCGGTGTGGCCGTCGTGGCCGCAGGCGTGCATCTTGCCCTGGTGGCGGCTGGCGTGGTCGAAGTGGTTGTGCTCGGTCATCGGCAGCGCGTCGATGTCGGCACGCAGGCCCACGGCCCGCGTCGAACTGCCGTTCTTGACGATGCCCACGACGCCGGTGGTGCCCATGCCGCGGTGGATGGGAATGCCCCAGTCGGTCAGCGCCTTGGCCACCAGGTCGGCGGTGCGCTGCTCCTGGAAGCACAGCTCGGGATGGGCGTGGATGTCGCGACGCAGCGCGGTGATGGCGGCGGCGTCGGCGAGGATGGATTCGATCATCTGCATGGCGGGCCTGCTGCGGATAGAAAGCGAAGCGGATCAGTTTACGCCGCAGGCCCGGCCTGTCGCCGCCCGGGTCTTCCGCAGCGTCTTCAGCGCCTGACCCTGCCGTCGCCGGTCAGCACGGTCAGTTCGACGAAGCTCGATCCGGCGTGGCTGCGCGGGCTGAACGTCACCGCGAAGCCGCCCAGGTCCAGCCGCGACAGGCCTTCCAGCGCCGTCACCACGCTGTCGCGCGTGGCCGTCTTGCCGGCGCGGCGCAGGCCCTCGGCGAACACGCGCGCGGCCACGTAGCCTTCGATGCTGCTGTAGTTGGGCGACTGGCCGCCGCCGGCGCGGCGCAACGCGTCGAGGTATTCGCGCGTGATGGCGGTGGTGGTGGACGTGGGGTGCGGCATCACCTGGCTGACCATCACGCCGCGGCCATCGGCGCCCAGTTCGTCGGCCAGTGCTTGGCTACCGACGAAGCTCACGTTGTAGAAGCTGCCGCCGTAGCCGGCCTGGCGCGCCGCGCGCACGAACGCGGCGCAGCTCTTGTAGGCGCTGATCTGCACCACCGCGTGCGGCATCTGCGGCGCGATGGCCTTGACGGCCGCTGCCACGTCGACGCTGTTGCGCTCGACCGTGCCCACCGCCACCGGCTGCAGGTTCAGCGGCGCCAGCGCGCGCAGCACGCCGTCCAGCCCGGCCTGGCCGTAGCTGTCGTTCTGACGGAAGACGGCAATACGCGTCAGCCCCAGACCGGTGAGCTGGCGCACGATCAGCGCCGTCTCGTCGAAGTACGAGGCACGCACGTGGAAGACCCAGCGCGACAGCGGCTCACGCAGCGCCTGCGCGCCGGTGAAAGGCCCGAAGAAGGGGATGCGCGCCTGGTTGACCAGCGGCAGCGCCGCCAGGCTGGTGGGCGTGCCCACGTAGCCCAGCAGCGCGAAGGCATCATCGCGGAGGAACTGTTCGGTGTTGGCCTTGCAGCGCTCGGGCTCGTAGCCGTCGTCCAGCAGCCGCAGCTCCACCGGGCGCCCGCTCAAGCCGCCCTGGGCGTTGAACTGGTCGAAGTAGAGCTTGGCGCCGTGGTGCATCTGGATGCCCAATTGCGCCGCGGCGCCGGTGGTGGGGGCCGACTGGCCCAGCAGCAGCGGACGTTCCTGTGCCAGGGCGGGCAGCGCCAGCGCCGCGGCGGTGCCGGCCAGGCTGCCGAGCGCGCGGCGGCGCGCGAGGGGTTGCGTCATGGGGTACGGCAGCGGTGAAACAACTACGGGCCTGAGGGTACCGCGCCGCGCGGCCGCAGCGCATCGGTGGCTGACCCGGGGCCAGCGCTTGACTTGAACACGGGGCCCAAGGCGATGTGCCATAGTTTCGGCGATGAACGCTCCCGCCGAGTTCCGCACTGTGCATGCGGCCTGCCCGCACGACTGTCCCGACACCTGTTCGCTGCAGGTCAGCGTGGCCAACGGCCGCGCGGTGCGCGTGGCCGGCAACCCGGCGCACCCCAACACGCAGGGCGTGCTGTGCACCAAGGTCAGCCGTTACGTCGAGCGCACCTACCACCCCGAGCGCGTACTGCAGCCGCTGCGCCGCGTCGGGCCCAAGGGCGAGGGCCGCTTCGAGCCGGTGAGCTGGGACGCCGCGCTGGCCGACATCGCCGCGCGGCTGCAGGCCATCGCCGCGCGCGACCCGCAGGGCATCCTGCCCTACAGCTACGCGGGCACCATGGGCCTGGTGCAGGGCGAAACCATGGCGATGCGCTTCTTCCACAAGGTGGGCGCCAGCCGGCTGGACCGCACCATCTGCTCCAGTGCCGGCGGCGAGGCGCTGGCCGCCACCTACGGCGGCAAGGTGGGGATGAACACGCGCTTCTTCGCCGAGAGCCGGCTGATCCTGATCTGGGGCAGCAACTCGATCGCCTCCAACCTGCATTTCTGGACCCTGGCGCAGCAGGCCAAGCGCGACGGCGCCAAGCTGATCTGCATCGACCCGCGGCGCAGCGAGACTGCCGAAAAGTGCCACCAGCACATCGCGCTGCGCCCCGGCACCGATGGCGCGCTGGCACTGGGCCTGATGCACGAGCTGATCCAGCACGACTGGCTGGACCACGACTACATCGATCGCCACGTCGACGGCTGGCCGGCGCTGCGCGAGCGCGCGCTGCAATGGCCGCCCGAGCGCGTAGCCGCCACCTGCGGCATCACGGCCGACGAGGTGCGCCAGCTCGCGCGCGACTACGGCACGATCAAGCCGGCCGCGATCCGGCTGAACTACGGCATACAGCGCGTGCACGGCGGCGGCAGCGCGGTGCGCCTGGCGGCGCTGCTGCCTTGCCTGGTGGGTGCCTGGCGGCAGCGCGGCGGCGGGCTGCTGTTGTCGTCGGCGGGCTGGTTCGCGCGCTCGCGCGACGACGCCGCGCTGCAGCGCCCCGACCTGCTGGCCGGCCGCCGGCCGCGCACCATCAACATGAGCACGATCGGCGACGACCTGCTGCGCGAGGCCTCGCCGACCTTCGGCCCGCGCATCGAGGCCGTGGTGGTCTACAACAGCAACCCGGTGGCCGTGGCGCCCGAAAGCCGCAAGGTGGTGGCCGGCTTCGCGCGCGAAGACCTGTTCACCGTGGTGCTGGAGCACTTCCTCACCGACACCGCTGATTTTGCGGATTACGTGCTGCCGGCCACGACCCAGCTCGAACACTGGGACGTGCACGGCACCTACGGCCACACCGACGTGATCCTCAACCAGCCGGCCGTGGCGCCGCAGGGGCAGGCGAAGTCCAACGCCGAGATCTTCCGGATGCTGGCCGCGCGCATGGGTTTCGCCGATGCCTGCTTCACCGACAGCGACGAGGCGCTAGCCTGCAACGCCTTCAAGCCCGAGCAGGTCAGCCGCGAGCGGCTGCTGGGCGAGGGCTGGGCGCCGCTGCCGGTGCCCGACGCACCGTTTGCCGAGGGCGGCTTCCACACCGCCAACGGCCGTGCCCAGGCCGACCCGCCGGGCCTGGGCGTGGCCGACCACGTGCCCAACCACGAGTCGGCCGAACGCGTGCCCGAACTGGCGGCGCGCTACCCGCTGGCGATGATCTCGCCGCCGGCGCGGCACTTCCTGAACTCCACCTTCGTCAACGTGAAGAGCCTGCGCTCGGTGGAAGGCGAGCCGCTGGTGGAGATCCACCCCGACGATGCCGCGGCGCGCGGCATCAGCAGCGGGCAGACCGTCACCGTCTTCAACGACCGCGGGCGCTACCGCTGCAAGGCCGAGGTCAGCCTGCGCGCGCGGCCCGGCGTCGTCAACGGCCTCGGTATCTGGTGGCGCAAGTTCGGCCTCGACGGCCGCAACGTCAACGAACTGACCCACCAGCGCCTGACCGACATCGGCCGTGGGCCCACGTTCTACGACTGCCTGGTGGACGTCACGGTCGGCTAGGCGCTGGCTGCTGATGGCTTGCGCGGGACTCGCCGGCACCGCCGCGCTGGCGGCCGCGGCCGTCTGCCTGGGCAGCGGCTGCTCGACGATCGGCTACTACGGGCAGGCGCTGCAAGGGCATCTGGACCTGATGCACCGCGCGCGGCCGGTGAGCGACTGGCTGGCCGAGGCCGACACGCCGCCGGCCCTGCGCGAGCGCTTGGCGCTGGCGCAGCGCCTGCGCGACTTCGCCAGCCGTGAGCTGGCGCTGCCCGACAACCGCAGCTACCGCGCCTACGCCGACCTGCAGCGCGGCGCCGCGGTGTGGAACGTGGTGGCGGCGCCCGAGCTGTCGCTGACGCTCAAGACCTGGTGCTTTCCGATCATGGGTTGCGTTGGCTATCGAGGTTATTTCGACCGCGCCGCGGCGCAGGCGCTGGGCGAGACCTTGAAGCGCGAGGGCTTCGAGGTCAGCGTCTACGGCGTGCCGGCCTATTCCAGCCTGGGCTGGAGCAACTGGATCGGCGGCGACCCGCTGCTCAACACCTTCATCACCTGGCCCGAGGGCGAGCTGGCACGGCTGATCTTCCACGAACTGGCGCACCAGGTGGCCTACGCCGCCGACGACACCACCTTCAACGAGAGTTTTGCGACCGCGGTGGAACGCCTGGGCAGCGAGCGCTGGCTGGCGGACCGGCCGCAGGCCCGCGCCGAGCTGGCGCGCATCGACGAGCGGCGCGCCGAGTTCCGCGCGCTGATGCAGGCCCAGCGCGAGCGGTTGCTCGCCTTGTACGCCGGCCCGCTGGACGACGCCGCCAAGCGCGCGCGCAAGGCCGAGCTGATGGCGCAGTGGCGCGCCGAGTACGCGCAACTCAAGGCCCGGCAGTGGAACGGCTACGCCGGCTACGACGCTGCGGTGGCCAACGCCAACAACGCCAGCTTCGGCGTGCAGGCCGCCTACAACGAGCTGGTGCCCGCCTTCGAGCAGCTCTTTCGGCGCGAGGGCGGCGACTTCAAGCGCTTCTACGCCGAGGTGCAGCGCCTGGCCGCCTTGCCGAAGGCCGAGCGGCGGGCCACACTCGAACAAATCATCCGCTGAAGGAGACCGCCACCGTGCCCGCCATCCGCATCCACCGTGAACACCAACTCGGCCTGGCCAAGGCGCGCAAGGTCGCCTGGGCCTGGGCCGAACAGGCGGAAAGCCGCTTCGACATGGCGTGCACGGTGATCGAGGGCGCGACCAGCGACACGGTGGAGTTCACGCGCGCGGGCGTCAACGGCCGGCTGGTCGTGGCCGCCGACCACTTCGACCTCGACGCCAAGCTCGGCCTTTTGCTGGGCGCCTTCGCCAGGACCATCGAGTCGGAGATCCAGAAGACGCTCGACGACCTGCTGGCGCAGAGCAAGAGCGCGCCAGCGGCGAAGAAGGCAGCGGCGGCGAAGAAGAAATAGCGCTCGGCGATCAGGGCAGCGCCGGCAGCGTCACCTCGCTGGTGCGGCCTTCCAGGAAAGGCCCGAACAACGGCGGCAGGGCCTTGGCCCAGTCGACGGCGGCCTGCGGGGTGGCAAATGCGCTGGCCGGCACGAACACGCGGATCAAGCCCTGGCCGGTGGCCATGTAGTGCAAGAAGCGGATGTCGATCACGTCCACCGACTGATCGATGCCCTGCTGCGCCAGCCAGTCGGACACCGGCTTGTAGAACCCGGCGGTGGCCGCCTTGTGCAACGACGGCCACTTCGACACCAGCAGGCATTGCGGGAACAGCGGGGTCGAATCGAGCGTCGACTTGTAGACATTGGCGTCTGCCTTGCAAGGCTCGCCGTCCCACTGGTTGCTTCTGAGTGCGATCTCGCCCAGTTCGACCACCAGGCCGGCGTGGAAGCGCTTGGGCTCGGCATCGGCAAAGTAGCCGGTGTGGCGCGGGGTGGAGTTGCCGCCGAGGTTGCGGTAGCGACCCGCGGCGTAGGACACGAAGGTCCAATGCCCGGGCGGCAGCTTGACGGTGCGCGAGCCCACCGACACCTGCCCGTCGCTGATCTCGACGACCGGCGGGGTCTTGGAAAAATCCAGCGCCGATGCCGGTGTCGGACCGGCCAGCGCCGCGGTGGCCAGCATCGCGGCGGCCAAGGCATGGACGGACGATGGCTTCATTTGCATGAGTCTGCCCCTTGCCCGGCGCAGGGCCGATGACCGATGACCGATGACGCGCGGCATGCGCCGTGCCGCGGGCTTAACGATTGACGTCAACCACCAAGCGCCCGCGCACCTGGCCGGCCAGGATGCGGCTGCCGGCGGCCACGGCTTCGGACAGGCCGATCTCCTGTGTCAGCCGGTCCAGCGCGTCCAGGTCCAGGTCGCCGCCGGCCAGCCGTGCCCAGGCGGCATGGCGCAAGGCCATCGGCGCCATCACGCTGTCGATGCCGTACAGCGTGATGCCGCGCAGGATGAACGGCGCCACCGAGCCCGGGAAGTCCATGCCCTGGGCCAGCCCGCAGGCCGCCACCGCGCCGCCGTAGCGTGTGGCGGCGCAGGCATTGGCCAGCGTGTGGCTGCCCACCGCGTCCACCACGCCGGCGAAGCGCTCCTTGGCCAGCGGCTTGCCGGCGGCCGAGAACTCGTCGCGCGACAGCACCTCGGCCGCGCCCAGCGACTTCAGGAAGTCCGCCTCCTGCAAGCGCCCGGTGGACGCCAGCACGCGAAAGCCCAGCCGCGACAGCAGGCTGATCGCCACCGTGCCCACGCCGCCGTTGGCGCCGGTGACCAGCACGTCGCCGCTGCCCGGCGTGAGGCCGTGCTTGAGCAGCGCCATCACGCACAGCATCGCGGTGTAGCCGGCCGTGCCGATGGCCATCGCGCGGCGCTCGCTCAAGGCCGCGGGCATGGGCAGCAGCCAGTCGGCCCTGACGCGGGCGCGCTGCGCCAGGCCGCCGGAATGCGATTCGCCGACGCCCCAGCCGTTGAGCAGCACGCGGTCGCCGGGCTTGAAGCGCGGGTCTTCGCTGCGCTCCACGCTGCCGGCGAAGTCGATGCCGGCCACCAGCGGGAATTTGCGCACCACCGGGTTCTTGCCCGTGATGGCCAGGCCGTCCTTGTAGTTGATGGTGCTCCAGGCCACGCGCACCGTCACCTCGCCGGCGCCCAGCACCTCGTCGCCGACGGCTTTCACCGCGGCGCGGTAGCCGGCATCGTCCTTCTCGATCAGCAGGGCCTGGAAGCTCATGGTGGGGGTCCTTCTTGCACGCCTGGGGATCGGCAAGTGTAGGCAGCTTGCGCCGGCGCGCGCGGCTGCGGTACCGTTGGCGGACCCGGACACCGACCATGGGAGATGCGATGCAGACGAGATTCGATGCGCGTAGGGTGCTGGCCGCCGCGGTGCTGCTGCTGGCCGCCGCCGGGGCCAAGGCCGATCTGGTGCTGTTCCAGGACAGCGACTTCGGGGGCCGCTCGCTGGTCACCGGGCAGAGCCTGCGCAACCTGGCCGACGAGGGCTTCAACGACCGCGTCTCGTCGGTGATGATCCGCAGCGGCACCTGGCTGCTGTGCACCGACGCCGACTTCAAGGGCCAGTGCGTCACGCTGGGGCCGGGGCGTTATCCGTCGTTGCGGCCGATGGGGCTGAACGACAGCGTCTCGTCGCTGCGCGAAGTCGACCGGCGCGACGGCCGCTGGAACGAGGACCGGCCGCCGCAGGTCCACATGGACGACAAGCGCTTCGGCCGGGTCATCTTCGACAACGGCTGCATGGTGTTCTACGACCCGCCGGGCCGCCGCGGCCAGTCACGCGGGGGCTGCAACGAGCGCCAGCTGCGCCGCGCCGACGAGGCGATGGCCGCCTACCGCCGCGAGCGCGGCCAAGGCCGCGATGACGGCGATCGCTCGTGGAACCGCGGCAACCGCGGCGACGACGGCTCGGGCCCGAACCTGGTGGTCAACAGCAACGGCAGCGGCGAGGCGATCTTCGCCAACAACTGCGTGGTGCAGCTCAGCCCGCAAGGCCGCACCGTGCGCAGCAGCCCGCCCTGCACGCCGCGCCAGGTCAGCGCCGCGGAGGCGGTGATGGCCGCCCAGATTCGGGGGGACACGCGGTACTAGCGGCACCGCATGCGGCTGCGCTGGCTTGCCACGCTGGCTTGGCCACGCTGGGCGGCAGCGCGGGTGGTAGGCCGTGTTGGACTTGAACCAACGACCAAAGGATTATGAGTCCTCTGCTCTAACCGACTGAGCTAACGGCCCCCTTCGAAATCGAAGGCCGGGATTGTAGGAGCGCCTACTTCTGCGACAGCGTGTGGCCCACCAGGCGCGCCGTGATGTCGACGATCTGGATCATGCGGTCGTAGGCCATGCGGGTGGGGCCGATCACGCCCAGGGTGCCGACGATGCGGCCACCGACTTCGTAGGGCGCGGTGACGACCGACAGGTCCTCGAAGGGCACGACCTGGCTTTCGCCGCCGATGTAGATGCGCACGCCTTCGGCGCGGCTGCTGGTGTCCAGCAGCCGCATCAGCTCGGTCTTCTGCTCGAACAGGTCGAACAGGCGGCGCAGGCTGCCGAGGTCGTTGCCGAAGTCCTGCACGGTGAGCAGGTTGCGCTCGCCGGAGACCACCACCTGGTCGCTGTTCTCGGCCAGCGCTTCGCTGCCGACCTGCACCGCGGCCTGCATCAGCGTGCCGATCTCGCTGCGCAGCGCCTCGATCTCGTGCTGCAGCCGCTCGCGCACCGCTTCGATGCTCAGCCCCGCGTAGTGGGCGTTGAGGTAGTTGCTGGCCTCGACCAGCTCGGACTGCGTGTGGTCGCGCGCGGTGAAGATCACGCGGTTTTGCACGTCGCCGTCGGGCGCGACCAGGATCACCAGCACGCGCCGCTCGCTCAGGCGCATGAACTCGATGTGGTGGAAGACGCTGGCCTTGCGCGGCGCCGTCACCACGCCGACGAAGCTGGACAGGTTGGACAACATTTGCGCGGCCTGCGCGATCACGCGCTGCGGCTGGTCGGGGTGCAGTTGATCGCGCGCCGCCGCCACCTCGGGCGCGATGGCGCTCAGCCGGTCCAGGTCCAGCGGACGCGCCATCAGCATGGTGTCGACGAACAGCCGGTAGCCGCGCGCGGTGGGCACGCGGCCGGCGCTGGTGTGGGGGCTGGCGATGAGTCCCAGCTCTTCCAGATCGGCCATCACGTTGCGGATGGTGGCCGGCGACAGCTCCAGCCCCGATGCCTTGGCCAGGGTGCGCGAACCCACGGGCTGGCCGTCGGCGATGTAACGCTCGACCAGCGTCTTGAGCAGGCTCTTGGCTCGGTCGTCCAGCATGTTTTCGATTGTACGAAGGGCCTTTGCGGCAGCCCCGTCCATCGAGGGGCCCTATGGTGTAATGCCGCGCATCATGCCGGAGCGCTTCCGCCACGCTGCCATCGTCGGCAAGTACCAGGCCCGGGGCATCCGCCCGCTGCTGGAGGAGTTGGCGCATTTTCTCGTCGGCCTGGGGCTCGAAGTGTCGTTCGAGCGCGAGACCGCGCTGGCCACCGGCGTCAGCGATTTCGACGCGCTGCCGGTCGACCAGCTGGGCCTGCGCTGCGACCTGGCGGTGGTGGTGGGCGGCGACGGCACGATGATCGGCATTGCGCGCGAAGTGGCGCGCCACCACCTGCCGCTGGTGGGCATCAACCAGGGGCGGCTGGGCTTCATCACCGACATCCCGCACGACCAGTACCGCGACGCGCTGACGCGCATGATCGGCGGCGACTACGAGGAAGAGCACCGCACGATGCTGGAAGGCAAGGTCTGGCGCGACGGCCAGCCCATCTTCGACGGCTTGTCGCTCAACGACGTGGTGGTCTCGCGCGGCGGCACCGCCAGCATGGTCGAGTTGCGCGTGGACATCGGCGACGAGTTCGTGGCCAACATCCGCGCCGACGGCCTGATCATCGCCACGCCCACCGGCAGCACGGCCTACGCCTTGAGCGCCGGCGGCCCCATCCTGCACGCGGGCATCGGTGGCTGGGTGCTGGTGCCGATCGCCTCGCACACGCTGTCCAACCGGCCCATCGTGCTGCCCGACACCGGCGAGATCCGCATCACCATCGTGGCCGGCCGCGATGCCTCGGCCAACTTCGACATGCACAGCATCGCCAGCCTGCTGCACGGCGACCAGATCCACGTGCGGCGCTCGGCGCACAAGGTGCGCTTTCTGCATCCGCGCGGCTGGAGCTACTACGCGACGCTGCGCCGCAAGCTGCGCTGGTACGAAGGCGTGGTGTAGGGTCTGTCAACGCTATGGGAGGGCCCGCGTGACTCAGCAAACAGCCGCCAGCAAGGCGCGCGGCGCAGCCCATGCTGTGCGCCTGGGCAAGCCGTGCAACGCGGCTGGCGGCTGTTTGCTGAGATCACCCGCAGGGCCGCCGCCTGGCTGGCCCCAGGGCGTCGTTGCTCGCTCGTTGCGTGCCGCAGGCACGCGGCCTCGCTCGCGCCTAGCCCTGGGGCCAGCCAGGCGGCGGCGCGGGCCCTCCCATAGCGTTGACAGACCCTAGGGCCGCTCGTGCTGCGCCGCCTGAGTCTTCGCGACGTGGTCATCGTCAGCCAGTTGGAGCTGGACTTCGGTGCCGGCTTCACGGTGCTGACCGGCGAGACCGGCGCCGGCAAGTCCATCCTGATCGACGCGCTGCAGCTCGTGCTGGGCAACCGTGCCGAGGCGGGCCTGGTGCGCGAAGGCGCGCCGCGCGCCGAGGTCAGCGCCGAGTTCGACCCGCCGCCGACGCTGGCCGCCTGGCTGGACGAGGGCGGCTTCGGCGCGGGCGAAGGCTCGCTGCTGCTGCGGCGCACGGTGGACAGCCAGGGCAAGAGCCGCGCCTGGATCAACGGCAGCGCCGCCACCGTCGCGCAACTGCGCGGGCTGGCCGAGCACCTGGTGGACATCCACGGCCAGCACGCCTGGCAGGGGCTGACGCGGCCGGCCACCGTGCGCGCGCTGCTCGACGGCCAGGCCGGCGCCGACAGCGCGCTGATGGGCCGGCACTGGCAGGCCTGGCGTGCCGCGCTGGCAGCGTTGGACGCCGCGCGCAGCCAGCGCGACAGCCTGGAGCGCGAGCGCGAGCGCCTGGCCTGGCAGATCGCCGAGGTCGACAAGCTCGGCCCCGGTTCCGACGAATGGGACGAGCTGAACGCCGAGCACCAGCGCCTGGCGCACGGCCAGGCGCTCCTGGACGGCGCGCGTGGCGCGCTGGACGCGCTGAGCGAATCCGACCCCGCGGCCGAAGGCCTGATGGCGCGCGCGATCGACGCGTTGGACGAGGTGGCGCGCTACGACGGCGAGGTGGCCGCCGTGGCCCAGGTGCTGCGCGACGCCCAGGCCCAGCTACAGGACGCGGCGCACAGCCTGCAGGCCTACCTGGGCCACCGCGAGCCCGACCCCCAACGCCTGGCGGAACTCGATGGCCGGCTCGCGGCCTGGGTCTCGCTGGCGCGGCGCTACCGCCGCACGCCGGCCGAGCTGCCGGCGCTGCTGCAGGGCTGGAAGGACGAGCTGAAGTCGCTGGACGCGGCGGCCGATCTGGAAGCGCTGGACCGTGCCGCGCAGGCCGCTGCTGCGCAGTGGCGTGCCGAGGCGCAGCGCATCAGCACGGCGCGCCGGCGCGCGGCGCCCAGGCTGTCGGTCGCCGTCACGCAGGCGATGCAGCAGCTCGGCATGGCCGGCGGCCGCTTCGAGGTGGCGCTGCTGCCGCAGGACGAACCGCAGTCGTTCGGGCTGGAATCGGTGGAGCTGCGCGTGGCCGGCCACGCCGGCAGCACGCCGCGGCCGCTGGCCAAGGTGGCCTCGGGCGGCGAGCTCTCGCGCTTGGCGCTGGCGATTGCGGTCACCACCGCCGGCGGCGCCGGCGCCACGCCGACGCTGATCTTCGATGAGATCGACAGCGGCGTCGGCGGCTCCGTGGCCGACAGCGTGGGCCAACTGATGAAGCAACTGGGCCGCTCGTGCCAGGTGCTGGCCGTCACCCACCTGGCGCAGGTGGCGGCCTGCGCCGATGCGCACCTGGTGGTCAGCAAGGCGTTGCAAGGCAAGGCCACGCTCAGCCGCGTGCAGCCCGTCGCCGGCGAGGCCCGCGTCGCCGAGGTGGCGCGCATGCTGGGCGGCGAGACGCTGTCGGGCACCGCGCACGCGCAGGCGATGATCCAGCGCGGGTCGCACGGCGAGGTGGCGCGCAGCGCCAAGGGGGCCCCATGAGTGAGTGGGCGCCATTGGACCGGGCCAGCGCGCGTGACGAGGTGATCCTGATCACCGGCATCTCGGGCTCGGGCAAGTCGGTGGCGCTGCACGCGCTGGAGGATGCCGGCTTCTTCTGCGTCGACAACCTGCCGCCCGAGCTGTTGCGCGAGTTCATCCGGCTGGAACGCGAGCGCTTCACGCACCGCGTGGCGGTGGCGGTGGACGTGCGCACCGCCGGCTCGCTGCCGACGCTGCTGCCGCTGATCGAGCAGCTTCGCGCCGAAGGCCTGCGCGTGCAGCCGCTGTTCCTGGACGCCAACACCGACGCGCTGCTGCGCCGCTTTTCCGAGACGCGGCGGCCGCACCCGCTGTCGGCGGCGCCGGTGGGCGGCGACGCGGCGCGCGCGCTGGTCGAGGCCATCGAGCTGGAGCGCGAGCTGCTGGCCGATCTGCGCGAGATCTCCACCGTGATCGACACCAGCCAGCTGCGGCCGGCCATGCTGCGCTCGTGGGTGCGCTCGCTGGTCGGTGCGCGCGCGTCGAGGCTGACGCTGGTCTTCGAGTCCTTCGCGTTCAAGCACGGCGTGCCGCTGGACGCCGACTACGTGTTCGACGTGCGGGTGCTCCCCAACCCCTACTACATCCGCGAGCTGCGGCCGCTGACCGGGCGTGATGCGCCGGTGGCCAGTTATCTGGAGGGTCAGCCCGAGGTGACGGCGATGCTCGAGCAGATCGAAGCCTTCCTCGCGCGCTGGCTGCCGGCCTTCGAGGAGGACCAGCGCAGCTACCTCACCGTGGCGCTGGGCTGCACCGGCGGCCAGCACCGCTCGGTCTATGCGGTGGAGACGCTGGCGCGGCACTTCGAGGGCCGCCACGCCACGCTGGTGCGCCACCGCGAGCTGGACGCCCGTGACTGAGTCCGACGCCGTCGAAGCGGCAGCCGACGAGGCGCTGCCGCTGTTCCCGCTGCAGTCGGTGCTGTTCCCCGACGGGCTGCTGATGCTGCGGGTCTTCGAAGTGCGCTACCTGGATCTGGTCAGCCGCTGCCTGCGCAGTGGCCGCGGCTTCGGCGTGGTCTGCCTGCGCCAGGGCAGCGAGGTGGGGCGCAGCCGCGAGCAGCCGGTGCTGTTCGAGCCGGTGGGCGTGCACGCGCACATCGACCAGGTGGACAGCGAGCAACCCGGCATCCTCAAGCTGCGCTGCCTGGGCCAGCAGCGCTTCCGGCTCGAAGGCCGGCCGCAGCAGTTACCCGATGGGCTGTGGCAGTCGGCCTTCAGCGCCGTCGAGCCCGATGCGCCCAGCGTGCCGGGCGCGGCGATGTTCGAGACGGTCAAGGCCTTGTCCAACGCGATCGCCACGCTGCGCGAGCGTGGCCAGCTGCCCTTCGCCGAACCCTTCCGGCTGGACGACGCCGGCTGGGTGGCCAACCGCTGGTGCGAGCTGCTGCCGATCCCGCTGTCGGCCAAGCAGAAGCTGATGGCGCTGGAAGACCCGGTGCTGCGGCTGTCGGTGGTGGACGGCTATCTGCGGGACAAGCAGGTTGTGCGTTAGTCCTCGGCCGTCTGCTGCTGCAGCAAGCGGCGCAGCGGCGTCGGGATGCCCAGCGCCAGCGCTTCGCCGATCGCCACCCAGCGGCCCTCGGGCCAGCGCCGGGCCAGCGCGTCGAGATGCGACTTCGCCAGCCGCGTCGGCAGCGGCCACAGCAGCGGCTGCAGCGTCCAGTCGAAGTGCGTCAGCGCATGCTGGATCGTCGCGCCCGGTTGCGGCCGGCCGGGCAGGGCTTGCAGCGCCTGCGTCGCCTCGTCGACGGCATCGAACTCCGGCAGGCTCCACAGCCCGGCCCACACGCCTTGCTGCGGGCGCTGCAGCAGCCACACCTGGCCGCGCCAGCGCAGCAGCAGCCAGGCGTGGCGCCGCGTGCCGCGGCGCAGCTTGCGCGTCTTGACCGGGTAGTCCTCGGGCCGGCCGCCGGCGCGCGCCGCGCAGACCTCGGCCACCGGGCAGGCCTGGCAGCGCGGCGCGCGCGCCAGGCAGATCGCCGCGCCAAGGTCCATCAAGCCTTGCGTGTAGGACTCGACATCGGCCTCAGGCAGCAGCGACTCGGCCAGTTGCCACAGCTTGGCGGTCTCCGCCGTGTTGGCCAGGTCGCCGTCGAAAGCGAAAGCGCGGGCCAGCACGCGCTTGACGTTGCCGTCGAGGATGGCGGCGCGCTCGCCGAAGCAGAACGCGGCGATCGCCGCCGCCGTCGAGCGGCCGATGCCCGGCAGGCCTTGCAGCCCTTGCGCCGAACGCGGAAAGCGCCCGCCGTGCTCGGCCACCACCACCTGCGCCGCGCGGTGCAGGTTGCGCGCGCGGGTGTAGTAGCCCAGGCCGCTCCACTGCGCCAGCACCTCGGCCTGCGGCGCCGCGGCCAGGTCCTGCACGGTGGGAAAGCGCTGCAGGAAGCGCTGGTAATGGGCCAGCACCGTGGCCACCTGGGTCTGCTGCAGCATCACCTCGGACAGCCAGACGCGGTACGGGTCGCGCGTGCCCTGCCAGGGCAGGTGGTGGCGGCCGTGGCGGCGCTGCCATTGCTGCACCCGCCCTGCAAAGTCGGCAGGGGGCCGGCCTGCGGCGCGCGGCATCAGGCCGGCGCGCTCAAGGCTTCGGGCTGGGTTGGCGCCGGGAAGGCGGCGCGCGCGCGGTGGAGCACCTCGTCGGCGCGCAGGTCCAGCAGGCGCTGCAGTTCCTGCAGCTGGGCGTCCTGCGATTCGACCTCGGCGATGCGCTGCTCCAGCTCGCCGGCGGCGGACTGGATGCGCTGCAACGACTCGCGCCGCTGCTTGAAGGCGCGGCGGCGGTCGCCGAGCTGCTGGTCGACCTGGTTGGACGCCGTGCGGCTCCACAGTTCGAGCTCACTCGATGCGCTTTCGAACACCACGCGCAGCTTGGACAGCAGCATGCGGCGGAACTGCTCCATGAAGCCCGGCGAGGCCATGCGCCAGGACTGCAGCAGCCCCAGGTAGCGGCTGTAGTTGTGGTCGATCAGGTCCAGCTCGCGGCCGAAGCGCTGCAACTCGGGCTGCGCCTGCCTGGCGAAGGCGAAGCCGAACTCGGCGTTGAGCTGCATGAAGCTGGCGTCCAGCATCTCGCGGATCTCGTCGGCCTGGCCCTGCGTCGATTCCAGCGCCGCCTTCAGCCGCGTGCACAGCGTGACGAAGGCTGCCTTGCCACCCAGGTTGAAGGGCCGCGCACCCAGCGCCGACTGCATCGCCGTGACCTCGGCGCGCAGCACCTGGTTGCTGATGCGCGCCAGCGCCGCCTTCAGCTGCCGCTGCTGCACCGCGCGCACGGCCTGCAGCCGCGCGATGCAGCGCTCGAACTCGGCTGCCTCGGCGTCCACCCGCTGCAGCATCAGCCGCACCTTGCCGCCGCTCTTGCCGCGCAGGCCCTTGAGCTCCAGCATCTGCTCGGCCAGGTTGCGGCGCTTGTCGGCGATGCGGCGCGCCGCCACCCGGCGCACGCGCTCGATCACGCCGACCGCGCCGGATTCCAGCATCTCGCGCTGGCGCGGCAGCAGGTCGGTGGACAGCGCGTCCTCCAGCTCGCCCAGGTTGCTGCGCTGCAGGCTGCCGGCGCTGCCCGAGACGCGCGCGGCCAGGCCGTCGCGCGCCGACAGCGCGAACACGCGCTCGGGCGGCAGCTCCAGCGTGGCGGCCACCTTCTCGCGCTGGCTGCCGATCTGCGCCCGCACCTCGGCCTCGGAGGCGAGCGGGTCGTACAGCGCGTCGATCTTGTTGAGCACCACATAACGCTCCAGCGAGGCGGACCCGAGGTGCTCGCGCCAGATCGCCAGGTCCGACTTGGTGACGCCGGTGTCGGCCGCCAGCACGAAGACCGTGGCGTGCGCGGTGGGCAGCAGGCCCAGCGTCAGCTCGGGCTCGGCGCCGATGGCGTTGAGGCCGGGCGTGTCGATCACCACCAGCCCGCGGCGCAGCAGCGGGTGCGGGTAGTTGATCAGTGCGTGGCGCCAGGCCGGCACTTCGACGGTGCCGTCGGCCGCCAGCGGCGGGTTGTCGTCGGGCTGCTCGGTGTTCCAGAAGCCCAAAGCGGTGGCCGTCTCGACGCTGACGCGCTGGGTGCGGGTGACGGCCTGCAGCGCCTTGGCCAGCGCCTCGGGGTTGTCGATCTCCAGCGGCACGTGCTGCCAGGGCTCGTCGCGCTTGCGCAGGTCGGACAGCGACAGGCCGCGCAGCCGCGTCTCGATCGGCAGCAGCGACAGCCGCGCCGGCGCGTCGGCGCTGTGGAACAGCTCCACCGGACACATCGTCGTGCGGCCGGGCGTGGCCGGCAGCACGCGACGGCCGGTCTGGGCGAAGAAGATCGCGTTGATCAGCTCCGACTTGCCGCGCGAAAACTCCGCCACGAAGGCCAGCACCAGGCGCTCGGACGCCAGACGCTCGCGCAGCGCGGCCAGCGCGGCGGTCTGCGGCTCGTCGATCAGGTCGTGGTCGATCAGGTAGCGCGCCAGCACCGTGACCGCGCGGTCGACCTCGCTGCGCCAGCCGGCCAGTTCATCCAGGCGGGAGACGATGGAGCTTTGCATGCGGTGGAGGGTTGAACGCCGTGAGGCCGTGGCGGAATGCGCCGGCTCATGCTAGCGCAAGGGCTCTTCCCGTCATATGGAATGTGCTACAGGTTTCGCGGCCGGCGCGACGTTTCTCGGCTGTCAGCGACGCTGGCAGCGCGGGCAGAAGAAGGTCGAGCGCTGCGCCTGCACCACGCGCCGCACGGGGCCGCCGCAGCCGGGGCAGGGCAGGCCGGCGCGGCCGTAAACGGCGGCCTGCGACTGGAAGGCGCCGCTCATGCCGTGGGCATCGCGGAAGTCGCGCAGCGTCGAGCCGCCGAGGTCCAGCGCGCGCGCCAGCGTGCGGCGCAAGGCGTCCAGCAGCCGCGCGGCGCGCGGCCGGCTGATGCGGTCGGCCGCCAGCCGCGGGTCGATGCCGGCCTGGAACAGCGCCTCGCAGGCGTAGATGTTGCCGGCGCCGACGATCACGTCGCCGGCCAGCAGCACGGCCTTGATCGGCGCGCGCCGGCGCTGCAGCGCGGCGTGGAAGCGCTCGGCCGTCAGCGTCGGGTCGAAAGGCTCGGCGCCCAGCCCGGCCAGCAGCCGGGCGGCCGGGTCGGCGTCCAGCGCCGGCGACCACAGCACCGCGCCGAAGCGCCGCGGGTCGGTCAGCCGCAGCGTGCCGCGGTCGGTCTGCAGGTCGAAGTGGTCGTGCGGCCCCGGCGGCAACAAATCTTCACGCCATGCCAGCGAGCCCGACATGCCCAGGTGCAACAACAGGCCCTGGCGCGGATGGGGAACTGCGGTGCCGCCCACGGCCTCCAAGGGCAGCCACAGGTACTTGCCGCGGCGGGTGATGGAGCCGACCAGCAAATCTCTCAAAGCCGCCGGGTCGTGGCCGAGCGGCCAGCGCAGCGGCTTGCCCAGTCGCAGGGCCCGCACCCTGGCGCCGCGCAAGGGCTGTTCGATGCTGAGCCGGGTGACCTCGACTTCGGGGAATTCGGGCATCGGCTCATTATGTGAGAATGAATTTTGTCCCTGGGGGTGACTCAATGCCATTGCGCAATCGACGGCACGTGGCGGTTTCGACGGCCCTGGCCGCCGTCACCGTGTTGTGCGTGCCGCCGCCGGCCGGCGCCCAGTCTGCGGCCGCTGCTGCGGAGGCCGCTGCAAGCGCGCCGGTCGTCAACTCCGGCCTCGATTCACCGCTGTTCCAGCAGTTGCTGATCGCTGAGATCGAGGCTCGGCGCGGCGAGACCGGCGATGCCTTCGAGCGCGTGCTCGATGCCGCGCGGCGCACGCGCGACGACCAGCTCTTTCGCCGCGCGGTGGAGATCGCGATGCAGGCCCGCGCGGGCGATCAGGCCTTGGTCGCCGCCCGCAGCTGGCGCCTGGCGCAGCCGCGCTCGGCCGAGGCCGTGCGCACGCAACTGCAGGTGCTGGCGGCGCTCAACCGGGTGCCCGAACTGGCCGAGCCGTTGCGCGCTTTGCTGACGTTGACGCCCGAGTTCGAGCGCAGCGCGCTGATCGCTGCGATCCCGCGCTTCCTGCAGCGTGCGCCCGACCGCCGACAGGCCGCGCAGATCGTCGACGGCGTGCTCAAGAGCTACCAGCAGCAGCCGGCCACGCGCATGGCGGCGCTGGTCGCCAGCGGTCGCGCCTGGGCCGCGGCTGATGACACCGACCAGGCATTGGCCGACGCCCGCGCAGCCCAGGCGGCAGAGCCGCAGTCGCCCGGCGCGGCGCTGCTGGCGCTGGAGCTGATGCAGCGCCGCCCCGAGGCCGAGGACATCGTGCGTGCCTACCTGTCGGGCCCCGCGGTCGAGCCGGCGCTGCGCCTGGCCTATGCGCGCAGTTTGATGGCCAGCCAGCGCCTGGCGGACGCCGCCGCGCAGCTGGAGCAGGTCAGCAAGGACAAGCCCGAATTGGCGCCACCCTACCTGACGCTGGGCGCGCTGCGGCTGGAGATGCACCAGCCCGCGGCGGCCGAAGTGGCGCTGCAGCGCTTCCTGCAACTCACCGACGCCGATGCCAAGGCCGCTGGCGCAGCGGCCCCGACCTCGCCCGCCGCCGCTGAAGGCGACGACGATGACGACGACAGCGGCCCCGCCCAGGCCCGCGTGCAGGCCTGGCTGATGCTGGCGCAGGCGGCCGAGCAGCGCGGCGACTTCGCCGCCGCCGAGGCATGGCTGGGCCGCATCGACGACCCCCGGCGTGCGCTGGACGTGCAGACCCAGCGCGCCAAGCTGCTGGCCCGCCAGGGCAAGCTGGCCGAGGCGCGCGAGGCCGTGCGCATGGCGCCCGAGCGCGAGCCCGGAGACGCGCGCGCCAAGCTGGTGGCCGAGGCCAGCGTGCTGCGTGAGGTCAAACGTTGGGGCGACGCGTTCGAGGTGCTGGCCGATGCCGTCAAGCGCTTCCCCGACGACCCCGATCTGCTGTACGAGCAGGCCATGGTCGCCGAGAAGATGGACCGCACCGACGAGATGGAGCGGCTGCTGCGCCGCGTCATCGCGCTCAAGCCCGACAACGCGCATGCACACAACGCGCTGGGCTATTCGCTGGCCGACCGCAGCCAGCGCCTGCCCGAGGCGCGCGAGCTGATCCGCCGCGCGCTGGAGCTGTCGCCCGGCGACCCCTTCATCACCGACAGCCTGGGCTGGGTCGAGTACCGCATGGGCAACCTGCCCGAGGCGCTGCGCCTGCTGCGCCAGGCCTATGCGGCGCGGCCCGACGTCGAGATCGGTGCCCACCTGGGCGAAGTGTTGTGGGCCAGCGGCCGGCGCGACGAGGCGCGCGGCATCTGGACCGAGTCCAAGGGCCGCGACGCCGCCAACGACGTGCTGCGCGAGACGCTGGCGCGGCTGAAGGTCGATCTCTGATGCTGCGCTGCCGCCGGGCGCTGGTCCCGGCGCTCCTGACCGTGGCGCTGCTGGGCGCTTGCGCGACGCCGCCTGCGCCCGATGCCGCATCGGCCTGGACCAGCGGGCGCCTGGCTTTGCGCGTCGATGCGAGCGCCGAGCGGCCCGCGCACAGCCTCAATGCCGACTTCGACCTGCGCGGCAATGCGCAGCAAGGCGAGTTGCGCCTGAGCACCGTGCTCGGCGGCCGTCTGGCGACGACGCGCTGGACGGCGACCGAGGCCGTGCTCGACACCGGCCAGGGCGAGACGCGCTTTGCCGACCTCGCATCGCTGTCGCGCCAGGCGCTGGGCGAGGCCTTGCCGCTGCAGGCGCTGCCGGACTGGCTGGCCGGCCGGCCCTGGCCCGGCGCCGCCAGCCAGGCGCGGGCCGACGGATTCGTGCAACTGGGTTGGGTGATCTCGCTGGCCGGCTTCGGCGAAGGCCGGATCGACGCGGTGCGCGAAGCGCCGCCGCGGGTGACGGTGCGGGTGCGCCTGGAGCGGCCGGCGTCGCCTGCATCGTCATGAGCGCGCAGGGCCGCTCTCAAGCGCTCATGCCGCAGCGCGTCAGCGCGCAGGTTGCACGATGAGCCTGCGCGCGCTGTACGAACTGGCCGCGCCGGCCAAGCTCAATCTCTTCCTGCACGTGGTCGGGCGTCGCGCCGACGGCTACCACCTGCTGCAGTCGGCCTTCGTGCTGCTCGACTGGGCCGACACGCTGCACCTGGAGCTGCGCCGCGACGGCCGGCTGCAGCGCCACGACCTGTCGGCTGCGCTGCCGGCCGACGACCTGTGCCTGCGCGCCGCGCGCGCGCTGCAGCAGGCCTCGGGCAGCACGCTGGGCGCCGACCTTTCGATCGACAAGCAGCTCCCCTGGGGCGCCGGGCTGGGCGGCGGCAGCTCCGACGCCGCCACCACGCTGCTGGGGCTCAACCGGCTGTGGAACTTGCGCTGGCCGCGCCGCCGGCTGCTGGACCTGGCGGCCACGCTGGGCGCCGACGTGCCCTTCTTCGTCGGCGGCCGCAACGCCTTCGTCGAAGGCATTGGCGAACGGCTGACGCCGCTGTTGCTGCCGCGGGCCTGGTACGCGGTGCTCAAGCCAGGCGCATCGCTAGCCACTGCGGCCATCTTCGCCAGTCCGCTGGTCAAACAGCTTCCCAAGCAGGATGGTGCCGCTGCTATACTCGCGGGCTTTCTCGCTGACGCTACTCCTGCCGGGGTGCGTTTCGGCGACGGGCCCGATCGCATCGTGCAAGGCTTCGGCCGCAACGATCTTCAGCCCGCCGCCGAACAGCTCTGCGACGAGGTGGCGCAAGCCGCCGCCTGGTTGCAGGCCCGCTACGGCAACAGCCGCATGACGGGCTCCGGCAGTGCAGTGTTCGCGAGAGCCGGCACAGGCGACCAGCCCGTGGCGACTTTTCCGGCGGCGTCGCTGCCGCCGGGATGGGTCGGTCGGATGTGCCGCAGCCTGGACCAGCATCCGCTAGCGGACTGGGCCGGCTGAGACGGTTTTTGGGTGGCGGGGCCGATGCACCGCCTCCTGTGTAGGGGAGTCGCCAAGTTGGTCAAGGCATCGGATTTTGATTCCGACATGCGAGGGTTCGAGTCCTTCCTCCCCTGCCAAATCCATTCCTGACGGGGCCCTCGCGGCCCCGTGCCAGCCTCTGAAAGACCCGCCCGTGCTCTTCAACACCGTGCTCTTCACCGGCAATGCCAATCCGGTGCTGGCGCAGGAGATCGCCGCCCACCTGGGCGTCGAACTCGGGCGCGCGATGGTCGGCCGCTTCTCCGACGGCGAGGTGACCATCGAGATCCGCCAGAACGTCCGTGCCCGCGACGTGTTCGTGGTCCAGCCCACCTGCGCGCCGACCAACGAGCACCTGATGGAACTGCTGATCATGGTCGATGCGTTGAAGCGCGCCAGTGCGCGTCGCATCACCGCCGTGATCCCCTACTTCGGCTACGCGCGGCAGGACCGCCGGCCGCGCAGCACGCGGGTGCCGATCAGCGCCAAGGTCGTGGCCAATCTGCTGGAGACCGTGGGCGTCGAGCGGCTGCTGACCATGGACCTGCACGCCGACCAGATCCAGGGCTTCTTCGACATCCCGGTCGACAACATCTACGCCAGCCCGGTGCTGCTGTCGGACCTGAAGAGCCGCAACTACGACAACCTGGTGGTGGTGTCGCCCGACGTCGGCGGCGTGGTGCGCGCGCGCGCCCTGGCCAAGCAACTCGGCTGCGACCTGGCCATCATCGACAAGCGCCGCCCGACGGCCAACGTGTCGGAAGTGATGCACGTGATCGGCGACATCGACGGCCGCAACTGCGTGATCATGGACGACATGATCGACACCGCCGGCACGCTGGTGAAGGCGGCCGAGGTGCTGAAGGAACGCGGCGCGAAGCGCGTCTACGCCTACTGCACGCACCCGGTGTTCTCGGGCCCGGCGATCGAGCGGCTGACCCACTCCAGCCTCGACGAGGTGGTGATCACCAACACCATTCCGCTGTCGGACGCCGCGAAGGCGGCGAAGAACATCCGCCAGTTGTCGGTGGCCTTTTTGTTCGCCGAGACGATCCGACGCATCAGCGACGGCGAGTCGGTGACGTCGCTGTTTGCCGAACAGAACAATAATTTTTGATGGAAGAAGCGGGCTGCTTCGCAGCCCTTTCAGTTGGCAGCGGGCTCCAGACGGAGCCCTTTCAGTGGACCCTGGTCGCGGGGTCTTTTTCAACCCGGAGAGACATCCATGAAATTCACCGCTTTCGAGCGTAGCCTGCAGGGGACCGGAGCGAGCCGCCGCCTGCGCAACGCCGCCAAGGTGCCGGGCATCGTTTACGGTGCCGGCACGCCGCAGATGATCGAGCTCGATCACAACGCGCTGTTCTTCGCGCTCAAGAAGGAAGCCTTCCACAGCTCCATCCTCGAGATGGACCTGGCGGGCAAGACCCAGAAGGTGCTGCTGCGCGACTTCCACATGCATGCCTGGAAGCCCATCGTGATGCACGTGGACTTCCAGCGCGTCGACGAGACCACCAAGCTGCGCAAGAAGGTGCCGCTGCACTTCAGCGGCGAAGAAGGCTCGCCCGCGGTCAAGACAGACCACTGCCTGGTCAGCCACGTGACCACCGAGCTCGAGATCGAATGCCTGGCCACGCAACTGCCCGAGTTCGTCACCGTCGACCTGTCGGGGCTGACCAAGAACCAGTCGCTGCACGCCAGCGACCTGAAGCTGCCCGAGGGCATCAAGGCCGTCAAGCACGGCACGCGCAACCCGGTGATCGTGGCCGTCACCACGCCCAAGGCCGAGGAAGAAGCCGCGGCGACGACGGTGGTCGCCGCGCCCGAGAAGGGCAAGGGCAAGGCCAAGAAGGACGAGAAGCAGAACAAGAAGTGAACGCCTGCAGGCCCGCCACCGGGCCTGCCGTGTCACGCCGAGGGCCCCCGAAACGGGGCCCTCTTCGTTTGTGCGCGCGCACCCTCGGCCGCGGGTCGTGCCGGCGGCGGGCGCTGCCTATGATCCCTGACCATGATTCGACTGATCGTCGGCCTCGGCAACCCGGGCCCTGAATACGAAGCCACCCGGCACAACGCCGGCTTCTGGTGGGTGGACGCGCTGGCCGCCAAGCTGGGCGCGCGGCTGGTGGCCGAGCGCAGCTACCACGGCCTGCTGGCGCGCGTGAACACGCCGCAAGGGCCGCTGTGGCTGCTGCAGCCGATGACGTACATGAACCGCTCGGGGCAGTCGGTGGCGGCGCTGGCGCGCTTCTACAAGATCGCGCCGGCCGAGATCCTGGTCGTGCACGACGAGTTGGATCTGCCCCCTGGCCAGGCCAAGCTCAAGGTCGGCGGCGGCAGCGGCGGCCACAACGGGCTGAAGGACATCCACGCCCAGCTCGGCACGGCCGACTTCTGGCGGCTGCGGCTGGGCATCGGCCATCCCGGCGTCAAGGCCGAGGTGGTGGACTACGTGCTGCGCAAGCCGGCGCCCGAGCAGCGCGAGGCGATCGAGGCCTGCATCACCCGCACGCTGGAGGCCAGCGCCGAGCTGCTGGCCGGCGAGATGGAGCGCGCAACGATGAAGATCCACGCCGGCCCGCCACGGCCGAAACCGCCCAAGCCGCCGATGCCGCCGAATCCATCGACCGCAACGACTGCACCGACGCCACCGAATCCACCGAGTCCACCGACTCCACCCATCGCCGACCCAGGAGAGCCCTCATGAAACTGCTGCCCATGCTCGCCCTGCTGCTGGCCTGCGGCCTGGCGCAGGCCCAGACCACCGTCTGGCGCTGCGGTCCCGACGGCCGCAGCTACAGCGACAGCCCCTGCGCCGATGGTCGGGTGGTCGCGGTGGTCGATACGGCCGTGGCGCCGGCCGATGCGGCGCGGGCTGGCGCGCTGGCGGCTCAAGACCGTCGGCTGGCGCGGCAACTCGCGCAGGAGCGCCGCGAGCGTGAAGCGTGGGTGCGCGGCAACGGCCTGGCGGGCATTCGGCCGGCGGCGGCCGTGCCGCTCACGCCGCCCGAACCGCCGGCGCTGAAGGATCGCAAGCCGAAGAAGCGTTCTGCAGCCGCAGGTACTTCGCGTAAAGCTGCTCGTGGGTCTCGGCAAATGCGGGGTTGAGCGGGATGCAGGCCACCGGGCACAGCTGCACGCACTGCGGCTCGGCGTGGTGGCCCACGCATTCGGTGCACTTGTGCGGGTCGATCTCGTAGAACTCGGCGCCCATCGCGATCGCGTCGTTGGGGCACTCGGGCTCGCAGACGTCGCAGTTGATGCACTCGTCGGTGATCATCAAGGCCATGGCGGTTGCCTCATTCGGGCTGCGTCACCCGCTCCTTCAGGCGCCGCAGCACCGAGGGCGCGACGAACTTGTGCACGTCGCCGCCCAGGCTGGCGATCTCGCGCACGAAGGTGCCGCTGACGAACTGGTACTGGTCCGACGGCGTCATGAAGACGGTCTCGACCTCAGGCATCAGCTGGCGGTTCATGCCGGCCATCTGGAACTCGTACTCGAAGTCGCTGACCGCGCGCAAGCCGCGCACCACGACCTGGCCGCCGTTGTCGACGACGAAGTCGCGCAGCAAGCCGCGGAAGGCCGTGACCTCGACGTTCTTGTACGGCGCGGCGATCTCGGAGGCGATCTCCAGCCGCTCGGCAATCGTGAACATCGTGCGCTTGTGGTGGCCGGCTGCCACCGCCAGGATCAGGCGGTCGAACAGGCGCGAAGCGCGTCGCATCAGGTCCTCGTGGCCGAGCGTCATCGGGTCGAAGGTGCCTGGGTACACGGCGGTCAGCGGCTTGGTCGGCGGGATCACGGCGACGCCTCCTCGTCATGGGTCGGCGGGAGTGTAGCCGCGCCGCCAGAGCCCATGGTGCACTGCACCAGCGCGCCCTTGCCGGTAGGGCGTGTATCCGGCCGGCGGCGCCGGCAGCGCCGCGCCGGCTTCCAGGTAGACGAAGCCGCCGTCGGCCAGCAGCGGCGCCGCGCGCTCCAGCGCCGGGCCCAGCAGCGCGGCGCCGAAGGGCGGGTCGAGGAACACGAGGTCGAAGCGCTGCGGCGCGCAGCGCGCCATCCAGGCCAGGGCGTCGGCCGTCTGCACCGTCAATGCGGCGGCGCCCAGCCGGCGGCGGCTGGCGTCGAGGCTGCGCGCCAGCTCGGCGTCGCGCTCGATCAGCACCACCTCGGCTGCACCGCGCGACGCCGCCTCGAAGCCGAGGGCGCCGCTGCCGGCAAAGGCGTCCAGGCAACGCCAGCCGCTCAGGTCCTGGCCCAGCCAGTTGAACAAGGTTTCGCGCACGCGGTCCGGCGTGGGCCGCAGGCCGGGGCGGTCGGCCACCGGGAGCTTGCTGCGTTTCCACAGGCCGCCGATGAGGCGGACTTCGTGCGGTCGGCCGCCGATGCGGCGGACTTCGTTGGGCTTCACAACCGGACCGCAATGCCCTCGCGCGCCATCAGCGCCTTGGCCTGGCCGACGGTGAACGTGCCGTAGTGGAAGATGCTGGCGGCCAGCACCGCGTCGGCGCCGCCGATGCGGATGCCCTCGGCCAGGTGCTCCAGCGCGCCGACGCCGCCCGAGGCGATCACCGGCACCGGCACCGCGTCGCTGACCGCGCGCGTCAGCTCGAGGTCGAAGCCGATCTTCGTGCCGTCGCGGTCCATGCTGGTCAGCAGGATTTCGCCGGCGCCGGCTTCGGCCATGCGGCGCGCCCAGGCCACCGCGTCCAGCCCGCTGTTCCTGCGGCCGCCGTGGGTGTAGACGTCCCAGCCGCCGCCCTCGCCGGCCAAGGGACGGCCTTCGGCGTCCGTGCGCCGCTTGGCGTCGATCGCGACGACGATGCACTGCGCGCCGTACTTGTCGGAGGCGTCGCTGATCACCTGCGGGTCGGCCACCGCGGCCGAGTTGAAGCTCACCTTGTCGGCACCGGCGTTGAGCAGCCGGCGCACGTCGGCCACCGTGCGCACGCCGCCGCCCACGGTCAGCGGGATGAAGACCTGCGCGGCCACGGCCTCGATGATGGGCAGGATCAGGTCGCGGCCGTCGCTGGTGGCGGTGATGTCGAGGAAGGTGATCTCGTCGGCGCCCTGGTCGTTGTAGCGCGCGGCGATTTCCACCGGGTCGCCGGCATCGCGCAGCTCGACGAAGTTGACGCCCTTGACGACGCGGCCGCCCGTCACGTCCAGGCAGGGGATGATGCGCTTGGCAAGCATTACGGCTTGCCCTTGTGATTCGCCGGCATCAGGAGGCCGCCGCGTCCAGCTCGTCGGCGCGCGCCTGCGCTGCCATGAAATCGAGCGCGCCGCTGTAGATGCTGCGCCCGCAGATCACGCCTTCGATGCCGTTGTCCTGCACTGCGCAGAGCTGCTCGATGTCGGCGATGCCGGCCAGCCCGCCCGAGGCGATGACGGGAATGGTCAGCGCCTGCGCCAACTTGACGGTGGCGTCGATGTTGATGCCGGTGAGCATGCCGTCGCGGCCGATGTCGGTGTAGATCACCGCGTCGACGCCGTAGTCCTCGAACTTCTTGGCCAAGTCCACCACCTCGTGGCCGGTGAGCTTGCTCCAGCCGTCGGTGGCCACCTTGCCGTCCTTGGCGTCGAGGCCGACGATGATGTGGCCGCCGAAGGCCGAGCAGGCGTCCTTCAGGAAGCCAGGATTCTTGACCGCGGCGGTGCCGATGATGATGTAGCTGATGCCGTCGTCGAGGTAGCGCTCGATGGTGTCGAGGTCTCGGATGCCGCCGCCAAGCTGCACCGGGATGTCGTCGCCCACCGCGCGCAGGATGGCCTTGACCGCGCTCTCGTTGACCGGCTTGCCGGCGAAGGCGCCGTTCAGGTCCACCAGGTGCAGCCGCCGCGCGCCGGCGTCCAGCCAGCGCCGCGCCATCGCGGCCGGGTCTTCGCCGAAGGTGGTGGCGGCCTTCATGTCGCCTTGCTGCAGGCGCACGCAATGGCCGTCCTTGAGGTCGATGGCTGGGATCAGCAGCATGGGCTCGGCAGGCAATGGGAGGATCGAGCGCGTCAGGGCTTCCAGGACAGGAAGTTGCGATACAGGGCAATGCCGTGCGCGGCGCTCTTCTCGGGGTGGAACTGGGTGGCAAAAATGTTATCCCGCGCCAGCGCGCAGGTAAAGCGCAAGCCGTATTCGGTGCTGCCGGCGGTCTGTTCGGCGTGCTGCGGGTCGGCGTAGAAGCTGTGCACGAAGTAGAACCAGCTTTCGTCGGGCACACCCGACCACATGGGGTGCGCACGCTGCTGGTGCACGCGGTTCCAGCCCATCTGCGGCACCTTGTAGCGGCTGCCGTCGGGCTGCAACATCCCGTCCAGCCGGAAGCGCCGCACCTCGCCCGGGATCAGGCCCAGGCCCCGCGTGTCCTGCTCCTCGCTGTGGGTCAGCAGCATCTGCATGCCCACGCAGACGCCCATCAGCGGCTTGTTGGCAGCGGCGTGCAGCACGGCTTCCAGCAGCCCGGAATCGCGCAGCTCGCGCATGCAGTCGCGCATTGCGCCCTGGCCGGGCAGCACCACGCGCTCGGCGGCCTGCACTTGCTCGGGACGCTGGGTGACGACGACCTCGACGCCGCTGCCGGCAGCCGCATGCAGCACCGCCTGCGACACCGAGCGCAGGTTGCCCATGCCGTAGTCCACAACCGCCACCGAAGGCATCAGAGCGACCCCTTGGTCGACGGGATGCTGCCGGCGGCGCGCGGGTCGGGCGTCAGCGCCATGCGCAGCGCGCGCGCGAAGGCCTTGAACACCGTTTCGCACTGGTGGTGCGCGTTGTCGCCGAAGAGGTTGTCGATGTGCAACGTGACCATCGCGTGGTTGGCGAAACCCTGGAAGAACTCGAACGCGAGCTGGGTGTCGAAGCCGCCGATCATGCCGGCCTTGAAGGGCACGCGCATGTGCAGCCCGGGGCGGCCGGAGAAGTCGATCACCACGCGCGACAGCGCCTCGTCCAGCGGCACGTAGGCGTGGCCGTAGCGGCTGATGCCCTTTTTGTCGCCGACCGCCTTGGCCACCGCCTGGCCGAGCGTGATGCCGACGTCCTCCACCGTGTGGTGGCCGTCGATGTGGAGGTCGCCCTCGGCCTCGATCGTCAGGTCGATCAGCCCGTGGCGAGCCACCTGGTCGAGCATGTGGTCGAAGAAGCCGATGCCGGTGGCGAGCCGGGCCTGGCCGGTGCCGTCGAGGTCGAGCGCGACGCGGATCTTCGTTTCGTTGGTGTCGCGGCGGATGTCCGCCGTGCGGGAGGGGGTGCTGCTCATCGGAGGCTGGCTTCCAGGGCCTGGATCATCGCGTCATTTTCCTGCGGCGCGCCCACCGTCAGGCGCAGGCAGTTTGCCAGCAGCGGGTGCAGCCCAGCGATGTGCTTGACCAAAATGCCGCGCTGCTTGAGGCCGGCGAAGGCCCGCGCCGAGTCGCTCACGCGCACCAGGATCATGTTGGCCTCGCTGGGGAACGCCGTCACGCCGGGCAGGGCGCGCAGCGCGGCCTGCAGCCGTTCCCGCTCGCTGCGCAGCAGCGCGGCCTGGCGCGCGTATTCGTCGGCGTGATCCAGCGCAAACAGCGCGGCCTCGGCGTTGAGCACGCTCACGTTGTACGGCGGGCGCACCTTGTCGACCTCGGCGATCAGCTCGGCGCGGCCGCACAGGTAGCCCAGCCGCACGCCGGCGAGGCCGAACTTGGACAGCGTGCGCATCACCAGCACGTGGTCGTGCCGCGCCAGGTCGCACATGCGGCTGCGCGACGCGAAGGGCTGGTAGGCCTCGTCGAAGACCACCAGTCCGCGCTGCGCGCCGACGGCGGCGACGATGCGGTCGACGGTCGCGTCGTCGAACAGGTTGGCGGTCGGGTTGTTCGGGTAGGCGATGTAGGTCAGCGCCGGCCGGTGACGCTCGATCGCGGCCAGCATCGCCGCCTCGTCCAGCTCGAAGCCGGCCGTCAGCGGCACGCCGACGAAGTTGAGCCCGCGCAACTGCGCCGACATCGCGTACATCACGAAGCCCGGCAGCGGCGCCAGCACGGTGGCGCCCGGGACGTCGCAGGCCACCGACAGCAGGTCGATCAGCTCGTCGGAGCCGTTGCCCAGCATCAGCTTGCAGCCGGCAGGCAGTTCGGCGAAGGCGGCCAGCCGCTCGATCAGCGCGGCGCTGCCCGCCGGGTAGCGATTGATCGCGACGCGGCCCAGGCGCTCGCCGAGCTCGCGCTGCAGCTCGGGCGGCAGCGCAAAGGGGTTCTCCATCGCGTCGAGCTTGACGAAGCCGCCGCTGGGCTGGATGGCATAGGCGTGCATGGACTGCACGTCCTGGCGGAAGGTGGTCTGCAGGCGCTCGGCCAGCGGCGTGGTGGTCATGGCGTGTCCAGGATCTCGGGGCCCAGCCGAAAGGGGTTGACGATGCGCACGGCGTCGATCTGCTGATCGTGCTGCAGGTCTTCGGTCAGCAGCAGCGTGCAGCCTTGCTGCTGCGCGGCGGCGATCATCAGGCCGTCCCAGTAGTGCAGCCGTTGGCGGGCCTCGATGGCCCAGGCGGCCTCCATCGTGTGATGGTCGATCTGCCACGGCTGCCAGGCCTGCAGACGCCGGATCTCGGCGCGCGCATCGCCCGCGGCCACCGGGGTCGGAAACTTGCGGCGGATGACGGTGTAGTACTCGTTGAGCACCTGCGTGCTCAAGCGCCCGCAGCGCCGCTGCCAGCAGGCGGCCATCCACTCGCGCGCGCGGTCGCGCTTGGCGGCGTCGTGGTCGTCGGCGGCGTACACCAGCACATTGGTGTCGACGAACAGCAGGACGGTCATGGCAGGGGGCGGTCGAGCGAGCGGTCGTAGATCTCGGCGCGGGTCGGGTAGCGGCCGTCGGAGCTGCCGAAGCTCTTGAACTCCAGCGCCTCGCGCATCGCCCGCTCATAGGCATCGTCGTGCCGCATCTTCTCGGCCAGCATCTCGCCGATCAGCCGCGAGACGCTGGTGTTGCGGCGTGCAGCTTCCAGCCGCGCCCATTCGGCAACGCTGTCTTCCATCGTGACGGTGACGTTCTTCATCGCATGTCTCGCCATGAACCACGAAATTCGTGTTGCACGAGTTTCGTGTCACACGAAGTTCGTGTCAAGCTGTCGATGCTCGTTCACGCTGATGGGCAGCCCGCGTGGCGAGGGCTAGGCTCGCCCGCCACCGCATTCCCGGATGGAGTCTTCGCCGATGTTCGGACTCATGCAGGACCGGCCGCTCTTGATCTCATCGCTGATCGAGCATGCCGCCACCTTCCACCCGCGCACCGAGATCGTCTCGCGCACGCCCGAAGGTCCCATACGGCGCAGCAACTGGGCCGAGGTGCGCCAGCGCGCCCGGCAGGTGGCCAACGCGCTGCAGCACTTGGGCATCCGCCCCGGCGACCGCGTCGCGACGCTGGCCTGGAACAGCGACCGTCACCTGGCGCTGTACTTCGGCGTCTCCGGCAGCGGCGCGGTGCTGCACACGGTCAACCCGCGGCTCTTTCCCGAGCAGCTCGACTACATCATCAATCACGCCGAGGACCAGGTGCTGTTCTTCGACGTCACGTTCGCGCCGCTGGTGGCCAAGCTGGCGCCGCTGCTGAAGACGGTGAAGGCCTATGTCGCGATGACCGACCGCGCGACGATGCCGGCGATCGACGTGCCCAACTTGCTGTGCTGGCAGGACCTGGTGGAGACGCAGAGCAGCGACTACGCCTGGCCCGAGTTCGACGAGCGCACCGCCTCGTCGCTGTGCTACACCAGCGGCACCACCGGCAACCCCAAGGGCGTGCTGTATTCGCACCGCAGCACGATGCTGCACACGCTGATGGAGCTGGCGGTCGACACCTTCGGCGTCAGCTCCGAAGAGACGGTGATGCTGATCGTGCCGATGTTCCACGCCAACGCCTGGGGCACGCCCTATGCCGCGGCGATGGCCGGCACCAAGCTCGTGCTGCCGGGGCCGCACCTGGACGGCGCCAGCGTCTACGCGCTGATGCGCGACGAGCGCGTCACCTTCTCGCAGGGCGTGCCCACGGTGTGGCTGATGCTGTTCCAGTACGTCGACGCCAACCCGGGGCTCGACCCCAAAGAGCTGGGCCTCAAGCGCGTGGGCATCGGCGGCTCGGCGGTGCCGCGGGCGATGCTGGAGCGCTTCGAGCGCCAGTTCGGCGCCGAGGTCGTGCAGGGCTGGGGCATGACCGAGACCAGCCCGATCGGCGTCATCAGCAAGCTGCTGCCCAAGCACTTCGAGCTGCCCACCGAAGAACTGGTGACGATCAAGCTCAAGCAGGGCCGCGGCGTCTGGGGCGTGGACTTGAAGCTGGTCGGCGAGGATGGCCGCGTGATGCCCTGGGACGGCACGAGCCGCGGCCACCTGCACGTGCGCGGCCCCTGGATCGCCAGCGGCTACTTCAGGAACGAGGGCGGCGCCAAGCTCGACGACGAAGGCTTCTTCCCCACCGGCGACGTTGCCACGATCGACCCCGACGGCTACCTGCAACTGGTCGACCGCGCCAAGGACGTGATCAAGTCCGGCGGCGAATGGATCAGCTCGATCGACCTCGAGAACGCCGCCATGGGCCACCCTGCGGTGGCCGAGGCGGCGATCGTCGGCGTGCCGCATCCCAAGTGGCAGGAGCGGCCGCTGCTGCTGGTGGTGCCGCGCGCCGGCCAGGCGCTCACGCGCGAGGACTTGCTGGGCTACCTGTCCAAGCGCGTGGCCAAGTGGTGGCTGCCCGACGACGTGGTCTTCGTCACCGAGCTGCCGCACACCGCCACCGGCAAGCTGCTGAAGACCAAGCTGCGCGAACAGTACAAGGATCATCCGCTGCCCACGGTCGACAGCGGCCCGACAGCTTGAGCCGCTACACTCCGCCGCGTTTGCTTCAACCCGTCACCGGGGAGTAGCCGCCCGGCCGTCGCTTGCCAAGCGTCGCCGGGGCCTGCGTCAACACACTTGGCCCTCATGGCCATGGCGCGGGCAGCCCATGCAAAGGCATGGCGCCTGGCCAGACCGTTGACCGCGTGGTGCCCGCTGATGGCCGGGGGCGCCGCGTGGTCACGCGTCATTCCGGCCTGAAAGTTCTGTCCCGTGGAAGCTTTTCTCGTGAGCACCGGCGTCGTCGCGCTCGGTGAAATGGGCGACAAGACCCAGTTGCTGGCGCTGATGCTGGCGGCGCGTTTCCGCAGGCCCTGGCCCATCGTCGCCGGCATCCTGGTGTCCACGCTGGTCAACCACGCGCTGGCCGGCGCGCTGGGTGCCTGGGTGGCGCAGGCGATGGGTCCGGTCGTGCTGCGCTGGGTGATCGGGCTGTCGTTCATCGCGATGGCGGTGTGGATGCTGATCCCCGACAAGGCCGACGAGGTCGATGGTGCCGACCCGCGCCGCGGCGTCTTCGTCACCACGGTGCTGGCCTTCTTCTTCGCCGAGATGGGCGACAAGACGCAGATCGCCACCGTCGCGATGGCCGCGCGCTACGGCGACCTCGTGCCGGTGGTGGCCGGCAGCACGCTGGGGCTGATGCTGGCCAACGTGCCGGCGGTGTTCCTGGGCGACAAGGTGGCCAAGCTGGTGCCGATGCGCGTGGTGCACGCGGTCAGTGCGCTGATCTTCCTGGGCCTAGGCGTGCTGACGCTGCTGGGCACCGGCGACCTGATCCAGGCCACCGGCAAACTGGGCGGCTGAGGCGCCGGCCGGCAGCCGCTGCGGCAGCCGCCGGGCCGCCAGCAGCGCCGCCAGCGCGGCGAAGGCGGCGATGGCGAACACGGTCTGCAAGGGGTCGGCCAGTGCCAGCATGCGGTCGCCGTGGTGGGCGCGCAGCGCCGCCGGCATTCCGTGCGCCAGCACGCTGCCGAGCAGCGAGACGCCGGCCGCGCCGCCCAGCGCGCGCAGCATCATCGGCGTTGCGGTGGCCACGCCCACGTGGCGCGGCTCGGCGCTGCGCTGCGAGACCACGGTCAGCACCGGGAACAGCAGCCCCAGCCCCAGGCCCAGCGGCAGCACCGCCAGCGAGATGGCGGCGGCGCTGGCCGGCATCCAGTCGAGCGCGCTGACCAGCACCCCGAAGCCGGCCGCCATCGCCAGCGCGCCGCCGCTGGCCAGCGCGCGCACCGAGGCCCCGCGGCGCAGCGCCCGTCCGCACAGGCGGCTGGCCACGGTCAGCCCCAGCATCAGCGGCAGCAGGTGCAGCGCCGATGCCGTGGGCGTGTGTTGCAGCGCGCCTTGCAGATACAGCGGCAGAAAGACCACGGCCGCGAACAAGCCGACGCCGCTGCTGATGCTGAGGATGGCCGCGGCGCTGAAGCCGGCGTTGCCGAACAGCGTCAGCGGCAGCAGCGGGTCGGCCGCGCGCCGCTCCACCGCGACGAAGCCCAGCAGCAGCGTCAGGCCGAGCCCCGCCAGGCCCCAGCCGCCCGCGGTGCCGGCGACGCCGCTGCGCGTGGCCAGCAGCAGGCACACCAGCGCCGAAGCCAGCAAGGCAGCGCCGGCCCAGTCCAGTCGGTGGGCCTGCGCCGCGCGCCGGCCGAAGCTTGCGCGCAGCAGCACCGCCAGCGCCAGCAGCGCCGCCGGCGCGTTGAGCACCAGCGCCCAGCGCCACGACAAATGCTGCACCAGCAAGCCGCCGAGCAGCGGGCCCAGCATCGTCGCGATGCCGTAGGCCGCGCCCAGCAACCCCTGGCGCGAGGCGCGGTCCTCGGGCGTGTAGAGCGCGGCCACCGACAGCAGCGTCAGCGTCATCAGCCCGCCGCCGCCCAGGCCTTGCAGCGCCCGCGCGGCGATCAGGGCCTCGATCGACGGGCTCGCCGCGCAGGCCAGCGAACCGGCGACGAACAGGCCGCCGGCCACGACCAGCAGCGGCCGCGGGCCCAGGCGGTCGGCCAGCTTGCCGTAGAGCGGGATCACGATCGTCGAGGCCACCAGGTAGGCCGAGAACACCCAGGGCAGCAGCGCCTGACCGTGCAGGTCGGCGGCGATCAGCGGCAGCGCGGTGGACAGCAGCGTCTGGTCCAGCCCGGCCAGCGCCAGCAGCGCGACGAGGGCGGCGTAGACGGTGCTGCGGGGGTCGCGGGCGGGGGTTGGGGTCGGCATGAAGCGGCGAAAGCTTGAAAAGCGGGCCGCAGTGTGGCCGCCGCTCCAGCGCTTGACCAGTGCAATGTTCTGAACCAATAGTTGCACACGATGAAAACCTATGACCTCAACCTGCTGCGCGTGCTGCACGCCCTGCTGGCCGGCGGCAGCGTGACGGCGGCGGCCGATCTTCTGCACCTCAGCGTGCCCGCCACCAGCCACGCGCTGGCGCGTTTGCGCGACGCGCTGGGCGACCCGCTGCTGGTGCGCGCCGGCCGCCGCCTGGTGCCCACGCCGCGCGCGCAGGCGCTGCGCGAGCCGGTGGCGCGGCTGCTGGCCGAGGCCGATGCGCTGGCTGCCCCGCTCTCGGCGGCCGCGATGGCGGCGGCGCCGCGGCGCTTCGTCGTCCGGCTGCCCGAGGGCATGGCCGTGGTCTTCGGCGCGCCGCTGCTGCTGGCACTGCAGCAGCGCATGCCGCAGGCCACGCTGCAGTTGCTGCCCGAGTCTGCCGACGACCCGGCGGCGCTGCGCGAGGGCCGCATCGACCTCGACATCGGCAACTTCCGTCCGCGCGATCCCGAGCTGCAGACGCTGGCGCTCTCGGCGCAGGCGCTGGTCGTCGCCGCGCAGCCGGCGCTGCTGGGCCGCGGCCGGCTGACGCTCAAGCGCTACCTCGCGCTGCGCCACGTGCTGGTGGCACCGCGCCCGCGCGAGGCTTCAGCGATCGACGAGGCGTTGGCCGCCCAAGGCCTGCAGCGCGAGATCGCGCTCACGCTGCCCAGCGGCCATGCGGCGCTGATGGCGGCGGCGCGTGCGCCGCTGGCGGCCACCGTGTCGGTGCGCCTCGCGCAGTCGATGGCCGCGGGGCTGGGCCTGGCGCAGCGGCCGCTGCCGCTGGCGGTGACGCTGCAGCCGCTGCAGTTTGCCTGGCACCCGCGTCACGCGGCCGACCCGGCGCATGCCTGGCTGCGCGAGTGTGCGCAGCGCGTGATCCGCGCCGGTGGCGGGCCTTCGCTGCTCAGGCTGGAGCGGCCGGCGCCGGCGCCAGCGCCTGCACCACGGCCAGCAGTTCGTCGCGCAGCCAGCGGTGCACCGGGTCGCCCTGCCGCCGCGCGTGCCAGATCATGAACATCGGCATCTCCGGCACCGCCAGCGGCAGCGGCGCCGCGGCGAAGCCGCGCATCAACTCGAGCCGCAGCAGCGAGGGCAGCGTGGCCAGGCAGGCCGTGCCGCGCAGAAACGGCGCAATGCCGGCGAAACCCGGCACGCTGGCGACGAAGCGGCGCGCGAGCTTCAACTCGTCGGCCAGCACGCGGTCGATGTCCAGCCGGCGCCGCGGCTCGTAGACCACGGTCAGGTGCTCGGCGGCGAGGTACTCGCCGAGGTCGCGCGGTGCTTCGCGCGCCGCGGGGTCGAAAAAGACCACGTAGCGGTCGGCGAACAGCCGCCGCTGCAGAAGGTCGGCCGCATCCGGCGGGCGCGGGCTGATGATCAACTGGCAGGCCTCGCTGCGCAGCAGCTCGGCCTGCGGCACGCCCGACGGGATCACGCGCAGCGTGACCCCCGGCGCACGCGCGCGCAGGCGGCGCAGCAGCGGTGGCAGCAGCAGGTCGCACTGCAGGTCGTTGGCGGCGATCGTGAAGGCGGCCTGCAGCGTGGCGGGGTCGAAGCCTTCGGGTGTTGCGAAGCTGCGCAGGTCTTCCAGCAGCACGCGGGCGCGTGCGGCCAGCGCCTCGGCGCGCGCGGTGGGGACGATGCCGCGGCCGGCTTTGACCACCAGCGGGTCGCCGACGATGGCGCGCAGCTTCTCCAGCAGATGGCTCACCGCCGACTGCGTGACGCCCAGCCGCTCGGCCGCGCGCGTGATCGAGCGCTCTTCCACCACCGCCAGCAGCAACTGCAGCAGCCGGCCGTCAAGGTCTGAATGATCGAAAGCGCTCATGGCAGCCATGAGTATCCCTGCGTTGATCGGCGTCAGGCGCCTCGCAACACTGCCGGCCGTGGCCGGGCGAGACCTGCTTGAGCCATCTCAACCCGGAGACGACCATGCCCCCGACCGAAACCCCCATCCCGGGCACCACGATGTTCGACGGCGTCCAGGCCCGCAAAGGCTATGCGCTGAACAAGATGTGCTATTCGTTCAACCAAGCGGACAACCGCTCCGCCTTCCTCGCCGACGAGGACGGCTACTGCACGCGGTACGGCCTCAACGACGAGCAGCGCGCCGCGATCAAGGCGCGCAACGTGCTGCAGCTCATCGCCGCCGGCGGCAACGCCTACTACCTGGCCAAGTTCGCCGGCATCTTCGGGCTGGACATGCAGGACATCGGCGCCCAGCAGACGGGTATGAGCAAGGACGAATTCAAGGCCAGGCTCGTGGCCGCCCGCGGTTGACGACAAGGACGACGAACATGGCCAACATCATCGGTGCCATCACCACCAGCCACGTGCCCGCCATCGGCGGCGCCATCGCGCGCAAGGTGCAGCACGAGCCGTACTGGCGGCCCTTCTTCGACGGCTTCGTCCCTGTGCGCGAATGGCTCGCGCGCAACAAGCCCGACGTCGTGGTCGTGGTCTACAACGACCACGGCCTGAACTTCTTCCTCGACAAGATGCCCACCTTCGCGGTCGGCGCGGCGCCTGAATACCGCAACGCCGACGAGGGCTGGGGCATCCCGACGCTGCCGCCGTTCAAGGGCGACACCGCCTTGTCCTGGCACCTGATCGAATCGCTGGCCGGCGAGGACTTCGACCTCACCACCTGCCAGGAGATGCAGGTCGACCATGCCTTCACGCTGCCGATGGCGCTGCTGTGGCCCGAGCAGGCGTGGCCGGCGCAGGTGGTGCCGGTGTGCATCAACACCGTGCAGTTTCCGCTGCCCAGCGCGGCGCGCTGCTACAAGCTGGGCCAGGCCATCGGCCGTGCGGTGGCCGCGTACCCGGGCGATCAGAAGGTGCTGATCCTCGGCACCGGCGGCCTGAGCCACCAGCTCGACGGCCAGCGCGCCGGCTTCATCAACAAGGACTTCGACCTGCAGTTCATGGAGAGCCTGACCAGCGACCCGGCCTGGGCCACGCAGTTCAGCATCCACCAGCTCGTCGAGAAGACCGGCACCCAGGGCGTGGAGCTGCTGATGTGGCTGACGGCGCGCGCCGCGCTGGGCGAGCGGGCGCGCAAGCTGCATTCGAACTACCACATCCCGATCAGCAACACCGCGGCCGGACTGATGCTGCTGGAGCCGGTGGCGGCCTGAAATTGATTCAAGGCAAGCGCCGCGCCGTCAACGCGGCGCGCTCGCCTGCGTTGAAACCAGAATGCGGACCAAGCTGTCGCGCCGCTGCAACCGAAAGCCCGTGCTCGAGCATCAGGCCGAATGGGCTGGTCCAGAATCCCGAGTCCCGGCGTCGGCCGGCCCCTCACCCCTTCAGCAAGATCGAGACTAAGGAGCTTTCGACCATGATCTCTCGTGCCCTGTTCGTGTCGGCCGCACTGGTTTGCGTTTCGGTGCCCGCCATGGCTCAACTGGCCCTGGCTCAGAAGAACAACTGCATGGCCTGCCACGCCGTCGATAAGAAGCTGGTCGGCCCGGCTTACCAGGACGTGGCCAAGAAGTACGCCGGCCAGAAGGACGCCGAGGCCAAGCTGATCAACAGCATCCGCAAGGGCAGCACCGGGACCTGGGGCCAGATTCCGATGCCCCCCAACACCATGCCCAGCGATGACGACGTCAAGTCGCTGGCCAAGTGGATCCTGGGCGGCGCCAAGTAAGCCGGCGCTGATCCAGCGAACAAGGGCAGCCTCGCGGCTGCCCTTGTGCCTTTCTAGAGCTGCCCGGCGGTGTCGAAGCCGTACAGCCGCGCCAGCAGCCGCGTGGGGAACAGGTGCACGGCCTCGTTGTAGGCCTGCGCCGCTTCGTTGAAGCGCTGGCGCGCGAACACCAGCCGCGCCTCGCATTCGCGCAGCGTGGCCAGATGCGCCGCCGCGGCGGGCTCGGCCAGCAGCGCAGGCTGCTGCTCCAGCAACGCCGTCACGCGCGCGCCGGCGGCCGCCAGCGGGGCCTCGCAGGCGGCCAGCGCGGCGGTGCGCTCGGCAGCCACCGGTTGCGTGCGCAGCGCGGCGGCGGCCTTGTGGGCCCGGGCCTGCGCCGCGCTCCAGGCGTCTAGCGCCGACTGCTCGCTGCTCATCGCCGGCGCCGCCACCACCACCAGCGCGGCGGCCGCAGCGGCGCGACGCTGCAGCAACTCGTCCACCTGCGCAAAGGCCTGGCCGATGGCGGTGCGCAGCGCCACCAGGCGGTTGTAGCCGCCCAGCATCCAGAACACCAGCACCGCGGCCAGGCCCAGGCTGGCCCACTGGCCGGCGCTCATCGTCGGCAGCATCGGCGGCGCACCTACTGCCGCACTTCGCCCTGGCCGAGCACGACCCACTTCAGCGAGGTCAGGCCTTCCAGCCCCACCGGGCCGCGGGCGTGGAACTTGTCGGTGCTGATGCCGATCTCGGCGCCCAGCCCGTACTCGAAGCCGTCGGCAAAGCGCGTGCTCGCGTTGACCATCACGCTGGACGAGTCCACCTCGCGCAAAAAGCGCATCGCGTTCGGGTGGTTCGTCGTCAGGATGGCGTCGGTGTGGTGCGATCCATAACGGTTGACGTGAGCGATCGCCTCGTCCAGCGAATCGACCACCTTGATGCTGATGACGTGATCGAGGTACTCGGTGCTCCAGTCGGCCTCGCTGGCCGCCACCACCTTGGGTAGCGGCGCCAGCAGGGCCGCGGCGCGCGGGCAGCCGCGCATCTCCACGCCCTTGGCGGCGAACACCTGGCCGATCGCCGGCAGGAAGGCCGCGGCCTGCGCCGCATGCACCAGCAGCGACTCGGCGGCGTTGCAGGGGCTCACCTTCTGCGTCTTGGCGTTGTCGGTGACGCGCACCGCGAGGTCCAGGTCGACCTCGGCGTCGACGTAGACGTGGCAGTTGCCGTCCAGGTGCTTGATCACCGGCACCCGGGCCTCGCGGCTGATGCGTTCGATCAGGCCCTTGCCGCCGCGCGGGATGATCACATCCACCGATTCCGGCATCGTGATCAGGTGGCCCACCGCGGCGCGGTCGCTGGTCTCGATCAACTGCACCGCGTCGGCCGGCAGCCCGGCGTCGACCAGCGCGGCCTGCACCAGCTTCCACAGCGCCAGGTTCGATTGCAGCGCTTCCGAGCCGCCGCGCAGGATGCAGGCGTTGCCGCTCTTGACGGCCAGCGACGCGGCCTCGATCGTCACGTTGGGCCGGCTCTCGTAGATCATGCCGAAGACGCCCAGCGGCACGCGCATCTGGCCCACGCTGATGCCGCTGGGCCGGCGCTTGACGCCGCTGATCTCGCCGATCGGGTCGGGCATCGCGGCGATCTGCTCGCAGCCCTGGGCGACGGTCTCGACGACCTGGGGCGTGAGCTTCAGGCGGTCGACCATCGCCTCGGCCAGGCCGGCCTTGCGCGCGGCGGCCAGGTCGGCCTCGTTGGCCGCGGCCAGGGCCGGGCCGCCTTCGCGCAGGCGCCGCGCCAGCGCCAGCAAGGCCTGGTTCTTGGCGGCCGTGGGCGCGGCGGCCATGCGCGTGGAGGCGGCGCGCGCCGCAGCGCCGACATGCGCGATGTAGGCGGGAAGATCGTTCGGGTTCATGGTGGCGATTGTCCCAAATCGGCCATCGACCGTGGCGCCGCCAGCTGCCGTCCCACCCGCCGACGGGACCGGTCGCCGGCGCCCGTCGCCCCCATCACAACGGGGTGGGGACGCCTCCAGGCCCGTTGCCTAGGCTCCGGGCTCATCTTCAGAGCGCAAGAACCCCAACCATGGCCGACGAGGTGCTGGTCTACGAGAAGCAGGGCAAGGTCGCCGTCATCACGCTGAACCGGCCGCAGTTCAAGAACGCGCTCGACGCCTCGCTGATGCAGGCGATGCCGGCCGCCATCCGCGCTGCACGGGACGACCCCAGCGTCGCTTCGGTGGTGGTCACCGGTGCCGGCGGGGCCTTTTGTTCCGGTGCGCAACTCGGCGAAAACGGCGGCGGCAGCGCCGGCGCCAGCGACAAGCCCTTGGCCGTGCGCGCGCTGCTGCTCGACGCCAACCGCTGGCTGACCGATCTGGTCGACCTTGGCAAGCCGGTGGTCGCAGCGGTCGATGGCGCCGCCGTCGGTGCCGGCATGTCGCTGGCGCTGGGCGCCGACTTCATCATCGCGTCGGAGCGCGCGCGCCTGATGCCCAGCTTCGCGCGCCTGGGCTTCGTGCCCGACCTGTCGCTGCTGTACGTGCTGCCGCGCCTGGTGGGCCTGGTGCGCGCCAAGGAGATCGTGTTCAGCGCACGCGACATCCCGGCCGCCGAGGCGCTGGCCATGGGCCTCGTGCAGGCCGTGGTGCCGGCCGATCGGCTGCTGGCCACCGCACTGGCGTTCGCGCGCCGCTTCGACGACGCGCCGACCGCCGCGCTCGGCATGGCCAAGCAGATCCTCAACCGTTCTTTCGAATCCGACCGCGCCGGCCTCGCGCAACTCGAGGCCGCCCTGCAGGGCCTGTGCGTCGGCAGCAGCTTCCACGTCGACGCGCTGGCGCGCTTCATGGCCCGGCAGCCGCCGGCCTACGCCAGCGCGCCGCGCTTCGAGCCGGATGCGACGTGAATTTCCGATTGATTCTTTGGAGCCAGCAATGACGAGCAAAGTGGTCGTGGCAGGGGTCGGCATGATCCCGTTCAAGAAACCCGGTCAGGGCGACACCTATCCGGCGATGGGCGCCGAAGCGGTGCGCCTGGCGCTGGCCGATGCCGGCGTGGCCTACGCGGCGATCCAGCAGGCCTACGCCAGCTACGTGTTCGGCGACTCCACCTGCGGCCAGCGGGTGCTGTACGAGGTGGGCATGACCGGCATCCCCGTCATCAACGTGCACAACAACTGCGCCAGCGGTTCGTCGGCGCTGTACCTGGCACGCCAGGCGATCGCCAGCGGTGAGGTCGACATCGTGCTGGCGCTTGGCTTCGAGCAGATGAACGCAGGTGCCCTGGGCAACGTCTACAGCGACCGGCCGGCCCCGCTGGAGCGCTTCCAGCAGGCCTGCGACAGCGTCGTGCCCGATGGCGTGCCGCCGGCGCTGCGCCTGTTCGGCGCCGCGGGGCAGGCGCACATGCAGCGCTTCGGCACGCCGCTGGAATCGTTCGCGAAGATCCGCGCCAAGGCCAGCCGCCATGCAGCGAACAACCCGCTGGCCGTGTTCCGCAAGGTCGTGAGCACCGAGGACGTGATGGCCGACCTGGTGATGTGGCCCGGCGTGATGACGCGCCTGATGGCCTGCCCGCCGACCTGCGGCGCCGCCGCCGCCGTGCTGTGCAGCCAGGCCTATGCCAGGCAGCATGGGCTGGACGCGCGCGTGTGGATCGCCGGCCAGGCCCTCGCCACCGATGGCCCCGAGACCTTCGACTCCGGCGACATGCGCCACCTCGCCGGCTTCGGCATGTCGCGCGCCGCCGCCCAGCGGGTGTACGAGCTGGCCGGCATCGGCGCCGACGACGTCGACGTCGTCGAGCTGCACGACTGCTTCGCCCAGAACGAGCTGCTGACCTACGAAGCGCTGGGCCTGTGCGCGGAAGGCGGCGCGCAGAAATTCATCGACGACGGCGACAACACCTATGGTGGCCGTTATGTCGTCAATCCGTCGGGCGGCCTGCTGTCGAAAGGCCACCCGATCGGCGCCACCGGACTGGCGCAGTGCTGCGAGCTGGTGCAGCAGCTTCGCGGCCAGGCCGGACAGCGGCAGGTTGACGGCGCGCGCGTCGCGCTGCAGCACAACGTGGGCATCGGCGGCGCCGCCGTCGTGACGATGTATCGGACCTGAGCGGGCACGGCGACGCACCGGCTGGCGATCGACCTGACGCTGGTGCCGCTGTTCGCCACGGTCGCCGCAACCACCGCGGCGCTGGCGCAGCCGGCGCCCGGCCCTTCAGCCCGAGGGCGAGCCTGTCAGGCCGTGAAGGCCCACTGGTCCATGTGCTGCCGCATGCGCTGCAGGTAGCCGCGGCGGCCGAAGTGCAGCAGGTGATTGCCGGGGAACCAGTGCATCGTGCTGCCCGGCCAGTGCCGGTGCAGCAACTCGACGTGGTGCGGCTCGGTGATGCGGTCGCCGGCGCCGCCGATGATCAGCACGCGCTCGCCGGCCATCGGCGACACATAGCTCAGCGGGTTGTGCACGGCCGCCAAGCCGCGCATCTCGGTCAGGCTGATGCCGTGCCGGCGCATCAGCCGTGACAGCAGCAGGCCGGTGGGCTGCCACTGCAGGAAGGCGTCGACCGGGCTCACCGCCGGCACGACGGGGATGCAGTAGTCGAGACCGTCGTCGACGCTCGCCAGCAGCGCTGCGGTGTAGCCACCGAGCGAGATGCCGCTGACCCCGATGCGCCCCGACCCGCGCGCCTTGAGGTGTCGCATGAACACGCGCAGGTCGTGGATCGCCAGCAGCGTGACTTCGATGAAGTGCAGCAGCCCGTTGGCGAACACGCCCCAACCGTTGAAGGGCAACCACGGCTCGGCCCGCGGCCCATGGTGCGGAAAGGTGAAGAGCAGGATGTCGTGGCCGCGGCGGTACAGCGATTTCAGCGCCAGCATGTGCGCGTTGAGCCAGGGCGCGTCGGCCCCGAAGCCGTGGACCACGATCAGCGTCGGCCGCGCCGTGTCGCCGTGCTGCCAATGCTCCGCATGCGCCACCGCGCTGCGCTTCATCGCCGCGATGTCGTCGGCGGCGGCCGGATTCAAGGGCACGTAGGGGCTCAGGAAGCGCAGCGCCCGCCGCCGGATCGTGCTGCCGCCCGTTGCGAGCGGCGGCAGCGCCTGTTCGTCGAGCGCGATGTCGTCCGACGGCGGCAGGAACACCCGCGACGCATCACCGGCACGCGCCAGCGGCTCGTAGAAGCGCAGCGCGTCGAGCTCGCGCGCCGTGCGGCCGCGTTCGGACAGTGCGCTCGTCATGGCCGCGGCCACCATGCCGGCCAGCGGCACGCGCGCCACGCGCTCCAGCGCCGCCGTGCCTTTGACCTGCAGCCGGTGGCGCGGCTGCACCGCGGCCGGATTGGCATGGCGCCGGAAGTCCTCAGGCAGTTGCTCCCACCAGGCCGGGCCCGCCGCGGGCCCGGCCGATCGTGTCCTTGTCATTCGCTGGCGGCGTCCATCGTGAAGTTGGGGCCACGATAGGTCGCGCCTGGCCCTGCGGTCCCCTCCTTTTGGAAGGGGCGCAAGCCGCCGCCTCGCGCCGACCCATTCCAAAGGGAGTGGGTCGCGCCGCAGCCGGCTTCCTACGATGGCTGCAGCCGACCCTTCAAAGCAGGACACACCATGACCAACAAGCTGACCGGGCAGGACGCGATGTTCCTGCACGTCGACATGCCGCACGCCGCATCGCACGGCACGATGGTCTACATCTACGACCAGACGCCCCTCGGCGACCAGCCGCTGGGGTTCCGCCAGGTCGTGCAGCACGTCGAGAGCCGGCTCGACGCGTCGCCGGTGCTGCGCCGGCGCATCGTGCAGGTGCCGTTCAGCCTGGGCTACCCGTTCTGGGTGGAGGACGAGCTGTTCGACATCGACTTCCACGTGCGCCACTTCGCGCTGCCCAAGCCGGGCGACTGGCGGCAGTTCTGCATCCTGGTGTCGCGCATCCATGCGCGCACGATCGACCTCGCCCGCGCGCCGTGGGAGATGTACGTCATCGAGGGGCTCGACAACATCGAAGGCATTCCCAAGGGCAGCTTCGCGATCCTGAGCAAGATCCACCACGCCGCGATGGACGGCACCGCGGCGACCGAACTGACCTGGGCACTGCACGACGTACAGCAGGCCGCCGGGGGCCGCAAGCCGGTGGTCAAGCTGGCCCGCTCGGTGCCGCCGCAGGGCATCAGCGGCAAGTTCGTCGACACGCTGAACCGCGCGCTGGCCGACAACGTGATGGGCCTCGGCCGCGTGGCCAAGCCGCTGGCGCAGGTGCTGCCGCGCATGGCGCTGGCGAAGTGGCGCGCTTTCATGCAGGCGGGCCTGCGCGGTGACGTCACGGCACCGCAGACCCGCTTCAATGCCGACGTGCAGTCCAGCCGCGTGTGGGATTCGGTGACGCTGGACCTGGCCGAGGTCAAGGCGATCAAGAGCGTGGTGCCCGGCGCGACGGTCAACGACGCGCTGATCGCGCTGATCGGCGGCGCCATGCGCCGCTACCTGCTGGCGAAGAAGGAATTGCCCGAGCGCTCGCTGGTGACGCTGGCGCCCGTGAACACGCGTCCGGCCGGCACGCAGGCGCAAGCCAGCGGCAACACCGTCTCCGTGATGCGCTTCCCGATGGGCACGGACATCGCCGACCCGATGGCCCGCCTGGCTGCGGTGCAGGCGGCGACCGCGGCGTCCAAGGGCATGCAAAGCGCGATCGGCGCCCGCCAGCTGACCGACATCCAGAAGTTCGCGCCACCGGCGACGCTGGGCCTGGCGGGCAAGCTGGCGGCATTGACCGGCGTCGGCGGCAAAGGGCCGGTCGTGCTGCACAACTGCCTCGTCACCAACATCCCGGGGCCGTCGACGCCGCTGTACATGCTGGGCGCCAGGCTCGTGCATTGGGGCGGCGTGGGCCCGGTGACCGACGGCATGTCGCTGATCTGGAATCCGTCGAGCTACTGCGGCAGGCTGTTCATCTCGCTGACGAGTTCGCCGAACGTCGTGCCCGACCCGGAGTTCCTCGCGCGCTGCCTGCGCGACTCGTTCGACGAGATGAAGGCCGCGGCGGCGACGATGCTGCTGCCGGCCGCCGCCGCGGCCAAGCCGAAGAAGGCCGCAGCGAAGAAGGCCGCAGCGAAGAAGGCCGCAGCGAAGAAGGTCGCAGCGAAGAAGGTCGCAGCGAAGAAGACCGTGGCGAACAAGTCGGTGGCATCCACCAGGAGAGCAGCATGAAACGAGCGAACATCAACGGCGGCGCGGCCCCACGGCGGCTGACGGCACTGGCGGCAGCGGCCTTGAGCCTGCTGATCGGCGCCCAGGCCGGCGCGCAGCAGTTGCCGGCCGCGCAGGCCATCGGCAAGCCCGCCAGCACGCTGACCGTGAACCAGAACGCCGCGGCGCTGAACCAGCTGCCCTTCACCGACCGCAGCGACTACGAGGCCGTCAAGCGCGGCTTGATCGCGCCGTTCAACGGCGTCATCCGCAATGCGGCCGGCCAGACGGTGTGGGACATGGCGTCCTACGCCTTCCTGCAGCCCGACCAGAACCCGCAGACCGTTCACCCGAGCCTGTGGCGGCAGGCCCAGCTCAATGCGCACGCCGGCCTGTTCCAGGTGACGGACCGCATCTACCAGCTGCGCGGCATGGACGTCGCCAACCTCACGGTGATTGAAGGCGACACCGGCCTGATCCTGATCGACCCGCTGTCCGTGACTGAAACGGCGCGCGCGGCGATGGCGCTGTACTACCAGCACCGTCCGCGCAAGCCCGTGGTGGCGGTGATCTACAGCCACAGCCACCTCGACCACTTCGGCGGCGTGCGCGGCGTGGTCGACGAGGCCGACGTCAAGGCCGGCAAGGTGAAGATCTACGCGCCGTCGGGCTTCATGCAGGAAGCGGTGAGCGAGAACATCCTGGCCGGCACGGCGATCGCGCGCCGCGCCCGCTACCAGTTCGGTTCGCTGCTGCCGCGCGGCGTGCAGGGCCAGGTCGATGCCGGCAACGGCAAGACGACGCCGCTCAACGGCAGCTTCACGCTGATCGCGCCGACGGTGCTGATCGAGAAACCTTTCGAGACCCACCGCATCGACGGCCTCGACTTCGAGTTCCAGCTCACGCCCGACTCCGAGGCGCCGGCGGAAATGCATCTGTACCTACCGCAGTTGCGCGCGCTGTGCATGGCCGAGAACGCCATCCAGAGCATGCACAACCTGCTGACGCCGCGCGGCGCGCTGGTGCGCGACGCCAAGGCCTGGGCGCGCTACCTCGACGACAGCCTGGTGCGCTGGGGCGACCGCAGCGACGTGATGTTCGTGACGCACAACTGGCCCACCTGGGGCGGCGAGCGCATCCGCACGCTGCTGGCCGACCAGCGCGACATGTACGCCTACCTCAATGCCCGCGCGCTGCACCTGCTGAACCAGGGCTACACCGCCAACGAGATCGCCGAGGCCACGCCCAGGCTGCCGGGCAACCTGGAGAACAAGTGGTACACGCGCAGCTACTACGGCTCGCTGCAGCACAACCTGCGCGCGGTGTACCAGCGCTACATCGGCTTCTACGACGGCAACCCGGCCAACCTCAACCCGCTGCCGCCGGTGGACACCGGCAAGCGCATGGTCGAGGCGATCGGCGGCGCGGCCAAGGTGCTCGAGCAGATGCGCGCCGCGATGGCCAAGGGCGACTACCGCTGGGCCGCGCAGCTGGGCAACCACCTCGTCTTTGCCGAGCCCGACAACCGGGCCGCGCGCGAAGCGCAGGCCGACGCGCTGGAGCAGCTGGGCTACCAGGCCGAGAACGCGACCTGGCGCAACATGTACCTCTCGGGCGCCAACGAACTGCGCAACGGCCTGCCCGACTACGCCGTCTCGCCGGCCTCGGCCGACTTGATCCGGGCCATCGAGCCGGCGATGTACTTCGACGTGCTGGCGGTGCGGCTCGATGTCGACAAGGCCGTGGGCCGCGACATGACGCTGAACTGGGTGTTCTCGGATCTCAACAAGCCGTTTGCGCTGACGCTGCGCAACGGCGTGCTGACCTACCGCGAAGGCAGCCGGCACGTGCGCGCCGATGCCACCGTCACGATGAGCCATGACACGCTGGTGCGCATCAGCCTGCGCCAGCTCGACCTGCCCACGGCCATCCGGCAAGGCGACATCCGGATCGAAGGCGAGGGCGGCAAGCTCGGCGAGCTGCTGGGCATGATGGTCTCGTTCAAGGCCATGTTCAACATCGTCACGCCCTGACGTTGCGCTGCCGCGGTTGCGGTGCGCATGGATCGGGGCTTCTGCGCCTGCGCAGAAGCCCCGATCAACGCATCACGACACTCGGCGGGCCTGGTTCTTCCAGTACTTGTCGCGCACGTGGCGGCGCAGCACCTTGCCGACCACGCTCACCGGCAGCTGCTCGACGAAGACGATGGCCTTCGGCGCCTTGAAGCGGCCGATTCGGCCCTTCACGTGTTCGATCAGTTCCTCGACCGTGACCTCGGCGCCGTCACGGCGCACCACCTCGGCGTGCACGGCCTCGCCCCATTCCTCGTGCGGCACGCCGACCACCGCCGAGATCGCCACCGCGCGGTGCGCGTTCAGCGCGGCCTCCACCTCGACGGCGTAGACGTTGAAGCCGCCGGTGATGATCATGTCCTTCTTGCGGTCCACGAGGTACAGGAAGCCGCGGTCGTCCACGTAGCCCAGGTCGCCGGACTTCCAGAATCCGTCCTGGAACTCCGCCGCCGTGCTGGTGGGGTTGTTCAGGTAGCCCGTGATCGTGCCGCGCGAGCGCAGCCAGATCTCGCCCGTCTCGCCCTGCTTCACTTCCTGGCCCTCGTCGTCGACGATCTTGAGTTCGACCACCGGCGACAGCCGGCCGGCCGACGACAGGTGCTTGTCGTCGCCGCCGATGTCCAGGTGGTCGGCCTTGGTCAGCATCGCCGCGGTGGTCAGGATCTCGGTCGCGCCGTACACCTGCACGAAGATGTTGCCGAAGCGTTGCTGCGCCTGGTGCAGCTTGGCCGGGCTCATCGGCGCGCCGCCGTAGACGATGGTGCGCAGGCTCGACAGGTCGTGTGCCGTGGCCTCGGGCATGTCGAGCAGCCGGTAGACCAGCGTCGGCAGCATCAGCGTGCAGGTGGCGCGCTCGGCCTGGACGTTGCGGCACCAGGCCTTCAGGTCGGGCACGTTCTGCGTCACCGTGCAGCCGCCGCGGAACAGCGTGGCCAGCACGCCCAGGCCCGAGCCGTGGCTCAGCGGCGCCATGTGCAGGTAGCGCTGGTCGGCGTCGTAGATCTGCTCGTTCTCGGTGTACAGCGCGTCGCGCAGCGCCAGCCAGTTGTCCATCGTGTACTGCGCGCACTTGCTCTTGCCGGTCGTGCCGCCGGTGAAGCGGTAGAGCATGATGTCCGTCATCGTGTCGCTCTCGACCTCGGGGTTGGCGTCGGACACGCCTTGCAGCAGCTCGTCGAACACCAGCAGGCCGTCGCGCGGCTCATGCGGCGCGGCCAGGCGGTCCATGCAGACGACGGTGACGCCCAGCTCGCGCAGCATCTCGAAGTGGCTGTCGAGCAGCGCGTTCTCGATGAACACCACGCGCGGCTTGATGAAGCCGATCTGCCAGCGGTGTTCGTCGACCGAATCGCGGTAGTTGGTGAAGGCGCCGGCGGCCTCGCCCTTGAACACGGTCCACACGTGCAGCAGCGACAGGTTGTCGTTCTCGAGGATGCACACGTAGGTGTCGCCGCGCTTGAGGTGCAGCCGCGTGCGCATCATGTTGACGATGCGGTTGGTGTGCAGGTGCAGCTGGCGGTAGCTGTAGCGGCGCTGCCGCTCGATGTTGACCAGGGCTTCCTGGTCGCCGAAGCGCAAGGCCAGCTGGCCCACCATGCGCGCGAAGTTCATCTTCATGTCCGTCGTCTCCTGGGTCGTTGCAGGTGCCGATTCTTCAGCGGCGGCGCGGCGCCCTCCCCACTCCAAAGTGATGGGCGCCGGGCGCCCGGCGCTCGCCATAGTGCGCACAGCTTCCCAGGAGATGACGATGCAGGACAACTCGGGCGCGTTCCTGAGCGGGCAGGAAACGATGATCCGCGACGCGGCGCGCAAGGTGGCGCGCGAGGTCGTGGCCGCCACCGCGGCCGAGCGCGACCGCACGGCCGCCTGGCCGCGCGATGAGCTGCGGGCGGTGGCCGAGCTGGGCTTCCTGGGCATGCACGTGCCCGAGGCCTGGGGTGGCAGCAAGCTCGGTTTCGTCGAGTACTGCCTGGCGATCGAGGAGTTCGCGGCTGCCGATGCCGGCTTCGCAACCATCGTCCACGTGCACAACGGCATGGGCGACTGGCTGCACCGCTTCGGCACCGAGGCGCAGAAGCGCCGGTACCTGCCCGGCGTGGCCAGCGGCAAGACCATCGCCTGCGGCCTGCTGACCGAGCCGCAGGCCGGCTCCGACACGTCCAACTTCCGCACCACCGCCCGCCGCGACGGCGACCACTACATCCTCAACGGCAGCAAGCAGTTCATCTCCAACGGCAGCGAGGCCGGCTTTGCCTTCGCGCTGGCCATCACCGACAAGAGCGCGGGCAAGCGCGGCGCGAGTCTGTTCATCGTCGACCCCAAGGCGCCGGGCTACAAGGTCGCGCGGGTCGAGGACAAGCTGGGCCAGCGCTCGGCACACGTCGCGCAGATCGTGCTGGAAGACCTCCGCGTGCCGGCCGACCACCTGCTGGGCGAGGAGGGCAGCGCCTATGCGCGCATGTTGGCCGGCATGTCCGAAGGCCGCATCGGCATCGCGGCCGTCGCCATCGGCGTGGCGCGCGCAGCGCTGGAGGCGGCCGTGCGGTACGCCAAGGAGCGCGAGGCCTACGGCGCACCCATCATCAAGCTGCAGGGCGTGAGCTTCGACCTCGCCGACATGGCCACGCAGGTGGAAGTGGCGCACCAGTTCATGCTGCATGCGGCACGCCTGCACGAGGCCGGCGTGCCCTGCACCAAGGAGGCGTCGATGGCCAAGCTGTTCGCCAGCGAGATGGCCGAGAAGGTGTGCTCCGACGCGCTGCAGATCCACGGCGGCTACGGCTATCTCACCGACTTCCCGGTCGAGCGCTACTACCGCGACGCGCGCGTCACCAAGATCTACGAAGGCACCAGCCACATCCAGCAGCTGATCATCGGCCGCAGCCTCTGATGCCGCGCCATCCCATCCCGATGTGAGGGGGCGCGCCGCCCTCGCCGCGCGTACCTTCGATCCCATCCACCGTTTCTCGGAGCCTGATATCGCCATGGAGAACATCTACATCGTCGGCGCCGGCATGACGACCTTCGGTCGCCACACCGACAAGAGCGTCAAGCAGCTCACCGCGTGGGCGGTCGAAGACGCGCTGAAGGACGCCGGCTGCGACGCCAGGCTGATCCGCGCAGCCTACTTCGGCAACACGACGCAGGGCCACTTCGAAGGCCAGCACATGATCCGCGGCCAGGTGGCGCTGCTGCCGCTGGGCATCGACGGCATCCCCATCTACAACGTGGAGGGCGCCTGCGCATCGTCCAGCCACGCCTTCAACCTGGCCGTGATGCACCTGCGCGCCGGTGCCGCCGACGTGGCGCTGGCGGTGGGCGCCGAGAAGATGTACTCGGGCGACAAGGCCAAGATGTTCTCGTGCTTCGAGTCGGCCTGGGACCTGGAGACCTTCGAGGCCAACAAGGGCTACCTGTCGGCGATGGGGCGCAGCATCGTGCCGCCGCCGGGCACGCAGTCCGACAAGCCCTACAGCCCGTTCATGGACGTCTACGCGGCGCTCGGCCGCGGCCTGATGGAGCGCTTCGGCATCACGCAGCGCCAGCTGGCGGCGGTGTCGTCCAAGAACCATGGCCACTCGGTGCACAACGAGCGTTCGCAGTATCGCAAGGCGATGGGCATCGACGAGATCCTGGCCGCGACGCCGATCACGTTTCCGCTGACGATGCCGATGTGCTCGCCGATCTCCGACGGCGCGGCCGCGGCCGTCCTGTGCACCGAGTCGGCACTGAAGAAGCACGGCTTCGACCGCCGGCGCGCCGTGCAGGTGCTGGCCTCGGTGGTGCGCTCGGCGTCGGCGCGCGACGCGCTCGACTACGAGCACGGCTGCACCAAGCAGGCGGCGAAGGACGCCTTCGAGCAGGCCGGCATCGCGCCGGCCGACATCGACGTGGCCGAGGTGCACGACGCCACCGCGATCGGCGAGCTGCTCACCTTCGAGAGCCTGGGCCTGCGTGAGCCCGGCCTGAGCGGCGTGCTGGCCGAGCGCGGCGACACCAGCATCGGCGGCGCGATCCCGGTCAACCCGTCGGGCGGCCTGGAATCCAAGGGCCACCCGATCGGTGCCACCGGCCTGGGGCAGATCTTCGAGCTCGTGGGCCAGTTGCGCGGCGAATGCGGGCCGCGCCAGGTGGAAGGCGCGCGCTTGGCGGTGCAGGGCAACGGCGGTGGCCTGTGGCGCGTGGAGGAGGCGACCGAGCACATCGGCATCTTCGCGCGGGGTTCGCGCGTCTAGCGGGCGGCCCGGTACGCCAGCGGCACGGCCATGCGAGTCGTCGTTGCAGGGGTCGGCATGACCCCGTTTCGCAAACCCGGGGCAGGCCCCGACTATGCGGTGCTGGGCGCGCAGGCCGCGCGCCTGGCGCTGGCGGATGCCCGCGCCGGCTACGAGTCGGTGCAGCAGGCCTTCGTCAGCTACGTGCACGGCGATTCGACGGCTGGCCAGCGGGTGCTCTACGACATCGGCATGACCGGCATCCCGATCGTCAACGTCCGCAATGGCGGCGCCAGCGGATCGACGGCCTTGTTCCTGGCGCGCCAGGCGATTGCCAGCGGCGAGGCCGAGATCGTGCTCGCGCTCGGCTTCGAGCAGGCGCCGGGCGGCGCCGCGGGCGCCGCCGTCATGGCGCGCACGACGGCGGCGCCGATCGCCAACGGGGCGGCGGCCGCGGTGCTCTGCAGCGAGGACTTCGCGCGCCGGCACGGGCTGGACGCGCGGGTGTGGATCGCCGCGCAGGCCATGGCCAGCGATGCCGCACCGGCGGCCGACGCGCCGGCCGCGGGCGATCGCGCGGGCTTCGACAGGTCGCGCGCGGCGGCGCGCCGGGTGTACCGGCAATCGGGCGTCGCGCCGCGCGACATCGACGTCGTCGAACTGCACGACGGCCAGGCGCCGCACGAGCGGCAGGCCTGCGACGCGCTTGAGCTGTGTGCCGATGGCGGCGGCGCCGTCGTCAACCCGTCCGGCGGCCTGCTGGCCCGCGGCCACGCCGCCGGCGCCACCGGCCTGGCGCAATGTTTCGAGCTCGTGCAGCAGCTGCGCGGCCGCGCCGAGCGCCGCCAGGTGCCGGGCGCGCGCATCGCGCTGCAACACAACGTCGCGACCGGCGGCGCCGCCGTGGTCACGATGTACCGCAACTGAAACGGGGCCGCCGCATGGACTTCCGCCCCGATGCCGGGCTCGATGCGTTCCGATCCGAGGTGCGCTGCTTCTTGTCCGAGCAGCTGCCGCCCGAGTTGCGCACGACGCCCACCTTCGCGCGCTCGCGGCCCGCGGCGGTGTCGCGCTGGCAGCGCATCCTCCACGCGCACGGCTGGGGAGCGCCATCCTGGCCGCTGGCGCACGGCGGCACCGGCTGGTCGGTGCAGCGCAGGCTGGTGTTCGACGAGGAGTGCGTGGCCGCCGGCACGCCGACGCTGGACGGGCTGATGCACAAGCTGCTCGGCCCGGTGCTCAACGAGTTCGCGACGCCGCAGCAGAAGGCCGAGCACCTGCCGGCTGCCTTGCGCGGCGAGCGGCTGTGGTGCCAGGGCTTCTCCGAGCCCGGCTCGGGCTCGGACCTCGCGTCGCTGCGCACGCGCGCCGAACGCATGGGCGACGGCGACCACGATCACTACGTCGTCAATGGGCAGAAGATCTGGACCAGCCACGCGCACGAGTCCGACTGGATCTTCCTGCTCGTGCGCACCGACGCCAACGCCAAGAAGCACGCCGGCATCAGCTTTCTGCTGGTCGACATGAAGTCGCCGGGCATCACGGTGCGGCCCATCCACAGCATCGACGGCGGCGACCACCTCAACGAGGTGTTCTTCGACGACGTGCGCGTGCCGCTGGTCAACCGGGTCGGCGACGAGGGGCAGGGCTGGGCGATCACCAAGTTCCTGCTCAACAACGAACACGCGACGACGGCCGACCTGCCGATGCTCAAGCGCTACCTGCGCCAGCTGCAGGCGCTGGCCGACGCGCCGCAGCCCGGCGGCGGGCGCTTGCGCGAGCGGCCCGAGTTCGCGCTGAAACTCGCCCGGCCGGAGGCCGAGGTCACCGCGGTCGGCATGTTCGTGCAGCGGGTCGCGGCGCTGGAGATGGCGCACGACCCGCGCGTGCACCCGCTCGGCTCGATGCTCAAGGTGCGCGCCACCGAGCTGCAGCAGCGCATCACCGATGCGCTGGTCGAAGCGCTGGGCGAGCAGGGTGCGGTGGTCGACCGCGGCGGCTTTGCCGGCGAGATGTTCTTCCGCCGCGCCTCGACGATCTACGGCGGCACGAGCGAGGTGCAGCGCGGCATCGTCGCCAAGCTGCTGTTCGGGTTCTGAAGGCGGCCCCATGGACTTCACGTTGACCCCGGAACAGCAACTGCTGCAGGACAGCGTGCGGCGCTACGTCGACAAGGCCTACGCGTTCGAGGCCCGCGCCACCAGCGCCACCAGCGCTGCCAGCGCCGCCAGCGCCGCACATTGGCAGGCCTTTGCCGACAACGGCTGGCTGGCCGCCGCGCTGCCCGAAGGCCACGGCGGCAGCGGCGGCAGCGTGGTCGAGACCGCGCTGATCGCCCACGAGCTGGGCCGTGGGCTCGTGCTCGAACCTTATCTCGGCTGTGCGGTGATGGCGGCACAGACGCTGCTCGCCGGCGGCAGCGCGGCGCAGCACGACCGCTGGCTCCCGTTGCTGGCCGATGGTTCAGTGCGGCTGGCGCTGGCCCACAGCGAGCCCGGCAACCGTGGCATGCCGTTGCCGGTGTCGACGCAGGCGCGGCCAGCCGATGGCGGCTATCGACTCGACGGCCACAAGTCGCTGGTGCTCAGCGGGGGCCTGGCGCAACACTACATCGTCTCGGCGCGGATGACCGGCGCGCCGGCTGCTGAGGTGAGCCTGTTCCTCGTCGATGCCGCGGCCCCGCGCCTGCGCCGTGAGCCGGTGTCGCTGCACGACGGCAGCCGGGCCGAGGCGTTGGTGCTGGACGACGTGCGGGTCGCTGCCGATGCCGTGCTCGGCGAGTCCGGGCGTGGCCTGCCGGCGCTGCGCAGCGGCCTGGCGCACGGCATCGTCGCCCTCGGCGCCGAGCTGGTGGGTGCGATGGAGAAGGTCATCGAGGTCACGGCCGGCTACCTGAAGACGCGCACCCAGTTCGGCGTGACGATCGGCAGCTTTCAGGCGCTGCAGCACCGCATGGCCGACATGGCCGCCGAGATGGAAATGGCGCGCTCGATGCTGTATGCCGCGCTGGCGGCGATGGCGTCGGGCGACGAGCGCGTGCGTGACCCAACCCGCGACCCCACCCGCGACCACACGCTGTCGGCGGCCAAGGCGCTGATCGGCCGCGCGGCCCGGCTGGTCTGCGCGCAAGCCATTCAACTGCACGGCGGCATCGGCATGACCGAGGAGTACCTGGTCGGACACTACTTCAAGCGCGCCGTGGTCGGCGAGTTGCTGCTCGGCAGCAGCGACCGGCACGAGGCGGCCTGCGCCGGCTGATCCGCGCGCCGCCGCGCCGGCGCTGCACATAATGCGGCGCACGGCGCACGCAAGCTCGTCGCCATCGGACTTCGCCATGGACTTCGACCAGCTGCTCGTTTCGACGAAGTTCGCGCCACCGCACATCGGCGCGCGCTTCATCCCTCGCAAGCAACTGCTGGCGCAGCTGCAGGCGGGGCAGCGCTGCACGCTGGTGCTGGTCACCGGCGGCGCCGGTTTCGGCAAGACCGTGCTGCTGGCCCAGTGGCGGCGCGAGCTGATGAAGGCCGGCGACGACGTGTCGTGGCTGTCGTTGAGCCACGACGACAGCCAGCTCTCCAGTTTCGCCACCTACCTGGCCGAGGCGCTGCGGCGCCTGGGCTTTGCCGTCGACGATTCGATCCTGCTCGACGGTGTCGAGGGCGACCTCAGCCGTGCCATGGAGGCCGTGGTCACGAAGACGCTGAACGCCGCCGTCGGGGTGCTGAAGGATCTCTACCTCGTGATCGACGACTACCACCTCGTCGACGACCAGCGCGCGCATCGGCTGGTGCAAAAGCTGGTGGAGCACAGCCCGCCCAAGCTGCACATCGTGATCGCCTCGCGCGCCGCGCCGCCGCTGGCCGTCGGCCGGCTGCGCGTGCAGGGACGCGTGACCGAGATCGGCTTCGACGAGCTGCCTTTCGATCTGGACGAGACGCGCAGCTTTCTCGAACAGAACGTCGGCGCGGTGAAGCTCGGCGCCGACGAGATCCGCCTGATCCACGACAAGACCGGCGGCTGGCCGGCGAGCCTGGAGCTGCTGGCCATCATGCTGCGCTCGCGGCCCGAAACCCGCACCCGGCTGCGCGAGCTGGGCTGGAGCTCGGCCGACCTGCAGGCCTATCTGGCCGAGGACGTGGTGGCGCACCTGCCCGCCGAGATGATCGACTTCATGGAGCAGGTGTCGGTGTGCAAGCGCTTCAACGTCGAACTGGCCGCAGCGGTGACCGGCAGCGCTGGCGCGGCCTCGCTGCTGGCGCGGGCCGAGGAAGAGAACCTGCTGATGTACCGGGTGGACCTGGACGATCCGCTGCCCTGGTATCGCTTCCATCCGCTGTTCCGCGAGTTCCTGGCCGCGCGGCTGGCGCGCCGGGGTGCGGCGGCCGTCGAAGCGCCGCACCGGCGGGCGAGCCGTTGGTTCGCGAGTCGCGGCCTGCTGGTGGAGGCCGTGCGCCACGCCGCGAGCGCCGGTGAGCTGGCGTTCGCGGCCAAGCTGATCGAAGAAGCGACCAACGACACCTGGAGCCTCAGCTTCCTGAGCCTGATGCTGAACCTGCTGGATCGGCTGCCGCAGGACACCGTGTTCGCGCATCCGCGCCTGTTCTTCCTCGGCTGCCTGACCTTGTCGATGACGGCCCGCCATGCCAAGGCCGAGCGCTGGCTGGCGCAGGTGCGCGAGACCGGGGCCGCGCGCGACCCGGCCATCTCGTCCAGGCTGCCGCTGGCCGATGCCTCGGTGGCCATGCAGCGCGACGACACGGGGCGCTGCATCGACTTGCTGGAGCCGCTGCAGGCGGTGGTGTCGGAGAGCCCGTACCTGCTGCATGTCTACCTCTCGCTGCTCGGCTACGCTTACGCCAGCGTCGGCCGTTATGCCGATGCGCACCGCCTGCTCGACGACAACCCGATCGAGGCGGCCGAGCGCCAGAACGACATCGCGCTCGTGGCCGAGGGCTCGCGCGGGCTGCTGCTGCTGACCGAAGGCAGGGTGCGCGAGGCCGCCCGCGTCTCGCGCCCACTGCTCGCGGTCGCCGAGTCGCTGCACGGACGCCGCTCGGTCAGCGCGTCCGTCACGGCCGCGACGCTGGCCGACGCCTGCTACGAGATGGATCGCGTGGACGAGGCGCGCGAGCTGCTGGCCAACCGCACCGGCGTGGTGATGCAGGCGTCGATGCCGCCCATCATGCTGGGCGCGGCGTTGACCACCGCCAGGCTGCTGGCGCTGCAATCGCCGCCCGAGGCCGCGGTGGAGTTCCTGGCGTCGCAGGCCAGCCACTATCACGGCCTGGGGCTGCCGCGGCTGGTGGCCTGGATGCTGGGCGAGCAGCTTCGCATCCTGCTGGCCGCCGGCCAGCGGCCGCAGGCGCGCGAGGTGGCGGCGCGCCTGGCCGAACTGGCGGCGCAGCACCGCGGCGCCGGCGGCGCGCGGGCCGAGATCCCGGCCGTGGCCGCGGTGGCCCAGGCCCGGCTGGCGCTGGCGGGCAACGACCCTCATGCCTGCCTCGCGGCGCTGGCCGTGGCACGCGAGCATGGCGACGCCTACGGCCGCGTTCGCCTGCAGGTGCAGGAGCGGCTGCTGCGGGCCTTCGCGCTCGACGAGCTCAAGCGCTTCGACGAGGTGGCCGCCTGCCTGGTCGAGGCGCTGCAGCTGGCGTCACGCTTCGGCCTCGTGCGCACGCTGCTGGACGAGGGGCCGCGCGTGGCGCCGCTGCTGGCCGGGGTGGCCGACGATCCGCGGCTCGACGAGGCGGCCGTGGCGCATCGGCGCGAGTTGCTGGCGCGCTGCAGCCCCGGCGATGCACCGGCGGCACCGAGCCGCCGCGCGGCCAGCGCGCCGGCGGGCACCAACCTCACGCCGCGCGAGCTGGAGATCCTCGCCCTCGTCGCGCAGGCCATGCCCAACAAGCGCATCGCGCTGACGCTGAACATCTCGGTCGACACGGTGAAGTGGAACGTCCGCAACATCCTCACCAAGCTCGGCCTGTCCAGCCGCTACGACGCGATGACCTGGGCGAAGAAGCAGGGCTTGATCGCCTAGGGTTTCGCCCACGGTTCGCTCAGGGCCATCCCTCACCCACTCCAAAGTAAGGGGGCGCCGGCAGCCGCCGCCCCATAAGCTGACCCTCAAGCAAAAACTGCTTTTTTTGGGGGTCTTCGATGAGCTTCTCTGCTTCCAGGAAAGGCGCGGTCGGCTGGATCACGCTCGAGCGCCCGAAGGCGATGAACGCCTTGAGCCGCGAGATGGTCGAGGGCATGGCCGCCACCTTGGCCGACTGGCGGCACGACGCCGAGGTCCGCGCGGTCGTGCTCACCGGCACCGGCGCCGCGTTCTGCGCGGGCGCCGACCTGAAGCATGCCGGTGCCGCCGCCGGGCCGGGCGAGAAGGACTTCCTCGACTGCATCGTCGCCTTCTTCGATGCGTTGCGCGCCTTCCCCAAGCCCACCATCGCCGCCGTCAACGGCCTCACGCTGGCCGGCGGCCTGGAAGCCGTGCTGGCCTGCGACATCGTCATCGCCGCGAAGAGCGCCCGCCTGGGCGACGGCCATTCCAACTTCGGCGTCTTCCCCGGCGGCGGCGGCGCGGCCATCCTGCCGCGCAAGGTGCCGGCCAACGTGGCCAAGTACCTGCTGTTCACCGGCGAGGCCATCCCGGCCGACGAGGCCAAGGCCTGCGGCCTCGTCAACGAGGTCGTTGCCGATGCCGAGCTGGCAGACCGCGCGCAGGCCCTGGGCGACAAGCTGGCGAAGAAGAGCCCGCTGGTGCTGGCCAAGATGAAGCAGGTGGCCAACGAGTCGGCCGACAAGTCCACCGCCGACGCGCTGCGCCACGAGCTGCTGGCGCTGCGCGACCACCAGCGTTCGTGGGACATCCAGGAAGGCCTGCGCGCCTTCGTCGAGAAGCGCGAACCGCAGTTCAAGGGCTTCTGAGGCCAACGCGATGCAAAGCTACGACACCGTCGCCGACCTCAAGCCCCTGGTGGGCCAGCGCATCGGCAGCAGCGACTGGGTCCTCGTCGACCAGCGCCGCATCGACCTGTTCGCCGAGGCGACGGGCGACAGCCAGTGGATCCACGTCGACCCCGAGCGCGCCAGGAGCGGCCCCTTCGGCGCGACGATCGCCCACGGCTTCCTGACGCTCAGCCTGATGTCGGCGTTCATGGCCTCGGCCTTCGAGATCCGCAAGGGCACGATGGGCGTGAACTACGGGCTCAACAAGGTGCGCTTCATCAAGCCCGTGCCCGTCAACGCCCGCGTGCGCGGGCACTTCAAGCTGCTGGCCTGGGAGGCCATCGACAACGGCGGCGCGCAGCTGACGATGGAAGTCTCGATGGCGCTGGAAGGCGCCGACAAGCCGGTCTGCGTGGCCGAGTCCATCACCCGGCGCTACTGAACTCAGCGCAGGCGCCAGGCGCCTGCTTCGATGCCCGGTCGCAGCCAAGCGGCGGCCGGCAGGGGCTGGTCTTTTCGTTCGATTTTGAAGAGGTGAACTGACATGACGATTCGATTCGACGGCCGCGTGGCCATCGTGACCGGTGCCGGCAACGGCCTGGGCCGCTCGCACGCGCTGGAGCTGGCGCGCCGCGGCGCCAAGGTGCTGGTCAACGACTTCGGCGGCAGCCGCGACGGCAAGGGCGGCTCGTCCGAGGCCGCGCTGAAGGTCGTCGACGAGATCCGCGCCGCGGGCGGCACGGCCGAAGCCAACGGCGCCAACGTCTGCGACTTCGAGCAGGTGCTGGCGATGGTCGAGCAGGCCAAGGCCGCGTTCGGCCGCGTCGACGTGCTGATCAACAACGCCGGCATCCTGCGCGACAAGACCTTCTCGAAGATGGAGATCGCCGACTTCCGCGCCGTCGTCGACGTGCACCTGATGGGGTCGGTGCATTGCACCAAGGCCGTGTGGGAGCTGATGCGCGAGCAGAACTACGGCCGCGTGCTGATGACGACCTCGGCCTCGGGCCTGTTCGGCAACTTCGGGCAGAGCAACTACGGCGCCGCCAAGGTGTCGCTGGTGGGTCTGATGAACATGCTGGCGATCGAGGGCCGCAAGAACGACATCCGCATCAACACGCTGGCGCCGATCGGCGCCACGCGCATGACCGAGGACGTGATGCCGCCCGCGATGTTCGCCGCGCTCAAGCCCGAGGCGGTGACGCCGGCGGCGATCTTCCTCGTCGGCGAGAACGCGCCGTCGAAAGTGATTCTGTCCGCCGGCGGCGGTGCCTTCTCCGCCGCGCGCCTGGTGGACACGGCGCCGACCTTCATCGCCACGCCCACGCCGGAGGCGCTGGCCGAGCAGTTCGAGCAGATCACCGACTGGGCCACCAGCCGCTACTACGACGACTCCAACCAGCAGGTGGCCGCGCTGATGGAGGCGCTGGCCGCCGGCGCCAAAAGCCGCGGCCAATGAGACAACCACCGAGGAGACAGCGATGACCAGCAGCAGACGAATCACCCGCGTGGCGGCAGCCGTTGCCGCCTTTGCCGGCCTGTGCGCCAGCGCGGCGGCATTCCCGATCGACGTCGGCAACGAAGACGTGCAGATCCGCTTCGACAACACCGTTCGCTACAACCTGGGCCTGCGCACCGACGGTCAGGCCGACGCGATCATCCGCTCGATCAACAACGACGACGGCGACCGCAACTTCAAGCGCCACGGCATCGTCACCAACCGCATCGACCTGCTGAGCGAGTTCGACGTCGTCTACCGCAAGGCCTTCGGCGCGCGCGTCAGCGCAGCCACCTGGTACGACCAGGCTTACGCCGGGTCGCTGGACAACACCAGCGTCGCCACCTCCAACCACCTGGACAAGGGCGTGCGGGCCCTGGGCCTGAGCAACACCACCCAGCGCTACTTCAAGGGGCCGTCGGGCGAGTTCCTGGATGCCTTCGCCTTCGCGTCCGTGGACGTCGGCGGCATCACCGCCTCGGTGCGGGCCGGCCGGCACACCATCAACTGGGGCGAGGCGCTGCTCGGCGGCGGCGCGATCCACGGCATCGCGTACGCGCAGGCGCCGCTGGACCAGGCCAAGGCGCTGGCGACTCCCGGCATCGAGGCCAAGGAGCTCTACCGGCCACTGAACCAGATCTCGGGCCAGGTGCAGGTGACGCCGACCTTGTCGCTGGCCGGCCAGTATTACCTGGAGTGGAAGAGCTCGCGCTTCCCCGAAGCCGGCAGCTATCTCGGCTTCAGCGACGCGCTGCTCGACGGTGGTGAGTCCATCCTCCTCGCGCTGCCCGCGGCGGCGGGCGGCGGCACGCGCATCGTCACCCGCACGACCGATGTCACGCCGAAGAACCGCGGCGACTGGGGCCTGGCGGCGCGCTGGAGCCCGGAGTGGCTGGATGGCACGGCCGGGCTGTACTACCGCGAGTTCAGCGACCGCGTGCCGCAGCAGGCGACGCTGCGGCCGACCGCGGCGCCGGCGATTCCGGCGCAGTACTTCGTGATGTACGGCTCGAACATCAAGATGCTCGGCTTCAGCCTCGCCAAGCAGGTGTTCGGCGCCAGCGTCGGCCTGGACCTGAACTACCGCCGCAACATGCCGCTGGTCAGCGGCGGCGTGAACCTCGTCGCGGGGACCAACGCGCTGCCGGCACCCGGCGAGACGCTCGGCGCTCGCGGCGACACCTGGCACGGCGTTCTCAATGCCATCGGCAGCATTCCCGGCAATGCCTTGTTCGACGCCGCGACCTGGAATGCCGAGTTGACCTGGAGCCGCTGGAGCAAGGTCACGTCGGACCCGTTCAACGTCTTCAAGGGCTCTGCCGCCTACGTCAACAACCCCGCCAACATCGACGCCGTCAGCAAGCAGGCCGTGGGCCTGGCGCTCGGCTTCACGCCGACTTGGTACCAGGTGTTTGCCGGTGCCGACCTGTCGCTGCCGGTGAGCGCGTCGATCGGCGTCTCGGGCAATTCGGCGGTGTCCCTGGGCGGCAACAAGGATGCCGGCAGCTACTCGATCGGCCTGGCGCTGGACGTGCAGAGCAAGTACCGCTTCGACCTGCGCTACGTCGACTACTTCGGCACCTACACCACCAATGCCGCCACCGGCGCGGTGGCGATCTACAACGGATCGACGGCACTGCTCAAGGACCGCGGCGCCGTCTATCTGACCTTCAAGACCACGTTCTGAAACGGAGACAAGCATCATGAAGAAGCTGGCAACGGCAATGATCGTCGCGGGGCTGCTGTCCGCGAACCTGGGTTTCGTGCAAGCCGCGGTGTCGGCCGACGAAGCCAAGAAGCTCGGCACCACGCTGACGGCGGTCGGCGCCGAGAAGGCCGGCAACAAGGACGGCACGATCCCCGAGTACACGGGCGGCCTGACCACGGCGCCGGCGGGCTACGACAAGGGCAAGGGCGTACGCCCCGACCCCTTTGCGAGCGAGAAGCCGCTGTTCTCGATCGACGCCAAGAACATGGACAAGTACGCCGAGAAGCTGACCGACGGCACCAAGGCGCTGATGAAGGCCAACGCCGGCTATCGCATCGACGTCTATCCGTCGCACCGAACCGCGGCGTTTCCGAAGTTCGTGCTCGACAACACGGTCAAGAACGCGACGCACGCCAAGCTGGCCGACGGCGGGCTGGACTTCGTCGATGCCAAGGCCGGTATTCCGTTCCCGATCCCGAAGTCGGGCAACGAGGCGATGCTGAACTACATCGCGCGCTTCGACGGTGTCTCGGTGGTGCTGCCCAAGTACGCCGCCTACAACGTCAACAGCGCCGGCCAGCTGGTGATGGCGACCGGCGGCATCTGGACCGTGGAGCGCCCGTTCTACGACGAATCGAAAGAGTCCGGGATGCTGACGCGCGCCCGTGCCAACTACCAGGCGCCCGCACGCCGTGCCGGTGAGTCGATCATGACGCACGACAGCATCGACGGCTCCAAGGGCCGCCGGGCCTGGCAGTACCTGCCGGGGCAACGGCGCGTGCGGCTGGCGCCCGACCTCGTGTACGACACGCCCAACCCCAGCACGGCGGGCATGTCGACGGTGGACGACGTCAACCTCTTCAACGGCCGCATGGACCGCTACGACTGGAAGCTCGTCGGCAAGAAGGAGCTGTACGTGCCCTACAACACCTACCGCTTCACCTACCACGACAAGCCCGAGGCGGTGTTCCAGGCCAAGTTCATCAACCCCGATGTCCTGCGCTGGGAACTGCACCGCGTGTGGGTGGTGGAGGCCAAGCTGAAGGAAGGCCAGCGCCACATCTACTCACGCCGCACGTTCTACCTGGACGAGGACAGCTGGAACATCGTCGCGGCCGACCAGTACGACGGCCGCGGGCAGCTCTGGCGCGTGGGCTTCGCCTACACGACGCAGAACTACGACGTGCCGGCGCCCATCAGCATCACCTCGGGTCACTACGACCTGGTGGCCGGCAGCTACTACATCAACGTCTGGCCCGGTGCGAGCGGCATGCGGATCTCGGACACGCTGACGCCGGACTCGCAGTGGACGGGCGACAGCCTGGCCGGCGCGGGCGTGCGCTAGCCGGACGCAACGGCGCAACGGCGCGTCAGCGCAACAACCCAACAACCCAACAGCGAGCCGATCATGAAGACCCGATTGCTGGCCAGCATGGCAGCCGTGGCACTGCTGCTCACGGCGGTGGTGTTCGCCGCGCAGGACGCGGCCGTGTTCCAGCCGCCCGCGCAGTCGCCGGCGCTGAAGAGCCCGCTGGCGATCCGGGCGCCGCTGAACGCCATGGCGACGGCCGGCCCGCAGCTCGTCGTCGCCGGCCAGCGCGGGCACATCCTGCGCTCGGCCGATGGCAAACGCTGGGAACAGGCCGACGTTCCGGTCAGTGTCGATCTCACCGCGCTGCACTTCCCGACGCCGCGCCTGGGCTGGGCGGTGGGCCACGAAGGCGTCGTCCTGCACAGCGAGGACGCAGGCGCCACCTGGCTGCGCCAGCTCGACGGTCGGCAGATCGGCGCGCTGCTGGCCAGGCACGGTGGCCAGGCGGCCGACGCCGGCGCCGACAAGCCCTTGCTCGACGTCTGGTTCGAGGACGCCAGCAAGGGCTGGGTAGTCGGGGCATTCAACCTCATCCTGCACACCGACGACGGCGGCAAGACCTGGACGCCGTGGACCGACCGCACCGACAACCCGAAGGGCATGCACCTGTATGCCATCCGCCCCGCGGGCGGCACGCTCACCATCGTGGGCGAGCAGGGCCTGGTCCTGAAGCTCGACCGCGCCCAGCAGCGCTTCACCCGCGTGCCGCTGCCTTACCAGGGCACCTTGTTCGGCGTGGTGGGCAACGAGAAGACGACGCTGGTCTTCGGCCTGCGCGGCAACGCCTTGCGTTCCACCGATGGCGGTGCCAGCTGGGACAAGGTGGCGACCGGCGTCACGGCGGGCCTCGGCAGCGGCATCGTGCGCGCCGACGGCTCGATGCTGCTGGTCAGCCAGGCCGGAACGGCGCTGCTCAGCACCGACGAGGGCGCGACCGTCAAGCCGGTGCAAGGGCTGCCGGCGGCGCCGACCTTTGCGGTGGCCGAGATGGCCGACGGCGCGCTCGCGCTCGCGGGCATCGGCGGCGTCCGCGTCCAACGCTTGAAGTGAGACACCCATCATGGTCACGACCGACATCGACCAGATGCCCGCGATCCGCGAGCTGAAGGATTTCGACCCGCAATCCGGCAACCGCTTCGAGCAGCTGATCTTCAACAACCGCCTGGTGGTGGTGGCACTGTGCGCGCTGGCGACGCTGCTGCTGGGTTGGCAGGCCACGCGGCTGACGCTGAACGCGGCGTTCGAGAAGACCATTCCGCAGAACCAGCCCTACATCAAGAACTTCCTCGAGCATCGCAAAGACCTCAAGGGCCTGGGCAACGCGGTGCGCGTGGTGGTGGAAAACCGCCGCGGCGACATCTTCGACCCGGCCTACCTGCAGGTGCTCAAGCAGGTCAACGACGAAGTGTTCCTGACGCCGGGGGTGGACCGCGCCAACGTCAAGTCGCTGTGGATGCCGGTGGTGCGCTGGAACGAGGTCACCGAAGAGGGATTCAACGGCGGCCCGGTGATGCCCGACCGCTACGCCGGCTCGGCCCAGGACATCGAGCAGCTGCGGCAGAACATCGCCCGCGCGCAGATCCTGGGCAGCCTGGTGGGCAACGACTTCAAGTCGGCCATGATCTTCGTGCCGCTGCTGGACAAGGACGCACGCACCGGCCAGGCGCTGGACTCGTGGGAGCTGTCGCGCCGGCTGGAGGAGATCCGCGCCAAGTACGCTAAGGCCGACGGCCAGGTCGACGTCGGCATCCGCATCGTCGGCTTCGCCAAGGTGGTGGGCGACCTGCTCGACGGGCTGCAGCAGGTGATGGTGTTCTTCGGCGTGGCCGCGCTGATCGCCGCCGCCATCCTCTACGGCTGGACGCGCTGCGTGCGCAGCACGCTGCTGGTGCTCGCGTGTTCGCTGATCGCGGTGCTGTGGCAGCTCGGCCTGGTCACGCTGCTGGGCTACCAGCTCGACCCGTACTCCATCCTCGTGCCCTTCCTCGTGTTTGCGATCGGCGTCAGCCACGGGGCGCAGAAGATGAACGGCATCATGCAGGACGTGGGCCGCGGCACGCATCGGCTGGTGGCGGCGCGCTACACCTTCCGCCGCCTGTTCCTCGCCGGGTTGACGGCGCTGGCCGCCGATGCGGTGGGCTTCGCGGTGCTGATGCTGATCGACATCCCCGTCATCCAGGACCTGGCCATCACCGCCAGCATCGGCGTGGCGCTGCTGGTCGTCACCAACCTCGTACTGCTGCCGGTGATGCTGTCGTACACCGGCGTCAGCCCCGCGGCCGCCGCGCGCAGCCTGCGCGCCGAGCAGCAGGGCGCCGGCGGCGTGTGGATGCTGCTGGAGCGCTTCACCGAGCGGCGCTGGGCCGTGGCCGCCATCGCCGCCTCCGCGGCGCTCGCGGTGGCCGGCTTTGCGGTCGGCACGCGGCTGAAGATCGGCGACCTCGACGCCGGCGCGTCCGAGCTGCGGCCCGACTCGCGCTACAACCGGGACACCGCCTACATCAGCGCGCACTACGCGTTGTCGAGCGACCAGTTCGCGGTGATCGTGAAGACCAAGCCCGAAGGCTGCCTGGAGTACCAGACCCTGGTCGAGACCGACCGCCTGGGCTGGGCGCTGCAGCAGGTGCCGGGGGTGCAGACCACGATCTCGCTGCCCGACGCGGTGCGCAAGATCACGGCCGGCTCGTACGAAGGCAGCAGCAAGTGGCTGACGATCTCGCCGAACCAGGACGTGCTGAACTACGCGGCACGCACGGCGAGCACGACCAACCCCGATCTCTTCAACACCGAATGCTCGGTGATGCCGGTGGTGGCCTACCTGGCCGACCACAAGGCCGAGACGCTGGACCGCGTGGTGCAGGCGGCCGACGCCTTCGCCAGGCTGCACAGCACCAAGGACCGCGAGTTCAAGCTCGCGGCCGGCAGCGCCGGCGTCGAGGCCGCGACCAACATCGTCGTCAAGCAGGCCAACACCACGATGCTGCTGTACGTGTACGCGGCCGTCATCGCGCTGTGCTTCGTCACCTTCCGCAGCTGGCGCGCGGTGGTCGTGGCCGTGGTGCCGCTGGTCGTCACGTCGATCCTCTGCGAGGCGCTGATGGTGATGCTCGGCATGGGCGTCAAGGTGGCCACGCTGCCGGTGATCGCGCTCGGCGTGGGCATCGGCGTGGACTACGCGCTGTACCTGCTGTCGATCCAGCTTGCGCAGCAGCGCGCGGGGGCGACGCTGAAAGACGCCTACCGTCACGCGCTGCGCTTCACGGGCAAGGTGGTCGCGCTGGTCGGCGTGACCTTGGCCGCGGGCGTGGTGACCTGGGCCTGGTCGCCGATCAAGTTCCAGGCCGACATGGGCATCCTGCTGACCTTCATGTTCGTGTGGAACATGCTCGGCGCGCTGGTGCTGATCCCGGCGCTGTCGCACTTCCTGCTGCGCCGCGTCGGCGACCGGCCGGCCACCACCGGTGCACTGGCACCCGCCGCGGCGCATTGAGCGCGACACCTTCGCACCGGAGCCTGGCGATGACCGACTTCCTGAGCGACCAGGAGAGGATGATCCGCGACAGCGCCCGCAAGGTGGCGCTGGAGGTGGTGGCCGCCACCGCGGCCCAGCGCGACCGCAGCGCGGCCTGGCCGCATGACGAGTTGAAGACCGTCGGCGAGCTGGGCTTCATGGGCATGCTGACGCCCGAAGTGCATGGCGGCTCGGGCGCGAGCTTCGTCGAGTACTGCCTCGCGATCGAAGCGTTCGCCGCCGCCGACGCGGGCTTCGCGACGCTGATGCACGTGCACAACTCGGTCGGCTTCATGATCTCCCGCGCCGGCAGCGAGGCACAGCAGCGCAAGTACCTGGGGCCGCTGGCAACGGGCGAGCACATTGGCGCCTTCCTGCTGTCCGAGCCGCAGGCAGGCTCGGACACTGCGGCGTTCCGCACCACCGCGCGGCGCGAGGGCGATCACTACCGGCTCAACGGCAGCAAGCAGTTCATCTCCAACGGCAGCCAGGCGACCATTGGGCTGGTGCTGGCCGTGACGGACAAGGCCGCGGGCAAGAACGGCAGCAGCCTGCTGATCGTCGATGCCCGCCAGCCGGGCTACCAGGTGGCGCGCGTCGAACAAAAGCTGGGCCAGCGCTCGGCCCACGTGGCGCAGATCCAACTGCAGGACTGCCGCGTGCCGCTGGACGACGTCATCGGCGAGGAGGGCTCGGGCTACAAGCGCATCATGGGCTCGCTGTCCGAAGGCCGCGTTGCGATCGCGGCGGTGGCCATCGGCACGGCGCGCGCGGCGCTGGACGCGGCCGTGACCTACGCCAAGGAGCGCGAAGCCTACGGCGCGCCCATCATCCGGCTGCAGGGCGTCAGCTTCGATCTCGCCGACATGGCCACGAAGGTGGCGGTGGCGCACCGCTTCATGCTGCATGCCGCGCGCCTGTGCGCGGCCGGCATCCCGTGCGCCAAGGAAGCCTCGATGGCCAAGCTCTTCGCCAGCGAGATGGCCGAGCACGTGTGCTCCGACGCGCTGCAGATCCACGGCGGCTACGGCTACCTGACCGACTTCGCGGTCGAGCGCTACGCCCGCGACGTGCGCGTGACCAAGATCTACGAAGGCACGAGCCACATCCAGAAGCTCATCATCGCGCGCAGCCTCGGGTGACACGCAGCGTCGTCTCGATGGAGCCGCTAGAAGCCGCCGTCCAATGCCTCAGGCCTTCGTCACCCGCAAGACGAAGTCGGCAATCGCGTCCTCCATCTGCTGCAGGCCGGGTTCCTCCATCGGGTAGTGCCCGGCGTTCTCGAGCATGACCGTCTCGACCTCGACCTTGGAGATGCGCGACAGGAACGGCGTGCTGAGATGCAGCGGCGTCCAGCGATCCTCGGCCGGTTGGGTCAGCAGCACCGGGCAGCGGTCGAACTGCTCCGGCTCGACGGCCGGTGCGTAGTTGCCGTAGCTGTCCAGAAAGCGCACCGACATCCAGTTGGCGGCGGACGTGCTGTCCTGGAGGAAGATCTTCATGGCCGCTTCGTTGTTGGCCAGCGCGCTCATCTTCGACGCGAGCGTCATCGGGTATTTCAGATTCGCGGCCCGGGTCTTCTCCAGCAATCCCATCAGCGGGATGCCCAGCCGCGAGGTCAGGATGTCGTGCGCCGTTTCGTCGCGCACCTGCTGCGATCGCTGGTCGAGGAAGGTCATGCCCACGATGCCCCGCAGCGCACCCTTGGGCGCCTTCGCCGCGACGTGGTAGGTCAGCATGCCGCCGGCGCTGAGGCCGTACAGGACGATCGGCCGGTCGTCGCGTTCTTGCTCGTGGGCGATGAAGTCCACCACCAGATCCACCCAGTCGCCGTAGGCGAAGCGGGTGCCGGGCGCCACGCGCGTGAGCCCATAGCCGAGGTTGTCCAGCGCGACGGTCTCGAAGCCGCGGCGCGCGAGCGGGGCGCCCAGGATCAGTGACATCTGGCGGCCGTTGGTGCCCACGCCATGGTGAAGGATCAGCTTCGCCGGCGCGTCCGGATTGGCGTAGCGGTCGAGGTGCACCTCGTGGTTGCGGTGGTTCCAGAACTCTTCCTGCGGCGCGCTGGCGTCGGTCAGGCGCAGGCGCTCGGGCAAGAGGGCTTGCAGGTCTTTCCAGGCCTGCTGGTCGCGGTAGCTGCGGGGCTTGGCGTTCATGGGTCACCTCGTGTTGGAGTGGACGCATGTTCCGCCGGGCGGCCGTGCGCGACGAGGGTCGTTCGGGACAACAACTATAGAATCTGGGCCAACCACTGGACGAGAGCCGTGGATCCCTGGCACTACCCGCGCAGCCCCGCCTCGATCGAACTCATGCTGCGGTTCGGACAGGCCCGCGGCATCCCACCCGAGCGCCTGATGGCGGGCACCCGCCTGGCACCCGCCGACCTGAAGGACCCCGAGTCCACCCTCTCGGCGGCACAGGAGCTCAGGGTCATCCGCAACCTGTGCGCGGTGATGCCGCAGGCTGCCGACGCCGGCCTGGCGGTCGGCCTGACCTATCGGCTCTCGACCTACGGGCTGCTCGGCTACGGCCTGCTGAGCAGCGCCAACGGCGAAGCGGCGCTTGCGCTCGCACGACGCCTGCTGCCGTTGACCTACACCTTTGCGGCCATCTCGTTCAAATCGGACGGGGTCATGATGCAGATGGTGTTCAAGCCCGCGCCCGGCTTGGCCGGCGACACCGCCCGCTTCGTGGTGGGGCGCGCGATGGGCGCCACCGCGCGCGTGATGCACGACGTGATCGGGCCGGACTTCCGGTTGGCGTCGTTCGAGCTCGCGGGGCCGACCGGGCCTGGACGTTCAGGCGTGTCCACGGTGTTCGATGCGCCTGTCCGGCATGGCCATGCGCTCAACGCGATTCGCTTTCGCCGCGCACTGCTGCAAGGTCCGCTGCCGCAAGCCAACCCGATGACGGCGCAGATGTGCGAACGCATGTGCCAGGAACTGCTCAGGAAGCGCAGCCCCCGGGTCGACACCGCCACCTTCATCCGCGAACACCTGGCCAGCCATCCGCTGGCCCACCCACCGCTCGTCACCGAATACGCGCGCATGCTCAACGCCAGCGAACGCACGCTCAAGCGCCGGCTGCAAGAGGAAGGCACGACGTTCCGGGCTATTTCAAACATGGCCCGCCTGGATCGGGCCAATGCACTGATCCGGGAAGGCCGCCTGTCGCTGGCGCAGATCGCCGCCGACCTGGGGTTCAGTGAGCCGACCACGTTCACGCAGGCGTACAAGAAGTGGACCGGCGTGACGCCGAGTCGAGCCAGGTCGGCAGCAGACGGCACGCTCAACCGACGCGCGCCAGCACCACCAGCCACAGCGGCGCCGTGACCGCGAACGCCACCGTCGACAGCACCGAGGCCGCGGTGACCTCGGCCGGCACCGACTCGTAGCGCTGCGAGAAGATCATCGCGTTGGTGCCGGTGGGCATCGCGGCCATCAGCACCGCGGCGGCCAGCGGCACGCCCGAGAGGCCGAAGCCCCAGTGCGCCGTCACCAGCACCACCGCCGGCAACAGCAGCAGCTTGACCAGCGAGATCAGCACGCCGGCGCGCAGCTGGCCGTGCAGCCCGTACGACGCCAGCGTGACGCCGATCAGCACCAGGCAGCTGGGCACGACGCCGGCGGCTGCGGTGGCCAGCGCCTCGTCCACCGCGGGGTGCAGCGTCCAGCCGCTGAGGCTCCAGGCCAGGCCGGCCAGCACCGGCAGCACGACCGGGTGGATCAGCGTGTTGCGCGCGGTCTGCGCCAGCGTGCGCGACAGCGGTTGCGCGCCGGCCTTGCGCGCATGGGCATGCGCGAGGTCCAGTTCCACCAGCACCGTCAGCACGCTCAGCAGGATCAGCGCGTGCAGGCTGATCAGCGGCAGCAGCACCGCCAACCCCCGCTCGCCGAGGATCGCGGCGACGAAGGGGATGCCCACCTGCACCGTGTTGCCGAACACCGCGGCGATGGTGCGCACCGCCGGCGCCGCCGCGCCGTGCTTGGCGGCGGCGCGGCGCTGCGAGACATAACACAAGAAAAGAACGGCCAGCACCGGCAGGAAATACGCCGCGATGCTGCGCCAGGGCATGTTGCCCAGGTCCAGCCGCGCCATCGTGCGGAACAGCAGCGCCGGCACGAAGATGTAGAAGGCCACGTTGCCGAGGACGCGCGCGGGGTCGGCGTCCTGCGGCCGGGCCAGCCAGCGCAAGCGCCCGGCCACCCAGCCGAGGCCGACGACGACGATGAGGGCCAGCAGCTTGTAGGCAACGGCCAGCGTCATGCGCGCCGGCTCGTCAGGCGGCGGTCTTCTTGGCTGCCGTCTTCTTCGCCGCCGGCGCGCGCGGCGCCCGCGGCTCGAACTCGAACACCACCTTGCCTTCCTTCTTGTCGTAGACCAGGAAGGCCTTGAACTTGCGCCGCGTCTTGTTGGACACGAAGCCGTCGAGCAACTTGGTCTTGCCGCTGCCAAGCAGCTGGTGCATGTCGTCGTGCGACACCGGCTGCTGCAGGATGATCTTGCCGGTCTTGAAGTCGCAGGTGACGTGCGCGCCCACCGCGTGCTCGCAGACGTAGGCGCTGCCGTGCTCGTAGACGTGGCCCTTGCACTTGGGGCAGGGGCCCAGGCTCGCCTGGCCCGAGAAGTCCACCGGCTCGCCGTCGCCCTCGCCGCTCCTGGCGTCGTCGCCGAAGTCGAACTCGAGCTTCCAGTTGTCGATCTCGTCGTCGAAGGCCAGCTTCAGCTCGGCGGTGAAGGGCCAGCCGGCCTTGGAGCGGAAGCCCTCCAGCGGGCCGATCTTCTTGTCGCGGATGAAGGCCTCGGCCTCGGCGGTCTCGAAGGCGCGGCCGGCCGGGATCTTGGTGATCGAGAAGCCGCAGCCCTCGCCGCTGCCGCCTTCGCTGCCGGTGCAGGCGAACCGGCGGTAGTTCTCCTTGACCACGCCGCCGCAGCGCGGGCAGGGCACGGACAGCGTCGCGTAGTCGCCGGGGATGGTGTCGCGGTCGTACTCCTTGGCCTTCTTGACGATGCGCTCGGCCATCTTGGCGATCTCGGCCATGAAGGCGTCGCGCTTGAGGCGGCCGTGCTCCATCTCGGCGAGCTGGTACTCCCAGTTGCCGGTCAGCTCCGGCTTGGTCAGGTCCTCGATCGCCAGCCCGCGCAGCAGCGTCATCAGCTGGAAGGCCTTGGCCGTGGGGATCAGCTCGCGGCCTTCGCGCAGCATGTACTTTTCGAGGATCAGGCCTTCGATGATGGCGGCGCGCGTGGCCGGCGTGCCCAGGCCCTTCTCGGCCATCGCCTCGCGCAGCTCGTCGTCGTCGATCAGCTTGCCCGCGCCTTCCATCGCCGACAGCAGCGTGGCCTCGGTGTAGCGCGCCGGCGGCTTGGTCTGCAGCGCCTTGACGTCGACGCTCTCGGTGCGCACCACCTCGCCTTGCTGCACCGGCACCAGGTTGGCATCCTCGTCCTGCGCTTCCTTGCCGTAGACCGCCAGCCAGCCGGGGTTGACCAGCACCTTGCCGTTGGTCTGGAACTGGTGCTCCGCGCCCGCGGCCGTCTTGACCCTGCTGATGCGCGTGGTCACCAGGTACTCGGCCGCCGGATAGAACACCGCGAGGAAGCGCTTGACCACCAGGTCGTAGAGCTTGAGCTCGACCTCGCTCAGGCTGCGCGGCGGCTGCAGCGTGGGGATGATGGCAAAGTGATCTGAAACTTTGGCGTTGTCGAACACGCGCTTGGTCGGCTTGACGTAGCCGTCCTTCAGCCCCTTGGCGGCGTGGCCGGCCAGCTCGCGCAGCGGGCCCGGCAGGTCTTCGCCGGCGATCATCTCGAAGGTGTTCTTCACCACGCCCAGGTAGTCCTCGGGCAGGTGGCGCGAATCGGTCCGCGGGTAGGTCAGCACCTTGTGCTTCTCGTACAGCGCCTGCGCGATCGACAGCGTGGTCTTGGCCGAAAAGCCGAAGCGGCCGTTGGCCTCGCGCTGCAGCGTGGTCAGGTCGTACAGGCCGGGGCTGCTTTGCGTGCTGGGCTTGGACTCTTCGCTGACGCTGGCCGGCTGGCCCAGGCAGGCCTTGGCGATGGCTTCGGCGTCGGCGGCGTTCCACAGCCGGTCGGCGCGCTGTTCGGGATCGTCGGGGTTCTTCTTCCACTTGGGATCGAACCACTTGCCTTCGTACAGCCCGGCCTGGGCGTCGAAGCCGGCGCGCAGCTCCCAGTAGTCGCGCGGCACGTGGCGGCGGATCTTCTCCTCGCGCTCGACCACGATCGACAGCGTGGGCGTCTGCACGCGGCCCACGGTGGTGAGGAAGAAGCCGCCGTCGCGGCTGTTGAAGGCCGTCATCGCGCGCGTGCCGTTGATGCCCACCAGCCAGTCGGCCTCGCTGCGGCTGCGTGCGGCGTCGGCCAGGCCTTGCATCTGCGCGTCGCTGCGCAGCTTCTCGAAGCCCTCGCGGATGGCCTGCGGCGTCATGCTCTGCAACCACAGCCGCTGGATGGGCTTGGGGTTGGGCTTGTCGCCGAAGGCGTACTGCACGATCAGGCGAAAGATCAGCTCGCCTTCGCGCCCCGCGTCGCAGGCGTTGACCAGCGCGCTGACGTCCTTGCGCTTGACCTGGCGGACGACGGCCGCCAGCCGCGACTTGGCCTTGTCGATCGGCGCCAGGTCGAAGTGCGGCGGCACCACGGGCAGGTGCGCGAAGCTCCACTTGCCGCGCTTGACGTCGTAGGCCTCGGGCGCCTTGATCTCCACCAGGTGGCCGACGGCCGAGGTGACGACGTATTGCTCGTTCTCGAAGTGGTCGGTGCCCTTGTCGAACTTGCCCGAGACGGGCGTGAGCGCGCGCACGATGTCCTGCGCGACGCTCGGCTTCTCCGCGATGATGACGGTCTTACCCATGTGCTGATTCACTGTGTCCGGTGGGGCTGGCCCGTTGCCGGGCGTGCCTACAATGCAAGGCTCTCGCGCGCACGTACACACGCGCGCGCCCATGATTTCAATGTACCGAATGAAGCCGACTGCGCAAGCGCCCCGCCGCAACAACCGTTCCAAGGGCTCTGCGCCGGCGGCCCAGGCCAAGGGCCGGCGCATCCAGGTCCGCCGCTCCGGCGTGCACGGCAAGGGCGTCTATGCGCTGCAGCCCATCGCGGCCGGCGACACCATCATCGAATACGTCGGCGAGATCATCACCTGGCCCGAGGCGCTGCGCCGCCATCCGCACGACCCCAAGGACCCCAACCATACCTTTTATTTCAGCCTCGACGATGGCGGCCACGTGATCGACGCCAAGGTGGGCGGCAACGCCTCGCGCTGGATCAACCACGCCTGCGAGCCCAACTGCGAGGCCGACGAGGACGAGGGCCGCGTCTTCATCAAGGCGCTGCGCGACCTGCAGCCGGGCGAAGAGCTGTTCTACGACTACGGGCTGGTGATCGACGAGCGCTACACCCGCAAGCTCAAGCGCGACTACGAATGCCGCTGCGGCAGCCCGCATTGCCGCGGCACCATGCTCGCGCCCAAGCGGCGCTGAACAACGCCGTGTCGGCGTCGCTGGACTGGGGTCTCGCTTCGCTGCGGCAGGCCTTGGCGCCGTGGCTGCCAGGGCTGCGGCTCGAAGCGCTGGCCGAGGTCGGCTCGACCAACACGCTGCTGCTGGAACGCTTGCGCGCCGAGGCCGTGCCGCAGCTCGTGGTGGCCGAGGCGCAGACCGCCGGCCGCGGCCGCAACGGGCGCGCCTGGCAGTCGGCGCCAGGGGCGTCGCTGACCTTCTCGCTGGGCCTGCCGTTCGCACCGGCCGACTGGTCGGGCTTGTCGCTGGCGGTGGGCGCTGCGCTGGCCGGCGCGGTCGAGCCGCAGCCGGCGCGGCTGATGATCAAGTGGCCCAACGACCTGTGGCTGGACGACGGGCCTGCCGTCGCCGTCGATCGTCGCTGGCGCAAGCTCGGCGGCATCCTGATCGAGACCGTCACCGGCGGCGCCGCGGTGCGCGCCTGCGTGGTCGGCATCGGACTCAACGTGCAGCCTCGCGCTGACGTCGAAGGCCTGAGCAGCGGCTACGCCTGCGTGCAGGAGATCGACGCCGGCCTCGACGCGCCGGCGCTGCTGGCGCGCGTGGCGCCGGCGCTGGCCGCCGCACTGCGCCGCTTCGAGCAGCAAGGCCTCGCGGCCTTTGCCGAGGCTTTCGCGCGCCGCGACCTGCTGCGCGGCCAGGCGGTGCAGACCACGCTGGCCGGTGCGCCGCTGGGCGTGGCCGAAGGCGTCGACGCCAGCGGCGCGCTGCGGCTGCGCCATGCCGGTGGCGTGGCGCTGGTGGCCAGCGGCGAGGTCAGCGTGCGGCCGCGGCCGGACCGCGGCGCGCCGCCGCGGGGGGGGGCCTGAGCGATGCTGCGCGTGCTGGTGCTGCTGCTGTTGCTGGCCAACGCCTTGTTCTTCGCCTGGGCCCAGGGCTGGCTGGCGCCGGTGCTGCCGCCGCGCGTCGAGCCGCGCGAGCCCGAGCGCCTGGCGCAGCAGCAGCGGCCCGAGCTGATCACGGTGCTGACGCCCAAGGCGGCCAGCGAAGCCGCGGCCACGGCGGCCAGCGCCGCCAACGTCGCCGCCGCGGCGCACGAAGCCGACCCCGCGCCGCTGTGCCTGGAGGCCGGCCCGTTCACCGAACCAGGGCTGCAGGCCGCCGAGGCCGTGCTGGCGCAGCACGGCGTGCCCGAGGGCTCGTTCGTGCACGAAGCGTTCGCGCAGAATGTCAGTTATGGCGTCGTCGTCGGCCGCTTTCCCGACCGCGAGGCGATGCGCGCCAAGGCCGCGGAGCTGCGCAAGCTCGGCGTTCGCAGCGACGAGCTGAGTGCCCCGCCGTCGCTGCTGCCGGGCTTGCGCCTGGGCAACTACAGCGACCGCTACGGCGCCGAGACGGCGCTGAGCAAGCTGGCGCAGAAGGGCGTTCGCACGGCGCGCGTGGCTGAACTGCCGGTGGGCTCGATGCAGCACTGGCTGCGCGCCGCGGCGGCCGATGGCGAGCTGCAGACCCGCGTCAAGAGCCTGCCCGGCGATGCCCGGCTGGGCGCCGGCTTCAAGCCTTGCGCGCCGCGCAACGGCAGGAAGCTCTGAGCGCCGACGGCGGGCGGCCGCACCCGCTCAGGTCCGCCACACCCGCGGCGGCGCGGCGTCCAGGCCCCAGGTCTCGAAGCGCCAGGCAGCGCGCACGGCTTGCAGCAAAGCCATCGCCGGCTCGACGCGCGGCGCCAGCAGGCGCAGCACGATCACGCGCTCGTTCACCGCGCTGACGCCGGCCTTGACCGGGCCGTCGTCATCCAGCCGCGCACGGGCGCCTTCCACCAGCGCCTCGCGTCGAGCGTTGGCCCAGGGCGTGCCGGCCGCGAACCACAGCGTGCCGGTGACCGAGGCGCCGCCCAGGCCCAGCGGGCTGTCGAGCAGCACCCGGTCGTCGCCGCGGATGCGGCCACGGTCCAGCCAGTGCCCCGGCCAGTGCAGGCACTGCGTGAAGCAGCCGCGGTCGAAAGACTCGCCGGCGGCCGGCAGGCCCAGCGCCAGCAGGTCCCAGCCCAGGCATTCGGCGCCGGGCGCGAGGTCCAGCGTCACCCGGTTCTCGGCGCAGCAGCCGCGGTGCGCAATGGTCTCCAGCGGCAGCCATTCCAGCCGCGCAGCGGCCGCCAGCGTCAGCTGGGCGTGCTGCAGCGCGGCGGCCCCGGCGCTGCGATAAAAGCGCGTGGCGCCCGGCGTGGTGACGAGCGCGTGCGCGCCTTCGTCCAGCGTTGCGGTGATGCGCAGTTCGTCGCCGCCGACGATGCCGCCCGGCGGATGCACCACCACGTGGTGGCAGATGCCGGGGCCTTCCGGGTGCAGCGCCTTCAGCACGCGCAGCGGGCCTTCGTGGCGGTCCAGCGCCAGCGTGCGGCCGCCGTCGCGCCGGTAGTGCAGGCGCAGATGGGCCTGCCAGCCGGCGCCGCGGCCGGATGCGGGGCCGGTCGCGGCGCCGGGGCTCAAGCCGCCTGCGAGCCGCGGTGCGCCCAACCGGTGGTGCGCTTCTCGACCCAGCTGAACAGCTCGTACATCGCCATCGCCATCGCGCCGATGGTCACCAGCCCGGCAAAGGCCAGCGACATGCGCTGCTGGCTGCCGGCGGTCTGCATGAGGTAGCCGATGCCGGAATCACCGGCCGTCATCTCGGCCAGCACGGTGCCGACGAAGGCCAGCGTGATCGCGATCTTCAGGCTGCCGTAGAAGTAGGGCAGCGAGCGCGGCAGCCCCACCTTGATCAGCACGTCCCAGCGCCGCGCGCCCAGCACGCGCAGCACGTCTTCCAGCTCGGGCTCCAGCGTCGCCAGCCCGGTGGCGATGTTGACGGTGATGGGGAAGAAGCTGATCAGGAACGCCGTCAGCACGCCGGGCCCGAGGCCGATGCCGAACCACACCACGAGGATGGGCACGATGGCCGCCTTGGGCACCGCGTTGAAGCCCACCATCAGCGGGTACAGCGCGGTGTAGGCCAGGCGCGAGCTGCCGATCAGGAAACCCAGCATCACGCCGACCACGATGCTGAGCGCGAAGCCCAGCATCGTGACCCAGAAGGTCTTCCACGCCGCTGCGAGCAGCGGGCCCTTGAACTCGACGAACTGGCTGGCGATCTGCGTCGGGCTGGGAAAGATGTACTCGGGAATCGAGAAGCCCATCACCGCCAGCTGCCACAGCAGCAGCACCGCCAGCAGCACGACCAGCGGCGACCAGCGCTCCATCGTCTTGGTGATCACCATCGCGCGGCTGGCCTCATGGCGACACGGCGACGCCGCTCTTGCCGTCCTTGTGGCGGAAGGCGCCGATGTGCCCGCGCAGCTCATGCACGATGTCGGTGAACTGCGGCGTGTAGGTGACCTCCAGGTCGCGCGGGCGCGGCAGCTCGATCTCGCGCCGCACGACGAAGCGGCCGGGGCTCCTGCTCATGCAGTACACGGTGTCGGCGAGGAACACGCTCTCGCGCAGGTCGTGGGTGACCAGGATGACGTTGAACTTCTGCGCCGCGTGCAGGTCGCGCAGCGTGCACCAGAGCTCTTCGCGCGTGAAGGCGTCCAGCGCGCCGAAAGGCTCGTCCAGCAGCAGCATCTTGGGCTCGTGCACCAGCGCGCGGCAGATGCTGGCGCGCTGCTGCATGCCGCCGGACAACTGCCACGGAAACTTGTCCTCGTAGCCGCCCAAGCCCACGCTCTGCAGCAGCTTGCGGGCGCGCTCTTCGTACTCGGCGCGCCGCGCCTTGAAGCTGGAGCGGTAGGGCTCGACGATCTCCAGCGGCAGCATCACGTTGCGCACGGTGGTGCGCCAGGGCAGCAGGCTGGGCGCCTGGAAGGCCATGCCGGTGATCTTGAGCGGACCGTTCACGGCCTGGCCGCCGATGACCACCGTGCCCTTGCTGGGCCGGCGCAGCCCGGTGGCCAGCTTCATGAAGGTGCTCTTGCCGCAGCCCGAGGGGCCGACGATGGCGATGAACTCGCCTTCGTCGACCTGCAGGCTGATGTCCTCGACCGCGTAGTGCCCCTGCGCCAGCAACTCGTCGTTGTAGGCCAGCCAGACCCGGTTGAAATCGACGAAGGCCATGCGGCGGCAGCCGGGCTTACTTCTTCAGCGGCGGAAAGACGTTCAGCTCGGCCTTGGGCGGCAGAAACTGGTCGGTCCAGACCGCGGCAGGGTCGACGCGGGTCTTGGTGCCGAAGGCGTCGGAGACCTGCGAGGCCATCAACGACAAGCGGCCCGGGTTCAGCACGCCGAAGCCCTCGGCGCGCGCGTCGGCGCTGGCCACCACGCTGTCGATGGCCATGCGCAGGCGGCGCTTCTCCAGCGCCACGTCGATGATGCCGTCGCGCGCCTTCACGTAGTCGATCGCCGCGTCGGGGTTGGCCATCACCTCGCGCGCGCCCTTGGTGAAGGCCGACAGGAAGGACTTGATCGCCGCCGGGTTGTCCTTGATCAGCCTGGGGCTGGCGATCACGACGTTGCCGTACAGCTTGACGCCGTAGTCGGCGTAGGGCAGCACAACGATGTCGGCCGTCTTCACGCCGCGCGCCTCCAGGTTGAGCACGCTGGTGAACGAGAAGCCGGTGATCGCGTCGACGTCGCCGCGGGCCAGCATGGTCTCGCGCAGTGGCGGGTCCATGCTGGTCCAGGTGAAGCCGCTGATGCCGTTGGCCTTGGCGAAGATCGGAAAGGCCCGGCGCCCGGCGTCGAAGCCCGGCGCGCCGAGCTTCTTGCCGCTGAGGTCGGCGGGCTTCGCAATGCCGCTCTTTTTGAGCGCCAGCACCGCGGCCGGCGTGTTGTTGTAGACCACCATCACCGCCACCGGCTTGTTGGGCGCGTCGGGGTTGTTGGCGTGGAACTCCATCAGCGCGGCCAGGTCGGCAAAGCCCATGTCGTAGCTGCCGCTGGCCACGCGGGTGACGGCACCGCCGCTGCCGTTGCCGGCGTCGATCGTCACGTCCAGCCCCGCGGCCTTGTAGTAGCCCTTGGCCTGCGAGGCCAGGAACAGCGCGGCCGGGCCTTCGAAGCGCCAGTCGAGCTGGAACTTGATCGGCGTCTGCGCCAGCGCTGGCGTGCCGAGCACGGCGACCGTGGCAGCGGCCAGCAGGTCACGGCGGGCGCGGCTGAACAGGGCGGGGCGTTGGGGCATCGGGCGGTCTCCGTGGCAATCGGGTGAAGGCGGTTGAATGGGAGGCGTTGGGGCCAAGCGTGCGGCCGATTCTCCAAGTTCCGTGCGCAGCGCGGTCTCGGGGCTTGCACCAGAAGCGGGTCGGCGCGGGCTCAGGGCTGCCCGGCGCCGGGCCGGCGCGGGTTCAGGGCAGCCCGGCGTCGGGTCGGCGCGGGTTCAGGGCTGCCCGTCGCCGGTCCGGCGCGGGCGTGGCTACGGCTACGATGGGCCCCTGCGGCCGGCCGACCGTGCCGGCCGCGCGAGGAGACCACGCGCCATGCAAGCCCCCTTCCGCGCCGACCAGGTCGGCAGCCTGTTGCGCCCGGTGGCGCTGGCCGAGACCCGCGCGCGCTTCAAGCGCGGCGAGGTCGACGCGGCCACGCTGCGCGCCGCCGAAGATGCTGCGATCACCGAGGCGGTGCGCCGCCAGGAAGCGATCGGCCTGCAAGGCATCACCGACGGCGAGTTCCGCCGCGACTGGTGGCACCTGGACTTCCTGGCGCAGCTCGACGGCGTGACGCTGCAGGACAACGAAGGCCCGAAGTTCCGCATCGCCGGCCAGGAGCAGCCGCCGATCGCCACCGTGACCGGCCGCGTCGCCTGCAGCCGGCCCATCATGGCCGACGACTTCGCGTTCCTGGCCAGGACCACGACGCGCACGCCGAAGATGACGATCCCCTCGCCGTCGATGCTGCACCTGCGCGGCGGCCGCGCCGCGATCTCGCGCGAGGCCTATCCGGATCTCGACGCCTTCTGGGCCGACGTGGCCGCGGCCTACCGGCAGGCCATCTCGCACCTCTACGCCGCCGGCTGCCGCTACCTGCAGCTGGACGACATCACCTTCGCCTACCTGTGCGACCCGCAGATCCAGGCCAAGTGTCGTGCCAACGGCGACGATCCGGCGGCGCTGCCGGCCACCTACGCGCGCGTGATCAACGAGGCGCTGGCCGACAAGCCCGCCGACCTGCGCGTGACCATCCACACCTGCCGCGGCAACTTCAAGAGCGCCTGGGTCGCCGAGGGCGGCTATGGGCCGGTGGTCGACGCGATGTTCTCCACCGCGGTCGACGGCTACTTCATGGAGTTCGACAGTGCGCGCGCCGGCGGCTTTGAGCCGCTGAAGGCGCTGCCGCGCGGCAAGAAGGTCGTGCTGGGCCTGGTCACCACCAAGGTCGGCGACCTCGAATCGGCCGCCGCGCTAAAGCGCCGCATCGACGAGGCCGCGCAGTACGTGCCGCTGCAGGACCTGTGCCTGTCGCCGCAGTGCGGCTTTTCCAGCACCCACCATGGCAACGCGCTGTCGGTGGACGACCAGTGGCGCAAGCTGGCGCGCGTGGTCGAGGTCGCGCGCAGCGCGTGGCCCGACTTCGAGGCCTGACGACCAGCGCGGCCACCGCGGCCGCAGCGCCATGCAGCAGAATCCCCGCAACCGCAACGACCAGGAGACTCCCATGCTCGGCCAGATGATGCAGCAGCCGCTGCTGATCTCCACGCTCATCGTTCATGCCGAACGCCACCACCCGGAGCGCGAGATCGTCTCGCGCCGGGTCGAGGGCGACATCCACCGCACCACCTACAAGGAGCTGGCGGCGCGTTCGCGCCGCATGGCCAAGGCGCTGGCCGCCCTGGGGGTCAAGCCCGGCGACCGCGTGGCCACGCTGGCCTGGAACGGCTACCGCCACATGGAGCTGTACTACGCGGTCTCGGGCTCGGGCGCGGTGCTGCATACCGTGAACCCGCGCCTGCACCCGGACCAGATCGTCTACATCGCCGACCACGCCGAAGACCAGGTGATGTTCTTCGACCTCACCTTCCTGCCGCTGATCGCCGCGGTGGCCGGGCGGACCAAGACCGTGCGCCATTGGGTCGCGATGAGCGACCGCGCCCACGTCCCGGCCGAGGCTGCGGCCAAGATCCCCGGGCTGCTGTACTACGAGGACCTGGTGGCCGGCCAGGACGACCGCTACGACTGGCCCAGCTTCGACGAGAACAGCGCCAGCTCGCTGTGCTACACCTCGGGCACCACCGGCAACCCCAAGGGCGTGCTCTACAGCCACCGCTCGACGCTGCTGCACACCTTTGCCGCGGCGCTGCCCGATGCCCTGAACTGCTCGGCCAACGACGTGATCCTGCCCGTGGTGCCGATGTTCCACGTCAACGCCTGGGGCTTGCCCTACGTGGCCTGCCTGACCGGCGCCAAGATGGTCTTCCCCGGCCCGGCGATGGACGGCAAGTCGCTGTACGAGCTGTTCGAGAGCGAGCAGGTCACCATCTCGGCCGGCGTGCCCACGGTGTGGCAGGGGCTGCTGGCCTACGTGCAGGCCAATGGGCTGAAGTTCAGCACGACGGATCGCACCGTGATCGGCGGCTCGGCCTGCCCACCGGCGATGCTGCGCAGCTTCGGCGACGAGTTCGGCGTGCACGTGCTGCACGCCTGGGGCATGACCGAGATGAGCCCGCTGGGCACGGTCTGCAGCTTCAAGCCTGCGCATCAGAAGCTGACGCAGGACGAGCGTTATGCGGTGATGGCCAAGCAGGGCCGCGCGGTGTTCGGCGTCGACATGAAGATCGTCGATGAGGCAGGCAAGGAGCTGCCCTTCGGCGGCGAGGCCTCGGGCGACCTGCTGGTGCGCGGGCCCTGGATCGTCTCGGAGTACTTCAAGAGCGAGGGCGGCAACCCGCTGGTGACCGACGACAGCGGGCGCGGCTGGTTCCCGACCGGCGACGTGGCCAAGATCGACGCCGACGGCTACATGCAGATCACCGACCGCAGCAAGGACGTGATCAAGTCCGGCGGCGAGTGGATCGGCTCGATCGACCTCGAGAACATCGCGATGGCGCACCCCGCGGTCGCGATGGCGGCCTGCATCGCGGCGCCGCACCCGAAGTGGGACGAGCGGCCGCTGCTGGTGGTGGTGAAGAAGCCCGGCGCCGAGCTGACGCGCGAGGAGATGCTGGCCTTCTTCGACGGCAAGATCGCCAAGTGGTGGACGCCCGACGACGTGGTCTTCGTCGACGCGATTCCGCTCGGCGCCACCGGCAAGATGCAGAAGAACAAGCTGCGCGAGCAGTTCAAGGACTACAAGCTGCCGACGGCTTGAAGAACGCTCGGCGGCCTGCGCCGTGCACGAAGCCGACGCCACCACCGGCTACTGGCAGGCGTTGCTGAGCGAAGCGCCGGCCGACGCGCTGCCGCCGTGGCAGCGCAGCGTGCCGGTGCCGCTGCCCGACGGCCGCTGGCTGCGGTTGCCGGTGCGGCCGTTGCCGCATGAAGAAGGCCACGCGGTGGCTTCGCTGCTGTGCAACCACGCCGCACTGCCGGTGCTGGACGCGCTGGGCGAGCTGCTGGCGCGGCGGCTCGCGGCGCTGGGCGCCGAGATGGTCGTCGGCCTGCCGACGCTGGGCCTGGCGCTGGCGCCCATCGTCGCGCGCCAGCTCGGCCACGCGCGCTACGTGCCGCTGGGCTACTCGCGCAAGTTCTGGTACGACGATGCGCTGTCGGCCGCGGTGGCCTCGATCACCAGCCCCGGCGCGGCCAAGCGCGTCTACCTGGACCCGCACCTGCTGCCGCTGGTGCAGGGCGCCCGCGTGCTGCTGGTCGACGACGCGGTGAGCAGCGGGCGCACCGCGCGGGCGCCCTGGGACCTGCTGGAATCGCTCGGCGCCCAGGTGCTGGCGCTGGGCGTCGCGATGCGCCAGGGCCAGCGCTGGCGCGCCGAACTGGGGCCCGCGCGCGCCGCGCGCGTGGTGGGCGTCTTCGACAGCCCGCTGCTGCGCGCGACGGCCGCGGGCTGGGTGCCGCGGGACTGATCGAGGGCACGCGGCGCCCTACTTGCCGCACTCCCGCACCAGCAACTCCACGCGGCGGTCCAGCGCGTCGGACAGGTCGTCGCGGCCGTTGCCGACCAGCGTGAACTTCGAGCCGTAGCCCTTGCTGTCCATGCGCTTGCGCAGCGGCGGCGAATACGCGGCGATCGATTTCTCGACCGACTCGGCGCGCAGCAGCGACAGCCGCTCGTTGACCGGCTCGGCGCCGGTGGCGCTGGTGTGGCCGCCCAGCTCCAGGCAGGTCTGGCGCTTGGCGGCGCGCGCGGCGATCTCGCTGATCCACAGCGGGTAGGGCTGCGGGCCGGCCTTGGCGTCGGTCCAGGGCACGGCGGTGCCGGGGCGGAACAGGAACTTGATGCCCAGCCGCTTGGCGTCGAGCCCGCGGTCCACCACCTCGCCGAAGGCCTTGCGCGCATCGGCCATGCGGCGCAGCTTCAGGTTGGTGAGGTACAGGCCCGTGTGCACGCGCAACTGGTCGCCGCCGGGGCTGGTCAGCGCGGTCTGGTAGAGCTTCAGCGCGTCGGCGTACAGGTGATTGCTGTAGGCGTCGATGGCTTCGGCGACGATGGCTGCGGTGAGGATGCGATCGACGTACGCCGGGTTGATGGGGTCGCCGACGCGCGTGCCCTGGCAGGTGCGGATGTAGCCGGTGGTGGCCGAGTCGTCCATCCACGCCGGGGCGTCGCGGAAGAAGGGCGTGGGCATCGAGTCGATGCCGTCGGCGCGCGCGAAGGCCAGGCCCTTGCTGACCAGCTTGCCGGTCTTCAGGTCGGCCAGTGCCAGGCAGATGCGGAAGGCCTCGCGCTTGCCCTCGGTCTTGCGCTCGTGGTTCACGCCGGTGAAGGTGCCGATCAGGATCAGCGGGCCGCGCTGCACCGTCACCGCGCGGAACGGCAGCACGTTGTAGCGCGGGTACTTGTCCTTGATGAGCTGCGTCAGCTGCACGCCCATCGCCTGCGTGGTGACGGTCTGGGCGCCGGTCAGGCCGTCGATCAGCGGATCGATCACGAGGTCGAACTTGCCATCGGCCGGCAGTTGCGCCTTGCCCAGCAGGTTGTTGGCGGCGCTGAGCACGGCCTCGTCGAAGGGCAGGATGGGCGGCGGCGCTGCCGGTGCGGCCGGCGCGGCGGGCGGCGGCGCGGCCGGCGCGGGGGCTGCCGCGGCGGCGGGGGCCGGGGCGGGCGCCGGGGCGGCGGCGGCCGGGGCTTCAGGCGCCGCGGGCGGCGCCGCGCAGGCGGCCAGCAGCAGCGCGGCCAACAGGCCGCTGAGCAGCAATCCGGGACGGCGGGACGCCGTACGCGAGACGCTGTTCTTCAAGGACGGGTGCATCGCGGCTCCTCAGCATTTGTCAATGCGCGGCTGAGTATGCCCCTGCATCGGCGGCGGCACATCCCCTTCGGCGAGGACGCGGGGGTTGCCGGCCGTCACGCTTCACCTGGGGGCGCTCAGCGCGTGCAGCGGGTCTGGAAGTACATCGTCTGCTCGGTGCTCAGCGGCTCGCCGAGCTGCATGCGCTGCAGCAGGTCACTGCAGCGTGGTGCCAGCGTGTTGCGCGGCTCGCTGCGGGGTTCGCTGCGAGATTCGGTTCTCGCGGGCAGCGGCTGGGGGTTGTTCTCCGCGGCCGGCGTCCGGCGGCGCGGCGACGCGCGCGGCGGCGCGGGCTCGGGCGCCGGGGCTGGCGTGGCCTCGGCCGGCGGCGGGCTGGTGGGCATCGAGCGCGGTGCCGGCGTGGTGGCGTTGACCGACGTGGCCGCCGGCGCGGGCACCGGCTCGGGTGCCGGGGTGGGGGCTGGCGCGGCGGCCGGTGTAGGGGCCGGTGAAGGCGCCGGTGACGGCGCCGGATCCGTGCTCTGCGCTGTCGGCGCCGGCGTGGCCTTGCCGTCGGCCCAGGGCCGGGCAATCAGCAGCCACGCGGCCAGCACCAGCAGCGCCACGCCGGCGCCGGCGGCCACCGGCACCAGTGTGCTGCGCGCGGCCGAGCGCACCGGCGCGGCGGTTGGTGCCGGCGCGGCGCCGCTGCCGGGGCCGCGGCCCGCGGGCTGATGCGTCCGCTGGACGCCCTGCGTGGTCGACGGCATGCGCGGCACCGCCATCGTCGGCGGGCTGTCGGCCAGCATCTCGGCTGTGCTGGGCATGGGCCGCGGTGCCGGCGGTGCGGCCTGCGTGCGCGGCATCGCCTGGCTGGGCGGGCTGGCGGTCGCCAGCGGCGGGACCGGCGGCGGCGCGGCCCAGGTGGCCGGCGGCGGCGCGGCCCCTGTGATCGGCGGTGGCGCGGCCCCTGTAACCGGCGGCGGCGCCGGGGGCCGTCGGGCCGTTGACGGCTCGGGCGCCGACGGCCTGAACATGATCACCGTCGCTTCGGGGTCGGGCGGCAGGCCGTCGCCATCGGGCGCTGCAGGCGTCATGGGCCCGCCGGGGGCCGCCAGCGGCAGGTCGGTCAACAGGTTGAGGTTGGGCGCGGGTGACGGCCCCGGCCCCGGGGCCGGGCTGGGCGCCGCCACCGTCGCGGGCGCCGCCGGGCTGCCCGAGAAATCGAGGTCGATCAGCGGCACCTCGCGCGGCAGCGCGGCGCCGATGCGCTCCAGGTCGGCGGCGAAGACGGCCGCGCTCTCGTAGCGGTCTTCAGGCTGCTTGGCCAGCGCGCGCGCGATGATGATGTCGAAACCCGCCGGCAGCTGCGGGTTGGCCTGCGACGGCGGCTCGGGGTCGTCCTGGACGATCTTGCGCTGCACGCCGAAAGGCCCGCCGCCGCTGAACGGCCGCTTGCCGGTGAGGAACTGGTACAGGATCACGCCGGCGGCGAAGATGTCGGCCCGCGAGCCCACCGCCAGGCCGAGGATCTGCTCGGGCGACATGTAGCTCGGCGTGCCCACCAGCGTGCCGGGCATCGTGCGGTCCTGATTGGCGTTGGCGACGCGGGCGACGCCGAAGTCGGTGAGCTTGACGTGGCCGCCGGCGTCCAGCATCACGTTGGCGGGCTTGATGTCGCGGTGGACGATGCCTTGCTGGTGCGCGTAGTCCAGCGCCTGCAGCAGCTCGCGCATGATGCGCACGGCCTCGGGCAGCGGGAAGCGCTCGCCGGCCTCGAATGCCTGATTGAGCTCGCGGCCGCGCACGAACTCCATCACGATGTAGGAGATGTCTTCGTGCTCGCCGAAATCGTAGACGGTGACGACGTGCGGGTGCGCCAGCCGTGCCGCGGCCTGGGCCTCGCGCTCGAAGCGCGTCGCGTACTCGTTGGCCGTGGTCTCGTCGGCCAGGTGGCTGCGCAGCACCGTCTTGATCGCCACGGTGCGGTTGAGCCGCGAGTCCAGGGCCTCGTAGACGACGCCCATGGCACCCTGCCCCAGCACCTTCACCAGCCGGTAGCGGCCCAGAAAGCTCTGAGTGGCGGAGTTCATCGGCGGCGCACGAAGGCCGTCGGCACGGGCCGGCGGCGGCAGGACGAAACGGCCCAGTATAGGCGGCGCGCCCCCCGCCAGCCATGCCGCCGGGCTGCGCAAGACCGCACGCCGGCGGCCGCCGGCAGCGCCGCGCGGGCGCCCGCATCCACAAGGCGTATGAGGGCGCGGGCGGTGGCGCTGCCGGCGCCGCGTCAGGTCACCGGCGCCGGGTTGAACAGCACCAGCGCATTGGCCAGGCCGTGGCGCTCGGCCCAGGTGCGGCGGCCGCTGGCCACCTGCAGCAGCAGCTCGAACAGCGCCTGGCCCATCTGCTCGACGCTGCTGCGGCCCTCGGCGATCGGGCCGGCGTCGAGGTCCATCAGGTCGTGCCAGCGGCGCGCCAGCTCGCTGCGCGTGGCCACCTTGACGACCGGGCATTCGGCCAGGCCATAGGGCGTGCCGCGGCCGGTGGTGAAGACGTGCAGGTTCATGCCGGCGGCGAGCTGCAGCGTGCCGCAGATGAAGTCGCTGGCCGGCGTGGCGACGTAGTTGAGCCCGCGCACCGCGGCGCGCTCGCCGGGCGAGACCACGCCGACGATGGGCGCGGTGCCGCTCTTGACGATCGAGCCCATCGCCTTCTCGACGATGTTGGCCAGCCCGCCGGCCTTGTTGCCCGGCGTGGTGTTGGCGCTGCGGTCGACCGCGCCGCGCGCCAGGTAGGCGTCGTACCAGGCCATCTCGTCGATGATGCGCTGCGCCACCTGCGGCGTGGCGGCGCGGCGGGTGAGCTGGTCGACCGCGTCGCGCACCTCGGTGGTCTCGCTGAACATCACGGTGGCGCCGGCGCGCACCAGCAGATCGCTGCAATGGCCAACGGCCGGGTTGGCGGTGATGCCGCTGAAGGCGTCGGAGCCGCCGCACTGCAGGCCCACGACCAGGGCCGACGCCGGCACGCGCACGCGGTGGCGCTCGTTCAGGCGCTGCAGGTGGCCTTGCGCCGTGCTCATGATCGATTCCACCATCGAAGCGAAGCCGACGTGGCGCTCGTCCTGCAGCCGCACGCTGCCGCCGATGGCGATGCTGCCCGGCGGCAGCAGCCGCTCGGGCTGCAGCTTCTCGCAGCCCAGGCTCAGCACCATCACCTCGCCGCCGAAGTTGGGGTTCATCGCGATGTGGCGCAGCGTGCGGATAGGGATCACCGCCTCGGGCGCGTCGATCGCCACGCCGCAGCCGTACGAGTGCTCGATGCCGACCACGCCGTCGACCTGCGGGTAGCGCGGCAGCAGCTCGCGCCGGATGCGCTCCACCGCATGCACCAGCACGCCGGCCACGCACTGCACCGTGGTCGTGATGGCCAGCAGGTTGCGCGTGCCCACCGAGCCGTCGGTGTTGCGATAACCGTCGAAATGATGGCCTTCCAGCGGCGGCATCGGCGGCGGCTTGACCGTGGCGATCGGCAGGCCGCTCAAGGGCAGCGCCGTCGGCATCTGCAGCACGCGCTCGTGCACCCAGCTGCCGGCCGGCACGTCGCGCGTGGTGCGGCCGATCACCACGCCGTAGCGCCGCACCTCGCTGCCCGCGGGCAGGTCCACCAGCGCCAGCTTGTGCGCCTGCGGCACGCGCTCGCGCAGCGTCGGGCCGCCGTCGACCACGGTGCCGGCCTCCAGCCCGCCTTCGTTGCCGACCACGGCGACGTGGTCGGACGCGTGCATGCGGATCAGCACCGGCTTCATGGCCGACACTATTGCACCAAACCTGCACTCAGTCGAACGGGCCCTTGATGCAGAAGGCGCCGCCTTGCAGCCGCGCCTCGGGCCGGCGGGGGTCGATCAGCGGCTGACGCGCCTGCAGCTCGGCGCGGAAGGGCTCGGAGCTGTCCTGCGGCCGGTAGCCGACGTGGCGGGCCGAGGCGTTGTCCCACCACACCCCACGGTTGTCGGACATTCCGTAGATCACCGTGTGGCCGACCACCGGCGCCGTCAGCGCGGCGCACACCAGGCGCTCAAGGTCGTCGTAGCTCAGCCAGGTGGCCAGCATGCGGCGGTCCACCGGCGCCGGAAACGACGAGCCGATGCGCAGGCTCACGGTCTCCAGCCCATAACGGTCGAAATAGAACTGCGCCAGGTCTTCGCCGAAGGCCTTGCTGAGGCCGTAGTAGCCGTCGGGGCGCTTGGGCGCCAGCGGCGTGATGGTCTCGCCCTGCGAATAGAAGCCCGTCGCGTGGTTGGAGCTGGCGAACACGATGCGCCGCGCGCCGTGCACGCGCGCCGCCTCGTAGACGTGGTAGGTGCCGACGATGTTGGCCGCCAGGATGTCCTCGAAGGCGTGCTCGGTCGACAGCCCGCCCAGGTGCACGACGGCCTGCACGCCTTGCAGCAGCGCCATCACCGCGGCCTTGTCCTGCAGCGGCGCCGGCATCAGCTCCTCGCCGGGCGCGGCCTCGCCGAGATCGGCGATGTCGCTCAGGCGCAGCACGCGGCTGCAGCCGCGCAGGCGCGGCCGCAGCACGCGGCCCAGGCTGCCGGCGGCGCCGGTGAGCAGCAGGCGGTCGAACATCGGCGTGGCGGCGGTCATGGAAAGCGGCGGTCCGGTGAGGACCGACTTGTCAGTTGTCGTACGACATGAGATGCTGCGCCGACCCGGCTTTTCCCGTCAAGCGTGCAAACCTCAGGGTCCCGATCCCGATCCCGCGCCAGCGCCCGCCCCGCCGCGGGTGAAGACGGCGGCGCGCCGCGCACGCTGGCGCTGCGGCTGGTCGACACGCTGGCCGCGCGCATCCGCGGCGGCCAGATCGCCGCCGGCGCGCGGCTGCCGACCGAGGCCGCGTTGATGGTCGAGCAAGGCGTCAGCCGCACGGTGGTGCGCGAGGCCTTGTCGCAACTGCAGGCCGCCGGCCTGGTGCACACGCGCCACGGCATCGGCACCTTCGTGCTCGCCGCGGCCGACGGGCCTGCGGCGGCCTTCCGCATCCGGCCGCAGCAGTTGTCGACGCTCAACGACGTGGTCGCCGTGCTGGAACTGCGCATCGGCATCGAAACCGAGGCCGCGGGCCTGGCCGCGAGGCGCCGCAGCGAGCGCAACCTGGCGGTGATGCGCAGCGCGCTCGACGCCTTCGAGCAGGCGCTGGCGCGCGGCGAGGACGCGGTGGGCGCTGATTTCCGCTTTCACGCCGAGGTCGCGCGGGCGACGCAGAACAGCCACTTTGCCGGGCTGCTGGCGACCCTGGGGCCGCGCAGCATCCCGCGCGCGCGGCTGGCCTCGGCGGCGCGCCGCGCAGCGGCCGAAGCGGAGCAGCGCGCCTACCTGCGGCGCGTCAACACCGAGCACGAGAACATCTACGATGCCATCGCGCGGCAGGACGCCGACGGCGCACGCGCCGCGATGCGCACCCACCTGAGCAACAGCCGCGAACGCCGTCGGCGCGAGGTTGCGGCGGCGCGTTGAGTCGCGCTGAGTCGCGTTGATGCCCCGTCAAGACATACGATGTCGTACAACTGGAGAACCGCACCATGAGAGAGAACCGCCTGCGCACCTTGTGGGCCCAGGACCGGGCCGCCGTCAACGGCTGGCTGGCCGTGCCCAGCAGCTTCAGCGCCGAGGTCATGGCCCATCAGGGCTGGGACACGCTGACCATCGACCTGCAGCACGGCGTCATCGACTACGCCCAGATGCTCACGATGCTGCAGGCCATCAGCAGCACGCCGACGGTGCCCATCGTGCGCGTGCCCTGGCTGGAGCCGGGCATCATCATGAAGACGCTGGACGCCGGTGCCTACGGCGTGATCTGCCCGATGGTCAGCACCCGCGAGCAGGCGCAGGCGCTGGTGGCCTACACGCACTACGCGCCGCAGGGCGCGCGCAGCTTCGGGCCGGTGCGCGCCACGCTGTACGGCGGCGCCGACTACGCCAGCGAGGCCAACCAGACCATCGTCGCCTTCGCGATGATCGAGACGGCGCAGGCGCTGGACAACCTCGACGCCATCCTCTCGGTGGAAGGGCTGGACGCGGTCTACATCGGCCCCTCGGACCTGTCGCTGGCGCTGGGCTGCAAGCCGGTGTTCGACGATGTCGACCCCAAGGTGGCGCAGGCGATCGAGCACGTCGTCGTGCGCGCCCGCGCCCACGGCGTGCAGGCCGGCGTGCACAACGGCCGCCCCGATGTGGCGCTGGCGCGCATCGCCAAGGGCTTCCGCTTCGTGACCGTGGGTTCCGACGCCCGCATCCTGGCCGCCGGCTCGCAGGAACTGTTGACGGCCATGCGGAAGTAACGGCCCGCACCCCGCGGCCCCGCGGCCGTTGGGCGGCCGCCCCCCGCGGGCAACGCGGTTCATGCGCTGCCCCGCCACACCCATAATGGCGGCATCACATGGCACAGCGGGTGAGGTGAATGGAGTCCAGCATCGTTGCCATCGTCCTGGCGCTGACGCTGGCGGGCACGGGGTGCATGTTCCTCGTCATCGCCAAGCAGATCAAGGGGCGCAGCGGCATGGCCACGTTCGCGCTTGGCCTGGTGCTGTTCGGACTGGTGTTTGCGGTGCCGGCGCAGATCGACCGCAACGCCTCGCTGCTGCCGGGCATGCTGTTCGATTCGCTGGCGGTGGCCGCGGTGCTGCTGTTGCGGCGCGGGCTGCAGCGCTTCATGCACCGCGACGAGCTGTCCTGGCGCACGCTGTTGCTGTTGCTGCTGGGCTTCGCGGTGATCTCCGGCGGCCTGCGCCTGGCCTTCGGGCAAGCGGCGCGCCATGCGGTGCTGCCGCTGGTGCTGGGCGCGCTTTTCGCGTCGCTGGCGGTGACGGCGCTGCGCGACGCGCACCGCGACAACCCGGTGCTGCGCACGCCGCTGATGCTGCTGTCGGCGGTGCTGGGCGCGCTGGCGGTGCTGAGCCTGGGCGAGGCCGTGCACATCGTGCTGGGCCGCTCGGCACCCAGCCCCGAGGGCGCGGTCGATGCGCTGTACGAGGCGGTGCTGATGCTCAGCGCGCTGCTGCTGGGCCCCACGCTGCTGTGGATGCACACGGTGCAGATCACGCGCCAGTTCGACGAGTTGAGCACGCGCGACCCGCTGACCAAGCTGCTCAACGAGAACGGCCTGGATGACGTGCTGCGCCGGCATTTCTCGCGCCGCCAGCACGAGCCGGTGGTGCTGATGCACGTCGACGTCGACCAGTTCGGGCGCATCAACCGCCTGCACGGCGAGGCTGCCGGCGACGACGTGCTGCGCATGATCGCGCTGTCGCTGGAGTCGGCGCTGCGCGCCGACGACGTGGTCGCCCGCGTCGGCGGCGAGGAGTTCGTCGTCGCCTGCCTGAGCACCGACGTCGACAAGGCCGCGGTGCTGGCCGAGCGCATCCGCACCGGCGTCTCGGCCATGCCCACCGGCCTGAACGAAAGCAGCGGTCACCTGCGCTGCACCGTCAGCGTGGGCCTGTCGCGGCCCTTCAACGCGCTGGAGCGCTGGCGCGATGCCTGGGCCGAGGCCGAGGTCTCGCTGCAGGCGGCGAAGGACGCCGGCGGCAACTGCGTGGTGCATCCGGCGGCAACGGCGGTCGCGGCATGAGCCCGCAGGCTTTGCCGAGGGCTCATTCCCGCTTGGCGGGACCGGGCGCAGCCCGCAGGGTGCACCCGTGAACGTTGATCCAGCGGCAGCCGACCCGCGCGCGCTGCTGCTGTGGCTGTACCGCGCCGCGGTCGACCGCGCACTGCCCGAGCACGGCCTGGCCGCCGCGCTGCCGGCGCCGCCCGACCCGCGCCGCGGGCGCACCGTGGTGGTCGGCGCCGGCAAGGCCGCTGGCGCGATGGCCGCGGCGCTGGACGCCGCCTGGCCGGCCGACGCGCCGCTGTCG
>CAYYDJ010000016.1:0-119349 GCA_964470565.1 uncultured Rubrivivax sp.
AGGATGGCAGTTCGACATGGGGCATGCGCTATTTACAATGTCTCGTTCCCCATAACTGGTACAGAACCTGGAGGACGCCGAACTCCACGGCATGATGAGCTTGACGCACGACAGCGCTCGGTAACGCCGCACGTTGGTCTCCCAGCGCACCCCCCAGCGGTCCACCATGTCGCCGGCCGGCCTGCGGACGGTCACCAGTTCCCAGCCCAGCCTTTGCGCGAGGCGCTCGCACACCGGCGCCGAATCCTTCCACTCAATCCGGCCCAGGTCGCTGTGGATCAGGACCCGCTGCCCCATATGCCCGATGGCGTCGAGATGGCTGCACACGCGGTACGCGAGCGCCTGGCTGTCCTTGCCACCGCTCACCCCCACATAGGCCGGCGCGTGCTCCGCCAGTGCCGCGTCGATCATGGGATCGCGGGCGATGTCGAAGCGCGGTGCGGGAACGGAGCCAGGGCGGGTTGTCATGCTCCCAGCATCCCTGCGAACAGCGCGCATTCAAGGGCGGCCCCGCACGCGCGCCCTCCTCATTCGCCTCCAGCTTGCCGCCGGGGCTGCAGGGAGGCTGTCGTCCCGCGCGCTCTGAACAGCAGCGCACGTTCTCCTCAATAGACGTCGCGGGCATAGCGCCGGTCTCTCGACATACAGGCCAGGTAGTCCGTGGCGGCATCCGCCGTCATGGCGCCATGCTCCTGCACGATCTGCCGGAGCGCTGCATCCACGTCCCTGGCCATGCGGCCGGCATCGCCGCAAACATAGAAGTGCGCGCCCTCCTGCAACCAGGCCCACAGCAGCGCGCCCTGCTCCCGCAACCGTCCGAAGTTCGTGGGGTGGGTCTTGATGCCGGAGACTTTGACCACCTTGCCACCCTGCACGTCCAGGGCCATGCCGCAGCCCACCCCGCAATAGGGGCACACGGTCTTCACCGAGGTCGTGGTCGCCGAGTTCATCCCGTCCTCCCGGAGAGCCGCTGCGCGCGGCGCAGGGGGTCCTGCGGCGGTCGGCAACAGCAGCCTGTCGAATGCGCAAAAAAAACGCGTCCGCACCTTCCTGACCACCGCGCTGAAGCGATGAAGGAACGTGCGGACGCCGTTGTCCTGCCTGAATCACGGCCAACATCGGGCGAGGTCCATGGATCTGCCTAGATCATGGATCCGGTGTCGCAAGACTTGTGCCAGCGATATACCTCCACGGATATAGCGCCGGTACACCGACAAGCCTGCGCTTGCTGCACCAGAACGCAGCAGCCGACATGCGGCAGTGCCCGGCTTGGTGCGCTGCACCGGAATGCTGGCGGCGGCTACAGGCCGTCGGTGCGACCCTCCACGACCTGCAGCAGCATCAGCATCACCCGCCGCGAAAGCTGCTGCGGCGAGTGCACGCACAGGCTGAGGACCGGGGTCGGGGTCAGCCCGGCAACTCCAACGCCGCCACCAGCGCCTCGGTCATCGCTTCATTGAGCGCGCGCGGCACGTCGAAGGTCTCGTGCAACGTGTTCATCGCATGGAACAGGCGGTGCATCACGCGGCCCAGCTGTTCGGGCGCGCGCATCCGGTAGCTGACCGCGGCGCCCTGCCCGGGCTGCGGCTCCGCGTCCACCAGCATCAGCACGATCAGCTTCAACTGGTCGGGCAGGGGCAGCAGGAAGTGCAGCCAATAGCCCCACTGCGCATCGACCGCGCGGAAGAAGCGCACGCATTCGGGGATCAGCGGCAGCGGCCGGGGATCGTCGTCGTAGCCTTCGACCTGGATCACCATGCGGCCGGCGAAGCGCATCACCTGGTTCGCGTCATCGCTGAACAGCAGGAGCCGCTCGACCGTGCTGCCGACGCGGAAGGCCTCGATGTCGGCGCGGGTGATGACGACGATGGCCAGGTCCGCCTTCGGCGACAGGCGACCGAATCCGTCGGCATCCGTGATTCTGATTTCCATGGCAAATGCTCCTATGTGTGGTGGTGCGGCCTCGCGGCCGCTCAGTCCTCATCCTTGGCAGCGTGCGCGGGAGGGGCCGCGCCATCGAGCGGCCGCTGCCGGGCCCCCTGCGCCGCTGCGGCGCGCGCATCCATCACCTCGCGGGTGCGAAACCCGACCGGCAGCCGCACCTGGGGGTCGGCGAAGACCCACAGATGGAACTGGTTCGCCGTGTCCACGAGCCGCGACTCGGCCGGATAGACCTCGAAGCCCTCGTGCTCCTCGCCGACGATGGCGTTCTTGATCCGCTGCAGATCGCGCCAGTCGTGGATGGGCGCGCGGTCGCGGCGCTTGATCGACAGCCAGAGCATGTCGCTGGTGTCCGGCCCGAAGGGCGCCGCGATCCGCTGGACGTTGACCTGGTAGCGCTCGTTCACGTAGACGCGCTGGCGCCTAAGCGCCGCAGCCTGCGCGCGCGCCGCTTCCACGTCGATCCCGAAGCGCGCGGCCAGCACACGCGGATTGAACGCGCCATCGGGCAGGCGCGCGGCTTCGAAGGGGCCCATCGGCGGCAGGGGCGTCTCGAGCCGCTGCAGCGCGATGGCGCTGTTGTCCAGGCGGTGCGAGCGCCGCTGCCCACGCCTCCCGCTCGCCTGCGACCGTGGGGCCGACCTCGGCGCTAGCCATGCCCGGCCGCATCCAGGTGAACCAGCACGCGCCGGCCAGATCGGCGCCGTCCTCCGGCCGGCCACGGTGGACCTCGTAGCCATCGGCCTGCAGCAGGCGCCGCACTTCTTCGCAGAATCGGGTCGTGTTCATGATGAAGGGGGTGTTTCGTCGTCGGGGCGGCCGCTGTCGCCGCGTTGCCCAAGCTTCCCGCGCTTGCGCGCGGGTTCAACCCCGCCGGGCGGCGGCCGCGCCGTATCCTGGGTGCCGTCAGGCCCGAACAGCAGCCTCTGCACGTGCGCGCGTGGCAGGTGCGGCGCGGAGCCCGGCTCGCGGGCGGCGGCATGCGTGCGCGTCGCCGACGCCGAAGCCCCGTGGCCTCCATCGCCCCCATGCCGCGGCACCTCGCCGGTGCCGGCTCCGGCGGCCGGTTGCCCCTCGGGCGCGGATGCCTCCTCGCTGGCGAACCGGCGCTGCAGGCGGTATCGCCAGCCGCCGAGCACATGGGCCGGGGTATGCCACCGGCTCCAGACCTCTCCGCTCAGCGAGTTGCCATGCACCACGACGGCCGGGATGTGCAGCAGCGCGAGCTGCAGGAAACTCATGTGGACGCACCGCACGTCGATGTCGACGCACGTGGCGTGCAGGACCTGCTGGTAGTTCAGCCCCGCCGCATGCAGCGCGTCGGCCATCGCGATCACCATCCCCCCTGCCCCGCAGGCGGGCTCCATGACGTCGACGAAGCCATTGGCTTCGACCTCGCCCCTGGCGGCGGCCGCGTCCCCCACGAGGACCCGCGCCATGAGCTGCGAGACGTGGAACGGCGTGAACACCTGGCCCGCCCTGTCGTTGCCCAGGTCCAGCGTCATGTACAGGCTGCCGAGCAGGTCCTCGAACTCGCCTTGCGCGCAGCACTGTTCCATCGCGAGGGAGAGGTACCCCAGCATGCGCGGAAAGCGCTCAAAGTCCTCGCGCGGGTACTTCTTCACGATGTCGTGGTAGCGGGCCTCCCGCTGGTCGAACTGGGCCTTGTCCACCGCGTTGCTGATCGACAGGCACGACAGCTCGATGAAGTCGGCGAACACGTCGCGAACGCTCCAGCGCGGCGCCATGCCCTGCAGCAGCGCGACAAGCTCGCGCCGTGGATCCTCGATTCCCCGGCCTTCCCGGCCGGAAGGGTGTTGCTTCATCACGTTCTCCTTCGTCCTCGCGATGGCGAGGCGTCGGAGACAGGTTCGAAGGCAAAGCAGGCGGATCAACCCCGCGTCCGGCGGGGCCCGGCCAGGGCCGTGGCCTGGACGCCGGCGCATCGGACAGCGCCGATGGCGGCTCCAGGCCGGCGCTGCCGCTCAGGGGGTCGGGGACGGGTCCTGCGCGCACTCGAGCCACGCCGGCCGCCGGGCGCGGTGGAACCGGCAGGTGGCCCAGTGGCGCCGGGCCCGTGCGCGCAAGGCCTCCTGGTGGTAGCGCCGCTGGCCCGGCGTGCCCCGGTACGCCAGCTCCCCTGCGTTCACCCAGTGCTGGATGGTTGTGGCGCTCACCCCGGCCTCGCGCGCGGCGGCGCCCAGGCTCAGCCATTCGGGGGCCTGCGGCTCGCGCACTGCCTGGGGATGCCGCAGCGCTTCACGCAGCCGCTCCACCATCGGCCCGGTGAGGTACTGGCGGCGCCGGTCCCAGCGCGCCTGCGCCACGCGGACGGTGCCGTCGCGCTTGCGCGCCTTCACCCAGGCCAGCGGCACGTCCAGCAGTGCCGCCGCCTCTTCCAGCGTGTGGCCCTCCTGGGATTCCCGCCGCTTGATGGCCGCCTGCACCGTCACCAGCGGGATGCCCCGGGCCGTCCGCCACGTGAGCCCGTCGAGCAGCACGCGCAGGCGCTCGATGGAGACGCCCACGCGGCGCGCGGCCTCCGCTTCGCTGAACCCCAGCCGCTCGCGCAACTGCGCGCACTGCTGGCGCAGCACGTAGTCCCTGCCGCGCATCGCGCCCTCCGTGCCGTGTTTGGAGCCCAGGGTGCCCGCCGCGATGTGCTGGCGCAGTTCGCGCGGCGTGAACAGGTACTGGCGACAGGCCGTCTCCAGCGCGATCCAGGACCGTTCTCCCTCGCCGCTGGGGCAGCGGCGAGCGATCCACCGCGTGGCGTCGGTGCGGGTCACGTAGAGCGTGCCGTTGCAGGACGCGGCCGCCAGGACGCCGCTGGCGATGGCGCGGCGCACGTGGCTCTGCGGGCAGCAGGCCGCCGCGGCCACCTCCGCCACCGTGCTTCCGGGCGTCCAGGGCCGCGTCAGGTGGCGCTTGGCGCCCTGGGCCAGGCCCGGGTAGCGCGCCGCGAAGTCGTCGAAGTCCTTCGGCGCCCCCTGCACGCCCCAGATGTCCCGGCAGGTCGCGCAGTCCTCGGGGTGGCGCCGCTGCTGCCACCGGCGCCAGGTGGCCCGCAGGTTGTCGGCCAGGGGCTTGCCATGCCAGGGCATGGGCCGGCCCGCGCGCCGGTCCGCGATGAGCTGGCGCGCCATGTCGGCCGCGATGTGCCAGGTGCCGAACTGCGTGGACGGCCCGGGCACCCCGAAGGGGTTGCAGCGCAGGGCCGTCGGCACATGGCCCATGCGCGCGAACTCGGACAGTTTGTCGCTGCGGATGCCCAGGGGTTCGCGCAGGGATGCAAGGCGCACGAAGCCCTCGGGTGGCGCGGCGCGCTGCGCCTTCCAGGCGGCCCAGGCCGCGTGCGGTATCACGAGCCGGCGGCCGACCTTGTGCGCGGCGAGCGCGCCGCTGCGGATGGCCTGGTGGATCAGCGCCGTCGAGCCAACCTCGCGCCCGGCCTCGGTGGTCGTGATGCCGCCGAGCACGTCGCCCGACTGCAGGCCGATCAGATGGACGCGCCCCTGCACGGCCACGGCGGTGCGCTCGGCGGCCGCATCGCCCGTGCGTTCGCGCAGGCGCGCCGTGAGCACCTGCGCGATTTCTTCCGTCCCGAGCTGGCCCACCAGCCCAGCCAGCAGAGCGACCTCCGGCGCCTGCCACTCGTAGCCGCCCCGCCCCGTCCTGCGCGGCGCGGGCCATTCCTCCTCGGCCGGAGCGCGGCCGTGCCGCAGGGCGAACAGTTCGGCGAAGTCGAGCGGCCTGTCCCGCCTCTCGCAGGCGCCCGTCCGCCGCACCGACGCGACCGCCTCGGGCGACCCCGAGCACGGTGGCCAGATGGTGCACGGCCGCGCGCCAGCCGTGCGCGAGCACGAAGTCCACCCAGCGCGGTTCCTCGTCCGCGCCGCCCGGAACAAGCGCGGCAGCATCGTGCCGTTCCATCATCGCGTCTCCAGTTCGTCCTGCAGCGCGGCAGCGCCGGCCAGCATCTGCTGGGTGGACAGCCCCGCGATGGCGCCCAGCAGGCCCACCACCGGATCGGTCAAGGCCTGCAGGCGCCCGGTCGGGATGCCCCGCATGGCGCGGTCCCATTGGCTGAAGGTGGCCGGCAGGGTCCGGCGCACGGGCCGGGCCTTGGGCGCCACCCTGGCCAACGCCTGCGCCATCGGCATGCGCACCTTCTCGACGCCGCGGCGCGAGAGACAGAAGAATTCGCCCGGCGCCAGCGCATTGAGGTCCGTGAACTCGATGCGCGATGCCCGGAACTGCGGCGCCAGTGCCGCCCAGGCAGTCGCGTCCTCCTGGCAGCCGATCAAGGTCAGGTTCTTGTTCGCGAAGAGCGTGCGGTGCAGCGTGCCGGTGTACCGCAAGGCAGTGATGAACAGGTCGAGGGCGCGCTTGCGGCCCCGGCCGGCGAACTCGTTGATGATGCCGGCGGCCTCGCCCGCATCTTCGGCGCATTTCTTGGCGGTGCTGAACAACTGTCCCTCGTCCACCACGACGAACAGCGGCTTTCGGATGCGCTCGGCCGCGTCGAGGATGGCGCGGCCATAGGGCAGGAACGCGGTGGCATCGCGCGCGCTGACCACGACGATGGACTGCGCGCGGCTTTGCAGCAGCGCGGCCAGATGCTCCGCGTCGCGCACCGCCGCGCCGTAGAGCGACTCCATCTCGCTTTCAGGGTCGATCAGCACGCTGACCCAGCCCTGGGCCGACAGCTGCTCGGCCATCAGCAGGCCGGCATTGGTCTTGCCCATGCCGCGCGGGCCAACCGCGACCGCCAGCAGGCCCGTGGTGGCGTACTCGGCCAGGTCGATCGGCGCGCCGCCGAGGTCCAGGTGCGCGGTCAGCATCTCTTCGCGCCGGATGACGGCGTGGGGGACCATAGGGTGGTTCATTGCCCGTCCTCCGGCTGCAGCAGCGTGTCGCGCAGGCAGAGCACCTGCTTGGGGTTCAGCGAGAACACCACGGCGAAGTCGTCGATGACCTGCTCCGTGATGGCGGCCAGCAGCCCCGAGCGGCGCGCCTGGGCGATCAGCTTGCGCTGGGCCGCCCAGCCGTGGCCGCCCGCAGGGGCTGCCGCCGTGAAGGTGCCGATCTGCGCATGCAGCTGGTCCATGCCGTACGGCGTGGCATCGGGGCCGAGGTCGCAGGCGAGCCGCTCGTTGAGCAGCGCGAGCAACTGCTGGGCCGGCATGAAGCCGTGCACCTTGCGGATCAGCGCGCGCTCGGCTTCGGTGAACTCGCGCGCAGGCGCCGACGGCGCGCGCGCGGCCAGGGCCGCGGGCGCCGTGGGCGGCGAGGCGCCGGGCTGGCCCAGCCCCAGGCGGCGCGCCTCGGGCCGGCGCTTGCAGGCGCCGCACAGCGCCAGCGAGGGGTCGTCGTCCTCCTCCGCACCGAGGATGCAGGTGCACAGGCGGCAGCGCAGGGACGCTTGCGCGGCGGCCGGCGGGACGACCCCGTCCTCACGCGGGTGCGGGTGCGCCTGCTTGGCCGACAACGCCCCGGGGTGCGCGCAGGGTGCGGACGGCGCCGATGAGGGCGTCTGTCTGCGCGTCGTGCAGTCGGGCCAGGGCGGGCGCTTGGCCGGCGCGTCGCGCGATGGAAGATCGAGAAGGGAAGATGGCATGGCGAGGCTCCTGTGTGTTTCCAGGCTATCGCCTCGCCTTGCGCCTTCAAGGGCGCATGCGGCCGGTTCCCGCGCGCCGGCCTCTTTCCCGATGCGGTGGGCGCTCCGCAGCCGCCCTCAGACCTGCAGGGCCGGGTTGAGCAGGTCGATGCCGGCGCCCTTGCACTTGATCCATGGACCGCAAGGATGGTCCTCGCCGTCCCACGCGCCCAGCGCCGCGAGCGCGTCCTGTCCGTGCCCGTAGCAATAGCGGCGCTCGTAGCCTTCCCAGGTGAGGCCGACCACAAGGCCGAAGGTGAAGTTGAAGCGACGGACGCCGCAGACCACGCCGCCGATCCGCCGCAACTGGCGGTAGCCCTGGTTCTGCAGCCAGGCGTCGAGCGCGCCAGCGTTCACGGCCCCGGCCTCGGCCGACCACCCCGCTCGGCACCTCTCACCTAGTCACGTTCGAACGAGAACGCCCCCGGCCGCGCCGCCCAGCGCGCTTTGGGATGGGCATCGAAGTCGGGATCGATCTGGCGGGCGAGCGCATCGACCTCGCGCTGCAGGCCACCGGTGTCAAGGCCGAGGACATGGGCGGCCGCACAGATGCCGCCGCCGAACTTGTCGAACAGGGCGGCGGCGACGGCCGGCGATTCGGCGCCCCGCTGCACGTCGGACGTGCGCCCCTCGGCCGCGCTGCGCACCTCGCGCCGGAGCTCGTCCAGCCATCGTTGCGCCTGCGCCTCTTCCTGCGTCGAGGCGTCCGGCCCACTGGTATCCGCCATCTTCATACCCCTTGTTTCACTGGAAAGATCATAGCCCTGGCCCCTGTCCGCGCTCGACGTCCCCCGGTGGCGGGCGGTTTGCAGGATGCCCTAAAAATATATATCCTATGCATATACCGAAATGACAAGGATCGTGCGATGCCCACCACCACCGGCCAGCAGCCGCTGAAGCTGAACTTCAAGGACGACACCCTCACGACGGTGTCGCGCGACGCGTTGAAGGCCATTGCCAGGAAACTGGGTTTCAACGAGACCCAGACGGTTCTCTACGCGCTCGCCAGGCTCAGGGACGAGGTGCTTGTCGAGCAGGACACGGAGAAGCTCCTGCCGCTCACCCGGACCCAGCACCAGGCGATCGCGAAGGCCGAGCCCAAGGGCAAAGGCAGGGTCATCGGTTCGCTGCTGTGAGCGCGACCTACTGGACACCCCGCCCGAAGCCCGGCGACATCGTCGAATGCCGCTTTCCCCAGCAAGTGGGCGTGCCGGGCCCCAAGGACCGGCCGGCCCTGGTGCTTCAGGTCGAGGAAGCGGCCGACGATCCCGCGGGTTCCGTCGTCGTGGTGGCGTACGCCACTTCGCAGAACACGACGGCGGTGTATCCGGGCGAGTTCGTGATCGATGCCAGCGCCAAGACAGGCCTGACCAAGGCCACCAAGTTCGACCTGGTCAACCACCACCGGCTGCCCTTCGATGATGCCTGGTTCGCGCCTGCGCCTGGCAAGACGCCGAAACATCCCCGGCGGGGCCGGCTCGACCTCCAGGACGCCGTGGTGAAGCGCAAACTGCAGTCGGCCATCCTGGAGGCCAGGAGTCAGCCCAAGGCCTTCTGAGGCCCGTCGCGACTCTCCGGACTTCGCCCGCCTGGGCGGGGCTCCAGCCGTTCACCGGATCGACGGGAACGACCCGGCCGCCATCCGGTGCTGCAGCGCGGCTTCGTAGATCGCGCCGCCCACGGCGGCGAGCGCCGTGAAGTCCTCGTCCGTCAGGCGCGTGCGCCGTTGCGACATCCAGCGCGCGAGCCCCACGACGGCCTCGTCGAGCGGCGGGTTGCGGTTGCGGACCGACAGGTCCTCGAAGACGGCGACGATGTCCTGCGCGGTCATGGCGGCCGCGTGGATCTTGGGCAGCGCCATCGTGGCATCCGCACCGTGGCTGCGGCGCGGGCGCCGGGGCATGCGCAGCACGTGGGCGATGTGACGGGCATACGTCGCGACCGCGCGCCAATAGCAGGCCATGGGGCCTTTGCGGCGGCGCCACGCGTTCTCGGCCTCGTCGTTGGCCTGGGCGCGCAGATCCATCAGGAGCCGCGCCAGCGCTGCACGCTCCGGGGCACCCAGCGCCTGCAGGCCCTGCGCGGCCGGCAAGCGCAGCAAGGGATTGAGATAGCCCATGGCGGTCACCTCCCCGGCGCGTCGGCGGCGCACGGCCCCGGTGGCCGGCGCACCGCGGTGCGCGGCGCTGCCGCCGTCGGCGGGCGGCGGTTCCCTGCAGGGGCTTTGGTGGAGCGAGACGGTATGGTCATGCGGCCAGTCTGGCCCCGGCATCGGCGCCATCAAGGGCGCACCCGCGCCCGCCCGAATGGCCCGCTGGCCCACCGCCTTCGGGGCTCCAACGGTCCGAAGGGTGCTGGTCCGGCCATGCCGCTGCTACGATCGGCACCGGGCCGAGCCCCCTGCTTTCCTCCCCGAGCAGGCCGCGCTCCGCCGCCACTGCGGAGCGTCTTGCCACCCCGGGCCGCATGCATTGCGCCCGGGGTGTTTCTTCCACGGCCCGGCCACCGCGCGGGCGCCGCGGACAAGATCACCTCCGCCGCGCGCGGCTGCCTCGCGAAGCCTCAGGCGTCCTTGAGCCGCCAGACGCCCCGCCCGGGCGACTCGAACCAATGCTCCGAGCGATTGAGCACCTGGCGCACCTTGGCCTGCCAATGCGGGTTCGCCTCGCAGCGGTTCGCCGCCGCGCCGCGCACGGCCTCGTAAAGCGTGGCCAGTTCCGCCTGCCCGCCCAACTGCATGAGGCACAGGTGGACGATGGCGCGCCACGTCGAGCGCAGCCGCTGGTGCGCCCCCGCCGCGAGTCCGCGCAGCACGCCGAACACCGTCGTCTCGCGGCGCCGCCACAGCAGGATGTATTCGTGCGTGATGCGCGGCAGCGCCATGCCGCGATAGGCGCGCGCATCGCTGCGCACGTTGTGCTGCGCCTTCAGCAGCACAGCCGCGAGCTCGTCCGAGGGCATGCGCGCGATGGCCTCGGCCTGGTAGGAGACATAGCGCCCGCCCTGCCGACGGTCCCCGATGATGGTGCCGTAGTGCCCCCCGGGACGCGCGGCGGCGCGCTGGTTGAGCAGCACGACCTGCAGCTTCTCGTGGAAGTCCTCGTCGTCGGCGCAGCGGCTCAGGTCGTCCGGATGCGCCTGCGTGCCCCAGACCTCGCCCGAATAGACGATCATGGGCCCATAGGGCACGTGCGAGATGCAGGCGTCCACGGGCTCGCCGCCGATGGTGGCCAGGATCGAGTGCCGCAGCGCGTTGAAGCCCATGCGCAGGTCCAGGCCGTGGGCGAGGATGCCTAGCTCGCGCGCCACCTCCACCGAGGTGCCGCTGCCCGCCATGGGATCGCAGAAGCTGCGGGGCCGCAGCATCTCGAACAAGGCGCGGTAGACATGGCCGGAGCAATTGCCCCGGTAGCGCGCGTTGCCCCATGGGCCGCGCTCTGGAAAGCTGAGGATGGATGACATGGCCGGATGGCTCCTTTGCGCGTCCAGTCTCCCGCGCGCCGCCTTCATTTCAAGCGCGGCGGCGCCTGCGGACGCGACGATCCCCCGGCAGCCGAGCTGCGCGGGGGATCCACGGTTCGTCGATGTCCTGCCAGGGACGGCTATCCGCCCTTCTCCGACGCCATGCGCTCCCGCATCTCCTCGACGAAGGCGAGCGGCTGCATCAGCCCGTACCGTGCGAGGCGCACGGGAATGTCCTCGGCGGCCAGCTCACCGTTCTCGATTCGCCGGCACAGGAAGTCAGCGATCTCGTCCTCGGACAAGGCGGCGGCGTCCGGGTCCCCGGGCTGCTCCGCGCCGAGGATCTCCGCGTCGGTGACCGAGACGCCGACGGTCCGCGAATGGAATCCCCAGTCGAGGCGCCCGACGAACTCGGCGAGACTCGCTCCCGCCGCGACGCGGACCTGCAGCGCCACCGTCAGATGGACGCAGGCCTTCACCGGCGCTTCCTCGTACCAGCGCCAGCGCGCGAACGCGAGGGCCTCGTCGGTGATGTCCGCCACGTCGTCCACGCCGAAGAACTCGCACACCGATTCCACGAGGGTGACCCGGAAAGGACCGTTCCACGCCACGTGCGCCTGCCCCACCGCGTCGCTGCTATCCCGGTTGTCGCGCAGCGCGCGCAGCTCTCCGCCCGCCATGCGTAGCACGTGGCCGGTCGCGTCGAACTCGAGCGCTTCGCACTCCACCGCCTCCTCCCTTGCGCTCCAGTATTCCTTGTGGAAGGTCCCGGTGATGCGGCGGTTCGTCACGCTCGCCAGCAGTCGGCCGTCGCGCTCCACGGTGAAGGTCGAGCACTCGCCGACCGGGATGCCTCCCATCAACTCTTCTGCGAGGCCGATCGCCTCGCAGAGTGTGCCCAGGTCGTCATAGCGACCGCCATCTTGAAAAACGCCATATCGAGGCATGTCCATCTCCTTGTTCATTGCGCCGCGTCAGCGCAGCGGGACGGAAGCTAGCAACGCATCCAGCGCGCGGCCGTGCAGCGAACAGAAGCGCTCGCAGTGCTCCGCCACATGGCGCTCGAGCCCCGCCCGGCGCGCCAGCGCCAGCAGTTGCAGCACGGCCTCCGAGGGCACGAACCGCAGTTCGCGCCGCCGCTCATCGACCCACACGATGGGGCCGCATCCGGCGCCGGGCCGGGCGGCCTCGACGCCGTCGATCTCCCGGGAGAACCTGGCGCACACGGCGTCGAGCCAGAGCACCTGGTTGTTCCTCAGCCACGCCGTACCGTCATCGAGCCCGTGCGCGCCCGTGAGCAGGTCGCCCGCACGCCGCCACACTTCCTCCAGCATCTGGCTGTGCGAAAGCACCCCGGCTTGGCGGTCGCTGATCCAAAGCCAGGACAGCACCCACGCGCCGCCCTCTCCGCGCGCCGTGGCCGTGTGGACGTCGATCCGGATGTCCGCGTTCGACGCCGTGGCTTCGCGGGCCGCCGAGACATACGGGTCGTCTTCGGGCGCGGCGAGCACTTGGAGGCACTCGCCGATGGTCAGGCCGTCGCGGCGCAGCGCGTTCAGCGCTCGCGCGCGCGCCGTCCCGCGGTTCGCCTCGGCATCCTCTGCGTCCTCGCCCGGCCTACGCTGGTGCTCGGTCTCGCGCAGGCAGCGCCGCGCCTGGGCGACCAGGTCCCAGCAACTGGCGCTGGCGGCCTTGCCGTCGTCGGCGGCGTACCTCAGCGCGTACGCCAGGAGGCTGTCGACAAGATCTCTCATGTCGTTGCTCATGTGATTTCTCCTTCAGGAAGTGAAGGGGCGGCCTGCCCCCGAGGGGCACGGCGCCCCGGGGGGTGATCGATGACGCCGCGGCGGCGCCTTGCCGCCTACGGCCTTTTGTGCCCAGCCCGTACGCCGGGACTGAACGGATGTGAAGTGCCACGGCGCCACGCCCCGGATGGGACAGTGGCCGGCCGCGGCAGCCGTTGCGCGGCTAGTGCGCCGCGGCGCCCAGGCGCACCACCGTGGACAGCACCGTGTCCTCCAGGGTCTCCTCGGCATACGCATGGCCGATGAAGCCCCAGCATTCCTCGTCGCGGTCCTCGATGCGCCGTCCGGTGGCGCGGTCTAGCACGTAGACGACGACGCCGTAGACCTCGCCGTTGACCCAGGCGTTGTATTCCTCCAGCACGGCCTGGCAGTAGCGCGTGGCCTCCTCGGCGAGCGTGGCCGCGAGCTCGGCCGGCGCGAGGCTCAGGCCGCGCGCGTCGGCCCACGCGGCCAGAGGGCCGGCCTCGGTCGCATGGTCACCGTCCCAGGTGTGCCCGCCGTCGTTGGAATGGCGAACGACCGGCGGTTCGTTCCCGCCGCCGGTGGCGCCGAACCAGCGCACCTCGCCGCCGCCCAGCGCCCGCAGCACGTTGCAACGGATGTTGTCCTCGGCCTGCTGGTCCGGCACCCAGATGGCGCCGCCGCGCGTCGTGTCCCAGGGGCATTGCATGCCCTGACCCGCGACGCTGTAGACCACGCCACCATGCTCGTAGATGTCGAGCAGGACGGCGAGCGGGCTGCCGATGCGGCCCGCGGCGCGGGCGCGCTTCCACGCGGCCTCGGCCTCGCGCTCGTCGAGCAGGCTGGACAGGTCCTTGAGCTTGTCGCGCCAGGCCTGCGGCAGCTCGGCCCACCACGGCACGTCGAGGAACCACTGCGCCACGTAGTCCAGCGCGTACGCCCAGCCTTCCTGGTGGATGGCCTGCGCGACCGTCTTGAGGACCGCGTCCCAGCTGGCGGCCGCCCGGCCACGGCTGCGCAGCAGATTGCCGAGTGTCGCCATCAGCGAACGGTTCGAACGGATCGACGCGCAGACCTGTCCGGCCAGGAGGTCGGACACGCATTCCGCGGCGAGGTCCTTGTTGCCCTCGCCGTCGCGGCCCAGCGCCTCGAAAAAGGACGCCTCCTCGCCAGGGCGCGCGCGGCGCCCGCGGTGGTACAGGCTGCCGTTGCCCTGGTCTTCGGTCAGGGGGTTGCAGTGCCCGGCATCGTCGTCGTGGCACAGGCCGCCGGCCACGATGAATTGCTCCATCACGACCATGCGGGCCTCGGTGTCGGGCTCCAGGCGGCATCCGGCCTTGACGTCGATCCCTTCGTCCGCATCGGCCGCGCCGCCGGGGGCGACTTCGGACAGCGACTCGCGTGCTGCCTCGACGCCAGGCAGTGCCAGCGCGCGGCTGGTGAACGGAACTCCTTCCACGGCAACGACCGTCTCCGGCCGCAGGTTGGAAAGAGCCATGACTTGGTGCTTGTTCATTGACGGTCCCATTGAACAGGTCGCGGGGCCGCCCCCTGCGGGAGTGCGTCCCGCGGGGGTTGAAACATGTCCGGCGCCCGATCGGCGCGTCGGACGGCGATGAAGGTCTGGCGCCCGGTCCGCGCACGGCGGTCCGGTGCCCAGAGCGAAGGCCGGCAGGCGCCGGCCAGGGCGGGCCGAGCCGCCGCGTACGCAGGCAAGCCCAGCCCGGAAAAATCGAGGCCATCCGGCATTGGCCGATGCAACGCCGGCGGCGCCTGTGCCTGTCCCGACCGGATCAGCCCAGCGGGATCACGGTCAGAACCGCGTCCAGCGTCCTGCCGTACTGCGCGCAGAAGCGCTCGCAATGTTCGGCGAGCTTCGGCGCCAGGCCGGCCTTCCTGGCGAGCCCAAGCAGATGCAGCAGCGCCTCGGAAGGAACGAACCACAGGGCGCTCCCCGTCTCGTCGACCCACAGGATGGCGCCGGGTTCGGCCGTGGGCCGTACCGACGTGATCGCATCGATCTCTTCGGCATGGTGGGTGACCAGTTCCTCCAGCCAGAGGAGCTGGTTCTCGCGCAGCGCGAAGGTCTCCTTGTCGAGGCCGTGGACGGCGGCGAGGGCCTGGCCCGCGTGCTCGGCCAGTTCCTCCAGCATCTCGCTGTGCGAGAGAACGCCGGCCTGGTGGTCGCTGACCCACAGCCACGCCAGGACCCAGGCGCCGCCGTCGCCGACCGAGGTGGTCGTCTCGTCGTCGATCTCCACGTCGTCGTCCCATCGGATGGCCTCGCGGGCCGCAGTGACGTAGGGATCGTCATTGGGGACGGCCAGCGTCCTGATGCACTCGCCAATGGCCAGGCCATCGGTCCGCAGCGCCGCGAGGGCCGCGGCGCGATGGCTACCGGCGGTCTCGGGGCATGCGCATGCCGCTGACGGCGGTGCTGTGCCCGCAGGCACCTCGCGGGGCTCAGTGCCGGAAGCGCCCGGGTTCGATTCGGGATGGGTCATGGTGGCTCCTTGAAGAACGCGCGGGGCCACGCCGATCCCTTCGGGGAAGTGGCAGCTTCCCGCGGAAAGGGTAAGACGATCCCGCATGCGCAGGCACGCGGGACACAAAGAAACGGGCCATCCTGGAAAGGGATGCCGCGGGTCGGGTGTCGGGCCGTCCATCGGAAGGGCGGCGGGGTCGCACAACGGGCGGGAGTCCGTGGTCTCTGAGGGCTGCGATTCGCTGGATCGACCAGCGGGCTGGCAGCTTGCCCACGCCGGTGCATGGCACCGCAAGCGCGTTCACTCTATCACTGGCCACCACTTCCTTCAATCCTTACGCAGGGCCTCGCGGCTGGCGGACGCCCGCCACCACGCCCGGGCGATGCACGCCGGGTGGTCACGGCGGCGGCGCACTGTTTCAGCGGGACGAGCGCCGCGGCGTGCGGAAGGTGATCGACCACCGCAGCACCCTCACCGGCACTGCCCGCAGCGCTGGAGGGAGGGCGGGGAGCTGGGCCACGACTACGCCACGGTCGGCCTGACGCTGCGCAGCCACCCGCTGGCGCTGCTGCGCCCTGCCCTGGCCCGGCGCCAGTTGGCCAGGGCGGCCGACCTCGAGGACGTGCCCGACGGCCGTTTCGTGCGCTGCGCCGGCATCGGCACGGTGCGCCGGCAGCCGGAGGCGGCCAACGGCACCATCTTCGTCAGCCTCGAGGCCGAGACCGGCAACGTGCAGGTCACCGTGTGGAAGTCGCTGCGGGAAAAGCAGCGGCCCGAGGTGCTGCGCTCGCGCCTGGCCGCGGTGTACGGGAAATGGCAGCGCGAGGGCGACGTGAAGAACCTCGTCGCGCACCGGCTGGCCGACCTCACGCCGCTGCTGGGGCGGCTGGCGACGACGTCGCGGGATTTCCGTTGAAGGCCGCGCCGCATCGCCACCCGAACCGCCCGCGTACTGGGGCGGTTTCGCGGGCATGCGCGCTGCGCCGCGCCGCGTGCCGCCGGCGATGCCCACAATGACCTCGCGCGCTGTCTCCTTCAAGGAGGCGCCTCCCGGCCCTGGCCGGGCGCCGCAGACGTCACCTGCCCCGACCTGAGCGCGACCCGCGCTCGCCGACTCCCCTGGGAACACCGCTTCCCTGGGGAGGCGGGTGTTCCCCTTTTCACCTGGAGAACACCATGCCCACTCCCGACCATGCCGGTGCCGATGCGGCACCGGACCGAGACCCCTCCGACCTCGAAGAGGTCCTCGGCGACGACGACGCGCAGCTCGTCGTGGACGCCCTCTACCGCCTGCGCGCGGACAAGCTCGAAGCGCTGCAGAGCGTCCAGGCCGAAGGCCTGTGCCCCGGAGGCCGCCCCTTCGAGCCGCAGGACTTCGGCATCCCGCAGATGAACCGCCTGCTGGCCCGCCTGGGTGCGGAGCCAGTCGACGAGACCTCCCCAGCGACGGAGCACTGACATGGGCCCGACCCCCTACCGGTACCTCCCCCTCTGGGCCAAGGTGGCCATCGAGCGGCTGGACGCCTGCGCCGAGCTGCGCACCGAGGCGATGCTCGACGAATTGCTCGACGGCTACGCGAGGACCTACGGAGAAGCCGTCGATGCGCAGAACCGCGAATCGGCCCGGCACATCTGCCGCCGCCGCTTCCTGGGCTCGTACAGCGAGCCGCCCCAGAGCGAGCCCGTCCCGCCCGGCACCCTGCGACTGGTGCGACTCGCCCGGGAGGGCGCGCTGGGCATCGGAGACCTCGTCGCGACGCAACGGCTGGGCGAATGCGAGGTCGCCCGCGTCCACACGCCGAACGCGATCGAGGTGCGCGCACTGGCCACCGGCCGGCACTACCTGATCAGCGGCCTGCATTTCGGGCCGGACGCCCGCGTCGTGGACCCCGGGAAGCCTCCCGGCACGCCGCGCCCCTGAAGCCACATCCACCGGCGGGCAGGCATCGCCTGGCCGCCTTCCGTTGCAAGGAGTACCGCATGTCCATTCCCAGCGCCATCGAAGGCGCGATGAATCTCTGGAACTCGGTGGAGACGGCGCTTCGCGCCGCCAACCCCGGCGCCAGCCACGAAGCACTTTTCCAGGCCACGGCCGAGGCCATGAACCAGGCCCTCGGCCTGGGGTGGAACGGCACGCGCGTCGTGTTCGACGACGGCACCTACAGCGTGCGGGTCAGCCGCGTGCTGGCGACCATCGCGCAGGGGGGCGGCGCCCGGTTCAGCGTGCCCGCAGGCCACGCCTGGTTCGACCGGTGCGCGCAGGCACGCACCGCCCGCGCCGCCGAAGCCCTCTATGCCGAGCTGCTGGCGCTGTCGGGTCCCTGAGCGGTCTGCCGACGCCACCCCGCCCCGGCCGCTGCGCGTGCCGCGCCCCCGAGCGCTGCCGCCACGCGCAATGCCCCGTCTACGGGGGCCATTGCGCGGGCGAGCGGTGGGCGGCGGCTTCCTGCAGCGGCGGGAGCCGCCCACAATCTGCTGGTCCCTTGCTTCCGCGCCTTCCTGCGGAAGCCCTCCCGGCCGACGCCGGGCGCCGCAGGCGTTATCTGCACCAGAGACCGCGGGCGCATCGCGCCCTCTTTCCCACGGGAATGCTGCTTCCCGCTGGGGTCGCGGCGTTCCCTGCCCATCTGCAAGGAGAACTCCATGACCCATCCTGTCCACGGCCGGACTCCGGCCACGATGTCCTGAGCGGAGGCGAGCATGCCGCATGCCACCTTCCCGCCCTGCCCTGTCTGCCAGGGCGACGGCTGCCTCCTCGGATCGCTGGGGCGCAGCACCTGGTTCCGTTGCCGCCAGTGCGGCATGGTCTTCCGCCGCGCCCGCCGGGCCCGCGGCCCACGCACGCCGGCGCCCAAGGCGCAGGGAGGCGCGTCATGAGGACCGCGCTGTCCCGATCCCTGCTGCGCCACCTGGAGCCCCTGGCGGCGATCTCGATCGTCCACCTCAGCGGCCCGACACGCGAGCGGCTCGCCGAAGGCAGGCTGTCCATCGTCGCGTACCCCAACGACTACGGCGGCTTCGTCCACGTGGGCACCGAGGACACGACGCCGGAGGAGCCCGATCTGGCCGCCATCTTCCGCATCGCGCGGCCCGCCGGGGTCGTGTGGATCAAGTTCGACGCGGATGCGCCAGCCGTCGACGGCCTGCCGGCGTTCGACGGCGCGGAGGACGCGCCATGAGCCGCCACATCGCCCATCTGGAGCACCGCGGCCGCAAGGTCACCGTGGTGGCGGGCTACGACCGGCCGCTGCGCGAGCTGTTCCTGCAGGTCCTCTATGCCGACCTGCCGCCCTGGGAGGACGAGCAGTTCCTCTATGCCAGCCTCGACGATCCGGCCCACGACTGGACCGACATCAACACCGTGGCCGACAGGCTGGAAGCGCTCGGGATCGCGGTGCCGGTCGGCATGATCGAGAGCATCTTCCTCGACCAGTGCCGCAACATCGGCAACCTGGTCGTCGAGCACCACGGCGATCAGCCACCGACGGTGCTGGCGGCCGGGTGATCCGACGGCACCGGCCCGCATGCGCGGGCCGGTGCCGTTCCCATCCCCCCGCCTGCCACGGCGTCCATGCCCGGCGCCTGATCCGCCACCCTGAATCAGCGCGCGCGGGCGCCGTTTCCGGCCGCGAGCGCGGCCGCCCTCTCGCCAGCCTGCGCGGCCCCTGGCATGCTGAAGGCGCTTGTCGGGCCCGCGCCCGAGCACGCCTTGTGCGTTCCCGAGCACCTCGGGCGTTGCGGTCGTTACCCGCCTGGTGCACTGCACCGCTGCCCTCTGCATCGCCGCCCTCGGGCGGCCGATCGCCTGCCGGCCCCGCCGGCCCCAGCCACTGCGCCCGCGCCCAGCGCGGCGCCTCCCCCTTCTCAGCGGCCCTGTCCGCGCAAACGTGCCGTACCCGCTCGCGGGTCGCGGCCCATCTCGTTTTCAGAAAGGCCATCCCATGCCCAACATCACCGAAATCCTGTGCGCCATCGAGCGCCGCGCCGAGCGCGCCATCGTTCAAGAGCTGCGCGTGATGACGCAGGAGATCCTCGCGATGCGCACCCACCTGTCGCACGAGCACCGCGCGCACGCCGATGCGCTGCTGCTCAAGCTCGACCATCTGGAGCGCTGCCAGCACGTGGAGACCGCGCCCCTGGCCATGGCGGCGCCGGATGGCGCGCCCGTGGTCCGCGGCGGCCCGCCGCTGGACACGCTCACGGCGCTGCAGCCGAGCCACCACCTGGTCCATTTCTACAGCCATGACGTCGGCGAACTGGAGCGGGTCGAGCTCACCGAGACGCTCGCCCAGGCCGCGCAGCTGGTGCGTGGGCACCTGTGCGCGCAGCCCCGGCCCGTGTGGCAGGTGCTGCACCACGCCGCGGACGGCGAGCTGAGGTTCCTCGGCGGCGAGGACATGGTGCTCGCCAGCATCCTGCCGACCGAGCCCAGCACGCCCGAGGTGGAGAGCGCGGTCGAGCACGCCTGCGCGGCGCTGACCGCTGGCGATCCCACGGCGCTGCGGCGCCTGTTCGCCGACCCTGCGGCACGCCGTCCGGCGCGCCTGGTCGCCTGACACCGGCACCACGGCGCCACCATTCACCCACCCCGCGGGGCCCGTCCCGCGCAGGGCCGGGTTCCGCCTTCACCGGAGGAATCCACCATGGATGTGACGCTGAATGCCGATATGCAGCTGTACGTCATCCCGAGCGGCGACGGCTACAGCTGCCTGGGCTTCGACAATGCCCGCGGCCATGCCGACCTGATCGCCGAGCGGCTCGGCCGCCGGGATCTGGCTTTCGCGGAGGGCGAGCACGGAACGCTCGCCGGCTACGCCAGATACTGCACGGCTGTCCACGCCTGGGGGCGCTCGCCGCTGGCCGGGTGTACGTATTTCGGGCCGGGCACCGATCCTCAGGCGGCGCGCGTGCTGGAAGCCTGCCGCCGCGACGGCCGCAAGGTGCGGCTGATGCTCGGCGACACCGCCACCGGCCGGTGCTGGCTGGAGGAACACGGCGTCGTCGGCTGCATCGGCCGCTCCACCGGCACCCTCAAGGTGCCGCTGCTGGTCGAGCCGGGCGCCGGCGGCGGCGGGTCCATCCTGACCGATTGCCTGCTGCGCATCGTCGAGTGGGACACCGGCCGCGACCTCTACCGGCACCGCGCCTACCGCCTGCCGAAGCTGGCGCTGCGCCACACCCCCGAGGAGAAAGCGCGTGCCTGGCAGGTGCTGCAGGGCGGCACCGTCGCCGCCGCGTTTTCCGACGCGGGCCGGGCTGGCGCCTACCTCGCCTTCATGTGCGGCGAGACCGTGGAGCCGCGGATTTTTCAGTGAGGCGGCAACGGCGGCCCTGACGGGCCGTCCCGCCTTCCCTTCTTCCCGATGCCACCACCCCCTTGGCGGGCGGCGGCCTGGAGACACCATGTACGAGATCCCTTTCGAGACGCTCAAGGAGCGCGCCAAGTGCGCGCTGGACCAGCGGATCGCCCGTTGCGATCCCTCGCACGGCGCGGTCGGCTTCGATGGCGGCCGCGCCGTGCGCATGCTCATTCCCTACACGCTGCTGGAAGCCGAGGAACGCGCGGTGCTGAGGGCGCTCGCGGCAGAGAGCGCGCAACGCTCGCCCCTGGGGCAGCGGGCCCGATCGCAGGCGCTGGCCGGCCGGACCGACTGGTCGCAGTGGCTGCTGCACGTGCGGCGCCGTGGCCACCGCCTCATCGATCACTGGGACGTGCGCTGCGTGGCGCACCTCATCGCGCACTTTCCCGAGTGTGTGACGGAGCGCCAGCGGCGCTTCGCCATCGCCTGCCACGTGAACGACGGCGCCGAGGAATGGGTCGTCGCCTTCACGGAAGCGCCCGCGGCGCGGGACCGGCGATGAGCCGCGGTCCGAAGCCCGCGGCGGGCCCACCCGACCTCGGCTGGCGCGACGACGGGCTGTTCACGTTGTTCCTGCCGAACACGAAGGCCGGCGAGGACGCCTGGCGCGTGCTGACTGCGCACACCGAGGGCACCGGCAAGGTGTTCTCGCACCACGCGCCGGAGGTCATCCGCCAGCTTCGCGCCCAGGGATACACCGTCGCGCGGCTGCCCGCCGGCAGCGGCGGGCCTTCCAGGGACGACGCGCTGCTCGCCGGATTGCTGGGCACACCGCAGCCGCCGAGCCGGCCCTAGCCGCGCCACGGTGCGAAAAGCGGACAGCCGGGACACCCGGCCGCGTCCGCGCTCGCGCCACTGGCGCGCCCCCATCACGGCGCCTCGCCCCGAGGCGCCGCCACAGCGAGCCCGCCGTCAGGGCGGGCTCTTTCAATGACCCCCTGGGGCGCCGCCGTCCCGAGAGGAACGCGTGCGCCCCCTTCATTCGAGGAAACGACATGCAAGACAACGAGCAACGGGAGAGCGCCCCGCTCTCCGCACCGCAGCGCATCGCCGCCAACCGGGCGGCGATCTTCGACGCGCTGCGCGCCGACGGCGTCGCGCGCGCGGTGGCCAGCTACACCGGCTCCGGCGACAACGGCGGCCCGGAAGGCGTCCAATACGAGTTGCCGGACGGCAGGACGCTGGAGCCCATTCCCGAGGTCCTCCAGTACAGGGAGACCTGCGAATGGTCCGGCGGCACCTGGCAGATGACGGTGACGCTGAAGGACTGGCCCCTGGACGACGCCATCACGGACGTCGCCATGGAGCTTGTCGACGAGCACTTCGGCGGCTGGGAGAACGGCGACGGCGCCTCGGGCGAGGTCGTCTTCGACACGGCCGATGGCAGCGTGGTCATCGAGCACCGGGCGTACTTTACCGACTCCGACTACCAGGAGGTCCGGCTGTGAAGGCGCATGTCTCGCTGGCCTGCTGGCCGGGGATGCGCCACGAAGCGGCCGCGGCGCTCCTGCACGCTCCGATCGGCGAACCGCTATTCGGACCGCTGTCGGCCGAGCACGTCCAGCTGGTGCCGCAATCGACGGGCTGCCTGACCGAGGACCGGGCCGACGCGCTGCGCATGGCCCATCCGCGCACACGCTTCCGGCTGCACGCCAACGTACATGTCCTCGCGGACCGCCGCTTCGCCGACCTCAGCGGCTTCACGCTGCACGCCGATTGGTTCGTCCAGGCGGCGCGCATCAGCCGCAGGCTCGGGGCGCCCGCGTACACGGCGCACGCCGGCCGGCGCGCGCAAGCGACGCTGTCCATGGCGCTGGAGCACGCGCGCCGCTGCGCCGACCTGTTCGGCTGCCCGGTCGGCATCGAGGGCCACTACCCCACGCCGGGCGACACGTGGCTGGTCTCGAGCTGGTCCGAATACCGGGCGGTGTTCGAGTCGGGCGTGCCCTACGCGCTCGATCTGTCGCACCTGCACATCCTGGCGACTGCCACCGGACGCCATGAGCCGACGTTCGTGGCCGAGATGCTCGCCTGCGAGCGCTGCATCGAGGTCCACGTCAGCGACAACGACGGCCGCGGCGACTGGCACCAGGTCTGCACCGTGCCGTCCTGGTGGTACCCGCTGCTGATCCACATCCAACCCAGCGCGGTGGTGTTCTCAGAGGGAAACCACCGCAGAACGAGGAACACCCATGTCCACTGAATCCACAGAAGAGCAGCCCGCCTACCTCGCGGGCGCCGACGGCGCCGTGGCGCTCAATGCCGCCGGCATCGGGGCCGAAGCCCGCTACCGGGCGGCGCATGCCGATCGCGAGCGGCTCGACCGCAGCTGGGCGGGCGCCACGCTGGCGGCGCTCTTCCTCCAGCACGCCTGGCTCGACGCCGTCACGCTGTCGTTCGAGGTCACATCCGAGTACGACGACAGCGGGGGCTTCTACCGCTGCATCCGGTGCCAGGCCTCGGCGGTCCGCGCGGTTCCTGGGCTGAACGGACCAGAGGAGGCGTTCCCGGATGGTGAGTTCGACCTCGATGCCGCCAGCAGCCTCGTCGAGGAAGCGCTGGAAGACGGCGAATTCGACCTCTACACCGGTCTTGCCAAGTATCCCGAGGGGTTCGACACGCTCACCGTGTCGCTGGAGCGCGCGGCCATCGCCACGCTGCTTGAGCACTGCCCCTTCGACGGAGACCTCGCCTGCGCGGCCTGGGGATTGACGTAAGCCGGGCAAGGCGGGGGCAGCGACGGCGCCTTCAGTGCGTCCTCGCCCTCCCCTGCTGCGCGCATTCCGGCCGCCCGGCCGGAATGCGCCCTTACCTCCGGGCCGCCGTCGCCGATGCCGGCCGGCGGCCCGCCACTTCTTTCGGAGATATCCCATGACCTACCAGTTGATGACCATCGGCCCCTCGCCCTGCGAGGAGGCCTGCGCCCAGGTCGGCCGGGCCGACTACGACGAGCGCTCGCGGCGCGAGTGCCGGGTGTTCCTGCGCATGCTGGAGCGCCTGTACCCGCTGGCCGACGACGTGCCGGCCCGGTTCACAGTGCGGAGCTTTCCGCACGATTTCGGCGCCTACCGCGAGGTCTGCGTCCGCTACGACGACACCGATGCCCGCGCCTGCGACCACGCCTACGAGGTCGAGGGCAACACCCCGGCCGAATGGGACGCGATCGCGCGCTATGAACTGCTCTGGATCGAGCGGCACGACCTGCTCCAGCGCGCCGTGCAACGCGGCGAGATGCTGCCGCAGGAGGTGCCCGAGCAGTACCGCCGGGATGAGGCTCCGGCGCTGCCCACGCAACTGAGTTTCGCCGAGCTGCTCGCGGCGTTCCCGCTGTAGCCCGGAGCACGCGAGCGGCGGGGCGCTGCGCCGCCGGGCATCACCCAGGCGGCATGTTCCCATGAGCCACCAGGCAGGCTTCCTCCGGAGCGCCTGCCTCTTCGACGCGGAGGCGGCCGGTTTGTCCCTGGCGGACACCGCCGCCTGGCCCTTTCAGGCCGCCTGAAGCCTGGATGAACGCACCGGCCGCTGGGACGCGCCGACGATCTTCGGCGCAAGCATGCGGCGCCTGGCCCGGCCGGGCGCTGCCGAGGCGCCATCCCCGGGTCCCGCCGGGATCACCGGCGGATGTCCGCGGGCGGCGCGGTGAATTGCGTGTCGATCAAGCGCCAGGCGTCCTGTGCCAGCGGCGCCGCGCTTTCCTCGAGGATATGCGCGACCAGTCCGCCGCAGCGCCCGATCAGCGCAAGGCACGTCGCGAGCCGTGGCTCGAGCCCCATGCCCAGGACGCACAGCGCCGTCCCGCCGGCCGCGTTCAGCGGCAGGCGCCGGCCCTGCCGCTCGAGTTCCTGCACGATGGCGTCGGCCAGGCGCCATGCCTTGCCGTGGAAGCCGTTCTCCTGCGCGATGCGCCGCAGCGCGGGGACGCGGGGATCGCCCTCGGTGTGCACCGGATGGCCAAAGCCGACAAACCGGGTTCCCGCCGAAGGTGCGGCCAGTTCGCGCGCGAGCCGGGCGTAGGCTTCAGGGCCGTTGCCGTCGGTCAGGCCCGCCGTCCAGCCGGCGAACTGCTCGGCCGCCAGCGACGCCGGGCCCAGGAAGCGGGAGCCCGCGCCCAGCAGCCCCGCCGCGACGGCGCCAGCCAGCGACTCGGGTGCGCCGAGATAGGCCATCCGGGCGGCGATGGCCGGCGGGGTCAGGCCATGGTCCAGGGCCACCACGAGGATGGCGTCGATCATCCGCTTCTCCTCGGCGCGCGGCCTGCGGCCCAGCACGCACAGGACCAGCGCCTCCACGAAGTCCATCTTGCCGAGGACCTCGTGCGCCAGGTCATGGCCGCGCAGCGTGACCGTGTGGGTGCTCGCGTGGCCGATGGCTGTCACGTTCATGGCGGATACCTTCCTTTTTGTCTTTCGCGTCGCTCACGGCAGCAGGACGATCTTGCCCAGGTGCAGGTTGCCGCGCATGAACTCCTGGGCCTGCAGCGCCTCGTCCAGGGGGAACGTCCTGGAGATCACGGGGCGCAGCGTGCCGTCCGCGAGGCGCGGCCCAAGCTCCGCCTCGAACCGCCGGCACACCTGCGCCCGCTCCGCGAGGCTGCGGCTGCGGAAGGACACGCCGATCAGCTGCAGCCGGCGCAAAGCGAGCAGGTTCAGGTCGAGCGTGTCCTCGGTGCCGCCCAGCATGCCGAGCACCACGATGCGCCCGCGAACCGCCGCCGCGGCCAGATTCTGGGCGAGCACGCCGCCGCCGATCGCATCCAGGATCAGCGCCGTCCCCTGCCCGCCGGTCTTCTCCAGGACGGCGCGCGAGAAGTCGGGCGCCCGCGCCAGGTCCACGATCTCCTGCAGGCCGTGCGCGCGCAGCGGCTCGGCCCTGTCGGCACGGCGCGTCGAGCCCATGACGAGGCCCGCGCCGAGCACCCGCGCGATCTGCACCGCGGCGATTCCCACGCCGGAGGTCACGGAGTGGATGAGGACCGATTCGCCGCCGGCCAGGTGGCCGGCGCTGCGCAGCGCGTCGTGCGCCGTCAGGTAGCTCACCGGCACGGCTGCGGCGTCGAGCAGCGGCAGCGCGTCCGGCACCCTCAGGGCCACGTCTTCGTCTACGCACACCTGTTCGGCGTAGCTGCCGTCGGCCAAGGCCATGACGCGGTCGCCGGGCGCGAAGCGCGTCACCCCCGGGCCCAGCGCGATGACTTCGCCGCTCATCTCGTTGCCCGCGATGTGGACTGGACGCGGCGCATAGTGCTTCTGCGTACGGCTCAGGTCCGAGCGGTTCAGGGCCGCGGCATGGACGTGCACCAGCACCTGGCCCGGCCCGGGCACCGGCGCGGCCACCTCCCGCACCTGCAGCGTCTTGCCTTGCGGCGAATCGACCACCACGACGGCTTTCATCGGCGCGCCTCCCGGCCGCCGGCGGCGAAGGAACTAGAACGCATGGGTGATCCCGATGCCGATGTTCTTGGCGGTGGGGTTGCCCGCGGGAACCGCGTTCGCCGGACGCGGCGCGGGCCCGGTCGACAGCACGTACTGGGAGCCGTTGCGGTTGCGCACCGCCCCGACGGATCCCCACAGCGTGGTGCGCTTGGACAGTGCGTACTCCGCGCCGAGCGCCAGCCACGGCACATCCCTGTTGCCCACCGGCGCCGCGTAGTCGCTGCGGTCGCGCAGGTAGAACACCTCGCCGATCAGCGTCCAGGCACCCACCGGCGCGCGCACCCCCAGGTTCAGCAGCGTGAAGTCGCCCGCGCCGCGGGCGGTCAGCCCCTCCATGCGCTCCAGCACGCCGGTGCAGGTGAGGCAGTCGTTCTTCTCGCGCGTGTACCCGGCGAAGACCTTTGCGAAGCCCGCGTCGTAGCTGCCGCCCACCATCAGGCCGCGCGCCGCGCCCACCCGGTCCGTGCTGCCGGCGCCGCGCTGCTTGGCCACCGAGACGAGGACGTTCCAGGGGCGTGCGTTGTACTGCAGCGTGGCCCCGACCATGCTGCCCTGCGTGGTGCTCTTCTCGCCGGCGGATCCGTGCAGTTGGAGCTGCACGCCGCCCCAGGACGGCGAGGTGTAGTGCACTGCGTTGTCGGAGCGGGCCGCGGCGATCAGGTGCAGCGGGTACTTGTCGCTCGTCGCGGTGCTCCTCGTGATCGCCGACACCGAGCCCGACTGGCCGGCCTGGAATGCATTGACCGAAAGCGATGCCACATAGAAGGTGCTGCCCATGCGGCCGAGGCGGATCGTGCCCCAGTCCTTGGAGGAAAGCCCCACCGTGGCCTCCCGCCCGAACGCGCGGCCGCCCTGGGCGAACGTGCCGGTGTCGGCGTTGATGCCGCTTTCGAGGCGGAACACCGCCGACAGGCCGCCGCCGAGGTCCTCGGTTCCGCGGAATCCCAGCCGCGAGCCGACCAGCCCGCCGGACAGCTGACGCACCTGGCTGAACGATCCGGCCTTGCCGTAGTCCATGCCGACGTCGAGCACGCCGTAGACCACCACGTTGGTCTGCGCGTGGGAGTGGGAGGCGGCCAGGGCAAAGCAAGCCCCCGCCGCCGCGATGGCGTGTTTCATGGTTGTCTCCTCTTGTTCTGGTGGTGCCGGTCGGGGGCTACTTGTTCGCGCCCCGTTTGAGCAGCCGGCTCTGGAGTTCGGAATCGGCGCGCGCGCGCTCGAGGAACTGGGCACTGGTGGACCCTTGCACCACGAAGCCCTCCGCCACCAGCTTGTGCCGCAGCGGCTCGCTGAGCACCACAGCGCGGATCGCATCGCTCAGCTGGTCGACCCTGGCCTTGGGCAGCCCTGCGGGAGCGACCACGCCGACCCAGGACGCAGCCTCCATGCCCGGGAAGGTCTCACTGAGCGTCGGGACCTCCGGCAGCAAGGTGGACCGGGTGGGCCCGCCGTACGCGAGCGCGCGCAGCTGACCGCTCTCAATATGGGCCAGGGCCGCCGGCAAGGCGCCCATGATGTAGTCGAAGCGCCCGGCCAGCAGATCCGCCAGGTAGGCGCCACCGCCGCCGTTGTACGGCACGCGCAGCGCCTGGAAGCCGGCCTTCTCGGCGAACAGCGCCGCATTCAAGGTCGTCGACGTGCCCTCGCCGATCGCGCCGTACGTCACCTTGTTCGGGCCCGCCTTGCCGGCGGCGATGAGGTCGTCCAGGGTCCTGTAGGGCGTGCGGGCGGAGGTGACCAGCACGTGCGGCGCGGTCACCACGAGGCTGACGAACTCGAAGGACCTGAACGGATGGTAGGCAAGGCTCGGGTAGACGAGGTGGTCCACGGCGTGCGAGTCGTAGACGATCCCGAGCATCGATCCGTCGGCCGGCGCACGCGCGACCTCGCTGATGCCGATGGTCCCGCCGGCGCCGGGCTTGTTGAGCACGAGGAAATTCTGGCCCAGCTTCTCCGTCAACCCATTCGCCACGTAGCGGCCCACCTTGTCGGTGGTGCCTCCAGCAGGGTACGGAACGACCACCGTGACCGGCCTGGGGCTGGCGAAGATGGCGGGGGCGATGGCGCCCAGCGGCACGCCCAGCAAAATCGATCTGCGTTTCATCGTTGTCTCCTTGATGTCTTCCGTTCTTCCCTTGGACAGCAGCCCTGCCCCACCCGGTGCGCGGCCGCACCGGCTGGCGGCTCTCCGATACACGGTGCTGCGTGGCCGGCCGCAGCGCGGCAGGCTCAGTTCACTCCGCGGGCCTTGCCCTCCCAGTACGGCGCGCGCAACGCCTTCTTGTCGATCTTCCCGACCTTCGTCACCGGCAGGCTGCCCGTGATCTCGATCGTCTTGGGCGCCTTGATCGAGCCGATGTTCGCCTTGGCGAAGGCAATGAGATCCGCCTCGGCGGGGCAACACTGGGGCTGCGGCACGACGAAGGCCTTCACGGCCTCGCCCCAGCGTTCGTCGGGCACGCCGATCACCGCCGAGGCCTTGACGTCCGGGTGCGCCTCCAGGACGCTTTCCACCTCCGACGCATAGACGTTGAACCCGCCGGAGATGATCATGTCCTTGGCGCGGTCGACGATATGGAAGAAGCCGTACGGGTCCACGCGGGCCAGGTCACCGGTATGCAGCCAGCCGTCCCTGATCGTCGCCTCGGTCAGCTCGGGGTTGTTCAGGTAGCCCAGCATCACGTGCGGCGCCCGCACGCAGATCTCGCCCACCTCCCCGGAGCCGGTGCGCGCCTGGCCGTCCTGGCCGACCAGCTTGATGCTCACGCCCGGATAGGGCTTGCCGGCCGCCATGAGCCGCTGCGGATCCTCGTGCACATGCTCCTGCGCCGACAGGTACAGGATGGCGCCGGGCGCCTCCGACTGACCGTAGCTCTGGACCAGCACCGGCCCGAACAGCTCCAGCGCCTGCCGCAGGCGGGCGGGCGACGCCGGAGCGGCGCCGTAGGTGACCCTGCGCAGTTGCCCGCGCTGGATCCGGGCCACGTCCGGGTGGTCGAGCAAGGCGTACAGCATCGTCGGCACCAGGAACAGCGAGTTGACCCGGCCGCTGGCGATCTCCGCGGTCACGCGCGCCGCATCGAACCCGTTGTGGATGACGACGCGCCCGCCCATCCACAGCACCGGGGGGATGAACGAGCCGCCGCCGTGCGAGATCGGCGAGGCCACGAGCAGCCGGGTATCGCCGTCGTAGCCGTTGGCGATGACGTGCAGCATCGTGGCGTAGGTCAGCGCGGCCGAGGCGATCATCACGCCCTTGGGCTTGCCCGTCGTGCCGCCGGTGTAGTTGAGGCGGGCGCAGCCCTGCGGGTCCGCGGCCCCGGCGAACGAGCGCAGCGGGCGCTGCGGCTGCCCGGCGGCCGCGGTGGCCAGCTCGTCGTGGGTCGCGCGCAGGAATGCGTGCCCGCAGGACGCCGCCAATTGCTGCGCGCGGCCGGCACGCCCTGCATCGACGATCACCAGGGCGGGCCGGCTGTCCTCGATGGCGAAGCGATGGTCCTCCAGATCGCCGTTGTATTGCAGCGGCACCAGGGTGAAGCCTCCGACGTAGGCCGCCGCGACCACCAGGAAGGCCTCATAGCCGTTCGCCGCGATCTGCGCGATCCGGTCGCCCGGCTTCAAGCCCAGGGCCCGCAGCGCGCCGATCGTCCTGGCGACGTCCGACGCCAGCTGCGCATACGTCACCTCGGCGCCGTCGCACTCGATCGCCACCCTGGCGCCGGAGCGCTCGAACGCATGGACCAGCGCCTCTCCCATCGACGCCATCGCGTTTGCCTGCATTGCTTTCCCTTCCATCCACATCGGTTGCACCGAAGTCTAGGAAGGGCGGCGCGCCCGTGGTGCCGCGAAGTTCCACATACAGGGAACTTCGCGCGAATGGCCGCGCGCTAGGGCGTGACGGGGACGGCGAAAGCGTCGGCCGGGAAGCGGGAGCGTTGCAGCAGGCTCTCTTGCAGGACCAGCGCTTCCGCATAGAGCGCGTCCAGCACCGACTGCTCATGGCTGCGGCTCATGCGGCCCAGGGTCGTGGCCACGCTGATGGCCAGCAGGGGCCGTCCCGACCCGTCGTTGATGCTCACGCCGAGCGACACCACCCCGTGCGCCACATGGTTCGCCATCCGGGCGAAACCCAGCGCGCGCGTGCGCTCCACCATCTCCTGGACGTAGGCCGAGGAGACGCCGGCGAAGGCCTCCAGCCGCTTGCGGTTCGCCGCGTTGATCACGGTCACCTGCTCGTCGCTCAGCTGGCTGAGCACCGCCATCCCCATCGAGCCCACCCCCAGGGGATGGACGCGGCCTTTCGGCGGCACGATGGGCGGGCGCACTTCGGCGCCGATGCGGTGGTCGATGCACACGGACGAGGCGCCACACCGCTTGCCCAGGAACACGGTGTCGCCCGTACTGCAGGCGATGCGGTCCAGCGAAGTCTCGCACAGCGGGCGCACGTCGTAGCGGTAGGACGAGACCAATCCCATCTCGTAGGCCAGGGGCCCGAGCCGGTACCTGCGCTGCTCGTCACGGGACAGCAGTCCGGCGCCGACGAGCTCCAACAGCAGCCGATGGGTCGTGGACTTGTTCAGGCCCGTGGCCTCCACCACGTCCGAGAGACCCAGTCCGCCCTGGCCCGCCTGCATGATCAGCGAGGCGATCCGCAGGCCCCGCCCCAGCGTCTGTGCGCCGTCACGCCTGGCGCCGTGATCAAACGGTACAACCATGATGTCTCCCAAGATGGTTTCGGATGCCATGCCTGTGCCCGGACCGAGACCAGAGCGCCGGACGATTCTTGTCATATTTTGCAGCCTTACCCCGCCGCCCCTTCCCAGGGGCGTGCGAGCGGCAGCGGGCCGACGCCCCATCCGGCGGACTGTCCGGCAAGGGTGCGCAGCGCCGTCAGGGGCGCTCCGCGCGGGCGCGGCCGCTCACCGCGGCGCGAGGGACTGCGGATCCAGCGTCACGACCGTGGCGTCTCGCCGCCGCGGTCGTCCGCGCCGGGAGGGTCCTCGGCCAGCAGCCGATGGCGCTCCTCGGGCCGGGTCAGCCCGGGCAGCACCCGGCTGGCCACCAGCCAGCACACCCCGAAGGCCGACAGCGCCACCGCCTCGCCGTAGAACACGATGCGCGGCAGCCGCGCCTCGATGCCCAGATCGTCACCCCAGATGCCATTGACCAGCAGCACGGCCATGGCCGCGACCATGGCCCAGAAGCATGCGAGGTACAGCCTCGCGCGCCAGTGCGCCTGCCGGTGGGGCTTGCTGCGCGCATGCCGGTAGAACGCGATGCAGAAATACGCCAGCACCGAGAACATGACGGCGGCGCAGGCATAGTGGACATAGGGGATGATCTCCTCGCGGCCGCCGCACTTGCAGGGAAACATGGCCACGCCGAGGCCCGCCAGCGCCGCCACCCGGGACAGGACCATGTGCGCCCGGGTCTGCCCGTTGTACGAGAGCAGGAAGGCCGAGATCGCAAACAGGAAGCCGACGAAGATGTTGCGCGACCAGTCGCCCGCGAAATACGACTCGCTGATGGATGCGAGCGGGCGCTCGAGTGTGGACACCCAGCCGGTGACGGAAGCGATCGCAATGGCGATGACGCCCACGATCAGCTTCGTGGTGAGCTGGTTGATCTCGGGATACCGGGGTTTCCTGATGACGCGCATGATCTCTCTCCTCCTGCGAATGCGTTGTACCGGAACCGAGGGCATGCCGCCACAGCTGAGCAGCGCCGCGCCGTCCGGTTCGCCGCTTGGCCAGGGGGCGGCCGCGGGCGGACACCGCTCCATGCTGCCGCCGTGCGGGTCGCCTGAGCCGCCCGCGCCACGTCAGGCCGCCTCGGCCAAGCCGGGCGCATCGAGCGGCCGGTCGCCGATGACGATGCGAAACGGCGGCAGGCCGCGCAGCAGCATGCGGCCCCAATGCGTTCTCCCGAGCCGCGGATCCAGCACCGTCACCGTGCCGTGGTCGTCGTCCGTGCGCAGCAGCCGCCCCGTGGCCTGCGCCAGCCGGATGCCGACCTCCGGCACGCTGCGTTCCAGGAATGCGGAGCGCCCCTGTGCCTCTATCCACTCGCGGCGCGTCTCTTCCAGCGGGTTGTCCGGCACGGAGAACGGCAGCTTGGCGCAGATGACATGGGTGCAGTACTCGCCCGGCAGATCGACGCCCTCGGCCAGGCTGGCCAGACCGAACAGCACCGAGCGCTCGCCCGCATCGATCCGGGCACGGTGGCGCTCGAGCAGCTCGCGCCGGGAGCATTCACCCTGCATGAGCACGCAGGCCTTCAGTTCGTCGGGTAAGGCTGCCTGGACCTCGCGCATCTGCCGGGCCGAGGCGAACAGCACCAGCGAGCCGCGCTGGCGCGCCAGCAAGGCAGGAAGACGCCGCACGATCTCCTGCCCATGGGCGGCCGCATCGCGGGGATCGGCGCGCACTCCCGGGATATGCAGGACCGCCCGGCGCCCATAGTCGAACGGCGATGCCAGCGCCAAAGGTTCCAGTGCCGCATAGCCTTGCAGTCCCGCCTCCTCCAGGAACATGGCGAAGCGCCCGCAGGCGCGCAAGGTCGCCGACGTCAACACCGCAGCGCCGACCTTGTTCCACAGCAGTTCCCGCAGCCGCGGCCCGCCGCTGATCGGCGCCGCGCAGACCAGGAAGTCGTCGCCACCGCCCGAACCCGCATGGCGCTCCACCCAGCGCGCCACGGGCAGCGGATGCTGCGTCTCGTCGCACAGCATCCAGTCCCAGGTCGCGACCAGCTCCTCCAGTTTCGGGAAGTACCCCCCGAGCGTGGCCAGGTGCGGCTGCACGGCCTCGGCACGATCGCCTGCGCGGTCCACGAGCGCCGTGCGGAGCGTCAGAAGGTCCTGGCCCATCGCGCGCGCTGCGTCCAGCACGGCAGCGCCCGCTTTCCGCACCTCCACAGGCAGCACGCCGCCTGCGAAGCGGCTGATGCGTTGCTGGCCAGCGAACTCGCAGTGCCGCCCCACGGCCTCCAGCAGGCGCTCCAGCGCCGCGCACAGCCGCGCGGCAGGGAGGGCAGGATCCGGGAGATCCGGGCCGAACCGGCCGAGCCGCAGCGCCGTGACGGCGGCGCGGGCATCGCGGGCCGCATGGGACACCCAGGAGGCCGCACTGCACACGGAGTGGCGCGAGGCGCAGTGGTCCACCACCTTGGAGGGCAGGCTGTGCGCCTCGTCGAAGACTACCAGCGCCTCGCGCAGATCGGGCAGCGTGCTGCCGGGCTCCATGTCCGCTGCCGCCAGCACGAGGTCGTGGTTGGCGATGGTGAGGTCGGCCTCCTTGGCACGCTGGCGGGCCTGGTAGAAGGGGCAGCGCGCATAGCTCGGACAGCGGCTGCCCAGGCAGCCCGGGCGGTCCGTCGTGACGCTGGCCCAGACGGACTCCGGGATCACCTGCGGCCAGGCGTCGCGGTCTCCGCACCAGCGGCCGGCATCGAAGGCCTCGGCCAGGCGCGAGAACCAGCGCAGCGGCCGCACGCCGGCACCGTCCGCCGCCGCGTCGTCTTGCTGCCCGGGCGCGTCGCGCGGCTCGACCGCGGCCTGCTGGTCCAGACGCTGCGCGAGCCGCGCCGGGCACAGGAAGCGCCGCCGGCCCTTGGCCACGACGTAGGAGACCGGGAACGGCAGAAAGCGCAGCAGGTCCGGCACGTCCTTGTGCAGCAGTTGCTCCTGCAGCGTGACGGTGGACGAGGACACGACCAGCTTGCGGCCGCGCAAGTGCGCCAGCACCAGTGCGGGCAGCAGATAGGCGACCGTCTTGCCGGTGCCCGTTCCGGCCTCGATCACGGCGAGGTGCGCTCCGTCGCTTCGCTCTGCGTCGCTGGCATCGACGCGGGCAAGCGCGTGCGCCACCGCCGCGATCATCTGCAGCTGCGGGCGGCGCGCGCGGAACCCCGGCGATCGTTCGCGGATCGCGTCGAGACACCGTTGCATCAGCTGCTTCTCGTCGGGGGTGAGCATGGCCCAGCATCGCCCCCGTTTCGGCCCGGTCAACCCCGGCGGCGACCGCGAGGCGCAGGCAGCGCATGGCATCGCAGGCTGCGGCGCAGCGCCCTGGACCCGAGCAAGTGCCGCCGCGGGACCGGCAACGATTCCAGGCTTCCGGCGCTGGCTCCTTATCCCGGCGGATACGCTGCAGCACGCCCTGTGGCCGCGTCAAGGTCGCAACTGCGGCACTTCCTTCCCCGGGGGCACGTGCCCTCTAGCGCCGCGCCCGGCGAGCCGCTACCGGCGCCCCGTCCGTGCTGTGGGATCCACAGGCCGAAAGCGCCGTGCTGGAGACGCTGCGGCTTGGCAGATCCAGCAGCATCTGCTGCCGGACCCGCAGGGCGAGCACGCGCGGCGCATGCGCATGCACCTGCGGGCGCGGCATCGCGAGGCGTCACGGACCGCGCCCTGAGGCCGGTGCCGCGGCCCTGCCCGTCCCGATGCCGGGCGGCGCGGGGCCGCAGCCGACTCCGCCGCGCCCGAACTGCCCCAGGTACCTCCGGATTGACGCCGCATGCAGGTGTGGCCCAATCAACCACCGCACGATCACAAGAAGAACCGCACGTTGGACTCCACCACTTCCATTTCCGCGACAGGCTCCAGGTTCGAGCGGCGCAAGCAGGCGCGCCCGGGCGAATTGCTGGAGGCGGCGCTCGCGCTGTTCGTCGAGAAGGGGTTCGCCGCCACCCGCGTCGACGAAGTGGCAGCCCGGGCGGGCGTCTCCAAGGGCACGCTGTTCCTGTACTTCTCCACCAAGGAAGACTTGCTCAAGGCCGTGGTGCGCGAGGTCATCGCAGGACGCTTCGCCGAATGGGGCCGCGAGCTGGACAGCTTCGAGGGCAGCACGGAAGAACTGCTGCGTTACTGCATGCAGGTGTGGTGGCGGCGCGTGGGGGACACGCCGGCCGCGGGCATCTCCAAGCTGATGCTGTGCGAGGCACAGAACTTCCCCGAGCTGTCGGACTTCTACCGGCGCGAGGTCATCGAGCCCGGCAACGAACTGGTCGGCCGCATCCTGCGGCGGGGTGTCGAACGCGGCGAGCTGCGCATTCCCGAAATGCAATACGCCGTCAAGCTCGTGCTCGCACCCATGCTCTTCCTCTCGCTGTGGGAGCATGCGGGAGGACTGCGCACCCCGCAGCCCAACGACTTCGACCAGCAGCGCTTTCTCAGCCTGCACGTCGAGGCACTGCTGCACGGTTGGCGCGCCACGCCATCGGTACCGTCGCCCGCGGCGTGAGTTCCTCCTGCTTCGGCCTTTGCCTCTCTCCAACCGGCCCGCCGACGAAGCACCTCGCGTCCCGGGCCGGCAGGGGTCGGCCCAGGGGATCAGCCACGTGCGCCGGTGGGCTCGGAAGACGAGCGCGCGATGTCTGCAAGGTCGCTCACATAAGCCTGCAGCAACTGGCGGGCGGACGGTTCGGTCGTCGCAGCGGTCCGGTAGAAGCATTCCAGCAGCAGTTCGTCATCGAACTCGCTGATCGCGAGCAGCAGATCGAACCCGCCATCACCGCCCCGATCACCTGACGCGTCGGACTCGAGCAGCCGCGCGATGGTCGCCTCTCCCAGCCAGCACCGCGTGTACCGGAAAGCCACGCCGCCCCGCGCGTCGGCGTATGCCATGCCGGGGCCAGCACCGCCCGCGATCGCCCGGCGCATGTCCTTCGGCATGGCCGTCTCGTCGCGCGGCTGCACGGCGCCACCGGCGACGCCGCGCTGCATCGCCCCACCCTGGCCCGGTTCCGGCCAAAGAACGGTGATCGATGCCTCCCCATGCAGTCCTTGCCGGTCGAGCGCCAGGCCGAACATCGCCAGCAGCATTTCGGCGAGACGGCATCCGCTGCGCCGGGCGGCGCGCCGAAGGTCCCATACCGCCCCATCGGTGATCAGGAGCGAAAGCTGGCCATGGGTCTGTGGCGGCTGCACCGCGGCGCCTGCGCGCCGCGGACCCGGTTCACGGGCATCCGGCGCCATGTCGGCTGCCGCAGACGGCGGCGGTGGGGCGCCAGGCGGACCGAGATCTGCCGGCAACCTGCATGTGGGATCGCACATGGGGTCCATCAGCTCGACAGCCGTCCCTGCACTTCGACCCAGCACGCGAAGAGCGGTTGCCCGCCGATCACCACCGGCGGCGCCGCGCGGTGGGCGGCACAGCCGGCTCGCCGCAGCAGCCGTTCCACGCCGAGCGGAGACACCGTGATCAGGCGCTGGACGCCGTTGTCGGCCGCCAGACGCAGCACCTCGCGCAGCAGCTGCAGGGTGACCGGCGACGAGAACTGGCCCAGGGGATGGGCCCCCGCCTGCGCGAAATCCACGGCCGCGAAACGCGACAGTTCCCAGACGTCGGCGCGCCGCGGCGGCTCGACGCCCCCCATCAGCTGCGGGAACACCTCGCCGAGCAGATAGGGCTTGTCGGTCGGCATCAGGCGGGCGGTGCCGACCAGGCGGCCGTCGTACTCGCGGGCGGCCAGATAGATGGTGTCGGGGCGGTCGAACTGGTCCAGCTCCAGCCCCTCGCGGGCCGGAAGCTCCCATCCGAGCGTCTCGATGAACACCTTGTGCCGGTAACGCGCAATGCCCTCGAACAATTCCGGCGACAGGGACCTCGGGGTGCCTTCAATAATCTCCACATCGGCCTCCAGCAACGACTGACGAGCCGCCATTGCATCGTCAGCCCGCGCTTTGCGGTACTACCAACTGCTGGAGGACACTTATAGCGTGCAGCGCAACAGGACCTGCCGCGGGTTGTCGCGCCACGGCAGCGCGTCCACCACGGTGCCCAGGACTTCGAGATTGCGCCGCCAGGCGTAGTCGGCGCCATGCCGGTCGATCAACATGACGTTGCTGCGGGGCCAGCCCACGCGCGCCAGCCCGAGCACGCCCGGCGCGCACACCAGCCGCCAGTCCCAGCCGATGCTCAGGCACGGCGCGGCGCGGCTGAACCACTCGCTGTAGCCGCAGATCGCGGTCTGTGCGCCGCACCGCGCAATGTCCTGGGGGTCCTGTTCCAGCCGCGAAAGCATGTGCTCCAGCCGAAGGTCGAGCATGGCGTCCAGCGACAGCCGCACAAAGCCATCCGTGCTGGACAGCCAGGGACCTTCACCGTACGCGGGACCGTATTGCCATGTCATGTCGTCATCGTGCGCCTATGCCGCGGGCCGGGCGCTCCGCCGCGCGCACCCGACAGTTTCGGAGAGCGGCGGCGGCCCGTCAAACCGTCGCTGCGCTTCTCACGACAGCAGGCCCATCGCGAGCGCGCGAACGGCGGCGGTTGCCTTGTTGGGCGAATTCATCTTGAGGGTCGCGTTCTTGACGTGGTAGTTCACCGTATCGATGCTGATCGAGAGGATGAGCGCGATCTCCCCGGCGGTCTTGCCGTCGATGGTCCATTTGAGCACTTCCGTCTCCCGGGCCGTCAGGTCGGCGCCCGGCGGTCCGTACAGCCTGGGCTTGAAGTGGCGGCCCAGTGCCATGTGCGCGATGTTCACCAGCCAGGACATCTGCATCCGCTTGTCCGCCATCTCCGTGCCGGTGATCGGCTCGGACGAGCGCGACAGGCTGAGCATGCTCGTCACCCCGTACGCGTCCAGGCTCGACTGGCACCAGCCGTAGCGCAGGCCTGCGGACTGCGCCTCGGACCACAGCCCCGGGGTCGATGCGAAGACCTGTTCGCTCCAGACGAGCGGCACCTGGCTGCTGCGCCCGTGCAGCACCGTGGGGTCGACGCGCACGTAGCCCGCCTCGAGATACCGGTGCTGCCACACCGCGGGGTAGTCGTTGACCAGCATGACCTTCGGATCGGTCACCGGCAGGGGCACGCGCAGCCCGAACGCGCACCACTCGAAGCCCAGGCCCCTGGCGGCGAACGCGATATGGGCGAACACCTCGTCCTCGGCGCCGTCGGGGTCGATGGCCTGCATCAGGGATCCCGCCCAGTTCTCCATGGCTCTTCTCCCGCCCACCCTCCTTCCAGAGAATCCCCACGGCGGCGGGCGCACCGTGCATGGACATGGAACACACTGGTCTACCTTGTGGGCGGCCAACGACTCCCCGCCGCCAGCGGATATTGCTGTCGGCAGGCCGCCCGACACGCAGTGCCGGGCAACGCAACTACCGATTTTGCTGCGATTGCACGGAAATCGGGCAGGTTATTCCGGCGGACCGTCCCCTGGAGCGGGCAGACGCAGGCCACCGGACGGCAGCCGCTGGCGCTGTTCGGTCGTCCGGTGGGTTGCATGCGACGCTCCTCAGCGGCTGGCGCGCCCGGGCTCGCGCTGCAGCAGGGCCAATGCGCGGGCCACACCCAGCCGCGCGTCGCCTCTGCCGAGGCGCACGAGCGCCCGCTGCAACTCGGCGACGAGCGGGGCGTTCTGCGGCACGAGCGCGTTCCAGGACAGGTCGGCGGACTCCGCGCCGGCGAGCGCGCGCCGAGTGGGCGCCCGGGCCCCGAACACATCGATCGCGCCGTCGCCAAGCCGCACGTCGCGCTTCAGCTCGCGCAGCGCCTGTGTGGCGGCCAGGGCGTAGGGCTTGAGCGGATCCGCATCGGACCAGTCCTTCAATGCGGCGGGCCGCTGCAGCGGCCGTGGCGCAGGCTCGACGCGCGCGTAGAGCTCATGGCAGCGCTGCAGGTACCGGCGCTTGCGCAGCGCCACGGAGGGAGGATCGCCGGGCCGGGGCCGCAGCGCCTCGCGCAGCCGGCGTGCCGGGCCGTCCGCGGGGTTCCCTGGCGGGTCGGTGCTTGCTCTGGAGGCGGCAGAGGCGGGCCCCAGCCACCCCGGCCAGTCCCTCGGGGCGCCGTGCGCGATCGCCCTGCCCTCCCAGGCCTCGACGGGCGCGCTGCAGAAGGACCGGGCCGCCTGTCCAAGTCCCGCGGGGCCGAGGAAGACCAGGCTGAGATCGGCGCGGCCGTCGAGCCGGGGCGCCACGCCGAGGAACAAGTCGGCGCGGCGCGTCGAGAGCAGATAGCGCGCCAGCTCGTTGCGCCGGTCCCAGGGCTCGTTGGGATAGCCGAACCGGCGGAACAGATAGGCAAAAAGGTTGCCGTACTCCAGCTGCGTGCCCACGGTGGCCGCGAGCACGGGGTCGAAGGGGCGCGCGGCGCCATGCGCCGGGCGACGCACCGTCGCGAAGCTCAACACCTCAAAGGACCCCGCGCCGTCCGGGAGCGAGGCCAACTGCATTCGAAAGGACATGTCTGACACCTCCGCCTGCATCTTCCACGCCTCGCACCGGGCTTCAACCCCCGGCCGTGGCCAGCCGCAGGGCCCCGGGCTGGTCTGCCAGCCGGGGCGGTCGCGCAGTGTCGCGGGCGAAGGCGGCCGGCCGACCCCGGGGTAAGGCAGTGGGATGCGTGCAGGCGGATGCGTGCGGGCGGATGCGTGCGGGCGAAGCGATGGATGCAGCGGCGGCACCCAGGGGCCGCTGCGGTTGCCGGTGCCGCGCGCAGCGCCGGCGCGGCTGCGGCGGGTCGCGGCCGGATGGCAGGGCCGGGAGCGTGCGCTTCAGCTGTCGGCGCTGAAGCCGATGCTCTTGACGATCGGCTCCCACTTCTTCTGGGCATCGCGCAGCGCCTCCGTCAGTTGCGCAGGCGTGGACGGCGACACCTCCATCCCGAAGGACGCGAAGCTCTCCTCCACCTCCTTGGACGCCAGCGCGCGGTGCACGGCCGCATGGAGCTTCTGCACCGCGAACGCGGGTGCCCCGGCGGGCAGGTAGACGCCGTACCACTCCTGGAACACCATGTTCTTGAAGCCCTGCTCCACCAGCGTGGGCACCTTGGGCGTGAACCGGCTCCGTTCGGACCCGGTCGTCGCGAGGAGCCGCAGCCTGGGCTGGTTCAGGAAAGTGCCCAGCGGGCTGCAGAGCGCCGGAAGGTTGCCGCCGATCATGTCCGTGATCGCCGCGCCGGAGCCCTTGTAGCCGATGTGGGTGATCTCCACGCCCGCCGCCCTGCCGAGCGAGATGGCCGCGAAATGCAGCGTCGACCCCGTGGCGGGCGAGCCCATGCTGGCGCGGTCCGGGTGCGCCTTGTACCAGGCCATCAGGTCGTTCACCGTCCGCACCTGCTCCGGGACCGCGGGGCCGACCGCGATGCCGCAATCGAGGGTTGCGGCCATGGACACCGGCGCGAGATCCGCCGCCGGGTCATAGGGAAGCTTGCGGTAGGTGAACGGATAGACGCCGAGCATCGACATGGGGGTGACGAGAATGCTGGCGCCGTCGGGCGCCGCGGCCTTGACCGCGACCACGGCGAGCTGACCGCCCGCCCCGAGGCGGCTTTCCACCACGACGGCCGGCGCATAGTCGTTGACGAGCCGGTCCCCGATCTTGCGGGCAACGACATCCGTGGTCGTGCCCGGCGGAAAGCCCACGAGGATGCGCGCCAGTTCGGGCCCCGGCGCCGCGCGCAGCGGACCGGACGCGGCCAGCGCCATCGCAGCCGACCCGGCCTGCAGGATCCTTCTCCTCGAATACGCCATCGCTGTCTCCTTTGTCTCTTTTGTTGCGGGCCGGTGCGCGCGGGGCCGCCCAGTACCGTGTTCGCCAGGAGAGTAGCCAAGGCGGCAGCTTGCGTCCAATGCAATTTAAGCCGCCTAGCGTTGCAATCCTTGCAATAAGATGGAGGTGCCGCGCGCCAACGGCGCGGCAGCCGGCGACGAAGGCGGCCGGTCGGGCCAGGCCCGCGCTGAATACACGAAGGAGCCCCTCTTGGACCTGGCCGCATGCATCGCCGAACTCTTGAAGGCACCGACCCTGTCCGCCATGGCGGCGGCGGCCCAGGCACTGCCGGCGCCCACCGCCACGCGTGAAGAGGCCAAGGCTCTCTACGAGCGCCTGGCCGGGTGCATCGCAGCGAACGACCGCCGCGACGCCGTGGCGTCCACGTTGGCCCTGCTGCGCCTCGACGGCAGCACGTGGCTCGCGCGCATGCGCAAGGACGGCCTGTTGCGCGCTTCGCGCTATGGATACGACGGCGGCTGCCTGAAGAAGATCGTGGCGGCGGCGCTCGAACTGTCCGCGACCTCGCCGCTGCCGTCCGAGCAGGTCCAGTACCTGCAGTCCGTGCAGGCGCTGCTGGCGCTCGCCGGGCCCGCGAGGCAGATCCACCGGAGCATCGTCGACCGCCTGAAGGCGCGCCGAGGCGCGGCCCTCAAGACCCTGCTGGCGCTCGTCAACTCCTCGTTCTCCATCAACTGGCTGGGCAGCGAGCAGGCCGACGAGAGCCAGCCGCTGCGCTGGAGCGCCACCGAGCTCGCATCGGCGTTCTCCCGGCTCTACATGATCTCGCGGGACGGTCCCGGCATCGGCGCCCGGACGTGGACCTGGACCGACGACCACGCCGCATCGGCGCATGAGGGCGTCTATTCCAGCCTGCTGGTGGACGCCCTGAGGCTCAACGAGCTGATCGACGCGGAGGTCCTGCTCGATGGCCTTCCGTACAAGGCGCAAGCCACCCCCGCCGGGGTGCTGGTCTCGGCCATCGATCCCGAATTCGAACGATCCGTCCGGCTGGGCTACATCCAGGCCGACCAGCAGTTGCTGATACGCGCGGCCTCGTCCGAGCGGCACCTGGGCGGTGAGCAGCCGAAGCTGCCCTCGTTCCAGGACGCGCTGTCCGCGTTCTTCCAGGCCGGCCTGCTGGAGTTCGTTTCGCTCCGGACAGAGCCCGTAGAGCGGTTCGTGATCACGCTGCCAAGTCTTGCGCCGCTGATCGAGATCCTGAATGTCGACGGCCCGTTCCTGGAGGAGTTCCCTCTCCTCCAAGGCGCCCTGATCGACACCTTCCAGCCGCCCGGCAGCACCGACCTGCGGGTCAGCGGGCAGCTCTCCATCATGGACCTGCTCAAGGCGCAACGGCTGTTCAACCTCATCGACACCATGTTCCGCAAGAAGCTGGAAACGGTGGACGACCCAGTGAAGCGCAGGGTCCTGGGGCTTCGGTCCACCGTGATGGTCGCGCCACGCGCGGATCTGCTGCGGATGCTGCAGGTCGTGATGTCGCCAGAGAAGGCGCAGGAGCTGATCTCGCTGCTGTCGCTGCCGACGACGAACTCCGCGGCGGGCGCCAACGTGTACATCGACCTCCAGTACCGGCCGTTCGTGCACTCGCTGGACCCCAAGGGCGACTATATCGCCATTCCACCGGCGATCGTGGCCAAGTCCAACCTCGCGCGCAGCATCATGCACGCCAGCGGGATCAAGGGCGTGACCGCGGCGGCCGACGATCCGATGCAGGTGGCCGTGGCGACGGCGCTGCGGCAAGCGGGCTTTCTCGTGCGGGAGAGCTTCGACTTCAACATCAGCGGCAGGCGCGAGACCGACATCTTCTGCTACCGCGATGGCGTGCTCTTCGTCATCGAATGCAAGAACGCCTACCACCCGTGCTCGCCGCACGAGCTGCGCAACAGCTACGACCTGGTCCTGAAGGCAGAGGAGCAACTGGACCTCCGCGCCCTATGGCTCGCGGAACCCGGCAACCAGGCGCGGCTCTTCAAGGCGCTTGGCTGGGACGCCACCGCCCCGGCGCGCGTGCGCACCTGCGTGGTCACGGCCAACCGCGCCTTCAGCGGCTACCGCTGCGGCGCCCACCCGGTGCGACAGGCGCACGAGCTGATCAACTTGCTGGTGCGCGGCTACGTGGGAAGAGGTCCCGGAGAGCCGCCGCGCCGCTTCTGGCGCGCCGAGGCCTTCGAGGTCGACGACCTGCTCGACTACCTGGATGGGAAGTCCGTACTCCAGACGCAGCATGCCGCCATGGCCCCCGCAAGGCGCGGCATCGCCCTCAAGGACCGCCGGCTGGAGTTCGCGCAGTTCGTGATGAACCTGGAGGACATGGCCCGGCTCCTCGAGGAATCCTTCGACGCGGCCCAGGACCCCCAGGCACCGCAGGACGGCACCGAGGCGCCGGCCTCGGCGACCGCCGCGCCCTGAAGCGCCATGGCGGCCCACCGGATCTGGCGGACCCCGTGTCCCGCGAGTGAACCGCGCGGATGCCGGGAGCGCGCGGGCCTGGCGGCCATGCGCAACACAGGAGGCGACAGCGATGCCCATCAACCTGAAACAGCTCCACCACATGGTGCTGCTGTCCGAGGAACAGCACTTCGGGCGCGCGGCGGAGCGGGCCTTCCTGTCGGCCTCCGCGTTCAGCCGCAGCGTCGCCGCCCTCGAGGAGTCCGTGTCGATGCCCCTCTTCGACCGGCGGGCGAACGGGGTCCGGCTCACGATGGCAGGCGAGCGGGTGCTCGCCAGGGCCAAAAGGCTCCTGCTGAGCAGCGAGGAGCTGTCCGAGGAGCTGCGGCTCCTGCGCACGGGCGAGCTCGGCGACCTGGTCGTGGGCGCGGGCCCGCTGTCCGCGCCGGCGGTGGTGCTCCCCGCCATCGCCGCGTTCCAGCAAGCCCACCCGCGCGTCGGCGTGCGGCTGGACGTCGCGCACACCCGGGAGCTGCAAAGAAGGCTGATGGAGGAGCAACTCGACTTCTTCGTCGCCGATGTGCGCGAGCTCATCGACCATGAACGCTGCGCGGTCGAGCCGATCGGGCGCATGCGGCTCAGCCTGATGTGCCGCGAAGGCCATCCCCTGGCCGGCCGCGCGACCGTGACCCTCGGGGAGCTGCGGGCGCAGCGGCTCGCCTCCGTCCATATCCCCGCGATCCTGAGCGCCCGGCTGGCGAAGCTGATCGCCCGCGACGAGAAGGGAATGCTGCCGCTGGCCTTGGAATGCGAGAGCGTCATCGTCCTGCGCGAGTACGCGCTTCGGACCGATGCCGTCATCCTCGCCGCGCCGCAGGCCATGGGCGCGGAGCGCCCGGGCTGTGGGCTGTGCAGCCTCCAGGTGCGCGAGTTGTCGCAGCTGGAAGACCAGAACCCGCTTGCCGTGGCCATGGGGCTCGTCACGCTGAAGGACCGCACCCGGACCGCGTCCATGGACATGCTGATCGATGTCCTCCGTACCGGGGCTTCGGCGCGAGGCGGTCAAGCGACCCCCGGCCGCTCAGGGACCGCCAGCGCATCGCCGGCGGCCCGGCGGCCCTCGCGCCGCGACTAGGGCCGGTTCGCACGGACACGGCCCATCGGCGATCGGTGCGATGCACTGGAGAACTGCTGGCGCAGCGGTCGCACGCGCACTTGCTCGCGGGCGTAGGCGGGAAACGAACGGCGGCCCGTGCTATTTCAGCAGGTGCCCGCTGCGCGCCCGCACGACGACGTCGACCCGGTCGGAGGCGGCGGAGGGCGAGGCCGAGAAATTCGCGGTGAAGCCCCCGAGATCGACGCTGCCCATGTTGTTCATGGCGGCGAGTACGCCGCACGCGTCGACCATGCCCGCCGCGGAGGCGCGCTGCAGCGTGTCCACGCAGATGCGCGTCTTGATGGAGCCCACCAGCCCGAGAGCGAACTACGGGCTCGCGGAACCCGGGACGCGGATGACTGGAGGCCACAGTCCGACCGCGCAGTTCACACCCTGTCGCCCGCGAGGAATCCCGCCAGTTCGTCCACCAGCCGCCACCGCGCATGCTCCAGATGCAGAAGGTGCGTACCCCGGTCTATGGTCACGAGCCGCTTGTGCGGCGACCCGAGAGACTCAAAGAGGGCCGCGGCATCACCCTCGCTCGAGAGCTTGTCCTGCGCGCCTCGCACCAGAAGGAGGTCGTGGCGCAGCCGGGGTGCATCGAAGAGCTGTCCTCCCCGGAGCACCTGAAGCGCATCCACCTTTGGGCCCATGGGTGCGCGGAAGCCTTCGGCAGAGCTGCCACGCCCTTGGTCGGAATCCATCAGCGAGCTTTCCGCACACGCCAGCGCAGCGGGGTCTCGATACTCCGCCGCGTCGGCAGCGCCAATCTCCCAGTCCCATCCACGCCTCAGCGCACCACGCAACACGACGGTGTAGCCGCCAAGGCGGGGGTCGAGGTTTGGGGGGACCTTGCCGTCACCGACGTTCGCCGCGGCGCCAGCGGCGGGGCGCCAGACCGGCGCGTAGAGGGCCAGGCGGCGCACGCACCCCGGGGCCGCCAGCGTGAAGTTGGCGCTGCGAGCCGTGCCCCACGAATAGCCGATCAGGTCCACGCAGGCGACGTCCTCTTGCTTTCGCACGAACGCCACGACGTCGGCGAGGTCTGCGACCGCATCGGCCATGCAGCCCAGCGCAGGGCGGCTGTGCTGGGGCGGGACTTCCATGAAGGCCGGGCGGCTCGAACGGCCATAGCCACGAAGATCGAACAGATAGACACGCAGCCCCGCGTCCGCAAGCGCCTGCTGGAGCGAATAGCCGGGAACGTCCAGGATGGCCGACCCCGGCTGAAAGAAGCCGTGAACCAACACCGCGGGCACCGATCCGGGCTTGCCGCGCCTTCGGACAAACAGACACGCATCAGGATCCGAGGTGCTGGGGATGCGCCACTCCTCGGCATGGGTACAACCCTTCGACGGCATCGCTCGGCTACTCCGGCTGTACGCCCGCGAGCCTCATGGCTTCCGCGATCACAGGCCCCTCGCGCTCCACCGCCGCGCGGAACTCGGACGGCGAGTTGCCCAGCGCGCGCCATCCGAAGCCTTGGAGGAACTTCTGCGTCTCCGGCAGCTTCAGCGCCGCGACCGCGGCATCCCGAAGCCGGCTCACCACGGACACGGGAGTTCCGGCGGGTGCGGCCAGGCCCAGCCAGATCGGGACCGCGAAAGTCGGATCGGTGAAGCCCAGCTCGACGAAGGTGGGGACGTCGGGGATCAGCGGTGAACGCTGCGTGCCGGCGATGGCGGAAATGGTGGCAAGGCCCTTCTGCTGGATGTCCAAAGCCTGCGGAATGCTGGCGATCGTCATCTGGATATGTCCGCCCATGAGATCCTGCGCGGCGGGCGCACCTCCTTTGTAGGCGACGATGGTCAGGTTGCCGCGCGTCTGCCGGGCTAGCGCCGAGCCGATCAGGTGCGGGTAGCTCCCTGGGCCCCACGTGCCGTAGTTGAGCGCAGCACCGCCCGGGCCAATTTGCTTCAGCCCTGAGACACCCGCGTCGGTCCGCAAGATCAGCACAGGCGGTGTCAGCGCCAACTGGGTGACGAATGCGAAGTCCTTAAAGGGGTCGTAGGGCAGCTTCTTGAAGAGGTGAGGAACGTAGGTAAAGCTATCGGCCAGCGTCAGAAGCACCGTATGGCCGTCCGCTGGGGCCCGTGCAACCTCGGCGCTGCCAATGGTGCTGCTGGCTCCCGGCTTGTTGTCGACGATCACGGGCTGCTTGAGCATCTCCTGCATGCCCTTGGCAATCTGGCGGCCCGCAGCATCGACTGGTCCTCCCGCCGGGTAGGGAATCACGATGCGAACGGGCTTGACCGGAAAACCCGTCTGCGGCTGAGCTTGAACGCCGCACGCGCCAAACGCGAGCGCGGCGGCAATGAATCGAACGAACTGACGAAGCATGCGTGTCTCCTTGTTGTGGGCGAATCCACAGCCATCTTAGGAACGGCTCGGCGCGACGCCCAACGACGTGGGCCATAGAATCCATCGACGGCATCGATAACCCTGAAATTGACGCATGGCCCTCGACATTGACCTGCTGCGGGTGGTGCAAGCGCTGGCCCGGCATGGCAGCGTGACTGCCGCAGCAGCGAGCCTCAACCTGAGCCAATCGACGGTCAGCCATGCGCTGTCCCGGTTGCGCGCGCACTATGGCGACCCGCTGTTCGAGCGATCGGGAAACCAGTTGACGCGCACGCCGCTGGCAATCAAGCTTGCCACCGAGGCCGAGCGTCTGCTGCTCGACTTCGAGCGCGTCCAGAGACTGAGCGAGTCTTTCGATCCGCAGCGCTCCAGCCGGGTCTTCCGCATCCACATGATCGACGTGGCGGAACTTGTGTTCCTGCCCGGCCTGTTGCGGCGCATCGCCAACGAAGACTGGCGCATCGGACTGGAGATCGTGCGTGCAGGCGGCGAGGAGGTGTGGGCCGAGCTCGAGGCGGGCCGGATCGACCTCGTGATCGGCACGCCCAGCAAGGCCCATCCGAACCTCTATCGCCAACGGCTGCTGGAGCAGCAGTACGTCGGCATTGCGCGCAAATCCCATCCATTGCGCGCAGAGCTGCAGACGGTCAGCGGCTACCTGCGCAGCGCGCATTGTGTGGTCACGCCGCGCGGCCCGGCCATCGGACGCATCGAGGCCGCGCTGGCCGCTCTCTCGCCTTCCCGCCGAGTGCAGCTACAGGTTCCGGATTTTCTGTCCGTGCCCTCGCTCGTTGCGCAGTCCGACCTGGTGGCGGCCGTACCCGAGAGCCTTGTCGCCCTCCATCCGGATAGGCCGCGTCTGCACGTTTTCGCGCTGCCCATTGCCCAGCCCCGCTTCACCGTGGTTCAGCATTGGCATCGTCGGGTCCATGGCGACGGCGCGAACAAGTGGCTTCGCACGCTGCTGCGTCAGGTGGCGCCACAACTATTGGCATCCGGTCACTGAAGTCCGGGGACTTTCTACCTCGGTGATCGGCCGTCTCTGCAGTCGGACCCTTGCACGAGATTCACGCAGGGCTAGGCAGTCAGCGCCGAGGCGGCGGGATGCCGGCGTCACTTCAACAGGTGCCCGCTGCGCGACCGCACGACGATATCGACCCGGTCGGAGGCGGCGGAGGGCGAGGCCGAGAAATTCGCGGTGAAGCCCCCGAGATCGACGCTGCCCATGGTGTTCATGGCGGCGAGTACGCCGCGCGCGTCGACCATGCCCGCCGCGGAGGCGCGCCGCAGCGCGTCCACGCAGATGCGCGCGTTGATGTAGCCCTCCATCCCGGCGAAGGTCACCGCCTGTCCGCCGCCCGCGAAACGCTCCGCGTGCTCCTGCAGGTCCCGGGTCAACTGGATCGACGCGACCTCGGGGTTGGGAACGACCGAGGTGAAACCCACCACCCTGCCCGAGAACCCGGTCAGCAGCGAGTTCACGTTGCCCGCGGCGAAGGTCGTGACGAACAACGGCCACCGGTCGCTGGCTTCCTGGCTCAGCCTGGATACGAGTGCGAAGCCCTCCACGCCCATGTCCACGAACATCGCGTGGTACCTGCCCGAAGTGGCCTCGGAGCGGAAACGCGCCACCGATGCCGACGCGGAAGGGTCCACGTCGAGCACGGTCGATGCGATGCGCTGCCGCGCGAAGGCCTCCTGCAGCGCGGCCGCGCCCTCGGAGACGGGAAGCCGGTCGGTGACGATCACGACCTTGCTCGTGCCGAGCGCCAGCATCTGCTTGGTCAGCGCCTCCGCCTCCATCGCATAGGTCGCGCGCGTGCGGAACACATAAGGGTTGGCGTCCCGGCCGAGGGCTGCCGCCCCCGACATCGGGCCGATCAGCGCCACCTTCTCGGTGCGCGCCACCTGCGCGCCCGCCGCGCAGGCGGCATCGCCCACGCAGTTGAGCAACGCGACCGCCTTGTGCTGGGTGACCAGCTGGCGCAGGTTGTCGACGTGGCGGCGCGGGTCGCCTCCATCGTCCAAGGTGAGCAGCTTGAGCTGCCGCCCGCGGATGCCTCCCGAGGCGTTGACGAACTCGATGTAGGCCCGGGCGCCCGCACTGGCGCGCGCGGCACTGCCGTCGTCGGCGCTGCCCAGGGGCAGGGACTGGCCAATGACCAGCGGCTCGGCGGCGAAGGCCCAGCCGGCTGGTGCCAGCGCGAGCCAGGCCGCGGCGCGCAGCAGACGGCGCCGCGCCCATCCGGGGCGGGGCTTCGATCCAGGCTGCGCTGCGTCTCCCGAATGCACCAATGCATTTCCCATGGCGGTTCTCCTACTTGGACAGTTGGACTTCAGAAGGGATGCGGCGGGCCCACGTCTCGTTCGCCGCATCGATATGGGTGGGCGGGAGCGCGTCGTCCGGCGGCGCCGACCGCAGCAGCCCGGCAATCTGGTGCGCCGCCACGGCCTTGGAAAACAGCCAGCCCTGGTACGCATCGCAGCCGTAGCGCACGAGCAGCGAAAGCTGCTCGGTGCTCTCCACGCCCTCGGCCACCACCCGCAGGCCCAGGGTCTGCGCCAGCACGACGATGGCCCGCACGAGGGCGGCATCTTCGGGGCTGCGCAACAAAGGGCGCAGGAAATCGCGGTCGATCTTGATGCGCGACACCGGCAGATGCTTCAGATAGGCCAGCGAGGAATAACCGGTCCCGAAATCGTCCAGCGTGATGGAGATGCCCAGCCGTTGCAGGCGCCACAGCACCTGCCTGGCCTGCTCCGGATCCGCCATGGCTTCCGATTCGGTCACTTCGATCTCCAGGAGATCGGGACGCGCGCCATGCCGAGCCAGGCTGCGCTCGATCTGCTCGACGAGGTCCACCTGGCGCAGTTGCTGCGTCGACAGGTTGACCGCGACACGCAGCGGCAGGCCGGCCTCCGTCCACGCGGCGATCTGCCGGCACGCGCGGTCGATCACCCAGGCACCCAGTGCGAGGATCATGCCCGTGGCCTCCGCCACGGGGATGAAACGGCTGGGCGGGATCTCCCCGAGTTGGGGATGGGTCCATCGCAGCAGTGCTTCCACTGATTCGACCTCGGCCGTGGCCACATTGACCTGCGGCTGGTAGTGCAGTTCCAGCCCGTCGGAGTCCAGCGCGATCTTGAGCTGCTCGCGCAGCTGGAGCTTCTCCTCCATGCGCCAGCCCATGTGGTGCGCGTAGAAGGCGTAGCTGGCGCGGCCGGAATTCTTGGCGTGGTACATGGCCATGTCCGCGTAGCGCAGCAGCGTGGTGGCGTCCCGCGCATCCCTGGGATACACGGCGATTCCCAGGCTGGCGCTGAACGCCAGATCGAAGCCGTGCATCCGGTAGGGCTGGCACAGGACACCGAGCAGCTTGGCGGCCACTTGCTCCACGTCCTGGGGCTGCGCGATCGCGGGCAGGACCACGGTGAACTCGTCGCCACCGAGCCGCGCCACGGTATCGCCGGCACGCAGCGCGCTTTGGAGCCGCCGCGACGCCTCCAGCAGCAGCCGTTCGCCCGCGGCATGCCCATAGCCGTCGTTGATGGCCTTGAAGTCGTCCAGGTCCAGCAGCAACAACGCGAAGGACTGGCCCGTTCGCTCCGAAACGGCGATGGCCTGTTCGAGTTCCAGGCCAAACTGCCAGCGGTTGGCCAGGCCCGTCAGCGTATCGTGGGTGGCCTGGAAGCGGATCCTGGCCTCCAGCCCGCGCACGTCCGAGATATCGCGCACGAATGCCACGGCGGTTCCGCCGGAGACATCCGTGTGGCCCAGCGCGATAGCCACGGCCGTCAGGCTGCCGTCCTTGCGCATGATCCGGAAATCCTGTCCCCTGCCCATGGGCCTGCCCGACGGCGACCGGAAATACGCCTCCAGCTGGCGGGCGTGCGCGTCGCGGGCGGCCGGCGGAAGGAAGATGCCTACCGACTGTCCGCACAGTTCCTCGGACGCATAGCCGGAGATGGCCTCCATGGCCGCATTGACCATGACGATGTGCCCTGCCCGGTCCACCATCAGGATCCCGTCGGGAGATGCCTCCATGGCCGCAAGCGCCAGGGTTTCCCGGTGCGGCAGATGCCGCGCCGGGACCGGGGATGCATCCTCGAGGAGCCCGGGCCCCTTTTGTCCATCCGTGCCTGTCATCGCGTCAGCTGTCCAGCTTGAAGCCGGACTTCTCGATGATGGGCTTCCAGGTAGCGTAGTCCGCGCGGGCGAGCCTGGCCAACCGCTGCGCGCTGCCGCTCTCGGTCTGCATGCCAAAGCCGGCGATGCGCTCGCGCACCTCCTGTTGCGCCAGCACCGCCTGGAGCGCCTCGTTCAGGCGCGACACCACCTCCGCCGCCGCGTCGTGCGGCAGGTAGAGGGCCGACCAGCCGCGGGGCACGGACGGATAGCCGAGTTCACCGAAGGTGGGAACGTCGGGAAGCAGCGCGCTGCGCTGGTCGCCGGTGACGGCCTGGATGCGCGTCCTGCCGGACCGGTGGAACTCCAGCATGTCCGAGGCCAGCGCGTTGACGCCAAAGGTGATCTGCCCGCCGGACGCCAGCGCCGTCAGCAGGGGGGCGCCGCCCTGGTAGGGCACGGCCGTCAGCGGCACGCCAAACTTCTCGCCCAGCACCAGTCCGAAGAAATGCGGCGCGCTGCCCGCGCCGGGGTGGCCGAACGCCGCGCGATCAGGGCTTCTGCGGAGCCATTCGGCCAGCGCCCCCAGCGAGTCGGCCCTGGGGTCCGGACCCGTGGCCAGCACATAGGAAAAGCTCGAGACCGCCGCCACCGGCGTGAAGTCCTGGAACACGTCGAAGCCGAGCCTCGTGAACACATGCGGCGCATGCACCATGAGGGAGTCCGTGGCCAGCATCAGGTTCGTTCCGTCCGCTGGCTGGCGCTTGAAGAGGCTTGCGGCCAGCCGCGCGCCCGCCCCGGGGCGGTTCTCCACGATCACGGTTCGCCGAAGTTCCCGTTCCAATCCCTGCGCCAGCAAGCGCGCGATGGCGTCCATCAGCCCCCCGGGCGGGTAGCCCACCGTAAACTTCACGACGGCGCCCGGCTGTGCGAGGGCCGGGGCGGCGAGGCAGGCCGCCGCCGCGCCCGCGGCGCGCAGGAGCGTGCGGCGGGACGCGCGCGGGGGCGGCGGCGGGTGCCGCAGCGAAGCTGTGCTCATGACATGTCTCCTGGTCTCGTTTTGTTCTACTTACTCAGTGCGCCCTCTCCGGGGCGCCTGGGTGGGCCGGAGACACGCTCCGGCCCGGTGCGCGTCAGGCCGCCAGCTGCTCCGCCCCTTGGCGAGCCAGGCGCTCGCGCAGCTCCGCCCGCACTCCTTCGACCTTGTCCGCGTGCGCCTGGCGCACATGGCCGTAGCCGCGAATCCGTTCGGGCAGCGCCGCGAGTTCGACCGCCGCATCAGCCGTCTCCGGCGCCGCCTGCCCGAGGATCAGATCGAGATCCGCCTCGTAGCGCGCGAGCAGGCCCAGGGCCAGCTTGCGCTCCGGCGTGCGGCGGAAGGGATCGAGCCAGGTGTTGCGCAAGCCACGCAGCCGCTGCAGCACGCCCATGGCCGACAGCATCCAGGGTCCCACCTCGCGCTTGTGCCAGTGGCCCTCGGCGTCACGCCGGCCGAACGGCCAGGCCCCCAGGTGGAAGTGCAGCTTGTAGTCGCCCTCGAACTGCGCCTCGATCGAGCGCCGGAACTCCGGCGCGCTGTACAGGCGGGCGACCTCGAACTCGTCCTTCTCGGCCAGCAGCTTGTAGTAGTAGCGCGCGGCCGCGCGCGCCAGGCGGCCGTTGGCGCCGATGGCCGCGTCCTTGCGCTGCACCTTGGCCACCCGATCGCGGTAGCGTTGCGCGTAGGCGCTGTTCTGGTAGTCGGTCAGGCGGCGGCTGCGGTCCTCCACAATGTCTTCCACGCGCTGCAGCGGCCGCGGCGCGAACTGGATGACCTGGCCATCCGAGGCCTTGGCCGCGGCGCGCTCGACCGCCTTGAGGTCCACGGCGGCGCGCCGGCCCCACTCGAAGCTCTGGCGGTTGAAATCGACCTCGACGCCGTTGAGCTCGATCGCCCGCTGCAGCGCCGCCAGCGTCACCGGGATGCGGCCGTGCTGCCACGCGAAGCCGACCAGGAACATGTTGATGGCGATCGCATCGCCCATGAGGGTGGTGGCCAGGCGGCTCGCGTCGAGCGCGTGCAGATGGCCCTGGGTGCGCTCGCCGAGGCGGTTGAGCAACTGCTCGGCGTGCGGATCCCAGTCGGGGGACTTGGTGAACTCGCCGGTGGGGTTCACCGCCGTGTTCACGACGACGAAGCTGCGCTCGGCGGCGACCTTGGACAAGGCCTCCTGGCTCGCCGTCACGATCAGGTCGCAGCCGATCACCGCGTCGGCCTCGCCGACCGTGAGGCGCGAACTCGGGATCGCGGCCGCATCGGTCGCGAAGCGCAGGTGCGTCATCACGGCGCCGTACTTCTGCGCCAGGCCGGTCAGGTCCAGGAGGCTGGTGGCCAGGCCGTCGAGCTGGGCCGCCTGCCCCAGGACCGTGCCCACGGTCACGATGCCCGTGCCGCCGATGCCGGCCAGCAGGACGTTGTAGCCGCCCTCCACGCCGCGCAGCGTCGGCTCCGGCAGCGCCGGCCAGTCGCCACCGGCGGCCCCGCCGCGCGCCGGGCGCCTGAGTTGCCCGCCGTGGACGGTGACGAAGCTCGGGCAGAAGCCTTCCACGCAGGAGAAGTCCTTGTTGCAGCTGGACTGGTTGATCCGCCGCTTGCGGCCGAGCTCGGTCTCCAGCGGTTCGACCGACATGCAGTTGGATTTGACGCCGCAGTCGCCGCAGCCTTCGCAGACCTCGGCGTTGATGAAGGTGCGCTTGTCGGGGTCGGGCGCCTTCTTGCGCTTGCGCAGCCGGCGCAGCTCCGTGGCGCAGGCCTGGTCATAGACCAGCACCGACACGCCGTCGAACTCGCGCAGCTCGCGCTGCACCGCATCGAGCTCGACGCGCGGGCGCAGCGTCACGCCATCGGGCAGCGTCACCCCGTCGTAGCGTCCGGTGTCGTCGGTGACCACGACGATGCGGCCCACGCCTTCGGCGCGCGCGATGTCGATGATCCGGGCCACGGTGACGTCGCCATCGTGGTGCTGTCCGCCGGTCATCGAGACGTAGCCGTTGTACAGGACCTTGTAGGTCACGCGCACGCGCGCCGCCACCGCCTGGCGCAGCGCCAGGCTGCCCGAGTGGTAGAAGGTGCCGTCGCCGATGTTCACGAAGACATGCCGCTCGTCGGTGAAGGACGACTGGCCGACCCAGAACATCCCCTCGCCGCCCATGTGCGTGACCGTGCCCGTGGTCTCCGGGCGGATCCACATCGCCATGCCGTGGCAGCCGATGCCGGGCATCGCCCGGCTGCCCTCGGGCACCACGGTGGACGTGTTGTACGGACAGCCCGAGCAGAAGTTGGGCATGCGCACCGGGCCCGGTGAGGCCGGCGCCATCTGCACGGCGTCGGTGGACGGAATGCCCGCGAGCAGCGCGATCGAGCGCGCGACGATCTGGGGCGAGAGCTCGCCGGAGATCGGCAGCTGCCCGGGCTCGGGCCGTCCCATGCCGGGCGGCATCGCCTTGCCGACCACGCGCACCTGCGCGCCGCCCCCCAGCTCCTGCAGGATGGCGCGCAGCTGCTCTTCGATGAAGGGACGCTTTTCCTCGATGACCAGCACGGCCTCCAGGCCCTGGACGAACTCGGCGGTGATCTGCGGATCGACCGGCCAGATCAGCCCGAGCTTGAGCAGGCGCAGGCCGGCCGCTTCCGCCCCGGCATCGTCCAGCCCGAGGAGCGCCAGCGCCGCGCGGACGTCGCTCCAGCTCTTGCCGGCCGAGACGATGCCCAGGCGCGGCTGCTTCGGTTGAAGCCGGATCTGGTTCAGGCCATTGGCCCGCGCATAGGTGAGCGCCGCGGGAATGCGGTGCTCGTACAGGCGCGCCTCCATCTCGAGGGGCGGCTCGTTGCGCTTGATGTGCAGGCCTGCAGGCGGGTCGGTGGGCAGCGGCGGCAGGGCGACCTGCAGGCGCGCGGGGCGCACGTCGACGACACTGGTCGTCTCAACGACGTCGGTGACGAGCTTCAGCGATGCCCAGCAGCCGGCGTAGCGGCTCATCGCGATGGCGTGCAGGCCGTAGTCCAGGATCTCCTGCGTGTTGCAGGGATACAGGATAGGCAGCCCGAGGGCCTTGAGCTGCAGGTCGGACTGCGCGGAGCGCGACGAGGACTTGGCGGCGTGGTCGTCGCCGACCAGCGCGATGGCGCCGCCGAGCGGCGCCGTGCCCGCGGTGTTGGCATGCATCAGGGCGTCGCCGCTGCGGTCCACGCCCGGGCTCTTGCCGTACCAGATGCCGAACACGCCGTCGACCTTGGCGCCGGGATACAGCTGGACGAACTGCGTGCCCCACACGGCCGTCGCCGCGAGGTCCTCGTTGACGCCCGGCTGGAACTTGATGTTCTCCGCCTCGAGCCGGTCCTTCAGGCGCAGCAGCTCCATGTCGTAGGTGGCCAGCGGCGAGCCGCGGTAGCCTGAGATGAAGCCCCCGGTGTTGAGGCCGGCGGCCCGGTCGCGCCAGCGCTGCTCCAGCGGCAGCCGCGCCAGGGCCTCCGTGCCCGACAGGAGGGCGCTGTCCGCCTCCTGTCCATAGCGGTCCGGCTGGACCTCCTGCAAGGTCGATGAAATCTTCATGGTGTCTCCTGTGTCTCGTGGGCTACGCCGGCGATGGCGGCCGCCAGCCGCCGGGCCGGCGTCCAATAGCCGTAGGGGTTGCCGCGCTGCGCGGCGTAGTGCGCCAGGCGGCCGGCGATGACGTCCAGCCCGATCTCCCCGGCCATCCACATCGGCCCGCCGCGGTGGTCGGGGAAGCCATAGCCCGCCACCCACACCACGTCGATGTCGCCGGGCCGGTAGGCGATGCCCTCGTCGAGGATCTTCAGGCCCTCGTTGATCAGCGGGTACATCAGGCGCTCGACGATTTCCTCGGGCCCGATGCGCTCGCGCCGCGCGATACCGTGTTCCGCGGCCAGCGCCGCGGCGATCGCGGTCACCTGCGGGTCGGGCAGCGGACTGCGCCCCTCGTAGCGGTAGTAGCCGGCGCCGGTCTTCTGGCCGAAGCGGCCGAGTTCGAACAGCTTGCGCACCAGCGCCCGGTAGCTCGGATCCGGCGGTAGCCCGCCAGCCTTGCCGTACTCGATGACGGTGCGGGCGCCGACATCCACGCCGGCCATGTCGAGCATGCGGCACGGCCCCATGGCCATGCCCAGGGCCTCCACGGCCGCGTCCACCTGCGCCGGCTCGGCGCCCTCCAGGATCAGGAACTCCGCCTCGCGCATGTACACCTCGGCCATGCGGTTGCCAATGAAGCCGTAGCAGACGCCCGAGACCACCGGCACCTTCCCGATCGTGGAGGCCAGCTTCATCACGGTGGCCAGCACGTCCGGCGCGGTGGCCGCGCCGCGCACCACCTCCAGCAGCCGCATCACGTTGGCCGGGCTGAAGAAGTGCATTCCCACCACGTCGGCCGGGCGGCCGGTGGCGCGCGCGAGCGCGTCCACGTCCAGCGTGGAGGTGTTGGTGGCGATGATGGCGCCCGGCTTGACGGCCGCGCCCAGCCTGGCGCAGACCTCGGTCTTGAGGGCGAGGTCCTCGAACACCGCCTCGATGACCAGGTCGCAGTCGCCCAGAGCGGCGTAGTCGAGGGCGCCCTGCAGCAGCGCCATGCGCTGGTCGACCTGCTCGCGCGTGAGCCGCCCCTTGGCGGCGCTGGCCTCGTAGTTCCTGCGCACCAGCCCCAGGCCGCGCTGCAGGGCCTCGTCGGAGACTTCCACGACGACCGTGGGGATACCGGCGTTGGCGAAGTTCATCGCGATACCGCCGCCCATCGTGCCGGCGCCGACGATGCCGACCTTGCGGACGGGGCGCAACGCCGTGTCGCGCGGCAGGCCGGGGATCTTCATCGCCTCGCGCTCGGCGAAGAACAGGTGGCGCAGCGCGCGCGCAGAGGGCGAGGGCACCAGTTGCTCGAACTCGGCCGCCTCGACCGCCGCGCCCTGCGCGAACGGCAGTTCCTGGGCCGCGCGCACGCAGCGCACGGCGGCGGCGAGCTGCGGCCAGCCGGGCTTCTTCGCGGCGGCCGCCTCCGCCCGGTCCAGCGCCTCGGCGGAGGCCGGCGCGGCGGTCAGCGTGCTGGCGCGGCGCAGCGGCGCGCCCGCCGCGAGCACGGCCCGGGCCGCGGCCAGCCCGATGGCGCGCGGCTCGCCCTCGGCGATCGCGTCCACCAGTCCGGCCGAGGCCGCCTGCGCCGCGCCGATCATGCGCCCGCTCGAGATCAGCTCCAGCGCAAGCTCGGCCCCGGCGAGCCGGGGCAGGCGCTGGGTGCCCAGGGAGCCCGGAATGATGCCGATCTTCACCTCGGGAAGGCCCAGGCGCGTCTGGGGCTGCGCCACGCGGTGGTGGCAGGCCATGGCCAGCTCCAGGCCGCCGCCGAGCACCGTGCCGTGCAACGCCACGACCACGGGGCGCGCCTGCGCCTCGAGGCGGGCCAGGAAGGTGTTGAAGCGCGCCGTCGGGAAACCGGGCTGCTCGAGGGCCGTGATGTCGGCGCCGGCCACCCAGGTGCGCCCGCGGCCGTACAGCACGAGCGCGTCCAGGTCGGGGGTCGCCTCGAACTGCTCCAGTGCGGATGCCAGCCCGTCGACGACGGGGATGGACAGGGCGTTGACCGGAGGATTGTGGATCTCGACCAGGCCGATGCGGCCGTCGCGGGAGAAGGTGATGGGAGAGGTCATGGCGGAAGACGTGGAGCGGTCCGGGCGTGGGTGTTGTTCGAGAATCTCGCGTTCGGTACGGAGACGCCACCGGCCCGGGCGGACGGCCCGGTCACCACGCTCCTGCGGGGGCGAACGCCCGGCCCGTTGGCCGCCGGCGTCGCCCGCGGAAGCTGTTTCGTCTCCCCATGTAAATTGAGCACGACTATTTATAATCGTGCTCATTATCCTGCATCTGCGCGCGGACCGGAATAGGCACTAACGCGCAGTCGCCGGTCGCCCGGCGCGCGTCAGGACGCCGGGGCGTAGCTCGATCCCGGCGGCAGCGGCGCCTCGGGGTCCACGAAGATGTCGGGCAGCAGCGCGCTGGCCGGATCGTTGCGGTAGCGATCGAAATCGGTCACGCCCTCCTCGGCCAGCACGTCGTCGTCCAGCACGAAATTCCCGGTGTAGGCGCGCGCGGGCCGGCATAGGATGGCGTGGGCGGCGTCGGCCATGATCTGCGGGTTGCGCGACTGCCGCAGCATCGCGTCGCCGCCGAGCGCGAACTCCACCGCCGACGTGGCCACGGTCGTGCGCGGCCACAGCGCGTTGCAGGCGATGCAGGCCTCGCGCAGTTCCTCGGCCAGCCCGAACATCACCATCGACATGCCGTACTTGGACATCGTGTAGGGCAGGTGCTGCGCGAACCAGTCGGCGCGCAGGGTCAAGGGCGGCGACAGCGCGAGGATGTGGGGGTTGCTGCTCTGGCGCAGGTAGGGGATGCAGGCCCGCGAGGTCACGAAGGTGCCGCGCATGTTGATCTGCTGGATCAGGTCGAAGCGCTTGAGGTCGATGTCCTCGGACTTGGCCAGGTTGATCGCCGACGCGTTGTTGATGCAGGCGTCGATGCCGCCGAAGTGCTCGGCCGCCTGCGCCACGGCCGCCTTGACCCGCTCCTCGTCGCGCACGTCCAGCACGAGCGCCAGGGCCTTGCCCCCGGCCTGCTCGACCGCTTCGGCGGCCGTGTAGATGGTGCCCGGCAGCTTGGGGTGCGGCTCGGTGGTCTTGGCCGCGATGACCACGTTGGCGCCGTCGCGCGCGGCCCGCAGCGCGATCTCCAGGCCGATGCCCCGGCTCGCGCCGGTGATGAAGAGGGTCTTGCCCGCCAGGGAGTTCTTGATTCCGTTCATGCCACCACCTCGAAAAGTCCGGCCGCGCCCATGCCGCCGCCCACACACATCGTCACCACCACATAGCGCGCGCCGCGCCTGCGCCCCTCGATCAGCGCGTGGCCCACGAGCCGCGCGCCGCTCATCCCGTAGGGATGCCCCACGGAGATACCGCCCCCGTTGACGTTGAAGCGCTCCGGGTCGATGCCCAGCCGGTCGCGGCAGTACAGCGCCTGGCAGGCGAAGGCCTCGTTCAGCTCCCACAGGCCGATGTCGTCGACGGTGAGGCCGTGCTGGCGCAGCAGCTTGGGCACCGCCAGCACGGGCCCGATGCCCATCTCCTCCGGCGCCACGCCGGCCACCGCGATGCCCCGGTAGATGCCCAGGGGCTTCAGGCCGCGCTGCGCCGCGAGCGCATCGTCCATCAGCACGCAGGCGGCGGCGCCATCGGAGAGCTGGCTGGCATTGCCCGCCGTGACGCTGCCGCCCTCGATCACGGGCTTGAGCGCGGCCAGGCTCTCGAGCGTGGTCTCCGGGCGGTTGCCCTCGTCCTGGGCCAGGGTCACGTCGCGGTGGCTGACGGCCTGGGTCTCCTTGTCGACCACGGCCATGCGCGACGGCAGGGGCACGATCTCGGCGTCGAAGCGTCCAGCCTGCTGGGCCGCCGCCGTGCGCTGCTGCGATTGCAGCGCGTACAGGTCCTGCGCCTCGCGGCCGATCCCGTACTTCCTGGCGACGAACTCCGCCGTCTGCAGCATGGGCATGTAGGCGTGCGGCACCTTGGCCTGGACGGCGGGGTCCGCCTCCGCCGAGGCCCAGTCGAAGTAGCCCTTCTGCACCGCGGAGATGTTTTCCTGGCCGCCCGCGACCACGACCCGCATGCCGTCCACGATGATCTGCTTGGCGGCCGTCGCCACCGCCATGAGCCCGGAAGCGCACTGGCGGTCCAGGGTCTGGCCGCTCACCGCCACGCCCAGCCCGGCCGCGAGCGCGGCGTTGCGCGCCAGGTTCATGCCGGCCGTGCCGGCGCCCAGCACCGTGCCCACGACGACGTCGTCGACCTCGTCCGGGCCGGCGCCGGCGCGCGCGACGGCGTGCCCGATGGCATGGCCCAGCAGCGTGGGCGACTTGATGGCATTGAATGCCCCTTTGTAGGCGCGCCCGATGGGGGTGCGCGCGACGGAAACGATGACGGCCTGGCTCATAAGGTCCTGCGGTGGAGATGGAAAGGGAATGCGTCGCGGCTTCAGATGAACCACGCGTCGCGCATGTCGTAGGCGCAGCGGTCGGCACGCGCGAGCAACGCCCACTGGGCGTGCGTCTGCGGCAGCTCCCACTGGAAGAAGTAGCGCATGGCCTGCAGCTTGCCGCGGTAGTGGTCGGCGGCCTCCCCGCTGGCGGCCGGCAGCGCGCGCGCCGCCGCCCGCCCCTGCAGCAGCCAGATCCAGGCCAGCGTCACGCGCCCGAACGCGTCGAGGTACAGCGTGGCGTTGGCCAGGCCGAGGTCGGGCTCGCTGCGCTGCAGCGCGGCGAGCCCCGCGCTGACCTCCACCAGGCGGTCCAGCGCCGCGCACAGGGCCGCCGCCTCGTCGCCCAGGCCCGCCTCGGAGGCGCGCCCGGCGTCCTGGCGCACGGTGTCGACGAACAGGCGCAGCCCCGCGCCCTGCTCCGCCAGCACCTTGCGGCCGAGCAGATCGATGCCGTGGATGGCCTCGGTCCCCTCGTGGATCATGTTCAGGCGCTGGTCGCGGTACAGCTGCTCCAGCGGGTAGTCGCGCGTGTAGCCCGCGCCGCCGAGCACCTGAATGGCCAGGTCGTTGGCCGCCGCGCCGTAGCGCGCAGGCCAGGACTTCACGACCGGCGTGAGGACGTCGAGCAGCCGGCCGGCCGCTGCGCGCGCCGGCGGCTCCGGATGGGTGTGCTGGTCCTCGAACAGGCTGCAGGCGTACAGGCACAGGGCCAGGCTGCCCTCGGCGTAGGCCTTCTGCACCAGCAGCATCCGGCGCACGTCGGAGTGCTCGACCAGCTTGACCTGCGGCGACAGCGGATCCTTGTTCGACGGCAGGCGGCCCTGCGGCCGCTCGCGCGCGTAGGCCAGCGACTCGCTGAAGCCGCGCCAGGCGATGCTGGCGGACATGACGCCGACGCCGATGCGCGCCTCGTTCATCAGCTGGAACATGTGGGCCAGGCCCTGGTGCTCGCGGCCGACCAGCCAGCCCACCGCGCCGCCCTTCTCCCCGAAGGACAGCACGGTGGAGGTGGTGTTGCGCCAGCCCATCTTGTGCAGCAGCCCGGCCAGCGCCACGTCGTTCGGCGTGTCCGCCGCCCCGTGCTCGCCGGGCAGGATCTTGGGCACCAGGAACAGCGAGATGCCCTTGACGCCGGGCGGCGCGCCCTGGATGCGCGCGAGCACCATGTGCACGATGTTCTCGGTGAGGTCCTGCTCGCCGCCGGAGATGAACATCTTCTGGCCGAAAACGCGGTAGCTCCCATCGGCCTGGGGCACGGCGTAGGTCTTGATGTCGCCCAGGGCGGAACCCTGCGACGGCTCGGTCAATGCCATCGTGCCGGCGAAGCGGCCGTCGCCCAGCGGCGCGAGGTAGCGGGCCCGGAGCTGTGGGCTGCCGAAGGTGCGCAGCAGATTGGCCGCGCCGATCGTCAGCATCGCATAGGCCGCCGTGCCGACGTTGGCCGCGTAGAAGGCGCTCATCGCCGCGCGCAGCACGACCTCCGGCAGCTGCAGCCCGCCCTCGGCCTGCTCCCAGTGCGCACTGAGGAACCCGGCATCCGCGATGGCCTGCCACGCCGCGCGGGTCGGCGCGACGAGGCGGGCCCGGCCATTCTCGAACTGTGGCTCGTTCTCGTCGCCCTCGCGCAGATGCGGCGCCAGCAAATCCTCGGCCAGCTGGCGCGCCGTCTCCAGCGTGGCGTCGAAGACCTCGCGCGAGTGCTCGGCATAGCGCTCGCGCCGCAGCAGGCCCGCGGTGTCCAGGACTTCGTAAAGCAGGAAGGCGAGCTCGCGCTCGCTGATGGTGGCAGTGGCCATGTGGGGTTGTCTCGCTCGAAATAAACACCGAGCGCTCGCTCGGTTTTTGAGGGAGTTTACAATCATTCCCGACCGGCGGTCAATTCGGGCAACCTGCCCCGCCCCCCACCCGACCGCGTCCACGCCTTCCCGCCATGCCCCTGTCCCTCGGTCTCGAGCCCCGATTCACCTTCGCACAGTTCAAGCGGATCAACCCCATCCCGCCCGACACGCTGTGGGAGCTGGTGTACGCGCGCAACGCGCACGCCATCACGGTCAAGCGCGTGCCGGTGGCGCTGGCCAATCTGCGGGCCATCTTCGAGGCCTCCTTCCAGCTGGCCAACCAGGTGGGCTTCGGCGCGATGACGCTGCGGGACCTGTCCAAGGCCACCGGCCTGTCCATGGGCGGGCTCTACGGCTACCTGCAGAGCAAGGACGCCCTGGCCGCCATGGTCGAGGACCTGATCCGGCACATCGGCGGCGAGATCCCTCGCTGGTTCGACGAGGCGTCTCTGGCGCCGCTGGTGCGTCTGGACAGCAGCCTGCGGGCGCACGTCTTCATGTCCGAGCTGCTGCAGCCGTGGTTCTATTTCGTGTACATGGAGTCGCGCGTGCTCGAGGCTGATCAGCGCAAGGTGGCCAGGGCCGCCGAGGTGGATTTCCAGGCCGCCATGGCGCGGCAGATCCGGCAGGTGCGCGAGATGGGCGACCGGGAAGCCTTCCTGCTGGCGGCGCACCTGCAGAGCGTCATCCAGGACTGGTACGTCAAGCGCTGGAAGTACCGGGCCGAGAAGATCAGCGTGGATGAGTTCGCGAACAGCCTGAGCGCGATGGTCGCCGCGCAGCTGCGGGTCGAATAGCGTCGGCGCTCCCGCGCCGATCCCTCCTGCGCACGCGCCCAGTGGCCGGGCTGCAGGCGGCAGCGGCACCGGGCCGCCCCGCGAGCAGCCCGCTCAGAGCTTGTCCAGGCGGACCGTGCGGTCGGCGAGGACCTCCGGCGGCGGGCAGGTCCCCTGCTTGAGCCAGCGCTTGGCCACCTTGATGTCGCGCGGCACGTTCACCGACAGCACGCTGCGCAGCCTGCCCTCAGAGATCTGGAACACGGAGAACGCCCCCTCCTCGGCGGAGCCGCGCAGGGTGCCCTCGAGCTCGTTCGACGGCACGCCGAGCACCTGCAGGTTCAGGTCGTACTGATCCGACCAGAACCACGGAATCTCGTCGTACGCCACCTCGCCGCCGGCAATGGCCTTGCCCACGGCGATGGCCTGATTCTGGGCATTGGCCCACGACTCGCATCGCAGACGGCCGCCCGCCCAGGTGTTCGGCTGGTTGGCCACGTCGCCCGCGGCATAGATGTCTGGGTCGGAGGTGCGGCCGGCCTGGTCCACGACGATGCCGTCCCGGACCTCGAGCCCGCAGGCCTCGGCCAGCCCGGTGTCGAGCGCAAGCCCGATCCCGACCACCACCGCGTCGAACTCCTGCGGCCCGCCAGGCAGTTCCACGGCCAGCGCGCGCTGGCGGCCCGCTTCGATCGACGCGACCGTCGTCGCCAGCCGGACGTCGACGCCTTCCCGGCGGTGCCTGTCGAGCAGGAACGCCGAGAACCGGGGCGGCAGCGACCGCGCGCACAGGCGCGGCCCCGCCTCCAGCACCATGACCTCGACCTGTTTCTTCCTCGCCGTCGCGGCGATCTCCAGCCCGATCCACCCGCCGCCCACGATCAGCAGCCGGTTGCCCGGCACCAGCTTCCTGGCGATGGCCTGGCAATCCTCGATCGTGCGCAGCGCATGGACGCCGGGCAGGTCGGCGCCGGGACACGACAGCGCCCGAGGTCGCCCTCCGGTGGCCAGCACGAGCTTGTCGTAGCGGACCGCAGAGCCATCCGCGCAGCTGACCTGGTGGCCGGTGCGATCGATGCCGACGGCCTCGACGCCGGGCCGGAAGTCCACGCGCAGCGCGTCGCACTGCTGCGGGCCGAGCAGCACCGGCGGGTGCTCTTCCGCCCCGCTGAGCACCGCCTTCGACAAGGGGGGCCGCTCGTAGGGCGCGTGCGGCTCGCGCCCCAGGAGCGTGATGCCCCCTTCATGTCCCGCTTCGCGCAGCGACCGGGCGACCCAGGCGCCGGCCTGGCCGGCTCCAATGATGACGACATCCATGGGTGCTCCCTGCCGTCGTTCAGTGCGCGGGCCGCAGGAAGATGACTCCCTGCTCGACCTTGACCGGATGGCAGCGCAGCGGATCCGTGCACGGCGCGCCCACCGCCCGGCCGCTTCGGATGTCGAAGGTGCCCTCGTGCAGGGGGCACTCGATGAGGCAGGAATCGACCACCATGCCCAGCGAAAGGTCCGCGTCGCCGTGGGTGCAGGTGCCGTCCGTGGCGAAGATCTCGCCGCCGAGGTTGTAGAGGCACACCCGCCTGCCGTCGATCTCGACCGGGTGCGTGTCGTCTTCGTCGATGTCGGCCACGTTGCCGACCCTGATCCATTCACCGTCCATGGTGTCTCCCGGATTGTTGTCTTGCCGCACCCGCTGCCCTACGCCTGCGACGTCATCACGTCGATGTAGTGGTTCTCCATGTGATACAGCGCCTCCTCGAGCGGCGACATCGGGCCGGGCTGGAAGAACTTCGACCCCGCGGTGTTCTGCATGCCCTCCACCATCACGGCGTCCTCGGCGATGATCTGGCGCACGAAACCCACGTACTTCTCCATCTCCTCGTCATAGTTCGGGATCGAGAAGGCGCCTTCAGGGAACAGCAGATAGCAGATGACCTTGGTCTCCGTGGGAGAGATGGGCCAGATGTGCCACATGCGCACGCTGTCGGCACGCATCGACAGGTTCAGGTTCGGATAGATGCCCGCCTTGCAGGCGATCCCGCTGGGCTTGTCCTGCGCCCAGGGCAGCGTCGGGAAGACCTGCTCGCCGGACTTCGAGTGCGGCCTGGCTTCGTACTGGGTGTGCCAGCCGCCGTTCTCGACCAGGTTGAAGCGGACCTGCTCGCCCTTCACGAAGCCGCCGAAGGTCCCCTTGTGGATGACGCCGACGTGGTAGATGTCGATCAGGTTCTCGACCAGGAACTTCCAGTTGCACTTGACGTCGATCTCGACCTTCTGGGCGAGCTTGCAATGGTCGGTCTGGAACCACCACAGCGGCTGCTCGAAGGGAGCGATGTAGTCGTCGAAAGACATCGGCTCGTCGCTGAAGTTCACGAAGATCCAGCCGCGCCAGACCTTGACGTGAAGCTGGCGCAGGCTGCAGTTCTTCAGCTCGACCTCCGAGGCCTTCATGCCCGGCGCGACGACGAGCTTGCCGCTCACGTCGTAGAGCCAAGCGTGGTACGGGCAGCTGAATTCCTTGGCGTTGCCGCGGCCGACGGCGATCTCCACGCCGCGGTGCAGGCACTGGTTCATGTAGGCGACGACCTGGTCGGGCGCGGGACGGGACACCACGATCGACTCCTTCATCACCTGGAAGGTGTAGTAGTCGCCGACATCGGGAATCTCCTCGACGCGTCCCACGGAGAGCCAGTACTTCATGAAGATCTGCTCCTTCTCCATGGCGTAGATCTCGGGCGAGCTGTACACCTCGCCCGGCAGGTGCCGGGCGCTGAGCAGTTTCTTGCGGGTCTCCTTGAACTTGGGGCGCAGGTCCAGGAGTTGGTGTTCGGCTACTTGCATCGTGGTCGTCCTTTCAAAAGATTCGTTGAGTAAACGTAACGAATACTAGGCAATACATTGATCTATGTATAGATCGATGTGAGAATCGATATAAATAGCCGTAGGAACCCTATGCCAGCCAAGAACAGCTCCGAGAACGCACGCCAGCGCCGCCAGATCAATGACGTCGAATACGTCGGGAGCGCGGAAGCGATGTCGATCCTCGGCGTGCGCCGCGAGACGCTGTACACCTACGTGAGCCGCGGCCTCATCAAGACCAAGCAGCGCCCGGGCGTGAAGGCCAAGCTTTACCGCAAGGCCGACGTCGAGAAGCTCAGGAGCCGGGCCGTCGCCCGCGCGGGCGGGCCGCAGGTCTCCCAGTCGCTGCGCTACGGCGAGCCGATCGCGCAGACGTGGATCAGCGAGCTCACCGCCCAGGGCCCACGCTACCGGGGGGTGCTCGCGCGCGACCTGGTGCGTGACGGACGGTCGTTCGAGTTCGCGAGCGAGCTCATCTGGACGGGGCTGCCGCGCACCCGCGATGTCCCGTGGCCGGCCCCGCAGGACACCCGGCAGCCTGAGTCGCTGGTCCGCATGGCGCTGCAATCGGCCGAGCACGTCACGCCGCTCAAGCTCCTGGCGATGCTGACGACCTCGCTGTCCGCGTTCGAGCGGGCCGAGGACGACGTGGAGGCGGCCGGTTTCGCGGCCTGCCGCCGCCTGCTGCAGTGGCTGGCGGGCACGGCTGGCGTCTTCGGCCCCGAGCCGCGCTTCTCCCCGCCCCGCGACGGCGAGTTCGTGGCGCAGTGCGTCGCCCGCGGGCTGGGCCTGGGCGATCGGCCCGATGCCGTGCGGGCCATCGACGCCGCGCTCGTGATGTCCGCCGAACACGAGCTGTCGGCACCGACCTTCGCGGCGCGGATCTGCGCCTCGACGGGCGCGGACCTGCACGCCTGCGTCGCCACGGCGATGCTGACCCAGTCCGGGCCGATGCAGGTCGGGGGCGCCGTGGAGGTCGAGGCGCTCATCGACGCCCTGCCCTGCGGCCTGGCGCCCGAAGACGCCCTGCCGCTGGCGGCGGCCTCGGGTTTCAAGGGCAATGAGCTGCCGTGCTTCGGCCATCCCCTCTACGATGGGGAGGACCCGCGCTCGGCCGTGCTGCTCGAGCTCGTAGACGACCTCAGCGCGCACGGACCGGATCTGCCGAAGGTGCAGGCGCTGGTGACCGGCGCGCGGCAGGCGGGACAGCACCCGAACGTCTTCGCCGCCCTCGTGATCCTGTGCAAGGCGATGGGTCTGCCCAATGGCAGCGGCGCGATGCTGCATACCCTGGCGCGCACCAGCGGGTGGATCGCCCACGCGATGGAGCAGCGCCTGACGGGCGCCATGCTGCGGCCGCGCGCGAAGTACATGGGCCAGCACCTTCCGCGGTAAGGCAGCCCTCGGCCGCGGCGGGCGTGGGCGAGGAGGTTCCCTCCGGTCAGTCCCGCATCACGAGCGCTGCGGTGGCCCTGCGCACCAGAGGCAGCGCGAAGAGCAGCGTCGGGAAGGCGATGATCCATGACAGTGCCCACGCGCTGAGCCAGATGTAGAGAAAGCCGGGCGCCAGGCCGATGCTGCGCAGGGTCGACACGGCCGACACCACGAAGGTCATCAGGATCGAGAGCAGCAGCGGCATCACCAGCGTCGCGTAGGCGGCTGGCAGCTTGGCGAAGCCGAACACCGTGCGGGCCTGCGCCGCCGAAGGAGGACACTCGTTTTTCATGGGTAGGCCCGTGGTGTGTGGCCTGCACTGCCCTCGGGACTGCGGATGGCGCAGTCCGGACTGCCGTAGCGCCGGACGTTCCAGCACACGGCCATGGAACGCCCGCCCGTCATCCTGGCGTGGTTGCGGCGCAGCGGCGAAGCGCCGCATGCCGCGCGCCGGTCGCGGCTGCCGATGGCGGAGGTGTCCGCGCGGGAGGGAAGCCGCCGCGCGCTCAGGAAATGCACCGCTCCTGCTGCTTGCCGGTCCTGCGCGAAGGACTTGTCTGTACTGCGCCGCATCTGACCCTGGGCATCGGGTTGGTCCTTCGTCTGCATGGATCCTCCTTCATCGGGTTGTTTCGTTGCGCTGCCCAGCAATGGCAGCGCTATTGTTAGTTGCCAAACCAAAGTTACCCGGCGAGGGTGGAGGTGTCAACACGCAAAGCGAGCTGTCGCGGAGGCCGAAGAAAGAATACGCGGGTCCTCTGATGAAGGTCAAAGCGCGGTGCCGGAGGGACGCCTGCCCAGCGATCGCGGTTCGCGATGGGTGGGCATCCGCAATACGACGGCTCGCCGTCGAGCCAGCCTCAAGCCACGGGGAGAGCCCCGGTTCGCCGCCGGCATCGTTCGAGCGGGGTCGGCCGCATCCGGGCACTGGCTCCGCCGCACCCGAAGCCTGCCCGTCGGGCCTAGTCGAACGCGAGCTTGGCGAGCGTGCCACGCAGCCATTGGTTGGCCGGATCCTTGTGCGCCCTCCGGTGCCAGAACTGGCGCACGTCCGCCGCGGGAATGCTCAGCGGCACCGGCAGGATCTGCACGCCACGGGCGTTACGCGCCGCGTTGCGGGGCACGGTGACGACCAGGTTGGAGCGCTCGACGACATCCGCCGCGACGTGGTAGTGGGTCACGCGCAGGATGACGTCGCGCTTGGCGCGCATCTTCGAGAGCGCGCGCTCCACCAGGTCGTCCGCATTGCCCGTGGCCACGGCGACGTGCTGGGCCGTCAGGAACGCCTGCAGCGGGAAGCCGGGGCCGATGAACGGATGCCGCTTGCGCGCCAGGCAGCAGTAGGGATCGCCGAACAGGCGCTGCTGGTAGAAGCCCGACTTCAGAAAGGCGAGGTTGCCGATCGCGAGATCCGCCTCGCCGCTCTGCAGCAGTTGCTGGTACTGGTCGTTGGGCCGCCGCAGCGCCTCGATGCGCACGTGCGGCGCCTCCCGCAGCACCGCCGAGATCAGCCGCGGCAGAACGATGCCCTCCCCCGCGTCGGACAGGAGGATCTTGAACGTGCGCTCCGACGCCTTCGGCTCGAAGCCGTTCGGTCTTTCCAACGACTGCTGAAGGATCGCCAACGCCTGGCGGACCGGGCCGATGAGTTCGTCGGCCAGGGCCGTCGGCTCCATCCCGCCGGTGGTCCGCACGAACAGCGCATCGGAGCAGGCCTTGCGCAGCCGCAGCAGCGCGTTGCTCATTGCGGGCTGCGACAGGCCCGCGACGCTCGCCGCCCGCGACACATTGCGCTCGGCATAGATGGCGTCGAAGACCCGCAGCAGGTTCAGGTCGAACGTTTTGATATTCATATCCTGAATTCTATTTCTCTCCAATATCGATTAGACAATGATGAGCGTGCCGGTGATCATTTCCCCAACCAAACGAGAAAGGATGAGACCCCATGGGGACAGAGATCAAGACGCCCGTGCTGATCGTGGGCGGAGGGCCCATCGGCCTGTCGATGGCCATCGAGCTGGGATGGAGGGGGATCGAGTCGATCCTCGTGGATGAGGGCGACGGCACGATCGAGCACCCGCGCACCGGCCTGATCGCGGTGCGCACGATGGAGCTGTTCCGACGCTGGGGGCTGGCGCAGCGCGTGCGCGACTGCGGATTCCCGGACGACTACGACCTCTCGATGGTCTTCTGCACGTCGCTCAACGGGCTGCTGCTCGATCGGGAGAGCTACCCGAGCATGCGCGACGCGCCCACGCCGCCCGAGACGCCCGAGAAGAAGCAGCGCTGCCCGCAGCTGTGGCTGCAGCCCATCCTGACCGACGCCGCCCGCGCCGAACCCAGGGCCAGGCTGCTGTTCAAGCACCGCTTCGTCTCGCTTCAGCAGGACGGCGAGGGCGTCACGGCGACCGTCACCGACCTGAACACGGGCGAGCCTGTCACCATCCGCGCGGACTACCTGCTCGGCTGCGATGGCGCTACCAGCCAGGTCCGCGAGCAGGTCGGCATCAGGATGGAGGGCCGGCTGCTCAGCTACTCGGTGAACGTCCTGATCCACGCGCCGGGACTGGTGCACGAGCACAAGATGGGGCCGGCCGAGCGCTACCTCTTCGTCGGCCCGGAGGGAACGTGGGGCAATCTGACCGTCGTCGACGGGAACGAGATCTGGCGCCTGACGGTGCTCGGATCGGAAGAGAAGATGGACCTCGCGAACTTCGACCCCGCCGCCTGGGTCCGGCGCGCGCTCGGTCGCGACGACGTGGAGTTCGTGGTCGATTCGGCCATCCCCTGGCGGCGCAGCGAGATGCTCGCCGATCGCTACTTCGAGGGCCGCGTCGCGCTCGTGGGCGATTCCGCCCACACCATGTCTCCGACCGGTGGCATGGGCATGAACACCGGGGCGCAGGAGGTGCTGGACATCGGCTGGAAACTCGAGGGGCTCCTCAACGGCTGGGGCGGCCCCGCCCTGCTGCGCAGCTACGAGGCCGAGCGCCGGCCCGTCGCGCAGCGCAACATCGGCTTCTCCACGCAGAACTTCAGGGCCTGGCAGGACACGCCCAGCCCGGCGGCGGTCTGCGACCTGACCGCCGAGGGCGAGCAGGTGCGCCGGGACCTCGGCCGGCGCCTGCGCGAGTCGACGCGCGTGGAGTGGGAGTCGCTGGGCCTGCAGATCGGCCACCGCTACGAGGGCTCGCCGATCTGCGTCCCCGACGGCACGCCCCCGACCCCGGACGAGTACTCGACCTACATCCCCACGACGCGGCCCGGCGCGCGCGCGCCCCACGCCTGGCTCAGCGACGGCCGCTCGACGCTCGACCTGTTCGGCCGCACCTTCGTGCTCCTGTGCTTCGACGCCGGCCTGCGGGGCGAGGCGGACGCGCTCGCGCAGGCCTTCGCCGCCAGGGGGGTGCCGTTCCGCCTGGAATCCATCGAGCAGGCCGACGTGGCGAGAGCCTACGAGCGCCCGCTGGTCCTGGTGCGTCCCGACGGACATGTCGCATGGCGCGGCTCCCACGTGGAGCACGCCGGCCAGGTGGCCGACACGGTCCGCGGCGCCGCCTAGCTGCAAGCCCCTTCCACGCAACAACAAGGAGACAAACCCATGAAGACTGAACTGCCCGGCCGCGCGATCAAGGCGCTGGCCGCCGCCCTTCTCGGCCCGTGCATCGCACTGTGCGCCCATGCCAACGGCTACCCCAGCAAGCCGGTCACGCTGGTCGTGCCCTTCACGCCCGGCGGCAGCAACGACGCCCTGGCGCGCACGGTGGGCCAGAAGCTCGCCGAATACTGGAAACAGCCCGTCATCGTCGACAACCGCCCCGGCGCGGGCGGCAACGTCGGCACGAAACAGGTGGCCAAGGCGTCCCCCGACGGCCACACCCTGCTCGTCGTGGCCAACAATTTCGTCACCAACCCCTTCTCTATCCGGATGGCCGCGCGGGCTACGACCCCGTGAAGGAATTCGTACCCGTCACGCAGCTGGGCCGCGTGCCGTTCGTCCTGGTCGTGCACCCCGGCGTCGCCGCCAGGTCGACCCAGGAGCTGATCGCCCTGGCCAAGGCCCAGCCCGGCAAGCTCGCCTATGGCTCCGCCGGCGTGGGCACACCGCACCACCTGACCGGGGAGCTCTTCAAGAGCCTGGCCGGCATCGACATGGTGCACGTTCCCTACCGCGGTGCGCAGCCCGTGGTCACGGACCTGATCGGCGGGCAGATCCAGGTGCTCTTCGGCGTCGCAAACTCGGTGCTCCCGCACATCAAGACCGGCGCCCTGCGCCCGCTCGCGGTGGCCGGCGAGCAGCCCCTGTCCTACCTGCCGAACGTCCCGACCGTCGCCAGCGCCGGCGGCCCCTTCAAGGGTTTCCGCAGCGAGGTCTGGATCGGCCTGGTCGCGCCGGCGGGCACGCCGCCCGACGTGGTGGCCAGGATCGAGGAGGCGGCGGGCCGGGCCCTGCGGGATCCGGCGGTCAAGGCGGCGCTGGAGGCCCAGGGCCTGGAGCCCGCCCCGTCGACGCCGGCCGCGCTCCAGGCGCTCATGCAGGAAGACATGGCGCGCTGGTCCAAGGTCATCAAGGACACCGGCGCGCGCGCCGACTGAGGCGCGGCGGGGCGGCCGGCGGCCGATCCATGCCGCTGCTCCCCCCGCCATCTGTTCCCCGGCCGCAGGCGGCGGGCGGCGCGCAGCGCCTGCCCGCCGGGCAGCGCATCGCCCGCGGCCAGGCCCGTCGCGGCCCACCCCATCACAACGAGGAGACAACCATGAAGCATTCCCTTTCCGCGGCGGCCGCAGGCCTGCTCGCATTCGGGCTCGCACCGGCGCATGCGCAAGGTGGCGGCGCGCCGGCATCCGGCGTCACGATCTACGGCGTGGCCGACGCCGGGATCGAATGGTCCAGCAACGGCGCCGGTTCGTCCCGCCGGCTGGTGTCGGGCGGCGCGCTGGGCAGCCGGCTCGGCTTTCGCGGCGCCGAGGACCTCGGCGGCGGCCTGTCCGCGGTCTTTCGCCTGGAGCAAGGCATCAACCTCGACGATGGCACCCTGGGCCAGGGCGGCCGCGCGTTCGGCCGGGAGGCTTCGGTCGGCCTGGCAAGCACCACCTGGGGCACCGTGACGGCCGGGCGCCTGCCGACGCCCTACTACGTGGCGCAGTCCGGCGTCGACGCCTTCTCGTGGATGGGCAGCGGCGGGCACCTGGCCATCACGCGCAGCGCCGACGCGACCCGCCAGTTGCTGCCCCTGGCCGTCAGCGCCCGCTTCGACAACGCGGTGGGCTACGTGGCCCCGCGGCCGGGCCCTTTGACATTCCGCGCGATGGTCGCGGCCGGAGAGCAGCAGCCCACGATCGGGCGCGCCTACAGCGCCTCGGCCGCCTACCGCGACGGTGCGCTCGACGCGGTACTGGCCTGGGCGCGGCAGGAGGGCGCGGACAACGCCAACGGCCGCATCGACGCCGTCGTCGCCGGGGGCAGCTACGACTTCGGCGCCGCCAAGATCTTCGCGGGCTACACCGCGGAGAAGAACAGCTGCAGCACCTGCACCGGCGCGCTCGCCCGCGCCCAGGGGGTGACGGGCTCCGCGGCCAGCGAGTTCCGCCTGATCAACCTCGGCGCCCGCGTGCCCTTCGGTGCCTTCACCGCCATCGTGCAGGCCGTGCGGATCTCCGACCGCTCGGCCTATGCGGCGGCCACCGGCCAACGGGACGCGACATGGCTGGCCGTCGGCGGCGAATACACGCTTTCCAAGCGCACGATGGCCTATGCCTCGCTGGGCGCGGTCGGCAACCAGAACGGCTCGCGCTACGCGCTGGGTTCCGGATCGGCCCAGCAGCCCGCAGGGCTCGGGGGAGCGGGCGACCACCGTTCCACCACGCTCACGCTCGGCATGCGCCACGCTTTCTGAACGGGCGCAGGCGCCCGGGCCGTGCGCTCAGGCGCCTGCACAGCGCAGGAGCGCCGCCGCATCTTGAATCGAACCAAGGACAAGCCATCGCCATGACTGAACCACAACCCGCCTACCAGAGCGGCATGTGCAACGAGTTCGCCACCGAAGCCCTCCCCGGAGCGCTTCCCCAGGGGCGCAACTCCCCGCAACGCGCGCCGTACGGGCTGTACGCCGAGCAGCTCTCCGGCACGGCATTCACCGCGCCGCGCCACGCCAACCGGCGCGCCTGGCTCTACCGCATCCGGCCTTCGACCCTGCACCAGCCTTTCGCGCTCGCGGATGCCGGACGCTGGACGGGCCGGGCCGGCGACGGCCCCGTGACGCCCAACCAGCTGCGCTGGGACCCGCTTCCCCTGCCCGAGCGGCCGGCGGACTTCATCGAGGGCATGACGACGATGGCGTGCAACGCGTCCTGCGCGGTCCATCTCTACGCCGCCAACCGGTCGATGGAGACGCGGTTCCTGTACGACGCCGACGCGGAGCTGCTGCTCGTGCCCCAGGCCGGCCGCCTCGAGCTGGCGACGGAAATGGGCCGCCTGCGGCTCGAGCCCCAGGAGATCGCCGTGATTCCCCGGGGCGTGCGCTTCCAGGTGCGGCTGCTGGACGCCCAGGCGCGGGGCTACGTGTGCGAGAACTTCGGCGCCGCCTTCAAGCTGCCGGACCTCGGCGTCATCGGCTCCAACGGGCTGGCGAATCCCCGGGACTTCTGCACGCCGGTCGCGGCCTACGAAGACCGCGAGGGCGACTTCGAGCTGGTCGCGCGCTTCCAGGGAAGCCTGTGGAGCGCGCGCATCGGCCACAGCCCGCTCGACGTCGTTGCCTGGCATGGCAACCACGCGCCCTACAAGTACGACCTGCGCCGGTTCAACACCATCGGCTCGATCAGCTACGACCATCCCGACCCCTCTATTTTCCTGGTGCTGCAGTCCGTCAGCGACACCCCGGGCGTCGACACCATCGACTTCGTGGTGTTCCCGCCGCGCGTCCTCGTGGCCCAGGACACGTTCCGGCCGCCCTGGTACCACCGCAACGTCGCGAGCGAGTTCATGGGACTGATCCATGGCGCCTACGACGCCAAGGCCGAGGGCTTCGTGCCGGGCGGCGCGTCCCTGCACAACTGCATGAGCGCGCACGGACCCGACGCCGACACGTTCGCCAAGGCCAGCGCCGCGGACACCTCCCGGCCGGACTACCTCACCGAGACGATGGCCTTCATGTTCGAGTCGTGCGACGTCTTCCGGCCGACGACGTTCGCCCTGGAGACCGCCCAGCTGCAGGAGGACTATTTCCGCTGCTGGCAGAGCCTCGGGAAGCACTTCGATCCGGCGCTGCCATGATCCGGGTGAACGAGACCCACGCGGTGGACCTGCGCAGCTGGGTCGAGTCCGCGAATGAGGAGGCGACGGATTTCCCGATCCAGAACCTGCCCTTCGGCGTCTTCCGCCGGCGCGGCTGCTCCGGGCCCTTTGGCGGCGGCGTGGCCATCGGCGACCAGATCCTCGACCTGGCCGCCGCGGCCGCCAGCGGCGCACTCGCCGGCGATGCGCGGGATGCCGCGGTAGCCGCCTCGCGCGAGCGGCTCAACGACTTCATGGCCATGGGACCCGCCGCCTGGTCGGCGCTGCGCCTGGCACTGTCGCGCGCGCTGCGCGCGGGTGCAACGGAGCGCGGCAGGCTGGAGCGATGCCTTCTTGCCCAGCAATCGGCCGAGTATGCCCTGCCCGCGGCCATCGGCGATTACACCGACTTCTACATCGGCATCCACCATGCCACCGCCGTCGGCCGGCTGTTCCGGCCTGACGCACCGCTGCTTCCGAACTACAAATGGGTTCCCATCGGGTACCACGGGCGCAGCTCCTCCGTGGTCGTCAGCGGAGAGCCGATCTACCGCCCGCTCGGCCAGAGCAAGGCCTATGCGGGCGACCCGGAATTTGGCCCGAGCAGGCGCCTGGACTACGAACTGGAGCTCGGTTTCCTGATAGGCCCTGGCAACCCGCGCGGCAAGCCCATCGCCATCGGCAGCGCCGAGAGCCACCTGTTCGGGGTCGTGCTGTTCAACGATTGGTCGGCGCGCGACATCCAGCCCTGGGAATACCAGCCGCTGGGGCCGTTCCTGTCCAAGAACTTCGGCAGCACGCTCACCCCGTGGGTCGTGACATTCGAGGCGCTGGCGCCGTTTCGGGCGGCTTGCCCGCGGGCGCCCTGCGACCCGGAGCCATTGCCCTATCTGAACTCCGAACGGAACCGGGCCAGCGGCTCGCTCGACGTCCAGCTCGAGGTGCTGCTCCAGACCGAGGCGATGGCCCGGTCGGGCCTGCCGCCGGTGCGCCTGTCGCGCTCGGGCTTCGTGGAGGCCGCCTACTGGACCCCCGCCCAGCTCGTGGCCCACCAAACGGTCGGCGGCTGCAACCTCGCACCGGGCGACCTGCTCGGATCGGGCACACTGTCCGGGCCGCGTCCGGAACAGGCCGGCTCGCTCCTCGAGCGGACTGCCGCGGGACGGCAGGCCGTCGCGCTGCCTTCGGGCGAACACAGAACCTTCCTGGAGAACGGCGACACCATCATCCTGCGCGCGTGGTGCGAGCGCAGCGGAGCACGACGCATCGGCTTCGGCGCATGCGCTGGCACCATCCACGCGCCGATGCACGCGCCTTAGCCTCGCAGCGCTGCCCGGCACTGCCAAGCTGGTGCCCGGGCGCGCCCTGCCGCTCAGCGGCGTGGCAGGTTGGGGCACGCGCTGACCGGCGAGGTGTGTCCCTCCGCCAGGCGCTTCGCGCATGCCGGTGCGTGGTCGCAAAACGTGCAGCGGACTTCCGCCGCCCGGTTCGCCGGCAGGTCCTCCCGGGTCCTTGCCACCTGCGCCTGACGCCGGGCGGTGAACTTCCGCAGTTCCAGCGCGCCGGGATGCCGGAGCCGCCACCACTCGGGTTGCAGGTTCAGCCACAGCAGCGTGGCCGCACCGCCAAGAAGCGTCAGAATCACGAGAACCCCCAGAAGCTTGTCCATGATCGTTCCTTTCTGCCATCGTCGGCGAATGCAGGCTGGGCGCCCTGCAGGTTCTGCCGTCCCCACAGGCGCGCAGGCGACTTTTTATTAGTCGTCTAACGATTAATCTAGGACTGCCGTGGCCGAACGTCAACCGCGGCGGGCGGCGCCCTGGACGAACGTTGATCTGGCGCAAACCCGGACGCACCCGCGCTGCCTTCCGACGCGGGGGATCCGCGGGTACGGCCGGTAACGATCCCTGGCTGCGGACCTCCTACCGGCAGGCGGATGCCGTGCGACACAGTGCCATCCGCGCCGCGAAGCACGTGCAGGTACGGCCGCGCCGCATGGCTGGTCGCGCGACGGCGGTGGCGCCGGGATCCGAGCCGTCCCGGCCGTGTACTCAGCGCAGCATGCGTCCGTTGTGCGTCATCACCAGGATGTCCGCCACGTCGATGCCGCTGGCGATCTTTCCCTCGGCCGGCGCGGAGAAGGAGACGCCGCCGAGGGACACCCCCTGCATAGCGCGCAGGGCGCCCTGGAGCGCGGGGCGCGTCAGCGCGGGTGCGCGCCGCAGGCCTTCCAGCAGCACCTGCGCGTTGATGTAGCCTTCAAACGAGCTGAGGGACAGCTGGCCGTAGTTCCGGGCCTTCATCGCCGCCTGGTATTCGCGCGCAAGGGGAAGCAGCGTCGCATAGGGGTTCGGTACGACGCTGGAGAAGGCCGTGCCGACCGCGTCGGTGCCCAATTGCTCCCACACCGAGCGCTCATCGACCGTGGACAGGCAGACCATCTGCGCCCACAGTTTCGTCGCCACCTTGGCACGGATGGCGGCGATCCCGGACGCGGTCACGCCACCGACCACCACTACGTCGGCGCCGCTGCGTTCGATGCTCCGCGCCTGCTCGGTGTAGTCGGTGGCGTCCCGCGCATAGGGCACAGCGGCGATGAGTGGCAGTCCCTGCGCCTTCAGCACCGACTCGAACTGCGCGCGGAACGCCGTTCCCGAGTTGTCGATCGCGTGCAGCACGGCGAAGCGGCTTCGGCCAATGGTGGGAAACAACGCGGCGGTCGCGCGGATCTCCGCGTCGAACGTCGCCCGCACATGCGTGACGATCTCGTTCCCAGGGCGGCGGAAGGCATCGTTTCCGTGCAGCACGCCGACGATCGGCACGCCCGCGCGGGTCGCTGCCGGAATGGCGGCGCCGATGATCGGGCCGCCGAACAGCGAGGTCACCGCGACGACGGATTCCCTTGCCGCCAGCGACCCGATGGCCTCGACGGTCTTCTCGGCTTGGTACCCGTTGTCGATGGCCAGGAGCTTGACGGGCTGCCCGCGGATCCCCCCGGCGCGATTCGCCTGTTCGAGCGCTCCATCCACGCCCTGCCTGATCATCTCGGCCTGGCGCGCCTGGCCTCCCTGCAAGGGGAGCAGCATCGCGACGTGGATCTCGCGCGCCGCTGCCCGCGCTCGGAACGGCAATCCGACGGCCGCCGCTGCGAGCGTCCCTCCGATGCACGAAAGGCTGCGGCGCCGCGCTCGGTCGGTGCCGGCAGGTTCAGTGTTCATTGTCTGCCTCTCTCCATCATTGGTGCGCGCGATTGATCGGTGCCGCTGGCCCACGCCGGCCGGTCGCGCTGGCTTTTTTGCGAGGCGACTCTAAACACTTTGCCTCGCGCTTGATAGATTGAGTCTCAGTCAATGTAAGACCGGCGCGTGGGTGCATCGTTCGCGCGGACAGAGGCGCTGCAAGGCTGGGCGGAACACCGATCTGGATGCGATCCGCTCGTTGACGAAGGCGACTCCACCCCACCGGGCCAAATGCGCCGAAAGGCCGGGAGCCCGTGGGACTGTCGCCCATGCACGGCCCCGGGGCAGCGTGCAAGCCGAGCCGGGCCGTCCGGCCTTCATTCCGGTCGGAGCACCTTGGAGACCGCAAGCCGCACCAGGTCCAGCGTGGCCTTCTGGACCTGCGTTGCGGGGCGTTGCAGGCTGGTCGCCAGGGACAGCGCTACGCGCAGTGGTGGTGTGCCGATGACCTGGGCGCTGTAGGCAGAAGGAACTGGCGAATTGCGCAGCGCGTTGCGCGGCAGCACCGCGTACCCGGCCCCGTCGGCGACCATGTCCAAGATGGCGGCGACCCCGTCGATTTCCAGCGCGATCTCGGGCCGGCAGCCGATGAGCGCCATCTCGGTTTCCACGTGCATGCGTATCGCGTTGGGGCGCGAGGGAATCACCAGCGGCAGCCGGGCCACCTCGGCGAGCGGGATGGGGCCGGGCGGCGGGTCCTCGGCCAACCCCGGCGGGCGGGCGCGCACCAGCAGCAGGTCTTCGTCGATGAGGTGCGACAGATCGACATCGCGCACCGGCTGGCCGTTGTAGAGCACGACGATGTCCAGGCGACCGCTGACCAGCCCTCTCAGGAGTTCGCTTGAAAGCCCTTCGCTGACCGAGAGCCGCGCCTCCGGCATTTCCTTGCGGAACGTGCGCATGAGCGGCACCGCCATCACGCGCGCCACGCTGCTGGGCAGCCCGATGGCGACGGCGCCCGAGACGCCGCCGCGCAGGCGCTCCATGTCTTCCCGCGCCCGCGCCATCTGGTGCAGGATGCCCCGACCATGGTCGATCAGCACCCTGCCCGCCTCCGTGGGCGTGACGCCGCGGCCATTGCGCACCAGCAGGTTCTGGCGCAGCTCCACCTCCAGCAGGCGCACCTGCCGGCTCAGGGCCGACTGGGCCATGCCGAGGGCCGCCGCGGCATGGGTGAAGCTGCCCATTTCGGCGACCCGCACAAAGTACTCGAGCTGCTTCAGATCCATCGACAAATGAGATATCTGGTAGACCAATCCGCCACTTCTTGTATAGCTGGAATTGCAGCAGAATACCCCAAAATACTTAGCCACCAAACAATCCTATGAATGCTCCGCTTCGTGGAATCTCCTCCATGGCCACCCGCCAGGTGTTGGCCGAGCTGCTGGCCGCCTACGAGCAGCAGACCGGCCAGCGCGCAGCCATCGAGGCCGTGGGCGGCGTGGACGCGGCCAAGCGGGTGCAGGCCGGCGAGGCTTTCGACGTGGTGGTGCTTGCCTCTGACGCCATCGACAAGCTCATCGCGGCCGGCGCCGTCGTGGCCGGCAGCAGGACCGACTGGGTGCGCTCCGGCGTGGCCGTGGCGGTGCGCGCGGGCGCGCCGCTGCCCGACATCGGCTCGGAAGACGCAGTGCGCAGTGCCGTGCTGGCCGCGCGCAGCATCAGCTATTCCACCGGCCCGAGCGGCGTGGCGCTGGCGAAACTGTTCGAGCGCTGGGGCATTGCCGACCAGGTGGCCGGCCGCATGGTGCAGGCCCCGCCCGGCGTGCCCGTGGGCTCCCTGGTGGCACGTGGCGATGTGGAGCTCGGCTTCCAGCAACTGAGCGAGCTGCTGCACGTGGAGGGCATCACCATCGTGGGCCCGCTGCCGCCTGCGATCCAGATCACCACCATTTTTTCATCGGGCGTCGCTGCCTCCAGCCAGCAGCCCGAGGCCGCCAAGGCGCTGCTCGACTTCTTCGCATCGCCAGCGGCGGCCGAAGCCAAGCAACGCCAGGGCATGGACCCTGCCTGAACCCGAACACCAAGATCCAAGGAGCACAACGCAATGAGCCTCATCATCGACTGCCATGGCCACTACACCACGGCACCCAAGGCGCTGGAGAACTGGCGCAACCAGCAGATCGCCGGCATCAAGGACCCGGCCGCCATGCCCAAGGTCGCCGATTTGCAGATCAGCGACGACGAGCTGCGCGAGTCCATCGAGACCAACCAGCTGCGCCTGATGAAGGAGCGCGGCAGCGACATCACGCTGTTCTCGCCGCGCGCCAGTTTCATGGCCCACCACATCGGCGACTTCAATGTCTCCAGCACCTGGGCGGCCATCTGCAACGAGCTGTGCCACCGCGTCTCCACCCTGTTCCCCGACAACTTCGTGCCCGTGGCCATGCTGCCGCAAAGCCCCGGGGTGGACCCCGCGACCTGCATCCCCGAGCTGGAGAAGTGCGTCAAGGAATACGGCGCGGTGGGCATCAACCTCAACCCCGACCCCTCGGGCGGCCACTGGACCAGCCCGCCGCTGACCGACCGCCACTGGTACCCCATCTACGAGAAGATGGTGGAGTACGACCTGCCCGCCATGATCCACGTGAGCACCAGCTGCAACGCGTGCTTCCACACCACGGGCGCGCACTACCTGAACGCCGACACCACGGCCTTCATGCAGTGCATCCAGGGCGACCTGTTCAAGGACTTCCCCACGCTCAAGTTCCTGATCCCGCACGGCGGCGGTGCCGTGCCCTACCACTGGGGCCGTTTCCGCGGCCTGGCGCAGGAGATGAAGAAGCCCCTGCTCGAAGACCACCTGCTGAACAACATCTTCTTCGACACCTGCGTGTACCACCAGCCGGGCATCGACCTGCTGAACACCGTGATCCCGGTGAAGAACGTGCTGTTCGCCTCCGAAATGATCGGCGCGGTGCGCGGCATCGACCCCACCACCGGCCACTACTACGACGACACCAAGCGCTACATCGAAGCGTCGAAGATCCTGAGCGGCGACGACAAGCACCAGATCTACGAAGGCAATGTGCGCCGCGTGTTCTCCCGACTCGATTCACGACTGAAGGCAAAGGGGCTCTGACATGTACGAATTAGGCGTTGTCTACCGCAACATCACCCGCGCCGATCGCGCAGCCGCTGACGGCCTGGCTGCCCTCGGCTCGGCTACCGTGCACGAGGCCATGGGCCGCGTGGGCCTGCTCAAGCCCTACATGCGCCCCATCTACGGCGGCCAGCAGGTCAGCGGCACAGCCGTCACCGTGCTGCTGCAGCCCGGCGACAACTGGATGATGCACGTGGCGGCCGAGCAGATCCAGCCCGGCGACGTGGTGGTGGCGGCCGTCACCTCCGAATGCACCGATGGCTATTTCGGCGACCTGCTGGCCACCTCGTTCCAGGCGCGCGGTGCGCGGGCGCTCATCATCGACGCCGGCGTGCGCGACGTGAAGACCCTGCAGGAGATGAATTTCCCCGTGTGGAGCCGCGCCATTTCCAGCAAGGGCACGATCAAGGCCACGCTGGGCTCGGTCAACATCCCGGTGGTGTGCGCCGGCATGTGGGTCACGCCGGGCGACGTGATCGTGGCCGACGACGATGGCGTGGTCTGCGTGCCCGCCGCGCGCGCCGCCGAGACGCTCGAGGCCGCGCGCAAGCGCGAGAGCTTCGAGGGCGAGAAACGCGCCAAGCTCGCCTCGGGCGTGCTCGGCCTGGATATGTACAACATGCGCCCCGGGCTCGAAAAGGCCGGGCTGCGCTACATCGACTGAGGACCTACGCCATGCCCATCCCCGCATCGGCGCAGGACTGGCACATCGGCCTCGTCGGCTACGGCGAGGTCGGCCGCATTCTCTGCGAGGACCTGCGCGCCCAGGGGCTGCGCGTCTCGGCCTACGACCGCAAGCTCGGCGGGCCGTTGCAACAGCCCTTGCTGGAGCACGCGCGGGCCCACGGCGTCGAACTGCTCGACAGCCACGCCCGGCTCGCGGCCACGGCCGACTTCGTGATCAGCGCCGTCACCGCCAGCCAGACGCTGGACGTGGCTCGGGCGTGCGCGCCGCGGGTGCGCAAGGACGCCTTTTTCCTGGACTTCAATTCGGCCTCCCCCGGCGCGAAGCAGGCAGCCGGCGTGCTGATCGATGCGGCCGGTGCCCGCTACGTCGAAGGCGCAGTGATGACCAGTATTCCACCCTACCGCATCAAGGTGCCGCTGCTGCTGGGCGGGGCCTCGGCCCGGGCGCTGGCCGAGGCCATCGCACCCCTGGGTTTCGACGCCAAGGTCGTCAGCGACCGCTTGGGGGTAGCGTCGGCGACCAAGATGTGCCGCAGCGTGATGGTCAAGGGCCTGGAGGCGATGGTGATCGAGAGCTTCACGGCCGCGCGGCACTACGGCGTGGAGGACGTGGTCCTCGCCTCGCTCCAGGAGACCTTTCCCGGCATCGACTGGGAAAAGCAGGGCGCCTATTTCTTTCAGCGCGTGATCGAGCATGGCCGCCGCCGCAGCGAGGAGATGCACGAGTCCGCGAACACGGTGCGCGAGGTGGGCATGCCAGCCTTCTCCGCGCAGGCCACAGCCGAACGCCAGGCCTGGATGGCGGACCGCTCGGACGCGGGTACGTTCGGCGAGCGCGGCGCTCCGGGGTTCGCACGCGCCGCCGACTGGCGCGCCGAGGCCGACCGCCTGCTGCAATCTCTCAAGGAACCCACCGCATGAGCACTTTCACCAAAACCACTGGCTGGCTCGACTGGTACGCGGGCCCCAGCAAGCCGCGCTTTCAGGTGCCGCCCGGCAGCGTGGACGCGCACTGCCACGTCTTCGGCCCCGGCGCCGAATTCCCCTACGCGCCCGAGCGCAAGTACACGCCGTGCGACGCGAGCAAGCAGCAGCTCTACGCCCTGCGCGACCACCTGGGTTTTGCCCGCAACGTGGTGGTGCAGGCCACTTGCCACGGCGCGGACAACCGGGCCATGGTCGATGCGCTGGTGCACTCCGGCGGCAAGGCGCGCGGCGTGGCCACCGTGCGCCGCTCCATCACCGATGAGGAGCTGCAGCAGCTGCACGACGCCGGCGTGCGCGGCGTGCGCTTCAACTTCGTCAAGCGCCTGGTGGACTTCACGCCCAAGGACGAGCTGATGGAGATCGCCGGGCGCATCCACAAGCTGGGCTGGCACGTGGTCATCTACTTCGAGGCCATGGACCTGCCCGAGCTGTGGGACTTCTTCACCAGCCTGCCCACCACGGTGGTCGTGGACCACATGGGCCGCCCCGACGTGAGCAAGCCCGCCGACGGACCGGAGTTCGCGCTGTTCCTCAAGTTCATGCGCGAGCACCCCAACGTGTGGAGCAAGGTGAGCTGCCCCGAGCGCCTGTCCGTCACCGGCCCCAAGGCGCTGGATGGCGAGCAGAACGCCTATGCCGACGTGGTGCCCTTCGCGCGCAAGGTGGTCGCGGAGTTCCCCGACCGCGTGCTGTGGGGCACCGACTGGCCGCACCCCAACCTCAAGGACCACATGCCCGACGACGGCCTGCTGGTGGATTTCATCCCGCACATCGCGCCCACGGCCGAGCTGCAGAAGAAGCTGCTCGTGGACAACCCCATGCGCCTGTACTGGCCCGAGGAGTCCTGACACCATGGCCCTGGACAAACCCTACAAGGACGTGCCCGGCACGACCATCTTCGACGCGGAGCAATCGCGGCTGGGCTACCACCTCAACCAGTTCTGCATGTCGCTCATGAAGGCCGAGAACCGCAAGCGCTTCCTGGCCGACGAGCGCGCCTACCTCGACGAGTGGGCGATGACCGAGGACCAGAAGCAGGCCGTGCTCGCGCGCGACCTCAACCGCTGCATCCAGCTCGGCGGCAACATCTACTTCCTGGCCAAGATCGGCGCGACCGACGGCAAGAGCTTCCAGCAGATGGCGGGCTCCATGACCGGCATGACCGAGGAGGAATACCGCAACATGATGATCAGCGGCGGCCGCTCCGCCGAGGGCAACCGCTACATCGGCGAGGACGGCGACGCCCAGGCGCACCGCCAGCCCCAAGGTGCCGCTGGAAAGTAGAGCTGACATGGCCAAGATCACCGCATCCGTCTACACCTCGCACGTGCCCGCCATTGGCGCGGCGCTCGACCTGGGCAAGACCCGGGAGCCCTACTGGCAGCCGCTGTTCGCGGGCTACGACTTCTCCAAGGAATGGGAGAAGGCCCAGAAGCCCGACGTGGTGTTCCTGGTCTTCAACGACCACGCCACCGCGTTCAGCCTGGACATGATTCCCACCTTCGCCATCGGCACGGCAGCCTCGTACCAGCCCGCCGACGAAGGCTGGGGCCCGCGCCCCGTGCCCGTGGTGCAGGGCCACCCCGAGCTGGCTGCGCACATCGCGCAGTCCGTCATCCAGGACGACTTCGACCTCACCATCGTCAACAGGATGGACGTGGACCACGGCCTGACCGTGCCGCTGTCGCTGATGTTCGGCCAGCCCGAGGCCTGGCCCTGCAAGGTCATCCCCTTCGCCGTCAACGTGGTGCAGTACCCCGTTCCCTCGGGCAACCGCTGCTTCCAGCTGGGCAAGGCCATCCGCAAGGCCATCGAGTCGTTCGACGAAGACCTCAACGTGCAGATCTGGGGCACGGGCGGCATGAGCCACCAGCTGCAGGGCCCGCGCGCCGGCCTCATCAACAAGGACTGGGACAACCGCTTCCTGGATCGCCTCATCGCCGAACCCGCCGAGCTGGCCAAGGTGCCGCACATCGAATACGTGCGCGAAGCCGGCAGCGAGGGCATCGAACTGGTGATGTGGCTCATCGCGCGCGGCGCCATGGCCGACGTCGCCGGCGGCCCTGCGCCCAAGGTGGCGCACCGCTTCTTCCACGTGCCGGCGTCCAACACCGCCGTCGGCCACCTCATCCTGGAGAACTGAACACCATGACCATCAAAGTAGCCCTCGCCGGTGCCGGCGCCTTCGGCATCAAGCACCTGGACGGCATCAAGAACATCGACGGCGTTGAAGTCGTCTCCCTCGTCAGCCGCGACCTGGCCAAGACCCGGGAAGTGGCCGACAAGTACGGCATCCAGCACGTCACCACGGACCTGAAGGACAGCCTGGCCATCAAGGAAGTGGATGCCGTCATCCTGTGCACCCCCACGCAGATGCACGCCAGCCAGACCATCGCCTGCCTGGAAGCCGGCAAGCACGTGCAGGTCGAGATCCCGCTGTGCGACGTGCTGGCCGATGGCGAGAAGGTCGTGGCCCTGCAAAAGCAGACCGGCCTGGTGGCGATGTGCGGCCACACCCGCCGCTTCAACCCCAGCCACCAGTACGTGCACAAGAAGATCGAGGCCGGCGAATTCCACATCCAGCAGATGGACGTGCAGACCTATTTCTTCCGCCGCACCAACATGAACGCGCTGGGCCAGCCGCGCAGCTGGACCGACCACCTGCTGTGGCACCACGCCGCCCACACCGTGGACCTGTTCGCCTACCAGGCCGGCAGCCCGATCGTGAAGGCCAACGCGATCCAGGGCCCGATTCACAAGGAGCTGGGCATCGCGATGGACATGAGCATCCAGCTGCAGGCAGCCAACGGCGCCATCTGCACGCTCAGCCTCTCGTTCAACAACGACGGCCCGCTGGGCACCTTCTTCCGCTACATCGGCGACACCGCCACCTACATCGCGCGCTACGACGACCTGGTGCAGTCGCACAGCAAGGGCCCCGAGACGCCGGTGGACGTGAGCCAGGTCGACGTGAGCATGAACGGCATCGAGCTGCAGGACCGCGAGTTCTTCGCCGCGATCAAGGAAGGCCGGGAGCCCAATGCCAGCGTGGCACAGGTCCTGCCGTGCTACCAGGTGCTGAACGGCCTGGAACGGCAACTCAACTGAGTCCGCGCCATTTGGCACTGTATCGTTTCCACTGCCTGCACGGCAAGCGCCGCGGGCGTTCTTCCTGGGAGAAGCGCAATGCAGACACGCACCCTCGGCCCATTCGAAGTCAGCGCCATCGGTCTGGGCTGCATGAACCTCTCGCACGCCTACGGCGCGCCCGTCTCCGCCGACACGGGTGAGCGCGTGCTGCTGGCGGCGCTGGATGCCGGCGTGACGCTGTTCGACACGGCGGCGCTGTACGGCTTCGGTGCCAACGAGGAGTTGGTGGGCCGCGTCCTCCGGCCCCATCGCCAGCGCATCACCCTGTGCAGCAAGGGCGGCATGGCCGGCGTGAAGGGCGAGGACGGCGTGACGCGCCGCGTGATCGACGGCCGCCCCGCCACGCTGCGCAGCAACTGCGAGGACAGCCTGCGCCGCCTGGGCACCGACGTGATCGACCTGTACTACCTGCACCGCTGGGACAAGCAGGTGCCCATCGAGGACTCGGTGGGCGAGCTGTCGCGGCTGGTCGCGGCAGGCAAGGTGCGGGCCATCGGCCTGTCGGAGGTCTCCGCCGCCACATTGCACCGCGCGCACGCCGTGCACCCCGTCGCCGCCGTGCAGACCGAGTACTCGCTGTGGACGCGCAACCCGGAGATCGCGGTGCTCGACGCGTGCCGCGAGCTGGGCGCGGCCTTCGTTGCCTTCAGTCCCCTGGCGCGCGGCTTCCTCTGCGGCGAACTCGTGGACGTGGGTGCGCTCCACGAGAAGGACATCCGCCGCGCCATGCCGCGCTTCGCGCCCGAGGCCTACGCGGCCAACCTGAAGCTGCTGGACGGCTACCGCAGGATCGCGCGGGACGCGGGCTGCACCCCGGCACAGCTGGCCCTGGCCTGGCTGCTGCACCAGGGCGGCCACATCGTCCCCATTCCCGGCACCACGAGCGTGGAACACCTGCTGGACGACCTGGGCGCCGCCAACATGCGGCTGCACGCCGCGGTGATCGAGCGGCTGAACGTTCTGATCAACGAACTTACCGTGGTCGGCCAGCGCTACAGCGCGCAGAGCGCGAACGAGGTCGACACCGAAGCCTTCTGAACCGCGAAGGCCCCTGGCGTCCGCGAGCCCGCCTTCGCGGTGTTGCGGGCGCCCTGCTGCCGGTTCCACACGGTGCGAGGGCAGGAATGCCCAGGCGCGAGGTTGTGAGGTTCACCCCGCCCTCCTCCGGCGGTCGGGCCGCGCCCCGGACCGCGTCAGGGTGCTCCGGCGCGGGCCAGCAGGCGGCCGTAGCCTGGAACCCCCGGCAGCGCGCCAAGCTTGCGCATGCAGTACCAGGCCACCGCCGTGTTGCTCGTGACGACGGGCCGTCCCAGGGAACGCTCCAGGGCCTCGATGGTCTCGGCCGTCCGCACGGTGGTGCAACTGAGGACGTATGCGTCCGCCCGCGCATGGGCATGGCGCGTGGCGAACGCATGCCACGCCTGCGGCGCGATGGCCATCATCTCGCGGCCGGTGCGGCAATCCAGGCCGGCGTTGCCGAGGATCTCGAATCCATGCTCGGCGAAGTAAGCCGCCTCCCGGTCATTGACGGCCGCCGTGTACGGGGAGAGCAGCACCACGCGCCGCGCGGGCAGGGCCTGCAGCGCCGCCACCAGGGCCTGCGACGTGGCCACGCAGGGCAGCCCAGTCGCGGACTGGATGCGCGCGAGAATCGACGCCTCCAGCTCGGTGCTGTAGGTCGACACGGCGGTGCAATGGAACACCACGATGTCGACGCCCGCGTCCGCGAGCAGCTCGGCCGCCGGCTCGACATCCCGGGCCATGCCCAGCAGGCTCGCCTCCGAACTGTCCACGAGCTTCAGCCGCGTGACCGCGATGGCGATGTCGGCGGGAAGCATCGCGCGCAGTTGCGGCTCGGCGGCCTGGTTCACGGAGGGCAGCAGCACGCCGATGCGCCCGCCCGATCCGTAGTCGAGTGCTGGGGCGGTCATGCCGATGCGCCCTTCAGTTCAGCTTGAGCCCGAGCTCCTTGATCAGGGGCGCGTACTTGGCGGTCTCCCGCCGGATGGTCTCGTCCATCTCCTCGGGCGTGGTGCCCGCCGTCTCCAGACCGAACACCATGAGCTGGTCCCTGACTTCCTTGCGCTGCACGACCTCCACAACGTCCTTGTGGATCTTGTCGATGATCGCCCGCGGCGTGCCGGCGGGCGCGGACAGTGCATTCCACATCAACAGTTCGTAGCCCTTGAGCCCGGCCTCCGCCAGCGTCGGCACGTCGGGCAAGGCCGCGGAGCGGACCGGACCCGTCGTGGCCAGTGCACGGATCTTCCCGGACTGGATGTGCGGGACATTGGCGGCGATGCCGTCGAAGCTGACCTCGACGTCCCCCGAGAGCATTCCTTTGACGACCTCCGAGGCGCCGCGGTACGGCACCTGGACCAGCTTGATCCCGCTCTGCCGCGTGAACATCTCGCCTGCGAGCTGTGTGGACGTGGTGCTGGAGCCGTAGTTGATGCTGCCGGGCTGGGCCCGGGCGGCAGCCACCAGGTCGGCCACCGCCCTGAAGGGTGTCCGGTCGGTTGCGGTGAGCACCAGGGACTGGCGGGCGACGATCGAGATGGACGCGAAGTCCTTGATCGGATCGTAGGGCAGCCGCGAATACAGCGCCGGGTTCAGCGTGTAGGTCGAATCCAGGGGCATGAACAAGGTGTAGCCGTCGGGCGCGGCCCGGGCGGCCTCCTGCGCCGCGATCAGCGTGTTGGCCCCGCCCTTGTTGTCGACGACGACGGGCTGGCGCCACTTTTCGGACAGGCGTTGCGCGATCGCTCGGCCCAGCACGTCGGCGGGCCCACCGGCCGGGAAGGGCACGATCAGACGCACCGGCCTGGCGGGGAAGCTGGCCGCGGCCTGCGCCTGCGCAGCGGCGGGGAGGACCGGTAGCAGCAGCATCGGGACGAGCAGCGTGGCGCGCTGCGCCGCGCGGCGCAGCAGATGGAACATGGGCATGGGTGTCTCCTCTTTCTTTTGATCGCAGGGGGTCGGCGGCGCCGGGGCGGGCCGCTCAGAACCCGTACAACTGCTCGGGGTTGCGCACCAGGATCTGGTGGCGCTGTGCTCCGTCGGGCACCCAGGTCAGCATCTGGTCCAGCAGGTCCGTGGTGTTGGGCATCTCGCCCTTGAACGAGACGTGCGGCCAGTCGCTGGCCCATACCAGGCGGTCCGGCCGGGCGGCCAGCAGCGCCTGGACGTAGGGCACCATGTCCTCGTAGGGCGGAGGCAGCGCCGACATCCGGTAGCCGCAGGACAGCTTGACCCAGCACCGCCCCGTGTTCACCAGCCTCAGCAGCGCCTGGAAGCCAGGCTGCCCCACGCCGTCTCCCGGCCTGAGCGAGCCCATGTGGTCGATCACGACGTCGGTGGGCAGTTCGCGCAGGGTGGGCTCCATCTCGGCCAGCGGAGCTCGGCCCTGGTCATCCATGACGTGGAGCTGCACATGCCAACCCAGGCGGGCGATGCGCGCCGCCAGCGCGGGCATCTCGGCCAGCGGGACGGCACCTGCATGGCCGATGTTGTAGCGCACTCCCCGCACGCCGGCTTCGTGCAGGCGGTCCAGTTCGGCATCCTGCACCTCGGCCCGCAGCGCGACGATGACGCGCGCCGGCCGGCCCAGCTCGGCCACCGCCTCCAGGTGCCGCCGGTTGTCGGTGCCATAGCCGCTGGGCTGCACGAGCACCAGGCGCTCGACGCCCAGGGTGTCGTGCAGCGCGCGCAGCCGCGCCGGCAAGGCGTCGGGCACATCGAAGGCGCGCGTCGCGGCCACGGGATAGCGGTCGGCGGGGCCATAGACATGCACATGGCAATCCGCGGTCCCCGGCGGGCAGATCAGCCTGGGCTTGCGGGGAGCGGGATCGGGAGGCTGGCACAGCGGAATCTCCGCGGAAGCTCGCGCGCTCGTTGCAGGCGACGGGCCGCTCATTCGAAGATCCGATCCTCGTGCAGCACCACGGGCACTTCCTTGTTCTTCTCGGAATAGCCATCGAAGGGCTTGCCCTCCAGGTCGATGCGCGCGAGCACGTCGCTGTCGGGGTCGATGTGCGCGCCGATGCGCAGCATGACGAGTTCCTCGCGGTCTTCCTTGGCGTGGAACCAGTAGAAGGTGCCGGCCGGCAGCAGCACGCAATCGTTCCTGCCTGCCTCGCGCGTCTCGCCATTCGGCCCGTGGAACACCGCGCCGCCCTGCAGGATGACGAACACGTGGTCCTCGTTGGAATGCGCGTGGATCTCGTTCTCGCCACCGCTCGCGTAGGTCTTGAGCACCACGTTCATGTAGCGCGACGCGCCGAGGACCTGGTTGGTGCGGCCCTGCTTCGGCAACTGGGTCCGGATGTGGAAGAAGCTGGGCTGGCCCGGCTTGTTCAGGCGCGCCATCTCCGCGCGCCACTCCGCGGCGCTGTTGACGATCGGGGCGAAGCTGTGGCTGGGGCTGTTCGTGGTCATGGTGAATCTCCTTCGTGAATGTCAATCGATCCTGATGCCGGCTTCCGCGATGACGGGACGCCACCTCGCGGCCTCCGAGGCGATGAAGCTGCGCAGCGCCTGCGGCGAGCTGGCGTCGGCCAGCAGCCCGGCGCCCAGGAGCTTCTCCTGCACGTCCTTGGACGCGAGGGCTTGCGTCAGCGCGCGGTTGAGCTCGTCCACCACCGCAGCGGGCGTGCCCTTGGGCGCCAGCAACGCCATCCACACGTCGATGTCGGGCAGCTTGATCCCCACATCGGCCATCGATGGCACGTTGGGCAGCGTGGGGATGGGCTTGGCGCTCAGGCGCGCGAGCGGCCGCAGCGTGCCCTTCTCGAAATGGGGCATGGCGGTCGTGATGCCGTCGATGGTGAACGTGACGTCCTTGGTCAGCAGGCTCTGGGTCGTGCCCGCGCTGCCCTTGTAGGGCACCGAGACCACCTCCTTGCCCAGCGTGCGCTTGAGCAGCTCGCCGGAGAGCTGGGACGTGAAGGTGCCGAAGCCATAGCTCATTGCGGCGGCGCCGGCCTTGGACTGCGCGAGCAGCGCCTGCATGGACTGGGGTCCGGCCTGGTGGGTCATGACCACCAGGGGCGTGGTGGCCACCTTGCCGATCGGCTCGAAATCCTGGACGGGATCGTAGGGCAGCTTGGCGTAGAGGTACTGGTTCATCACCAGCGTGTTGTCGATGGCCATCAGCAGCGTGTAGCCGTCCGGCGCCGCCTTCGCGACGGCATCGGCGCCAATGATGGTGTTGGCGCCCGGCTTGTTGTCCACCACGATCGGCTGGCGCATCAACTCGCCCATACGCTGCCCGACGACGCGGGCCAGCAGGTCGGTGGGACCGCCGGCGGGGAACGGTACGATCATCCGGATCGGCCGGCTGGGATAGTCACGGGAAGCTGGTGCTTGTGCGTGCACCGGAATGGCGGCGCAAATGAGCGACACGGCGAGGGCCGCGGCGACCTGGAAGGTTTTCATGGGGTGTCTCCTGGGCGGTTGTCGATATCCGCGATTCGTTGTCGCGGACGATTTGTTGACCGCTGTCAATTCTGGGGGGCCGGTGCGTGCCCGGCAACGCAGGCTGGCCTATTCGCTGTATCGAAGAAATGAATTCGCCATGCTCCGCGCCTTTCGGAGGTCTCCGCCGTCGTCGGCGGTGGCCGGCCACAAAGGGACGCGTCGCCCTCCAGGGGCATGGGCCAGGCGTTCACGCCACGCGGCGCGCGGGCGACGACCGCCAGCATGGTCACCGCTGGGTGCAGGCACGGTTGCACGAAGCGCAGTTCGTGCTCGACATCAACGCGGACCGGTTCGGCGCTCCGGAGATCCTGGTCCTGCCCTTGCCCGCCGCGCTTGCCTGGCAGCGGGCGAGCGCATCCGCATCGCTGAGCACTAGGCCGAAGCGCAACGTGCAGTCCTGCGCGAGAAGGCGCCCGCCGTCGCTCAAAGCCCGGGCGGCGCGGCCGAACGGCACGCGCCAGCGCATCCGACGGTCCCGGGGATCGGCGGTCCGGGAGAGTCCATGTTCAGTGACTGCACGGACGACGCGACGGGCCCTCGGCCGCGGCGCGCGCTCACCAGGCCACCGCGCGAGCCGATCAAGGCGGCGCCGCCGCTCCGGGGCGCAGCTCCAAGCAGGCTCCTTGTGCCGCCCCCAATGCGCGCCACCTTGGCCACCGCCTCGGGCGCGGGACGGTCGGCCCGACCTCGCGCGGGAGACGATGCCCTTGCCCACCTTCTCGGCGCTTTCCCCGGGCAGGCGCCCGTGCACAAAAAAAGGCGCCGGGTTGCCCCGGCACCAAACCTTGGAGATAACAATGCGGGGATCCCGGCGCCCAGCCACCGCGGCCCATCGCGGGGCCGCAGCGGCGTGCCGCCGGTCGCCATCAAAAGTTGTGACGGACCCCCATGTAGATGTTGCGGGAGCTGCCGCTGGACGAGCCGACCAGCATGGCCGGGGCCTGGGCAGTGCCGGTGCCCAGCACGTACTGCGACCCGTTCTTGTTGCTGATCTGTCCCACGCCGAAGTACAGGCGCGTCCTCTTGGACAGGTCGTAGTCGCCGCCAAGCGAGATCCAGTTCGCGTCCCGGTTGCCCGTCAACGCCGTGTAGTCGGACCGGTCGTTGACGCGGGTGAACTGGGCAACGGCCGTGAACTGTCCGAACGGCACGCGCACGCCGAGGTTGGTCAGCCGGAATTCGCTCGTCGAAGCACCGGGCATGCGGGCGATTGCCCCGGTGCAGGTCGCGCAGGAGTTCTTCTCCACCGTCATGCCCAGGAAGAACTTGGCGAAGCGGGCGTCGTAGGAGCCGCCAACCACCATCGCCGAGACCTTGCCCGCAGCATCGTCCGGCCCCTCCTGCCGCTGGAAGCCCGCATTGAGGTCGAAGCCCCCGGCCTGGTAGCGCGCGGATGCGCCGTACCCGCGTCCGATCGTCGTCGAGTTCTCGCCGAAGGAGTACTGGCCGCGGAACTCGATGCCGCCCCAGCGCGGGGACACGTAGTTGACCGCGTTGTCCTGCCGCGCCGACACCCCCATCGGCAGCACCTGGCGCTGCGTGGTGGGGCTGACGTTTCTGGTGAGCGCGAGCAGCCCGCCGGCGCCTTCCCAGACGAAGGCGTCCACACTGCTCTGGACCATGTAGTACGGAGTGGGAATACGGCCCATCTGCAGCGTGCCGAACCGCGCATCGCTCAGGCCGACCGACGCCTCGCGCCCGAACGCGCGACCGCCTTGGCCGAGCGTGCCGTCGTCGAGGTTGATGCCCATCTCGAGGCGGAAGACGGCGGCAAGCCCTCCTCCCAAGTCCTCCACGCCGCGAAAACCCAGGTTGCTCCCCGCACTTCCGCCCGATACCAGCCGATTGACACTCGAGCCCCCCGATCTCGGCGAGTCCATCCCGGCATCCACCCGCCCATACATGGTCACGCTGCTCTGGGCATTGGCTGCGCCGCAAACGCACAGCAGCGCGGCGCATGCAACCGCATGCTTGGCCATTCCGTTCATAGTTGTCTCCTTCGTTGAACTTGGGGCTTGGCCCCGATTCCTCTTCTTCACATTGCGCCTGGCGTCTCATGGGAAAGCTCCACGCGCAGCCCGCCAAAGACCACATCGTTCGATGACTCGCGGGTTCATCGTGGTTCCTCCGGCTCGTTCAGTATAGATAGACGCCTAATCTTTTTGATAGTCGCCTAATCAAATTTTCCGGATTCAGAACGCCCGGCTGTGGCGGGCGTGCGACGCTTTCACGCCTGACCCGTTGGTGGCCGCGAAACACTGGCAGAGACCATCCCGCACGGCATCGGAACCAACCCGGATTGATTGGATGATCAATGCCTCGCGCCGGACTCCGCAGCATCCCGTCGGGTTCGAATCCCGTTGTCGCCGCAAGGAGCAATGGACGAACGAAGACGGTGCAACGTCGATTCACAACCGATGGGGTGCCTGGCCAGCGAGCCAGTCGCGCGCCGGCCTCTGCCCGCCGTTCACGGGCACGCGGGCACGTCCGCCAGCGGCGTTCTTCCAAGTTCCACGCGCTGCTTATCGGGCCATCGCCGGCCCGCTGCACCGGTGCGCGAGACCGTGGTCACCGTGCAGCGGCACACGGACATGCGGACCGGTTGTCAGGACAGTGCGGCGTCTTCACCAATGCCCGCGAGGCACGATGGAAGCCGAGCGCATTGGCCATGCGGGCGCACAGCGCACCTCCGGGCGCGAGAGCCCTGCGCACCCTGGAGGACAGGATGGCCACCGGGCGGCGCCGGTTGAACCATCGATCAACCTCGGGATGAACCCTAGCTCGCCACGCGGGCTGCCACGCCGCGTTGCTTCTTCATAGGTTGACCGCGCATTCAAGCTTGATGCACATCAACCTTGTTCCTAGGATCGGGATCTTCTTAGGGCACGTGTAGTTGCCTGCAACCGGAGACACCATGAAGAATCCATCAAGCCCCACTCGGCGCTCGCTGCTCGCGGCCGCCGCCATGATCGCCGCAGGCTTCGGCCACTCGGCCATCGCACAAGAGAACTATCCCACCAAGCCGGTCACCCTCATCGTGCCCTTCACTCCCGGCGGGAGCAACGACGTCATCGCCCGCGTGATCGGCCAGCGGCTCAGCCAGATCTGGAACCAGCCGGTCATCGTGGACAACAAGGCAGGCGCGGCCGGAAGCATCGGGACCGACCACGTGGCCAAGGCCCCTGCGGACGGCTACAAGCTGCTGATCACCAACAACAACACCATGTCCATCAATCCGGTGCTGTTGCCGAAGACGCCGTACGCCGTCGCGCGCGATTTCGCCCAGGTCACGCAACTCGGCGCGGTGCCGGTCGTGCTGGTAGCGAACTCGAACGTGAAGGCCACGACCGTGAAGGAACTCGTGGCGCTCGCGAAGGCCACTCCGGGCAAGCTCACTTATGCCTCGTCGGGCTCCGGCAGCCCGCAGCATCTGTCCGCGGAGCTCTTCAAGGCGATGACGGGCACCGACATCACCCACGTCCCCTACAAGGGCGCGGCGCCGGCCATCACCGACATGCTGGCCGGGCAGGTCGATCTGCAGTTCGGTGCCATCAACTCGCTGCTGCCGCACATCCGCACCGGGAAGCTGCGCGCGCTCGCCGTGGGTGGCACCCGGCGCGCCAGCCTGCTGGCCGATGTCCCGACCATGGCCGAGGCCGGCCTGCCCCAGTACGACAGCGAGATCTGGCTCGGCCTGGCGGCCCCCGCGGGGACCCCTGCGGCGGTCATCAAGCGGATCAACGCCGATGTCACCAAGATCCTGAACGAGCCCGAGGTGAAGGAGAAGCTCGCCGAGCAGGGTATCGAGACGCGGCCGAGCACGCCGCAGGAGATGACCAAGCTCGTCGAGAAGGACACCGCGCGGTGGGCGAGCGTCATCAAGAGCGCGGGCATCAAGGCCGATTGAGCGGAGCACCCATTGAATTCGAAGCAAGCCATTCCTTTGCGCCGCGACATTCCCGCAGCGGGCGCCGGCGCCGGCAGCCTGTGGGCCAGCGACGCCATCGCGGAGATGATCCGCGCGCTCGACATCCCCTATGTCCTCCTGAACCCCGGGTCGAGCTTCCGCGGTCTGCACGACAGCCTGGTGAACCACCTCGGCAACATCGACCCGCAGATGCTGGTCGTGCTCCATGAGGAGCATGCCGTCGCGATCGCCCATGGCTACGCGAAGGTCGCCGGAAAGCCGCTGGCGGCGATCGTTCACAGCAACGTGGGCCTGATGCACGCGTCCATGGCGATCTTCAACGCCTGGGTGGACCGCGTGCCCGTGTTGGTCCTGGGCGCGACGGGCCCGGTCGATGCGGCCAAGCGGCGCCCCTGGATCGACTGGATGCACACCGCGCAGGACCAGGGCGCGCTGGTGCGCGACTTCAGCAAGTGGGACGCGCAGCCGGCTTCCGTCGCCGCGTCGTACGAGGCGCTGCTGCGGGCCAAGCAGATCGCGCTGACCGCACCCGCCGGCCCCACCTACGTGTGCTTCGATGTCTCGCTGCAGGAGACGCGCATCGATGCGATCCCGGCGCTGCCGGACGTCAGCCGCTACCAGGTTCCCTCCCCCGCCGTGCCGGGCAGCGATGAGCTGGCCAGAGCCGCAGCGCTGCTGTCCTCCGCGGCCCGCCCGGTCATTCTGATGGGGCGGGTCTCCAGGTCTAGCGAGGGCTGGCGCCAGCGCATCGAGCTGGCCGAGAAGCTGAATGCGCAGGTCCTTACGGACCTGCGCGCCGGCGCATCGTTCCCCACCGACCATCCGCTGCACGCGGCCGTGCCGGGCGTCTTCCTGACCCCGGACGCGGCCGCCACGCTGCGCGCCGCCGACGTCGTGCTGAGCCTGGACTGGTACGACCTGAACGGCACGCTGCAGCAGGCGTGGCGCAACGAGAGCGTCGGCGCCAAGGTGATCCAGGTCTCGCTCGACCACTACAGCCACCGGGGCTGGAGCATGGACCACCAGGGCCTGCCGCCGGTGGACGTGTTCATGCCGGTGGAGCCGGACGTCGCCGTGCCCCTTCTCTGCGCTGCCTGCACCGAGCGCCCTTCGGCCCTCCAGGCCCCGAAGAGCCCGATGGCCATGCCCCCGGTTCCGCAAGACGGGACGATCAGCATCGCGATGGTCGCCGACGCCCTGCGCCGGGCCGCGGGCACGCAGCCCATCACCCTGATCCGTGTGCCACTGGGCTGGAGCGGCGAGATGGGCCACTTCCGCGATCCGCTGGACTACCTGGGCATGGACGGCGGCGCCGGCATCGGCTCCGGGCCGGGCATGGCCGTCGGCGCCGCGCTGGCGCTGCGTGGAACCGACCGACTGCCCGTGCTGATGACCGGCGACGGCGACTACCTGATGGGCATGACAGCACTGTGGACCGCCGCCAATGCTGGCGTTCCCCTGCTTACCATCGTCTGCAACAACCGGTCGTTCTTCAACGACGAGCTGCACCAGGAGCGGGTGGCCCGCGATCGCGACCGCCCGGTGCAGAACCGGTGGATCGGGCAGCGCATCGGAGATCCGGACCCCGATCTGGCCGCGCTCGCGCGCGGGCTCGGGCTGCAGGGCCTCGGACCGACGGACAGCCCGTCGGAGCTCGACGAGGTCCTGGCCCGCGCCGTCGCTGCGGTGCGCGATGGAGCGACCGTCGTCGTCGACGTGCACGTCACGCCGGGCTACAGCGCCGCGATGGCCTCCGGCATGACCCGCTCCCATGAGGACCAGGAAGGAGGCCAGCCATGACAGCGGCCCCCATCGTCCTGCCGGACAGCGGCGACCTGAGCCCCTACGTCCAGCGAGTCCTGCCCCGGTCGAGCGGGCTGTTCTGGGACGGCCGCTGGCATGAAGGAGCGGACCAGGCGATCGCGACCTTCAACCCGTCCACGGGCGAGCGTCTGGCCGACGTGACCTCGGCGGGTTCGGCGGAGGTCGACGCCGCGGTCGCCTCGGCGAAGGCCGCCTTCCCGGCCTGGGCCGAGACCCCGCCCCTGCAGCGCGCGGCGCTGCTGCGGGAGGCCGCGCGCCGCGTGCGGCTGCATTCGCGGGAACTGGCGCTGCTGGACGCCGCCAACTGCGGCAATCCCGTGCGCGCCATGCAGATGGACGCGGAGATCGCGGCCACCCAGCTGGACTATTTCGCGGGGCTGGTGCTCGAGATCAAGGGCGAGACCATCCCGACCGCGAACGGCGCGCTGAACTACACGCTCAGGGAGCCGCTCGGCCCCGTCGCACGGATCTTCCCGTTCAACCACCCGTTCATGTTCGCGGCAGGCAAGATCGCCGCGCCGCTCGCGGCGGGCAACACGGTCATCCTCAAGCCGCCGGAACAGGCGCCGCTGTCGACCATCCGGCTGATGGAGATCCTGGACGGCCTGTTCCCCCCGGGGGTGCTGAACTGCATCGCTGGCGGACGCGAGACGGGTGCCGCGCTGTCCGCGCACCCGGATGTGGCCGCCGTCGCGCTTATCGGAAGCGTCGGCGCCGGCAAGGCCGTGCTGCGGTCCGCCGCGGACACGATGAAGCGCACCTTGCTGGAGCTGGGCGGCAAGAACGCGATGGTCATCTATCCCGACGCGGACCTGCGCAGCGCGGTGGAGGGGGCCGTGCGCGGCATGAACTTCACGTGGTGCGGGCAGTCGTGCGGCTCCACGAGCCGCCTGTACGTGCACCGCTCCCTGCACGATGAATTCATGCAGCGCATGGCCGAGGAACTGGCGCGCAAACACCGGCCCGGCATCGCGACCCACCTGGACACGACGATGGGCGCACTGGCGAGCCGCGCCCAGTACGACCGCGCGCTGCACTACATCCAGGCCGGCATCGACGAGGGCGCCGTGCTCCTGACCGGCGGCCACGCGGCGCGCGATGCGCAGCTGAAGGACGGCCTGTTCATCGAGCCGACCATCTTCACGGGCGTGCGGCCCGACATGCGGATCGCGCGCGAGGAGATCTTCGGCCCCGTGCTCTCGGTGTTTTCCTGGGACGACGAGGACCGGATGCTGGTCGAGGTCAATGGCACGGAGCTCGGACTGACGGCCTCGGTGTGGACCACGAGCCTGAACACCGGCCTGCGCGCCGCCAAGCGGATCCAGTCGGGCTACGTGTGGGTCAACGAGTGTTCGGTGCACATCCCTGGCGCGCCGTTCGGCGGCTACAAGCAGTCCGGCGTCGGCAGGGAGGAGTCCAAGGAGGAACTGCTGGAGTTCACGCAGCTCAAGAACGTCAACGTGAAGCTCGGCTAGAGACCATGGTTGCTCGATAGGTTGCCAAGAGGCTCGTCGTCGGCATCGTGGATTGCGCGCTTTCGTGTACCGGGCAAGATGCGACGCGCTCTCCAGCCACGATCCGTATGAACACAGGTCTTCCTTCGCCTGTCGAGCGACCACCCTGTCCAGCGCCCGGCCCGCCGGAATGCTAAAGGGGCCCGCGCCATGCGGAACGCTGGTTCCGCCGCGCCCATCCACCGTACGGCCTGCCCCCAAGCGCAACTCGCATATCGCCTCGGGAAATCTCTCCTGCGAGTAGCCGGCCAGGTCGCTCCTCGAGCCCATCGACATCTGCGGCATGACGACGCAACACAGCTCCTCGAGGTCTGGGGCCAGGGCGTCGCTCCGCCCACGTTCAGTGAGGAGGTGCAGGTGCTGTCGCGGCGGCTGGACAGCGCACAACAGGGTTCGCCCCAGCTTTCATATTGTTAGTCGATTAACAATAATGGTCGGCATGGCCTGGCCGCGCTGGGCCGTCCTCGCCAGACGCTCCGGCGACCGTCCTGCACTGCCAGAGTCGATGCCAATGCCACAGAGAACCAGGAGACAAGATGCACAACACGCCCCCCGCCTCCCGCCGGAGGTTCTTCCGCACCAGTGCTGGCATGGGTGCCGTCCTAGCCGCGGCCACCAGCACCGGCGCCTCCGGCGCCAGCACGCCCCCCCACGCCGCCGTGCGGGTGCGCAGCGGCTTTGTGGCCGGTCCTTCGACCTACTACGAGGTTCTGGAGCCGGTCGCGAAGACCCGCAAGCCGCCCATGGTGCTGATCCACGGCGGGGCGCACACCGGCTCCTGCTACATGGCGACCGCCGATGGCCGCCCGGGCTGGGCGCCCTTCTTCGCAGCCCAGGGCTACCAGGTGGTGGTCCCTGACTGGGCAGGCACCGGTCGCAGCGGCTACATCCCCTACGACGACCTGTCGGGCGAGACGGTCGTGAAGGGCCTTGGCAAGGTGCTGGCCACGCTGGACCGCCCGGCGATCGTCATGACGCATTCGATGTCGGGCCCCTTCGGCTGGAAGCTGCTCGAACTCTTCGGCGACCGCATCGTCTCCCTGGTGGCAATCGCACCTGGCGGGCCGGCCAACGTCAGCGCGCCGACCGAGTTCCTGTCCAGCACGTCGGACGACGTGGAAGTCCGCTTGGCACCCGGCGCTCCGGTGCTCAAGCTCAGCCGCAAGCTGCCCTTCGTTGCCGAACCGGGCTGGGCCACGAAGAAGCTGGTCGGCAGCAGCACGCGCTTCCCGCGCGAGCACCTGGACAGCTACCTGGCCAGCCTGACCGTCATTCCGCCCCGCCTGCTGCTAGAGCGGGTGAACTATGAGAACAGCGCGCCCCGTGTGACCGACCCCTCGGGCTACAAGGGCAAGCGCGTGGCCCTGATCATGGGCACCAACGACGCGGACCACACGGCCGCCATCGACAAGCCCATCGTCGACTGGCTGAACGACATCGGGGCGCGCGCGGAATTCATTCCGCTGGGCGACCGGGGCATCCAGGGCAACGGCCACATGATGATGATGGAGAGCAACAGCGACCAGTTGGCAGCCGGTATTGCCGCCTGGCTGCAGACCGGCAAATTCAGCGCCTCGGCGTCCTAGTACCTCCGGGCAGTGCTCAGGCCAACTCCGCCGTGATCCAGCGGCGCAGGCTGTTGGAGTAGGCCAGGTCGGTGACGCGCGGCAGGTCTTCCACCCGCACCATGCCCTCTTCCAACCACCACCGCGCGGACGCACCGCTTAGCAGGCGGCAGCGCAAATGCGGAGTGGCCATCGCCGTCATCGGGGCTGCCCCTCGCAAAGAGGGAGACGCACGAGTTCGCAGCGGCAGGCCGGTTGCCGCGGGCCCGCAATGCCCGGCGTCCAGTCCGCTCCTCCAGAGGATCGCCTCTCGGCTCCGAGCGACACAGGGCGGCGCTAGCGACGCGCACGGGCCCTGCCACGCTCATGGGCGGGGGACGTAACGGGCGCGCGGCCGCCAGAGGCCGGTCACGCCGCGCTGCTCCTGCACATGCGCAGCCCAGCCGGCCATGCGCGCCACCAGGAAGAAGACCGCTGCCGACCAGACGGGAAGCCGGAGCGCCCGCACCAGGCAGACGACGGCGAACTCATGCCTTGGATGGTCCGCGAGATTCTCCTTCGCCCAACCGACGAAGTCGGCGACCTGTCGCATGTTGAAGGAGTCGTCAGCCAGTTCGGTGGCGATGGCGAGCAGGTGCTTCGCGCGCGGGTCGCCGCCCAGGTAGAGCGGATGCGTGAAGCCGGGGATCCGCTGCGCCCGCTGGTGCAGGCGCAGGGCCTTGTCGCGCAGCGCCGTCGCGGACGGCCTTGCGGTGAGGAACCGGTCCACGACCGCATAGTGCCCGGCGATCTCGGTCCCGGCGCTTGCGCAGATGCCCACGGCAATGCAGTCGAAAAGGTTCGCGCCTCCCGAGGCAGCCGCCCGGACGGCCAGGGTGCCCGGCGGCAGTTCGTGGTCCGCGAGGAGCACGAGCAGCGCGTTCACCGCGCGGATCCGCGCTGGCGTGGTTTCGCATCCGAAGGACCGGATCAGCGTCGAAGCGATCGATTCGGAGCGCTCCGGCAGCGTCAGCGCGCGGGCCGGGCCGACGCATCCCAGCGCTTGCGCCACGGCACAGATCAGCAAGCGCGCCTCTTGCACGACGCCCGCGTCCAGACCCCCACCGCCCGACATCCTGCGGCTGCGCTCCAACTGGAGAGCCAGCATCGCGAGCGATCCGTACACGCGGTGAGGATCGGTACCGTGCAGTATCCGCAAACCGGCCTCGCGGGCCAGTGCCTGGTCGCGCGGAGGGATTCTCCAGGCGCCGGCCCTCGCGACATCGAGAGGAGCGCCCCAGAGCAATTCGCAGACCCGCTCGAACGGAACGCCTTGCCGCGCGAGGTCGCAGGCCAAGTAGCCCCGGTAGGCTGGACCCGCCTCGGTGATTTCCGTGATACCGCTGCTGACGATGGGCGGCCCATGGTCCATCGCACCGGCTGCCGCCGCGGCATGGCCTGCACGGGCGGCCGCGCGCGCCATGACCCGTTCGATGTCCGAGCGGCTGTACAGGTGCGCCTTCGTTCCGGGCTGGGGCACGCTGCGGATGGCCCCCCTGCTCACATAGGCGTAGAGCGTCTGCGGGCGGACGCCCAGAAGGGCAAGACTGGCTTTCGCATCCAGGAAATCCGGCTGCCGGCACGACGTGGGATCGGGGCATGTGCTCATGTGGGCTCCGCGCGATTCCAGCGTTCGACGGCACGTAAATCCCGAAACCGCGCTATGTCTCCGTAGGTCTAATCATTAGGTCTCTAATTATCTCACAGGCTGCCAGGCAGAAGACGGCGGCACTGGCCCGGCGGGTTCCGGCGTGCGTTCCATGGGGCATCCATGCCACTCGCCTGTGGCGCGCGGGGTCCACTGGGTGGCATCGTCGACTCGTCGACCCACATCGAGACCGATGCGGCGCGGCTGGCCGCTCGGGCGCACTGCGCCGCGGCGGGACCGATGCATTTGAGGGATTGGGGAGAGCGTGGCACTGCCGCGAGGCGCGGTGCGCTTCCATGGCGCGCCGCACCCAGGGCGCGGCCATCGGCAGCGCGGGCTACGGTCTTGCGGATGACTGAGCGGCGCCTGTCCGCTTCGGATCATCCTGAATGCACTCGTCGCTCGCCAGGTTGTCGATGATCTTCAGCAGCGAGCGCCGCACGATGCTGATGTGGGCATCCGTCAGGGATCTGATGGCGAGCGCGTTGACCTCCTCGGCCAAGGGCACGAGCTTCGCCTTGAGGCGCTTGCCCGCCGGCGTCAGGAAAACGTAGGTGCTCTTGCGGTTGTCGGGACGCTGCTTTCGCAGGACGTACCCGAGCTCCTCCATGGCCTTCAGGGCGATCGCCGTGGTGGGCGCCATCACACCGGCCTCCGCGCTCAGTTCTGCCTGGGTGAGCCCATCCTTCTCCCAGAGAATCCGCAGGAAGGTCCAATGGCCGAGTTGGACGTCGTGGCGCGCAAGACGGGTCTGCAGCGATCGAAGAAAGGAGCGCGTCGCGTCCTTCACCAGATGCGCTAAACGGTCGTCGGGAACGCCCTCATGCCAGTGCTGCAGCATACGGCTCGCTACCTCCGCCGACTCTTTCCCTGCCTTTTTTGCCAATTTTCATTCCTCAATGCATCCCAACGGACGCTCTGCCCGGCCGACCCCCTGCAAGACAGCGGCGATCGGCGTACATGAACGAGCCGACGGACACGAAGAAGCGGGAGGAGGTTGAAAAGGTGCTGCCCAGGCCAAGCGGACCGCACAAATATAGCACCGTACATTCTGCTGTTCTCAGTAGGCGGCATGCTGATCCAGATCACAAAACCATGCGGTTGCACGGGCAATGCCGGGACGATGCCCAACGCCTTCGTTCTGGCAGGCCATAGACTTTTCGCCCCGCGTCGCACGCTTGGCACCAGGCTACGCGCGCACTTCGGCGCGTCAACCTTCAGCGAGCGGCTTCCCGTCCGCTCGAGACAGCGGCGGCCGATTGGCTTCAGCGCCCCGCTCCGCGGCTGCGCCGCCCGGGATGCGCGTGCGGGAGTTGCGCACCTCTTGACCAGACCACGGTGCCTGCGACACGCGGCCCGCAGCTTGCGCCTGCGGGTATCGCGAACTGCCGGTCCCGGCGGCATCACCGCCCCCGCCGAGGAGGTCTATGCCGCCCCTGCCAAGGGGCCTGTGCCGCCGATGCTGCTTCGGTCCTTCTCCGGCGCCGGCCGGGAAACTGCAGTTTTTCCCGCCGCGTCATGCCGGCTGCAGGCCAACGTGCTGGTGCCCCAGCGCGTCCACCGAGTCCACCCCCAACAAGCCCATGACGCGGTCCGTCTCCTGCAGGAGGATCTCGAGCGCGCGACTTGCGCCGGCCTCCCCCGCCGCAGCCACGCCGTACAGGGGCGCCCGGCCCAGCAGCACGCCGCGCGCGCCAAGGGCGAGGGCCTTGACGATGTCGGAGCCCCGCCGAAAGCCGCTGTCGACCAGGACGGGCATGCCCCCGGCAGCGGCGGCGACCGAGGGCAGCATGTCCAGCGTGGCGGGCAAGCCGTCAAGGCTGCGCCCGCCATGGTTGGACACCACGACGGCGTCCGCCCCATGGGAGGCGGCCAGGCGCGTGTCGTCCGCGGTGAGGATGCCCTTGACCACCAAGGGGCCCGCCCACTGCGAGCGAAGCCAGGCGACATCCTCCCAGCTGTAGAACGGATTGCGCTGCGCGCGGGTATAGGCGGCCAGCGCGTACGCGTCGGAGCCCGGTGGCAGGAACTCAGCCAGGTTCTCGAAGCGCGGCATGCCGCGGGCGAACCATGTGGAAACGACCCATCGCGGATGGGTCGCCGCGTCCCAGACGATGCGCGGAGAGAAATGCAGTGCATGGGCGAATCGGTTCCGCACATCCCGCTCACGGTTGCCCGGGATCAGCGAATCGACCGTGACCATGAGCGCGCAGTAGCCGGCCGTGTGTGCGCGCGCCAGCAGCCTGGTCGCGACCTCGCGTCCGCCCCACGGATAGAGCTGGAAGAACTTGGGTCCAGCCGATGCCCTGGCCACGGCCTCGATGTCGTTGTTCGAGCCGGCGGACAGCGAGAACGCCACGCCCGCCGCTGCGGCCGCGCGCGCCAGCATGAGGTCCGCGTCCGGCACGTAGATGCCGTTGAGGCCCGTCGGCCCGATCATGAAGGGCGCCGCGAGCCGCTGCCCGAACAGCGTGATGGACAGGTCGCGCGAGCCCTTGCCCGTGACCATCCGCGGCAGGAGGTGATAGCGGTCGAAGGCGGCGCGGTTGCGCCGCAGCGTCACTTCGTCCTCCGCGCCGCCTTCCAGGTAGTCCCAGATCACCTGCGGCAGCCGCCTCTTGGCCAGCCGGCGGAGATCCTCGATGTTGACGACCGACGGAGGCTGCAGTTTGCGGTGTGAATGCATGCGCCTCGCCTACTCCGCGCGGATTCCCGCCGCCTGGATGATCGGCCGCCAGCGCGCGATCTCGCTGGTGATCAGGTCCATGAACATCTGCGGCGGCCCGGGCGTGACGTCGACGCCCTGCGATTGCAGGCTCGCGCGCGTGGAAGGGTCGGCCAGGGCCTTGTTCAGCGCCGCGGTCAGCTTGGCGACGACCGTGTCGGGCGTGCCCGCCGGCGCCATGATCCCGTACCAGGCGCTGGCTTCCACGCCGGGCAGCCCGGCCTCGCCGGGGGTCGGCACGTCCGGCAGGGCCGGGGAGCGCTTCTCGCCCATGACGGCCAGCGCCTTCACGCGGCCGGCCTGGATCTGCGGCAACGCCGACACGAGCGGCTCGAAGATCACCTGGATCTGGCCGGCGATGAGGTCCGTGATGGATCCCGCGCTGCCCTTGTAGGGCACATGCGTCATCTGGATGCCCGTGCGCAGCTTGAATAGCTCGCCCGCCAGGTGATGGGCGGAACCCGTGCCGCTCGAGCCGTAGTTCACGGCGGTGGGCTGGGCCTTGGCGCGCTCGACCAGGTCGCGCAGCGACCCCGCCGGGAAGGCCTTGTTCGCAATCGCCACGAGGGGCATCATGCCGATCTGCCCCACCGGCCGGAAATCCTTCACGGGATCAAACGGGAGCTTGTCGTACATGCTCGCCGCATAGGCGTGCGCCGAGGGCGTCACGATCAGCGTGTAGCCGTCGGCCGGAGACTTCGCGACGATGCCGGCCGCGAGCGTGCCGGCGGCCCCGCCCCGGTTCTCGACGATTACGGGCTGCCCCAGCGAATCCCCCATCTGCTGGATGAGCGACCTGGCGATCACGTCCGTGGGGCCGCCGGCCGGCGCGCCCACGAACAGGCGGATCGGCTTCGTGGGGTAGGCGGCGCTCTGCGCCTGGGCGCTCGGCTGCAGCTGCAAGGCCAGGCTCGCGACGACGAGCGACAGCATGCGAAATCTCATGAGGTATCTCCTGAATGGTTCTTGGAAGCGGAAAGGATCCCGGCGCTTGCGCCCGGCCGGGTGCCTCCGGGGCGATCCCGGATGCTCGGTCCAGCGGACTGGCCCGCCGACCTGGGAACAAGCGAAGCGCCGCCCGCGGCACGCGTGGGGAAGGTGGCCGGCTGCATGACGGCACGCTCCTAGTCAAGCACCCGCCTCTGCAGCGTGTCCCGCACCAGTGTCCGCAGCCAGCGGTGCGCCGGATCCTCGTGCTGGCGCCTGTGCCATATCTGGATCACCTCCACGCTGGGCGATGCGAACGGCAGCGGCAGGGCCGCGATGCCTTCCTTGCCCTCGAACGCGCCGGCGAGGTCCATGGGAATGATGGCCGTCAGGCCGGTCTGCGGGATGATGGTCAGCAGGCCGAGGTAGTGGGGAATCGTGGCCACCACGTTGCGGTGGATACCCATCGCGGCCATGGCCTTCTCGATGACCTCCTGGCTGCGGCCTTCCGTTCGCACTGCGATGTGGAGCGCCGACTGGAAGGAAGCGAGGTCCAGCTCGCCGCGCGCGGCGAATTCCTTGTTGCCCGTGATGCACATGAACCCGCTGTTGCGCAGGAGCCGCTGCTGGAAGACGCCGCCGTTCTTAATGTCGGGGAAGTACCCGATCGCGAGATCGACGCCCCCCGATTCCAGCCCCTCCTCCAGCTTCTCCACGATCGGCGAGACCGTCCGCAGCCGCACGCACGGCGCCTGCTTGCGCACGGCATTGATCACCATCGGCAGATAGCAGGTCTCGCCGACATCCGTCATGCAGATCGTGAACAGGCGCGACGAGGTGCGCAGGTCCAGCGCCACCTTGGAGAAGATCTGGCGGCGTGCCAGCTCGAGGGCCTGGCGGATGGGCTCCGCGACTTCCAGCGCCTTTGCCGTCGGCTGCATCTCGTTCTTGACGCGCACGAACATGGGGTCGTCGAACGCCTTGCGCATCTTCGACAGCGCGTGGCTCATCGAGGGCTGGCTCAGCTGCAGCCGCTCGCCGGCCTTGGAGACGCTGCGGGTCTCCATGAGCGCCTCGAAGACGACGAGCAAATTGAGGTCCTCGTGGGACGGTTGCATCTTGGCCTACCCTTTGGCTGGATCGATGGGAATCTCCCCGGTCTGGCGCGGCGCGCCATGAAACCCGGGCCGCCGCGAGGTGCGGGCCGTGGCGCCTGGACCGCCCCCGGCGGCCCGCACGCGCCGGTGCCTTCTCCGGCCACGGCCTGCACGCGGAGCGCCACGGCGCACGCAAGGGCGCCGCCTCAGCGCAGCAGCTCCACGTCCTTGCCCGAGCCCGCCGACTCGAGCAGCGCCAGGCACACCTCCAGCGTGGAGCGCGCCCATTCGCCGTCATGCAGCGGCGCGGTCCCGTTCACCACGGCCTCGTACAGTTCGTCGATGACCTCGAAGCGGGGCACCGCGGGCCGGCCCAGCGGCCGCCGCTCCTTCGTGAGGTCCCCGTACACGCAGACGCTGTCGGGCAACGGACGGATATCGCCGCGCTCGCAGGACACCACGACCGGCCCGAAATGCTGGTGCCACGCCGGCGGCGCGCCCGCGGACGCGGGCACGTAGCCGGGCCCGCCATAGGTGCCGGCCGCCTTCAGGCGCGCCTCCTCCTCCGGCGAACCCACGGTCGCCAGCTTGCGGCGCGCGGCGCCGTACGCCTCGGGCGACTTCTCGGCGCCCATCTCGCCGATCCAGCCGCACCATTCGTCCGAGTCGAAGTGCCCGTAGCCGTTGTAGCTGACGCTGGCGAACGCCCCGCCCTCGAACCACAGCAGGGCCGAATAGGCGCCCTGGGTCGGGCGCCTGGGGTCCCAGTCGCCTGTGATCGCGCGCACCCGGCTGACCCGCGTGCCGGCCAGCAGGCGCACGATGTCGACCTGGTGGGCGGCCTGGCTGAACACCACGCCGCCGCCCTCCTCCGTGCGCAGCTCCTCGGGACGCCGCGGCCGGTAGAGGAAGTCGGTGTAGTTGAGCGCGTGGATCATGCGCACCCGCCCGAACTCACCGCCCAGGGCGATCTCGCGCGCGCGCAGGTACGGCGTGTCGAAGCTGTGGCAGTGGCCGACGATGAGGTGCACGCCGGCGTCCCGGCAGTCCCGGATCATCGCGTTGCAGTCGCCGAGGGACAGCGCCATGGGCTTTTCCACGAGCACGTGCTTGCCGTGCCGGGCGGCGATGCGCGCCTGCTCCGCGTGGAACTGGTGCGGGCTGGCGATGTAGATCGCCTCGACGTCCGGGTTGGACGCCAGGCCCTCGATGTCCGGGTACACCGGCGCATCGAAGTCGCTCGCGAAGCGCTCGCGCGCCGGCTCGCGCGGGTCGCAGGCCGCCACCAGCCGCACGCGCGCGTCGCGCTGGAGCGTGGGCAGCATGAGCGTGAAGGCGCGGCCGAGTCCGGCGACGCCGAGTCGAAGTGGGCGGCCGGCGTTCACAGGTCGATCACCAGTTCGTCGGACTTGGCCCGGGAGACGCAGATCATGATCTGGCTGTCCATCTCCTCGGGCAGCAGCACCATGTCTCGGTGGTCGGCCTCGCCGCTCAGCAGCTTCGTGCGGCAGGTGCCGCAGGTGCCGCTCTCGCACGAGGACGCCGCGTTGCAGCCGTGCTCGTGGAGGACCGACAGGATGGACTTGCCGACGGGCACCTCGAACGCCGCGCCTGAGCTGGCCAGCTTCACCAAGAAGGGCTTGTCGTCGGGCCGCACGCCCCCGCCCTCGTTGAAGCTCTCGAAGTGCACGTTGGCCGGCGACCAGTGGCCCGTCATGTCGCGCACCGCCTCCATCAGCGCGCGCGGGCCGCAGCAGTACACGTGGGCCGTGTTGGGCTTCTCCAGCACCGGCCAGAGGTCGAAGGCGCGCGCGGGGTCCCCGTGGCTGTGGTGGATCCGCACGCGGCTCTTGAGCTCGGGGGCGCCGAGCTCCTCGCGGAAGGCCGCAGTCTCGGGAAAGCGCGTCAGGTAGATGAGCTTCCACGGTGCCGGCGGCAGTTCGCCGAACGAGCGGATCATGGACAGGATCGGGGTGATGCCGATGCCGCCCGCGACGAAGAGGTAGCCCTTGGCGTTCTCGACCAGCGGGAAGGCATTCGAAGGCAGCGACGTGGGCAGCGTATCGCCCTCATGCAGTTCCTCGTGCATGGAGAGCGAGCCGCCCTGCCCCTCCGGATCGCGCTTGACGGCGATGACGTAGCGGTGGCGCTCCGCGGGATCGTTGCACAGCGAATACTTGCGCAGCATGCCATTGGGGGCCTGGACCTTGACGTGCGATCCCGGCGTGAACGGCGGCAGCTCGCTGCCATCGGGCTGTACCAGCTCGAAGCTGCGGATGTCGCGCGCCACGTCGAGGATCCGCGCCACGCGCAACGGCATCTGCGTGTCGGAATGGGTTTGGGGTGTGGTGAGCGTCATGACGCGCGACTACTCGGCCTTCAGCTGCGCCCGCGCGGCGGCGTCGGTCACCTGGGCCTTCTCTGCACGCAGCGCCCGCGCGAGCTGTTCGGGCGTTCCGCCCGCCGGGTCGACGCCCGCAGTGCGCAGCTGCTCGATGACCTCGGGGACCTTCACGATCCTGTTGATCTCGGCATTGACCTTGGAGATGACCTCGCTCGGCGTACCGGTCTTCGCCAACACCGCGACCGTGAATGCGAAATCGAAGCCGGGGATCTTTTCCGCCAGGGTAGGCATCTGCGGTGCCAGCGGGGAACGCGTCGTCGAATTGGTGGCCAGAAGGCGCGCCTGGCCCGACTTGACGAAGCCCATGAGCGACGGCGGCGAAGCGAACACCATGTCCACCTGTCCGCCGATCATCGCGGGGACCGAGACGGCGCTGCCCCTGAACGGAATGTGCGTCATCGAGATGCCCAGGCTTGCATTCATCGCCTCCATCGTCAGGTGGTGGATGCTGCCGTTGCCGGCGGAGCCGTAGTTGAGGCCCCCTGGCTTCGCCTTGGCCAGCGCGACGAGTTCGTCCAGCGTGTTCGCCTTGACGTTCGCGTTGACGGCGAGGAACAGCGGGGCCTTGCCGACGAGGGCGATCGGCACGAAGTCGTTGGCCGCGTCGTAGGTGATCTTCTTGTTGATCAACGGCGTGATCGACAGCATCGGCCCATCGGTCACCAGCAGCGTGTAGCCGTCAGCCGGGGACTGCAGGATCGCGGAGGCGGCGACCGAGCCACCCGCACCGGGCCGGTTGTCGACGTAGACCGCCTGCCCCAGCGTATCGCCCAGCGACTTGGCGATGATGCGCGCCACCGTGTCGGGAAGGCCGCCGGCGGCATAGGGAACGACGAGCTTGATGGCGCGGCTCGGATAGGCCTGGGCATGGGCCAGGGAGCCGAATGCGAGTTGGGCGATGCAGGCCAGGCCAACCAGCCAGGCGGGGATCTTGTGCTTCATGGTGGGTGTCTCCAGTTGTGGGTGGTGCGGGATCAGATGCTGTAGGTCTCGTAGGTCGCGGGGTGGAAGAGCTCGCTGACCGGCACGTGGCGCGATGACAGGCCCTGCTCGTAGTGGGCCCGCACGAAGGTCTCCAGCGTCCTGGCCGAGGCCGCCACGCCGTACGACCAGAAGTCGTCCCCCATCGCCTCGCGGGCAGCCTGCAGCTGCTCCTCGACGAAGGGCAGCGTGACCTTGGTGGCCGAGGTGTCCGACAGCAGCTCCAGCGCGGCGGCCTTGGACTGGGTGAAGGCCTTGACGAGCGCGGCGGGAAGCCAGGGGTGCTTGGCGGCGAGTTCCTTCCTGACGGCCGCCACGTGCATGATCGGGAACACGCCCGTGCGCCGGTAGTAGTCCTTGGCCACCGCGGTCGGGTCGTCGAACAGCCAGCCGATGTTCGGGTTGGCGAGCGCCGACCGGCTCGGCGGGCGCGGCGCCATGAAGCCATCGATCTCCCCGCGGTCGAGCATCTGCGAGATCGTCGCCCCCTCGGGCGCCTGCTCGATCCGGACGTCGTCCGGCAGCTGCAGCTTGACCTTCTCGGGCCGTCCCGGCGTCTCGATGCCCCCGCGCACCCAGGTCACGTCGGAGGGGCGCACGCCGTAGTCGTCCTGCAGGATCGCGCGCGCCCAGACGTTGGCGGTGAGCTGGTACTCGGGCAGGCCGATGCGCTTGCCCTTCAGGTCGGCCGGCTCGCGGATGCGGTCCTTGCGCACATAGATCGAGGTGTGCCGGAACGCCCGTGAGAGAAAGACCGGCAGCGCGATGTAGGGGCACTCGCCGCGCGAGTGCTTCACCAAGTAGCTGGAGAACGAGAGTTCCGTGATGTCGAAATCGACGCTGCGCATCGCCCGGAAGAACATCTCCTCGGGATTGAGGAGCATGTACACGGGATCGACGCCGTCGATCTGGACGCGGCCGTCAAACAGCGCACGGGTGCGGTCGTAGTCGCCCATGGCGACGGAGAGTTGGAGTTTGCTCACGGGATCAGGACTTCACGGAATAGGAGGGTTCGAACTCGGGGCGGTCTTCGCTGTCCAGCCAGACGTAGCGGGCCTCGTAGGTGCGCCAGTCGGTCGTCTTGGGGACGATGGCCTGGAAGGAACAGACGGCCGGCGTGGCCGCTTCGGCGCCGGTGCCGATCGCTGGCGCGCCCTCGTCGAACGCCTTGACCGCCTCGAGCATCTGCTTGCGGAACTCCACGATCGCCAGGTCGCTGGCGCCGAGCCGGTCGTGCGTGCGGTCGGCGATGGCCCCCATGGTCAGCCACATCGCGACATCCTGGTTCGGGAAGCCTGTGATGCCTGTGAAGTTGCCGGCCTTCATGGCGTTGCGGTCCTGCCAGAACTTGTTCGCCTCGTTGCGCAGGGGACGGTAGTTCTGGTCCAGGTCGACACCCACCGTCTGACGCAGGAACTTGCGCCAGGTTTCGGTCTCCGGCGTCTGCGACGGGTGGCCCCAGGCGATGAAATAGAACGCCGTGTTCGTGTCGTCCAGCGGCACGTTGATGTTGGCCACGTTGTAGAGGTTATTGGGCGGGATCAGGGCGGTCGCGGGGGCCACGAAGACCGTCGAGCGCACGTAGTCGTTCTCCGCGGCGTTCGTGATCGGACGGCGCAGCGCGGCATAGCGGAAGCCATAGCCGGTGCGCTGCACCTGCATGCGCGGGGCCTTGTCGGTCGAGGGGCGCAGCCAGGTCTTGTCGGTAGCCTTCGCGCCATCGACCCGGGCCGGAACCATGTCGGAGGAATGGAGGCTGGAGCTGTGGGCCGAGTCGATGGCGCCCTCGAGAATCTGCGCCCAGTTGCACGGCAGCAGCACCTTCGCGATGCTTACCCGGGTGTCCGCCGTCGGCGCCCACGGCGGCGGCTGGAACTCAGGCATGGTCTCCTTCGGTCCCATGTAGGCCCACACCATACCGGCCCATTCCTTGGTCGGGTACGCGGTGTGCTTGACCTTGTCGACCATGCCGCTCGAAGCCGGCTCGGATGCCATCTCCAGCACGTTCCCGTCGACGTCCATCTTCCAGCCGTGGTAGAGGCAGCGCAGGCCGCCCTCCTCGTTGCGGCCGTAGACCAGCGAGGCGCGACGGTGGGGGCAGTACTCGTCCATGACGCCGACACGGCCTTCGCTGTCTCGGAAGACCACCAGGTCCTCGCCGAACGCCCGCGCCTTCACTGGCGCGCCGTCGGGCTCGCTCACCTCTTCCACGAGGCAGATGGGCGTCCAGTGGCGGCGCATCAGGCGTCCCATGGGGGCGTCGCCTACGACGCGACAAAGCAGTTCGTTTTCTTCGTGAGTCATCATGGTGTCATCTCATCTATCAGGGGTGGTTGATCCAGGGGGTTGAACTAGCAGGCCAGGGCGGCCTCGGATTTGCGGCCCACACGCAGCACCACGGGCTTGGCGCCGTGCTGTAGCTTGCAGAGCCAATGGGTAAGTGCCGAATCGAGGTGCTGGACGTGGGGCGGAAACCATACCGCCAGCTCGTCCGCCACGCGGCGGGCCACCTCGACCTCCCCGCGCGCCAGGCGGGCACGCACGCCGCGCAGCGTGGACAGCACCGCTTCGTGCTCGCTGATGTGGCAGTCGCGCGGCGGAAACGCCGTCGTGCGCATCAACTCGTTCTCGGCCGCGAAGTGCGAGGCCGCATGCTGGAGCACCGCGTCCAGCGCCTGCGCCATCTCGGGCGCGGCGGCGCACCGCATGCGCTCGATCAGCTCGGCCAGTTGCTCGTGCTCGCCATCGATCGCCGCATGCCCGAGCAGTAGCGAGTCTGACCAGATCGGCGCCGAGGTTTCAGTGGGGTTCATGGCGGGGAATGCGGGCACCGTCTGGCGGTGCCCCGTTTTGTTAGTCGCCTAATGATTTTAGGGGCACACGTTGATCCGGGCAACGGTTTTCCCTACGGGGTTTCCCTAGAATCATTTGGTCTCTAATAATTTTGTAAACTCGGACTCGATGTGTACGCATGGCGGTGCGTGTGCGTGCGTGCGCACCGGTTCGGCCGACGGGCAAACGTCTCCTCCAGTCGCGCGCATGAGCGAGGTGAGGCCGCAAGCCATGCTCCGGCGCCGGTGGCCCCGGTGGCTGGCGCTCCGCCGGCCCACGCAAGCACAGGCGGCACGGCCGCGCCGGGACGCGGCCTCCCCAGGATGAACAAAAAGGATTGAACGTGAGTGAGAGAGAGTTTCTGAAGCAGGTGCACCAGGACGTCGAGCGTGCCTTGGACGAGGATGTCGGCCCGGGAGACCTGACCGCGGAACTGGTCCCGGCGACCGCCCGCGCCACGGCCACCATCACGTGCCGCCAGGCGGCGGTCGTCTGCGGCCGGCCCTGGGTCGAGGAGATACTGCACCGCCTGGCGCCGACGGCGCGGGCCGACTGGCGCGTACCCGATGGCGGCACCTGCGTGCCCGGGCAGGCCGTCGTGGTGATCGAAGGCGTGGCGCGCGAGCTCCTCACCGCGGAGCGCACCTGCCTGAATTTCCTGCAGACGCTCAGCGGCGTGGCGACCAAGACCGCCCGCTATGTCAAGGTGGTCGAAGGCACGCGCGCGGCCGTCCTAGATACGCGCAAGACCATCCCCGGCCTGCGCGCCGCGCAAAAGTACGCCGTGCGCTGCGGCGGCGGCCAGAACCACCGGATGGGCCTGTACGACGCCGTCCTGATCAAGGAGAACCACATCGCGGCAGCGGGCGGCCTGACGGCCGCGTTCCGCGCGGCGCAGGCGCTCAAGGGCCGCGTGGCCTTCATCCAGGTGGAGGTCGAGACGCTGCGGCAGTTGCAGGAAGCGCTCGACGCGGGCGTGGACATGGTGCTGCTGGACAACATGCCCCTGGAGACCGTCCGTGAAGCGGTGCGGCTGGCCCAGGGCCGCTGCAGCCTGGAGGTCTCCGGCGGCGTCACCTTCGAGACGCTGCGGGCCTACGCGGAGACCGGCGTCGACCGCATCTCCGTGGGCGCGCTGATCAAGGACGTGACGGCCGTCGACTTCTCGATGCGCTTCAGCGAGCGGCCGCTGGAGGCCTGAGCCGGGACCGCGTCGCGTCGGCGCGCATGCCGGCGACCGGACGGGCCCGTGCGCCGGGCCGTGGCCCGCATACGCCCCCGGTACCGGCGCCCCGCCGCCATCAGAGCAGGAACACGCCCTTGCCGCCCACGCCCTGGTCGAACAGCCGGTAGGCCTCCTCGGCCCGGTCCAGCGTCCAGCGGTGGGTGTACAGCTGGCCGACGTCGAGCCCCTTGGCGGCGACGAAGGCGGCGCACTCGGCCTGGCCGGTCGTCGAGAACGTCCACGACCCCATGACCGTCATCTGGCGGCGCAGCAGCTCCGGACTGACGTTGATGCGCACCTCGCCGCCCTCGCCGACGAAGCAGCAGGTCCCCCAGGTCTTGGCCGCACGGATGGCCGCGCTGCGCGCGGATGCCGCCCCCGAGGTCTCCAGCGACTTGTCGACGCCCTGCCCGCCGGTCAGCTCCAGGATGGCTTCTGCGACATCGCCGTCGCCCGACGGGGCGAAGGCCACGTCGGCGCCCAGTCGGCGTGCGTGCTCGAGCCGCTGCTCGTTCGTGTCGATGGCGATGACGCGCGCATTCATGGCCCGCGCGAACTGCGTGGCCGACAGGCCGACGGGCCCCTGCCCGAAGATGGCGATGGTGTCTGCCGCGGACAGGTGCATGCGCCGCAGCGCCTGGTAGGCGGTGCCGGTTCCGCAGGCGATCGCCGCGCCGGCCTCGAAGCTCAGCGAATCCGGCAGCGTGACCACGGTGTTCGCCGGCACCTTCAGGTAGGGCGCGTGGCCGCCGTCGTCGTTGTTGCCGTACACGCGCACCATCGGCTGGACGTTGCGGCACAGCTGCTGCCAGCCGGTGCGGCAGTGCGCGCAGGCGTTGCAGCCCTGGTAGTGGTGCACCATGACCCGCTGCCCGACCCGCGCGAGCTGCGCCGGCACGGCCGAACCGACCGCGCAGACGATGCCCGCGGGCTCGTGGCCGGCGATGGGCGGGCGGCCGATCAGCGATGGCATGTAGGCAGGCTGGTCCAGCGGCCTGCGGTAGTTCTGCAGGTCGGTGCCGCACATGCCGGACGCCTTCATCTCGATGACGACGTCCAGCGGCCCGGGCGTCGGGTCCGGCACCTCGAGGTACTCGATCTTGCGGTTCCCGGGAAATACGACACCTCTCATCGTGGCTCCTATGCGATGGATCTGTGGCTGTGCGGCCGGGAGGGTGCCTAGGCCTTGAAGGCGAACGGGTCGCGCACCTCGTCGCCGAGCTCGCACCAGACGCTCTTGGTCTGCAGGTAGTGGTTCACGGCCTCGGTGCCGTTGACGCGCCCGATTCCGCTGGACTTGTAGCCGCCGAAGGGCGAATTGAAGGCCAGCGTGCGGTAGGTGTTGAGCCAGACCGTTCCCGCCTCGAGCCGCCGCGCCATCAGGTGCGCGCGCCGGAAGTCCTTGGTCCACACCCCCGCGGCCAGCCCGAACTCCGAATCGTTGGCCAGGGCGAGGACCTCGTCGTCGTCTTCGAAGGGCATGACCGCGAGGACCGGCCCGAAGACCTCCTTGCAGATCACCGGATTGGCCGCATCCGCCCCGCCCAGGATCGTGGGCGCGAAGAAGTAGCCGCCGTCGAAGCCTGGCACCGCCAGGCGTTCGCCCCCGCAGAGCACGCTGGCCCCTGCGGCCACGGCCTCGCGCACGATGGCCTGGTCCTTGTCCAGCTGGGCCTTGCTCGCGACGGGCCCCATCTGGGTGGCCTGCGCCAGCGGGTCGCCGACCGCGATCCGGCCCGCCCGCCGCACCAGGCGGGAGACCAGTTCGTCGTAGATGCGGCGGTGGATGTAGGCGCGCGAGCCCGCCACGCAGGTCTGGCCCGCCGCCGCGAAGATCCCGGCCAGCACCCCGATTTCCGCGCGGTCGATGTCGGCGTCCTCGAAGACGATGTTCGGGCTCTTGCCGCCCAGCTCGAGCGTGCACGGGACGAGCTTCCTGCCCGCCTCGGCGGCGATGGCCCGTCCCACGTCCGTGCTGCCGATGAAGGAGATCTTGCGGACCTGCGGGTGTCCGACGAGCGCCTCCCCGGTTTCCCTCAGCCCCGTCACGACGTTGAGGACGCCGGGGGGGATGCCGACGCTTTCCGCCAGCCGGGCGATCTCGATCGCCGAGGCCGACGTCACCTCGCTGGGCTTGACGACGATGGTGTTGCCCGCGGCGAGCGCGGGCGCGGCCGACTCGATCATCAGCAGCGTCGGAGAGTTCCAGGGCACGATGACGGCCACCACGCCCAGGGGCTCCTTGAGCGTGTAGTTGAGCACCGACGTCTGCGCGACCGGAATGACCGCGCCCTCGATCTTGTCGGCCATGCCGCCGAAGTAGCAGAGCCAGTCGCGCACGATGCGCGCCTGGGTCTGCATCTCCGAGGCCAGCTTGCCGTTCTGCGTCGCCTCGAGCGCGCCGATGTGCATCGCGTTCTCCGCGATCGCGTCGCCCCAGCGCATCAGCAGCCGGCCGCGCTCGGTCGCGGACATGCGGGACCAGGGGCCGCGGAATGCCTTGGCGGCCGCCGTCACCGCCCGGTCCACCTGGTCGGCGCCGGCGATGGCGAAGTCGCCCCAGCGCCGCCCGGTCGTGGGGTTGAAGGACTCGAAGGTACGTCCCGGCTCGGCCGCGACGGCCTCGCCGGCAATGTGCAGGCCGTAGCTGCGGGCGCCCATCTCGTGATTCGGCAGCGAAGTTGACTGCGACATGGTGGCTCGGATCCTCTTTCTGAACAAACGGGGTGGACACGGGCGGCCCTTGCGGGGGCGCGCCGCGCGGCGGCGCCACCCGACCGGGCACGGCCGCCTCTCGCCTACAGCGGACAAGCCGCCAGGTGCGGATCGGCCGTGCCCTCGAGCACGACCTCCTTGGACTTGAGGCTCCAGACGGGTCCGCTTCCATCGACTTCGACCGCGACGAACCGGTCGACCGGGAAGCCGTTCTTTCCGATCCGGTACTGGACCCCGCGAACGGACCGGTAGGCCGCCTTGCGCAGCGCCGCGCTCAGCTTCGCGGCTTCCTTGGTGTTGCCGCCCAGTTCGTCCACGGCGGCCTTCAGCTGCGTGACCATGTCGTAGGACGTCGCGGCGTAGTTCGACGGCAGGCGGCCGTACTTGGCATTGAATTCCTTGACGAAGCGCTTGTTCTCGGCGTTGTCCAGGTCCGCCGCCCAGAAGTCGGCTGTTTCCGAGCCAAGCACGCCCTTCACGCCCGCGGCCTGCAGGCTCGGCAGGTTGAGCTGGTCCAGCGTGAAGGCCGTGAAGAGCTTGGTCTTGCCGGCCAGGCCCGACTGGTCGAACTGCCGCGCGAAGGCAGCGCCCGCGGCACCCGGGTAGAAGGCGAACAAAGCATCGGCGCCGGACGCCCTCACCTTGCTCAGCTCCGCGGAAAAGTCGAGCTGCGGATCGTCGCCCCACCGGGTCATGTCCGCACCGACCACCTCGCCCGTGTACACGCGCCGCACGGCCTGGAGGAAGTCCTTGCCCGCGGTGTAGTTCGGGGCCATGAAGTACAGCTTCTTGGCGCCGCGCAGGTTCATGAGCTTGCCCACCGCCATCGGCAGCACGTCGTTCTGCGCGTGCATCGCGATGAAGTTCTCGTAGCACAGCTTGCCCGCGATGTCCGACGGGCCGGCATTGACGCTGACCACGACCTTGCCGGCATCGACGATCGGCTTGCGCGAGGCCAGCAGCACGTTGCTCCAGATGTAACCGCCCAGCACGTCGACGCCGTCCTGCTGGATCAGCTTCTGCGTCTTCTGGCGCCCCAGCTCGGGCTTGAGCCCGTCGTCCTCGTAGACGATCTCGACCTTGCGCCCACCCATGCTGCCGCCGATGTGCTCGACCCCCAGGTTGACCGCATCGACCACGTCCCGGCCGATGACCGCGCCGCCGCCGGTCAGCGTCGTCACGACCCCGATCTTGATCGGCGGCGTCTGCGCGCCGGCCGGAGCGGCCATGGCGGCAGCCAGCGCCAGAAAAATGCCCAGTATCTTCATTTCATCGTCTCCTTTGATGGAACAAGCAAAGCGGATGGGGATGGGGATGGGCCGGCGCCACGGCGCGGGTCACACGGCCATGAGCCCCGAGATCCTTTCCAGGTCGGACTCGACGTCCTTGGCGGTCCCCGTCCATTTGATGCGGCCGCGCTCCATGACGTAGAAGCGGTCCGCCAGATGCACGAGCTTCTTGAGGTGCTTGTCGACGATGAGGATCGCCAGGCCCGTGCGGCGCAGATCGGCCAGGCACCGCCAGATCTGCTCCCGGATCAAGGGCGCCAGCCCTTCGGTGGCTTCGTCCAGGATGAGCAGGCGGGGATTCGTCATCAGCGCGCGTCCGATGGCCAGCATCTGCTGCTCACCGCCCGACAGCAAGTTTCCGGCGGCAAGGCGGCGCTCGTGCAGCTTCGGGAAGATCTCGTAGACGCGATCCACAGTCCATGGCGCGGCCCCCGCGGTCCGGCTGGCCGCCGTCGCCATGAGGTTCTCGTGCAGGGACAGGTTGGGAAAGATGTGCCGTCCCTCGGGCACGAGGCCCACGCCCAGCCGCGCGATCTGGTCGGCCGCCAGGCCGGTGATGTCGACGCCCTGGAACGTGACGTTCCCGCCCTTCTTCGGAAGCAGCCCCAGGATGCTGTGCACCGTGGTCGTCTTTCCCATGCCGTTGCGGCCCATGAGGCACACCACCTCGCCCTCTCCGATGGACAGGTCCACGTCGAAGAGCACGCGGTTGGCGCCGTAGCCGCCCGAGAGACGTTGAACGCTGAGCGTCATAGATCATCCCCCAGGTAGGCGTTGCGAACATCCGGGTTGGCGCGGATCTCCGCGGGCGTGCCGGTGGCCAGCACCGTGCCGCCCACCAGGACCGTGACCCGGTCAGCCAGCCCGAAGACCGCATCCATGTCGTGCTCCACCAGGATGATGGTGGTCTTGCCTTTCAGGCGGGCCAAGTGCTGGGTCATCTCCAGTCCTTCCTCGTGCCCCAGCCCGGCCATGGGCTCGTCGAGCAGCACGATCGCGGGGTCGCCGGCCATGGCCAGCGCGAACTCGAGCAGGCGCTGCTCGCCATGACTCAGGCTCTCGACCAGCGCCCCTGCCCTGCCGTGCATGCCCACGCTGCGCAGCAGTTCATGCGCGCGCGCTTGCAGCGGGGCGTCGCGCTGGATCGAGCGCCAGAAGCTGAAGGCGTGCCCGTCCTGGGCCAGGATCGCCAGCACGGCGTTCTGCAGCACGGACATGCTCCGGGCCAGCGCCGTGATCTGGAAGGACCGCGAGATGCCCCTGCGGGCCCGCTGCGCCGGAGACAGGCCCGTGATGTCCTGATCGTGAAGAAGGATGCGCCCGCGGTCCGGCCGCAGGGCCCCGAACAGCTGGCTGATCAGCGTCGTCTTGCCCGCCCCGTTGGGGCCGATCAGGGCATGGATCTCGCCCTTGCGGATGTCCAGCGACACGTCCCGGGTGGCGACGACGCCACCGAAGGCCTTGAACAGCCCGTCCATGGCCAGCACCGGTGCGACGGCGGCGCTCATGCCGAACCTCCCTTGGTTCCCAGCAGCAGGCTGGCCAGCCCCCGGCGCCCGCCGCTCACCGCGACGATCAGGAAGGCTCCGAACCAGAACTCCCAGTAGGCAGTCTTGCTGCCCAGCAGCTGCTCGATGAGCACGAACGCGGCCGCCCCCAGGACCGGGCCGCAGGCCGTCCCGCTGCCGCCGAGCACGACCATGAACATGAGCGCCGCGGACAGCTTCCAGCTCGTGAGGTCGGGCGTCACGAAGCTGGTGAGGTTGGCGTTCAGGAACCCGGCCAAGCCGCAGACCGCCGCGGCGAGCACGAAAGCCGCCAGCCGGTAGCGATCGACACTGAAGCCCGACGCCTCCACGCGCTGCTCGCTCTGGTTCGCGGCCGCCAGGACCAAGCCGAAGCGCGAACCCTTGATGCGCACGAACCCGAGCGAGGCGAGCGCCAGGGCGCCCAGGGAGGCGAAGTACAGGACGGGCCGGCTGCCCAGGTCCAGCCCCCCGGAGAACACGCTCGACCCGGTGATCGGGGTCTCCTCGTTTTCAGTGCAATAAGTGACGGTACGCAAAGCTAGCACTGG
>CAYYDJ010000017.1:0-115364 GCA_964470565.1 uncultured Rubrivivax sp.
TCAGCTTCGTGCTGGTGGCCGATGGTCTTCGCGGTTTGTGTTAACAGGCCCTAACCCGTTACCCGATACACATCCTCTATTCGAAGGAATCGACATGAGCAGACTCTCCGGCAAGACCGCCCTCATCACCGGCTCGGGCCGCGGCATCGGCCGCTCGCTGGCCCTGAAGCTCGCCGCCGACGGCGCGCGCCTGGTCATCAACGACCTCGACGCCGATCCGGCGCAGGAAACGGTCGAGGCCATCCGCGCCGCCGGCGGCGAGGCCGTCGCCTGCGTCGGCAGCGTCACCGCACCCGACTTCGCCGATCGCTTCGTCAAGACCGCGGTCGAGAACTTCAAGGGCATCGACATCGTCGTCAACAACGCCGGCTACACCTGGGACAACGTGATCCAGAAGATGACCGACGAGCAGTGGTACGCGATCATCGACTGCCACCTGACGGCGCCGTTCCGCATCCTGCGCGCCGCCTACCCGGTGATCAGCGCGGCCGCCAAGGCCGATGCCGCCGCCGGCCGCGAGGTGTTCCGCAAGGTCGTCAACGTGTCGTCGGGCGCCGCCGGCGGCAACCCCGGCCAGGCCAACTACAGCTCGGCCAAGGCCGGCATCATCGGCCTGACGAAGACGCTGGCCAAGGAATGGGGTCGCCTGAAGGTCAACGTCAACTGCGTCGCGTTCGGCCACATCGAGACGCGGCTGACCGTGCCGTTCGCCGGCACCGAGAGCGCGACCGTCGACATCGAAGGCCGCAAGATCAAGGTCGGCATCAGCCAGGAGCTGGTCGAGATGTCGAAGAAGATGATCCCGCTCGGCCGCCCGGGCACGCCCGACGAAGCCGCCGGTTCGCTGTCGCTGTTCTGCGGCCCCGAGTCGAACTACATCAGCGGCCAGGTCATCGTCTGCGGCGGCGGCTTCGGCGCGCTGTAAGCGCACAGGAGTCAAGACCATGCTCGCCTTCGACTCGCCCTGGATGAACGAAGAGCTGCAGCAGCTCGCCGACACGGTGCGGCGCTTCTGCAAGGAGGTGCTCGAACCGAACGAGACGCGCTATCGCGCTCAGCACCAGGTCGATCGCGAGGTCTGGCGCAAGGCCGGCGCGCTGGGACTGATCCTGCCCGACGTGCCGGAGGAATACGGCGGCGCGGGCGGCAGCGCCGCGCACGCCGCGGTGGTGTTCCGCGAGCTGGGCTACATCGGCAACACCAGCTTCGGCGCGGGCATCAACCACATCGTCGGCCACTACCTGCTGAACTTCGGCACCGAAGACCAGAAGCGCCGCTGGCTGCCGGGCATCGCCTCGGGCGAGACGATCTGCTCGATCGCGATGACCGAGCCGGGCACCGGCTCGGACCTGCAGTCGGTGCGCACGCGCGCGCTGCGCCAGGGCGAGCGCTACGTGATCGAAGGCGCCAAGACCTTCATCACCAACGGCCAGACGTCCGACATGGTGGTCGTCGTCGCGAAGACCGATCCGGCGCAGGGCGCCAAAGGCATCTCGCTGCTGCTGCTCGACACCAAGACGCCGGGCTTCCGGCGCGGCAAGGTGCTGGAGAAGATCGGCCAGGACGGCGCCGACACCTCGGAGATGTTCTTCGACGGCTGCGAGGTCGGTGCCGACGCGGTGCTGGGCGGCATCGAGGGCCAGGGCTTCTACCAGCTCATGTCGAACCTGCCGTATGAGCGCGCCATGATCGCGATCGGCGCCGCCGCGACGATGGAGTACGCGCTCGCGCTGACGCTGGATTACGTGAAGGAGCGGCAGGTCTTCGGCAAGCCGATCCTCGAGTTCCAGAACACGCGCCAGGTGCTGGCCGACGTCAAGGCCACCGTGACGGCGTCGCGCGCCTTTGCCGACCACATCGTCGCGCGCTGGATCGACGGCACGCTGGACTCCGCGCTGGCGTCGATGGGGAAATTCTGGCTCACCGAACGGCAGAGCGAAGTGCTCGACAAGTGCGTGCAGTTCTTCGGCGGCTACGGCTACATGCTCGAGTACCCGATCGCGCGGCTGTACGCCGACGCGCGCGTGCAACGCATCTACGGCGGATCGAACGAGATCCAGCGCGAACTGGTCGGGCGCACGCTTTAAGTTCAAGCCGAAGCCCGGCCTTCCATCCACACCACCCGCGCGTCAGCGCCGCCGATGGCGGCAGGGCCGCGCTTTGAGGAGACGGACATGCACATGACCCTCGGCCTGCACAAGGTCCTGCAGCAGCGGCCCAACGACGAAGCGATCCGCTTCATGGGCCGCAGCACCACCTACGCCCAGTTCGGCGCGCGCGTCGCGCGGCTGGCCGGCGCCTTGCGCGCGCTCGGCGTCAAGAGCGGCGAGCGCGTCGCGATGTACTCGCTGAACTCGCAGCGCTATCTCGAGTACGACCTGGCTGTGCCCTGGGCCGGCGGCGTGCTGAACCCGGTCAACATCCGCTGGAGCGCGGCCGAGGTGCTGTACTCGCTGGACGACTCCGAAACGTCGATCCTGATCGTCGACGACGCATTCAAGGTCCAGGCGGCGAACATCGCGAAGAATGCGAAGACGATCCGCCACCTGATCTACGCCGGCGATGGCCCGACACCCGAGGGCATGCTGTCGTACGAGACGCTCGTCGAGCAGACCGAGCCGATCGAGGACGCCTACCGCCACGGCGACGACCTGGCCGGCATCTTCTACACCGGCGGCACCACCGGCTTCCCGAAAGGCGTGATGCTGAGCCACAACAACCTCGGCGCGGCGGCGCAGGTCTCGGTGCAACTGGGCATCTACGGCCAGGGCTACACCTACCTGCATGCGATGCCGATGTTCCACCTGGCGGATTTCGGGCCGACGATCGCACTGTTCCTGTGCGGCGGCGCGCACACCATCATCCCGATGTTCGAGCCGAAGGCGATGCTCGAGACGATCACCGCCGAGAAGCCCAACGTGCTGCTGATGGCGCCGACGCTGATCCAGATGACGCTGGACTGGCTGGCCGCCAACCCGGACGCGGCGAAGAAGGTCGACCTGTCGTCGCTGCAGTACATCCTGTACGGCGCGTCGTCGATCTCGCAGACGCTGCTCGACCGCGCGCTGACGGTGTTCCGCAGCGCGAAGTTCATCCAGGGCTACGGCATGACCGAGCTGGCGCCGACCGCGTCACTGCTGATGCCCGAGGACCATCACCAGTCCCGGCTGCTGCGCTCGGCCGGCCGCGCGGTGGCCGGCGTGGAGTTGAAGATCGTCGACGGCCAGGACAACGAAGTGCCGCGCGGCACCGTCGGCGAGGTCGTCGTGCGCGGGCCGAACGTGATGCTGGGCTACTGGAACAAGCCCGAAGAGACGGCCAAGGCGGTGCGCAACGGCTGGATGCACACCGGCGACGGCGCCACCATGGACGACGACGGCTACATCTTCATTGCCGACCGCATCAAGGACATGATCATCACCGGCGGCGAGAACGTCTACTCCGGCGAGGTCGAGAACGCGCTGATGAGTCACCCGGCGGTGGCGCAATGCGCGGTGATCGGCATCCCCAGCGACAAGTGGGGCGAGGCGGTGCATGCGGTGCTGGTGCCCAAGCCCGGCCAGACCACCGACCTGGAGTCGATCCAGGCGCACTGCCGCGAGAGGATCGCCAACTACAAGATCCCGCGCAGCATGGAGCTGCGCACCGCGCTGCCGATGTCCAGCGTCGGCAAGGTGCTGAAGACCGAGCTGCGCAAGACGCACCAGGTGCAGGCGTAAGCCCGGCGCCGCGCGCGTCCAGCCCATCGCAGATGCGCTGCGGCGCAGCGGGGTCGGCGCAGGACGGTACGCCGCTGTCCAGCGCCTCGAACGCGATGCCGCGCCTGCGCAACAGGCAAGGCGCCGGTGCGCTTTGCACGCCGCTGCGCGGACGCCTCAGGTAGCAAGGTATGCGAACGCCCTTCAACGGTGGCGAAAGCGTTCCACGCCGCAACCCCCACAGAACCCGGAGACCATCCCATGAAATCCGCGCTCGTTGCGCCCATCTTCGTTGCCGCTGCCGGCCTGGCGGCGCCCGACGCCCATGCCCAATCGTCCTCGGTGAGGCTGGGCGGCACGCTCGACCTGGCCGTGCGTCATTCGAATCACCAGGGCGCCAGCGGCAGCGACGGGTTCGACGCGGTGCAGTCCGGCGGCGTCACGCCCAGCCGCCTGTGGTTCAACATCTACGAAGACCTGGGCAACGGGCTCGGCGCCCTGGGCTACCTCGACACGCGCATCACCGCCGACGACGGCGCCATTCAGGCAGGGCCGTTCTTCCTGCTGTCGTTCGTCGGCGTGCAGAGCGCGGCATGGGGGCGCCTGACGCTCGGACGCCAGTACAACGTGTTGTTCGACGCCACCATTCCTGCCTTCAAGTACTTCGGCCCCTATCTCAACACCTACAAGCCCGAGGCCTCGGTGCAGCTCGGTTCGGTCAACGACAACCAGGTCAAGTACCGATACGCGTCCGGCTCATGGGCGTTCGAGTTGCAGGCAAGCGCCGCGGAGGGGTTGGCCGTCAACACGGCCGATCCCACAACGCTGGCGCGTGACAAGTCGTGGGGCGCGATGCTGCGTTATGAGTCCGGGCCGGTGGTGGTGTCGGGCGCAGCGTTGGTGCGCAAGGACGCGGCCGGCCACAAGGCCAAGGGACAGGTGCTGGCCGCGTCGTACACCCGCGGACCCTGGCTGTTCAGCGTCAATTACGGCCGCAACACCTTCGACGCCGGCTACAACACCGGCTACCTGATCATCGGCCAAGGCGCTGGCGAGAACCTGTCGGTGCCGGTGAACACGGCCGGCAGCGCTGCCGCGCCGGCCACCGCAGCACTGAACATGCGCAGCTACGAATTGTTTGCTGTCGGCGGCAGCGTCGACGTCACGCCGCAGATCCAGGTGGGCGCGCATGCCTTCCACACGTCGGCACGCTACCGGCCGGCGGCCGGCGCACGCGACAAGGGCTATAACGGGGTCGCCGTGTTGGGTTCGTACTCGCTGTCCAAGCGCACGCGGTTGTACGCCGATGTCGAGTACACGTCGCTGCGCGACGGCAGCCTGGTCTCGACGCCCACACGGGCGGCGAACATGGCGACCCGCCGCACCGTGTGGATGACCGGCATCAGGCACGACTTCTGACGACACGGTGCGCCGCGTGTTCGCAGCCGGCAAAGCGTATCCACATCCCTCGCGACTTGGAACTTCGGTACGCCGGCGTGCCAAGCGCGCCGGCAGCGCGAAGGCAAAGCGGCACTTCCCCAAGCCGTTGCGACGCCTCGCCGCCGGCATCAGCCCCTCACCCCCGCAACACAAACACCCCGCTCGCCCGCACCAGCGCGCGCCCGTCGGCGCGCAGCATGCAACTGGCATTGACCAGGCGCTGCCCTGCCCGGTGCAGTTCGACCTCGGCCTCGACCCAGTCGCCCTCGCGCGCCGGGCTCAGGTAGTCCAGGCTCAGGTTGACGGTCGGCGGCGAGGCGGGCAGCGACAGCATGCGCTTGAGCAGCACGCCGAAGGCGGTGTCGGCCAGCGTGGCCAGCAGGCCGCCGTGGGCGACGCCGATCGAGTTCAGGTGCCCAGGCGTGATGCGCAGGCCCAGCACCGGCCGCTGCGGGTGCACGTGGAATCCGCCGATCTGGCGCACGAAGCCGGGCGGCGCGTCAAGCCGCTGGTAGTCCGCGGGCACGGCAGGTTCGATCGGCTGGGGGTCCATCGCCGTCACGCCTGCTGCCGTTCGCGCTCCTGCAGTTCGCGCCAGGCGATCTTGCCGGTGGCGGACTTCGGCAGGCTGCCCACGATCTGCACGATGCGCGGCGCCTTGTAGGTGGCCATGTGCTCGCGGCACCAGGCCAGCAGGTCCTCGGCGCTGTCGTGCGCGCCCGGCTTCAGCGCCACCACGGCCTTGACGGTCTCGCCGCGGTGCGCGTCGGGCGCGGCGATGACGCAGGCCTCCTGGATGGCCGGGTGGCCGTTGAGCATCGCTTCCACCTCGGCCGGCCAGACCTTGAAGCCCGACGCGTTGATCATGCGTTTGAGCCGGTCACGCATGAACAGGTAGCCGTCGGCGTCGGCGCTCGCCAGGTCGCCGGTGCGCAGGAAGCGCTTGCCGTCGATGACGACGAAGCTGCCTGCATTGGCCTGCGGGTTGTTCCAGTAGCCGAGCATGATCTGCGCGCCGTGGGCGACGATCTCGCCGGTCTCGCCCGCGGGCAGCGGCGCCAGCGTGTCCGGGTCGACGATGCGGATGTCGACGCCGAAGGTCGGCACGCCCAGGCAGCCGCGCTTGGGCGCATGGACCGGGTTGGTGCACAGGAAGGAGGCGGTTTCAGTGAGGCCGTAGCCTTCGATGTAGTCCAGCCCGTAACGGCTTTTCAGCAGGTCGTTGATGCGCTGCGGCGTTGCGGCGCCACCGCCGGTGACCATGGCCAGGCTGTCGAGCCGGCGCTGCTCGATGCCCGGCAGCGCGAAGAAGTCCACCAGCATCGTCGGCAGCGCGGCCCAGAAGGTGACACCGTGGCGCTCGATCAGCGTCGCCGCCGCCTCGCGGTCCCAGCGCGCCATCAACACGATGGTGGCGCCGTTGTAGATCGCCGAGTTGACGTTGGTCTGCAGGCCCAGCAGGTGGAACAGCGGCGCCACCGCCAGATAAACCGCCTCGGCAGTGGTGCGCCGCCACAGCGACGAGCCGACGAAGGAGGTGCTGACCGTGCGGTGGGTGTGCACGCAGGCCTTGGGCGCGCCGGTGGTGCCCGAGGTGTAGGGCAGCATGCACAGGTCGTCGGGCCCGGCCTGGTGCGGCGCCGGCCGATGGTCGGCGGCCAGCGCCGCGGCCCAGCGCACCGCGCCTGGCGGCAGTGGCTCGGCGCGCGAGCGCTCGCGCACCGCGTCGGGCACCGGCAGCGGCGGGTCGCCGGCGCCATCAGGCATGGCCTCGGGCAGCGCATCGCCGTAGGCGTGCACGACCAGATGCTTGAGCGTCGTGCCTTCGAGCAGCGGCGCGATCTGCGCCACCAGTTCCTGCGCGACGAAGGCCGCGACGGCGCCGCTGTCGCGCACCATGTGCTCCAGTTCCTGCTGCAGCAGCATCGCGTTCGCCGGCACCAGCACCGCGTCGGCGCGCAGGATGCCGAAGTACGCCGCGATCCACTGCGGGCAGTTCTGGCTGAAGACCAGCACGCGGTCGCCACGCTGCACGCCGCAGGCCTGCTGCAGCCAGCCGGCCATCGCCTCGGCCTGGCGCAGCAGCGCGGCATAGGCGGTGGCCGCGCCGTAGAAATGCACGGCCGTCTTGTGCGGAAAGCGCCGTGCCGCCGCCTCCAGGTTGTAGAAGACGCTGGTCTCGGGGATGTGCGCCTGCCGCGGCAGGCCTTGGCGCGCCAAGGCTGCGGGCAGCGCCAGTGCGCCCGTCGGGCGTTCGATCACGCCGGCCGGCGTGGGATGCGGATGCGAGAAGTTCACCGCTGTCTCCTGGTGCGCGGCGCTCAAGCGCCGCAGAACGTGGTGTCGCCGTCGAGCAGCCGCTTGGCGATGGTGCGGCGCTGGATCTCGGAGGTGCCGTCGGGGATGCGCATGGTCCGCACGAAGCGGTAGCCCTCCTCCAGCCGCAGCTCGTTGGTCAGGCCCATGCCGCCGTGCACCTGCATGCAGCGGTCGAAGACGCGGCCCGCGGCTTCGGTGGACGCGGCCTTGACGATCGAGACCTCCTTGGTCGCCGGCAGGCCCTGGTCCACCAGCCAGGCGCAGTGCTGCACCATCGCCTTGACGGCATAGAGATCCATCGCACATTCGGCCAGCATGTTCTGCACCGACTGATGCTCGGCGATCGGCCGGCCGAAGGTCTTGCGCACCTTGGCGTAGTCCAGCGCCTGCGCCAGTGCCCAGCGCGACAGGCCCAGGCACGACGCCGCCATGCTCAGCCGGCCGGCGTTGACGCCATCGAGCGCCACCGACAGCCCGCGGTCCACCGGGCCCAGCCGGTGGCTGTCGGGCACGCGCACGCGGTCCAGCGTGACGATGCCGATGTCGGCGCCCAGGTGGCCCATGGTCGGGATCACGCTCGGCACCGCGAAGCCCGGCGCATCGGTCGGCACGAAGAAGCCGGTGATGCCGCCGCGGCCGGCACGGGCCTGCGCCTCGTCGGTGACCGCGAAGACCATCGCGTGGTCGGCATACGGCGCGTTGGTGATCCATTGCTTGGTGCCGCTGAGCAGCCAGTGATCGCCGTCGCGCACGGCGCGCGAGCGCATGCCGAAGACGTCGGAGCCGGCATCCGGCTCGCTGAGGCCGAAGCACATGGTCTTGTCGCCGCTGGCCAGGCCGTCGCGCACCTGCGCGAAGACCGCCGGATCCAGGTGCTTGAGCACCGGCGACAGTCCGTTGGTGAATGGCGACGGCAGCACCACGGTCTGGACCAGGTGGCGCGACGGGCCGACATGCGCGTTCAGCCTTTCCTGCACGTGGCAGGCCGCCGCCGCGCCCAGCCCGCCGCCGCCCAGCGACTCGTCGCTGAAGGCGGTGTAGAAGCCGAGCTCGGCCGAGCGCATGCGCACCTGGCGGCGCAGCGCGACCAGCGCCGGCGCATAACGGCCATTCTCCGCGTAGACATGGCGCTCGCTGCCGAGCAGCGCACGGTGCTCGTGTTCCAGCGCCGCCACTTCGCGGTCGACGAAGCGCAGCAGCGAATCGCCGATCTCGGTCCACTCCGACGGGATGCTGTAGTCCATCGCGTTCATCTCCGGGTCATCGAAAGGCGCCGGCGCCGGTCAGCTCACGGCCCTGGATCAGCGCGAGGATGCCATTCATGCCGTCTGGCACCTGGAACATGCGGGCGTCGCGCCACAGCCGCTCCAGCCCCAGCTCCTGGCTGATGCCCATCGCGCCGTGCACCTGCATGGCCAGGTCGATGGCGCGCAGGCAGGCCTGCGTCGCATGGCGCTTGGCCATCGCCGAGCTGCCATTGGCGCGCAGGCCGCGGTCGATGTTGTCCAGCGCCTGGTAGCACAGCAGCCGCGAGCTGACGATCAGCGCCTCGATGTCGGACAGGTCCTGCTGCACCAGCTGGTGCCCGCCCAGCGTCTTGCCGAACTGGCGCCGCAGTTGCGCGTGGTCGCGCGCTGCGTCGAACGCCTTCTGCGCCAGGTGCACGCACATCAGGCCGATCAACGGGCGGTTGCCGTTCCAGCCGACGGTCAGCGTCTTCGCTGCATCGCCGGCCTCGCCGATCAGGTGGCTCGTCGGGATGCGCGTGGCCTCGAACACCACCTCGCCCAGGTGCCCTTGCTGCAGACCGGTGACGGCAATCTCGCGCACGTCGACCTGCGCCTGGCTCAGGTCGACCAGCGCACGCTGCGGCAGCGGCCGCCCGTCGCCATCGTTGCCCAGCGTGCACGAGACGTTGATGACGTCGCACACCGAGGCGTTGGTGATCCAGATCTTGCGGCCGTCGATGCGCGCGCTGTCGCCTTCGACGCGCAGCCGCGTCTTGACGGCGTTGGAGTCCGAGCCGGCATCGCCTTCGGTGTTGGCGGTGCAGGCGATGCTGCGGCCGGCGATCAGGTCCGGCAGGTAGCGCGCGCGGATCGCATCCGAGCTGCCGGCATGGATGCGCGCGATCGTGCCCTCGTGCGCGATCAGCGACAGCGCCACCATCGGCGGCAGCTGCTCCAGCATCAGCCCGTAGTCGAGCATCTTCAGCTCGCCGCCGCCCGCGCTGGCCGGCAGCCGCGGCGCGGTGATGCCCAGCTCGGCCAGCGCGGCGTAGATCTGCAGCATCGCGGCCTTCGGCAACGGCTTGTCGATCGGGTGCCTGGCCAGCACCGGCTGGATGCCGTCGCGCACCATGCGCTGTGCGGCCGCGACCATCATCTGCTGGTCGTCGCTGAGCGTGAAGTCCATGCTGATCCCCTTTCGGTTGGCGCGTCAGCGGCCAAGTCAGTGGCCGCGGTAAGCCGGCGTGCGCTTCTCGGCGAAAGCCTTGCGGCCTTCGATGCGGTCGGCGCTGTCGCGCAGCAGACCCCACAGCAGGTTGGCCTGCGCGACGAAGTCGCGTGGCGCGAGGTGCGCTGTCTCCAACGCGAGCTTCTTGATCGCCTGCACCGCGAGCGGGCCGTTGGCCGCGATGCGCGCGGCCAGTTCGTGGGCCAGCGGCAGCAGGCCCTCGCGCGGCACGAGGTCGCTGACCAGGCCGATGCGCAGCGCCTCGGCGGCATCGATGCGCTCGCCCGTCAGCGCCATCTTCATCGCCTGCGCCGCCGGCACCGCGCGCAGCAGGTATTGCACGCCGCCGGCTGCCGGCACGCTGGCCACCTTGGCCTCGGGCAGGCCGAAGCTCGCGCCCTCGGCGGCGATGCGCAGGTCGCACTGCAGCGCCAGCTCGAGGCCACCGCCCAGGCAGTGGCCATGGATCGCGGCGATCAGCGGCTTGTACAGGTGCAGATCGCTCAAGTCGATCAGCCGCGTGTAGCCGCCGAGCGCCGCTTCGGCATCGGCGCCCTTGAAGGCGCCGGCCGCGAAGCCGGCGGCGGGCGGCAGCGTCGCCTTCAGATTCGCGCCGGTGCAGAACGCGCGCTCGCCGGCGCCGCTGAGGATGATGGCGCGCACCGCGTCGTCGTCGCGGCACTCGGCCAGCGCGCGGCGCAGCGCGCGCAGGTCGGCAATGGTCAGCGCGTTCAGCGATTCGGGCGCGTCCAGCGTGATCGACGCAACGCGTTCGGCAATGGCCAGTTGGATCGCCATGGCTACACGCTCGGGCTGGACAGCGAACGCCCGCCGCAGACGTACAGCACCTGGCCGGTGATGTACGAGGCCTGCGCTGCCGCGAACATGCGCACCGCATGCGCGATGTCCTCGGGCCGGCCGATGCGGCCGACGGGAATGGTCGCCATGATGCGGTCGCGCTGCGCTTGCGACAGCGGCGCCAGGATCGGCGTGTCGATCGCACCGGGCGCGATGGCGTTGGCGGTGATGCCGTGCCGGGCCAGCTCGATGGCCAGCGTCCGCGTCAGGCTGACCACGCCGCCCTTGGCGGCCGAGTAGTTGGCCTGGCCGAAGCCGCCGAGCCAGGCGCGCGACGAGATGTTGACGATGCGGCCGTAGCGCTGCTCGATCATGCCGGGCACGACCGCCTTCGCGCACAGGAACTGCGACTTCAGGTTGACGTCGAGCACCAGGTCCCAGTCGGCCTCGGACAGGTTGACCAGGCGCTTGTCGCGCGTCAGGCCGGCGTTGTTGACCAGCAGGTCGGGCGTCTTCCAGCGCGCGCGCACCTGCGCCACGGCGTCGTTGATCTGCGCGGCGTCGGTGACGTCGACGCGCAGTGCCATCAGCGCTTCGGTCGGCTCGATGCCGGCCACGTTGAGGTCGAAGATCGCCACCGCGAAGCCGTCGGCCAGCAGCGCGTCGACGAGGCCGCGGCCGATGCCTTGCGCGCCGCCGGTCACGATGGCCACTTGTCGTTGGTTCATGTCAGGTCCCCAGGATGTGGACGGACGAGGCGGCGTGGTCCACGCCGGCGATGCCGCCGCCGGTGCACTGCGTCAGCGCCAGTTCGGCACCGGCCGCCTGACGCTCGCCGGCGCGGCCCTGCAGCTGCCACACGGCCTCGACCATCTGCGCAACGCCGGTGGTTCCCAGCGGATGCCCCTTGGCCAGCAGCCCGCCGCTGGGATTGACCGGCACGCGGCCGCCCAAAGCGGTGGCACCGCTGCGCAGCAGCTCGTGCGCCTCGCCGCGGCCGCACAGGCCCAGCGCCTGGTAGTACACGAGTTCGGCGATCGTGAACGCGTCGTGCAGTTCGATCAGGTCGATGTCGGCCGGCGTCACGCCGGCCTCGCGATAAGCCAGGCCGGCGGCACGCGCGGTGATCTCGGCGGCCAGGATGTCGTCGTCGATGCCGGCTTCGGCGCGGCCGGACTGCACCACCGAGGCCAGCACCCGCACCGGCTTGGCGCCCTGTGCCTGGCTCACCGGGCGCTTGGTGCTCAGCACCAGCGCGGCGGCGCCGTCCACCGCCGACGGACAGCATTGCAGCAGCGTCAGCGGGTCGAACACCATGCGCGAGGCCAGCACCTGCTCGCGCGTGACCGGCGTGCGCGTCTGCGCATAGGGGTTCAGCGCGCCGTGGCGCCGGTTCTTCACCGCCACGTCGGCCAGCACCTCGGGCCCGACGCCGAACTCGTGCAGGTAGCGCGTGGCACGCATCGCATAGATCGCGGGCAAGGCCAGCCCGGCGCGCGCATACAGCTCGGTCATGTCGTCGTTGCGCTGCAGCGGGATGGTGCCGCCGCCGAGCGCGGTCAGCTTCTCGACGCCGAAGACCAGCACCGTCTCGTAGGCGCCGGCGCGCAGCGCGTGGCACGCCAGATGCACGCCGGTGGCACCGCTGGCGCAGGCGTTCTCGACGTTGTAGAGCGGCTGGCCGTCAAGCCCCAGGTCGCGCAGCAGCACCTGGCCAAGCACCATGCCGCCGAAGACGTTGGCCGCGTAGATCGCTTGCATCGCCGCGGCTGGCATGCCGGCATCGGCCAGCGCGCCCAGCACCGCCGTCTGCGCCATGTCCTGCATCGATGCATCGTGGCGGCCGAAGGGCGTCATCGCAACGCCGGTGATGTAGATCGGCTGGCGGCTCATGGCGCCTCCGGTGCGAAGGCGTAGATCGGGGCCTGCCCGGGGTCTTCGCTGTCCTCGATGACCACGCGCAGCGCCTCGCCGATCAGCGGCCGGCGGCCCGGCGCGTAGTGCAAGCGGCCGAAGACGCGCAGGCCTTCGTCGAAATCCACCAGGCCCAGCGGCACCGGCGGCTTGCCCAGCTTGGGCGCCGCATGCACGACGGTGAAGCTGTAGAGCCGGCCGATGGGCTGAAGCTCGACCCACTCGCTGCCCGCGGCCAGCGGCGACGTGGCCGGCAGCGGCGGAAAGCGCAGCCGCGCGCGCTGGCCACCGCCGGGCGGGCGCCGGCTGGCCAGCAGGTGGACGCGGCCATCGCGCACGCGCCAAGGCAAAGGGTCTTGCGGGTTCATCGTGGACTCGGCTCTTTCGATCAGCAACGTTCAAACACCGCCGCCAGCCCCTGGCCGCCGCCGATGCACAGGGTCTCCAGGCCGTAGCGCGCGCCGCGGCGCTGCAGCTCGTGCAGCAGCGTGGCCAGCATGCGCACGCCGGTGGCGCCGATCGGGTGGCCGAGCGAGATGCCCGAGCCGTTGACGTTCAGCCGCGGGTCTTCGGCGTCGAGCTGCCACTCGCGCAGCACCGCCAGCACCTGGCCGGCGAAAGCCTCGTTGAGCTCGATCAGATCCATCTGCGCGAGCGTCAGGCCGATGCGCGGCAGCAGCCTGGCCACCGCCGGCACCGGGGCGATGCCCATGCGCAGCGGGTGGCAGCCGGCCGCGGCCCAACCGACGAGCCGGGCCATCGGCTGCAGCCGGTGGCGGTCGACGAAGCGGCCCGAGACCACCAGGCAGCCGGCGGCCGCATCGTTCTGCTGGCTGGCGTTGCCCGCCGTGGCGGTGCCGCCGCGCAGCAGCGCGGGCAGCCGCGCCATCGCCTCCAGGCTGGCGTCGGCGCGGATCCCTTCATCGCGCACCACGCGCAGCGCCTCACCCTTGGCTTGAGGCACGTCCAGCGGCAGCAGTTCGGCGTCGAATCGGCCCGCCTGCCAGGCGGCCGCGGCGCGCTGGTGGCTGCGCACCGCGTAGGCGTCGCACTGCTCGCGCGTGATGCCGTGGTCGCGCACCAGGTTCTCCACGGTCTCGGCCATGCCGGAGCATTCGCCGTAGCGCGCCACCGGCTGCGAGTTGACGCGGCCGCGGTCCAGCCGGTCGTGCAGCAGCGCGTCGCCCAGGCGGGTGCCCCAACGCATGCCGGTGCTGTAGTACTCGATGTTGCTCATGCTCTCGACGCCGGCCACCAGCACCGCATCGGCGTTGCCGGTCTGCACCTGCATGGCCGCGTTGACGACCGCCTGCAGCCCTGAGCCGCAGCGCCGGTCCAGGCTGTAGCCCGGCACCGACTCGGGCAGACCGGCCAGCGCCGCGGCATAACGCCCGATGCAAGGGGCCTCGCTCGATGCGTAGGACTGGGCGACGATCACCTCGTCGACGTCGCCCGCGGGCAGGCCGCTGCGTTGCAGCACCGCGCACAGCACCCGTGCCGCCAGCTCGTCGGCCTTGAGCTGGCGCAGGGCGCCGCCGAACTTGCCGACCGGTGTGCGCAACGGGGACACGATGTAGGCGCTTTGCATGGTGCTGGAGTCATCGCAAGGGATGGCTCGCAGTAGACCCGCGCGGCGGCCCGTGGACGCCACCCGCAGCGGGTGGCGCAGGCCCACGGGGGAGCGCCACCCGCTGCGGGTGGCGCCTGTGCTATGGGCTTCAACGAGCATGCGCGGCACGTCTCATTGCCATCGAGGGAACCCCATGTCGCAGCGTTGCCGGGCCGTCGTCCACCGAAGCGAAGGCCAAGCGGTCCAGGTCGAAGAGATCGTGCTCGATCCGCCGGGCCCGAACGAGGTGCTGATCGAGGTCGCGGCCTGCGGCGTGTGCCACAGCGACCTCTCGGTGACCAATGGCACCTTGCCGCTGCCGCCACCGGTGATCCTGGGTCACGAAGGGGCCGGCATCGTGCGCGCGCTGGGCGCGGGCGTGGCCGGGCTGCAGATCGGCGACCACGTGATCAGCAGCTTCGTCAACAGCTGCGGCCGCTGTCGCTACTGCGCGGCGGGGCGGCCGCACCTGTGCGACCTGGCGCAGGCCTCACCGTACAGCCTGCCGGGCGGCCAGCCGCGCGCCCACGATGCGCAGGGCCGGCCGCTCAACGTGATGGGCGGCTGCGGCGTGATGGCCGAATACGCGGTGCTGCACGAGAACAGCCTGGTGCGCATCGACCGCGACGTGCCGTTGGCAAGCTGCGCGCTGATCGGCTGCGGCGTGATGACCGGCTGGGGCGCGGCCTGCAACACCGCGAAGGTGGAGCCGGGCTCGACCTGCGTCGTGTTCGGCGCCGGCGGCGTCGGCCTGAGCGTGATCCAGGGTTGCCGCAGCGCCGGCGCGACGACCATCGTCGCGGTCGACCGCCTGCCGGCCAAGCTGGCGCTGGCCCGGACCTTCGGCGCCACCCAGGTGGTCGATGCCTCGGCCAGCGACAACCTGGTGAAAGAACTGCGCAAGCTCACGCAAGGCGGCGCCGACTACGCCTTCGAATGCGTCGGCCACGGCGAGATCGTCGCCCAGGCCTATGCCTGCCTGCGCAAGGGCGGCACCGCGGTGGTGGTGGGCCTGGGCAAGCCGAGCGACCTGAGCAGCGTGCGCACCGCGTCGCTGGTGCTGGAGGAGAAGACGCTGCGCGGCAGCTACTACGGATCGACCCGCCCGCGCCACGACTTCCCGCGGCTGGTGGCGCACTACCGCGCCGGCAAGCTGATGCTCGACGAGCTGATCACGCGCCGCTACCGCATCGACGAGGCGCCGCAGGCCTTCGACGACCTGGTGCAGGGCCGCAATGCGCGCGGGGTGATCGTGTTCGGGTGATCGTGTTCGGGTGATCGGCTGCCACGCGGATCGCCCCTCTCAATCCTCGCCCACGAACCCCAACCCCCGCGCCTGCAGCGATTCCACCTGGGCGCGATCGAAGCCCCAATCGCGCAGCGCGGCAGCCCCATGCTCGCCGCGCCGCGGCGCCGGCCGCGGCCGCGCTGACGGCGTGGCGGAAAAGCGCGGCGCCGGTGCCGGCTGCAGCACGCCGCCCACCTCGACGAAACTGTCTCGTGCGCGCGCCTGCGGATGCTGCGGCGCTTCGCCCAAACCCAGCACCGGCGTGACGCAGGCGTCGCTGGCGTCGAACACCGCACACCATTCGTCGCGCGTGCGCCTGGCAAAGGCCGCGGCCAGCTTCTCGCGCAACTGCGGCCAGCGCTCGCGGTCGTGCTGCGCCGGCAGCTCGGCGGCGGCCAGGCCCAGCCCTTGCAGCAGCTGCGCATAGAAGCGCGCCTCGGCCGCGCCCACGGCCAGGTAGCCGCCGTCGGCGCTGCGGTAGGTGTCGAACCAGGGCGCACCGCCGTCCAGCAGGTTGCTGCCGCGCTGATCGCGCCAGTTGCCCGATGCGTGCAGCCCCCACACGCCGGTGGCCAGCTGCGCCGCGCCTTCGAACATCGCGGCATCGACCACCTGGCCGGCGCCGCCGCGCTGCACCTGCAGCAGCGCCGCCACCACGCCCAGCGCCAGCAGCATGCCGCCGCCGCCGTAGTCGCCCACCAGGTTCAGCGGCGGCACCGGCCGACCCCCCGCCGGGCCGATGGTGGACAACACGCCCGACAACGCCACGTAGTTGATGTCGTGCCCGGCGCGCTGCGCCAGCGGCCCGCTCTGGCCCCAGCCGGTCATGCGGCCATACACCAGGCGCGGGTTGCGCGCCAGCACGGCGTCGGGGCCGAGGCCCAGGCGCTCCATCGTGCCGGGCCTGAAGCCTTCCAGCAGCACGTCGGCGCGGGCGGCGAGTTGAAGCACCGCGTCGGCCGCGCCGGGCGCCTTCAGGTCCAGCGTCACCGAGCGCCGGCCGCGGCCGGTGACCTCGAGCTTGGGCTTCTCGGTGCGCAGCCCCAGGTCCGCGGCGGGCTGCGGGCGGTCGATGCGCAGCACGTCGGCGCCCATGTCGGCCAGCAGCATGCCGCCGAAGGGGCCAGGCCCGATGGCTTCGAACTCCAGAACGCGGATCCCGCTCAGCACGCCCATCACTGGCTCCTTCGTTGCTCGATACCGGCGATTGAAGCCGCGCGGCACCGTGCTGGCGCCACCCGCGGCAGGTGGCGGGCGCAGGTCGGACCAGGTGCTGACGCACAATGCCCGCCAGCCAGATGAAGGAGACCCGGGCCGTGCCTGCAGACGTGACGCCGCGCGCCGACGGCAGCCGCTTCGCGCCGCCGCGTGCAGGCGCCGGCCACCTGTCGCGCGGGCCGCTGGTGGCGCGCTTGCTCGACGCCCGCCGCAAGCGCTGCCTGGTGGTGCGCGGCCCGGCGGGCTTCGGCAAGACGATGCTGCTGGCCGAGACGATGCAGGCGCTGCTGCCGCTCGGTTTCGATGTCGCCTGGCTGTCGCTGGAGCCCGCCGACGAGCCGTTGGACCACTTCGTCGAAGGCCTGGTGGCGGCCATCGCCGAGGTCGACCCGGTGCTGTCACGCGAGGCGGCCGAGCTGGTCGGCGCGGTGCTCGATGCCGATGGCGCCGAGCGCCTGGTGATCGCGCTGGTGCGCCGCATCGCCGAACACGGCCGCGAGTTCGTGCTGGTGCTCGACGACCTGCAGCATCTGCACGACCCGGCGCCGCTGCAGGCGCTGCAGTGGCTGGTGGACTATGCGCCGGCCAACCTGCACCTGATGTTCGGCACGCGCGGCGCGCTGCGGTTGCAGCTGGACGACCTGCGGGCGCAGGGCCAGCTGCTCGAGATCGAGCTGCGCGACCTGCGCTTCAGCCTGGCGGAGACGCAGGCCTTCCTGGCGCTGCAGCTCGGCGAGATCGACGCCCGCAGCGCCAAGCTGATGCACGAGCTCAGCGACGGCTGGGTCGCCGCGCTGCAGCTGTTCTGTGCCGACTGGAAAAGCCGGCGCCGCGCGGCCGGCAACGGCGGCTTCAGCCGCGTGCCGATGCGCGATGCCGCGGCCTTTGCCGCCTACTTCGAGCGCGAGCTGCTGGGCCGACTGTCGGCGCAGGACCTGGACCTGCTGGAGCGCATTGCCGCCTGCGAGCGGGTCTGCGCGCCGCTGGCCGCGGCGCTGCTGGGCCGGCCGCAGGCCGCGGCCGAACTGGCCGCGACACTGGCGCGGCTGCAGGCCGACAACCTGTTCATCACCGAGATCGAGGGCGCGGGCGCGCAGCGCTGGTACCGGCTGCATCCGCTGCTGCGCGAGACGCTGCTCGAGCGGCTGGCGCAGCACGATCCGCCGCAGCGGCGCGAGATCCACCGCCGCGCCAGCGCCTGGCTGCAGGCGCACGGCCAGGTCGACGAAGCGATCGTGCAGGCGCTGCGTGCCGACGATCCGGCCACTGCCGTGCGGCTGGTGGAGCAGCATGCGCAGGCGCTGTTCCTGGCCGGCGACCGGCGCCGCCTGCTCGAACTGGTCAAGCAATTGCCGCCGGCCGAGGTGCGCGGGCGCAGCGGGCTGCGCTTGTGGATGGCGCGGGCTCAGCTCTACGGCCGCGAGCTGGAGGCCTGCGAGCAGACGCTGGCGCAACTGCAGGCCGACCTGCCGCCGGACGATGCGCCAGCGCGCTTCCTGGTGGCGCTGCTGCAGACCGCGCTGGCCGTGCAGCGCGACGACACCGAGGCCGCGCAGGCCATCCTGCCGCGGCTGCTGCAGGCACCGCCGCAGGCCGACGCGATGGCGCTGGGCGGACGCAACAACCTGCTGTCGTGGCTGTACACCCAGCGTGGCGAGTTCGAGCAGGCGCGCCGCATCCAGTTCGACGCGCCGCTGCTGGCGGTGGACGGCGTGCCGCTGCTCGGCACGGCAGCCGGCAGCCTGCAGGGACGCTGCCTGGTGGGCTTGAGCTACGTGATGCAGGGCGACATCACGAAGGCCGAGCGCGCGTATCGCGCGGTGCTCAGCGACGCCGAGGCCGGCGGCCGCGCCTGCGTGGACCCCGCGCTGCTGGCCACCGCGCTGCTCGGCGACGTGCTGTACGAGCGTAACCAGACGCTCGAAGCGCGCCGTCTGCTCGAAGGCCGGTTGGAGGTGCTGGAGCGGGTGTCGATCCCCGACTCGGTGCTGCGCGTGCTGCGCGTGCTGTCGGCCGCCCACTGGCTGGGCGGCAACCCGCAGGAGGCGATGGCCTATCTGGACCGGCTGGAGGACTATGCGATCAAGGGTTCGCTGGACCGGCTGCTGGCCTGCAGCCTGAGCGACCGTGTCAGCCGCCGGCTGCTGCAGGGCGACCTGGCCGCGGCCGAGGCCGATCTGCAGCGCCTGGCCGAGGTCGATGCCCGCCACCCGCAGACCGCGGCCGACCCGCTGGGCGAGATCCACGAGCTGCTGCAGCGCACGCGCTTGCGCTGGCTGATGGCCACGCGCGACCATGACGCGGCAGCCCATCAACTGGCGCCGCTGATCGAATCCTGCGAGGCGCGCGGGCGCGAGCGCAGCGTCGTGCAATTGCTGCTGCAGAGCGCGCTGGTGGATGGCTGGCGCGGCCGCGACGACGCCGTCGAGCGCAAGGTGCTGGAGGCGCTGCGTCGCGGCCGGCGCCTGGGCCTGCTGCGCACGCTGCTCGACGCCGACGCGAAGGCGCGCGAACTGATCGGCGACGTGGCCGGCCGCGCGCCGCTCGACCCGGTGCTGGCCTTCTACGTCGAGCGCTTGTTGGCCACGCGCGCCACGCGCGACGCGCCGGCCGCGGCGCCGGCGCGTGCCGCCCGTCACGAGGCCGAAGCACCGGGCTTCAACGAGCGCGAGCAGGCAGTGCTGCGGCTGCTGGCGCAGGCGATGCCGAACAAGAAGATCGCGCGCGCACTGTCACTGTCGCCCGAGACGGTGAAGTGGTACCTGAGCCGCATCTACGGCAAGCTGCAGGTGTCGGGCCGCGACGAGGCCGTGGCGCGGGTGCGTGATCTGGGGCTGGGTGGCGACGCCGGCGCCTAGGGCCGCTGGTGCGCGAGTACCGGCGTGTCGCCGCCCAGCCAGGCCAGCAACTGTGCATCCACCTCCGGCCGGCTCTGCAGTTGCAGATGCCCGATCTCGTGGCCGACCCAGGCCTGCGACGGCGGGATCTGCGGCGGCTGCATGGCACTGCACGCCGGCGCGCAGCGGCGGCCGCGCCACTGAGGCCATGAAGCTGCCGAGGCGCAGATCCTTGATGCCGGCGCTGCGCATCCTGCCGACGCGGCTGAGCGGCGCGGAGTAGCGGCTGAGCGCCAGCAGCCTGTCGAGCGCGTTGCCGCCGCGCTCCAGCGGCGCGCCGAAATGCGGCGTGCCCAGGAACACCAGCTTGCGCAAGCTGCCCAGCCACTGCCGGTCGTTCAAGCACAGCCCGTGGATCAACAGCAGCAGTCTGGATGACGGCGCCGCGCCGCCGGCTGCCTGCAACGCAGCCGCCGGGCGCAAGGGGTCGACCTCGATGCCGCGATGGCGCAGCGACATCGTCACCGGCAAGGGATTGCCGGTGCGCGCGAGGTGGTCGCCGTGGATGCCGTTGATGGCGACCACCAGCGCCTCGTGCGCTGGCGCGCGTATGCCCGCCTCGTGCGCTGGCGCGCACGTGCCCTGCCGAGCCCCGTGCTCCACCGGTGCCAGAAGCGCATCGACACCAGTGCCGGCCAGCCTGAAGCTGCCCTGCACCGTGCGGTACACCAGCCCGGTCGGTCAGTCCCGTGGCCGGCAGCGGCGCGGTCCGGCCCAGCGGCGCGGCGCGATGGACGAGGTCATCGACTCCGCAACGGCGTCAGCGCCACGATTGATGGTCGCGGGAGCTCGATAGCCGCCCGCACCTATCATTGTGTTCACAGGCATTCAGGTGGGAGCCGTGATGGACCTCGGCATTCGCGGAAGGTGGGCACTCGTGTGCGGGGCGAGCAAAGGGCTGGGCTTCGGCTGCGCACAAGCCCTGGCGCGCGAAGGCGCCAACGTCGTCATCGTCGCGCGTACGGCGTCAACCCTTCATGAGGCGGCGGATCGCATCCGCAACGATGCAAGCGCCTCCGCGGCCACGGTTGTGCCCGTGGCGGCCGACATCACGACGGCCGAAGGCCGCAGCGCAGTGCTCGGCAGCCGCCGCGACTTCGACATCGTCGTCACGAACGCGGGCGGTCCTCCGCCCGGTGACTTCCGTGACTGGAATCGCGATGACTGGATCAAGGCGCTGGACGCCAACATGCTGGCGCCCATCGAACTCATCAAAGCAACCGTCGACGGCATGGCCGACCGCGGCTTTGGCCGCATCGTCAACATCACGTCCGGCGCGGTGAAGGCACCGATCGGCAACCTCGGTCTGTCCAACGGTGCCCGCACGGGGCTGACTGGGTTCGTGGCGGGAATCGCCCGGTCACACCAGCTGGCCGGCCGCAACGTGACCATCAACAACCTTCTCCCCGGCGCATTCGACACGGACCGCCTGCGCGGCACCATGACAGCAGCCGGCCAGAAGGTCGGCAAGAGCGCACAGGAGATGATGGACGCGCGGCGGGTTTTGATCCCGGCTCAGCGGTTCGGAAACCCCGCGGAGTTCGGCGCCATCTGCGCCTTCCTGTGCAGCGCACAGGCAGCCTACATCACAGGGCAGAACGTTCTCGCCGACGGCGGCGCCTACCCCGGCACCTTCTAGGGCCTGCGAACGGCGGCAGCACGACGCGGATTCCAGCGTCGTCGAGCACCTCGCCAAGCCAATCCATGGGGCCTTGCCGAAGCCGCGGCTCCAGGCGATCGGCTCGGATGGCCGCGATCGGGCGTGCGCCTGACGCGGCATTCGACGCCATCGGTCGAAGGGGATCGCGCGCGGCACGTGAAGCCGGCTTGCGGTCAGCCGGATGCGACTGCCGCGCGGCAGGCGAGCAGATAGCTGTCCCGCGTACTCTGGATGTGCGCCTTGAGCAGCGACTGCGCCGTGCGGACTTCCCGGTTTCGCACCGCGGCGACGAGTTCGCCATGCTCACCCTGGCAGTGCCGGACATCGGCGTCACCCGTCGGCAGGCGGTAGCGCAGCGCCGCCACCTGGGAGGCGATGAGCCGATAGGCGGTCTTCAAGTAGCCGTTGTCGCAGTTGAAGACCAGGGCGTTGTGGAAGTCGGTGTCCAGCCGCGGAAACTCCTGCACCCCACCCTTTCCGATGGCGCGCTTCATGTCGAGCATGCAACGTTCGAGCGCTTCGAGCAGCTCGGCATGGTGATGCTTCATGGCGTCGCCGAGGGCCTCGCATTCGATGACGCTGCGGAACCGGCAGACATGGTCCACGTCGTCCTCGTCCATCCTGAACACGAAACTGCCGCGTTGCGCCTGGACCTCGACCAAGCCCTCATGGCGAAGCCTCAATAAGGCCTCGCGCACGGGCGTCTTGCTGATACCGAGGCGGGTCGCGAGCAGCGCTTCGGAAAGCTGTTCGCCCAGTGCGAATGCGCCGCTCACGATCAGCGTGCGAATCCGTTCCTCGGCGAGGTCAGTCAGCGAACGGGGACGCTCGAGCTGCACATCAGTGGATTCCATGAGTCGATCATACGTGACCATGGGTTTGGATCATTGTTCATCTGATATATTAGATGCGATACTCCGACATGCCGCGAAGCCAGATGCCTCCGTCGATCCAACCGTGCACACAGGTGCGGCGTGCCTGACACCGCGCTGCCGGCTCAGTCGGACACTGCTGGCGCGAGATTCCCGCGCCTATGGGCTGCAGCGACGTTCATGGCGCCGCTCGTGGGGCTCGTCGTCCTGTGGGAGCTGATCGTCCGCTCGTTCGACGTGAATCCCCGCATCTTTCCCAGCGTCGAAGCCGTGGCACGCGCTGGCTGGGAAACCGTCCTCGACGGCACGCTGGTCAGGCACATCGCCGCGAGCCTCGGCCGTGTCGCGGTCGGCACCGTACTGGCCCTGGCACTCAGCATCCCCATGGGCGTCGCCATGGGCCTGAGCCGCCCCGTATCCACCTTCTTCACGCCACTGCTGCGCTTCTTCTCCGTGCTCGCAGGCATTGCCTGGATCCCGATCGCGACGCTGTGGTTCGGCTACGGCTTCGGCGCCATCACGTTCGTGATCTTCAATGCCGTGTTCTTTGTCGTGGTCTACAACACCCTGCTCGGGGTCAGCAGCATCCCGATCACGTTGCGGCGCGCCGCCGCATCGCTCGGTGCGGGACCCTGGGCGACGCTGCGGGAGGTCATCCTGCCCGGCGCACTGCCCAACATCGTCACCGGCATTCGCACCGGGCTCGGGTTCGCCTGGCGCGGCCTGATTGCGGCCGAGATGATCGCCACCAACGTCGGCCTGGGCTACATGCTGTTCGCCGCGCGCGACTTCTACCGCACCGAGGTGGTTGTGTTCGGGATGATCGTCATCGGCGCGCTGTGGCTGCTGCTGGACCGCCTGCTGCTCGCGCCGCTGGAGCGCGCGACGATCGAGCGCTGGGGACTGGTGGTGCGCTCATGAGCGGTGCACTTCAGTCGGCCTGGGGGTGGTACGTGCGCACGACGTCGCGCTGGCCTGCGATCGCCTCGATCGTTCCATTCATCCCGCTGGTGCTGCTGTGGGCGCTCGTCGTCGAATCCGGCACCTTCCCGCGCGCCTTCCTGCCCGGGCCGATGGACGTCGTCCGCTCCTTCGGTGCCCTGGTTTACAAAGGGATCCTGCCGGAGTATCTCGAGGACAGCGTCGTGCGGCTGATGTGGGGTGCCGGCGTCGGCATGGCGCTTGGCATCCCGCTTGGGTTGCTGGTGGGCATGAGCGAGCGGGTGCGAAAGGTCGCCTGGCCGCTGCTGCTGTTCTTCCAGGCCATCGGCGACATCGCGTGGCTGCCGATCCTGCTGATCTGGTTCGGCTTCAGCCTGACGACGATGACGGTGGTGATCGTCTACACCGTGCTGTTTCCGGTCGTCCTCAACACGGCGCTGGGTGTGCGCTCGGTACCGGCAGTCCTCTCGCGCGCCGCGCTCAGCCTGGGCGCGTCCAAGACAGGCGTCATCTGGCACGTGATCCTGCCGGGCGCGCTGCCCAACATCATGACCGGCCTGCGCAACGGGCTCGGCTTCGGCTGGCGGGCCTTGATCGCCACCGAGATTGTCGTGGGTACGAGCGGGCTCGGCTTCATGATGTTCGATGCCCGGCGTGCTGGCTCAGTCGTCGAGATCCTGGTGGGCATGGTCGTTCTCGGGCTGCTGTGGTGGGTGGTCGACGGCTGGGTGCTCGCGCCCATCGAGAAGGCCACCGGCGAACGGTGGGGATTGGTGAACTCGCAGCGATGAAGAACCTCACGTTGAATCACTTGTCGAAGACCTACTTCGACCCCTATTCCGGCCGCGAAGTCACTGCCATTCGCGATGTTTCGTTCAGCCTGCAAGGCGGCGAGTTCGTTGCCGTCGTCGGGCCGTCGGGCTGCGGCAAGACAACGGTGCTCAACATGATCGCGGGCTTCCTGCCGCATACGGGAGGCGACATCCTGCTCGACGGCAAGCCGGTGCAGGGACCGGGCCCGGAGCGCGGCGTCGTCTTTCAGTCGTTCGCCCTCTTCCCGTGGAAGACCGTGCTGGACAACGTCGGCTTCGGTCCCAAGATGCGCGGCTTGCGCAAGGCGGAGTGCGACCGGATCGCGCGTGAGTACCTTGAGCTCGCGGGCCTGGCCCATGCGGCCGAGCGTTATCCGAACGAACTCTCCGGCGGCATGCAGCAGCGCGTGGGCGTGGTGCGCGCACTGGCCAACGAGCCCGAGGTGCTGCTGATGGACGAGCCCTTCGCCAGCGTCGATGCGCAGACCCGCATGACGCTGCAGGAGGAACTCACCCGGATCTGGGAGCAGCGCCGACCGACCATCCTCTTCATCACGCACGATGTCGCTGAAGCCGTCTTCCTGGCCGACCGCGTGATCGTGCTGTCCAAGCGAGGTACGGTCCAACAGGAGCTGGCCATCCATCTGCCCCGGCCGCGCCAGTGGGACGCGCTCATGGAAGACCACGCGTTCAAGTCACTGTCGGCCCAGGTGCTGCAGCTGGTGCGTACGGCATGAGACTGCTGCACGCCATCCTGAGCACGCGCAAGGGCCGAGTGCTCGTTGCCGCGTTGCTGCTCGGCGTGGCCTGGCAGGTGTGGCTCAGCGTCGCGGCCCCGTCCAAGATCGCGCCCACGGTGAAGCAGGCGCAAGGGCAGAAGGTGAACGTGCTCGTGACGCTGGACTTTGCACCTGAGCGTTTCCACGTGCTTGCATTCCAGAAATTCGGCCGGGTCACCGGCACGGAGAACAACACCGTGGAACTTCGCGGTGTCAACAAGGCGGACTTGCTCTCGGTTGCCCGTCCCTACTGGGTGGTCAAGGTCGAGCCGCTGCCAACTGAAGGAACATAAGCGATGAAAAAGGCATGGATCACTGCGCTGCTGCTCGGCGTGGGGGCAGCGGCGTTCGCGCAGACACCGGTCAAGGTCAGGGCCGGCATGGTCGCAGCCATCGACCAGATGGCGCTGCCGATCGCCGTGGAGCGTGGGTTCTTCGAGAAGGAAGGCTTGGACGTGCAGATCGCGCGGCCCTACGCGACAGGCGTGGATGCGCTCAATGCGCTGCAGGCCGGAGAAGCCGACATGGTGCAGGTCGGCGTGCCGATGATCGGGGCGGTGTTGCGCGGCATGGATCTCGTCGCGGTCGGCAACTACACCGGCAATGCAGCGAAGTCCGGATCGGATGCGACCCTGGCACTCATCGCGGGCGCTGGCTCGGGCATCTCGAAGGACCTGAAGACGCTCAAGGGCAAGAAGATCGCCACCTCGTTCGGCACGATCAACCACCTGTACATCCTGGCCATGCTCGAGAAGGCGGGCCTTACGCCGCAGGACGTCACGCTGGTCAACACGCCGCCGCCGGACATGACCGTGGCGCTGCTTGCCAAAGGCGTGGATGCGTTCGTTTGCTGGGACCCGATACCCATCGTCGCACTCAAGGACGTTCCCGGCGCGTACGAAGTGACGCGGGGTGGCGATCTGATCGCGGCGCTGGGCTACAACGTGGGCATGCGCACGTGGGTGGAGAAGAACGGCACGACGGTGACGAAGCTGCTCGCAGGGCTTTCCGCGGCCGATCAGTGGATGCGCGCGAACCCCAAACAGGCAGCGCAGGTGGCCACGCGGTGGATCCCGGGCCTGAAGCCCGACGTCGCCGAGGCCGCCATGCAGTTCAACATCCAGCAGTCCGACCGGCGGCTCTCGGCCAACAGTTACCGCGCGCTGTACACGGCGCAGGAGCGTCTGCTGAAGGGCAACTTCATCAAGTCGACTTTCGACGTGAACAAGCATTTCGAGCCGAAGTACATCGTCGAGCTGATGAAGACGCGGCCGCAGCTCTTCTCTGACTTGCCGGCCATTCCTGCCGCGGCCGCCATCGGCGCCAACTACACGTTCAAGCCCTGAGCCGGAGCAAACAGCATGGATATGAAAGACCTGGTGGAAGGCTTCGGCAAGGTCGCCACGGCCTCCGTCGCCGATGCCGTGGACACGATCTGCGGCAAGCGTGGCTACATGAGTTCGGAGATCAAGCCGCGCACCAACGACCAGCGCATCGTTGGCCCGGCGGCCACGGTGCTCGAGTGCGCCACCGACGAGTTGCTGCCGCCACAGCACGCGCTGGACCTGATCGACGAAGCAAGCCCGGGCAGCGTCATCGTGATCTCCATTGCGGGTGGCTTCCCGGATGTCGCGGTGTGGGGCGGCCTCATGACCGCTGGGGCCGTGGCGAACCGGCATGCCGGCGCCGTGCTCGACGGCGGCGTCCGCGACTTGACCGAGATTCGCCGCGATTACGGCTTCCCGGTCTATGCACGTTCTGTCAGCCCCGGCACGACGCTGGGTCGATTCAAGACGGTCGCCTCGCAAGTGCCCGTCGAGGTCGGCGGCGTCATCGTCCATCCCGGCGATGTCATCGTCGCGGACGTGGACGGCGTGGTCGTCGTGCCCAAGGACCATGCCGGCGCGGTGCTGGCGATGGCGCAGGAGATCGACGCGCGAGAACTCGAGCAGGCCAAACTGATCGTCGCGGAGAAGTCGTTGCGCAAGGGGTTGGCCAAGTACGGACGCATCTGACATGGCGCCAGGCGACGCCGACATCGTCTCGCTGGGCGAGGCCATGATCGAGTTCAATCAGGTCACGCCGGGCGAGCCGCAGTACCGTCAAGGCTTCGGCGGCGACACGTCGAACGCGATCATCGCCGCCGCGCGCCAAGGCGCACGCACGGCATACCTCACCCGCGTGGGGACCGACGCGTTCGGCGACCAGCTGCTGGACCTCTGGCAAAGCGAAGGCGTCGCCACGGCAGCCGTGCAACGCGATTCGGAGGCACCAACGGCGGTCTATTTCGTGACGCACGGCCCTTCCGGCCACACCTTCAGCTACCTGCGGGCCCACAGTGCCGCCAGCCGGATGACGCCGGATTTCCTGCCGCAGGATCTGATCGCGTCGGCGAAGTACCTGCACGTATCGGGCATCAGCCAGGCGATCAGCGCGACGGCGTGCGACACGGTTTTTGCCGCCATCGAAATGGCGCGGCGCTCGGGCGTTCGCGTGGCTTACGACTCCAACTTGCGACTCAAGCTTTGGCCGCTGGCCCGTGCGCGGGCGATCATCCGCGAGACCGTTTCCCAGAGCGACCTCTTCCTGCCGAGTCTTGAAGACGCCGAGCTGTTCAGTGGGCAAAAGGACATCGAAGCGATCCTCGATTGGTGCTTCAAAGCCGGCGCGCGCGAAGTGGTGCTCAAGCTTGGCCCCGCGGGTGCGATCCACGCGACGCCGACGCAGCGGCGCAGCGTCCAGGGCCGGCGGGTACGGGCCGTGGACGCGACGGGTGCAGGCGACACGTTCGCCGGCTCGCTGCTTGCACGCCTCGTCGCCGGCGATTCGATGCAGCAGGCTCTCGAATACGCCAATGCAGCAGCCGCGCTCACGACGACGGGCTACGGCGCCGTGGCGCCGATCCCGAGGCCAGCGGATGTCCGCCTGCTGGTCGAGGCGGTTTGAGTTGTGGCGTTCTCGGATGGGTGCGCGATGACAGGGTCGCGGGAAACCTGAGCCGTTGACGGTCTGATCCTGCTCCCGTTGCGCCAAGGCGTTGCGCTGAACGGCTGGGGCATTTCGACGCCTGGTGCTGCGCATCGGCGGCGCTGACGCCATGTGGCGCCAGGTTTCGCCGCTGGACAAGGCCATCGTCGGCCGGATGCACGCGGCGTCGCCGCCATCGCCGCGCAGCGGCCAATCGTTCAGCGACTCGGGCTGGGTGAAGCCCAGCAACGCGTGCTGCGCCAGCCGGGCCGGGCGGGTCGGCGTGCCTTGGCGCTTCAGGTCATCGGGGCTGGCCAGGATCCGCACGCGGCTGGTCCCCACGGGTCGCGCGTGCAGCGTGGAATCCTTCAGCGCGCCGGTCTGGTAGGGCAACGGCCGCGGCCGCCGTCGATTCGGTGCGCCATGCGCCCACTGGCCGGCACCGGGCAACGGCGTGACGCTGGCCGGATCCATGCAGGCGCTGGCCGAGTCCAAGGCGCTGGGCCTGACGCGCCGGATCGGCATCTCCAACGTCAACATCGAGCTGACGAAGCAGGCCGTCGCCGCCGTCGGCGAAGGCGGGATCGCCGAGCAGCACCGCGCCACGGTGGTGCCGGTGGCGCCGGTCTGGGATGGATCCGGTCACAAGGGCTGGCTCACTCCACCTTGGCGCCCGACACTTTCACCAGCTTCTGGATGATCGGCTGCGAGGCTTCGAACTTGCGCCGCGCGTCGGCCGCGCTGCCGCCGATGCCGGCGAGCCCGTAGATCTGGAAGCGCGCCTTCATCGCCGGTGATTGGACGGCCGCGCGCGCCTCCTGCTCCAACCGCGCCAGCACCGGCGCCGGCGTGCCGGCCGGCGCCATCAGCATGAAGCCGGCCACCGCCACGTACTCGGGGTCGGGGAAGCCGGCTTCAGCCATCGTCGGCACGTCGGGCAGGTTGACGAAGCGCTTGTCGCCCATCACCGCCAGCGCGCGTAAGGCGCCGCTGGCCACGTGCGGCGCGGCGGTGCCGAGCGTCGAGATGCCCATCGGGATCTGGCCGCCGATCATGTCCTGCACCATCGGGGCTTCGCCCTTGTAGACGACGTGGTTCAGGTCCAGGTGCTGCGCCTCGCTCAGGTAGGCCAGCAACAGGTGGCTGGACGAGCCGATGCCGAACGAGCCGTAGTTCAGCTTGCCCTTGCTCGCCTTGGCCCAGGCGACGAACTCCTTCATGTTCTTCGCCGGCACGTCCTTGCGCACCGTCAGCAGCGGGTAGGCGCTGCAGACCTCGGTGATGAAGGCCAGGTCGCGCTGCACGTCGTAGGGCACCTTGGCGAACAGGTGCTGCACGTACATCAGCGGTGTGGAATGCGACAGCAGGATGGTGTAGCCGTCCGGCGCCGCGCGCGCCACGGCCTGCACGCCCAGCATGCCGGCGCCGCCCGGCTTGTTGTCGACGATCAGCGTCTGCTTCATGCGCTTGCCCATCTCCTCGGCCAGCACGCGCGCCAGCGCATCGGTGGCGCCTCCGGGCGGCGCCGGCAACACGATGGTGATCGGGCGGCTCGGGTAGTCCTGGGCGTGGACCAGACTGCTGCAGGCCATCGCGGCGATGGCCAGTAGATGCTTCAGGCGCATGACGTTTCCTCGGGTTGCGGCACGGCCCGCAGACTGCGGCGAAGTGCCTGGCCTGCCACCACCTGCATCGGGTGGCGCGGGCCGGCGGCCGCTGCCACCCGCCACGGGTGGATGCAGGCCGCGCGCGGCGCCGCACAGTGGGCACACCGCCAGAACCAGGAGCCGGCATGAAGATCCAGCGCAGCGTCTACCGCGAAGACCACGAGATGTTCCGCAGCACGGTGCGCCGCTTCCTGGAACGCGAGGCCGTGCCGCACATGGCAGCGTGGAATCAGGCCGGCCGCGTCGACCGCGCGCTGTGGCTGAAGGCCGGCCGCGAGGGGTTGCTGTGCCCGGCGCTGCCCGGCGCGTACGGCGGCGGCGACGGCGACTTCGGCCATGCCGCGGTGCTGGCCGAGGAGATGGCCTACCTGGGGCTCAACGGCATCAGCTTCGGCATGCACTCGGACATCATCGCGCCCTACATCCTGCGCCTGGGCAGCGACGAGCAGAAGCGCCGCTGGCTGCCCGGCGCCGCCAGCGGCGAGACCATGCTGGCGATCGCGATGACCGAGCCGGGCACCGGCAGCGATCTGAAGGGCATCCGCACCACGGCGCGGCGCGATGGCGACGAGTACGTGATCAACGGCGCCAAGACCTTCATCAGCAACGGGCTGCAGTGCGATCTGGTGATCGTGGTGGCCAAGACCGACCCGACGGCCACCGGCTCCAAGGCGATGAGCCTGATCCTGGTCGAGGCCGACCGGCCCGGCTTTCGCCGCGGGCGCAAGCTCGACAAGGTGGGCCAGCATGCGGCCGACACCGCGGAGCTGTTCTTCGATGACGTGCGCGTGCCGGCGAGCAACCTGCTCGGCGAGGAAGGCAAGGGCATGTACGCGCTGATGCAGGAGCTGCCGCAGGAGCGTTTCATGATCGCGCTGGGCGCGGCTGCGGCCTACGAGGCGACGCTGCAGCACACGATCGCCTACGTGAAGGACCGCCGCGCCTTCGGCCAGACGGTGTGGGACTTCCAGAACACCCAGTTCAAGCTGGCCGACCTGACGGCGCAATGCACCGCGGTGCGGCTGATGGTCGACCACTACCTGGCCGAACACCTGCGCCGCCGGCTGACGCTGGAGGAGGCGGCGATCGCCAAGCTCTACGCCACCGAATCGCTGGGCAGCGCGCTGGACACGATGGTGCAGCTGCACGGCGGCTACGGCTACATGCTGGAGTATCCGGTGGCACGCGCCTTCGTCGACTACCGCGTCAACCGCATCTACGGCGGCACCAGCGAGGTGCAGCGCGAGCTGATCGCGCGCAAGCTGTGAACCCCCAGGAGCAAGCCATGAGCAGCCCCCTCTTCGTCGCCGGCGTCGACATGATCCCTTTCAAGAAGCCGGGCACCAGCGAGCCCTACGACCTGATGGGCGCGCAGGCTGCCAGGCAGGCGCTGGACGATGCCGGCATCGCCTACGCCGACGTGCAGCAGGCGTATGTCGGCTACGTCTACGGCGATTCCACCTGCGGGCAGAAGGCGCTGTACCACCTGGGCATGAGCGGCATTCCCATCCTCAACGTCAACAACAACTGCGCCACCGGATCGTCGGCCTTCTTCCTGGCGCGCCAGGCGGTGCAAAGCGGTATGGTGGACTGCGCGCTGGCGCTGGGCTTCGAGCAGATGAATCCCGGCGCGCTGAAGTCGGTGTGGACCGACCGCAAGCCGGCGCTGGAACGCGCCAACGCGCTGGTCGACGAGCTGGTCGGCCGCAGCGACCTGCCGGGCAACGCGATCCGCCAGTTCGCCGGCGCCGGCCTGGCGCACATGACGCAATACGGCACCAAGCTCGAGACCTTCGCGAAGATCCGCGCCAAGGCCAGCCGGCATGCCGCGCGCAACCCGCTGGCGGTGTTCCGCAACGTGGTCAGCACCGGAGACGTGCTGGCCTCGCCGCCGCTGTGGGAGGGCGTGCTGACGCGGCTGATGGCCTGCCCGCCGACCTGCGGCGCGGCGGCGGCGATCGTCGTCTCCGAGGCCTTCGCGAAGCAGCACGGCCTGCGCCGTGACGTGGCGGTGGCAGCGCAGGCGCTGGCCACCGACCCGCCGAGCAGCTTCGACACGCGCGACATGATCCGCGTCGTCGGCACCGACATCACCCGGCTGGCGGCCAAGCAGGTCTACGAGCAAGCCGGCATCGGCCCCGAGGACGTGGACGTGATCGAGTTGCACGACTGCTTCGCGCAGAACGAGTTGCTGACCATGGAGGCGCTGGGCCTGGCGCCGGCGGGCGAAGGCGAGAAGATCGTCGACGACGGCGACAACACCTACGGCGGCCGATGGGTGGTCAATCCCTCGGGCGGGCTGCTGTCGAAAGGCCACCCGCTGGGCGCGACCGGCCTGGCGCAGATCTACGAGCTCACGCATCAACTGCGCGGCAGCGCGCAGGACCGTCAGGTGGCGGGCGCGCGCGTCGCGCTGCAGCACAACCTGGGGCTGGGCGGCGCGGGCATCGTCACGCTGCTGCGCAAAGCGGCCTGAAGGGGGTCTCGACCATGATCGACCCCAAGCACATCGGCAAGAAGCTGCCCGGCTACCAGGTGACGGCCGAAGCCGGCCAGCTGCGCTTGTTTGCCAAGGTCATCGGCGAGACCGACCCGGTGTACCGCGACGAGGCGGCGGCGCGTGACGCCGGGCACGCCGGCCTGCCGCTGCCGCCGACCTTTCTGTTCTCGCTGGAGTTCAACGCGCCGCCCAGCGGCTGGCGCGACGAACTGGGCATCGTGCCCAACCGCATCCTGCACGGCGAACAGAGCTTCGCGTACCACCGCATGGCCCATGCCGGCGACACGCTGAGCTTCGAGACGCACATCGCCGACATCTACGCCAAGAAGAACGGCGCGCTGGAGTTCGTCGTGCGCGAGACGCGCATCAGCAACCAGCGGGGCGAACACGTCGCCGATCTGCGCAGCGTGCTCGTGCACCGCGCCGTTTGACGGAGACATCGAAATGACTGCACTGAAGGGCGACAGCATCCAGGTCGGCGACACCTTGCCGCCACTGACGCTGCCCGCGGTCGACCGCACGACGCTGGCGCTGTTTGCCGGCGCTTCCGGCGACCACAACGCGATCCACATCGACATCGACTTCGCGCGCAAGGCCGGCATGGCCGACGTGTTCGCGCACGGCATGCTGTCGATGGCCTGGCTCGGGCGGCTGCTGACGCAGTGGGTCGACCAGCGCCGGCTGCGCGCTTTCAGCGTGCGCTTCGTCGGCATCACGCACCTGGGCCACGTCATCACCTGCAGCGGCCGCGTCGTCGAGCAGTTCGAGGCCGACGGCGAGCAGCGCGTCCGGCTGGAGATCCAGACCGCCAACCAGTACGGCGACATCAAGATCCTGGGCGACGCCATCGTCGCCCTCTGAAGGAGCACCCCATGGGCAAACTCGAAGGCAAGGTGGCGCTGGTCACCGGTTCGGGCCGCGGCATCGGCCAGGCCATTGCGCTGAAGCTGGCCAGCGAAGGCGCGCACCTCGTCATCAACGACCTGGACGCCGAGCCGGCGCAGGAAACGGCCGAACGGGTGCGCCAGCTGGGCGTCAAGGCCGCGGTGTGCAACGGCAACGTGATGGCGCCGGATTTCGCCGAGCGCTACATCAAGACGGCCATGGATCACTTCAAGGCCATCGACATCATCGTCAACAACGCCGGCTACACCTGGGACGATGTGATCCAGAAGATGAGCGACGAGCAGTGGTACGCCATCCTCGACTGCCACATGACCGCGCCGTTTCGCATCCTGCGCGCCGCCTATCCGGTGATCAAGGCGCAGGCGGCGGCCGACCAGGCGGCCGGCCGCGAGGTCTTCCGCAAGGTGGTCAACATCTCGTCGGTGTCGGCGCTGAACGGCAACGCCGGCCAGATGAACTACAGCAGCGCGAAGGCCGGCGTGATCGGCATGACGCGGGCGCTGGCGCGCGAATGGGGCCGCTTCAAGGTCAACGTCAACGCCGTGGCCTTCGGCTTCATCCTGACGCGCATGACCGCGGCCGATGCACATGCCGGCGCCACCGTCAAGATCGATGGCCGCGACATCCGCGTCGGCATCAGCCCGGAGGCGGCGAAGTCGCACGCGCAGCGCAACCCGCTGGGACGTGCCGGCACGGTGCAGGAGGCCGCCGACGCGGTGTATCTGTTCTGCTCGCCCGAGTCCAACTACATCACGGCGCAGACCATCGCCGTCGCCGGCAATCTGCAATAGCGAGGTCGAGTCGGTGCGGCGCGAGGGCCGCTGCCGCGCAGTGCAGTGGCTGCGGCTTCAGCCATGAGTCGCCTCGCGCTTCGTACTTGGCCGGCAACGCCTGCGGCGACTTCGCGGCCACCAGCGGCCAGCAGCGGCCACCAGCAGCCACCCGCGGCCGATCAAACCGCCAGCACCACGTGACTCGCCTTGACGATCGCGCGCGCCGGCATGCCCACCGCCAGGCCCAGCTCGGCCAGTGCGTCCAGCGTGATCACCGCGTGCACCACCGCGCCGCCGGGCAACGTGATCGCCAGGTCGGCGTTCACCGCGCCGGGCTTGACGGCGCTGACGGTGCCGCGCCACTGGTTGCGCGCCGAGAAGCGCAGGCCGCCCTCGCCGGCGACGACGATCACCCACGGCGCCTTGACGATCGCGGTGGCGCTGCCGCCCACCGCCAAGCCGAGGTCGCGCGCGCTGGTGGTGGTGACCACGGCCACCAATTCGTCGCCGCCGGGCAGCGCGATCGCCACCTCGCTGTTGACGGGGCCCTGGATCAGCCGCGTGATGCGGCCCTGGAACTGGTTGCGTGCGCTGATCTTCATGGGGTCTTGGAGGCAGTTTCGTTATATCGACGACAATACAGCGAAATTTGATTGCTTTGCAATCTATCGCCAGCCTGCGTCATATGACAAACACGATAGCGGAAAAGTCCCGGCTCACCGGCCACCTGGCGGTCAGCACCGACCTGGGCGCCTTTTTGGGTGACACGCGCGTGCGGCTGCTGGAGCAGATCGACCGCCACGGCTCGATCTCGCAGGCCGCCAAGCACGTGCCGCTGTCGTACAAGGCGGCCTGGGACGCGGTGGACGCGATGAACAACCTGGCCGAGCAGCCGCTGGTGGAGCGCAGCACCGGCGGCCGTGCCGGCGGCGGCACGCGGCTCACGGACCATGGCCGCCGCGTGGTGGCGATGTACCGCGCGGTGCAGGCCGAGTACCAGACCGCGCTGGACCGCCTGGCCGAGCGCTTTGCCACCGAGCCCGGCGGCGACGTGCCGGCCTTCCGCCGCCTGCTGCGCCGCATGACGGTGCGCACCAGCGCGCGCAACCAGTTTGCCGGACGCGTCCGCGGGCTGCGCGAGAGCGCGGTCGACTTCGAGGTGCTGGTGCACGTGGACGAAGGCCTGGAGATCGCCGCGGTGGTCACGCGCGAATCGGCCGAGCAGCTCGGCCTGGCGATCGGCAGCGAGGTGATCGCGCTGGTCAAGTCTTCGTCGCTGCTGCTGCTGACCGACGAGACGCTGCGCATCAGCGCGCGCAACCGGCTGTGGGGCACGGTGCAGCGCATCGTCAGCGGCCCGGTCAACGCCGAGGTCACGCTGGACCTGGGCCAGGGCCGCAGCGCCTGCGCCGTGATCACCCGCGAATCGCTGGACCACCTGGCGCTGGCCGAAGGCGTGCGCGCCTGCGCGGCGTTCAAGGTGTCCAGCGTGATCCTGGCCGTCATCGATTGAACAACCACTCACTCCCTGGAGAAACACGATGAACAAACGCACCCTGATCGCCGCTGTCGCCCTCGCCCTGGGCACGCTGGCGTCCCAAGCCGCGCTGGCCGGCGACGTGGTGGTCGCCGTGGCGGCCAACTTCGCCGGCCCGCTGGCGAAGATCGCCGAGGGCTTCACCGCCGCCACCGGCCACGTCGTCAAGTCATCGGCCGGCGCCACCGGCAAGTTCTACACGCAGATCGTTGCCGGCGGCGCGCCCTTCGAGGTGCTGATCGCCGCCGACGACGAGACGCCCAGGAAGCTGGTCGCCGAAGGCCGGGGCGTGGCCGGCACCAGCTTCACCTACGCCATCGGCCAGCTCGTGCTGTGGAGCGCGCAGCCGGGCCTGGTGGACGACCAGGGCGCGGTGCTGAGCAGCGGCAAGTTCAGCAAGATCGCCATTGCTAACCCGAAAACGGCGCCCTACGGCGCGGCCGGCGCCGAGGTGATCAAGGCCAAGGGCCTGAGCGACGCGCTGACGCCCAAGCTCGTCACCGGCGACAGCATCGCGCAGGCCTACCAGTTCGTGGCCAGCGGCAACGCCGAGCTGGGCTTCGTCGCGCTGTCGCAGGTGGCGGTGCCGGGCAAGCCGACGCAGGGCTCGATGTGGCGCGTGCCGCAGTCGCTGTACGGCGAGATCCGGCAGGACGCCGTGCTGCTGAAGGCCGGCGAGCAGAACCCGGCCGCCGCGGCGCTGCTGAACTACCTGAAGTCGGCGCCGGCCAAGGAAGTCATCGCCGCCTACGGCTATCGTTGAGCCGATGACGTCTGCCGACTGGCTGGCCGTGCGCCTGACCGCCGAGCTGGCGGCGCTGACCACGGTCCTGCTGCTGATCGTCGGCACCCCCATCGCGTGGTGGCTGGCGCGCACGCGCTCGCGCATCAAGCCGCTGGCGGCCTCGCTGGTGGCGCTGCCGCTGGTGCTGCCGCCGTCGGTGCTGGGTTTTTATCTGCTGCTGCTGATGGGTCCGCACGGGCCGGTGGGGCAGCTGACGCAGGCGCTGGGGCTGGGGCGGCTGCCGTTCACCTTCAGCGGATTGGTGCTGGCCTCGGTGATCTATTCGATGCCCTTTGTCGTGCAGCCGCTGCAGCAGGCCTTCGAGGCCATTCCCGAGCGCACGCTGGAAGCCGCCGCCACGCTGCGCGCCGGTGCGCTGGACCGCTTCTTCAGCGTGGCGCTGCCGCTGGCGCGCCCGGGGCTGCTGACGGCCTCGGTGCTGGGCTTCGCGCACACGGTGGGCGAGTTCGGCGTCGTGCTGATGATCGGCGGCAACATCCCCGGCGCCACGCGCGTGCTGTCGGTGGCCATCTACGAGCACGTGGAGGCCACCGAGTTCGACGCCGCGCACCGCCTGGCCGGCGGCATGGTGGTGTTCGCGCTGCTGGTGCTGGTGTCGCTGTCGATGCTCAACCGGCGCCAGCGGCTGGCCACCGCCGCATGACGATCGACGCCCGTCTGCGGCTGGCGCGCGCCGGCTTCACGCTCGACGTCGACCTCAGCCTGCCCGGCGAAGGCGTCAGCGCGCTGTTCGGTCCCTCGGGCTGCGGCAAGACCACGCTGCTGCGCGCGCTGGCCGGGCTGGAGCGCGCGCAAGGCCGCGTCGCGCTGGGCAGCACCGTGTGGCAGGACGACGCCGCCGGCGTCTTCGTGCCCACGCACCGCCGCGCCATCGGCTACGTGATCCAGGAAGCGGCGCTGTTCCCGCACCTCAGCGTCGCCGGCAACCTGGCCTACGGCCGCCGCCGCAGCGCCGGCAGCGCCGAGCGCGTGTCGCTCGATGCGGTGGTCGATCTGCTGGGCATCGGCGCGCTGATGAACCGCCGGCCCGACACCTTGTCCGGCGGCGAACGCCAGCGCGTGGCAATCGCCCGCGCGCTGGCCACCGGCCCTGAGCTGCTGCTGCTGGACGAGCCGCTGGCCGCGCTGGACGCGCCGCGCAAGGCCGAGATCCTGCCGTACCTGGAGCGGCTGCAGCGCGAGCTGGCGCTGCCCGTCGTCTACGTCAGCCACGCGATGGATGAGGTGGCTCGGCTGGCGAGTTATCTGGTGCTGATGCACGAGGGCCGGGCGCTGGCCGCCGGGCCGCTGGCCGAGCTGCTGGCCCGGCCCGACCTGCCGCTGGCGCACAGCGACGACGCCGGCGTGGTGATCGAGGCGCGGGTGCAGGCCCACGACCCCGACTACGCGCTGACGCAGATCGGCTTCGCCGGCGGCGCGCTGTGGGTGGGCGCCAGCCCGGCCGCGGTGGGCAGCACCGTGCGCGCGCGCGTGCTGGCGCGCGATGTCAGCGTGACGCGGCAGCTGCCGCGCGAGACCAGCATCGTCAACGTGCTGCCGGCCCGGCTGGACGACCTGCAGCTCAATCACGGCACGGTGCTGCTGCAGCTTCGCCTCGGCGACCCCGCGGCCGCCACGGCCGCCGGTACGTCAGGCCCACGGCTGCTGTCGCGCATCACCCGCAAGAGCTTCGAGGCGCTGGCGCTGCGCCCGGGTGAGCCGCTGTACGCCCAGGTCAAGGGCGTGGCGCTGATGTAGCCGCCACGCTGATGTAGCCGCCACGCAAAAGCGGCGCCCGCAGGCGCCGCTGAATGCTTGATTTTCCTGGTGGGCAGTGCAGGGTTTGAACCTGCGACCCCTGCCGTGTGAAGGCAGTGCTCTACCGCTGAGCTAACTGCCCGGTGTCTGTGTCGCTGCCGTCTCCGTGCTGGCTGGCGCGGCAGGACCCGGTTGCCGGGTGAGCCGCAGAGTATGCCACAAGCTCAGGCCGCGACGGCCCGCCAGACGGTCTTGCCGCCGCAGGCCTTGTCCAGTTCGTCCAGCACGGCCTCGTGCGCTTGCGCTTCGTCGGGGCTGGCTTCGATCACCGGCAGCACCAGCGCCGAGAGGTCGATGTCGGCCACCGCCAGCTGGGCAGGGCCGGCGGCCTGGCTTTCGATGACCAGCGAGCCCTGGCCGCGGGTCATGCGGATGTAGACCTCGGCCAGCAGCCCGGCGTCGAGCAAGGCGCCGTGCAGCGTGCGGTTGCTGTTGTCCACCTCCAGCCGGCGGCACAGCGCGTCCAGCGAGTTGGCCTTGCCGGGGAACATCTCGCGCGCCATCAGCAGCGAGTCGGTGACCTTGGCCACCACCTGGCCGATGGCGCCGCGGCCCAGGCGCTTGAGCTCGGCGTTGACGAATCCGACATCGAAGGCGGCGTTGTGGATCACCAGCTCGGCACCGCTGAGAAAAGCCAGCAGCTCGTCGGCGATCTCGGCGAAGCGCGGCTTGTCGGCCAGGAACTGGTCGGTCAGGCCGTGCACCTTCAGCGCGTCGGGGTGGCTGCTGCGCTCGGGGTTGAGGTAGAGGTGGAGGTTGTTGCCGGTCATGCGCCGGTCCACCATCTCCAGGCAGCCGATCTCGACGATGCGGTCGCCCTTGTCGGCGTCGAGGCCCGTGGTCTCGGTGTCGAAGAAGATTTGTCGCATCGCTTATATCGTTAGCCTTTGGCGCCGCCCGCACCACCACCACAGCGCCGCGCCGCCGACGATCATCGGCAGGCACAGCCATTGGCCCATGCTCATGCCCAGCGCGAGCAGGCCCAGAAAGCTGTCGGGCTCGCGGAAGTATTCGGCAACGAAGCGCAGCACGCCGTAGCCGAAGACGAAGGCGGCCGCCACCTGGCCGCGCGCCCGCTGGCGGCTGCCGTACCACCACAGCAGCACGAAGAGCAGCAAGCCTTCGAGCGCGAACTGGTACAGCTGCGAGGGGTGGCGCGGCAGCCGGTCGGGTGCTTGCGGAAACACCATCGCCCACGGCAGGCTGGGGTCGGCGGCGCGGCCCCACAGCTCGCCGTTGATGAAGTTGCCGATGCGCCCGGCGGCCAGCCCGGTGGGCACGCAGGGCGCGGCGATGTCCATCACGTCCAGGAAGTGGCGGCGGCGCGAGTGCGCGAACCACGCCACCGCCAGCATCACGCCGATCAGGCCGCCGTGGAAGCTCATGCCGCCACGCCAGACCATCAGGATTTCCAGCGGATGCTGCAGATACTCCGCCGGCTTGTAGAACAGCGCGTAGCCGATGCGTCCGCCCAGCACCACGCCCAGCACACCGTAGAACAGCAGGTCTTCGACGTCGCGCGCGGTCCAGCCGGCGGCAGCGAACCAGGGCTTCTTGACGCGCAGCCGCGCCAGCCACAGAAAGAGGCCGAAGGCGACCAGGTAGGTGATGCCGTACCAGTGGATCTGGACCGGCCCCAGCTCGATGGCCACGGGGTTGAATTGCGGGTGCACGAGCATGGGCCGCGATGCTAGCAGCCGGCTCTAGAATTTCCGGTTTCACCGTCGCCAGCGCAGGAGACCGCAAGCCATGTCCGCAGACAAGATCAACCGCCGCTCGGCCAACATCACCGAAGGCGTGGCGCGGGCGCCGAACCGGTCGATGTACTACGCGATGGGCTACACCGAGCGCGACTTCGGCAAGCCCATGATCGGCGTGGCCAACGGCCACAGCACCATCACGCCTTGCAACAGCGGCCTGCAGCGCCTGGCCGACGCCGCGGTGGACGCCTTGAAGGCGGCCGGCGCCAACCCGCAGATCTTCGGCACGCCGACCATCAGCGACGGCATGGCGATGGGCACCGAGGGCATGAAGTACAGCCTGGTCTCGCGCGAGGTCATCGCCGACTGCGTGGAGACCTGCGTCGGCGGCCAGTGGATGGACGGCGTGATGGTCATCGGCGGCTGCGACAAGAACATGCCCGGCGGCATGATGGGCATGCTGCGCGCCAACGTGCCGGCCATCTACATCTACGGCGGCACCATCCTGCCCGGCAAGTACAAGGGCCAGGACCTCAACATCGTCAGCGTCTTCGAGGCCGTGGGCCAGTTCAGCGCCGGCAAGATGAGCGAGGAAGACTTCTGCCAGATCGAGCGCCGCGCCATCCCCGGCACCGGCAGCTGCGGCGGCATGTACACCGCCAACACGATGAGCAGCGCCTTCGAGGCGCTGGGCCTGAGCCTGCCCTATGCGTCGACGATGGCCAACGTCGAGGACGAGATCGTCGGCATGGTGCAGCGCGCGTCACAGGCGCTGGTGGCCGCGGTGAAGGCCGACCTCAAGCCGCGCGACATCGTCACCAAGCAGGCGGTGGAGAACGCGGTGGCGGTGATCATGGCCACCGGCGGCAGCACGAACGCGGTGCTGCACTTCCTGGCGATCACGCATGCCGCGGGGCTGGACTGGACCATCGACGACTTCGAGCGCATGCGCCAGAAGGTGCCGGTGCTGTGCGACCTCAAGCCCAGCGGCCAGTACCTGGCGATCGACCTGCACCGCGCCGGCGGCATCCCGCAGGTGATGCGCGAACTGCTCGACGCCGGGCTGCTGCACGGCGACTGCATGACCATCACCGGCAAGACCGTGGCGCAGAACCTGGCCGACGTGCCGCCGCTGGCGGCCGACAACCCGGTGATCCGCAAGGTGAGCAACCCGCTCTATGCGCAGGGCCACCTGGCCATCCTGAAGGGCAACCTCTCGCCCGAAGGCTGCGTGGCCAAGATCACCGGCCTGAAGAACCCGGTGATCACCGGCCCGGCGCGCGTGTTCGACGACGAGCAGAGCGCGCTGGCCGCGATCATGGCCGGCAAGATCAAGGCCGGTGACGTGATGGTGCTGCGCTATCTCGGGCCCAAGGGTGGCCCCGGCATGCCCGAGATGCTGGCGCCCACCGGCGCGCTCATCGGCCAGGGCCTGGGCGAGAGCGTGGGCCTGATCACCGACGGCCGCTTCTCGGGCGGCACCTGGGGCATGGTGGTCGGCCACGTCGCGCCCGAGGCTTATGAAGGCGGCAACATCGCGCTGATCCACGAAGGCGATTCGATCACCATCGACGCCCACAAGCTGCTGCTGGAGCTCAACGTGGCCGACGACGAACTGGCGCGCCGCCGCGCGGCCTGGAAGCAGCCGGCGCCGCGCTACACCCGCGGCGTGCTGGCCAAGTTCGCCAGGAACGCGTGCAGCGCCAGCGGCGGGGCGGTGCTGGACAAGTTCTGAAGTCGCAAGGGCCGCGCCTGCGGCCGGCCCGGCGGCGCCCGTCTGGGCCTCAGCGCTCGCCCTTGCGGTTGCGCCCGCGTTCGCGCGCCTGTTGCTTGGCTTCTTCGGCCGCGTCGCGGCCGGCGCGCTTGCGGCGGTCGCTGTGGACCTTGAGGCCCAGCGCGGCCATGTCGCGTTCGCGCCGCTGGACCTTGCGCTCTTCGAGGCGCCTGATCGCGCGCCGCTGCGTCAGCCCGGTGGTGTCGGCATAGATCCACCAGACGAACGCGCCGGCGAACGGCGCCAGCACCCACCACCACGACCAGCCCGCGACGGGGTCGATTTCCATCAGCTTGAGGATGACGAGCAGTGCGCCGATGGCAGCGAGGAGCATGGCGGGAGACCTCCGGCGGCCGGCCGATGGCGGCCGCCCTTGATGCGGCGGCCACTGTAGCCGATCTGCCGGGTCGCGGCGCTCAGTTGTTCTCGGCCAGCTGGTCGAGAATCGCCGGGTTCTCCAAGGTCGACGTGTCCTGCGTGATCGCCTCGCCCTTGGCGATCGAGCGCAGCAGCCGGCGCATGATCTTGCCGCTGCGCGTCTTGGGCAGGTTGTCGCCGAAGCGGATGTCCTTGGGCTTGGCGATCGGACCGATCTCCTTGGCCACCCAGTTGCGCAGCTCGTTGGCGATCTTCTTCGCTTCGTCGCCGACCGGGCGCGGGCGCTTGAGCACCACGAAGGCGCAGATCGCCTCGCCGGTGGTGTCGTCGGGGCGGCCGACCACCGCGGCCTCGGCCACCAGGTCGGTGCAGCTCACCAGCGCGCTCTCGATCTCCATCGTGCCCATGCGGTGGCCGCTGACATTGAGCACGTCGTCGATGCGGCCGGTGATCGTGAAGTAGCCGGTCTTGGCGTCGCGGATCGCGCCGTCGCCGGCCAGGTAGTAGCGGCCCTTGAAGTCTTCGGGGTAGTAGCTCTTCTTGTAGCGCTCGGGGTCGCCCCAGATCGTGCGGATCATGCCGGGCCAGGGCTTCTTGACGACCAGGATGCCGCCCTGGCCGTTGACCACGTCGTTGCCGGTCTCGTCGACGATGGCCGCCGTGATGCCCGGCAACGGCAGCGTGCAGGAGCCCGGCACCAGCGTGGTGACGCCCGGCAGCGGCGTGATCATGTGGCCGCCGGTTTCGGTCTGCCACCAGGTGTCGACGATCGGGCAGCGGCCGCCGCCAACCTCGCGGTGGTACCACTCCCAGGCCGCGGGGTTGATCGGCTCGCCCACCGAACCCAGGATGCGCAGGCTCGACAGGTCGTAGCGCCGCGGGTGCACCGCCTCGTTGGACTCGGCGGCCTTGATCAGGCTGCGGATCGCCGTCGGTGCGGTGTAGAAGACCGTGACCTTGTGGTTCTGGATCATCTTCCAGAAGCGGCCGGCGTCCGGGTACGTGGGCACGCCCTCGAACACGATCTCGGTGCCGCCCAGCGCGAGCGGGCCGTAGGTGATGTAGGTGTGGCCCGTGACCCAGCCGATGTCGGCCGTGCACCAGAAGATGTCGTCGGGCTTGAGGTCGAAAACCCACTTGGTCGTCATCGCCGCGTGCAGCAGGTAACCGCCGGTGCTGTGCTGCACGCCCTTGGGCTTGCCGGTGCTGCCGCTGGTGTACAGCAGGAACAGCGGGTGGTCGGCCTCCACCCACTCGGGCTCGCAGGTCTCGGGCTGGCCCTTCAGCAGATCGGCCAGCCAGACGTCGCGGCCGGCGTTGAACGGGATCTCGCCGCCGGTGCGCTTGTGCACGACGACCTTGCGCACGCTGTCGCAGCCGCCCAGCGCCAGCGCCTCGTCGATGATGGCCTTCAGCGGCAGGTGCTTGCCGCCGCGCACCTGCTGGTCGGCGGTGAGCACGGCCACGGCACCGGTGTCTTCGATGCGGTCACGCAGGCTTTGCGCGCTGAAGCCGCCGAACACCACCGAGTGCGTGGCGCCGATGCGCGCGCAGGCCTGCATCGCGGCCACGCCTTCGACGCCCATCGACATGTAGATGATGACGCGGTCGCCCTTCTTGATGCCCAGCGACTTCAGCGCGTTGGCGAACTTGCACACCAGCGTCAGCAGCTCGCGGTAGCTGACCTTGGTGACCTCGCCACCGTCGGCTTCGAAGATGATGGCCGTCTTGTCGCCCAGGCCGCGCTCGATGTTGCGGTCCAGGCAGTTGTACGAGGCGTTGAGCGTGCCGTCGGCAAACCACTTGAAGAACGGCGCGTTGCTGTCGTCCAGCACCTGGGTGAAGGGCTTCTTCCAGGTGATGAACTCGCGCGCCAGCCGGGCCCAGTAGGCGGCGTAGTCGGTCTCGGCCTCCTTCACCAGCGCGTCGTAGGCAGCCTGGCCCGCGATGTGGGCGCCGGCCATCGATGCCGGCGGGGGATACGACTGGTATTCGGTGGGGCTGTCAGCGCTGGCCATACATGTCTCCATCAGTTGCGGCCGGAGTCCAGTTCCGGCCGGGCGCAAAGGTAGGTGCAGGCTCTTACCCCCGCCTGACGCCGCAGGCGAAAGCCCATGCACCGGCTACCTACAATCTTTCTTCATTGAACTCGCATCCGGAAGCTTTTGCGCATGCATGAAAACCCCAAGGCCCTGCCACTGCGGATGGGCCCGCTGCCCAGCCTGATCTTCGCCAGCCGCTGGCTGCAGCTGCCGCTGTATCTGGGCCTGATCCTCGCGCAGGGCGTCTACGTTTTCCACTTCTGGGTCGAACTGGTCCACCTGATCGAAGCCGCCTTCGGCAACCAGGAGGCATTGGTCAAACTGGTGAGCAGTGTCGGCTACGTCAGCTCGGTGCAGGTGAGCAACCTCAACGAGACCATCATCATGCTGGTGGTGTTGGCGCTGATCGACGTGGTGATGATCAGCAACCTGCTGATCATGGTGATCGTCGGCGGCTACGAGACCTTCGTCTCGCGGCTCAACCTCGAAGGCCATCCCGACCAGCCCGAGTGGCTGAGCCACGTCAACGCCAGCGTGCTCAAGGTGAAGCTGGCTACGGCCATCATCGGCATCAGCTCGATCCACCTGCTCAAGACCTTCATCAACGCCGCCAACTACAGCGAGAAGGTGCTGCTGTGGCAGACGGTGATCCACATCACCTTCTTGTTGTCGGCGCTGGCCATCGCGGCGGCCGACCGCGTCATGCCGCATGCGTCGAAAGACGACGACCATTGAGCGGCGCGGCTAACGCCCCACCATCGCGGCCGGCACCACCCAGGCGTCGAACTGCTCGGCGTTGACGTGGCCCAGCGCCAGCGCCGCCTCGCGCAGGCTGGTGCCGTCCTTGTGCGCCTTCTTGGCGATCTGCGCCGCCTTGTCGTAGCCGATGTGGGTGTTGAGCGCGGTCACCAGCATCAACGAGCGCGCCACCAGCTCGGCGATGCGCTCGCGGTTGGGCTCGATGCCCACCGCGCAATGGTCGTTGAAGCTGCGCATGCCGTCGGCCAGCAGGCGCACGCTCTGCAGGAAGTTGTGCATCACCAGCGGGCGGAACACGTTCAACTCGAAGTTGCCCGAGGCGCCGCCGATGTTGATGGCCACGTCGTTGCCCATCACCTGCGCGGCCAGCATGGTCAGCGCCTCGCTCTGCGTGGGGTTGACCTTGCCCGGCATGATCGACGAGCCGGGCTCGTTCTCGGGGATGCTGATCTCGCCGATGCCGCTGCGCGGGCCGCTGGCCAGCCAGCGCACATCGTTGGCGATCTTGTTCAGCGAGGCGGCCAGCGTCTTCAGCGCGCCGTGCGCATGCACCAGCGCGTCGCACGAGGCCAGCGCCTCGAACTTGTTCGGCGCGGTGACGAAGGGGTGGCCGGTCAGCCGCGCCAGCTCGGCCGCCACGCCTTGCGCATAGCCCTTGGGCGCGTTGAGCCCGGTGCCCACCGCGGTGCCGCCCAGCGCCAGCTCGTACAAGTGCGGCAGCGCGGCCAGCACGTGGCGCTCGCCATGGTCGAGCTGCGCCACCCAGCCCGAGATCTCCTGCCCCAGCGTCAGCGGCGTCGCGTCCTGCAGGTGGGTGCGGCCGATCTTCACGATGTCGTCGAAGGCCTCGGCCTTGGCCTGCAGCGTCGCGCGCAGCGCCCGCAGGCTGGGCAGCAGCCGCTCGGTCAGCGCCTGCACCGCGGCCACGTGCATCGCCGTGGGAAACACGTCGTTGCTGCTCTGGCTGCGGTTGACGTCGTCGTTGGGGTGCACCTGGCGCCCCTCGCCGCGCGCGCCGCCAAGCAGCTCGCTGGCGCGGTTGGCGATGACCTCGTTGAGGTTCATGTTGGTCTGCGTGCCCGAGCCGGTTTGCCAGACCACGAGCGGAAACTCGTCCGCGTGCCGGCCCGCGATGACCTCGTCGGCGGCCGCGACGATGGCCTTGGTCTTGGCATCGTCCTGCAGCTTCAGCGCATGATTGACGACGGCCGACGCGCGCTTGACCTGCGCCAGCGCGCGAATCAGCTCCGGCGCCTGGCGCTCGCCCGAGATGTCGAAGTTCTGCAGCGAGCGCTGCGTCTGCGCGCCCCACAGCCGGTCGGCCGGCACGTCGATGGGGCCGAAGGTGTCGCGTTCGGTGCGGGTGTTCATCGTCGATGCCTTCCGGTCAGCTTGCGCAATGGCAACGAGCATAGCCTCGATAATTCCGCCGCCCCTGCCATCCACCCCACTCGCATCGCGCCATGACCGCCACGATCCGCAAGCAGGACCTGATCGACAGCATCGCTGCCGCCCTGCAGTTCATCAGCTACTACCACCCCGCCGACTACATCGCCCACCTGGCGCGCGCCTACGAGCGCGAGCAAAGCGCCGCCGCCAAGGACGCCATCGCGCAGATCCTCACCAACTCCAAACTGTGCGCCGAGGGTCGGCGGCCGATCTGCCAGGACACCGGCATCGTCAACGTCTTCCTCAAGGTGGGCATGCAGGTGCGCTGGGGTGAAGGCTTCGAGCAGGGGCTGGACCCGGTGGTCAACGAAGGCGTGCGCCAGGGCTACCTCAACGGCGACAACGTGCTGCGCGCCAGCGTGCTGGACGACCCCATCTTCGCGCGCAGGAACACCCGCGACAACACGCCGGCGGTGATCCACGTCGAGCTGGTGCCGGGCGACACGCTCGACGTCACCGTCGCCGCCAAGGGCGGCGGCAGCGAGAACAAGAGCAAGGTCTACATGCTCAACCCCAGCGACGACATCGTCGACTGGGTGCTGAAGACGGTGCCGACGATGGGCGCCGGCTGGTGCCCGCCGGGCATGCTGGGCATCGGCGTCGGCGGCACGGCCGAGAAGGCCGTGCTGCTGGCCAAGCAGGCGCTGATGGACGACATCGACATGCATGAGCTGCTGCAGCGCGGCCCGCAGGACAAGCTCGAAGAACTGCGCATCGAGCTGTACGAGAAGGTCAACGCGCTGGGCATCGGCGCGCAAGGCCTGGGCGGGCTGACCACGGTGCTGGACGTCAAGATCAAGACCTACCCGACGCACGCGGCGAGCAAGCCGATCGCGATGATCCCCAACTGCGCGGCCACGCGGCACGCCCACTTCGTGCTGGACGGCTCGGGCCCCGCGTTCCTGGAGCCGCCGAGCCTGGACCTCTGGCCCGACGTCAACTGGGCGCCCGACTACAACAAGAGCCGCGCCGTCGACCTGGACACGCTGACCCCGGCCGAGGTGGCGAGCTGGAAGCCCGGCGACACGCTGCTGCTGAGCGGCAAGCTGCTGACCGGCCGCGACGCGGCGCACAAGCGCATCCAGGACATGCTGGCGAAGGGAGAGACCCTGCCGGTGGACTTCACCAACCGCGTCATCTACTACGTCGGCCCGGTGGACCCGGTGCGCGACGAGGTCGTCGGCCCCGCCGGCCCGACCACCGCGACGCGGATGGACAAGTTCACCGAGATGATGCTGGCCAAGACCGGGCTGATCAGCATGGTCGGCAAGGCCGAGCGCGGGCCGGTGGCGATCGAGGCCATCAAGAAGCACAAGTCCGCCTACCTGATGGCCGTGGGCGGCGCCGCCTACCTGGTGGCCAAGGCCATCAAGGGCGCCAAGGTGCTGGCCTTTGCCGATCTGGGGATGGAAGCGATCTACGAGTTCGAGGTCAAGGACATGCCGGTGACCGTGGCCGTGGACAGCAGCGGCACCAGCGTGCACAACACCGGGCCCAAGGAGTGGCAGGCGCGGATCGGCAAGATTCCGGTCGCCGTGGGCTGAATCGATTGCCGCTGCCGCTGAACGGCTGAACCGCCCAGGCTTCAGGCCTCGACCGTCGCCGCCTGCAGCCAGGGCGCCAGCGCCTCGGCCGGCAGCGGCCGCGCGATCAGGAAGCCCTGCAGCTCGTCGCAACCCAGCGCCAGCAGGCGTTGCAGCTGCTCGGGCGTCTCGACGCCTTCGGCCACCACGTGCTTGCCGAGCGCACGCGCCAGCGCGACCACCGAGCGCGCCACGGCGTCGGCCGAGTCGCGCTGGCCGAGGTCGCAGACGAAGCTGCGGTCGATCTTCATCACGTCGACCGGCAGCCGGTACAGCGACGACAGCGACGAGAAGCCGGTGCCGAAGTCGTCCAGCGCCAGCTGCACGCCGGCATCACGCAGCGGCTGCAGCCGCGCCGCCGCCTCGTCGGCGTCGCCGGCGAATACGCTTTCGGTGAGTTCGAGCTCCAGCACGCCTGGCGGCAGCCCATGGCGGCGCAGCGTGTCCAGCACGTCGGCAGCAAAGCCGGGCTCGGCCAGCTGCAGCGCCGACACGTTGACGGCCACGCGCGGCACGCCGATGCCGGCGTCGCGCCAGGCCCGCATCTGGCGGCAGGCGGCGTCCAGCACCCAGCGGCCGAGCGCGCCGATCAGGCCGACCTCCTCGGCCAGTGGCACGAAGCTGGCCGGCGGCACCAGGCCACGCTCGGGATGCGGCCAGCGCACCAGCGCCTCGACGGAGGCCAGGCGGCGGTCGCCGGCGCGCACGCGCGGCTGGAAGTACAGCCGCAGCGCGTCGCGTTGCAGCGCGTCGGGCAGCTCCGACTGCACCCAGGCGCGCGCCTTGGCGCGGCGGTCCAGCGCCGGCTCGAACCACGCAAAGCGCGCCCGGCCGGCGGCCTTGGCGGCGTACATCGCCAGGTCGGCACGGCGCATCAGCTCGACGCGCTCGCGGCCATGCTCGGGGCAGGCCACGAGGCCGATGCTGGCGCCGATGCGCAGCGTGTGCCCGCCGATGTCGAAGGGCTCGGCCAGGCGCCGGCACAGCGCCTGCGCCAGCGCGCCGGCCGGCTTGCGCTCGGGCGGCAGCAGCAGCACGAATTCGTCGCCGCCGGGCCGCGCGATCGCCAGCGCCTGCGGCGCCATCGAACGCAGCACCGCGGCCACCTCGCACAGCAGCAGGTCGCCGACCGGGTGGCCGCGGCTGTCGTTGACCGACTTGAAGCCGTCCAGGTCGATGAAGGCCAGCACGAAGGCCGTGGCCTCGGGCGCGGCCAGCCGCTGCTCGATGTGCTCGATCAGCCCGGCGCGGTTGAGCAGCCCGGTCAGGCTGTCGCGCACGATGCGCTCGCGCAGCGCGCGATCGCGTTCGGCGGCCACCAGCATCACCGCCACGCGGTCGGCCAGCTCGTCAAGCTCGCGGCGCAGCTCATCGTCGCCCGCGCTGAGGTCCGGCAGGCGGCCCTCCAGCAGCAGCAGCGCGCGCGTGCGGCCCTGCGCCTGCGCCGGCACCAGAAAGAGCCCGGCGCCGCCGTCGAGCTGCAACTGGCGCGCGGCGCGGCGCGCCTCGTCGCCGCCCAGCGCGACGGGCCCGAGTTGCAGCCGGGCCAGCAGTTCGGGGTCGACCGCCACCGCGGCCGCCGACATGTCGTCGTCGGCCACGCTGCGCCAGCGGCCGCCGGGGTCGGGCGCCAGCAGCAGGCCGACGCGAACGCCGGGAACCAGGCGCCGCAGCCGCTGCAGCACGCGCTGCAGCGCGTGGTCGGTGTCGCGGCCGTCGAGGATTTCGCGGTCGATCGCCGACTGCACCTGCAGCGCCTGCATCTGGCGCTCGATGCGGCCGGCCATCTCGTTGAACGAGCCGGCGAGCTGGCCGAACTCGTCGCCGCCGGACACCACGACGCGCGCCGACCAGTCGCGCCGCGCCAGCGCGCGCGTGCCGTCGAGCAGCCGCTCCAGCGGCACCGTGGTGCGCCTGATCAGCACCAGGCTCAGCACCAGCACCAGCAGCAGGCTGAACAGCGCCGCCTTCCAGGCCACCTGCTCGAACGGAAAGCCGCCCACCAGCAGATGCTCGCGCGCGGCCCGGCGCGTGAACACCCAGTCGATGCTGCCGAAGTCGCCGCGCGTGAACAGGCTCCACGACACGCTGCGGATGCCGGCAGCGGCGTCGGCCTTGCGGTCGCCCGCGCCTTGCGGGCACAGCAGGCGCACGCCGCGGGCATCGGCCACGCAGGTGCCGACGGCGGCGTCGCGCTCGCGCAGGTCGTCCCACAGGAACTGCGGCGACAGCTCGGCAATCCACCAGCGCGCATCGGTGCGCACGCCCACCAGCACGCGGCCCGCCGCGGCGTCGCCGCTGCCGGCCCACCACAGCCGCCGGCCCGCATCGGCGTCGCGCGGGTCGGCGGCCAGCCGGCGCCACAGCGCCGCCAGCTCGGTCGAGCCCTGCACGGCGCCGCCGGCGTGGTCGACCGTGGCCACATGCTCGAACAGCGCGCGCGCCGCCAGCGGCACCTGCGCCGGCGGCGACGCCACGCCCCGGTTGGCCGCCAGCGCCGCCAGCGCGGTCTGCGCCGACACCAGGCGGTCGTAGACGCGCAACCCGGCGTACTTGGCGGCCTCGTGCAGCCGGCTTTGCATCAGCCCGTCGAGCCGTTCGGCCAGCACGCCGTAGCCGAGCGTCGCGAAGACGACCAGCGGCAGCGCGGCACCGGCCAGCATCAGCCAGAACACGCGCCGCGCGACGGCGCTGCGCAAAAAGGCGGTTTCGACACGCATGCCGGTGGCGGGGCAGGCAGGCGCTGGCCGCGTGCGCAGGCGTCAGAACGACGACGCCGGGCCGATGAAGCGCCCGTTGTTGGCGCGCAGGATGTCGTCGCGGCTGGCCTTGGCCGTCAGCGGGCCGACGCTGGCACCGTCGGGGCCCTTGCTGTAGAGGTCGTAGTCGGTGTTCAGCGGCACCAGGTTGTGGTCCTTGCGCGCCTTGCCATTGCCCTTGACCGTCATCAGGTTCAGGTACTCGTAGGGGTTGCCCCAGGGGTCGAGCATCCCGCCGCGGCCGATGTCCGCCAGGGTGGCGGGCAGCGCGCCGGTGTCCAGCAGCCGCTGGTCGAGCACCGCCGAGATCGCGATGATGTCGTCCTGCGCCTGCCCGATCTTGATGCGTTCCTTCCAGCCGCGGAACATCGGCAGGGCGATCGCCAGCAACACGGCGAGCATGACCAGCGTGATCGCCAGCTCGACGAGCGTGAAGGCTTGTTCCCGGCGGCGGATGGCCCGCGGCATCATCTCTGACGGCTCCCCATGCCTGCCTATCGGCCCGGCGGGCGAGGACTGAAGGGGCGCAGCGTGCGGATTGCGCGCGGCGGCCGTCAGGCGACCATCAAGCGACCGTCAAGCGACGGTCAGTGCGCGCGCCGCAGCACGCGCTGCGGGAACGGGATCTCCACGCCCAGCCCGTCCAGCAAGCGCAGCAGCGTCAGGTTGACGTCGGAGCGGACGTTGTTGGTGCCGCGGGCGGGGTCGCCGATCCAGAAGGCGACGGTCAGCTCCAGCCCATCGGCCGCAAAGTTGCTGAGCTGCACGCCGGGCTTGGGCTCGGCCAGCACGCGCGGCACCGCGGCCACGGCCTGCACGATCTGCGGGATCAGCGCGTCGAGGTCGGTGCCGTAGCCCACCTGCAGCACGGTGTTGAGCGCCACGTTGGGGTCGGCCAGCGAACAGTTCTCGACCCGCTGCGTGATCATCATCTCGTTGGGCACGATGGACTCGCGGCCGTTGAGCGCGCGGATCACCGTGTAGCGCGTGCTGATGTCGGTGATGCGGCCCTCGAAGCCGTCGACCCTGACGACGTCGCCGATGCGCATGCTGCGCTCGGCCAGGATGACGAAGCCGCTGACGTAGTTGGACGCCAGCTTCTGCAGCCCGAGGCCGATGCCCACGCCCAAGGCGCCGCCCAGCACGCCCAGCGCGGTGAGGTCGATGCCGACGGCCGACATCGCAACCACCAGGCCGACGAACAGCAGCAGCGCGCGCAGCGCGTTGGCCGCCATCTTGCGGGTGGACAGGCTGCCGGCGCTGCCGCGCAGCAGCCGGGCCTCCAGCGCGGCCGAGATCCACAGCGCCACCATCATCACCAGCACCGCGGTGACGCCGCCTTCCAGCAGGTTGCGGGCGGTGATGTGGCTGTTGCCGACCTTCCACTGCACGTCGTCCAGTTCGTTGAGCAGCAGCGGCAGCAGCCCGGTGATCCACAGCACCACCGCCACCCAGGCCACCCACGACACCCAGCGCTCGACGGCGCGCATGAAGCCCGAGTGCGGGAACGCGCGGTGCAGCACGCGCACGATGAGGCGGATGACCACCAGCGACATCAGCACCGGCAGCACGAGCTTCATCAGCGCCGGCGGCACCCAGCCGCGCAGCGCCCAGCGCGCGGCCAGCGCCAGCAGCAGCGCCAGCACCGGGAACAGCACGCCGCCGACCACGCCGTCGCCGAACCAGATGGAGTCCGGCCGCGGCTCGGGCCCGCGCAGGCCGCGCACCAGCAGCCAGGCCAGCAGCAGGCAGCCGGCGATGACGGCCGCCTCGATCAGCGCCGACGGCCGCAACAGCGAGTCGACGAAGCGACCGAGGTCGTCGATCGTCAGCGTCGGCTGCATCGGCTGCATCGGCTGAGGAATCGGCTCACCGCTCGACGCACGGACAGCGTCACACGTCGGCCAGCACGCGCACGTGCGCGGCCACGCTGCGCGCCAGTGCGCTCAAGGCGTAGCCGCCTTCCAGGCAGGAGACGATGCGCCCGCCGCAGTGGCGCTGCGCCACGTCGACCACGCGGCGCGTGATCCACTCGTAGTCGGCCTCCACCAGGCCAAGCTGGCCGAGGTCGTCCTCGCGGTGGGCGTCGAAGCCGGCGGAGATGAAGATCATCTGCGGGCGGAACTCCTCCAGCCGCGGCATCCACATCATCTCGATGGTCTCGCGCAGTTCGGGCCCGCGGGTGTAGGGCGCGATCGGCACGTTGACCATGTTGGTGCCCTTGGGCACCGCACCGCTGTAGGGGTACAGCGGATGCTGGAAGAAGCTGCACATCAGCACGCGGTCGTCGCCGGCGATGATGTCCTCGGTGCCGTTGCCGTGGTGCACGTCGAAGTCGATGATGGCCACGCGCTGCAGGCCGTGCACGTCCAGCGCGTGGCGCGCACCAACCGCCACGTTGTTGAAGAAGCAAAAGCCCATGGTCTCGTCGCGCGTGGCGTGATGGCCCGGCGGGCGCACGGCGCAGAAGGCGTTGCTGGCGCGGCCGCTGATCACGTCGTCGGTCGCCGCCACCGCGGCGCCGGCGGCGCGCAGCGCGGCGTGCCAGGTGCCGGGGCAGGCCATGGTGTCGGGGTCCAGCGCCTTGGGCACGCCGGCGTCGCGCACCTGCTCCAGCAGGTCTTTGAGCTGCATCACGTAGCCGGCCGCGTGCGCCCGCTCAAGCTGCTCCAGCGTGGCCAGCGGCGCGTCCTTGAACTCCAGCGCGATGTCCAGCCCGGTCGCCAGCAGGTGGTCGGAAATGGCATCCAGCCGTTGGGGGCATTCGGGGTGGCCGGGGCCCATGTCGTGCTGGCGGCAGTCGCTGTGGCTGTAGAACAGGGTGCTCATCCGTCGATTCGTCTGGTGTTTTTCCGCTATGGTCGTGCCGCATGCAACAGGACACCCCGCGCCAGCTTTCAGGGCTGGTGGACCAGATTAGCACGATCATCGTCGGCAAACGCTTACAGATCGAGGACTGCGTGGCCTGCCTGTTGGCCGGCGGCCATCTGCTGATCGAGGACGTGCCCGGCGTCGGCAAGACCACGCTGGCGCACGCGCTGGCGGTCTCGCTCGGGCTGAAGTTCTCGCGCGTGCAGTTCACGGCCGACCTGATGCCCAGCGACCTGGTCGGCGTCAGTGTCTTCGAGCGCGCCAGCGACCGCTTCGTCTTTCATCCGGGCCCCGTCTTCGCGCAGGTGCTGCTGGCCGACGAGATCAACCGCGCCGGCCCCAAGACGCAGAGTGCGCTGCTGGAGGCGATGGAAGAGCACCAGGTCTCGGTGGACAACGAGACGCGCGCGCTGCCCGAGCCCTTCTTCGTGATCGCGACCCAGAACCCCAGCGACCAGCTCGGCACCTACCCGCTGCCCGAGTCGCAGCTCGACCGCTTCCTGCTGCGCATCACGCTGGGCTACCCGGACCGCGCGTCGGAGCGCGCGCTGCTCACCGGCGTCGACCGTCGCCAGGCCAGCGCGGCGCTGCAACCGGTGATGCCGAGCACCGCCCTGCAGGCTGCGCAGGCCCAGGTGCTGCAGGTGCATGCCGCCGATCCGCTGCTGGACTACCTGCAGGCGTTGATCGCGGCCACGCGCTCGGGCCAGTGGTTCGTCGACGGGCTGTCGCCGCGCGCCGGCATCGCGGTGCTGCGCGTGGCCAAGGCGCGCGCGCTGATGGCCGGCCGCGACTACGTGGCGCCCGACGACGTGCAGGCCATCCTTCCGCAGGCTATCGCCCACCGCCTGGTGCCGCTGCCCGGCTGCGGCCGCGGGCCGATCGAGCAGGTGCGGGCGATGGTCGAGGCGGTGCCGATCCCGTGACCGGCTTGCTGAGCCGGCCCCTGCGCCAGTGGTGGCTGGCGCGGCTGCCGCTCACCGACAACTGGACGCTGACCCAGGGCAACATCTACATCCTGCCCACCAAGGCCGGGCTGCTGTTCGCATTGACGCTGCTGCTGATGCTGCTGGCCTCGATCAACTACCAGTTGAATCTGGGTTATGCGCTGACCTTCCTGCTGGCCGGCGCCGGCTTGGTGTCGATGCACCTCACGCACGGCACGCTGCGCGGGCTGACGCTGCACCTGCGCCCACTGGCGCCGGTGTTCGCCGGCGACGCGGCGCTGCTGGAGGTCGTCTGCATCAACCCGGGGGCCGAGCGCCACGGCCTCGCGCTGCACTTCCTGGACCGCGCCGCGCACGGCAGCAGCTTCGTCTGGACCGACGTGCCGGCGCAGGGCCAGGCCAGCGCGCGCATGAGCATCCGCCCGCCGCACCGCGGCCTGCAGCCGGTGCCGGCGCTGGTGGCCTACACGCTGTTCCCGTTCGGCCTGTTCCGCGCCTGGACGGTGTGGCGGCCGGCGGCCCAGGTGCTGGCCTGGCCGCGGCCCGAGGCACCGGCGCCGCCGCTGCCGCCGACGCTGGCGCGCCCCGGCGAGCAGCGCCCGCAGCCCGCGCGCGGCGAAGGCGCCGAGCTCGACGGCGTGCGCGCCTGGCGCCGTGGCGACGGCCTGCGCCAGGTGCTGTGGAAGAAGGTGGCCAAGAGCGGCGAGTGGGTGAGCCGCGACACCACCGGCCACGCCGCGCCCGAGCTGACGCTGGACTGGCAGGCCGCGCGCGGCGCCGACGCCGAGCAGCGCCTGTCGCGCCTGGCCGCCTGGGTGCTGCTGGCCGACCGCGAAGGCCATGCCTTCAGCCTGCAACTGCCCGGCCGCAGCCTGGACAGCGGCAGCGGCGACGCCCACCGCCGCGCCGCGCTGGACCTGCTGGCGCTGTGGTGAGCTGATGGCGGCGTCATGAAGCTGCGCGAAGCCTGGCTGCGCCTGCCGCGCGAAGCGCGCGACACCTGGTTCGTGCTGGGCGTGATCGCCTGGACCATCGCGCCGCACCTGGACCACCTGCCGCCGTGGTGCGGCCTGCTGGCCGCCGTGGTGCTGCTGTGGCGCGGTCAACTGGCGCTGCGCGGCTCGCCGCTGCCGCCGCGCTGGCAGGTGCTCGTGGTGCTGGCCGTCGCGGTGGCGCTCACCGCGTGGAGCGAGCGCACCCTGCTCGGCCGCGACGCCGGCGTGATCCTGCTGGTCATGCTGATGGCGCTGAAGACGCTGGAGCTGCGGGCGCGGCGCGACGCGCTGGTGGTCTTCTTCCTCGGCTTCTTCCTGGTGCTGACCAACTTTCTCTACTCGCAGTCGCTGGCGGTCGCGCTGTCGATGCTGGTCTCGGTGTGGGGGCTGCTGACGGCGCTGGTGCTGGCCCACATGCCGGTGGGCCGGCCCTCGCTCAAGCGCGCCGGCGCGCTGGCCGCGCGCGCCGCGCTGCTGGGCCTGCCACTGATGGTGCTGCTGTTCGTGCTGTTCCCACGCCTGGCGCCGCTGTGGGGCGTGCCGCAGGACGCCAGCGGCCGCACCGGGCTGTCGGGCACGCTGCAGCTCGGCGGCGTCGCGCAGATCGCCAACGACGACAGCATCGCGATGCGCGTGCGCTTCCTGGGCCCGGTGCCGGCGGCCGAGCAGATGTACTTCCGCGGCCCGGTGCTCAGCCACTTCGACGGCCGCGAGTGGACGCGCGCTGCCGGCGGCGTCGGCGCCTGGTCGCGGCGGCGCAGCGACATGCGGGTCTTCGGCGCCGGCGTCGAGTACGAGCTGACGGTCGAGCCCAGCCGCCTGAACCTGCTGCCGCTGCTCGAACTGACGCCCGACCGCGCCGACGCCGCGCCCGAGATCGAAGGCTACAACGCCGTGCTGCGGCCCGATGCGCAATGGCAGCTCGACCGCCCCGTCACCGAGCGCCTGCGCCTGCAGGCCCGCGCTTTCACCGAGCATCGCCTGGGTCCGCTGGAGGTGCTGCCCAACGCCGCCGACGACCTCGGCCTGCCCGCCGGCTACAACCCGCGCAGCCTGCTGTGGGCGCGCGCGCTGCGCGACCAGCCGCAGAACGCCGGCGCCGATGCCCGCCAGCTGGCCGAGCGGCTGCTGGCCCACGTGCGCGACAACGACTACAGCTACACACTGGAGCCCGGCCGCTATGGCCGCGACGCCGTCGACGAGTTCTGGTTCGATCGCCGGCTGGGCTTCTGCGAGCACTTCGCCGCCGCCTTCGTCGTGATGATGCGGGCGATGGACGTGCCGGCACGCATCGTCACCGGCTATCAGGGCAGCGACCCCGTGCCGGTGGACGGCTACTACGTCGTGCGCCAAAGCCATGCCCACGCCTGGGCCGAGTTCTGGCAGCGCGGCCTGGGCTGGGTGCGGGTGGATCCCACCGCCGCGGTGGCGCCTGAGCGCATCCGCGTCAGCCGCAACCTGCAGCCGCCGCCGGGGCTGGTGGCGCAGGCGCTGGGCAGCGTCGACCCCGAGATGGCGCAGCGCCTGCGCCAGGCCTGGGAGGCGTTGAACAACCGCTGGAACCAGTGGGTGCTGAACTACTCGCGCGGCGAGCAGCTCAACCTGCTGAAGAAGCTGGGCTTCGAGACACCGGGCTGGGCCGACCTCAGTTCGCTGCTGATCGGCGTGCTGTGCGCCGGCAGCATCGCCGGCGCACTGTGGGCGCTGTGGGACCGCCACCGCCAGGACCCCTGGCAGCGCCTGCAGCAGCGCGTGGCCGCGGCGCTGGCGCGCCTGAACGTCGAGGTCGCCGCGCACGACCCGCCGCGCCGGCGCGCCGAGCGCGTGCGCCAGGCGCTGGGCGCGCGCGGCGAGGCGCTGGCCGCACAGCTCGATGCCCTCGATCGTGCGCGTTATGCGCCGGCGACCGCGGGTGCTGCCACGCGGTCATTGCGCCGCTGGTGGGCCGGGTTCAGACGGGCGGCGGCGCAGCAGCGCCGATAATCCGCCGCATGCCTGCGCCGCGCCCGTCCTGCCGCCTGGGCCTGGCCTTGCTGGCGGCGTTGCTGTTGGTGCCGCCGGCCGCGGTGGCCGCCAAGCCATCGCCGGGGCGGCCCAAGGCGAAGGCTGCCGCCGCCGAGGCCGGCATCCCTTATCGCGGCCGGCCCGAGCTGCGCGCCTTTGCTGCCGAGGTGGCCGCGCGCCGCGGCTGGGACGAAGGCTGGGTGATGATGCAACTCGCCGACGCCCGCCAGTTGCCGCGCGTGGCGCAGCTCATCATGCCGCCGCCGGCGGGCACGGCCAAGAACTGGGCCGCCTACCGCGAGCGCTTCATCGAGCCGCGCCGCATCGCCGCCGGGCTGGCGTTCTGGCAGGCCAACGAAAGCAGCCTGCAGCGTGCTGAAGAGCTGTACGGTGTGCCGCCCGAGGTGGTGGTGGGCATCGTCGGCGTCGAGACCTTCTACGGCCGCATGATGGGCAACTTCCGCGTGCTGGACGCGCTGTCCACGCTGGCCTTCGACTTCCCCAGCGGACGCAGCGACCGCAGCGCCTTCTTCCGCACCGAGCTCGAAGAACTGCTGGTGCTGGCCCACCGCGAAGGCCAGCGCGCCGGCGAGATCCGGGGCTCGTACGCCGGCGCGATCGGCTGGCCGCAGTTTCTGCCCGGCAGCATCAACCGCCATGCGGTCGACTTCGACGGCGACGGCCACATCGACCTGCAGCGCAGCCTGCCCGACGTGATCGGCAGCGTCGCGCACTACCTGCAGGCCCACGGCTGGCAGCGCGGCATGGCCACGCATTTCGCGCTGCAGCCGCCGCCCGAAGGCCCGGGCCGCGCCACGCTGCTGGCGCCTGACATCAAGCCCAGCTTCAGCGCCGCGCAGATGGCCGAGCAAGGCGCCGCGCTGGAGGCCGCCGCCGGCGCGCACGCCGGGCCGCTGGCGCTGGTGGAACTGCACAACGGCGACGCCGCGCCCAGCCACGTGGCCGGCACCGAGAACTTCTACGCCATCACGCGCTACAACTGGTCCAGCTACTACGCGATGGCCGTCATCACGCTGGGCGAGACCGTCAAGGCGCTGCGCCAGGCGCGCAGCGCGGCCAACAACTAGCTAATCTGCAAAGCGAGGATTCCATGTCAAGCCGCATCCGCACACTCGTCGTCGTCGTCGCCGCCGGCCTGGCGGCCTTGAGCGGCCCCGCGCTGGCGCAGAAGCTCGCCCCGGGCCTGTGGGAAACCCAGGGCGAGGCCAGCCTGCCCGACAACCCCGAGCTGCAGGCCAAGATGAAGCAGGCCCAGGCGCAATTGGCCAACATGCCGCCCGAGCAGCGCAAGATGATCGAGCAGATGATGGCCAAGCAGGGCGTGCAGCTCGGCAGCGCCGGTGCCAAGCCGACGTTCCGCTACTGCATCAGCAAGGAGCAGGCCGAGCGCAACGAGATCCAGGCCGACGCGCAGGGCCGCTGCAAGCAGGAGAGCCTGGAACGCTCGGGCAACACGCTGCGCTTCAAGGTGAGCTGCAGCAACCCGCCCAGCACCGGCAGCGGCGAAGTCACCTTCATCAGCGACAAGGCCTACACGATGAAGATGACCGTCGACGCCGCCGCGTCCGGCAAGGGCCAGCCGGGCGGCCGCATGGAGATGAACAGCAGCGCCAAGTGGGTCGCGGCCGACTGCGGCAGCCTGAAGCCGCGGCCTTGAGCGCGGGGCGGCAGGAGGAGAGGTCCGAAGGCGGCGAGCCAAGCTCCGCTTCCATGGCCAGGATGGCAGCCTCTCTTCAAGGAGCGGGTGATGCATCCAGCGAGCGCGGGCAAGGTATACGGCATCGTCGACGCCGACGAGCGCAGGCAACTGACGGGGCTTGAGTTCGTGCAGGGGCTGGCCAACGCCGCCCTGCCCTTGAACCCGATGGCGAAGACGCTGGGCTACGACATCGTCGAGGCCGAGAACGGGTGCGTGGTCATCACCGCGCAGCCCTGCGAAGCCCATTTCAACCCCTGGGGCACGGTGCACGGCGGCCTTGCCGCCACGCTGCTCGACAGCTGCATGGGGTTGGCGATCCAGTCGACCGTGGGCAAGGGCGTAGCCTCGACGACGCTCGAGTTCAAGGTCTCGTTCGTCCGCCCCATCACCGTCGAGACCGGCCCGATCCGCGCCGAGGGCAAGGTCCTCAGCAGCGGGCGACGCACGGGAACCGCGGAAGGCCGGGTGACGGACGCGCAGGGCCGCCTGCTGGTGCACGGGACGACGACTTGTCTTATCTTCGACATTCCGGCGCCGCAAAAGCTAACCATCTATTAAAACGTATCTTAGACGGCAAGGTACCCAGCTCAGCAAGCCCTTCAATCCCACTGCCAGCCTGCCCGTGAACCGCTTCGCCATCACACTGATCGGCCCGTCCCAGCACGAGTCCTTCATCGACCTTCTGCTGGAGCTGCACGCCTACTACGTCGACCCTCCGACCGCGACCCGCGCCGATGTTCGGGCACATCTGCTGATCCATCTGCTCGACCCGTCGTCGCCGATATGCCTGGCTGTCGCTGCTGACGAAAACGGCCAGGTCATCGGCTTTGCGGCCTTGGTGCTGTTGTACTCGCTGGTTGAACCCGGGCCCGAAGACCGTCGCCAGTGCGTGATGAAAGAGCTGTACGTCCGCTCGGCCTGCCGGGGCATGGGCGTTGGCGAAGCCCTGGTCCGGTGGGCGGCCAAGTACGCCGTCGACCATGGCTGCGGCCGGATGGATTGGAACGTGAAGGCGTCCAACCATCGAGGCATCGCGTTCTACGAATCCCTTGGCGGCGTTCAGGTCGAGGACCGCTTGAGCTTCCGGCTGTCCCGCCGGGCCCTGGAGGCGCTCGCCGGGCCCTGGAGGCGCTCGCCGGGTCTTAGGCCGCGCAGGACAGCGAGCGATCGTTATCACACGTGCAAGCGGGTGAAGGAGCTTCAACATGCCTGAGTCGAAGTACGCACCTGTTCGGCACGACCATGCTGCGTTCTTGAAGAAGGCCAGCTTGAAGCCGGGCTTCAAGGAAGCCTATGACGCACTGGCGCTGGAGTATTCGGTCGTCGATCAGCTCCTGAAGGCACGTACTCGCGCCGGGCTGAGCCAGGACGTCGTCGCCCAGAGGATGGGGACCACAAAAAGTGCGGTCTCGCGCCTGGAGAGCGCGCGTCGCCATGCGCCTTCACTAAGCACCCTGCGTCGCTACGCCAAGGCAGTCGGTTATGAGGTGCAAGTCAAGCTGGTGCGGACCACCAGCGAGGGCTGACATGCGAGGCCCGATATGCGAGGCCTGACCTGTTCAGCACGAGGGACACCGCCTGACTCGCCTCACCCCCGCAACCGCGACGCCGCCCGCGCCAACTGCGTGATCCGCCCCCAGTCGCCGCCGGCCACCGCATCGGCCGGCGTCAGCCACGAGCCCCCGCAGACCTTGACGTTGGGCAGCGCCAGGAACTGCGGCGCCGTTTCCGGCGTAATGCCACCGGTGGGGCAGAAGCTGACGTCAGGAAAAGGGCCGGCCAGGGCCTTGAGCATCGCGATGCCGCCCGCGGCGGTGGCGGGGAAGAACTTCAGGAACTCGTAGCCGCCGGCGGTGGCGGCCATCACTTCGCTGGCGGTGGCCACGCCGGGCAGCAGCGGCAGGCCCAGGTTGCGGCAGGCGTGGCCCAGCTCGGCGCCGTAACCGGGGCTGACGCCGAAGCGCGCGCCGGCGTCCAGCGCGCCTTCAGCATCGGCCACGCTGCGCAGCGTGCCGGCGCCCACCACGGCCTCGGGCAGCGCGCGCGCGATGGCCTCGATGCCGGCCAGCGCCGCCGGCGTGCGCAACGTCACTTCCAGCACCTTGACACCGCCGGCCAGCAAGGCCTCGGCCAGCGGCACCGCGTCCTGCACGCGCTGCAGCACGATGACGGGGATCACCGGTCCCAGCGCGGCCAGTTCCAGCGGGTTGATCGGCTTGCTGCGGATGCTCATGGTCGGCCTCGCGGATGTCGGATGTCGGATGGCGGATGGCGGATGGCGGATGGCGGATGGCGGATGGTGGGCGTCGAGCGTGTCACAGCCATGTGACGGCGCCCTGCTCGGCGCCTTGCACGCTGCGGCGCATCGCGGTGAAGAGGTCGCGGCCCAGGTCGTGGGCGTGCGCTTCGGCCTCGGCGGCCGGGCGCTCGGCGGGGACGCGAGCGGCCCATTCGGCCTCGTCGACCAGCACGTCCAGGGTGCCGGCCACGGCGTCCAGGCGCAGCAGGTCGCCGTCGCGCACGCGCGCCAGCGGGCCGCCGGCCGCGGCCTCGGGGCTGACGTGGATGGCGGCCGGCACCTTGCCCGAGGCGCCGCTCATGCGGCCATCGGTCACCAGTGCCACCTGCCGGCCCTGGCCTTGCAGCACGGCCAGCGGCGGCGTCAGCTTGTGCAGCTCGGGCATGCCGTTGGCCTGTGGACCCTGGAAGCGCACGACGGCGACGACGTCGCGGTCCAACTCGCCGGCCTCGAACGCGGCCAGCAGGGCGTGCTGGCTGTCGAACACGCGCGCCGGCGCCTGCACCACGTGGCGGTCGGCGGGCACCGCCGAGACCTTGATCACCGCGCGCCCCAGCCGGCCCTGCAGCAAACGCAGGCCGCCGCTGGGCGAGAAAGGCCGCGCAGCCGGGCGCACGATGGCCTCGTCGGCGCTGGCCGGCGGCAGCTCGCGCCACTGCAGGCGGCCGTCCGCCAGCGCCGGCACGCGGGCGTAGGCACCGATGCCCTCCTCGGCCATCGCCGCCACGTCGGCGTGCATCAGCCCGGCGCCCAGCAGTTCGCGCAGCACGAAGGCGGGGCCACCGGCGGCCTGGAACTGGTTGACGTCGGCCTCGCCGTTGGGATAGACGCGCGCCAGCAGCGGCACCACGGCCGAGAGCTCGGCGAAGTCGCTCCAGTCGATCACGATGCCGGCCGCGCGCGCCACCGCCACCCAGTGGATCAGGTGGTTGGTCGACCCGCCGGTGGCCAGCAGCGCGACCATCGCGTTGACGATCGCGCGCTCGTCGACCAGGCACCCGATGGGCAGGAAGCGCTGCCCGCGGATGCGCTGCAGCACCAGGCGCACGGCCTCGGCGGTCAGCGCGTCGCGCGCGCCGTCGTGCGGGTGGACGAAGGCGGCGCCGGGCACGTGCAGGCCCATCGCTTCCAGCAGCATCTGGTTGCTGTTGGCGGTGCCGTAGAAGGTGCAGGTGCCGGGGCCGTGGTAGGCCGCACTCTCGGCGGCCAGCAGTTCGCCGCGGCCGGCCAGGCCTTGGGCGGCGCGCTCGCGCACCGCGCTCTTGGCGCTGTTGGACAGGCCCGTGCCCATCGGCCCCGCGGGCACGAAGACGCAGGGCAGGTGCCCGAAGTGCAGCGCGCCGATCAGCAGCCCGGGCACGATCTTGTCGCACACGCCCAGCAGCAGCGCGGCGTCGAAGACGTCGTGGCTGAGCGCGATGGCCGTGGCCTGCGCGATCACGTCGCGCGAGAACAGGCTCAGCTCCATGCCCGGCTGGCCTTGCGTGACGCCGTCGCACATCGCCGGCACGCCGCCGGCCACCTGCACCGTGGCGCCGAGCGCGCGCGCCAGCTCGCGGATGAGATGCGGGTAGCGCTCGTAGGGCTGGTGGGCCGACAGCATGTCGTTGTAGGCGCTGACGACGCCGATGTGCGGCGCGCGCTCGGCCACGACGCGCAGCTTGTCGGCGCCGGGCAGCGCCGCGAAGGCATGCGCGACGTTGGCGCAGCCCAGGCGGTCGCTGCCGCGCGGCCGGGCGGCCAGCGCCTCCAGCCGCTGCAGATAGGCCGCGCGGCCGGCGGCGCTGCGCATGGCGATGCGCGCGGTCACCGCGGCCAGCACCGGGTGCAGCGCGGGGGTGGAGCCTGGAACCGTAACCATGCGTTCGATTATGAAGTAACCAAGTTACATGATCAAATCGAAAGGCGATGCTCAGCCCATTGCCATTGCCGTCCCCGCTGCGCGATACCGCGGCCATGCTGCAGGCGCTGCGCGCGCAGTGGACGAGCCGCCACGAGCTGTGGGTGTTCGGCTACGCCTCGTTGATCTGGCGGCCCGAGTTCGACGCGGTGGAGCGCCGCGACGCCGTGGTGCACGGCTGGCATCGTGCGCTGCGCATGCGATCGCGCGTCAACCGCGGCACGCCCGAGGTGCCGGGCCTGGTGTTCGCGCTGCTGCCCGGCGGCAGCTGCCGCGGCGTCGTCTTCCGCCTCGCGCGCGAGCGCGCGCACGACGAGCTGGACCGCCTGTGGGCGCGCGAGATGCCCACCGGCGTCTACGACCCGCGCTGGCTGCCCTGCCGCACGGCCGCCGGCCCGGTGCAGGCGCTGGCCTTCACGCTCAGCCGCCGCAGCGAGGCCTGCCTGCCGCGTCTGGCCGACGAGCAGCTGCTGCAGGTGCTGCGCCACGCCCGCGGCCGCTATGGCACGACGCTGGAGTACCTGGCCGAGACCGCCCGCGCGCTGGCCGGCCAGGGCGTGCGCGACCGCGAGATCGAGCGCCTGATGCGACTGGCGCGGCGCGAAGGCCTGTGCTGATGGCGGGTCGAGGCGCGGGCTGAATGCCGTCGCTCAGGCCGCGCCCGAGCGCTCGGCCAGCGCACGCAGGTCGCCGCCGCGCGCCTGCGCCAGGTCATCCGGCGTGTCGATGTCGACCAGCACGCCGGGGTCGTCCACCATCACCGCGTGCGCCGGGTAGCGCGCGACGATGCGGCGCGCGCCTTCGTCGCCTTGCAGCGCCGTCAGCTCCGAGAACAGCTCGGCCGCAAAGCCGACCGGGTGCCCGCGTCGGCCGCGATATTGCGAGAACGCCACCGGATGCTCGGCCAGGCCCTCGTCCACCGCCAGGATGCTGTGCGGGCTGATCATCGGCATGTCGCCCGGCAGCACCAGCCAGCCGCTGGCCAGCGGGCGCTCGGCCACGCCGGCGGCGATGGAATGGCCGACACCGCGCCGCGCCTCGGCGTCCGAGACCACCACCACGTCGCGCCGCGCCGCCTGCAGCCCGGCCAGCGCCACCAGCCGCGCGGTGGTCACGACGACGAAGGGGCAGCCGCTGGCGATCACGTGGCCCAGCGTCGTGCCCAGCACCGTGGACGCGCCGAAGCCCTGCTCCAGCTTGTGCACGGGGCCGCCGAAGCGGCTGCCCTGGCCGGCAGCCAGCACGATGATGGTGGCGTGTTGCCTCATGGCGGGTGATCTTCGGATGGTGCTTGCGCGCCCCCCGATTGAGGGGGATGCGCAGCCGCGCAGGATGGACCGCGGCGCCGGGCCCAGGAACTGGGAGGTTCACTTACGGCCTTCCACGTAAGGGTGGGACCCGTGGTCGAGGGCGCCGACGTCCGGTTCCTATACTCGCCGCATGATTCGCCCCCGAGCTCACTTCGTTCGCTGCCCCCCGCGGGGGCGCTCAATGCCCTTCGGGCGGCCGGGCGGGCATTGAGATGGACCTCGCCGCCCTTCGCAAGAGCTACGAGCGCGACGCGCTCGACGAGCAGGCCTCCGCGGCTGACCCGCTGGAGCAGTTCGACCGCTGGATGCAGCAGGCGCTGCAGGCCAAGGTGCCCGAGCCCAACGCGATGACGCTGGCCACCGTGGGCGCCGACGGCCGGCCGTCGACGCGCATCGTGCTGATCAAGGGCTGCGACGCGCGCGGCATCGTCTGGTTCACCAACTACGACAGCCGCAAGGGTCAGGAGCTGGCCGGCTGCCCTTTCGCCGCGCTGCAATTTCATTGGGTCGAACTGGAGCGCGTGGTGCGCATCGAGGGCCGCGTCAGCAAGGTCGATGCCGCCGAATCCGACGCTTATTACGCCAGCCGGCCGCTGGACTCGCGCATCGGCGCCTGGGCCTCGCCGCAGAGCCGGGTGATCGAGTCGCGCGCGGTGCTGGTGGCCGCTGCGGCCAAGTACGGCGCGCAGTTCCTGCTGGCGCCGCCGCGGCCGCCGCACTGGGGCGGCTATCGGTTGCAGCCCGACCGCTGGGAGTTCTGGCAGGGCCGCAAGAGCCGGCTGCACGACCGGCTGCGCTACCGGCGCGCTGAAGGCGATTCGGTAGAAGACGGCTGGCGGCGCGAGCGGCTCGCGCCTTGAAGGATCACAGGTCGCGCGCCGCCAGCGTGTTGCACTGGTTGGGGTTGCCGCTTTGCGCGCCGCGCTGGAACCAGCGCACGCGCTGCTGGCTGCTGCCGTGGGTGAACGACTCGGGCACCACGTGTCCCTGCGCCTTGCGCTGCAGCGTGTCGTCGCCGATCTGGGCGGCGGCGTTCATCGCTTCTTCCAGGTCGCCTTGCTCCAGCCAGCCCTTGCCGCGCTGCGAGTGGTAGGCCCAGACGCCGGCCAGGCAGTCGGCCTGCAGTTCGATGCGCACCGACATGTCGTTGGCGCGGCTGGTGCGGCGCGCGGCGTCGGCCTTCTCGGTGATCCCCAGCAGGTTCTGCACGTGGTGGCCGATCTCGTGCGCCACCACGTAGGCCTGCGCGAAGTCGCCCGGCGCCCCTAGCCGGTTGCGCAGCGTGTCGAAGAAGTCCATGTCGAGGTAGACCTTTTGGTCGCCAGGACAGTAGAAAGGCCCCATCGCCGCCTCGCCCAGGCCGCAGGCGGTGCGCGTGGCGCCGCGGAACAGCACCAGCTTGGGCGGGACGTACTGCGCGTTGTTGGCGCGGAAGATCGCGGTCCACACGTCCTCGGTGTCGGCCAGCACGGTGGAGATGAAGGCGGCCTGCTTGTCCTGCACCGGCGGTTTGGGCGCCGGGCCGGGCTGCGGCTGTTGCGTCGCCACCTCGGCGTCGCCGCCGCCATTGAGGATGCCCAGCACCGTGAGCGGATTGATGCCGAAGATCCAGCCCGCGGCCAGCGCGACCACGATGCTGCCGATGCCGATGCCGCGGCCGCCGATGCGCATCCCCCCACCGCCACCGCCGACTTCATCGCGGCGGTCTTCGACGTTGTCGCTCTGTCGCTGGTATTCCCATTTCATCGCCGCTCTCCCTTCAGGTCTTGGGCAATGTCACGCCGCGCTGGCCCTGGTACTTGCCACCGCGGTCCTTGTAGCTGGTCTCGCAGACCTCGTCGCTCTCGAAGAACAGCACCTGGGCGCAGCCCTCGCCGGCGTAGATCTTGGCCGGCAGCGGCGTGGTGTTGCTGAACTCCAGCGTCACGTAGCCTTCCCATTCGGGCTCGAACGGGGTGACGTTGACGATGATGCCGCAGCGCGCGTAGGTGCTCTTGCCCAGGCAGATGGTCAGCACGTTGCGCGGAATGCGGAAGTACTCCAGCGTGCGCGCCAGCGCAAAGCTGTTGGGCGGGATGATGCAGACATCGGCCTCGATGTCGACGAAGCTCTTCTCGTCGAAATTCTTCGGGTCGACCACGGTCGAGTGGATGTTGGTGAAGACCTTGAACTCGGGCGCGCAGCGGATGTCGTAGCCGTAGCTGCTGGTGCCGTAGCTGACGATCCTGTGGCCGTCGGCCGCCGAGCGCACCTGCCCGGGCTCGAACGGCTCGATCATGCCGTGCTCCTGCGCCATGCGGCGGATCCAGCGGTCGCTCTTGATCGTCATGGGCAAAGATGGAGCGCGGTCTGCGCCCTTTGAAAATGGCGCCGTCGGGGCCGGGGTCGGCGGATTATTCCACCCCCTCGGGCATTGCATCCGCGCTAGCATGCGTGCCATTGCCGCGCCCGGAGACACGCTCATGGCCAGCCCCTTTCGCCCGGCGGTCGATCTGCTCAAGCAGTACGCCGAATACCACCGCGACCGCCGCAACATCCTCACCCACTTCGTCGGGGTGCCGATGATCGTGTTCGCCGTCGGCGTGCTGCTGTCGCGCCCGGCCTTCGTGCTGATGGGGCTCACGCTGTCGCCGGCCTGGCTGCTCTTCGCCGCGGCGGCGCTGTGGTACCTGACGCGCGGCGAACTGCTGCTGGGCCTGGCCGTCAGCGCCGGCACCGCGCTGCTGATGCTGGCCGCGCACCGCGTCTCCGGTGACGGCTTCGGCCCCTGGCTGGGCTGGGGCCTGAGCTTCTTCACCGTCGGCTGGGGCATCCAGTTCATCGGCCACTACTACGAAGGCCGCAAGCCCGCTTTCGCCGACGACCTGGTGGGCCTGCTGGTCGGCCCGATGTTCGTGGCGATGGAGATGCTGGCGATGCTGGGGCTGTTCAAGCCGCTGGTCTCGGAGATCGAGCGCCACGCCGGCCCGACCACGCTGCGCAACCTGGCGCATCCGGCCTGAGCCGCAGGCCGCACCCACCGTCTCAACGACTCTGGCGACCGCCGACTTGCGAGGCTCTGAAGCCGAAGCGCAGCAGCAGCGCTGCGACGTGCTGGTGGTCGGCGGCGGCATCAACGGCGCCGGCATCGCGCGCGAGCTCGCGGGCCGCGGCCTGCAGGTGCTGCTGTGCGAGCAGCACGACCTGGCCAGCCACACCTCGTCGGCCAGCACCAAGCTGATCCACGGCGGGCTGCGCTACCTGGAGTACTACGAGTTCGGCCTCGTGCGCAAGGCGCTGGCCGAGCGCGAGCGGCTGCTGCGCAGCGCGCCGCACATCATGCGGCCGCTGCGCTTCGTGATGCCGCGCGACCCGTCGATGCGGCCGGTATGGATGATCCGCGCCGGGCTCTTCCTCTACGACCACCTCGCGCGGCGCGAATGGCTGCCACCTTCGCGCGCCGTGCGGCTGGACCGCCACGCGGCCGGCGCGCCGCTGCAGCCGCGCTTTCGCGACGGCTTCGTCTACAGCGACGGCTGGGTCGACGACGCACGGCTGGTGGTGCTGAACGCCATCGACGCCGCGGCGCACGGCGCCCAGGTGCTCACCCGCTGCGCCTGCACGCGCGCCAAGCGCGGCGCCGAAGGCTGGACCGCCACGCTGCAGCCCGCGGGCGGCGCTGCTTTCAAGGTCCACGCCCGCGCGCTGGTCAACGCCGCCGGGCCCTGGGCGGCACAGTTCCTGGCGCGGCAGGTCGGGCTGCCGCACGCGCGCGCGCTGCGCCTCGTCAAGGGCAGCCACATCGTCGTGCCGCGGCTGTTCGAGCACGACCACGCCTACCTCTTCCAGAACCCCGACCGCCGCATCATCTTCGCGATCCCCTACGAGGGCGACTTCACGTTGATCGGCACCACCGACGTCGACCACGACGGCGCCATCGGCGAGGCCCGCATCAGCGCCGCCGAGATCGACTACCTGTGCGCGCAGGCCAGCCGTTATTTCCGCCGCCCGGTGCAGCCGGCCGACGTGGTGTGGACCTACGCCGGCGTGCGCCCGCTGCTCGACGACGAAGCGGGCGACGCGGCCGCGGTGACGCGCGACTATCTGCTGGAGCTGGACGCCGGGCCCGCGCAGGCGCCGCTGCTCAACGTCTGGGGCGGCAAGATCACCACCTTCCGCAAGCTGGCCGAGGAAGCCGCCGACCTGCTGAGCCCGGCGCTGGGCTTGCCGCTGCGGCACTGGACCGAGACCGCGCTGCTGCCCGGCGGCGACCTCTCGTCGCTGGTGCCGCGCGCGACGCGGCCTGACCGCGACATCGCCGCCTTCGACGCCGAACTGGCCCGCCGCCATCCGCAATTGCCGCCGGCGATGCGCCAGCGCTGGGTGCGCAGCTACGGCTCGCGGGTGGCGATGCTGCTGGAGCAGCCGCTGGGCGCCGAAGTCGCGCCGGGCCTGCACGAAGCCGAGCTGCGCTATCTGCACGACCACGAATGGGCCCGCAGCGCCGACGACGTGCTGTGGCGCCGCAGCAAGCTGGGCCTGCACTACGGCGCCGCACAGCGCGAGCAGGTGGCGCGGTGGTGGCAGCGGGCGGGGTTCGACGTGCCGGCGGCGGCCCCGGCACCGCTTGCTAGCCTGCCGCAGGCGCAAGAGTGAGCAGCGCGACGACCACGAGCGCCGCGAGGACGATCAAGCCCCCGACGGCAAGGTAAAGCACGAACTGCGCGAAGCGCTCATGCTTTGCCAACACCGGCGTCAGCAGCGCCCACTGGCTGGAGGACTTCCAGTCTCCCCGGTCTTCCGCCTGCCGCTGAAGAATCGCGGCTTCATTCCGTGTCCAGCGGCCGAAGTGCCCCGTCAACTGACACGCCCGTCGTCTCGACCAGCGGATCAAAAGGACCGCGATGACCGGCAGCCCGATGGCGCCGATCAGAAGAAGCCAGAAAGCGATGCTTCGCATTTGGAGGCCTTCGCTTCGGGTGCGTGTCTAGCGCTTGAGGCCATGAGACTCCTTCCAGGCCAGCGGCTTGGCGCCCGTCAGCTCAGCGATCCGGGCGCCGACCTTTTCGATGCCCGAAAAACGCTCCAGGCTGCCGTGCATTTCAAGCGCATAGGCGAGCTCTCCTGCTTCGAGCGCCGAGGGTCTGCGAAGCGGAAGGTCCTGCGGGCACTGGCGAAGTGCGCTTCTGAGGAAGCCATAGATCGCGCCGGTTGCTTCGACGACGAGCCCACCTGCATACGACATCGACCAGATGGGCTGTCAGCTCTTGCAAACCAGTTCCTGGCCGACGGGGCGGCATACGTGGCCCGCTTGGCTGCGTGGAGGAACTGAGCGAGAGAACCGGGCATGCGTTTCTCCTGGGTCCACGGGCCTCGGCTCGAACGAAGCTATGCGTCACTTGCGGCGCTTCCAGTAGGTTGGTCGCCGCTTGAAGTGCGCAACCGCGAAGACGACCAGTTCCGCAGGCTCGATGCCGTACACGACCGAGAACGGAAAGCCCTTGGGGAAGACGCGCCGTGTGCGCAGCTTCCAGGGCGACCCCAGCTTCGGGTGAGCGGACGCAAGAGTCGTTGCGGCTTCGACCGCCTCGCGGAAACGGTCCCCAAGGCCCTTCTGCTGCGACTCGTGGTGGGAGATCTCGTGAAGGAACTCTTCCTGCGCTTCTTCGAGGAAGCGAACCGGCTTCACTGCGTCAGGCGACGTGCGGCAGCGAAGACGTCCTCGGCGGGGATCAGCTTGGCTTCGCCACGCTCGTACTTCGCAATGCGATCCGCGATCTCCGTTTCCCAGGCAGCCCGGACCTCCGGGTCGGACTCGCGCTCGACCGACTCCAGGAGTTCCTGGGCAAGCTGCGCCCGCTCCTCGACAGTGAGTGTCTGGGCCTTCTTCGAGAGTTCGTCGAGCAGGGTGGACATGGTGTCTTGTCCAGCGGGGCGGATGCCGCAGTCTACGCTCGAGGTCGCCGGCAGACGCTGCTTTCGCGACGGCGCGTTCACGGCGCCGGCGGCAGTTCCAGTCGCAGTTTCAACGCCGCGCCGGCGGCGATGGTGGGCGCCGCCAGGCGCGATTCCGGCACGCCGCGGCCGTGCAGGTAGGCGCGCACGTGGGCGCCGCGTTGCTGCGCCAGGCCGGCGTTGGGCGTGGGGTCGGGCGGCGCGGCCAGCAGCGTCAGGCGCAGCTGGCGGCGGCGACGCAGGCTCTCGGCCACCTTGTCCAGCACGGCGGCCAGCGGCGGCTTGACGGCCGTGTGCGCAGCGTCGAAGCAGAAGTCGCGCGGCACCTCGACGGCCAGCGCGCCGTCGGTCTCCAGGTTGATCGCCACCGGCGTGCCGGCGAACCACGATTGCAGCCATTGCCGCTCGACCTCCAGCGCGCCGGGCGTGGCGGCGGACGGCGGCGCGCTGGCTGACGCGGGATCCGGCACGCGGCCGCCCGCGGCCGGCGGCGACGGCGTGCCGCAGGCTTGCAGGAGCAGCAGCAGTGCCAGCGCTGCGGCCGGCCGTGCAGCGATGGCAGCGGCGGCACGCATTCAAAAGACCAGCGTGCGCCAGCGCGGATCGCAGGCGCGGGCCATGAACTGCACGGCGCCGCCGCGGCGGCTGCATTCGGGGATCAGCGCCACGTCGCCCAGGCCCTGGGCCTGCAGCGCATCGGTGCAGGCCAGCAGCACGGCGCCGTGCGACACGGCCTCGCGCATCGAGTCGGCGATCGTCTTGTCGTGGCGGCCGCTGGCGCGCAAGCCTTCGGCGACGCCGGGCACCAGCAGCTGGACGCTGCGGGCGCTGAAGTAGATCTCCACCGGCACGTCCATCGCCGCCGCGGCGGCGGCGTGGAAGAACGGCGTGGCCAGCCGGTGCGGCGCCTCGGGCTCGCAGGCCCACAGCAGCAGCGCCACGCCGGCCATCGAATCGGCCTCGAATGCCATCTCAGTCCTCGCGGTGCAGCCAAGCATAGTGGGCCATCGCCGGCGCCACCGCGTCGCCGTGCAACAAGGCCGCACGATCGGCATCGAAATCCACCGGCCGCAGCCGCGCCAGCCAGCCCTGGCCGTAGGGATCCTGGTGCACCAGCCCCGGCCGCTCGGCCAGCGCCTCGTTGACGGCCACCACCGTGCCGGTGACCGGCGACTTGACCGAGACGATGGACTTGGCCAGCTCCACCACCGCCACCGACCGCCCCTGCTCCACCGCGACGCCAACGCCCTTGGGCCGCGCCATGTAGATGTCGCCCGCGAACTTGACGCCCAGCGCCGTGATCCCCGCCGTGACCGTGCCATCGTCGTGCAGCCGCGCCCACACCTGATGCTCGATCAGGTAATAGAGATCCGCCGGCGCCGCCCACTCAGCCACGGCCCTGCCCCTGCGCAGACGCACCGCCTCGGGCGTGCGGCCCGCGTCGCGAGCGGCCGCAGCGTGGTTCGAGAAGCGCAGCCGTACCCCCGTACGGCGAGCATCGCAGGACCGCGATGCGGCCGCGCAGCAGCGGGACGCATGCCCGAGGGCGGAGGGGGATGGGAGTCGAACCCACCCAGCGACGCATGGCGCCACCCACCGGGTTTGAAGCCCGGCCGACCCACCAGGATCGTTCCCCCTCCAACAACGCGCTTGCCTTCATGCCTTGCCGTCCGTGCTGAACAGCCGGCAATCGGTCCGCAACCGATGCTCGTCGCCCACGCGGCGCAACAGCCCGATACGGTCGAAGTATTCCAGGATCTGGATCGCCCGCTTGCGGCCCAGGCCCGTGGCATCGCGGAAAGCCGCCGCGGTGACGGCGCCGTCGGGCCCGCCACCGATGCGCCGCGCCAGGCCGGCCAGGCGCGCGACAGTGGCGTCGGCGTAGTAAAGATCCTTCACCACCTGGTGCAGTTCGCCGCGCTGCGCCAGGCGGGCCAGCGTCGTGCGCGTCAGTGCTTCGGATTCGCGTCCGTCGTTCGCCAGGTCGCGTACCCAGGCGCCCTCGAAACCGCTTTGCGCCAGCAGCGGCGCCACCTTCTGCGCCAGGCGCTGCTCGGTGGCCGAGAGCCGCACGCCCTGCTCGGGCAGGTGCAGGAAGGCACCGGCGCGCCGCAGCAGCCCTTCGGCCAACAGTGCGTCCAGCAGCGCCTGCCACAGCGGCTCGGCCAGGCGCGGCAGCGCCAGGCGGCGCAAGCGCGCGGCGTCGGGGCCGGGGTCGTCGGGCGCCCGGCGGTGATGGGCGGCCAGCGCCTCCAGCACCTGCTGGCGCGCCGCCGCGGCCTGCGCGGCGCCCAGCGCCCAGTCGAAGCCGCTGCCCTGGGCGCGCAAGGCCGCCGCGGGCAGCACCAGCGCCGCCGGCGCCAGGCCCGCGGCGCCGGCGCCGGCAGCCACCGCCAGTTGCGCCAGGTCGACGCCGCCGGGCGCATGCGCCAGCAGCGCCAGCGCGCGCGCGGCGAACGGCGCCTCGGTCAGCGCAGCCAGTTCGCTCAAGCGTTGGGGCGTGCGGCGGTAGCGCGCCGGCGCGAACGGGTCCAGCACCGTGCCGCCGGCCAGCGTGCGCGAGGCCGATGCGTCGCGCAGCACGACGCGATCGCCCCACCAGGCAGCCACCGGCTGCTGCAGCACGAGCTGCACCAGGCCCTGCGCGCCGGGGGCCAGGGTGTCGCCACCGCCATCGGCCGCGGCCAGCACAGCCACGGTGGCCAGCACGTCGGCCGCACCCAGGTGCAGATGCACCGGCGTGCCGCTGCGCAGGGCCTTGGCTTCGCCCTGCCACAGCATCAATCGGGCATCGAAGCGCGTGGTCTGCAGCGCCGCGGCCGGCGCCACCAGCCATTGCCCGCGGTGGACCTGGTCCTTGGCGACGGCGGCCAGCGCCACCGCGCCGCGCTGGCCGGCGCTGGCCGCCGGCACCGGCCGGTTCTGCGCATGCAGGCTGCGCACGCGCGCGCGCTGGGTGCCGGGCACGAGCTGCAACTCGTCGCCCACCGCGACGCGCCCCGCATGCACGGTGCCGGTCACGACGGTGCCCACGCCGTCCAGCGTGAAGGCGCGGTCGATCGCCAGGCGAAAGGCCGCGCCATCGGCCCGGCGTCGCGGCAGCGTGCGCGCGGCCTGCAGCAGCCGCTGGCGCAGTTCGGCGACGCCTTGGCCGCTGGCGGCCGAGACCTCGCAGATCGATGCGTCCGCCAGGCCCGAGCCCTGCAGCAGCGTGCGCACCTCGGCCTTCACGGCCGCCACGCGCGCGGCGTCGACGCGGTCGCACTTGGTGATGGCGACGGCGCCGTGGCTCAGCCCCAGCAGCGACAGCACGGCCAGGTGCTCGCGCGTCTGCGGCATGGGGCCGTCGTCGGCGGCCACCAGCAGCAGCGCGTAGTCGATGCCGGTGGCGCCGCTGAGCATGGTGTGCACCAGGCGCTCGTGGCCGGGCACGTCGATGAAGCCGATGCGATCGTCGTGGGCGTCGCCAGGCTCGCGGCCATCGGTCCCGTCGGTCCCGTCGGCCCCGTCGCGACCGTCGCGACCGTCGGAACGGGGCACCGGCATGAAGGCGTAGCCCAGCTCGATGCTGATGCCGCGCTTCTTCTCTTCCGGCAGTCGGTCGGTGTCGACGCCGGTGAGCGCCCTCACCAGCGTGGTCTTGCCGTGGTCGATGTGTCCGGCGGTGCCGACGATCATGCGGTGTTCAGGCGGTGAGCTGGCGCGCGGCGATGGTGAACAGCGGCCTACATGAAGTTGCGCGTGTGCAGCGCGGCCAGGCGGTCGGCCTCGCCGGTGGCGAAACCCAGCCGCGACAGCCGCGCCTTGCGGCCGGCGGCCATCTCGCGCTTGAGGACCTGCACCGCGGCGTGGCCGCGCGCCACCGCGGCCGCGTCCAGGCTGCCGGCGGCCAGCAGCACCAGCGCGTCGAACACCTCCTCGTTCAGGCCGGCGGTGTTGGCCAGTTCGTCGTAGCGCTGCTCGATCGCGTTCATCAAGCTAACCTGGTAGCCGGGTTGCACCGAAAGCCGGTACTCGAGGTGCGCCATGCCGAAGGCGACGTGGCGCGCCTCGTCGCGCGCGGCCAGGCGGGCGATCTGCCGCGTCACCGGGTCGGGCGCATTGGCGTGCAAAAAATTCAGAAGGTTGACGAAGCTGCCTTCGCCCAGCACCGACAGCAAGAAGGTGGCGCGCGAGAAGTCCGCCGCCTCGAACAGCGTCTGCAGCGAAGCCTGGCCGCCGGCGGTGGACAGCGCCGGCTCGCGGCCGCGCAGCGTGGCGCGGCGGGTGAAGACCTCGACGTGGCGCGCTTCGTCGGCGCACTGCAGCGCCAGCAGCTGCATCACCTCGCGGTAATGCGGATGCACGTGTCCGAGGTGGCGCGCCGGCACCAGCAGCGCGGCGTTCTCGTTCTCGATCAGGTAGGTCATCACCTGCACGACCGCGGCCTCGACCGCGTCGTCCAGCTCGAAGGCGGCGTTCCAGTCGATCGCGGTGGCCGGATCCCATTGCGCGGCCGCAGCCTGCGCGTACAGCTCGCCGGCAGTCGCGGCCCACAGTTCGTCGCGCCGGTGCAGCGCAAAGGCAAAAGGCGGGCTGCCGGCTTCGACGGTGGCGCCGCGCGCGGCCAGGCCCCAGTCGGCGCGGGCCTCGGCGGCCGGCATTTCGCCAGCGCGCAAGCGCGCGTGGCCGGTGGCCGCGGCGCCGCGCCAGCGGCCGTCGGCCTGCGCGCCGCGGCGCACCCAGGCCACGGCGCCGCCGCTTGGTTCTTCCTCCCAGCGAAAGCCGTGGCCTTGCGCGCGGCACCACGCCGCGAGGTGCAAGGCCCAGCCCGGCGCGCGGCCGCGCACGGCGATTTCACTGCCGGGTGCGCAGCCGGCCAGCGCGCGCTTGACGAGCAGCAGCGCACCTTCGTCGAGGCCCAGGGCCTCGATGTCAATAGCGATAGTCGGCAGCGAGGAGGTGTCCATCACGGTCGTAGAAGCGTTCGTCGTCCACCGCGCGCTGCAGCAGCGCATAGCCGCTGGTGCGGCCGCGGCGCCATTCGCGCAGGCCTTCCAGTTCGAGCAGCGGCCGCACCTGTGGGTCGTCCCAGCGCATGGCCAGCAGCAGCTCGGTGAAGCGCGCGATCCGCGCGGCCGGCACGCCGGGGCTGGTGGTGAAGTTGCAGTGGTCGTAGGTGCCGGTGCTGGCGATGATGCGCGTGCTGCCGGCCGGCAGCGTGCCGTCCAGGCCGAAGGCCAGGTGGTTGCCGTCGATCAGGCAGCAGGCGTCGACCTCGCCGGCCAGCAGCGCCAGCGCCGCATCGCGTTCGCCGCCGATGTGGTCGCCGTGCTTGCCGCCGAGCACGTCGAAGCGGCGCACCGTGAAGTCGCGCCCGCCGACGAGCCCCGCCTGCCGCAGATGGTCCAGCGGGATCAGCGTGGCCTGCGGCGAATCGATCGCGCCGAAGCCCACCGTCTTGCCGCGCAGATCGGCCAGCGTCTGCAGCGGGCCGTCGGCGCGCACGATGACCAGCGAGCGCAGGTCGCAATCGGTGTCGCGCATCGCCACCGCCTGCACCGCCTGGCCGCGCGCGTGGGCGATGCGCTCGGCGCGCACCCAGGCCAGCGGCGAGTTCCACGCGACCTGGATCGTGCCGTCGAACTGCGCCTGCACCTGCCGCTCGTAGTTGGAATACAGCACGAAGTCGAAGGGCAGGCCGTGCTCGATGAAGTAGGCCTTGAAGCCTTCCCAGATTGTGACGACCTTGGGCGCGTAGGCCACCGCGCCCATCACCAGGGTGTCGTTGTTGCTGCTCATCGCATCGTCCTCAGAACAGCGGCAGGCCGGTGATGGCCTTGCCGATGAAGTCGTATAACACATCGGAGGTCGGCGCCATCACGCTGGCGGCGCGGGCGTCGCGGAACAGGCGCTCGATGCCGGCCTCCTTGCGGAACGCGGCGCCGCCGCAGACGCGCATCGCGATGTCGGTGACCTCCAGCGCCGCCTCGGCCGCAGCGGCCTTGACCTCCAGGACGCGCAGCATGGCGTCGGCGCGGCCGGCGCCGATCGCGGCGATCGTGTCCTGCAGCAGCGCGGCGGCCATGTCGGTCTTGATGCGGCCGCGGGCCAGGTAGGCGCGGATGGTCGGCAGGTCGGCCAGCGAGCTGCCCAGGTGCTGGTGGCGCGTGGCGCCGACGTGGGCGATCGCGCGCGACAGCGCGCCTTCCATCAAGCCCACCGAGCAGGCGGCGTTGAGCGAGGTGAACCAGGGCAGCACCACGCCCATCATCAGGTCGAAGCCCTTGCCGTCGTCGCCCAGGCGGTTGGCGGCCGCGATGCGCACGCCTTGCGCCGTCACCGGCGTGGAGGCGTTGCCGCGCAGCCCCAGGCCGTCGAAGCCGCCGGGCTGCGCGAGCCCCGCGGCCTTGGAATCGACCAGCCAGATCGTGCTGGGCCCTTCCGCAGCCAGCGGCTTGCTGCTCCAGACATAACTGTCGGCTTCGCCGGCGGAGGTGACCCAGCTCTTGCGCGCGTCCAGCAGCACGGCGTCGCCGTCGGCGCGCGCGGTGCCCACCGGCGCCCAGAAGTGGCTGCGCGACTCGGCCTCGGAAAAGGCCAGCGTCGAGAAGTGGCGGCCAGCCGCCACCTCGCGCCGCAGCGCCTCGCTGCCGTGGGCCTCGATCACGGCGGCGGCGCAGTAGTGCATGCAGACCACCATCGCAGTCGACGGGCAGCTCTGTGCCAGCCGAGTGACGACCTGCGCCGCCTCCTTCAGGCCGCCGCCGGGGCCGCCCACCGCGGCGGCCGAGACCAGCCCCAGCAGCCCGGCGTCGGCCAGCGCGCTGATGGCCTCGCGCGGAAAGCGCGCCTCGCGGTCGGTGCGCAGCGCCAGCGGCTCGACGACCTGGGTGACGACGGATTCGAGATGCTCCAGCGGTTTCATGCTCAGGCTCCTTCTTGGGCGACGGACAGCGGTCAGGCCAGCGCGGCCTGCAGTTGCGGCAGTTGATCGGTGAGGGCGGCGGCGTCTTCCAGGCCGCGCAGGTCCAGCAGCAGGCGGTCGTCGGCGATGCGGCCGATGACCGGCAGCGCCAGGGCGCGCAGCGCGGCGGCCAGCTCGTCCAGCGCGCGGCCGGCGCCCTTCTTTTGCACCGGCGCGATCGCCAGCCCGGCCGAAGGCAGGCGGTCGATCGGCAGCGAGCCCGAGCCGATCTGGCCCAGCAGGTCGACCACGCTCACCGCATAACGCGGCAGCACCGCGTGCTCGACACGGGCCTGCAGCTGCCCGGCCAGCGCGCGGATCGCCGCCTGCGGGCGCGTCAGCAGGCGCAGCGTGGGCAGGTCCTGCGCCAGCCGCTCGGGCCGCAGGTACAGGCGCAGCGTGGCCTCCAGCGCCGCCAGCGGCAGCTTGCTGATGCGCAGCGCGCGCTTCATCGGGAACTTGCGGATGCGGCCCACCGCCTCGCGCGTGCCGACGATCAGCCCGGCCTGCGGGCCGCCCAGCAGCTTGTCGCCGCTGAACGTGACGACGTCGCAGCCGGCCGCGATCTTCTCCTGCGGCGTGGGCTCGTGCGGCAGCCCGTAGGCGGCCAGGTCGACCAGCGCGCCGCTGCCGAGGTCGGTGGCCATCGGCAGGCCGCGGGCGTGGGCGATGCGCGCGATCTCGGCCTCGTCCACCGCCGAGGTGAAGCCCTGCATCGCGTAGTTGCTGGTGTGCACCTTCATCAGCAGCGCCGTGCGCTCGTTGATGGCGCGCTCGTAGTCGGCCGGGTGGGTGCGGTTGGTGGTGCCCACCTCCACCAGCGTGGCGCCGGCGCTGGCCATCACGTCGGGCATGCGGAAGGCGCCGCCGATCTCGACCAGCTCACCGCGCGAGACGATGACTTCCTGCCCGCGCGCCAAGGCCGCGATGGTCAGCAGCACCGCGGCGGCGTTGTTGTTGACGACCGTCGCCGCCTCGGCGCCGGTCAGCGTGCACAGCAGCGCTTCGACCACGCTGTCACGGTCGCCGCGGCCGCCGCCTTCGAGGTCGTACTCCAGGTTGTTGGGCCCGGCCATCATCGCCAGCAGGTGCTGCAACGCGGCGTCGGCCAACAGCGCGCGGCCCAGGTTGGTGTGGATCACCGTGCCGGTGAGGTTGAGCACGCGGCGCAGCCGCGGCGCCAGCCGCGCCCGCAGCCGCGCCGCCAGCGCCGCCTGCAACGCGGCCGGCTGCACCGCGGCACCGTCCAGCGTGCCGGCCAGCGCCTGCGCACGCAGCGCGTCGAGCTGGATGCGCGCTTCGGCGGCCAGCAAGGTGTGGCCGTGCTCGGCCAGCAACGCGGCGCTGGCTGGCGAACGGATCAGGCGGTCAACGGAGGGGAGGTCCTTCGCGCTGGCCTTGGAACCGTGCACCACGGATTCGTCGGGCCTGGCGGTCATGGACTGGCGGGGTCTGGCGGCGGCGCCTCGGGCTCGCCGAACAGCAGCATCAGGTTGACGCCGTGGCGCTGCTTGCCGGTTTCGGCAACCAGCAGGTCCAGCGTCAGCGTGGCCAGGTCGTCGGCCACGGGGTCGACGAAGGGGTCGCGGTCGCCGTGCATGATCTTCAGGTAGTGGTCGCAGTCATCGCAGGTCTCGGCCTGGATGGCGGCCCGCGCGGCACGGCTGCTGGCCTCGTCATCGCTGCCGCCGGCGTGCGCGGCCGACTCCAGCGACTGGAAAGCGACGCGCCCGGTGTGCAGGCAATGCGGGCACTGGATGCGCTGCAGGTACCACTGCGTGCTGCACAGGCTGCAGTGCAGGTAGCGCTGCCCGGTGCTGCCGCCGGCGTTGCGCGTCAGGCTGGCGGTGGGCCGGCTGCCGCAGCAGGGGCAGACGGTGACGTCGTCGCAGCGGCCGAAGGGCGTGTTCAGCGGGCCGCGCGCGCCCTCGCCGCCGCCGGCCTGCACCGACAGCACCAGGTGCGTCCAGTAGACCTGCAAGGCCGCGGCGATCAACGGCGCGGTGGCCAGGTTCAGCCCTTGCATGACGCCGGTGAGCAGGCAGTCGGCCTGCGTCTCGAGCGCCTCGTCGCTGGCGCGGTCGATGGCGTCGAGCGCGGCGCGCACGCCGGCGGTGGCGCCGGCGGAGGCATTGCCGCGCAGCTCAGCCGCCATGCGCCGCAGCTCGCTGCGCCAGGCGGCGTCGCGCGGCCAGTCCACGGCGGGCAGCGGCGGCACGCCGTCGCGGGCGGCGCGCTGCAATGCCTCGTCGGTGGGCAGCGCCACCGGACCGATGCGCTGTAGCGCCGCGTGCTGGGCCCGCGCCAGGTCGGCCATGAAGCGCAGGAAGTCGGCCATTGCGTGGCCGCCGGCCGCCAGCTGGCTCAAGCGCATCTGCCGTTCGGCGAACAGCGTGCTGCGCTCGGGCCAGTGGAGGTACGGCGTCTCGCCGCCGGCCGACGAGACGATCTCGTCGACCGACATCACGCGCACGGTGGCGGAGGCACTCATCGGGATCTCTGGCTCACTTTCCTTGCGTCCGCTCACGGTACCAGAGCAGGTGATTGGCCTTGGCCCAGCCTTCGGTGACCGTACCGCGGGTCATTGCACGCATGGTGCCCTTGACCCAGATCGCCGCGTAGATGTGGACGATGATCGTCAGCACCAGCACCACCGCCGCGATCGAATGCAGCAACACCGCCGCGCGCTGCACCACGATCGGGAAGTAGCCGGTGAACCACGGGTGCCAGAAGAGGAAGCCCGTCGCCACCAGCACCAGCAGGCTGAACGTCATCAGCCAGAACACCACCTTCTGGCCGGCGTTGTACTTGCCGGCCGGCGGCATGCGGCTCTTGTCGCCGCGCAGCATCTCGCCGGCGTGCTGGGTCCACTCCTTGTCGGCCTGCGTCATCACGTTCTGGCGCCACATCCTGAAGAACATGACGATGAAGCCCAGCACCATCAGCAGCCCCATGAAGGGGTGCAGGATGCGCGACCACTGGCCGCCGCCCACCAGGCTGCTCAGGAAGAACAGGCTGGGGTGGAAGAAGGCCAGGCCCGACACCGCCGCCAGAAGGAACATCAGCACGATGAACCAGTGGTTCATGCGCTCGCCGTCGGAATACCGCTTGATCAGGCGCGCCATCACACACCCTCCTTCTCATCGGCCTTGTCTTCGGACTTCTCCTCGATCGGGCCGACCTTCATGTAGTGGAAGAAACCGATCACGGCGGCGCCGATCATGCCGGCCAGCGCCAGCGGCTTGGCCATGCCCTTCCACAGCGCCACCATCGGGCTGATGCTGGGGTTGGCGGGCAGGTCTTCCAGCTCGGGCCGGTCGGCGTGCTTGAGCACGTACATCACGTGCGTGCCGCCCACGCCTTGCGGGTTGTAGAGCCCGGCGTTCTGGAAGCCGCGCTCCTTCAACTCGGCCGCGCGCTGGTTGCCGTAGGCGACCATCTCGTCCTTCAAGCCGAAGCCGATCGCCCCGGTGGGGCAGGTCTTCACGCACGCCGGCTCCAGGCCCACGCCCACGCGGTCGGAACACAAGGTGCACTTGTAGGCCTTGTTGTCCTTGGCGCTGATGCGCGGCACGTCGAAGGGGCAGCCCTTGACGCAGTAGCCGCAGCCGATGCAGTTCTCCGAGATGAAGTCGACGATGCCGTTGGCGTACTTGACGATCGCGCCCGGCGCGGGACACGCTTTGAGGCAGCCCGGATCCTCGCAGTGCATGCAGCCGTCCTTGCGGATCAGCCATTCGAGGTTGCCTTGCGTGGGCTCGACCTCGAAGAACTTCATCACCGTCCACGAATCCGGCGTCAGGTCCACCGGGTTGTCGTAGGTGCCGATGTTGTGGCCGACCTTGTCGCGCAGGTCGTTCCAGTTCATGCACGCCACCTGGCAGGCCTTGCAGCCGATGCATTTGGACTCGTCGATGAGCTTGGCCAGGTGCGGCACGGCGTTGCGCACCTGCGGCGTGGGCGTGGTGGTGGCCGAGCGCGCCACCACATCTTGCGATTGCAGACTCGACATGGCGGCTACCTCATGCCTTCTCGATGTTGACGAGGAACGCCTTGAACTCCGGCGTCTGCGAGTTGGCGTCGCCGACGAACGGTGTCAGGGTGTTGGCGAGGTAGCCCGGCCTGGTCTGGCCCTTGAAGCCCCAATGGAAGGGGATGCCCACCAGGTGCACCTTCTGGTTGTTGACGTCGAAGGGCTTGATGCGCTTGGTGACCACGACCTTGGTGACGATGTGCCCGCGGTTGGAGCTGACCTTGACGCTGTCGCCGTGCGCGATGCCCTTCTCCTTGGCCAGCTCCTCGCTGATCTCGACGAAGGCCTCGGGCTGCACGATGGAGTTGAGCTTGGCGTGCTTGGTCCAGGTGTGGAAGTGCTCGGTCAGCCGGTAGGTGGTGGCCGAGTACGGGAACTCCTCCTTCTTGCCGAAGGCTTCCATGTCGCCCTTGAACACGCGGGCGCAGGGGTTGCTGATCGCCTTCGGATTGTTGGGGTGCAGCGGATTGACGCCGATCGGCGTCTCGAAGGGCTCGTAGTGCTCGGGGAAGGGCCCTTCGGTCATGCCGACGGCGTGCAGCCGCGCCACGCCCTCGGGGTTCATGATGAACGAGCCCATGCCCATCTCGGGCGCGGCCGTCGGCATCATGTCGGGCACGTCGGCGCCGCCCCAGCTCTTGCCGTTCCAGTACTCGTACTTCTTGTTCGGCGACCAGGGCTTGCCGTCCTTGTCGGCGCTGGCACGGTTGTAGAGGATGCGGCGGTTGGCCGGCCACGAGAAGCCGTAGTTCTGGAACACGCCCCAGCCGGTGGGATCGGACAGGTCGCGCCGTGCCGTCAGGTTGCCCGCTTCGGACCAGCAGCCGCTGTACAGCCAGTTGCCGCAGGCGGTGGAGCCGTCGTCGCGCAGCATCGCAAAGCCCGGCAGCTGCTGCCCGGCCTTGACCAGCACCGCGCGCGGCGCATGCGGGTCCTTGGCGTCGGGCGGCGCCAGCACGTCCTCGATGGCGCGGCCGCTGATCTCGCGCAGCAGTTCGGTCGGCGACGGATCGTCGTGCTGCACGTAGTCCCAGGCCAGGTTGGCGATGGGCTCCGGGAAGGCGCCGCCGTCCTTGGCGTACATCTCGCGCAGCTTGACGAACAGCCGGGCCATGATCTCCGAATCGGTCTTGGCCTCGCCCGGCGGCACGATGGCGCGCTCTTTCCACAGCGCGACGCGGCTGGAGTTGGTCAGGCTGCCCTGCTCCTCGGCGAAGCAGGTGCTGGGCAGGCGGAAGACCTCGGTCTTGATGGCCTCCTCGGACTTGATGTCGTTGAGCGGGCCGTAGTTCTTCCAGAACTCGCCGGTCTCGGTCTCCAGTGGGTCGATGATGACCAGATACTTCAGCTTGGACAGCGCCGCCGACAGCTTGTTCTTGTTGGGCACCGTCGCCAGCGGGTTGAAGCCCTGGCAGAGGAAGCCGTTCATCTTGCCCTGGTGCATCAGCTCGAACAGGTGCATGGCGTCAAAGCCGCCGGCCAGCTTGGGCACCCAGTCGTAGCAGAAGTTGTTCTCCTTCGTCGCCGCCTTGCCGTAGTACGACTTCATCAAGCTGTTGAAGAAGCGCGGGAAGTTGCTCCAGTAGTTGAACTGGTTGGGCCGCAACGGCTTGGGCGTGCAGCGCGCCATGTACTTCTCGTACGTGTCGTCGTTGTCCGTCGGCGCGCTCAGGTAGCCCGAGAACACCTCGGCATAGGCGTTCATGTCGGTCACGCCCTGCACGTTGGAGTGCCCGCGCAGCGCGTTGACGCCGCCACCCGGCCGCCCCATGTTGCCCAGCAGCAGCTGGATCATCGCCATCGTGCGGATGTTCTGGCTGCCCACCGTGTGCTGCGTCCAGCCCAGCGCATAGCAGATGGTGCTGGTCTTGTCGGGCGCCGACATCTCGCCCAGCATCTCGCAGACCTTCAGGAACTTGTCCTGCGGCGTGCCGCAGATGCGGCTGACCATCTCCGGCGTGTAGCGGCTGTAGTGCTTCTTGAGCTGCTGGTACACGCACAGCGGGTCCTGCATCGTGTCGTCGACCTTGACGAAGCCGTCCTCGCCGAGCTGGTAGCCCCAGGAGGACTTGTCGTACTTGCGCTTGGCCTCGTCATAGCCGCTGAACAGGCCGTTCTCGAGCTTGAAGTCGGGCTTGGTCAGGAAGGTGGCGTCGGTGTTGAACTTGACGTAATCGCGGTGGATCTTGTCCTTGCTCAGCAGGTAGTTGATGACGCCGCCGAGGAAGGCGATGTCGGTGCCGTTGCGCAGCGGCGCATAGACGTCGGCCACCGCCGAGGTGCGGTTGAAGCGCGGGTCGACCGAGATCAGCTTGGCCTTGCGCTTTTGCATGGCCTCGATCACCCACTTGAAGCCCACCGGGTGGGCTTCGGCGGCATTGCCGCCCATGACGATGATGAGGTCGGCGTTCTTGATATCCGTCCACGAGTTGGTCATCGCTCCGCGACCGAAAGTCGGGCCCAGACTGGACACCGTCGGTGCGTGTCAAACGCGTGCTTGTGTGTCGATGCCGACCATCCCCAGTGCGCGCGACACCTTGACGGTCAGGTAACTCGATTCGTTGGACGACGAACTGCACATCAGGAAGCCGGCCGTGGTCCAGCGGTTGACCGCGGTGCCGGCAGCGTTCTTGGCCTCGAAGTTGGCGTCGCGGTCGGCCTTCATGTGCTTGGCCACGCGGGTCAACGCCTCGTCCCAGCCGATGCGCTTCCACTCCTTGGAGCCGGCCTCGCGGACCTGCGGGTGGAGGACGCGTCCGGGCGAGTTGATCATGTCCATGACGCCCGCGCCCTTGGGGCACAGCGAGCCGCGGCTGACCGGATTGTCGGGGTCGCCCTCGACGTGGATGATGTGCGGCGTGACGTTCTTGGCCTTGTCGCCCAGCGTGTACATGATCAATCCGCAGCTGACCGAGCAATACGGGCAGACGCTGCGGGTCTCGGTGGTCCGAGCCAGCTTGAAGTTGCGCGTTTCAGCCAGCGCCGCCGTGGGCGAGAAGCCCAGCGCCACCAGGCTGGAGCCGACGAGGCCCGCGCCGCTGACCCGGAAGAACTGCCTCCGGTTCATGTCCATTTGTAGATGTCTCCACCCCCTGGCGCCAGGAGGCATGGTTGCCGATGGCGGTCACGCCGCACGCAAGGGGCAGTGTTCATCGGGGTCAACCCGCAAACAATCGGGGTGAGTCAGCAGGCCCGCGCGGCCGCTTGCGACAACTTGTCGCGCGCCGCCGGGTCAGTGCCCCAGTAGTTCCCCCAACACGCCGGCCGCCTGCTCGCACTGCGCGCGGCTCACGTCCAGGTGCGTCACCGCGCGCAGCGTGCGCGGCGCGAAGGCGTTGAGCCAGACGCCGCGCTCGCGCGCGCGGGCCACCACCTCGGCCGCGTCGGGCAGGCCCGGCGGCAGGTGAAAGACGATGATGTTGCTTTGCACCGTGGCCAGGTCGAGCTGCACGCCGCTGCCGGCGGCCAGCCGCTCGGCCAGCAGCCGCGCGTTGGCGTGGTCCTCCGCCAGCCGCGCCAGGTGATGGTCCAGCCCGTGCAGCGCGGCGGCGGCGAAGATGCCGTTTTGCCGCATCGCGCCGCCCATGCGGCGGCGCTGGCGGTCGGCGGCGGCGATCAGGTCCTTCGGCCCTGCCAGCAGCGAGCCGCCCGGCGCGCCCAGGCCCTTGCTGAAGGCCACGGCCACCAGGTCGAAAGGCGCGGCCAGCTCGGCCAGCGCCACGCCGCTGGCGATGTGGGCATTCCACAGCCGCGCGCCGTCCAGGAAGCAGGCCAGCCCACGCTCGCGCGCGGCGGCGCAGAGCTGGCGCACCAGCGGCTGCGGCAGCACCACGCCGCCGGCGCGGTTATGGGTGTTCTCGATCTCCATCAGCGTGGTCTGCGGGAACACGGGCAGCCCGGCGGGCTTGATCGCGGCCAGCAACTCGTCGACGCTGAAGGCGCCGCCGCGGCCGATCTCGACGATCTGCACGCCGGCGTTGGCCGCGGCGCCGCCGGCCTCGTGCCAGGCGGCGTGCGACTCGCGCGAGGCCACCACCTCGTCGCCAGGGCGCGTCAGCACGCGCAAGGCCACCTGGTTGGCCATGGTGCCGCTGGGCAGCCAGAGCGCGGCCTCCTGGCCCAGCAGCTCGGCGCAGCGCGCCTGCAGGCGGTTGGTGCTGGGGTCTTCGCCGTACTGGTCATCGCCCACCGGCGCGGCGGCCATCGCGGCGCGCATCGCCGCGGTGGGCTGGGTCACGGTGTCGGAGCGGAGGTCGATGCGGTCGGTCATGGCTGGAATGGAACAATGGCTCGCGATGGAAGCCATTCTGCGCGATGACATCACCGGGCTGGTGCTGGCCGGCGGCCGCGGCAGCCGCATGGGCGGCGTCGACAAGGGGCTGCAGCACCACGCCGGCCGGCCGCTGGCGCTGCATGCGCTGCAGCGGCTGGCGCCGCAGGTGGGGCCGCTGGCGGTCAGCGCCAACCGCAACCTCGACCAGTACGCAGCGTTCGGCGTGCCGGTGTGGACCGATGCGGCCGCCGACCACCCCGGCCCGCTGGCCGGCCTGCTGGCCGGGCTGCAGCACTGCGGCACGCCGTGGCTGCTGAGCGTGCCTTGCGACAGCCCGAACTTCCCCGCCGACCTGGCGACGCGGCTGGTGGCCGCGGTGGCCGAAGCCGATGCCGAGGCGGCGATCGCCGAGACGCCGCAGGCCGACGGCAGCCTGCAGCCGCAGCCCGTGTTCTGCCTGCTGCGGCGCGCGCTGGCAGCGCCGCTGCAGCAGTACCTGGCCGGCGGCCAGCGCCGCATGGAGGGTTTCACCGAGCAGCGGCGCACGGTGCGCGTGCGCTTCGACGACGCGACCGCCTTTGCCAACGCCAACACCGCCGACGAGCTGCGGCGGCTGCAGCCCGAGGGCTGACATGCAGGCCGCCCCCACCGCCCCCGCCGTCCCCGCGCTGCCCGAGGCCTGGCCGCTGGCCTCGGTGCTGATCGTCGACGACGAACCCGGCATGCGCAACTTCCTGCTCAAGACGCTGCTGCCGCGTGCCGGCCAGGTGCAGGTCGCCGCGTCGGCCGAGGAGGCAGAGGAGCTGCTGCGCCGCCACCGCTTCGACCTCGTGATCCTTGACATCACGTTGCCGGGCAAGAGCGGCATCGCGCTGCTCAAGGAGATGCGCGAGCAGGGCAACCCTTGCGAGGTGGTGCTGATCACCGCCTTCGCCGATCTCGATACCGCGATCGAGGCGCTGCGCGCCGGCGCCAGCGACTTCCTGCTCAAGCCCTTTCGCGTCACCCAGGTGCTCAACGCCTTCAAGCACGGGCTGGACCGCGCGCGGCTCAAGCGCGAGAACTGGGTGCTGCGGCGATCGCTGTCGCGTCAGACGCCGTCGGCCGACGGACTGGTGGGCCGCTCGATCGTCATCAAGGGCCTGCACGCCGCGTTGCAGCGCGTGGCGGCGGTGGACTCCACGGTGCTGTTCACCGGCGAATCGGGCACCGGCAAGGAGCTGGCGGCGCTGTCGCTGCACCGGCGCTCGGCGCATGCCGGCGGGCCCTTCGTGCCGGTGAACTGCGCCCGCGTCTCGCCCGAGGCGCTGGAGGCCGAGTTGTTCGGCCACGCCGGCGCCGGGGCCGAGCGGCGCGACGGGCTCTTCGTCTACGCCCAGGGCGGCACGCTGTTCCTCGACGAGATTGCCGAGCTGCCGCTGCCGCTGCAGGCCAGTCTGCTGCGCGTGCTGGAGGCCCGCCGCATCCGCCCGGTGGGCGGCGAGCAGGAGATCCCGGTCGAGCTGCGCATCGCCGCGGCCAGCAGCCGGCCGCTGCGCCGCGAGGTGGCGGCAGGCCGCTTCCGCGACGACCTGTACTGGCGGCTGCAGGTGGTGGAGATCAGCCTGCCGCCGCTGCGTCGCCACAAGGAGGACATCCCCGACCTCGTGGCCCACTTCATCGACACCCTGGCGCCGCAGCTCGGCGTGGAGACGATCGAGATCACGCCCGAGGAAATGGACTACCTGCAGCAGTACGACTGGCCCGGCAACGTGCGCGAGCTGCGCAACCTGATCGAGCGCAGTCTGATCGTCGGCGCGCTCAACGTCTCGGCGCTGTACCAGAGCCTGCAGCGCCTGAGCCCTGCGCCCGAGCCGCGCCACGCGCTGGACGGCCCCACCGACCTGCAGACGCTGGAAAAGCGCCACATCCTGGCCGTGCTGGCACAGGTGGACGGCGACAAGACCCGCGCCGCGCAGTTGCTGGGCATCAGCCGCCGCACGCTGGAACGGCGCTTCGCGGAATGGCAGGAGTGAATCAGGCGTGATGAAGGGCTTCGCGGGTCTGAGCATCCGCAACAAGCTGCTGCTGATGGTGCTGCTGCCGCTGCTGGTGGTGCTGCCGGCGCTGGGCTTGATCTTGCTGTTATGGAGCAACGAGGCGATGGACCGCCTGCTCATCACCAAGGTGCGCTCCGACCTCGCGGTGGCCCAGGGCTACTTCGAGCGCGTGCTGGCCGAGGTTGGCGCCAGCACGCGCGGCGTGGCCGAGTCGGCCGCGCTGCAGGCAGCACTGGCCGACGGCCAGCAAGCCGAGCTGATCACGCTGCTGCAGCGCCTGCGGGCGCGCGAGCACCTGGACTTCGTCAACCTGCGCGGCCCCGACGGCCTGCTGCGCATGACCGACAGCGGGCCGGCTGCCACCGTCGACCGCCAGTCGCCCGCATTCCAGAGCAGCATCCGCAGCCTGGACAAGTCGGGCGATCACACCAGCGTGGAGCTGCTGCAGCCCGACCAGGTGGCGCTGCTCGCGCCGGCGCTGCTGGCGCGCGTGCCGGTCACGCTGGTCAACACGCGCAACGCCGCGCCGACGCAGCGCCTGCGCGAAGAGCGCGCGCTGGTGCTGCTGTCCACCCAGGCCGTGCGCGACGCCCAGGGCCGCACCATCGGCCACGTGCAGGCCGGCATCCTGCTCAACCGCAACCTCGATTTCATCGACCACATCAACGAGATCGTCTACCCCGAAGGCGCCCTGCCCTTCGGCAGCCGCGGCACCGCGACGCTGTTCATCGACGACGTTCGCATCAGCACCAACGTGCGCCTGTTCGGGTCGGACGGCGAAAAGCGCGCCATCGGCACCCGCGTCTCGCAGACCGTGCGCGACAGCGTGCTGGGCGATGGCCGCACCTGGCTGGACCAGGCCTTCGTCGTCAACGACTGGTACGTCTCGGCCTACCAGCCGCTGGCCAACGGCAGCGGGCAGCGCATCGGCATGCTCTACGTCGGCTTTCTGCAGGCGCCGTTCACGCGCATCAAGGTCGCGGGGCTGGCCGGCATCGGGCTGCTGTTCTTCGGCGTGATGGTCGTCGCCGCCGTGGTCTCGCTGCGCTGGGCGCGCAGCATCTTCCGCCCGCTGGAGCAGATGGAAGCCACGATGCAGCGCGTGGAGGCCGGCGCGCTGGACGCGCGCGTGGGCAGCGTCGCCAGCGGCGACGAGATCGGCCGCCTGGCCGGCCACCTGGACCGGCTGCTGGGCGTGATCGACGGCAACACGCAGGAGCTCAAGCGCTGGAACGCCGAGCTCGACGCCAAGGTGGCCGAGCGCACCCGCGCGCTGGCCGACGCCCAGGCCCACCTGGTGCGCAACGAGAAGCTGGCCGCGGTGGGCCAGTTGACGGCCAGCGTCGCGCACGAGATCAACAACCCGATCGCGGTGATCCAGGGCAACCTGGACCTGCTGCGCGAACTGCTGGGCCCGGCCGCCGCGCCCGCCGCCGCCGAGCTGAAGCTGGTCGACGAGCAGATCGAGCGCATGCGGCTGATCGTCACCCAGCTGCTGCAGTTCGCGAGACCCACTGAATTTGCAGGTTACGTCGACAGCCTGCAGCCGGCCGCCGTGATCACCGACAGCCTGGTGCTGGTGGGCCACCTGCTGGCGCGCACCCGCATCGAGGTGCAGCACCGGAGCTTCAGCAACCGCAGCGTGGCCATCAACCGGCAGGAACTGCAGCAGGTGCTGATCAACCTGATGGTCAACGCGATCCACGCGATGCCCGAAGGCGGCGCCTTGAGCCTGACGGTGCGCGACGATGGCGACGAGGTGCTGGTCGACGTGGCCGACACCGGGCCCGGCCTGGCGCCGGAGCTGCTGGCCCAGCTCTTCCAGCCCTTCGTCACGCGCAAGAAGGACGGCACCGGCTTGGGGCTGTGGATCAGCCGCAGCCTGGTCGAACGCTACGGCGGGGACATCGCGGCGGCCAATCGCAGCGACGGCACGCGCGGCGCGGTGTTCACGGTGCGGTTGAAGGCGGAGGCGGCGGCCTGAGGTTCGCGAGGCCGGCGACAACCACCAGCCCATCCTCGTCTCGGGGCAAATGTTGAGGCAATGCGGGCCCTAACATGGCGGTCAACGGCAGACGCCACGACATCGCCATGCTCAGCTTCGAACTGCTTTGCCACCGCCGCGATCTGGCGCCGCTCGTGTCGTCGTGGCTGCTCGCCGAGTGGCCCGCTTGGTATGGCAGCGGCGGCCCCGGAGACCTGCGGCGCGACGTCGCGGCGTTCGCCGCTTCGCCGTCCGCGCTGCCGCTAGGCCTGGTGGTCCTGTCCGAGCAGCAGCCGGTCGGCTTCGGCGCACTGAAGCAGCAATCCATTCCAAGCCATGCGAGCCTCTCGCCGTGGGCCGCGGCCGGCTTCGTCTTGCCCGCTCATCGAGGCCGCGGCATCGGCGCCGCGCTGTTGCAGGCACTGGCCTCGCAGGCCGCCTCGATGGGCTACCCGGCCGTCTATTGCGGCACGAGCACGGCAACCCGTCTGCTGGAGCGCTCGGGCTGGCAGCTTCAAGAAGCCATCGTTCATGCCGGCAAGCCCCTGGGCATCTACCGCAGCAGGGCCTGACCGATCGTTGTTCCACTGGCGGCCCGGGCGGACCCCAGCCCACGGTACGCCCACAATGCAGCCCATGCGCTGGCTCGAAAACCGCATCCCGCCGCCGGTGGTCGGCGTTGTCGTCACGTTGCTGATGTGGCTGCTGGCCCGCTGGCTGCCGATTGTCCGCTTCGCGCTGCCATCGCCATGGCTCGTCGGCCTGGCTGTGGCATTGCTCGGCGGCGTCATCAGTGTCGCCGGCGCACGGGAGTTCCGGCGCGTCAAGACGACCGTGGACCCGCTGCACCCCGAGCGCGCCTCCAGCATCGTCACGACCGGCGTCTTTCGGTTCACCCGCAATCCCATGTACGTCGGCTTGGCGCTGGCTCTCGTCGGCTTGTTCCTCGCCTTTGGAGGCCTCAGCGCCGCGGTCGGCCTGCCGGCATTCATCGGGTACATCACGCGCTTCCAGATCGTGCCCGAAGAGCGCATGCTCGAAGCCAAATTCGGCGGCGAGTACGTAGCGTACCGGGCGCGCGTGCGCCGCTGGCTCTGAGTACGATGCCGCCGGATTGAATCGCCCGGGAGACACCCTGCTCGACGCGAAGACCAAGCAGACCAAGCCGACCAAGGTCAACGTCGAAAGCGACATCGCGGCCGTCGATGGGAAGCCATCTGCGCCGTGGCGAAGCGGATGATGCAGGCTTCAAGGGCTGAGCAGGCGCCGCCGCTTGCCTGCAAACCGGAGTCCGACCGATGACACAGCTGCGCCCCATGACCCACGCCGAGTTCTCGCACTGGCGCGCGCAGGTCATCCCCGCCTATGCGGCCGACAAGGTCCGCAGCGGGCGCTGGTCGCCGCAGGAGTCGGTGGCCGAGGCGGAGAAGGAGTTCGTGTCGCTGCTCCCGCAGGGCCAGGAGACGCCCGGCCACGTGACGTTCACGATCGAATCCGACGCCGGCCAGTGCGTCGGTGCGCTGTGGCTGGCGCGAGCCGAACGCGCGGACGGACCGATCGGCTACGTCTACGACCTCGTCATCTGGCCCGAGCACCGGCGCAAGGGCCATGCCGCCGCCGCCATGCGGGCGCTGGAGGACGAAGCCGCTGCGCGCGGCTTCAACGGCCTGGCGCTGCACGTCTTCGGACATAACGCGTCGGCTCAGCGTCTGTACGCAGCGCTGGGCTATCAGGCGACGAACCTCAACCTGTTCAAGCCGCTGGCGCCTGCCCGGGGCGGCGAGGAAGCCGCCGCGCCGCCCGCGCCCCAGCGCGATGTGCGCTTCGTGGTCGTCCATGCACCGGGGCCGCGCTGGGACCACTCGAAGAGCCTCTTCGAGCAAGACGGCGTGCAGGCGCACATCGACCATTACCGCCAGCTCCACGCCGCCGGCAAGCTGGCCTGGGGCGGGCCCTTCCTGGATGGCGGCGCCGGCGGCATGATGATCGCCGCGGCCGGGCTCGCCGAAGAGGAGATCACGACCTTCGCGCTCGCCGACCCCGCCGTCCGCAGCGGGCTGCTGAAGGCCGAAGTCAGGCCCTGGATGATCGCGATGCGGCAGTAGCCGGCGTCTTCTGAGTGCGCATGACCAAGCCCTTCCTCGACCTCGCGGGCGTCGAATTCGGCGACGTCGGAGACGACGGCTTCGTCACGTCCAGCATGGCCATCGAGCGGTGCCACGGTGCCGCTTCGCGACCTATCCTTGTCCAGAGTGCCTTCGAGTACCCATCACAGGAGACCCCCCATGTTCAGCCACGTCATGCTCGGATCGAGCGACATCGAGCGCTCCAAGCGCTTCTACGACGCCGTGCTCGGCGTGCTGGGCGCTGCGGCGCCGCTGCGCCAGCAGAATGCCACCGGGCAGACCCGGCTGTTCTACCGCCACGATGGCGGCACCTTCTGCCTCAGTGAACCGATCAACGGCGAGCCGGCCACGGTCGCCAACGGCAGCACGGTGGGCTTCAAGTGCAACTCCCCACAGCAGGTGCAGCAGTTCCATGACACCGCCATCGCGCACGGCGGACGGTCGATCGAAGAACCGCCGGGCCTGCGCGAAGGCAAGCTCGGCGCGATGTACCTGGCCTATGTTCGCGATCCCGATGGCCACAAGCTGTGCGCGCTGCATCGGCCGTCATAGGCCGCATCGAGGACGCCCATGTGTCGCAACATCAGAACGTTGTTCAACTTCGAGCCGCCCGCGACCGAGCTTGAGATCCGCGACGCGTCGCTGCAGTTCGTGCGCAAGCTCTCCGGCTTCAACGTGCCGTCACAGGCCAACCGCGAAGCCTTCGACCGCGCGGTGGACGAAGTTGCGGCCAGCACGCGCACGTTGATCGCGTCACTGGTCACGTCGGCCCAAGCTCGCAATCGCGAGGTCGAAGCGGCCAAGGCCAGGGAGCGCGCCGCCGCGCGCTTCGGGCAGGCCCCGGCGGGCCCGGCAGTATCGCCTCAAGACGACTGACACAAACTGGGGTGGGTGGCCAGGCGCCGCGTCGTCACCCGGTCGCCGCTGCGGTTGGGCCAGTGCGCCGTCATGCACGCCGCCCGGCCAACAGCGCCGCCACCTCCAGCGCCATGCGCTCGGCGGCGCCGCGGTGGGCCTGGGCGAACTGCGTGGCGCGCGCGGCCATGGCCTCGCGTTCGGCGGCACCGGCGCTGCCGAGCAGTTGCGCGGCGCGCGCCAGCGCCGACGGCAGATCGGCCACGCGCTCGGCGGCGCCGGCGGCAATGGCGTCCTCGGCAGCGGCGGCAAAGTTGAAGGTGTGCGGCCCCAGCAGCAGTGGGCAGCCGCAGGCGGCGGCCTCGATCAGGTTCTGCCCGCCCAGCGGCTCGAAGCTGCCGCCCAGCAGGCCGAGGTCGGCGAGCGCGTAGTACAGCGGCATCTCGCCGATCGAATCGCCGATCCAGACCTCGGCCTCGCCGTCGGGCCGCTCGCCGAAGGCGCTGCGCCGCTGCACGCGCGGCCACGCGGCGGCGGCCAGCGCGGCCACTTCGTCGAAGCGCTGCGGGTGGCGCGGCACGATCAGCAGCAGCGGTCGCGGGCCTTGCCACGCGGCGGCGGCAAAGGCCTGCAGCAGCGCCGCCTCCTCGCCTTCGCGCGAGCTGGCCAGCAGCAGCACCGGGCGGCCCAACGATTCACGCCACTCGCGGCCGCGCGCCAGCAGCGCGGGGTCGGGCGCGAGATCGAACTTGAGGTTGCCGCTGACCTGCACCGGCTGCACGCCCGACAGGCGCAGCCGCCGCGCGTCGGCCTCGGTCTGCGCCAGCGTGCGCGTCAGGCCGCCCAGCGCCGGCTGCAGCAGCGGCTTCAGGCGCCGGCCCTTGGCCATGCTCTTCTCGCTCAGGCGCGCGTTGGCCAGCACCATCGGCACGCCGGCCTCGCGCGCGGCCAGCAGCAGGTTGGGCCAGATCTCGGTTTCCATCAGCACGCCGACGGCCGGGCGGTGGCGGCGCAGGAAGCGGCGCACGGCGCCGGGCGTGTCGTAGGGCAGCCAGGCCTGGGCGTCGCCGGGCCGCAGCAGCGCGCGGCCGGCCTCGCGGCCGGTGGCGGTGCCGTGGGTCAGCAGCAGGCGCACGGCGGGCAGCTGGCGGCGCAGCGCGTCGACCAGGGTCTTGGCGGCGCGCGTCTCGCCCAGCGAGACGGCGTGGATCCACACCCGGCCCGGCGCTTCGGCGGCACCGTTGTCGCCGGCGCCCAGGCCCAGGCGCTCGTTCCAGGCGGCGCGGTACAGCGGCTCGCGCGCGCCGCGCCACCACAGCCGCGCGAAGTAGGCCGGCGCCAGCAGCCGCAGCAGCCAGGAATAGCCTGCGCGGACCAGGGCCGGCTTCATGCGGCCGTCATCCCTGAGGTCAGTGCTTGGCCGCTTCGATCGTCGCGTCTGGCTTCACGCTGCGCAGCACGGCCATCATCTGGTCCTGGATGCGCTGCAGCGCCTCGGGCGTGTGGCCCTCGAAGCGCAGCACCAGCACCGGCGTGGTGTTGCTGGCGCGGATGAGGCCGAAGCCGTCGTCGAAGTCGACGCGCAGGCCGTCGATGGTGCCGATCTCGCCGTCGATGAAGTTCAGCCGCCCGTCGGCCACGCGCTCCAGCAGCTCGGCGACGACGGCGTGGTGCTCGCCCTCGGCGCAGGGCACGTTGAGCTCGGGCGTGCTGAAGCTGGTGGGCAGCGCGTCGAGCACGGCGCTGGGGTCGGCGTGGCGGCTCAGGATCTCCAGCAGCCGCGCGGCGGTGTACATCGCGTCGTCGAAGCCGTACCAGCGCTCGCCGAAGAACAGGTGGCCGCTCATCTCGCCGGCGAAGGGCGCGCCGGTCTCGCGCAGCTTGGCCTTGATCAGCGAGTGACCGGTCTTCCACAGCAGCGGCACGCCGCCGGCCTCGCGCACGGCCACCGGCAGCCGCTGGGTGCACTTGACGTCGTAGATGATGGTCTCACCGGGGTGGCGCGAGAGGATGTCGCGCGCGAACAGGATGATCTGGCGGTCGGGGAAGATGATGTTGCCGCCGCGGGTGACGACGCCCAGACGATCGCCGTCGCCGTCGAAGGCCAGGCCGATCTCGGCGCCGGTCTTCTTGACGGTCTTGATCAGCTCGGCCAGGTTCTCGGGCTTGCTGGGGTCGGGGTGGTGATTGGGGAAGCTGCCGTCGACCTTGGAGTACAGCTCGATCACCTCGCAGCCCAGGTCGCGCAGGATGCCCGGCGCCGTCGCGCCGGCGATGCCGTTGCCCGAATCCACCACCACCTTCATCGGCCGCGCGAGCTTGCAGTCGCTGGTGATGCGGTGGGCGTACTCGGGGCCGATGTCCATCGTGGCGCTGCGGCCCTTGCCCTTGGCATAGGTCTCGCGATCGATGCGCTGGCGCAGGCGCTGGATCTCGGCGCCGTAGATCGCGCGCCCGCTCATCACCATCTTGAAGCCGTTGTAGTCCTTGGGGTTGTGGCTGCCGGTGACCTGGATGCCGCTGCTGCAGCCGTATTTGCCGCGCGTGGCGGCCACGTAGTAGACCATCGGCGTCGTCACGGCGCCGAGATCCACCACGTCGAGCCCGGTGGATTTGAGCCCGCGCACCAGCGCCGCCGCCAGCGCCGGGCCGGAGACGCGGCCGTCGCGGCCCACCACGACGGCCTTCTGGCCTTCGAGCTTGGCCTCGGAGCCGAAGGCACGGCCCAGGTGCTCGGCAAAGGTCTCGTCGATGGTCCGGCCCACCACGCCGCGGATGTCGTAGGCCTTGAAGATCGAAGCGGGGACTTTCATGATGTGGCGTGCCGTCGACGTCAGTTGCAGGGTTCGACCCATTATGGAGGCAGCAGTTGCGGCAAACTGCGGCCGCATCCAAGCTTCCCGCGCCGGCTTGCCGGCGATCGCCATGCGCCACGCCGTCATTGCCTTGCGCCTTGCCTTCCCCGGCCCGCTGCGCCGCCTGCTGCCGGCGCTGATGCTGTGCGCCGCCGCCGGGCCCGGCTGGGCGCAGGGGGCGAAGACGCTGCGCCTGGTCGTGCCTTTCGCGGCCGGCGGTGCGCAGGATGTGATCGGCCGCTACCTGGGCGACAAGCTGGCCCAGCGCACCGGCCAGACGGTGGTGATCGAGAACAAGGCCGGCGCCGGCGGCACGCTGGCGGCCGACAGCGTGGCCAAGGCCGCCGCCGACGGCCAGACGCTGCTGCTGGCGACCGGCGGCGCGATCTCGATCGCCCCGCACCTCAACCCGCGGCTGCCGTACGACCCCAAGCGCGACTTCGCCGCCGTGGCGATGGTGGCCGACACGCCGATGACGATCGCCGTTCGCGCCGACAGCCCGTACAAGACGCTGGCCGACGTGCTGCGCGACGCCAAGGCGCGCCCCGGGCAACTGGCATACGCCTCGACCGGCAACGCGACCATCTCGCACCTGACGGGCGAGCTGCTGGCGCAGACAGCCGGCGTGCAGTGGCTGCACGTGCCGTACAAAGGCGCGGCGCCGGCAATCAACGACCTGCTGGGCGGCCAGGTGCCGCTGATCGTCACGAGCGCCGCCTCGATCGACCCGATGGTCGAAAGCGGCAAGGCGCGCGTGCTGGCCACCTTCTCCAAGGCCCATCTGCCCAACCTGGCCGACCGCCCGACGGTGTCGGAAGCGACCGGCCTGAAGGGCCTGGAAGTGCCGGTCTGGGTGGGCGTGCTGGCGCCGGCCGCAACGCCGCCGGAGCGCCTGCAGGCGTTGCAGACCGAGCTGCTGGCGATCTGCCGCCTGCCCGAGACGCAGGAACGCTTTCGCAGCCTGGGCGCCGCCGTCGAATGCGGTGACCGCGCGACGCTGGCGCGCGTGATGGACGAGGACAGCGCCCGCTGGGGCCGCGTGATCCGCCAGGGCAACATCAAGACCGAATAGGCGCGGCGTGCGCATCGGCATCGCCGGCTGCGGCGGCATCGGCCTGGGGCTGGCGGCGCTGCTGGCGGCGGCCGGCCACGAGCCTTGGCTGTGGGCGCCGCGGGGCGGTGACTGCCGTGAGGGCCATGACGGCGATCACGGCGGCGCGCTGGCGCCAGCGCGGCTGCAGTCCACCGGCCTGATCGAAGGCGATTGGCCGCTGCGCCTGGCGGCAGACGCCGCGGCGCTGTGCGACGGCGCCGGGCTGATCGTGATCGCCGTGCCGGCCAACGGCCACCGGGCCGTGATCGACGCGCTGCTGCCGGCGCTGCGCAGCGGGCAGCCGGTGCTGATCAGCTCGATGGCGTCGCTGTCGGCGCTGTACTCGCACGAGGCGGCACAGCGCCGCGGCTTGGCGCTGCCCGTCATCGCGCTGGCCAGCACGGTGCTGACGGCGCGCCGCACGGCGCCGGGCCAGGTGCGGGTGCTGACGCGGCGCGGCCGGCTGGGGCTGTCGGTGCTGGCGGCAAACGCCGCAAACGCATCCGGGGCGGCCGACGAGGCGCTGGCACGATGCAGGGCGCTGTTCGGCGACGTTTTCGAGCGGCAACCCAGCGCGCTGGCGACGACGCTTTCCAACGTCAACCCGATCAGCCACGGCCCGCTGGCGCTGTTCAACTGGACGCGCATCGAGCGTGCCGAGTCCTGGCCGCAATACCACTACCTGACGCCGCACGTCGCCGCCGTGATCGAGCGGCTGGACGCCGAGCGCCAGGCGCTGGCGGCCGCCTTCGGCATCGCGCTGCCGGGGCTGGCGCAGCACTTCGCGCGCAGCTTCGGAACGCGAGCGGCGACACTGGCCGAGATTGCGGCCGAGCTGCACGCGGCCCGTGGCGGGCCGCCGGGGCCGACCGAGATGCAGACGCGCTTCCTGCACGAGGACATTCCGTACGGCCTGGTCTTCAACGAGGCGCTGGCCGGCGTGGCGGGGCTGGAGCTGCCGGCGACGCGGACGATCGTCGACGCGGCATCGCTGGTCTGCGGGGTCGATTTCAGGGCCGGCAACGAGCTGATCGAGCCGCTCGATCTGCGCCATGCCACCGTCGCCGGATTGCTCGACCGCCTCGCCTGAAACCCGCCCCCAGGCACAGGTCCGAAAACGGCCAGTCCGCTTTGACCCGCCGCCTATCATGCGGCCCATGGTCCTCGATGCCGACGCCGCCTACCTCGCCGTGAAAGCGCGCGATGCCCGTTTCGACGGCCGGCTGTTCGTCGGCGTCACCAGCACCGGCGTGTACTGCCGGCCGGTCTGCCGCGTGCGCACGCCGCGGCGCGAGAACTGCCGCTTCTTCGACACCCGCGCGCAGGCCGAGGCCGCGTCGTTCAGGCCGTGCCTGAAGTGCCGGCCCGAGATCGCGCCGGGGCTGTCGCAGATGGACTCCTCGCGCGAGCTGGCCGACACGGCGGCGCGGATGATCGAGCATGCCGTGCACGGCGGCCAGGCGCTGGCGCTGCCGGCGCTGGCGGCCCGCCTGGGCGTGACCGACCGCCACCTGCGGCGGATCTTCCAGGCCGTGCACGGCGTCGCGCCGCACGACTACCTGACGACGCAGCGGCTGCTGCTCGCCAAGCAGCTGCTGACCGACACCGGCCAGCCGGTGACGCAGGTGGCGCTGGCCAGCGGCTTTGCCAGCCTGCGGCGTTTCAACGCGGCTTTCATCGAACGTTACCGGCTCAACCCGAGCGGGCTGCGGCGGGAGCGCGGTGCGCCCAAGGCGGCGGCGCCGCTGCGCCTGGCGTGGCGACCGCCGTACGACGTCGACGGCGTGCTGCGCTTCTTCGCCCAGCGCCAGGTGGCCGGCGTCGAGCATGTCGAGGGCCTGGTGCTGCGGCGCACGTTGGGGTGGCCGCAGCCGGGCGGCGAAGCCCGCGCGCTGGGTTGGCTGGACGTGCGCTTCGTCCCCGAGCGGCACGAAGTGCACGTGCAGGCCGCGCCCAGCCTGGCGCCGAGCCTGGGCGCCGTGCTGCAGGCCGTTCGCCAGGGCCTGGACCTGGACGCCGACCCGGCGCGCATCGACCCCGTGCTCGACCGCGTGCCCGGCGCGACCCGGCCCGGAACGCGGCTGCCGGGCGCGCTGGACGGCTTCGAGCAGGCGGTGCGCATCATCCTCGGCCAGCAGGTCACCGTGAAGGCGGCGCGCACGCTGACCGAGCGCCTCGTGCAGCGCTTCGGCACGCCGGTTGAAACGCCGTGGCCGGCGCTGAACCGCGTCTTTCCCGACGCCGCAACGCTGGCCGCCGCCGATCCCGCGGCCATCGGCACGCTGGGCATCGTGCGCCAGCGCGTGCGGGCGCTGCAGGCGCTGGCGCTCGCCGTGGCCGAGGGCCGGATCGCGTTGCATCGCGGCGCGCCGCTGGCCGGCACGCTGACGGCGCTGCGCGCGCTGCCGGGCATCGGCGACTGGACGGTGCAGCTGATCGCGATGCGCGTGCTTGCCTGGCCCGACGCCTGGCCGGCCAGCGACATCGGGCTGATGAACGCGCTCGGCACGCGCGACCCCAAGGCCATCACCGCGGCTGCCGAGGCCTGGCGCCCCTGGCGCGCATATGCGGTGATGAAACTGTGGCAACAGATGGAGAACGTGGGATGAAGAACCTCGCATTGCAGGGTGTTGAAGCGGTGGCCGACATCGAGACGCCGCTGGGCCCGATGACGGCGGCGGCCACGGCACGCGGCTTGGCCGCGTTGTGGTTCGACGCGCGCCAGCGCTACGCCGAGGCCTTTGCCGGCGCCGCCGAAGACCCCGATCACCCGCACATCGCGGCGGCGCGGCGCTGGCTGCAGGCCTACTGGGCCGGCGCTGACGTGAGCGCGATCGAGGTGCCGTTGGACCTGCAGGGCTCGCTGTTCCAGCGTGCCGTGTGGCGGCAACTGTTGCGCATCCCCCAGGGCCGCACCTGGACCTATGGCGAGGTGGCGGCCGGCGTCGGCGCCGGCGCCGTCGCGCGGGCCACCGGCAGCGCCTGCGGCGCCAACCCGGTGGCGCTGATCGTGCCTTGCCACCGCGTCGTCGGCGCCAACGGCTCGCTCACCGGCTTCGCCGCCGGGCTGCCGCGCAAGGAGAGCCTGTTGCAGCACGAAGGCGTGCTCCTCGTATGAGGGCGATGACGGCGGGCGACGCGGCCGAGCTGCTGCTGCTGGGCGCGCTGTGGGGCGCGTCGTTCCTGTTCATGCGCATCGGGGCGCCCGAGTTCGGTCCGCTGGCGTTGGTTTTCCTGCGCGTGGCCGGCGCCGGCCTCGTGCTGCTGCCGCTGGTGGCGGCGCGCGGCCAGTGGCCTATGCTGCGCCGCCACGCCTGGCCGCTGCTGGTGGTGGGCGTCAGCAACTCGGCCGTCCCTTTCGTGCTGTTCACGGTGGCCACGCTGGTGCTGACGGCGGGGCTGGCCGGCATCGTCAACGCCACGGCGCCGCTGTGGGGCGCGCTGATCGCCTGGGCCTGGCTGAACGACAAGCCGGGCCCGACGCGGCTGCTGGGCATCGCGATCGGCTTTGCCGGCGTGCTCTTCCTGGCCTGGGACAAGGCCGGCTTGAAGGACAGCGCACACGGCATCAGCCCCGGCGTCGGCATCGCCTGCTGCGCGGCGGCGACGCTGTTCTATGGCTTCTCGGTCAACTACACCAAGCGCCGGCTGGCCGGCGTGCCGCCGCTGGCGGTGGCGGCGGGCAGCCAGTCGGCCGCGGCGCTGGTGATGCTGCTGCCGGCGCTGTGGACCTGGCCGACGCAGATGCCGAGCACCCGCGCCTGGGTGTCGGTGGTGGCGCTGGCGCTGGCCTGCACGGCGCTGGCCTATCTGCTGTACTTCCGGCTGATCGCCCACGTCGGCCCGGCGCAGGCGATCGCGGTGACCTACCTGATCCCGGCCTTCGCGATCGTCTGGGGCCTGCTGGTGCTGGGCGAGCCGGTCACCGCCGGCATGCTGGGCGGCTGCGCCGTCGTGCTGCTGGGCACGGCGCTGGCGACCGGCCTGGTGCGGCCACGCCGCCGCGCCGTCGAAATTTCGCGTTAGGTTGCGCGTCAGGGTGTGCTTTAGGGTGTGCGTGAGGCGGCACCTCAGCCAACGCGCTCGGCGGCCAGCAGCGCCTCGACGAGCCGCACCACGGCCAAGCCTTCGTCGACGGTGGCCAGGCCGCTGTTGGCGCGGCCCTCGGTGAGGTCGGCCAGCGCGTCCAGCGTCAGCGGCAGCGCGTCGACGCGCTCGGCCGTCTGCCCGCCGTACTCCAGCTGCGCCCAGCGGCGCAGCGCCGCGCGGTCGCGTGTGCCGCTCAGCTCGAAGGCGTTGTCGTCGGCGATGTCGCCGGCCACCGCGGCGTCGATGTCGACCACCACCTCGGCGTGGTGCAGGCGGCCGACGAGCCGGGTCTCGGCCTGGCCGGGCAGGCGATCGATCACCAGGCGCTCAGCCGTGGCCGGGCCGAACAGGCGCAGCGCCAGGAAGACGAAGTGCGACAGCACCTCGCGCGTGAAGCCGCCCTGCGCCGCGCCGGCCAGCCAGGGCGCCGCGCCGGCCTGCCAGTCGCGCGGCCAGCGCGCGAAGCGGGCGCGGATGCTGGCCTGCTGGATGCGGCCGAGCGCACCGCCGCGGACCAGCTCGACCAGCCGCCGCGCCGCCGGGCTGCTGGCGAACGGAAAGTGCACCGCAAACGGCAGCCCCGCGGCGGCGACCTCGCCGCGCAGCGCCTGGGCCGCGGCGATGGTGTGGGCCAGCGGCTTCTCGCACAGCACCGGCTTGCGCGCCGCCAGCGCCGCCGCCACGCCGGCGGCGTGCCAGGCCGGCGGCGAGGCCACGTAGACGAGGTCGACCGCGCGGTCGGCGGCCAGTGCCTCGGGGCCGGCGGCCACAGCAACACCGGGCGCGGCCTGCGCCGCCGCCTGTCGCGCCGCCGGCTCCGGGTCCCACAGCGCGGCCAGCCGCCAGCGCGCATGGGCCTGCACGCCGGCCATCATCCGCCGCCCCATGATGCCGGCACCGATGACGCCCATGCCCAGGCGCGTCATGCCGTGGCCTCGCGTCGATGGCGGTCGGTTTCAGCGGCTTGCGGCTTGCAACAGGCCATGGCAGGTGCTCGTCGAGGGGTCATGACAGCGGTTCTTGATGCCTTGATTTGGCGGGCCATCGTCCCCACTTCTCAGGTCGAGGGACATTTTGCCGAAAGCCGTCTCATGAGCACCGACACCCAGATTCGCATCCCTGCCCGATTGCACGCGCTGGCGGCCACGGCCATGCTGCTGGAGCGCCTGGAGCAGACGCCGCGCGGCGCCAGCGCGTCCCAATACCGCAGCGTCGTGCGCCAGCTCGGCAGCCTGCTGGACGAGGCCGCCGACGAGCCCACGCTGCCGGCGCTGCTGGACAGCCTGCCCGGCCTGGCCGAACTGCACGAGAACCGCTACTACGCCGACGCGGGCCTGTGCCGGCAGCCGCTGGAGCAGGCGGTGCAGGCCGAGCAACTGGCGCGCGAGTTGCTGGACCGGCTGCGTCGCAAGGGCTGAAGGCCGCGCGTCAAGGTGCGGGCGGCAGCGCTGCTGCGGCCTGCGCCAGGCGCGCCAGCGCCGCCTCGTCCAGCAAGCGGGCGGCCATCGGCAGCAGTTCCTGGCGCTCGCGCGATTGCATCGATTCGCAGCCCTCGGCCAGCGCCAGCAAGGCCGCGGCGTCGATCGGCCGGCCATCGAGCAGCGCCGCTCGCAAGCCCCGCCATTGGCGCCGCAACGCCTCAAGCTGCTGCGCCAAGGCCCCGGCCAGCTCGCGGATGCACACCGGGTCGGAGCCGGCCATCGACTCGATCATCTCGGGCACCAGGCCTTGCTGCAGATGGTCGCGGTGCGCGGCCAGCACCTGGTCGAAGGCCTGCACCAGCGCGGCGGCCGCGGCCGCCGTCACGGTCGCTGCCCCACCCGCCGCCAACTCGCGCAACGCCGCCGCCGGCAACTCGACCTGCCGTTGCCAGGCCTGCAGGCGCGCCAGTGGTTCGTCAGCCGTCATCAGACCCCCTGCCCCATCAACGGGCCGACGACCGGCCCCAGAAACCCCCAGGCGCTCTTGCTCAGCGCCACCGAGACGATCCAGCCGACGACGGCCAGCGCCGCCAGCCAGGCCAGCGCGCGCTGCGCCGGCGGCCGGCCAGGACGCAGCGCCAGCACGCCCAAGCCCACGTAGACCACCAGGCCGATGATCTTGGCCATCAGCCACGGCGCCTGCGTCGGCGACAGCCGCAGCATCCAGACCAGCCACAGCGCCGACAGCAGCAGCACGGTGTCGACGATGTGCGGCAGCGTCTTCGCGGCGCGGCGGCGCACCCAGCCGGCCCCGGCCAGCGAGGCCGCGCCACGCAGCGCGAAGCCGCCGATCGACAGCGTGACGGCCGTCTGGTGGACCAGCTTGACGGCACCGTACTCCATCGTCAGCCGGGGCGCCCGTCGAGCCGCGGGCGCGACAGGATGGGCCAGTAGCGCACGGCGTAGAGCCCGAAGCCGGCGCTCCACAGCACGGCCGAGACCAGCACCGCGCCGACCAGTTGCGACGGCGCCAGCAGCGGCCCGCCGACGCGCACCAGCGCCGCCAGCGCGACCAGCACATAACACGCCACTTCGACGCCATCGGCACGCAGCGGCCGCGCCGTGTGGCCGCGCGCGGTGCGCGTCATCATGCCGATGATCATGCCGCCGACGGCGCCCACCGTCAGCGCATGCACCGCCAGCGACGGCGCCGCCCACCCCAGCACGCCGGCCACCCGCAAGCCCAGGTGCAGCGGCACCCACAGGTAGGCCAGGTGCAGCACCCAGACCAGGGGCGCGCGCAGCGTGGTCCAGGGCTGCCACAGCGCCCAGCGCACCGCGTGCGCTGCTGCCGCCAGCGCGGCCACCACGGCCAGCGGCGCGCCGTCGACGCCCAGCGCGTCCAGCACGATCAGCGCCAGCACCGAGCCGAGCGCGGCCTTCTCCACCCAGGGCCGGCGCGTCGCCGCGGCGCCCGGCACGCCGTTGTTGGTGAACATCGGAACCACGCGCCCGGCCATCACCGAGAGGATGAACAGCACCACGTCCAGCGCCACCTGCACGCCGCGCCCCGGCGGCAGCGCCAGCCAGCCGAGCTGCGACAGGTGGATCACCGCTGCGGCCAGCGCCAGCAGCCCCAGCAGGCCGACGAAGAAGTAGTTGCGCTGGTTGCGCGACTTGACGAAGGGGATCGCCAGCGCCACTGCCGCGGCCAGCGGAAAGGCGATGTTGGCCGCCGCCGCGGCCAGCGCGAACGGCGTCAGCACCAGCAGCCGCGCCGCCAGCCACAGCGCGGCCAGCGCCGCCAGCGGCCAGCCCGTCGGCGTGGGCTGGTTGCTCCAGTTGCGCCCGGCGGTGAACAAAAAGCCGACGATCACCGCCAGCGTGAAGCCGAACAGCATCTCGTGCGCATGCCACAGCGGCCCGGCGAGATAGGGCTCCTTCAGCCAGCCGGAAAACTGCAGCGCCCACAGCGGGATCGACAGCGCGGCGAACCCGGCGGCCAGCAGGTAGAAGGGCCTGAAGCCGAGGTCGAACAAGGCCAGGCGATGCGCCGGCACGGGCGCCGGCTCTTCAAGATGAAGCAGTGGTTTCATGGGGAGCAGCAGCGGCCCGCGGCACGGCGGCCTTGGGCGGGTGTTTCAGCCGCCAGGCGACGGCGGAGCCGACGACCGTCAGCAGGAAGAGGGCGATCGCGGCGGCGTTGCCGGCCGCACCGGCGGCGCGCGCCGCCGCATCGTCATGACCCCAGGCCAGGCGCAGCACGAGCGAGCCATGCAGCAGCGCGAGCGGCAGATACCAGACGACGGTGAACAGCAGCTTGATGCGCGCGATGGCCGGCAGGATCACCGGCGCGTGGCCGAGCATCATGCTGAACACGAAGCCCAGCGCCAGCGCGTGCAAGGCCATGTCGCTGAAGGGCAGGCCCGCCGCCGCCGCGGCCCAGGCGGCGCCGGCCAGCAGCAGCCAGCCGTAGCCCAGCAGCAGGCACACGGCCATGTAGCGGCTCAAGCCTTCGGTGCGGATCGTGCGGCGCGCGATGTCGAAGGTCAGCAGCCAGGCCGCCAGCGCCGACAGCGCCGCGCCGTAGAGCAGGCCGCCCCAGCGGGGCCACGCCGCCGACAGCGCGGCCCCAGCCAGCAGCAGTCCGACGATGGCCTGCAGCGCCGGCTCGGCGGCGCGGCGGCGGCGCATCAGCCGCGTCATCTCCAGCCGCTCGGCGGCGACCGTCAGCACCAGGAAGGCGAACCACCAGGGCACGACGGCGCCTGCCGCCGCGCCGGCGGCGTACAGCGCCAGCCCCAGCGCCCAGGCCACGGCGGCCACCAGCAGCAGCGCGGTATGCGGCGCGCGCTGCAGCCGATAGACCGCGACGTTGACGGCCACGAAGCCGATGCCCGCGGCCAGCGCCAGCACACGCGCAGCACTGTCGGCACCGGCCAGCCAGGCCAGCCCCGCGGCGGCCGAGGCCAGCGGCCCGGCAAAGGCCCAGGCCTTTTTGAGCGCGACGGCCCGCTCCAGGCCGATCACCGTGCCCATGAAGACGCAGATCATCAGGAAGGCATGGCCCAGCACGGCCGGCCGCAGCCAGGCCTCGGGCAGCGCCGCTTGCACGCCGCCGACGCCGACGCGCAGCAGGCCGCCGATCACGCTGGTCAGCAGCGCCAGCAGCACCGGCAGCACGAACGCCAGACGCAGCAGCGGCCTGGCCGGCCAACGCCGCCAGCCGGCTGCTGCATCGCGCTGCGCTTGCTGCATCGCCTGCCCTGCCCTGCGCCGCCGCGGCCTACCAGCCCATCAAGGCCCTGGCGCGGGCGCTCAGACGGTCGGCCGTCCAGGGCGGCTCCCAGACCAGCTCGACTGCCACCGCCATGTCCGCGGGCAGCACGCGGGCCAGCTCGGTCTGGCAGTCGTCGACGATCACGTCGACCACCGGGCAGGCGGCCGAGGTCATGGTCAGCAGCAGGCGCAGGCACTGGCCCTCGACGCTGACGCCGTAGACCAGGCCGACGTCGACGATGTTCATCGCCACCTCGGGGTCGGCCACGCGGCGCAGCGCGGTGTGCACCGGCTGGCGCAGTCCGTCGGGGCCGCTGTACGGAAACGGCAGCTCGGGCAGCGGCGCCTGGTCGGCGGCAGGTTCTGGCTTGGCGTTCATCAGCGCATTTTCGTCAGGCCGCCTGCGCCGCGGCGACGCGCGGCAGGTGCAGGATCTGCACCAGTTGGCGCCGGTTCTGGCAGATGTCGGCCAGCGTCAGCCCGTCCAGCACATCGTAGAAGGCCTGCACCGCTTCGGCCAGCGCCGACTTCAGCCGGCAGCAGCCTTCGATCGGACAGCTGCTGCCGCCGGGCTGGAAGCACTCGGCCGGCAGCGCCGCGCCTTCGGCATCGCGCACCACCTGGCCGACGTTGATGGCCTCGGCCGGCATCGCCAGCGTCAGCCCGCCGCCCTTGCCACGCACCGTGGCCACCCAGCCGCACTTGCCCAGGTGGTGCACGACCTTGGTCATGTGGTTGGCCTTGACGTCGAAGGCGGCGCAGATCTGCGCGATCGTCGCGCGCTGCTCCGGCTTGGTGGCCAGATAGATCAGCACGCGCAGGCTGTAGTCGGTGAAGGCGTTGAGTTTCATCGGGTGGCGCGCAGCCGGGGATTTTTGAAGCTGCATTGATTATGCATCTATGACCCCGATCCGGTCTTGACGGCCGTCAGCGCTTGCCGAGCGGGCCGGTGCGGCCGAGGCCCAAAAACCGTGATGTGGCCACCCGGGACGCTTGGCGTAGTAGGGTGGCGGCCACGCGCGGCGCCACGCCGCCCGGGAGAAGCCAGCATGGAACAGCGACGGGTGCTCATCGCCGGGGCCACCGGCCTGGTCGGCCGCGAACTGCTGGACGGCCTGCTGGCCGACCGCATGGTGGCCGCGGTGCACAGCCTGGGCCGGCGCCGGCCGGCCGAGCGCAACCCCAAGCTGCACGCGCAGCAGGTGGCCTTCGACGCGCTGCCGGCGCTGCCGGCGCTGCCCGCCGTCGACGAGGTCTACCTCGCGCTGGGCACCACGATCAAGGTGGCCGGCAGCCAGGCGGCCTTCCGTGCGCTGGATTTCGACGCCAACCTGGCCGTCGCCCGCGCCGCGCGGGCGGCCGGCGCTCGGCGCGCCGGGCTGGTCAGCGCGATGGGCGCCAGCGCCAAATCGACGGTGTTCTACAGCCGCGTCAAGGGCGAGCTCGAAGACGCGCTGGCGGCGCTGGGCTTCGACGGCCTGGTGATCGCCCGGCCCTCGCTGCTGGTCGGCGACCGGGCCTCGCTGGGCCAGCCCGAGCGCGCCGGCGAGCGCATCGGCCTGGTGGTGAGCCGGGCGCTCGGCGCGCTGATCCCGGCCGCGTACCGCCCGATCCAGGCGGCCCAGGTGGCGCGCGCGTTGCTCGCGCGGGTGCCCACGGCCAGCGGCGTGCAGGTGCTGTCGTCGGCACAGATGCAGCGCCCACCGCGCTGAAGGCCGCGGTTGAAGCCGCGCCCGCCGCCCGCACCTATCATCGGATCAGCGAGCAAGGCGGCTGCGCAGGCTGCGAGGGCACCGGATGAAATTCAAGGATTACTACCAGACGCTGGGCGTGGCGCGCGAGGCCTCGGCCGACGACATCAAGCAGGCCTACCGCAAGCTGGCCCGCAAGTACCACCCCGACGTCAGCAAGGAGGCCGACGCCGAGGCCCGCTTCAAAGAGGTGGGCGAGGCCTACGAGGTGCTGAAAGACCCCGAGAAGCGCGCCGCCTACGACGCCATCGGCAGCCGCGCCGGCGGCGAGGACTTCCAGCCGCCGCCCGGCTGGGACGCCGGCTACGAGTTCCACGGCAGCGGTGGCGGCGGCGGCCCCGAGGACATCGACCCGCGCCAGTTCAGCGACTTCTTCGAGTCCTTGTTCGGCCGCCGCGCGGCGCGCGGCGGTGGCGGCGGCGGCGCTCGCCGTGGCGGCGGCGGGGGCGGCCAGATCAACCTGCGCGGCGAGGACCACCACGCCAAGGTGCTGGTCGACCTGGAGGACGCCTACGCCGGCGCACGCCGCAACCTGACGCTGCGCATGCCCGCGTACGACGAGCAGGGCCACGGCATCCTGCAGGAGCGCACGCTCGACGTCAGCATCCCGCGCGGCATCCGCCAGGGCCAGCACCTGCGCCTGGCCGGCCAGGGCGGCCCCGGGCTGGGCAAGGGGCCGGCCGGTGACCTGTTCCTGGAGATCGAGTTCAAGCCGCACCCGCGCTTCCGCGTCGACGGCCGCGACATCTACGTCGACCTGCCGCTGGCGCCGTGGGAGGCCGCGCTGGGCGCCAGCGTCCCGGTGCCCATGCCCGACGGCGAGGTCGAGCTGACGATCCCGGCCGGCTCGGCCGCCGGCCGCAAGCTGCGGCTCAAGGGCAAGGGCATCCCCGGCGACCCGCCCGGCGACCTGTACGCCGTGCTCGGCATCGTGCTGCCGCCGGCCCGCAGCGACGGCGAGCGCCGCGCCTACGAGGCGCTGAAGGCCGCTGCCGGTGCCGACTTCAACCCGAGGAGAGCCGCATGAGTGAGCGCATCACGTCGGTGCAGGTGCTGGACGATGGCGTCGAGCTGACCCTGGTCGAGCTGTGCCACGCCACGCGCGCCGCCGAAGAGCAGGTGCGCCTGTGGGTGCTGGAAGGCGTGCTGACGCCGCGCGGCGCCGCGCCCGCGGACTGGCGCTTCGCCCCCACCGCGCTGCGCCGCGCCAGGCTGGCGCGCACGCTGACGCAGGATCTGGAGGTCAACGCGCCGGGCGTCGCGCTGGCGCTGGACCTGATGGACCGCATCGAGTCGCTGCAGGCGAGCCTGCGGCGGGCGGGGCTGGGCCTGGGCTGATCCTCAAGCCAGGGTCGCGCTGGCCTCCATCGCCAGTTGGCCGGCGGGCGTGCGCGCCCACAGCCTGACTTCGTGCTCGCCGTCGGCGCGGCCGCAGACCTCGAACGGCGCCACGTCGAACACCGGGTGCAGCGCCTTGAAGGCGAAGCGCAGCACCCGCGCCGCGGGGCGCTGGCGGCGCAGCAGGTCCAGCAGCAGCGTGGCGATCAGCGGGCCGTGGACGACCAGGCCCGGGTAGCCTTCGACGTCGGTGACATAACGCCTGTCATAGTGAATCCGGTGGCCGTTGAAGGTCAGCGCCGAATAGCGGAACAGCAGCACCTCGTCGGGCACGATCTTGCGCGTCCATTCGGCATCCGCAGGCGCCGGCAGCGGCTCCGGCGCCGCCTCGCCGGGTTGCGGCAGCTCGCGGTAGACGATGTCCTGCTCCTCGGCGATCGCCGTTTGTCCGTCGGCCGCGATCTCGTGGCGCAGCTTCACGAACACCAGCGGCCCGCTGCGGCCTTCCTTCAGGCGCACGTCGGCGATGCGCGAGACGCGCGTCAAGGCCTGGCCGACGCCGATCGGCGACAGGAAGTCCAGCCGGCTGCCGGCCCACATGCGGCGCGGCAGCGGCACCGGCGGCAGGAAACCGCCACGCCGCGGATGGCCGTCGGCGCCGATCTCCGATTGCCGCTGCAGCGGCAAAAAGTACAACCAATGCCAGCACGGCGGCACCCAGCCGCTGCCGGGAAGCGGCGGATCGTCGCGGTCCAGCGTGGCGGTCAGCGCGCGCAGCGGCACCGGGCCGGCCACGTCGTCGGCCTGCTCGCTGCGGCCGATCCAGCTGCGCAAATGCTCGATGTCGACGGCGGTCGAAGGGCTGCTGTCGGGTCTGCTCATGTCGGTCTCCTGTCGTGCGATTGTGAAATACTGGCCGTCGAAAGCATGTCCACCAGGCCCGGCGCCCACCCCCATTGCGAGCTGCTGATCGCCGCCGCCCGCGCGCTGCCGCCGCTGCGCATGGCGGTGGTGCACCCGACCAACGCGGTCTCGCTGCTGGCGGCGCTGGAATCAGCCCGGCTGGGGTTGATCCAGGCGCTGCTGGTGGGCCCCGAAGCGAGGATCGAGGCCGCGGCGCTGGAAGCCGGCGTCGACCTCGCCGGCATGGAGCTGATCGACGCGCCGCACAGCCATGCCGCTGCCGACCGCGCGGTGGCGCTGGTGCACGAAGGCCGCGCCGACGCGCTGATGAAAGGCGCGCTGCACACCGACGAACTGATGGGCGCCGTGCTGCGCCGCGACGGCGGGCTGCGCACCGGGCGCCGCATCAGCCACTGCTTCGTGATGGACGTGCCCGGCCGCACGCAGCCGCTGATCATCTCCGACGCCGCGATCAACATCGCGCCGACGCTGGACGAGAAGGCCGACATCGTGCGCAACGCGATCGACCTCGCGCACGCCTTGCGCCTGCCCGCGGTGCGCGTGGCGGTGCTGTCGGCCACCGAGACCGTGAACCCGCACATCGCGTCGACGCTGGACGCCGCGGCCCTGTGCAAGATGGCCGACCGCGGCCAGATCAACGGCGCGCTGATCGACGGCCCGCTGGCGATGGACAACGCGATCGACCCCGAGGCCGCGCGCATCAAGGGCATCGTCTCGCCGGTGGCGGGGCTGGCCAACGTGCTGATCGTGCCCGACCTCGACGCCGGCAACATGCTGGCCAAGAGCCTGAGCTTCCTGGGCGGCGCACTCGCCGCCGGCGTGGTGCTGGGTGCCCGCGTGCCCATCGTGCTGACCAGCCGCGCCGACACCGCCAGCGCCCGCCTGGCCTCGTGCGCGCTGGCCGCGCTGCTGAGCCAGGCGGCGCGCGAAGGGCGCATCAAGGCGGTCGGCTGAGCCTGGCCACGACAGGCCCTAGAACGGCAGCTCGTCGAGCAAGGCCTTGATGCGCTGCGCCGTGCGGATCTGCTCCAGCGTGCGGCCCACGGCCTGCAGCGCCTGCCAGGCCGCCCGGTAGTCGCTGCCCGCGAGGCCGGCTGCGGCCGTCGGCGCACGTTCGAAGACGATGTGGCGCACCTCGCCGGGCGATTGCTGCGCGTTGCGCCGCCGCCGGCGGCGGACCGGCGTCGCGGATGCGGGCGCCGCCCAGTCACCGCCGGCAGCGCCATCGGCCGGGGCATCGGCATCAGTACCAGCGTCAGCGTGGTCCTCAGCGTGGTCATCAGCGCGGTCATCAGTCCCGCTCGGCGCGACCTGAAACACCCGCGGGCCGCGCTCCGGCGCCAGCGTGGCTGCCACATCGGCCGCTTCAGCGGGCAACGGCAAGCGCCGGCGCTTGTAGACCACCACCGCCTCCGCGGACGGCGCAACGCCGCCGCCGAACACCTGCTGCACCGACGGGGTGCCAGACGCCGAGCCGGGCCGGTCGTGTTCGCGCTGCAGCGCTGGTACCTTTGCGCGCTCGGTCAACGAGGGCGCCCATCGTTCATTCATCGCGGCTCATTATCGCCGGCCGCCGCGCCGCAGCGCGGGCCGACGCCATCTGGCCGCTTTCGGTCGAGGTCACGCCGACGATGCGGGCCAGTTGCCGGCTCACGCTGACGTAGGCGTGGCCGATGCGGCTGTCGAAATAGATCGAGTCGCCCTTGGCCAGCTTGACGACCTCGCCGCCGGCGAAGTGGACCTCCAGCGCGCCCGAGAGCACGTAGGCGAATTCCTCGCCGTCGTGGCGCGCGTAGTCCTCGGGGCCTTCGATGTGGCGCGCGTGCACGGTGCCGACGACCGGGCTCATCCGCTTGCCGACGACGTTGGTGCCGAGGAACTCGTAGGCGAACGACAGCCCGCGATAGACCACGCCGCGGCCGGCGCGCGTGACCACCGGGCCCGACATCGGCGAGGGCTGTTCGCCGGCACCGGCGAACATCGCGTTCATGTCCATCTGCAGCGCGCGGCCCAGCGCGGCGAAGTTCTCGTAGCCCAGCGCAAGCTGGCCGCGCTCGGCGCGCGAGATCGTCGTGATCGAGACGCCCGAGCGCTCAGCCAGCTGCACCAGCGTCCAGCCGAACTGCTTGCGTGCACCGCGCAGGCGGCGGCCGAAGGTCTCGCGGTCGAGCGTGTTCGGCACGGGCGCGGGGCGGAGATCGGCCTTCAAGATCGGGGCGGCGTGGCAGTTGGGCGCGATCGTACCTTTGGCCGCGATTTGCGTATACGCAAATTCTGGCTACACTGCCCACCGATGAGCCGCAGCGCCGCCACCGACCGCATCCACGCCGACGTGCTGATCATCGGCGCCGGCATCGCGGGCGCCGCGGTCGCCTACTGGCTGGCGCCGCATGCGCGCGTGGTCGTGCTGGAGCGCGAATCGCAGCCCGGCTACCACTCCACCGGCCGCTCGGCCGCGCTGTTCATGGAAAGCTACGGCGCGCCGCAGGTGCGCGCGCTGACGATGGCCAGCAACCGCTTCCTGTGGCAGCCGCCGCCGGGCTTCGCGGCGCAGCCGCTGCTGTCGCCGCGCGGCGCGATGATGGTCGCCACGCCGGGTCAGGAGCCGCAGCTCGACGAGCATTGGCAGACGCTGCGCGCGATGGCGCCCACGGCGCAGCGGCTCGACGCCACGCAGGCGCGCGCACACGTGCCGGCGCTGCGGCCCGAGCAACTGATCGGCGCCGTGCTCGAGCCCGACGCGGCCGACATGGACGTCGACGCCATCCACCAGGGCTACCTGCGCGGCATGCGCCAGGCCGGCGGGCAGCTGGTCTGCGATGCCGAGGTGAGCGGCCTGACGCGCGAGCGCGGCGATTGGCTGGTGCAGGCCGGCGGTCGCACCTACACCGCGCCGGTGGTGATCAACGCCGCCGGCGCCTGGGCCGACGCCGTCGCCCGACTGGCCGGCGTGCCCGCGATCGGCCTGCAGCCCTGCCGGCGCTCGGCCTTCGTCTTCCATCCGCCCGAGGGCGTGGACGCGGCGCGCTGGCCGATGGTCTTCAGCGCGTCCGAAGACTGGTACCTCAAGCCCGACGCCGGCTTGCTGCTGGGATCGCCGGCCAACGCCGACCCGGTGCCGCCGCACGACGTGCAGCCCGAAGAACTGGACATCGCACTGGCCGTGCACCGCATCGAACAGGCGACGACGCTGACCATCCGCCGCCCGCTGCGCACCTGGGCCGGGCTGCGCTCCTTCGTCGCCGACGGTGGCCTCGTCGGCGGCTTCGACGCGGCGGCGCCGGGCTTCTTCTGGCTCGCAGCGCAAGGCGGCTACGGCATCCAGACCTCGGCCGCGATGGGCGAGGCCTGCGCCGCGCTGGCGCGCGGGCTGCCGCTGCCGGCGCGCATCGCCGACTTCGGGCTGACGGCCGAGGCACTGGGCCCGGCGCGGCTGGCGCGCCAGGTGCAGCAGCCGGCCGCCCACATCAACGGTTAGTCTTTTCGGACACCATCCCATGCGCGTCTTCAGCGGATCGCTCGCCACCGAGACCAACACCTTCGCGCCGATGCCCACCGGCATGGCCTCGTTCCAGGACCGCGGCTACTACCCGGCCGGCCGCCACCCGGACGCGATGAGCTTCTTCGCCGGCCCGCTGTGGGCGGCGCGGCTGCGCGGCAAGGAAAACGGCTGGACGCTGCTGGAAGGCATGGTCGCCGGCGCCCAGCCCAGCGGCACCACCACCCGCGCGGCCTACGAGGCCTTGCGCGACGAGCTGCTGGCCGACCTGCGCGCCGCGCTGCCGGTCGACATGGTGCTGCTGGGCCTGCATGGCGCGATGGTGGCCGACGGCTACGACGACTGCGAGGGCGACGTCCTGCGCCGCGTGCGCGCCATCGTCGGGCCCGGCGTCGTGGTCGGCGCCGAGCTCGATCCGCACTGTCACCTGACGCCTGAAATGGTGGCACAGGCCGACCTCCTGATCTGCTTCAAGGAGTACCCGCACAGCGACGTGCTGGAACGCGCGCTGGAGCTGGTGGACCTGTGCGCCGCCACGGTGGAAAAGAAGATCCGGCCCGTGCCGGCCGTCGTCGACACCGGCATGGTCGTGACCATGCACACCTCGCGCGAGCCGGCGCGCGGCTTCGTCGACCGCCTGCAGGCGCTGGAAGGCAAGGACGGCGTGCTGTCGATCTCGGTCGCCCACGGCTTCCCATGGGGCGACGTGCCGGAGATGGGCACCCGGCTGCTGGTCTACACCGACGGCGACGCGGCCAAGGCCAAAGCGCTGGCCCAGAAGCTGAGCGACGAACTCGTCGGCCTGCGCGACGCGCTGCAGGTGCGCTACCCCGACATCGACGCCGCGCTGGACGAAGCCTTGGCGCAACCCGCCGGCCCGGTGGTGCTGGCCGACGGCGCCGACAACCCCGGCGGCGGCGCCGCCGGCGACTCCACCTTCGTGCTTCGCCGCATGCTCGAGCGCGGCATCGGCGATGCGGCGCTGGGCCCGCTGTGGGACCCGATTGCGGTGCGCATCGCCTTCGAGGCCGGCGTCGGCGCGCGGCTGCCGCTGCGCATCGGCGGCAAGATCGGCCCGCTGTCGGGCGATCCGCTGGACCTGGACTGCCGCGTCAAGGCGCTGCAGCGCGACCTCGTGATGACGGGCCTGTCGAATGCGCCGGTGGCCATGGGCGACTGCGCGCTGGTGGAGACCGGCGGCATCGAGATCGCGCTGATCAGCCTGCGCAACCAGGCGATGGGCACCGACCTGTTCACCCAGCTCGGCTGCGACCTGGCCGCCAAGCGGCTGATCGTCGTCAAGTCGTCGCAGCACTTCTACGCCAGCTTCTCCAAGGTGGCGCGCCACGTGATCTACCTCGGCGCGCCGGGCTCGGTGACGCTGGACATCTCGACGCTGCCTTACACCAAGGTTCGGCGGCCCAAGTGGCCGTTGGACCGCCATGCCTGAACCTCGTCGTCCCCAAGGAGCCCGCCGATGAAACGCCTGCTCGCCACCCTGATGCCGCTGGCCGCGGCCGTCGCGCTGGGCCTGCCCGCCGCCGCCCCCGCGCAGACCAAGACGCTCAAGGTCGTCGCCCACGCCGACGTGAAGATCCTCGACCCCACCTTCACGACGGCCTACATCTCGCGCAACTTCGGCTACATGGTCTACGACACGCTGTTCGCGCAGGACGCCAGCGGCACGCCGAAGCCGCAGATGGTCGACAAATGGACCACCAGCAAGGACGGCAAGCAGTGGAGCTTCACGCTGCGCCCCGGGCTCAAGTTCTCCGACGGCAGCGCGGTGACCAGCGCCGACGTGATCGCCTCGCTGCAGCGCTGGCAGTCGCGCGACAACCTGGGCAAGGCGCTGGTGGCGGCCGGCGCCGAGTGGAAGCCGGCCGGTCCGCAAGGCTTCACGCTGACGCTCGCCGAGCCCTTCGGGATGGTGCTGGACGCGCTGGCCAAGCCCTCGGGCTTTCCGCCGCTGATCCTGCCCGAGCGGCTGGCCAAGCTGCCCACCAACGCGCCGATGACCGAGGTGCTGGGCTCGGGCCCCTTCATCTTCAAGCGCGACGAATGGGTGCCCGGCAACAAGGCCGTGTTCCTGCGCAACCCCGGCTACGTGCCGCGCAGCGAGCCGCCCAGCGGCCTGTCCGGCAGCAAGAAGCCCGCCTTCGACCGCGTCGAGTGGCTGTACCTGCCCGACGCCAACAGCGCCATCGCGGCGCTCAAGCGCGGCGAGGTCGACCTGATCGAGCAGTTGCCGCCCGACTACATCACGCCGCTGCGCAGCGACGCCGGCATCAAGATCGGCTCCGGCGGCGCCTACCAGGGCTTCCTGGTGATGAACCAGCTCTACCCGCCGTTCAACAACGTCAAGGTGCGGCAGGCGTTGCTGCACGCGGTGAGCCAGGACCGCTTCACCGCGGCGATGGGCTATCCGCTGGACATGCGCATCACCTACTGTGCGACTTGGTTCATCTGCGGCGGCCCCAACGAGACCGATGCCGGCGCCGAGCCCTTCCGCAAGCCCGACATCGCCAAGGCCAAGCAGTTGCTGGCCGAGGGCGGCTACAAGGGCGAGAAGGTCGTGTTGCTGGTGCCCAGCGACATCACCTACCTCAACGCCGAGGCGCTGATGGCGGCGCAGACCATGCGCAGCATCGGCATGAACGTCGATCCGCAGACCATGGACTGGGCCTCGATCGGCGCCCGCCGCGCGAAGAAGGACGCGCCCGATGCCGGCGGCTGGAACATGTACGTCACGGTGGCCGGGCAGTTCGACGTCAACTCGC
>CAYYDJ010000018.1:0-82182 GCA_964470565.1 uncultured Rubrivivax sp.
TCAGCTTCGTGCTGGTGGCCGATGGTCTTCGCGGTTTGTGTTAACAGGCCCTAGCTTGCAGTTCGGCTCGCAGTCCGGCTCAAGCCTGGGTCGGCCAGGCCGCGGCCGGCGCCCGGCGGCGGGGTCAGCGGCCGCCGCAGGCGCCGCAGCAGCGCCCGTCGGTGTGGCTGGCGGCCAGCTTGGTGATGCGCACGCGCCAGACATCGGGGCCGTTGTCCAGGTAGTCCCACGCGAACTGGCCGGGCAGCTCGGCCTGGAACTGGTAGTACAGCGGGCGCGGGTCGTGGTCGTTGACCAGTTCCATCGCGCCGTTGGCGGCCAGGCCGCGGAAGGTGGAGAAGATCAGCGGATGGCGATCGCGCGGCGCGATCGGGCGGACGTCGACGGTGGGTTGGGCGGCTTGAACGGACATCGGTTGCTCCTTGTCGATTAAACATGCATTCGCAATGCAGGTATTGTAGAGGCATGTCTGGCGGCTGCGTTGTTGACGGACATCAACAACGCCGATGCGCTCGCGGCAGCGACCGGCGCGTGTGCGTCAAGATGCCCCGACGGCGTCCAGCCGCGCCGCCGGCAAGCCGCCTGCGGCCGACGCGCGTCGAGCGTGAACGACTCGGCGCTGCAGGCGTTTGCAGTCGTCGTGCCGGCGCCGTTGCGGCGGCCGGGATCGGACAATGCGCAGGTGATGTCCACGCTTTCCGCCATCAGCCTCAGCGGCATGAACGCCGCGCAGACCGCGCTCGGCGTTTCGGCGCACAACGTCGCCAATCTGTCGACGACCGGGTTTCACCGCCAGCAGCTCACGCAGAGCGCGTCGGCGGACGGCGGCGTCACGACGTCGCTGGACGAGGCGCTGCAGCCCGGCAGCGACGTGGCGGATGATCTGGTGAGCCAGCTCGTCGCGAAGAATCAGTTCCTGGCCAATCTGGCCGTCTTCAAGACCGGCGACCGGATGATGGGCACGCTGCTGGACGTTCGCGGCTGAAGCAAGCCCGGCCGGCGTGGCCATAATGCGCCCGATGGGCGTCTGGCGCTTCGTCACCTCGGGCATCGACGCGATCCACGCGGCCTGGACGGCGCTGCCGACCTGGCTGTGGCCGGTGCTCTATGGCGTGTGGATCGTCGGCTCGGTGCTCTTCATCCTGCAGCAGCGCAGGCCGCCGGTCACCACGCTGGCCTGGATCATCGCCTTCATCTTCCTGCCGCTGGTCGGTGCGCTGGTGTACTTCGCCTTCGGCCCCAGGCGCCTGAAGCGCAAGCGCATCCGCCGCCTGCTGGCCAAGGTGATGGCGGCGCGGATGTCGCCGAACACCAGCGCGCCTTTCCCTCAACGCTTGGGCGAGCGCGAATGGCTGGCCGCGCTGGCGCGCGTGCCCTGCAGTTCAGGCGACCCGCCGCCCAGCGCGTCGCAGAGCCTGCGCCTGTTCGCCGGCGGCGACGAAACCTACGATGCCATCGTGCAGGTGGTCGCGCAGGCGCGCACGCAGGTGCACCTGGAGTACTACATCTTCGAGCCCGACGCCGTGGGCATCCGGTTGCGCGATGCCCTGATCGAGCGCGCGCGCGCCGGCGTTGCCGTGCGTTGCCTGGTCGATGCGCTCGGCTCGTCGCACGCCAAGCCATCGTTCTGGGCCCCGCTGCTCGCCGCGGGCGGAGAAGTCCGCCGCTTCAACCCGCCTCGGCTCTTCAAGCCGCGGGCGGGGCGGATGAACTTCCGCAGTCACCGCAAGATCGTCGTCGTCGATGGCCTGCACGCTTTCACGGGCGGCATCAACGTCAGCGCCGGCAATTCGGCGCTCTCGTCGGGCGGCAGCGCATGGCGCGACACGCACCTCGAAATCCGCGGCGCGCCGGCGCAAGACCTGCAGGTGGTGTTTCTCGAGGATTGGCTGTTTGCCGGCGACGAGACGGCAGGCAACGTCGTCGGCGAACGGGCCCGCGAGGCGTTTCGCGCCGAGGCGCAGCTGTGGTTCCCGCCGGCGCCCGCAGGGCAGGGGCCGTGGGTGCAGATCGTCGACTCAGGCCCCGACCAGGAACATGCCGACATCCACCGCTACTACTTCAGCGCGATCGCCGGTGCCTGCCATCGCGTGTGGATCACGACGCCTTACTTCGTGCCGGACGAGTCGCTGCTGACGGCGCTGGTCACCGCCAAGGCGCGCGGTGTCGATGTGCGCCTGATCGTGCCGCAACGGGGCGATTCGTGGCTGGTGACCGCTGCGGCCTCGACGTTCGTGGACGACCTGACGCAGCAAGGCGTGCCGGTGTACGAGTTCCAGCAGCGCATGATCCACGCCAAGACCATGGTGGTCGACGACGAACTGGCCGTCGTCGGAACGGCCAACCTGGACAACCGCAGCTTCCGGCTGAACTTCGAGGTGATTGCCGCCGTCTACGACACGGACATGACCCAGCAGCTGGCGGCGCTGTTCGAGCTGGACCTGCAGCAGAGCAAACCCGTCGATCCTGAGCGCGGCAAAGGCCGCCATCTGCAGCAGGTGCTGGCAAGCGCCGCGCGTCTGCTGGCGCCCGTGCTGTAGCTGGCCGACGAAAGCACGCGACCGTCCACCGCACGCCGAGGCGCGATACTCTGCGCTGCCAGGCCTTGCATGCCTGGACTCGATGGGAGACAGAGTGATGATCAAGTTGCTGGGGATCTCGGGCAGCCTGAGAGCCATGTCCTTCAACACGGCCTTGCTGCGTGCCGCGCAGGGCGTGGCAGGCGCCGGGGTGGAACTGGAGGCCGCGACGCTGCACGGCGTGCCGTTGTACGACGGCGACCTGGAGCAGCAGCACGGCACGCCGGCGGCGGTGCGGGCGCTCAAGGAGCGCATCCTGGCCAACGACGGCCTGCTGCTGGTGACGCCGGAGTACAACAACGGCGTGCCTGGCGTCTTCAAGAACGCGATCGACTGGCTGTCGCGGCCCACGCCGGGCATGCCCGACGTTTTCAGGGAGCGGCCGGTGGCCGTGATCGGTGCCTCGCCGGGCGGCTTCGGCACCGTGCTGTCGCAGAACCACTGGCTGCCGGTCCTGCGCACGCTCGGCGTCAGGTTTTGGAGCGGCGGGCGGCTGCTGGTGTCGCGCGCCGGCTCCGTGTTTGCGGCCGATGGCAGCCTGCAGGACGACGGCATCCGGCGGCAGCTGACGGACTTCGTCGCCGGCTTCGCGGCCTTCGTCGCGGCAGACTCGCAACGGCAGCAGGCGGCGCGCTGATGAACCGGCCGTTCCACTCATTCAGCGAACTGTTCGCGCAATTGGGCCTGCCCAACGACGCCGCTGCGATTGCGCAGTTCATCGAACGCCATGCACCCTTGCGCGAGGGGCTGCGGTTGGAGGAGGCTGCGTTCTGGACGCCGCCGCAGGCTCGCTTCCTGCGCGACGCGGTGTGCGACGACTCGGATTGGTCGGAGGTCGCCGACCAGCTCAGTGCGGCGCTGAGGCGGCCCTGATCGGCGCCGGCCGCGGGGGTCGGTGCCAGCGCGCGCAGGCCGCGCCATCGTCCCAGCCGTGGGACGGTGAGTTGGCGCCGCGCCGGCTTTAACGGATGACCATTCGTCCTCATCATTGCCACTGTGCGAGCGCATCCTGTGCTTGCCGAAGTTCCAAGGAGCCCTCATGAAGACGATCCTCTCGACCCGCAGCGCCCCCGGTCGCCACTGGGTGGGCAACGGGTTCCCCGTGCATGGCATGTTCGGTTACGACGCCGGTGCCGCCGAGCGCAGCCCCTTCCTGCTGCTGGACTACGCGGCGCCGACGCGCTTCGAGCCGACCAACGCGCGCCGTGGCGTCGGCCAGCACCCGCACCGCGGCTTCGAGACCGTGACCATCGTCTACGACGGCGAGGTCGAGCACCGCGACTCCACCGGCAAGGGCGGCGTGATCGGCCCTGGCGACGTGCAGTGGATGACGGCCGGCGCCGGCATCCTGCACGAGGAGTTCCACTCGACGCACTACGCCAAGACCGGCGGCCCGTTCGAGATGGTGCAACTGTGGGTCAACCTGCCGGCCAAGGACAAGATGACGGCGCCGGGCTACCAGGCCATCGTGGACGCCGACATCCCGGTGCGGCCGCTGCTGGACGCCAGCGGCGCCCAGGCCGGCCAGGTGCGCGTGATCGCCGGCGAGTTCGGCGACGGCGCCGATCGCGTCAAGGGGCCCGCCCACACCTACACGCCGATCAACGTGTGGGACGTGCGCGTGCAGGCCGGCCGCAGCGTGTCGCTGGCGCAACCCGAAGGCTGGACCAGCCTGCTGGTGGTGCTGGCCGGCTCGGTGCAGGTCAACGGCGAGACCGTGCTGCGCGCCGCGCAGATGGCCACGCTGTCGTCGGCCGGGCGCGAGATCACCATCGAGGCCAGCGGTGACGCCAAGCTGCTGCTGCTGTCGGGTGAGCCGATCGACGAGCCGGTGGTCGGCTACGGTCCGTTCGTGATGAACAGCGAGGCCGAGATCCGGCAGGCGATCGACGACTTCAACGGCGGCGGTTTCGGCCGCATGCAGTAAGCCTGCACCGAGGCCGGCGCTCAAGTGATCGAGCGCCGGCCATCGGTTCAGCGCGGAGCCGGCGGCTTGCTGTGCGCCGCCAGCCGCTGCGCCACCAGCAGCCACAGCGCCGCCCAACCGGCGCCGAAGGCCCAGCCGGCGACCACGTCGCTGGCCCAATGCACGCCCAGCGCCACGCGGCTGACGCCGGTGACCGCGGCCAGTACGGCGGCGGCCACCACGATGTACACGCGCTCGCGCCACGAGGCGCGCGTGCAGGCCAGCAGCGCGCCCAGCGTCAGGTAGACCGCGGCGCTCATCGTCGCGTGGCCGCTCGGAAAGCTCAGCCCACCGGCGACGAAGTCGGCCAGGCGGCTGTCGGGCCGCGCGCGGCCGAACAGCACCTTCATCGCCTGCACGGCGAGCGCACCGGCCAGCGACGAGGCCACGACGATCGCCGCCATCGCGCGCAGGCCCACCACGAGCAGGTAGCCCGCGGTCAGCGCGACGATGAGCGTCAGCACCACGGTGCTGCCCAGGCCGCTGAAGTCGCGCATCGCATCGGCCAGCCATGGCTGCGCGCTGCGCAGTGCCTGCGCCGCGCGCGTCAGCGCGACGTCGACGCGGCGGGTGTCGCCTTCGAGCACTTCGGACGCCAGGGCGGCGAACGAGAGCACGAACATCGCCGCGGCGAAGCCGAGCAGCAGCGATCGATGGCGCGTCGCGGCGGCGGGTGAGGCTTCAGCGCCGGCGGCCGGTTCGTGCTTCATCGAGATGTCCGTCGAGGTGTCGGTCGAGGTGTGCGTCGAGATGTCCGCCCGCGCGCAAGACCGCCGGGCAGGCTGGGTCGTCGTTCATGGCTTGTCGCTTCATCAGCCGATTGCAGGCCAACGGGGCGATTCTCGCCTGGGTCGTGGACGGCCAGCAGCGTCTTGCCCGTCTTGCGAAGCGCCGCGAGAAGCTCGCGCTGGATCGCCTCGTCGGCCAGGGCGCGGGCCAGCATCACGCCACCGACGTTCTGGGCGATGTAGGCCCAGGCGGCCTCGGGGCTGGCGCTGACGCGCTGCAGCAACTCGTGGATGCGCAGCAGCCCGGCCTGGAAGGCCTGCCGGGCGGCAGCGTCAGCGCGCGCGACCTCGGGGGTCAGCGACGGCAGCGGACAGCCCTGCTCCGGATGCCGCACGTGCTGCAGGCTGAGGTAGCCGGCCAGCAGCCGGGCCGCGCCCGCCTGGCCGGCCATGTCGGTGGCCTCGTACATCTGCGCGGTGCGCTCCAGCTCGGCGGCCACCACCGCGGCAAACAGGTCGGCCTTGCCGTCGAAGTGCTTGTACAGCGCACCCGTGGTCACGCCGGCCGCGGCGGCGAGCGAGGCCATGCCGGTGGCGCCGAAACCGTGCTTCTTGGCATGGCTGCCGCTCAGCCGGACGAGCTTTTCGCGGGCGGCGTCCTTGTGGTCCTTGGGGTAGCGCATGGGTGGCTCTTGACGCCCCGGTTGACAGGGTGAGGGCGGTGTCAATAGGATATCGATCATTATCTCACGATGCCCCCAGCACTCGAAAGGCTGCCATGTCCGACCAGAAGGCCATTCTCGTCATCGGCGCCGGTGACGCCACCGGCGGCGCCATCGCCCGGCGCTTCGCACGCGAGGGCTACATCGCCTGCGTCACGCGGCGCTCGGCCGACAAGCTCGGGCCGCTGGTGCAGCAGATCATCGCGGCGGGCGGGCAGGCGCACGGCTTCGGCAGCGACGCGCGCGACGAGGACGAGATGGTCGCGCTGGTGGACAGGATCGAGCGCGACATCGCACCGATCGAGGTCGCCGTCTTCAACATCGGCGCCAACGTGCGCTTTCCCATCACCGAAACCACCGCGCGGGTCTACCGCAAGGTGTGGGAGATGGCGTGCTTCGCGGGCTTCCTGATGGGCCGCGAAGCCGCCCGGGTGATGCTGCCGCGCGGCCGCGGCACGATCATCTTTACCGGCGCCACCGCCAGCCTGCGCGGGCGCGAAGGCTTCGCGGCCTTCGCCGGTGCCAAGCACGCCTTGCGCGCGCTGGCGCAGAGCATGGCCAGGGAGCTGTGGCCCAAGGGCATCCATGTGGCGCATCCGGTGATCGACGGCGCCATCGACACCGAGTTCATCCGCTCGAACTTCCCCGAGCGCTATGCGAACAAGGCCCAGCAGGGCATCCTGAGCCCGGACGCCATTGCCGAGGCGTACTGGCAGATCCACCGCCAGCCGCGCGACGCGTGGACCCACGAAACCGAACTGCGGCCCTGGATGGAGCCGTGGTGAATTCAACGCCCATGCCAGCCATGAAACCACTTCGAGTGCAGTTCCTGTTCGACTTCGGCAGCCCCAACGCCTACCTCTGCCACAAGGTGCTGCCCGGCATCGAGGCGCGCACCGGCATGGGCTTCGAGTACGTGCCCATCCTGCTGGGCGGGCTGTTCAAGCTCGCCAACAACCGCTCGCCGGTGGAGGCCTTTGCTCAGATCCCCAACAAGCTGGCTTACGACCGCCTGGAGATGCAGCGCTTCATCGCCAAGCACCGGCTCACGAGCTTCAAGTTCAATCCGCACTTCCCGGTCAACACCTTGACCATCATGCGGCTGGCGGTGGCGGCCGAGGCCGCGGGCTGCGCACCCGAGGCCATCGCGGCGCTGTATGCGGCGATGTGGGAGCAGGGGCGCAACATGGCCGATGCCGGCGAGATCGTTGCCGTCTTGCGCCAAGCCGGCCTCGACGGCCCCGCGTTGCTGGCGAAGACGCAGGAGCCGGAGGTCAAGGCCCGCCTGCTGGCCAACACGCAATCCGCTTACGAGCACGGCGCCTTCGGCTCGCCGTCGTTCTTCGTCGGCGACGAGCTGTTCTTCGGCAAGGACCGCCTGCGCGAGGTCGAGGAAGAGATCGTCAGCCAGCGCGCCGGGCACCGCCAGCCCTGACCGACCACGCCGCTACGAGGCGCGCTGGCAGCCGCGCTTCTCGAACGTTGCCCGGCTGGTGTACTGCGCTTGCGGGTAGAACTCGCCCAGCACCGCGCGCTCCTCGCCGAGCGCCTTGGTGGCGAACACGCTTTGCGTGAAGTCGGCCGCCGGCATCATGTGGCGCAGCACGAGGAAGCCGCCGTTCTCGTTGCCCAGGCCGTCGCCGGCGCTGCCCCAATCGAGCCAGGCCACGCCGCATTCGGCGCGCGCGTTGGCCGGGCGATCGGCCGCCTTGGAGACCACGATGGTGTAGCGGCGCTCGCCGTCCAGCGGCACCTGCTCGTCGTACAGGCAGGCGTCGACCGCGGTGTCGGCCAGCGAGCGGTTCTTGCAGACCGACCAGTAGCGCAGTTGCGCTGCTTCCATCACCGCCTGCCCACCGCGCGTACGCGGCGTGGTCGGCGCCTTCGCCTCGAGCACCAGCACCTCGCCGTGGCGGCGGTCGATGTAGGTGGACATGTAGGTGTTGTCCAGCGTGCTGTAGAAGCCGCCGCGGCGCGTGGCGTCCATGCGCTGGCGCACGCCCTCCCAGGGCGTGCCGATGAGGATATTGGTGGCCGACAGCGGCGCGTTGAAGAAGGCGCTCCACTGCGGCGCGTTCTGCGCCGGATGGAACGGCGAGACGATGCCCTCGCCCTTGAGCGACAGCAGCGGCTGCAGCGCCTCGGCCGGCACGCGCACGTCGCGCACCAGGCCGTCGGCCACGTTGATCGCGCGGCACAGCGCCTCGCCGCGCAGCTCGGTGCCGTCGGAGCGCGTCAGCACCGGTTCGGGCAGCGGCACGCCGCCGCGCGCATCGCGGCCTTGGTCGGGCACGTAGACGCGGTACCAGAGTTGCTTCGCGCCGTCGCCCTCGGCCAGGCGCAGGCCGCCCGCTTCGCCCAGCCGCAGGGTGTAGCCGCGCTGCGCGGCGTCGCGCCGCGCGCCGGGCTGGAAGGGGTTGGTGGCGCCGGGCTGCGGGGCCAGCATCAGGTCGTTGACGCGGTCCACCGGTGCGCCGTCGGCGTTGTAGCTGTTGAACGAGATGTGCCGCGCATGCGGATAGCTGCCGTCCAGGCGCAGGCGCGCGCCAGCCGGCAGGCGGAACTGCGACGCCCAGTAGACGACGCCACTGTCGGGGATCAGGATGTTCAGCGTCTGCGGGCTGACCGTCGCGGCCCAGAAGCAGTTGGTCAGCCCGGATTTCGCGTTGGCGGCCGCGATCTGCTCGGCCGGCACGGGCTCCACGCGCGGCCGCAGGCGTGTGAGGTCGGGCGGCTGCTGAGCGAGCGCCGCGCCCGCGGCGAGAATGCCGGCACAGGCCAGCCAGGCGGTCTTGTTCATCGAGTGGTCTCTCGTCGTCGTTGCAGTGGCCGCACGATGCCGCAGGCACTGCCGGCCGTCTGTCATCTGAATGACCGGACGCTTGCGCAAGGCAACCCCTGATGAACCAACCCGCCGCGCTGCCCGACGACGCGCTGGCCCTGCTGGCCGGCTGCCCCTGGTTGGCCGGCATCGCGCCGGCGGACGTCGCCGCCGGCCTGGGCCCCGCAGACTGCCGCTGGCGGCGCATCGAGCCCGGCGAGCGGCTTTACCGCACGGGTGAGCGCTTCGACCACGTGTTCGGCCTGCAGGCGGGCAGTTGCAAGCTGGTGGCCGGTTCGCGCGAAGGGCGCGAGGCGATCACCACGGTCTTTCCGGCCGGCGCGTGGTTCGGCGATCTGCAGTGCTTTTCCGGGCTGCCGTCGATGGTGGACTGCGTGGCGGCCGAGCCCGGCCGCGTGCTGATGCTGCGCGGCTCGGCGCTGCTGGCATTGGCCGACCGCTGGCCGCGGATTCACCGCCAGTTGCTGGCCGACGTCTGTCGCAAGTCGCGCCACAGCTTTTTCATGGCCATCCAGTACAAGCTGGCCAGCCCCGAACTGAAGCTGGCGCGGCGGCTGGAGGTGGCCTTGGACCTCAACCCGCCCGAGCCGACGCCCGACGGCTGGGTGACGCTGCGCGAACGCCTGTCGCACGAGCAGTTGGCGCAGATGCTGGGCCTGAGCCGGCCGCGCGTGACGCTGGCCGTCCAGGCACTGGCCGAGGCCGGCCTGCTGCGCGGCGGGCGCGGCCGCTTCGAGGTCAACGTGGCCGCGCTGCGCGACTACGGCCTGCGCGAAGGGCGCTGACTACGTCGACGAGCTCCTGAGCCTGAGCCCGGCCAGCGCCGGCGCACGCAGCCGCGCCGCGGTGGCGCCCGGCACCGGGCCGAAGCGTGCGCTGCCGCCGTTCCAGTCGGCCAGCGCCTGCTCCAGCTCGTCCTGGGTGCGGGCGACGAAGTTCCACCACAGCAGCGGCGGCGCACCGAAGGGCTCGCCACCGAGCAGCAGCACCTGGCTGTCGGCGGCCAGCTCGATCGCCACCCGGTCGCGGCCCAGGCCGAGCTCGAGCAGCGTGCCGGGTTTCAGCGCCTCGCCGGCGATCGTTGCCGCGCCGCGCAGCACCAGCGCCGCGTGCTCATGGCCGGCATCGAGCGGCAGCGTGGTGCGCGCAACATCGCGGGCAGCCAGATCGAGGCCGATCAGCGGCGTGAACACCTGCACCGGCGAGCGCTGGCCGAGCACCTGGCCGACCAGCAGCGTGATCGTCAGGCCATCGCGCTCGATCACCGGCAGCTCGGGGTGGTGCTGGAAGTCCGGCGCGCGTTCGCGCTCGGCGTCGGGCAGCGCGATCCACATCTGCGCGGCATGCAGCGGCCCGCCGTCGCGCACCTGGTCCTCGCTGTGCACGATGCCGTGCCCGGCGGTCATCAGGTTGACCTGGCCGGCGCGGATGAGCCGCTCGTTGCCCAGCGAGTCGCGGTGCAGCAGCTCGCCTTCGATCATCCAGGTGAACGTCTGCAAGCCGATGTGCGGATGCGGCCCCACGTGCATGCCTTCGCCGGGCGCGAACTGCGCCGGCCCGGCATGGTCCAGGAAGCACCAGGCGCCGACCGTGCGCAGCTCGCGGCTGGGCAGGGCGCGGCGCAGCATGATGCCGCCGACATCGGATGGGCGGGCTTCGATGCGCTTCATGAAAGGTCTCCGGACAGGAAGTCGAGCCGCGGGCCCTTGGGCACGATGCCGCTCGGGTCGAGGTGCCGGTGGCTCCGGTGGTCGTGACGCTGGATGGGGTTCATGTTCACCGTCTGCGCGACGCTGCGCACGAACCCGCCGCCGCTGGCGCGCGTGTCGCACCGGCCGTGCTGGCACTGGCCTTGCAGGCGGTCGCCGCTCATCGGTGCTCCTTTCGGCGACGGCGCGCCGGGCTCAGACGGCCAGCTCGGCCATCGCCTCGTGCGCCTGCGCCAGGCCGGCGGCCTTGGCGGCCTGGCCCATGCTCAGGCCCTCGGCGTAGACGAACTCCACGTCGCTGATGCCGATGAAGCCCAGCAGGTTGCGCACGTACTGCGTCTGCACGTCGCCGGCGGTGCCGGCGTAGCGGCCGCCGCGCGTGGCGAAGACCACCGCCTTCTTGCCGGCCAGCAGGCCCTGCGGGCCGGCTTCGGTGTAGCGGAAGGTCTTGCCGGCGCGCATGACGTGGTCGAACCAGGCCTTGAGCATCGAGGGCATGCCCAGGTTGTACATCGGCAGCCCGATGACCACCACGTCGGCCAGCGCCAGTTCGGCGATCAGGCGGTCGGAGTGGTCGACGGCCGCCTGCTGCGCGGCGTTGCGCTGCGCCGGCGGCGTCACGAAGGCTTCGAGCGTGGCGCCGTCCAGATGCGGCATCGGCGCGCGCGCGAAGTCGCGCGTGATGACCTGGCCTTCGGCGTGGCGCTGGCGCCAGGCCGCGACGTAGGCGTCGGACAGTTGGCTCGATTGGCCGTGGTCGGCGAACAGGCTCGCCTTGATGTGCAGCAGTGTGTTCATGGTCTGATGTTGCAATGGTTCCAGATGCGATGGCGTCCGGTCAAATGGGGATCTCGGGCCAACCACTCAATGCGCCGCCAGCGCATCGGCATCGATGCGGCCGAAGCGGCCATCGCGCAGGTCGGCATAGGCCTGCTCGATGTCCTCGCGGCTGTTCATCACGAACGGGCCATGGCCGACGATCGGTTCGTCGATCGGCTCGCCGCTGAGCAGCAGCACATTGGCGTTGCCTTCTGCGGTCAGGCGCAGCGCAGTGCCGGCACGGTCGAGCAGCACCATGCGCGCTTCCGGCGCCGTGTGGCCGTCGTTGACCTGCACCGTGCCGCGCAGCACCACGACGCCGACATTGCGGCCTTCGGGCAGCTCCAGTTCGACGCTGCGGCCGGCTGCGAGGCGCAGGTCCCACACGTCGATCGGCGAATGCGTGCGCGCCGGGCCTCGGCGACCGTTGGGGCCGCCGTACTGGCCGGCGATCACGCGCAGCGTGCCGGCGTCGGCCGGCAACTCGACGCAGGGGATGCTCGCGTTGAGCAGGGTCTGGTAGCCCGGCGCCGTCATCTTGTGCGCCTTGGGCAGGTTGACCCACAGCTGCACCATCTCCAGCGTACCGCCCTGGCGGGTGAAGGCCTCGGAATGGAACTCCTCGTGCAGGATGCCGCTGCCCGCGGTCATCCACTGCACGTCGCCGGGGCCGATGAGGCCGCCGGCGCCGGTGGAGTCGCGGTGCTCGACTTCGCCCTGGTAGACGATGGTCACGGTCTCGAAGCCGCGGTGCGGGTGTTCGCCGACGCCGCGCGGTGTGGTGGTCGGGCTGAACACGGCCGGCCCGGCATAGTCCAGCAGCAGGAAGGGGCTGGCGTGCCGGCCCAGCGTGCCGTACGAAAACAGGCTGCGCACCGGGAACCCGTCGCCGACCCAATGCTGCTGGCGGTTGCCGTAGATGCCGAGAACCTTCTTCATCGCTCGCTCCTTGCCGCCGCTGCAAGCCGTGCAGCGCGTGGAGTGAATTTAGAAGTGGGATGCCGATCGCGGTAGTCCATAGAATCGCGCTTCAGCGTTCCATCGGCAGGACGATATGCTCGGACTCGATCAGGACCTGAACGACCTCGTCTACTTCGCCCACGTGGTGGACCACCGCGGCTTCGCGCCGGCGGCGCGCGCGCTGGGCGTGCCCAAGTCCAAGCTCAGCCGGCGCATCGCGCAGCTGGAGGAACGGCTGGGCGTGCGGCTGCTGCAGCGCTCGACGCGGCGCTTCTCCGTCACCGAGGTCGGCGAGAGCTACTACCGCCATTGCAAGGCCATCATCGTGGAGGCGCAGGCCGCGCAGGAGTCGATCGCGCAGGCCACCGGCGAGCCGCGCGGCATCGTGCGCCTGAGCTGCCCGATCGCGCTGCTGCACGCCCGCGTCGCGGCCATGGTGGTCGAGTTCATGGTGCTCAACCCGAAGGTCGAGATCCAGTTGCAGGGCGTCAACCGCCCGGTCGATCTGGTGGCCGAGGGCATCGACATCGCGATCCGCGCGCGCACGCCGCCGCTGGAGGATTCGAGCCTGGCCATGCGCGAGCTGGCGCAGCGCGATTGGTATCTGGTCGGCAGCCCCGCCTTCTGCGAGCGCCATCCCTTGCCCGCCGTGCCGGCCGATCTCGACCTGCTGCCCAGCCTCGGCGACAGCCTGACCGAGCGCGATCACCGCTGGCACCTCTCCGGCCCGGACGGTGCGACGGCGACGATCGGCTACCGGCCGCGACTGGTGACCGATGACCTGTACCTGCTGCGCGCGGCCGCGGTGGCCGGGCTCGGCGTCGTGCAACTGCCGGCCATGATCCTGGCGGACGAGCTGCGCAGCGGCCAGCTCGTGCGGCTGCTGCCCGACTGGTCCTCGAAAGGCGCCGTGGTGCACGCGGTGTTTCCGTCGCGGCGGGGCTTGCTGCCGTCGGTGCGCGCCTTGATCGACTTCCTAGTCAAGAAGTTCGCCGAGTTGCCTGAAGACTGACCGCCTTTGCCGCCGTTGATCCGGCGATCACGGCGGCCGCAGCCGGCTCAGACTGCCACCAAGACCGCCTTCGGTCGCGGAAAGCAGCCCACGATGAACATCAACCTCACCCTACGCAGCCGCTTCACGTTGCTGCTCGGCCTGTGTGCCCTCGCCGCGGCGATCCCCTCGGGGTTGCTGGCCTGGCGTTACGCCGACGACGTCCGCGTCGCGCAGCGCGAGGTGGACGGCACCGCGCCGACGCAGGCGCTGGTCGATCTGATCCGGCTCGTCCAGCAGCACCGCGGCCTGGCCGCGGTCTGGCTGGGCGGCGACGAGGCGGTGGCGGCGCAGCGTGCCGCCAAGCAGGCCGAAGTGGATCAGGCGGCCGCGGCGATCACGCAGCGTTTGTCTGCGCCCGGTGCCCAAGGTTCGCGGCTGGACAAGGCCTGGCAGCAGGATGTCGCCCAATGGCAGGAGGTCAGCCGCGCCGTGGCCGACAAGCGGCTGCCGGGCCCCGAGTCGTCGGCGCGCCACACGGCGGTGCTGGCCGGCATGCTGCGCACGCTGGGCGAAGCGGCCGACCATTGGGGCTTGTCGTTCAGCAGCGACCTGTCGGTCTACTTCCTCAGCCTCGGCGCGCTGCGCGAAGCGCCGACGATGATCGAGCTGATGGGGCAGACCCGCGCGCGCGGCGCCAACCTGCTGGCCGCCAAGGCCGCGCTCGACCCCGCGGAGCGCGCCCGCTTCGAAGCCCTGCAGACGCGCATGCGCGGCGCCTACGAAGGCACGCTGGTGGCGCTGGACAAGGGCGTGGCCGCCAAGGAAAGCACCGCGCCGGCGATCCGGGCGGTGGCCCAGCGGCTGGACGAACTGGCGCAACAAGGCATCGGCCTGGCGCGCCGTCACGTGCTGGACCCTCAGCTGCCGAGTTATCCGGGAGCCCAGTACGTGACCGAGACGACGCAGGTGATCGACGGCATGTACGACGCGCTGGGCCAGGCGCAGGCGCTGCTGGTGCAGGAGTCGACGCGCAGCGTGTCGGCCGCGCAGCGGCAGGCCGTCGCGGTGCTGCTGCCCACGCTGCTGCTGTTCGCTGCCGCGGTGGTGTTCGCGCTGCACGCCGGGCGCTCGATCCGGCGCGAGCTGGGGGCCGAGCCCACCGAGCTGCGGGCCTTGGCCGCACGCGTGTCGCAGGGCGACCTGTCGCTGCCGATCCAGCTGGCCGCCGGCGATCAGCACAGCGTGATGGCGGCGCTGGACCAGATGCAGAGCTCGCTGGCCGCGGTGGTGACCGCGGTGCGCCGCAATGCCGAGAGCGTGGCCACCGCCAGTGCGCAGATCGCCCAGGGCAACCAGGACCTCAGCCAGCGCACCGAGCAGCAGGCCAGCGCGCTGCAGCAGACCGCGGCGACGATGGACGAACTGGGCAGCACGGTGGGCAGCACCGCCGACCACGCCCGCCAGGCCAATCAGCTGGCGCAGGGCGCGTCGGCCGTGGCGTCGCAGGGCGGCGACGTGGTCGGCCAGGTGGTGCAGACGGTCAAGGGCATCAACGAGAGCTCGCGCCGGATCGCCGACATTACCGCGATCATCGACGGCATTGCGTTCCAGACCAACATCCTGGCGCTGAACGCCGCGGTCGAGGCGGCGCGGGCCGGCGAGCAGGGCCGCGGCTTCGCCGTCGTGGCCGGCGAGGTGCGCACGCTGGCGCAGCGCTCGGCCGGCGCGGCCAAGGAGATCGGCGCGCTGATCCACGCCAGCGTCGAGCGTGCCGAGCAAGGCGCGGCGCTGGCCGACGACGCCGGGCACACGATGCAGGAGATCGTCGCATCGATCCGGCGCGTGACCGACATCGTCGCCGAGATCAGCTCGGCGTCGGCCGAGCAGCGCACCGGCGTCGCCCAGGTCGGGCAGGCGGTGACGCAAATGGATCAGGCCACCCAGCAGAACGCCGCGCTGGTCGAGCAATCGGCCGCGGCGGCCGAGAGCCTGCGTCAACAGGCCGGGCAACTGGTGCAGGCGGTGGCGGTCTTCAAGCTGGTGCGCTGAAGGCGGCGCGGCGGCGCGGCGCCGCCGTCGTGAGCCGCGCCGCTCTATTGAGCGGCGGAGACTCCGATGCGGCATCTGCTCCACGTCATCCTGCTGGCGCATGCCGCTGCATGCCGCTGCATGCCGCGCATGCCGCTGCGGGTGCGCCGCCGCCGCTGCAGTTGCCAGCCATGGGGCGCACCAGCGCGAAGCTGTTCCGCCATTGGCCGGTGCAGGCGGCCATCGGCGGACGCTACGAACTGGCCTTGTATCTGTTTCCGCCGCAGGCCCACACGCCGCTGGATCAGTCGCTGCGCAACATCCCGGCACGGCCCGTTGCCGCAGGCCAGTTGCTGGTGGATGGCCGGCTGGTTTCAACGGCGGCTGCAGTCAAGGGCGCCACGCATCTGGTGTTCTCGCAAGACTGGCTTGCCGGCGACAGGCACCGGATCGAAGGCCGGTTGCTGGACGCCGACGGCAAGGCGCTGTGCGGCGCGCTTTTCGTCCGCGTACGGCGCATGCCCTGAAGCTCGTCGGCTTGACGGCATCGGCATGCGGCACGCGGCCTGCGGCACTGCTTCATCCAACGCCCAGATAGGCCTGCTGCACCGCCGGGTCGTCGATCAACTCACGCGCCGGGCCGGCCAAGGTGACGCGGCCGTTCTCGATCACGTAGGCGCGGTCGGCGGCGCCCAGCGCCACCTGCACGTCCTGCTCCACCAGCAGCACGGTGACGCCGTTCTTGCGGATCTCGGCCAGCACCTCGGTCAACTGGTCGACGACCACCGGCGCCAGGCCCAGGCTCATTTCGTCGATCATCATCAGCACGGGTGCCGCCATCAGCGCACGCGCCATCGCGCACATCTGCTGCTCGCCACCCGACATGCTGCCCGCCAGCTGGCGCCGGCGCTCGCCCAGGCGCGGAAACAACTGGTACATGCGCTGCAGATCGCGCGCCACCGCCTCGTGGTCGCGGCGGCGGAACGCCCCCATCAGCAGGTTGTCCTGCACGGTCATGCGGTCGAACAACTGGCGGCCCTCGGGCACCTGCACCAGACCGTGGCCGAAGGCCTGGTCCGGCGACATGGCGGCCAGGTCGCGGCCTTGAAAGCGCAGCGTGCCGGTGCAGGGCAGCAGGCGCGACAGCACCCGCAGCAGCGTGGTCTTGCCGGCGCCATTGCTGCCCACCAGGGCCACGATCTCGGCCGCGCGCACCTCGATCGACAGCTCGTGCAGCACCGGCATCAGCCCGTAGCCGGCGGACACCTGCTCGACGCGCAGCAGGGCTTCGGCAGCCGGCGCGGCCGTGCTGCTCATCGCGTCCGCCTCGCACCCAGGTAGGCCTGCACCACGGTGGCGTCGGCCAGCACCTTTTCGGGCGCGCCGTCGGCGATCGCGTCGCCGTGGTGCAGCACCAGCAGCCGGTCCGACAGGCTGCGGATGGCCTTGATGACGTGCTCGATCACCAGCACGCTGACGCCCTGCTCGCGCACCTTGCGGATCACCGCGATCACTTCCTCGATCTCGACGTGGTTCAGCCCCGCCATGACCTCGTCGCACAGCAGCAGGCGCGGCTTCATGGCCAGCGCCTTGGCCAGTTCCAGGCGCTTGCGGCCGGGTCCGCCCAGTTCATCGGCGCGCTGGTCGGCGAAGCTGGCGAGGCCGACGAAATCCAGGCTGGCGCGAGCCTCCTCGCGCGCCCGTGCCAGTCGAGCCTGGCCGCCCTGGTGGCCGAACAAGGCACCGATGGCCACGTTGTCCAGCACCGACAGCCCCGGGAACGGCCGCATGATCTGGAAGGTGCGGCCGATGCCCAGGCGCGCGCGCCGAAACGCCGGCAGGCGCGTGATGACCTGGCCGTCGAACAGCACCTCGCCCTCGCTCGGCTCCAGCGTGCCGCTGATCAGGCTGATCAGCGTCGTCTTGCCGGCACCGTTGGGGCCGATCAGGCCCAGGATCTCGCCCGGCGCCAACGCGAAGCTGACATCGTTCACGGCCACCAGCCCGGCAAAGCGCCGGGTGACATGGCGAACCTCGAGCAGGGCTGTCATCAGGCAAGCTCCACGCTCACAGCTTGTTCGCCCGCACGTTTTCGCCCAGGTAGCGCCAGGTCAGCGTGCCCTCGCGCGCGCGCCGCGCCAGGTCCATCAGGCCGTGCGGCATCAGCACCACGGCGGCGATGATGACGACCCCGAAGAACAGCGTGGCGATGCTGGTGACCTCGCTGGACAGCCACTCGGAGATGGCCGACAGCGTGAAGGCGCCGATCACCGGCCCCAGCACGGTGCCCGCGCCACCGAACACGGCCATGATGATCATCTTGACGTTCAGGCCGATGTCGAATGCGCTCTCGGGGTCGAGAAAGGTGATCCAGTAGGCGTGGATGCCGCCGGCCAGGCTGCTGAGCACGCCCGACAGCGTGAAGGCCAGCACCTTGTACAGCGTGGTGTTGACCCCCATCACCGCGGCACCGTCCTCGTTCTCGCGGATGGCGATCAGGCCGAAGCCGAAGCGGCTGCGCGTGAGCCAGTACACCACGCCGGTGGCGATCAGCAGCAGCCCCAGCGACAGGCCGTAGAACAGCCGGTCGTTGTTGAGCGGCGGCAGCACCAGGCCGATGTTCTGGCCGGCCAGCGGCACGTTGGAGACGATGGCCGCCATCACCCCGGCCAGCGCCAGCGTGGCAATGGCGAAATAATGGCCGCGCAGGCGCAGCACCGGCACGCCTAACAGCAAGGCAAAGACCACTGCCAGCAGCACGCCGAAGCCCAGCCCCACGGCAAACGGCAGATGCCACTGCACCATCGCGATGGCCACGCCATAGCTGCCCAGGCCGTAGAACACCGAGTTGCCGAACGAGGCGTAGCCCGTGTAGCCGCCGATGATGTTCCAGCCCTGCGCCAGCACCGCCAGCAGCAGCGCGTTGATGCCGAACTGCAGCATCACGTCCGTGCCCCACCAGGGCAGGCTCGCCAGCGCCGCGATGACGATCGCCAGGGCGGCCCACCGTAAGGATTGCAAGGCCTTCACGTGGTTCTCCCCAGCAGCCCGGTGGGCCTGACGATCAGCACCAGCGCCAGGATGCCGAAGCTGGCCACATCGACGAATGTGGGGCCGACGTAGAGCGTGGTGAGGGCCTCCACCACACCCAGGAACAGCCCGCCCACCAGCACGCCCAGCGGGTTGTCCAGGCCGCCGATGATGGCGATGGCAAAGGACTTGAGCGTGAGCGAGGCACCGATGTAGGGGTTGATCTGCGACACCGTGCCATACAGGCCGCCGGCGGTGCCGGCCAGCGCGATGCCGATCGCGAAGGTCAGCGCATACAGGTGGCGCGGCTCCACGCCGTGCAGGCGCGCCGCCACCAGGTTCTGCGCGGTGGCGCGAATGGCCCGCCCCAGGCGCGTGTGCAGCAGAAACTGCCACATGCCGATCGTCAGTGCCAGCGCCACCGCGAAAGCACCGAGCCGCACCACCGGCAGCACGATGGTCCCCACGTGGATCTGGTCGCCGGCGTAGCTGGGGTTGATGGCGCGAAAGTCGGCCGAGAACGTCAGCTGCGCCAGATAGGTCAGCACCACGTCGAGCCCGAAGGTCAGCAGCAAGGTGTTGAACATGGGCGCGCGCACGATCAGATTGAGCAGGCCGCGCTGAACGCCATAACCCAGCGCGAACATCACCGCCGCGGTGATCGGCAAACCCAGGAACGGGTCGATGTGCAGGTAGTGAAACAGGTGCCAGGAGCAGTACGCCCCCAGCATGATGAAGGAGCCGTGCGCCAGGTTGACGATGTTGAGCACACCCCAAACCAAGGCCAGGCCCAAGGCCATCACCGCATACAACCCGCCCAGCAGGATGCCGTTGGCAATGACTTGGGCCAGCAGTTCCAAGGCGTCCGCTCCCGACGGGCGTCGTTCAACTCAGCAATCGGTGCGGATCAGCGCGCGTTCCAGGCGGGCATCGGGTACTTGGGCTGCGTGACGAAACCCTTGGCGTTGTAGACCTCGGCCACCTGGCCGTTCTGCACCTGAATGACCAGTTGCGGCAGGTTGATCTGCCCGTTGGCGGCAAAGGCGATCGGGCCGTAGAGGCTGTCGAACTGCGTGCTGGCCAGGGCGTCGCGAACCTTCTGCGGGTTCAGGCTGTTCGCCTTTTCAACCGCCATCACCAGCGCCTCCACGTCGGCGGCGCCCGAGGCGGCGTGGTAGTCCGGGTCATAGCCGTACTTGGCCTTGTAGGCCTTGGCGAATTGCTCGGCATCGCCGAACCAGCGGTCTTTCAGCGTGGCCGTGGGCAACCAGGCCGTCATGCCGAAAGCGTAGTCGGCATCCTTGCCCAGCGCCTTGCGGAAGTCCTCGCTGGGCACGCCCACGGTGAAGGAGTACAGCTTGGGCGCAATGGCCAGGCTCTTGGCGTTGCGCACGAAATTGAGGATCTCGGTCTCGTGGCCGGCCACCAGCACCGCGTCCACGTTCTTGGATTTGACCTGCGACAGCAGCGTGCTGAAGTCGCTGGTGTTGCTGCTGTAGCGCTCGTCCATCACCAGCTTGAAGCCGGCCTGCTGGAGCAGCTTTCGCGTGCCGTCGGCGGTGGAGACGTCGAACGAATCGTCGGCGTACAACAGGGCCACCGACTTGGGCGGATCCTTCAGCGCCTTCATCATGTCGATGGTGCTGCCGAAGTAGTTGCTGGCCGGCGCCAGCGTACCGAAGATGTACTTGAAGCCGCGCGAGAAGATCTCGTTGGATGCGCCGCCGCCTTGCACCATCGGAATCTTGTACTTCTCCGACACCACCGAGTCGGCCAACTGGAAGTTGCTGGCAAAGCCGCCCAGCAGCAGGTTCACCTTGTCCTGCGTGACCAGTTGCGTGTACTGGCGCACCGAGAGGTTCACGTCCGACTGGTTGTCGTACAGCTTCAGCACCAGCTTGTGCGCCTTGCCGTCCACCTTGACGCCACCCGCTTCGTTGATCTTGTCGATGGCGATCTGGTAGGCGTCGCGGTAATAGCGCCCGGTGTTGGCCACCGGCCCCGTCAATTGCACCGAGGCGCCGAGCACGATGTCCTGCGCCCAAGCCGGTGCAGCCGGCACAGCCGCCAACACGGCGGCACAAAAGGAGGAAAACAAAACCGAGCGCTTGAACTGCATGATCGTCCCCTTTGTCGTTGCTTGTCGAGCTCACCATCAGCGCTGATGGCGCAACACTCAGGCGGAGTCAGTCTAGTCTCGTGCGGTACCGCTGCTCGATTCGTGGTCTTAGCGAGGTGTCGGCAACACGAGGCCGCGGTGTGTCGCTCAACGCGCGCTCAACGCGCCAGCCCGGCCGAGTTCCACGGCTCGGCCTTGTCCGGCTGCGCATCGAACTGCTGCTCGAAGCTGTAGTAGCGGTTGCGGCCGTTGGCCTTGGCGAGGTAGAGCACCTCGTCGGCCCTTTTCAGCATCTCGGCGATGGTGCTGCTGCGGCCGGGCAAGCAGGTGGTGAGGCCGCCGGAAAGCGTCACGTAGGGCGCCGCGTCGGAGTCCGGGTGCGGCAGCGCGTTGACCGCCAGCAGCCGCCCGAGCGTTCGCGCCAGCGTCAACGCGCCGCTCTTGGGCGTGTCGGCCAGGATGAGGGCGAACTCCTCGCCGCCGTAGCGGGCCGCGTGGTCGCCGGGGCGGCGGCAGATCTGGCGCATCAGCGCCCCGATGCGGCGCAGGCAGTCGTCACCGGCGGCGTGGCCGAGGTGGTCGTTGTAGCGCTTGAAGTAGTCGATGTCGCACAGCACCAGCGTCAAGGGCGTGCCGTTGCGCCGCGCGGTGTCGAGCGCGCGGCCGGCGCGCTCGTCGAAGCCGCGCCGGTTGAGCAAGCCCGTCAGCGCATCGTGCTCGCTGAGGTGGCGCAGGGCTTCGTTGCTTGCCTTGAGGTCCTGCGACAGATCGCTCAGCCGCGTCTGCGCCACCATCAGGCGCTGCATCGCGCGCAGCTTGGCCGCCAGCACGGTGGCCGATGCGGGTTTGATGAGGTAGTCGTCGCCGCCGGACTCGATGCCGCGGGCCAGATCGGCATCGCCGTCGCGGCCGCTGAGAAAGATGATCGGCGTCCAGTGCTCGGCGCCCTCGCGCTCGCGGATCGCGCGCGCCAGCCAGAAGCCGTCGCGCTGCGGCATCTCCACGTCGAGCAGCGCCACGTCGGGCCGGTGGCGGTCCAGCAGCGTCAGCGCCCACGCGGCGTCGTGCGCCTCGTAGACCTGGTGGCCCATGGCGTCCAGCATCGCGGCCAGTGCGCCGCGGACGGCGCTCTCGTCGTCGACCAGCAAGACCTTGAGCGGGCGCTCCGGATGAGGTGTGGCGATGATGGACGGCACTCCTGGCATATCGGTTGCACGCGGGTGTCCTTGAGCGGCGCAGCCCTGATGACGGCCGTGACGGTGGGCTGCGCCGCGGCGGCACCGCATGGAGCTCAACTTCGGCCTGGCTCGCGGCGGCTTGAGGGTGCGTGATGCCGCGAGGGCCCCGGCCGAGAACGATGACCCCACACCGCCATGCCCTTTTTTGCGGCCATGCCGGCTCGACCCCGCCAACGGGGCTGCCGATGCATGCGGCCGAGGGCGCCCGCTGCGCGGGCCGTGCTGGGCAGGTGTGGCGCAGCCCGAGCGAACCGCTGCTCGTCAGCAGGGTCGGCGCCGCGAACCGTCCACGCCCGCTAGACTCCCCGAGACTCTCGCAGTGGAGACTGGCATGCTGACTCCCCAGGAACGACTGAAGAACCCGGCGCTCGTCATCGTCGACATGCAGAACGACTTCGTTCGCGTCGGCGCGGCACTCGAAGTGCCCGATGCGCGCAAGACGATACCGGCGCATCTGGCGCTGATTGCCGCCTTTCGCCGCAGCAGGCGGCCCGTCATCTACACGAAGTTCCTGACCTTCCAGCAGCCGACGCTGCTGTGGGAATGGTCGCCACAGGCGCTGCCCGAAACCAAGTGCTGCTGGAAGGGCCACAAGCGCTTCTATCCCGACCTCGGACGCGAGATCGAATGCACCGACGTGATCGACGAGCTGGCGCCCGAGCCGGGCGACCCGATCATCGAGAAGTACTGCTACGGCGCCTTCCACGGCACGCCGCTGGCGCAGACGCTGAAGTTCCTCGGCGTCGACACGCTCGTCGTCACCGGCACGGTGACGCAGATCTGCGTCGAGGAGACGGCGCGCCAAGCCTTCCATCACGACTACCCGACGACGATGGTCTCCGATGCGGTCTCGTCGTTCGCGCCCGACCTGCATGCCGCGACCCTGAAGAACTTCGCCTCGAAGTTCGGCTGGGTGGCCAGCAGCGACGACGTCGTCGGCCGCCTCGGCTGATGCCGGCCCGCGCCCTGGCGCCCGTCGCGACCGCCTTCGGCGGGCGCGCGATCTACTGGCTGCTGGCGGCGCTGGTCGCCGGCGCCGCCGCGTCGGTGCCGGCGTTTCGCAGCGCCGACAACATCGCCAACGTGCTGATGCAGGCGGCCGCGCTCGGCCTCGTCGCCATCGGCCAGACCTTCGTGATCGTCGCCGGGCTGATCGACCTGTCGCTCGGCCAGTTGCTCGGCCTCGTCGTCGTGCTCGCCTGCGCGCTGATGGACGGCCAGGCGGAGCGGACACCGGCGGCGCTGGCCCTGGCCATCGGCATCGGCGCGGGCATCGGCTGGCTCAACGGGCGCCTGTTCAATCTCCTGCGCGTGCACCCGCTGATCCTGACCTTCGGCACGGCCAGCATCCTGCAAGGGGCGATCTTCGCCTACACCGATCGCAGCGTCGGCGCCGCTTCGCCGCAGGTTCTGTGGCTCGCCAACGGGCGCATCGGCGGCGTTCCGGCGGCGCTGCTCGTGCTGGCGCTGGCGGCTGTCGCCGGCCACCTGATCCTGACGCGCACGCGCTTCGGCCAGCACCTGCGCGCCGTCGGCGGCGATGCCGAGAGCGCGCGCCGGGCCGGCGTGGACGTCGCGCGGGTTCAGCGCCTGGCCTTCGTGCTCGCGGGCCTGGGCGCCGGGCTCGGCGGCATCCTGGTCGCCGGGCGCATCGGCTCGGGCTATCCCAACGCCGGCCAGGCTTTCGAGCTCGACTCGATCGTCGCCGTGGTGCTCGGCGGCACCTCGCTCGCGGGCGGGCGCGGCAGCGTCGCCGGCACCGTGGCCGCGGTGCTGCTGCTCGCGGTGGCCTCGAACGTGCTCAACCTGCTGGAGGTGCCCACCTTCATGCAGACCATCACCAAGGGCTGCATCGTCGTCGTCGCCGTGCTGCTCGGGCAGCGCGCGGCCGGGGCGCAGCGATGAGCGCCGCGAGCGTGGCCACACGATGAGCACGGCCCCGATGGCCGGCTGGCGCCCGCGGCTGCCGCGGCTCTCGGCGAGCTGGGCGATCTGGGGCGTGCTGGCGGCGCTGCTCGTCGTCGCCGCCTCGCTGTCGCGCGCCTTTCTCGATGCGATCTACCTCGCCAACGTCGTCCGCCAGGCGGCGCCGGTCGGCATCGCCGCAATCGGCGCCACCGTGGTGATGATCCTCGGCGGCGTCGACCTCTCGGTGGGTGCGGTCGTCTCCTTCGCCGCCGTGTTCGCCGCCATCCAGATGAACGGCGACCCGGCGCGGCTGGGCTCCGCGATCGCCTGGACGATGCTCGCCTCGGCGCTGCTCGGATTGATCAACGGCGCGCTGGTGGCCTGGAACCGGGCTTCGTCCTTCATCCTGACGCTCGGCACCGCACTCGCGATCTACGGCGCGACGCAGCTGTACTCGGGCGGCACCGCGCGCGGCATCGTCGCCCCGGGCTTTCGCGAGTTCTTCAACCTGCGCCTGGGCGGCGTCGTGCCGGTGCTCGCGCTGGTGATGGTGGCGCTGGCCCTGCTGGTCGAGGCGCTGCTTCGTGTCACGCGGTTCGGCCGCTCGGTCTACCTCATCGGCAGCAACGCGGCGGCGGCGCGCATCTCGGGCCTCTCGCTGGCGCGGGTGACGATCGCCGCCTACACGATCTCGGGCCTCTTCGCCGGCCTGGCCGGGCTGGCGCTGCTGGCCCGCTCGGGCGTGTCCACGACCAGCTCGGGGCGCGGCTTCGAGCTCGACACGCTGGCCGCCATCGTCCTCGGCGGCACCGTCTTCGAAGGCGGCCGCGGCAGCGCCATTGCCACAGTGGGTGGCGTGCTGGTCTTGTTCGTCGCCTTCAACATCGTCAATATCCTCGGCCTGAACTTCAACCTCCAACTCACCGTCAAAGGCCTGATCGTGATCGTCGCGTCGGCGATCTACGCCCGCCTCAACGCCGATCGATGAAACCGGCCCACACCCAGGAGACCCCCATGCGAATCCCGACATCCTTGCGCCGCGCGCTGCTGCTGGCGCCGCTGCTGGCGGCGCTGCCGCTGGCCGCCAGCGCGCAGACCGCCGATCGCCAGCTGCAGACCAAGCAGATGGCGCAGATGGTCACGACAACGCAGTTCAAGAAGGCGCCGCCTTACGTCATCGGCGTCTCGGCCGGCTACCTCAGCAACTCGTGGGTCGTCTTCGCGCTGCAGCACATCCGCTACGAGGCCTCGCTGCACAAGTCGATCAGCAACGTCATCGTCACCGACGCCGCGTTCAACCCCTCCAAGCAGGTCGCCGACATCGAAGACCTGGTCGCCAAGAACGTCAGCGCCATCATCTACTGGCCGGTCGACGAGAAGGCGATCCAGCCGGCGCTGCAGAAGGCCGTCGCCAAGGGCATCCCGACCGTCAACGCCGGCGGCGGCTTCTCGGCCGAGGCAGGAACGGTCTCCAACGCCTTCATCGACCAGTGGGCGCTCGGGGAGATGGGCGCCCGCCAGCTCGTCAAGGACCTGCACGGCCAGGGCAAGATCATTGCGATGCTGCCGATCGCCGGCACGACCGCGGCGGTCGACCAACTGGCGGCGCTCAAGTACGTGATCAAGGACTATCCGAAGATCGAACTGCTGAGCGTCGAGTACGGCGACTGGAACCGCGCCAAGGCCAAGCAGATCACCGAAAACCTGATCCAGCGCTTTCCGCAGATCGACGGCGTGTTCTCGCCGGCCGGGCAGATGTCGATCGGCGTCGCCGAGGCGCTGGAGGAGGCCGGCCGCATGAAGAACGTCGTCATGTCGCCGGGCGACGAGTACAACGGCTGGCTGAAGTGGGTGGCGAAGAACAAGCGCGGGGGCGTCGTCACCTTCCCGACGCGGGCCGGCCAGGAAGCGCTCAAGCTGGCGCTGAAGGCGCTCGAGGGCAAGCCCGTGCCGCGCGGCGAGATCATCCCCTCGGTCTACCTCGACACCGCCGCGTCGATCAAGGCGCTGGAGCCGAGCCGGCCCGACGACTGGTGGGCCAGCAGCCTGCCGGACCAGTGGAAGCCGAAGTGATTCAGCCGGCGGCGGCGCGGCCCGAAGGCGCGCCGCCGCTGATCGAGACGCGGCAGCTCGGCAAGCGCTTCGGCGCCGTCGTCTCGCTCGACCGCATCGACCTCGTCGCACAGGCCGGCGAGGTCCATGCGGTGACCGGTGCCAACGGCGCCGGCAAATCGACCTTCATGAACCTGCTGGCCGGCGTCTACGCGCCGTCCGCCGGCAGCATCCTCCTCGACGGCCGGCCGGCGCGCTTCGATTCGCCGCGGGCCGCCCGCGACGCCGGGATCGGCGTCGTCTACCAGGAGCTTGCGGTCCTGCCCGAGCTGACCGTGGCGGAGAACATCTTTCTCGCCCGCGAGCCGCGCACGCGGCTGGGCGGGCTCGATCGCCGGCGCATGAACGATGACGCGGCGGCGCTGCTGGCCGAATCGGCGATCGAGCTCGACCCGGCGCGTCGGGCCGGCGATCTGGGCGTGGCGACGCAGCAGCTCGTCGAGCTGGCCCGCGCGCTCTCGGTCTCGACGCGGGTGCTGATCCTCGACGAGCCGACGGCGGTGCTGTCGCCGGCCGAGCGCGACGGCCTCTTTCGCATCGTCGCCGCGCTGAAGCGACGCGGCCTGCTGATCTTCTTCGTCACGCACCGCCTGGAGGAGGTGTTCGAGCTCGCCGACCGCGTCACGGTGCTGCGCAACGGGCGCCACGTCGTCACCGCGCCGGTGGCCGGGCTGGACGCAGCCTCGCTGGTGCGGCACATGGTCGGCCGCGACGTGCCGCTGCGCGCGGCGCTGCCGGCACCGGCCGCGGACGCACCGCGCCTGACCATCACCTATCGCGGCGGCCCGGGCCGCGGCGTCGTCGATCTGCGCGGCGGCGAGATCGTCGGCCTGGCCGGGCTCGTCGGCTCGGGCCGCACGCGGCTGGCACGGACGATCGGCGGACTGATGCGCGGCGCCGAGGCGAGCGTCGACCCGGGCGACGGCCGTGCCGCGCCGATCCGCTCGCCGGCCGAGGCGCTGCGCCACGGCATCGTCTACCTGACCGAGGACCGCAAGCGCGACGGCCTGTTTCTCGGCCTGCCGGTGCTGCACAACGCCACCGCCGCGACGCTGGGCCGCTTCACGCGCGCGGGCTTCCTCCAGCGCCGCGCCGAGCGCCGCGCCGCGGGCTCGGTGCTCGAGCAGTTGCGCCTCGTCGCGCGCTCGGTCGACGCGCCGGTGCGCGAGTTGAGCGGCGGCAATCAGCAAAAGGTCATCTTCGGCCGCGCCCTGCTGTGCCGGCCGCGGCTGCTGATCTGCGACGAACCGACCCGCGGCGTCGATGTCGGTGCCCGCGACGAGATCTACCGCACGCTGCTCGATCTGGCCGCCTCGGGGGTGGCCATCCTGCTCGTCTCGTCCGAGCTGAAGGAGCTGCTGATGCTCAGCCATCGCCTGCTCGTCATGCGCGGCGGCCGTGTCGTCGGCGAGCTGCCCGGCGACAGCAGCGAGCAGGACGTGCTGCTGGCCGGGGCGGCGATCGATGCGCGGACGGCCGGCCTCGGGCCGGCGCCGCCTTGAGCCGATGGCTTGCACGCAGGTCGTCGGCGAAGGCTGTTCGTCGGCGTCGGCCGCAGGACGCACGAGGCTCATCGATGGCCCCTTCGTGGCGTCAGCCTCGCGGTACGATTTCCGCATCCCGTGCGATCACCAACAGAGGGCTTTCGATGATCACGTCCAGTCTCCGCTTCGCCGTGTTTGCCTGCGCGGCACTTGTCCTGCCGATGCCACAGGCCGTGGCGCAGACGATCGACAACAGTTCGCTGTCGTCGAAGGCGTTTCGCGAGCACCAGCGGACATTCGGTCTCGTCTATACGCTGCCGGCCGAGGTCAACGATGTGCTGTCGCGAACGATCGGCGGTCTGCTGCGCGAAAAGCTGCTGAACGCGAAGCTCTACGACGAGGCGCAGCGCTTCAACATTCCGCACGTCACCGTGCTGCACATCCACAACCCCGATCCGACGACGCCCGAGAAGATGCTCAAGGCCATGCCCAAGCTGCCGGGGCCGCTGGCGGTGCATCTCAAGGGCTTCTACACGACGGAAGCCGCAAAGGGCGCCGGCCATCCGTGGTGGCTCGATCTGGGCATCGTCAAGCAAGGCGCCGGCTACGACGCCATGATGGCGTTCAACACGACCGCGGTGCCGCCGCTCACGGCGCTGCGCGACGGCCCGCTGCCGCGCGTCACCGGGCCGGTGTACGCCGCGATGGGCGATGCCGGCAAGGAACTGGTGCAGACGGTCGGCGTCAGCGGCGTCAACACCGTCAAGGACGGCAAGGAACTGCGTCCGCACAATCCGCACAACACGCTGGTCTATTCGATGGCGAAGTTCACGCCGGAGATCCAGGCGGCGTTCAACGAGACCGCCAAGCAGTTCGACCAGATCCTGCCCGACGGCATCAAGACGACGTTCAGGACCGTGTCGATCGTCGAGCTTGGCTTTGCCGGCAACGTGCTGCGCGAGATCTATCGCATCAGCCTGGAAGATGGCTCGGTGATCAATATCGCCACCGGCCAGAAGTCGAATTGAGCAGCCTGGCCATCTGGCGGAAGCGGTGAGATTCGAACTCACGGACCCTTGCGGGCCGCCGGTTTTCAAGACCGGTGCAATCGACCACTCTGCCACGCTTCCGACGTGGCACCGATTCTAGGCGGCGCGGCGACCGTCACCCGCCCGGCGCCTGCGCCTGCGCGCATGCGACCTGCACCACGTCGCGCCGGCCGCCGTCCACGCGCACGGCGGTGAGCGCGCCGCCCCAGACGCAGCCGGTGTCGATGGCCAGCAGGCGAGGGCGGTTGACGAGCCCCAGCGTGCTCCAGTGGCCGAAGGCGATGGGCTGCTCGGCCGTGGCGCGGCCGGGCACCTCGTACCAGGGCATGAAGCCGGGCGGCGCGCTGGCGGCGCCGTCCTTGGTCTCGAACTCCAGCGTGCCGTCGGCGCTGCAAAAGCGGATGCGCGTCAGCACGTTGACCACGAAGCGCCAGCGCTCGGGGCCTTGCAAGGCGGCACTCCAGCGCCGCGGCTCATTGCCGTACATCACGCGCAGGAAGGCGGGCAGCTCGGGGCCGGCGAGCATGGCCTCAGCCTCGGCAGCCAGCGCCAACACGTCGGCCGTGGTCCAGGCCGGCACCACGCCGGCGTGCACGCACAGCCAGCCGCTGTCCAGGCAGGCCATGCGGCGCGTGCGCAGCCAGTCCAGCCAGGCGTCGAGGTCGGGCGCGGCCAGCACGTCGCCGAGCGTGTCGTTGCGCGGCGGCTGGCGCACGCCGTGGGCCACGGCCAGCAGGTGCAGGTCGTGGTTGCCCAGCAGACAGGTGGCGGCATTGCCCAGGCCGTGCAGCCGGCGCAGCACGCCCAGCGAATCGGGGCCGCGGTTGACGAGGTCGCCCAGCACCAGCACGTGGTCGCGCGAGGGCGAGAAGCCGATCTCGGCCAGCAGGCGATCGAAGGGTTCGCGGCAGCCCTGCAGGTCGCCAACCAGATAGCGCATGCGCCGATTCTGCTACGCTCGGCGCCCCTTCAACTGCCACCGCCGGCTCGCTGCAGCCGGCGGCGCGCATGGACCTGACGCTGCTCGTCCTGCTGATCCTGCTCAACGGCCTGTTCGCGATGTCGGAGATGGCGCTGACCGCCAGCCGCAAGGCGCGCCTGGCGGTGATGGTCGAAAGCGGCGAGCCCGGCGCCCAGGCCGCGATGGACCTGCACGAAAACCCGACCAAGTTCTTGTCGACGGTGCAGATCGGCATCACCTCGATCGGCGTGCTCAACGGCATCGTCGGCGAAAGCGCCTTCGCCTCGCCGCTGGCGCAATGGCTCAGCGCCGCGGCGGGCATCGCGCCCAAGGCGGCGGCCATCGTGGCCACCGGGCTGGTGGTGTTCATCATCACCGTGCTGACCATCATCTTCGGCGAGCTGGTGCCCAAGCGGCTGGGGCAGATGTACCCCGAGCCCGTGGCGCGGCTGGTGGCGCGGCCGATGAACTGGCTGTCCACCGCGACGCGGCCGCTGGTGCTGGCGCTGACCTCGTGCACCAACGGCGTGCTGCGGCTGCTGGGCGTGCGCGGCGGGCCTTCGCGCTCGGTGACCGAGGAGGAGATCGCCGCGCAGCTGGAGGAAGGGCGCGACGCCGGCGTGATCGAGGCGCAGGAGCACCAGATGGTGCGCAACGTGTTCCGGCTCGACGACCGCCAGATCGGCTCGATGATGATCCCGCGCGCCGAGATTGCGTGGATCGACGCCACGGCCTCGCTCGACGAGGCGGTGGCCGCGATCGATGAGCACGGCCACACGCGCTACCCGGTGTGCCGCGGCGGCCTGGACGAGGTGATCGGCGTGCTCGGCGCGCACCGGCTGCTGCAGCCGCTGGCGCGCGGCGAGCGCCCGGTGCTCAGCGAGCTGCTGACGCCGCCGGTCTTCGTGCCCGAGACGCTGTCGGGCATGGAACTGCTGGAGCACTTCCGCAGCACGCGCGCCGATCTCGTGTTCGTGGTCGACGAGTACGGCGCGGTGCAGGGCGTGATCTCCGAGCGCGACCTGCTGGAGGCCATCACCGGCGAGTTCGGCACCCCGACCGACGAGGACTCGTGGGCGGTGCAGCGCGCCGACGGCAGCTGGCTGATGGACGGCCTGATCCCGGTGCCCGAGCTGAAGGACCGGCTGGAATTGAAGGAGCTGCCCGAGGAGGACCGCGGCCGCTACAACACGCTGGCCGGCATGGTGATGCTGCTGCTGGGCCGGCTGCCCGGCACCGGCGACCGCGTGGAGTGGCAGGACTGGGCCTTCGAGGTGGTGGACCTCGACGGCAAACGTGTCGACAAGGTGCTGGTCAGCCGCACCGAACAACCTGGAGAAAACCCATGATCAACACCCTATTGCACCGCCAGGCGGTGCCGCTGGACGGCACCGCGCACCGCAACCTGAAGGTGCCGCTGCCGGTGGCCGACTGGTCGGTGGCCGCGCGGCTGAATTCCATCTTCCTGGCCGCGGTGGAGTTCGCCGACGCCTGCCGCGAGTTCCCGATCGTCTTCGTGAGGGCGGGCCAGGATCCCGACGGCAAGCCGCAGATCGCGCCGGTGGCGGTGTTCGGTCTCTCGGCCGAGGAGAACCTGTTCGTCGAGCCCGGCGGCCAGTGGCGCGCCGGCTACATGCCCGCGGTGCTGCGGCTGTACCCGTTTGCGATCGGCCGCATCGACGAGACCAACTTCGCGCTGTGCGTCGACGCCGCCTGGAGCGGCCTCTCGCAAGAAAGCGGCGAGGCGGTGTTCGACGCCAAGGGCGAAGCCACCGAGTTCACGCGCCAGGTGGTGGCGCAGGCCGAGAAGACCGAAGAGGAAGTGCAGCGCACCCGCCTGGTCGGCGAGCGGCTGCTGCAGCTCGAACTGCTGCGCGAAATGCGCTTCGACGTCGAGATGCCCGGCGGCCAGAAGCTGGCGGTGGAAGGCTTCTTCACGGTCGACGAAGACAAGCTCAAGGCGCTTCCCGACGCCACGCTGCTGGAGCTGGCGCGCAACGGGGTGCTGGGCCTGATCCAGGCGCATTTGATCTCGATGGCCAACATGCGCCGCCTGGCCGAATGGCGGGTGCAGCGCGGCCTGGAGGCGCCGGCCCAGGCGCTGAATTGAGCGTTCGCGCCGGCTTCAGCCCGGCCGCGGATGCCCCGCCAGCCGGCACAGCAGCTCGATCAGCATGGCGTGCTCGGCGCGCGACAGCGGGCCTTGCAGCTCGATCTCCATCGGCTGCGCGGCGGCGGCGCTGTCGCGCGCGACGCGCAGGCCTTTGTCGGTCAGCACGATGTGCTGCGAGCGGCCGTCGTGCGGGTTGGGCTGGCGGCGCAGCAGGCCGCGCTGCTGCAGGCGGTCGAGCAGCAGGCTGAGGTTGGGCGCGGTCAGGCGCAACGTGCCGGCCAGCCGCTTGGGCGACAGCGCGCCGTTGGCCATCAGCAGCATCAGCAGCGAGAACTCCACCTTGCGCAACTCGAACGGGCCGCCGATGTGGCGCTCGAACGCCGCATAGGTCGTCACCGCCGCCTGCGCCACGTGGTAGCCGACGATGCCGGTCAGCGGCCCCAGCGCCAGTGACGCGCCGGGCTCGGGCACGATCTCGGCCGTGGCGGTGGCGTTGCGGCGGGCCATCGTTCAGACGCTCGTCCGGACGGCCGTTCAGACGAACGGCAGCGCCGCGTCGCGGCGCGCCGCGCGGGTCCAGTGAACCTGTGCCTGCGGCAGCAGCCAGTCGATGCCGAAGCGCGCCGCGTCCAGCCATTGCTCGCGGCTGCGGCCGCTGCCTTGCGGGTGGTCGGCGCAGCGTGCCAACCGCGCCCAGGCCCAGGCCAGCAGCGCGTGGCCGATGCCTTGCAGCACGTCGTCGGCCACGCGCAGCGGCCATTCGGGGTCGGCCGCGGCGCCTTGCAGCAGCGCGGCCTGCGTGTCGCGCCAGGCGTCCAACTGGCCTTGCAGCGCGTCGGCGAACGGCGCCAGAGCGGGCTGCGCGCGGCAGGCCTGCACCTCGTCGGCCAGGCGCTCGCGCAGCGCGTCGGCGCGTTGGCCGCCGTCGTCGAGGATCTTGCGCGTCACCAGGTCGATCGCCTGGATCTCGTTGGTGCCCTCGTAGATCAGGGCGATGCGGCTGTCGCGCACCGTCTGCTCGATGCCGTAGTCGTGCAGGAAGCCGTAGCCGCCCCAGGCCTGCAGCGCCTCGTCGGCGCTGCGGTGGCCCAGGTCGGTGAAGAAGGCCTTGGCCACCGGGGTCAGCAGCGCAACCTGCTCGGCCGCCGCGCGGCGCCGGTCGGCGTCGGGATGCTGTTCGCTCTCGTCGAGCTGCAGCGCGATGAAGAAGGCCAGCAAGCGGCAGGCAACGGTGCGCGCCTGCAAGGTCAACAGCAGGCGGCGCATCGCCGGGTGCCAGGCGATCGGGTCGGCCGCGGCGGCGGCGGCATCGGCGGGCTTGCGGGCCGCGCGCATCTGCAGCCGCTCGGCGGCATAGGCGCGCGCGTTCTGGCTGGCCGCTTCGAGGTGGCCGACGCCTTGCACCGCCGTCAGCAGGCGGGCCGAGTTCATCATCAGGAACATCGCCGCCAGGCCGCGGTTGGGCTCGCCGATCAACCAGCCCTCGGCCTGCTCGAAACGCATCTGGCAGGTGGCGCTGGCCTTGATGCCCATCTTCTTTTCGAGGCCGTCGCAGTGCACCGCGTTGCGCCTGCCGTCGGGCATGAACTTGGGCACCACGGCCAGCGACAGGCCCTTGGTGCCGGGCGGTGCGCCGGGCAGCCGGCACAGCACCAGATGCACGATGTTGTCGCTGAGGTCGTGCTCGCCGCCGGAGATGAAGATCTTCTGCCCGGTCACGCGCACCGACACGCCGTTGGCCGGCTGCGCGTCGGCCAGCGGCTCGGCGCGCGTGCGCACCAGGCCGAGGTCGCTGCCGGCCTGCGGCTCGCTGAGGTTCATCGTCGCCAGCCACTCGCCGCGCGCGACCTTGTCGAGATAGCGCTCGCGCAGCGCCGGCACTGCGTGCGCTTTGATCACCTCGTAGGCGCCGTGCAGGATGCCGGGGTACATGCCGAAGGCGTGGTTGGCCGCGGTGACCATCTCCTGCAGCGCGACGTTCAGCAACTGCGGCAGGCCCTGGCCGCCGGCCTCGGGCACGCAGGCCAGCGCCGGCCAGCCGCCGTCGACGAAGGCGGCATAGGCCTCGCGAAAGCCCGGTGGTGTGCGCACGCCCTCGGCCGACCAGCTGCAGCCGGCGAGGTCGCCGCCGGCATTGATCGGCGCCAGCCTGTCGGCTGCAAAGCGGCCGGCCTGCTCCAGCACCGCGGCGGCGGTCTGGGCGTCCAGGCCCTCGAAGGCCGGCAGCCGCGCCCATGACGCCGGCGCGTCGAGCACCTGCGTGATCAGCCATTGCATCTGGGCGACGGGGGCGCGATAGGTCCACATGGCCGGCGGTCCCTTCAATCCTTCAATGCTTGTTCGCGGCGGTGCCGAGGTAGGTCTCGATCACCCGCGGGTCGCCGGCCAGTTGCTCGGCCGGGCCTTGCAGCGCGATCGAGCCGGTCTCCAGCACATAGCCGTGGTCGGCCACCTCCAGCGCGGCGCGCGCGTTCTGCTCCACCAGCAGGATGCTGGTGCCCTGCTCGCGCAAGCGGGCGATGATGCGGAAGATCTCGCGCACCACCAGCGGCGCCAGGCCCAGGCTGGGCTCGTCGAGCATCAGCAGCTTGGGCGCCGACATCAGCGCGCGGCCCACCGCCAGCATCTGGCGCTCGCCGCCCGAAAGCGTGCCGGCCAGCTGCGCGCGACGCTCCTGGAGGCGCGGAAACAGCTCGTAGACGCGCTCGATCTCGCGCTGCCAGTTGGGCACGCGCTGCTTCATCGCGCGGTAGCCGCCGAGGATGAGGTTGTCCTCCACCGGCATGGTGCCGAACAGCTCGCGCTTCTCGGGCACCAGCGCCAGGCCCAGCATCACGCGCTCTTCCAGGCTGCAGCCGGCGAGGTCCTGGCCGTCGAAGACGATGCGCCCACGCGACGGCAGCACGCCCATCAGCGCGTTCAGCGTCGTGCTCTTGCCGGCGCCGTTGGGGCCGATGACGGTGACCACGCGGCCCTTGTCGAGGTGGAAGTCCAGCCCCGACAACACCTCGGCGCGGCCGTAGCCGGCGTGCAGCTGGTGCACCTGCAGCAGCGCGGTCATTCGACCCCCTTGACGCTTCGCGTCGTCCCCCCGCGGGGGAGCGAGCACGACCTGGAAACCCGGATCGTGCTCATCGTTTAATGCTCCGTCCCGAGGTAGGCGGCGCGCACCGCCGGGCTGGCCTGCACCTCGGCCGGCGTGCCTTCGATCAGCTTGGTGCCGAACTCCATCACGACGATGCGGTCGGTCAGGCCCATCACGAAGTCCATGTCGTGCTCGACCAGCAGGATGCTCATGCCCTCGGCCTTGAGCTGGCGCAGCACCGCAGCCAGGGCCTGCTTCTCCTTGAGGCGCAGGCCGGCAGCGGGCTCATCCAGCAGCAGCAGCGCGGGGTCGGTGGCCAGCGCGCGGGCGATCTCCATCAGCCGCTGCGGACCCAGCGCCAGGTTGCCGGCGAGCTCGTGCATCTGGCCGTCCATGCCGATGCGCTGGAGCTGGCGCTCGGCTTCGGCGAAGAGGCGCCGCTCCTCGTCGCGGTCCAGCCGCAGCATCGCCTGCAGCGTGCCGGCCCGGCTGCGCAGATAACCGCCTAAAGCAACGTTCTCCAACACCGTCATCTCGGGGATCATCTTGACGTGCTGGAAGGTGCGCGACATGCCGCGGCGCGCGATCTCGCGGCTGGCCAGCCCGCCCACGGCCTGGCCGCGGAAGCGCACCGCGCCGCCGCTGAGCCCGAGCACGCCGGTGATCAGGTTGAAGGTGGTGGACTTGCCGGCGCCGTTGGGGCCGATCAGGCCCACGATGTCGCCGGCGCGGATCTGGAAGCTGACGTCGTTGACCGCCACCAGGCCGCCGAACTCCTTGCGCACCGCGTCCACGTCCAGCAGCAGCTCGCCGCGCGCGGGCTTGTCGCGTGCCGGCAGCGCCGCGGCATCCTGCCAGTCGCGCTTGCGCACGGCCGCGGGCAGGCGGCGCTGCACGAAGGTCCACAGCCCCTCGGGCGCGTACTTCAGCACCACCACCAGCACGATGCCGAAGACGATGACCTCGAAGTTGCCGCTGGTGCCGATCAGCTTGGGCAACAGCACCTGGAGCTGGTCGTCCACCAGCCGCACCACGGCCGAGCCCAGGAAGGCGCCCCAGACGTGGCTGATGCCGCCCAGCACCGCCATGAAGAGGTACTCGATGCCCTTGGTCAGCGAGAACGGCGTCGGGTTGACGGTGCGCTGGAAATGCGCGAACAGCCAGCCCGAGATGGCCGCCAGCGCGGCGGCGATCACGAAGGCGATGAGCTTGTAGCGGAAGGTCGAGATGCCCATGGCCTCGGCCATGGTCGAGCCGCTCTTGAGCGCCCGGATCGCGCGGCCGGCGCGCGAGTCCAGCAAGTTGGTGATGGCCAGCGCCGCCAGCAGCGCCAGCGCCCAGATCAGCACGTGCAGGCCGCGGCCGGTGCCCAGGTCCATGCCGAAGAAATGCAGCGTGGGGATGCCCAGCAGCCCGTCGTACTTGCCCAGCCACTCCATGTTGCCCATCAGGTAGTACAGCGCCAGGCCCCAGGCGATGGTGGCCAGCGGCAGGTAGTGGCCCGACATGCGCAGCGTGACGGCGCCGACGATCAGCGCCGCGACGATGGCCAGCGCGAGGCCGGCGAACAGCGTGAGCCAGGGCGAGACGCCCATCTTGGTGGCCAGGAAGGCCGCCGTGTAGGCGCCGATGCCGACGAAGGCCGCCTGGCCGAAGGAGATGAGGCCGCTGACGCCGGTCAGCAGCACCAGGCCCAGCGCGACGATGCTGTACAGGCCGATGTAGTTGCTCTGCGTGATCCAGAAGTCGGGCACCGGCAGCAGCGGCAGCACCAGCATCAGCAGCGCGAACGCGGGAAAGGCGAAACGCCGCATGTCAGGCCCGCCCGGCCGCCTGCAGGGCCTGACGCGCCCCCGCGGGAGGCCGTGAACGAAGTGAGCTTGGGGGCGCCATGGTCTCAGTCTTCCTCGCCATGCGGGTCGCGTAGGCTGCGCCACAGCAGCACCGGCAGGATCGAGGCGAAGACGATCACCTCCTTGAACGCGCTGGCCCAGAAGGAGCCGAAGCTTTCCAGCAGCCCGACGCCCAAGGCGCCGACCAGTGCCAGCGGATAACTCGCCAGCCCGGCGAACACCGCGGCGACGAAGCCCTTGAGTCCGATCAGGAAGCCGCTGTCGTAGAACACTGTGGTCGTGGGCCCGATCAACAGGCCCGACAGCGCGCCGATGAAGGCCGCCATCGTGAAGCTCAGCCGCCCGGCGCCGGCGCTGCTGATGCCCATCAGCCGCGCGCCCAGGCGATTGACGGCCGTGGCGCGCAGGGCCTTGCCGCGCAGCGTGCGCTCGAAGAACAGGTACAGCGCGACGATCAGCGCCAGCGAGGCGACGAAGATGATCAGCGCCTGGCCGCTGACGGCCACCGGCCCGAGGCTGAAGCGCTGGTCCCAGAAGCTGGGGTTGCGGAAGCCCTCGGCGCCGAAGAAGAACAGCCCCAGCCCGACCAGCGCGAAATGCACGCCGACCGAGACGATCAGCAGCACCAGCACGCTGGCATCGGCCAGCGATTCGTAGGCCAGGCGGTAGATCAGGCTGCCGAAGGGCGTGACCAGCGCCAGCGTCAGCGCGGCCTGCGCCAACAGCGGCCAGCCGCGCGGCGCGGCCCAGGCGGCGAACAGCGAGATCGCCACCGGATAGGCCAGCGTGCGCAGCATCTGCAGCGCCAGCTTGCCGGCCGGCCGGCGCTGGCGCAGGCCGTGCACCAGGTCGGCCAGCGCCGCCGTGGCGGCCATGACGAGCAGGAACCACACCGTGCCCGGCAGCTTGCCGGTCTGCAGGATGGCCAGCGTCAGCGCGCCGAAGGCCACGAACTCGCCCTGCGGGATGAAGATCACCCGCGTGACGGCGAACACCAGCACCGTGGCCAGCGCCAGCAGCGCGTAGACCGCGCCGTTGGTGATGCCGTCCAGCGCGAGGATGCCGGCGATCGAGAGGTCCATGGCCCGGGCCCGCTGGCGCTTACTGCTCGACCACGAACTTGCCGTTCACCACTTTCAGCAGCACGCCGGTCTCGTTGGTGTAGCCCCAGTGGTCGTCCTTGGTCCAGTTCATCACGCCGTGCGAGAAGACCGTGCGGCCCATGGTCTCCAGCGCGTCCTTCAGCGCGGCGCGGAACTCGGGCGTGCCGGGCTTGGCCTTCTTCAGCGCGATCGGCACCGCCTTCTCCAGCGCCACCTGCGAGTCGTAGGCGTGGCCGGCGAACTGGTCGCGCGTGTTGGGCCCCATCGCCTTCTCGTACTTGGTGACGAAGTCGATCGCCAGCTTCTTGGACGGGTGGTTGTCGGGCAGTTGCTCGGCGATCACCGCGGGGCCGGAGATCACGTAGGTGCCTTCGACCGCCTTGCCGCCGATGCGCATCAACGCCGGCGTCGCGGCGGCGTGCGTCTGGTAGATCTTGCCCTTGTAGCCGCGCTCGATCAGGCCGAGCTCGGGCATCGCGGCGCCCGAGCCGGTGGCGACCACCAGGATGGCATCGGGGTTGGCCGAGGTCAGTTTCAGCGCCTGCGGCGTCACGCTGGTGTCGGTGCGCGCGAAGCGCTCGGCGGCGATGACCTTGATGCCGTTCTTCTCGGCCTCGGCGGTGATGGCCTTCAGCCACAGCTCGCCGTAGGCATCGGTGTAGCCGAGGAAGCCGATGGTCTTGACGCCGTTCTTCTTCATGTGCTCGACGATCGGGTGCGCCATCACGTCGTTGCCTTGCGGCAGGCGGAACAGCCAGCCGTCCTGGCCCGGCGGCACGCCCACCGGCGAGGCGGCGAGCTGCACCGTCTTGGCCTCGGCGGCCACCGGCGCCATCGCGGCGGCCACCGGCGTGATGGTGGAGCCGATGATCACGTCCACCTTGTCCTCGGTGATGAGGCGGCGCGTGTTGGCCACGCCCTTGCCGGGATCGGTGGCGTCGTCGAGGATGATCATGTTGACCTTCTCGCCGGCGATGGTCTGCGGGAACACCTTGGTGTAGTAGTTCTGCATCGGGATGCCCAGGGCCGAACCCGGGCCGGTGAGCGACATCGTGACGCCGATGGTCAGGTCGGCCAGCGCCGGCGCCGAGACGAGCAGCGCCGCGGCGCCGGCAAGCAGGGTCTTGATCAGTTTCATGGGGTTGACTCCGTGGGGGTGGGAACGAACAAGCTTCAGCGCGGCGCCATGCGCAGGGCACCGTCGAGGCGGATGACTTCGCCGTTCAGGTGCCCGTTGCTGACGATGTGCGCCGCCAGCGCGGCAAACTCGGCCGGGTCGCCCAGCCGCTTGGGGAACGGGATCGACGCCGCCAGCGACTGCTGGATGGGCTCGGGCAGCGTGGCCAGCAGCGGCGTCTTGAACAGCCCCGGCGCGATGGTGCAGACGCGGATGCCCCATTGCGCCAGGTCGCGTGCCATCGGCAGCGTCATGCCCACCACGCCGCCCTTGCTGGCGGAATAGGCCTCCTGGCCCACCTGGCCGTCGAAGGCGGCCACCGACGCGGTGTTGACGATCACGCCGCGCTCGTCGTCCTGCAGCGGCGCCAGCGCCGCGATGCGCGCCGCCGCCAGCCGCGCCACGTTGTAGCTGCCGACGAGGTTGACGCGCAGCACACGCTCGAAGTCTTCCAGTGGCGCGGCCGAGCCGTCCTTCTGGATGATGCGCGTGGCCTTGCCGATGCCGGCGATGTTCATCACGATGCGCGGCACGCCGTGCGCGGCGGCGGCGGCGTCCAACGCGGCGTCGACCGAGGCGGCATCGGCCACGTCGCCGACGCAGGCCAGTGCGCTGACTGCGGCCGCCACGCGCTGGGCGCCGGCGGCGTTCATATCGAACACCGTGACCTTGGCGCCCAGGCGCGACAACTCGCGCGCCACGGCCTCGCCGAGGCCCGAGCCGCCGCCGGTGACGAATGCGCTGTGTCCCTGGATCTGCATGCCATCTGCTCCTGATGAGGTCAATCGTTGGGCGTGAAACCCGAGGCGGCGACGATGGGGCCCCACATCGCCGATTCGCGCTGGCGCAGCGCCTCCATCTGCGCCGGCGCCAGCGGCGCCGCGGCCAGGCCCAGCTTGGCCAGGCGCTCGGCGGCCTCGGGCGTGGCCAGCGCGCGGTCGATCGCGCCGCGCAGCCGGTCCACCGTGGCCGCCGGGATGCCGGCCGGCCCATAGACCGCAAACCACAGCGGCACCTCGAGCTCGATGCCCTGTTCCTTGAAGGTGGGCACGTCGGGCGTGAACGGCGAGCGCACCGCGCCGCTGGTGGCCACGATGCGCACCTTGCCGGCCTTGTGCAGCTCCAGCGCCTCGGTCACCGGCGACAGCGTGGAGGCCACGTTGCCGCCCGCCAGGTCGATCATCGACTTGGCCGAGCCGGGGTAGGGCACGTGCGTCATCTCGATGCCGAACTTCTGCGCCATCGACACGCCGATGAAATGCGGCAACGTGCCGGCGCCGGGCGAGCCGTAAGTGGCCTTGGCGCCCGCGGTCTTGAGCCAGTTGCGAAAGCTCGCCAGGTCCTTGGCGCCGGACAGCGGGCCCACGGTGAGCGCGAAGTCGCCCACCGCCAGCCGCGTGATGGGGGTGAAGTCGCGCGCCGGGTCGTACTTGAGCTGCTTCTTGAAGACGTGGCTGAACAGCGTCATCGGGCCTTGCGGCGCCACCAGCAGGGTGTCGCCGTCGGGCGGCGCGGCCTTCACCAGGTCCAGCGCCAGGCGGCCGCCGGCGCCGGTGCGGTTCTCGACGACGAAGGTGCGCCCGCTGTTGGCGCCCAGCGCATCGGCCGTCATGCGCGCCAGCGCGTCCACGCTGCCGCCGGGCGCAAAGCCCAGCACCACGCGGCCGGTGGCGGCCTGCGCGGCGGCCTGGCCGGTTGCACACCCGATCAAGCCCAGGGCGCCGGCGCGGGCCAGCCATTGACGACGCTGCATGCTCAGCCCCGCTTCGGCAAGATGAGGAAGGGGTCGGACTCGCGGCCTTCGTACAGGGCCTCGACCAGGCTGGCGCGGTGCTGCAGCACGGCGCGCTGGTTGATCGAGCCTTTGTCGGTGACCTCGCCCTTGTCGATCGACGGCGGCTCGGCCAGCACGTGCAGCCGCGCCACGCGGTTGGCGCTGCCGGTGGCATCGCGCCACAGGCGGTCGGCCAAGGTTTGAAAGAAGGCGCGCACGGCCGGTTGATGCAGCACCTCTGGCAGCGGCGCGTCGGCCGCGGCGCCGGCCAGGCGGCGCACCTCGTCGGCGCGCGGGAACAGCAGCGCGCCGACGTCGTCGCGGTTGAGGCCGGTGATCACGGCGTCCTGCACGCAGGGTTCGCCGGCGGCGACGATCTTCGCGCGCAGCGGGCCCACGCTGACGAAGGTGCCGGTGGAGAGCTTGAAGTCCTCGGCCGTGCGGCCGTCGAAGAGCAGGCCGCGCTGCGGCTGCTCGGCGTCGATCCAGCGCGCGGCGTCGCCGGTGCGGTAGAAGCCTTCGTCGTCGAAGGCCTCGGCCGTCTGCTCGGGCATGCGCCAGTAGCCGGGCATCACGTTGGGGCCGCGAAAGCGGATCTCGGTCTTGCCGCTGGCGGCATCGAGGATCAGCTTGACGTCGACGCCGGGCACCGGCAGCCCGATGTGCCCCGAGGCCACCGCGGTGCCCACCGCGAAGGTGCAGCTCGGCGCCGTCTCGGTCATGCCCAGGCCGGTGATCACGCGCACGCGCTCGCCCACGGCCGCCTCGGCATGGGCGTGCAGCTTGTCCCACACCGCCTGGCTCAAGGCGGCGCCGGCGAACATGAAGGCCTTGCAGCGCTTGAACAGCGTGTCGCGCAGTGCCGCGTCGCGGTCCATCGCGTTGGCGATCTCCTCCAGGCCCTTGGGCACGTTGAAGTAGATCGTCGGGCTGATCTCGCGCAGGTTGCGCAGCGTCTCGCCGATGCCCGCCGGCGTCGGCTTGCCATCGTCGATGTACAGCGTGCCGCCGTTGTAGAGGGTTAGTCCGACGTTATGGCTGCCGCCGAAGACGTGGTTCCACGGCAGCCAGTCCACCAGCACCGGCGGCTCCTCGGCCATGAAGCCCAGGCACTGGCGCAGCATCTGCTGGTTGGCGCACAGCATGCGGTGCGTGGTGATCACGCCCTTGGGCTGCTTGGTGGAGCCCGAGGTGAACAGGAACTTGGCGATGCTGTCGGGGCCGACCTGGGCGTGCGCAGCGGCCAGCGCGGGGCCGGGCACGGCGGCCAGCAGCTCGTCGAAGCGGCGCACGGTGCGGCCTTCGACGGTGCCTTCGGTCATCACCACCGGCACCTCGGCCGGCACCGCGGCGGCGATGGCCCGTGCGTACTCAGGGCCGCTGGCGAACACCATGCCCGGCGTCGTGACGGCCAGGATGTGGCGCAGCTTGCCGTAGTCCTGCGAGACCAGCGAATACGCGGTGGACACCGGCACGTAGGGCACGCCGGCCCACATCGCACCCATCGCCAGGCTCAGGTGCTCGAGGTCGTTGCCCGACAGGATGGCCAGCGGCCGCTCGACCGAAAGGCCCGCCTCCAGCAGCGCTTGGCCAATCCGCTGGGCGCGCTGCAGCATCTGCGCGTAGCTGATCGTGCGCCACGCGCCGCCAGGGTCGCGGCGCGCGATGAAGCTGCGCTCGGGCGCGCTGGCGGCCCATTGCTCCAGCGCATCGGTCAGCCGGTCGGGAAACCAGCGCAGCGCTTCGGTGGAGCGCACGATCACGCTGCCGTCGGGCCGCGTGCGCACGCTGGCCTCGACGCAGCCGCCGACCTGGGCATCGCGGTAGCGCGGCGCCATGCTCATTGGTGCACCCTACGGGCTGCGCCCGGTCCCGCCAAGCGGGAATGAGCCCTCGGCAAAGCCTGCGGGCTCATCACCCTTTCACCACCTTTCCGGCCCGGCCTTCGAGAAAGGCGCGCAAGCGGTCCTGCGCCTCGGGCGTGCTCTCGGCGACGGCGGCCATCAGCGATTCGGTGAACAGGCCTTCGCTCTGGCTCTGGTCGGCAATGCGGGGCAGCGCGTGCATCACCGCGAAGTTGCTCATCGGTGCGTTTTGCCCGATGCGCGCGGCCAGCGCCAGCGCCTTGGGCAAGGCCTGGCTTTCGTCCACCACGTACTGCGACAGGCCGGCGGCCTGGCCTTCGTCGGCGTCGTAGACACGGCCGGTCATCATCAGGTCGGTCATGCGCGCCACGCCCATCAGGCGCGGGATGCGCGCCGAGCCGCCGCCGCCGACGAAGATGCCGCGCTGCCCCTCGGGCAGGGCGTAATAGGTCGTGCGGTCGGCGACGCGGATGTGCGCCGAGGCCGCCAGCTCCAGCCCGCCGCCGACCACGGCGCCGTGCAGCGCCATCACCACCGGCATGCGGCCGAACTGGATGGCGTCGAAGCAGGCGTGCCACATGCGCGAGTGCAGCACCGCGCCGTGGATGTCGCGCGCCACCAGCTCCGACAGGTCCAGCCCGGCGCAGAAGTGCTGGCCTTCGCCGCTGATGACGACGGCGCGCGCGCTGTCGGGCAACTGGATGAAGCATTGGTGCAGTTGCTGGATCAGCGGATCGGACAAGGCATTGCGCTTGGCCGGCCGGTTGAGCCTGACGTGCACGACCGGGCCGCCGATGCTGACCTGCAGCAGCTCGAAGGCGGCCAGCGGGCCGCTGGCGGGGGCGAAGGTGGTGGTCATGTGGGGCGACGCTGAAGCGGGCGCAAAGATAGTTCATTGATTGAATCAAAGAACTAGGACAAACCCGAGGATTCGCCGCATGCTGCATGGCAGCACAATGAGCGACAGCAGCCAATCTAGTTCAGAGCCTGAACGGAGACCCGCGATGAAAACCGAAGACCTGATCGCCATCGACACGCACACGCACCTGGAGGTGTCGTGCTGGAATCCGTTCGACAGCTACGGCGAGGAGTACGACCGCGCGGCCGACAAGTACTTCGGCTCCAGCAAGCGGCCGACCATGGCCGAGGCGCTGGCCTACTACCGCGAGCAGAAGATCGGCTTCGTGATGTTCACGGTCGATGCCGAGACCCAGCTCGGCCGCCGCCGCATCCCCAACGAGGAGATCGCCGAGGCCGCGCAGGCCAACGCCGACATCATGGTGGCGTTCGCCAGCATCGACCCGCACAAGGGCAAGATGGGCGCGCGCGAGGCGCGCAAGCTGATCGAGGAATACGGGGTCAAGGGCTTCAAGTTCCACCCCACGGTGCAGGGCTTCCTGCCGGCCGACCGCATGGCCTGGCCGATCTACGAAGTCATCGCCGAGCACAAGCTGCCGGCGATCTTCCACAGCGGCCACAGCGGCATCGGCTCGGGCATGCGCTGCGGCGGCGGGCTGCGCCTGCAGAACAGCAACCCGATGCTGCTGGAAGACGTGGCGATCGCCTTCCCCGACATCCAGATCGTCGTGGCCCACCCGAGCTGGCCCTGGCAGGACGAGGCGCTGAGCCTGGCGATGCACAAGCCCAACGTCTGGATCGACTTGTCGGGCTGGAGCCCCAAGTACTTTCCGCCGCAGCTCGTGCAGTACGCCAACACGCTGCTGAAGGACCGCATGCTGTTCGGCAGCGACTTCCCGCTGATCATGCCCGACCGCTGGCTGAAGGACTTCGAGGAGGCGGGCTTCAAGGACAAGGTGAAGCCGTTGATCCTGAAGGAGAACGCCAAGCGGTTGTTGGGCTTGGGTTGAGGCGCTGCGCGGCTTACGGCACGCCGCCCGCCTGCCAGCCCCCGCCCAACGCCTTTTGCAGCGCCACCTGCGCGTCCAGCCGCTGCTGGCGCACGCGCAGCAGGGCCAGCTCGGCGTCGAGCTCGGTGCGCTGGGCGTCCAGCACGTCCAGATAGGCCGAGTAGCCGGCGTCGTAGCGCTTGACCGAGAGGCGCTGCGCGTCCCTGGCGGCCGCGCGCTGGCGCTCCAGCTCGGCTTCCTGCGCCGCCAGCAGCCGCTGGTTGCTCAAGGCGTCGGCCACCTCGCGGAACGCGGCCTGCGCCGCTTGCTGCCAGCCGATCGCGGCCTGCTCGGCCTGGGCGCGCGCTTCGGCGCTGCGCGCCTGGTTGCGGCCGGCATCGAAGACCGAGACCAGCAGCGAGGGGCCGATCGACCAGATGCGTGCCCCGGTCTTCAGCAGGTCGGCGAGGTCGGCGCTTTGCTGGCCCAGGCTGCCGGTCAGGCCCAGCACTGGCCAGGCACTCTTCTTCACGTAGTCGAAGTTGGCGAACGAGGCGCGCATCGCAGCCTCGGCCTGCTGCACGTCGGGCCGGCGCTGCAACAGCTCCGACGGCAGCCCCGGCGGCACCACGCTCAAGGGCGGCAGCGCGTGCGCATCCACCGGCAGTTGCAGCCCCGGCTGGCCGGCCAGCGCGCCGACCTGGTGGACCAGTAGCTCGCGTTGGCGCGCCAGCTCCTGTTGCTGCGCCGCCAGCGCGGCCAGCGCGGCCTCGGCCTGCGCCTGGTCCAGGCCCGAGGCCACGCCGCCGCGCACGCGGCGCTGCACCAGCGACAGGCTGTCGTCGCGCAGCTGCAGCTGCTCGGCCACCGTCACCCGCTGCACATCGAGCGCGCGCAGCGCGAACCAGGTCTGCACCAGCGTGCCCACCAGCGCCAGGCGCACGGTGTCGCGCGCGTACTGCGTCGACAACAACTGCTCCTGCGCCGCGCTGGTGGCGTTGCGCAGCCGGCCCCAGAGGTCGATCTCGAAATTCGTGCTCAGCGCCACCAGGTGCGTCGTCGCCTCGGCCTGCGTGATCGGCTGGCCGTTGAGCAGGCTGCTGCGCGAGCGCGTGACTGCGGCGTTGAGGTTGACCGTGGGCCACTGCGCCGAGCGCGCCAGCGTCACCGCCACCGCGGCTTCGTCGACGCGCGCGGCGGCCAGCTTGAGGTCGAGGTTGGCGGCCAGCGCCTGGTCGACCAGCGCGTCCAGCACCGGCTCGCGGTAGGCCTTCCACCAGTCGGCGGCGAGCACGGCGCTGGCCTCGGCCGCAGTGCCGGCGTAGGCCGGCGGCAGCAGCACCGGCGGCCGCGTCGGCGCCGGGCCGCTGGCGCAGGCTGCCAGCAGGGCCGGCAGCAGCAGCAGGCTGACGCGCTTCATGCGTGGCCCTCCCCGGGGTGCAGGTTGGGCTTGGCCGAACCGTGCGTGGTGCGCGGCTTGCGCGCCAGCAGCGTGAAGAACATCGGCACGAAGATCGGCGCCACGAAGGTGGCGACGATCATGCCGCCGAACACGCCGCTGCCCATGCTCTGCCGCGCCGCGGCGCCGGCGCCGGTGGCCAGCACCAGCGGCACGACGCCGAAGACGAAGGCCAGCGACGTCATCACGATGGGCCGGAAGCGCAATCGCGCCGCCTCGGCCGCGGCATCGAAGGCCGAGAGCCCGGCCTCCATGCCCTGCATCGCGAACTCGGCGATCAGGATGGCGTTCTTGGCCGCCAGGCCGATCAGCACCACCAGCCCGATCTGGAAGTAGATGTCGTTCTCCATGCCGCGGATGGCCACGAAGCCCAGGGCGCCCAGCAGCGCGAAAGGCACCGCCAGCACGACGGCCAGCGGCACGCCCCAGCGCTCGTACAGCGCGGCCAGGATCAGGTAGACCATGATCAGCGCGAAGCCGAAGGCGAAGATCGAGGCGCTGCCGGCGCGCTTTTCCTGGTAGGCCTGGCCGGTCCATTCGATCGCGTAGCCGGGCGGCAGCGATTGGCGCGCCACCTGCTCGACGGCCTTGATCGCCTCGCCCGAGCTGTAGCCGGGCTTGGCGTTGCCCAGCACCTTGGCGGCGACGTAGCTGTTGTAGCGCTCGATCTGCTCGGGGCCGACGATCTCGCTGACCGTGATCAGCGCCTTCAGCGGCACCATCTGGCCGCTGGTGCTGCGCACGTACAGGCGGCCCAGGTCGTCGGGCTTGGCGCGGAAAGGCGCGTCGGCCTGCATCGTCACGCGGTAGGTGCGGCCGGCGCGGTCGAAGTCGTTGACGTAGAGCGAGCCCATCTGTGCCTGCAGCGCGGTGAAGATGTCAGTCACCGGCACGCCCAGGGCGAGCGCCTTCTCGCGGTCGACCTCGACCCGAAGCTGCGGCACGTTGGGGCGGTAGAAGGTCTGCGGCGGCGCCAGCTCGGGCCGCGCGGCCAGCGCGGCCATGAACTGGGCGGTGACCGCGGCCAGGCGCTTGGGGTCGGCGTCGGTGCGGCCCTGCACGTAGACCTCGTAGCCGCCGGCCTGGCCCAGGCCCTGGATCGGCGGCGGGTTGAACGCGAAGGCGATGCCGTCGGGCAGCGCCATGAAGCCGATGCTGCTGACCTGGTTGGCCAGCGCCATCGCGCTTTGCTGGCGCTCGTCCCACGGCTTCATCGGGATGAAGATGGTGGCCGCGCTGCTCTTGCTGCCACCGCCGATCAGGTCGAAGCCGTTGACGATGAAGATGTCCTGGATCGCCTTGTTGTCCTTGAGCATCTGGCGCAGTCGTTCGGTGGTGGCCGCGGTGCGCTCCAGCGTGGCGCCGTCGGGCAGCTGCGCCGCGGCGATGATGAAGCCCTGGTCTTCCGGCGGCACGAAGCTGCCGGGCACGCGCATGAACAGGAAGGCCACCAGCGCGATCACGCCGGCAAAGGCCAGCAGCGCCAGCAGCCGGTGATGCAGCAGCACGTGCACCGCGCCCATGAAGCGCCGCGTCACCCAGTCGAAGCTGCGGTTGAAGGGTCTGAACAGGCGCTCGCTGCGCTCGCCGTGCGCGGGCTTGAGCAGCAGCGCGCACAAGGCCGGCGTCAGCGTCAGCGCGACCACGCCCGAGAGCACCACCGCCACCGTCACCGTCACCGCGAACTGACGGTACAGCTGGCCGGCGATGCCGCCGAGAAACGCCACCGGGATGAACACCGCGGCCAGCACCAGCACGATGCCGACCACCGCGCCCTGCACCTCGCGCATGGCTTCGATCGCGGCCTCCATCGGCGCCAGCTTCTCGACGCGGATCAGCCGCTCGACGTTCTCCAGCACGACGATCGCATCGTCGACCACGATGCCGATCGCCAGCACCATCGCAAACAGCGTCAGCGTGTTGATCGAGAAGCCGAACAGCAGCAGCCCGGCAAAGGTGCCGATCAGCGACACCGGCACCGCCAGCATCGGGATCAGCGTGGCGCGCCAGGTCTGCAGGAAGACGAAGACGACGGCCAGCACGATCAGTGCCGCCTCGATGATGGTGGTCAGCACCTCCTTGATCGACGCCGAGACGAACACCGTGGTGTCGTAGGGGATCATGTAGTCGACGCCGCTGGGGAAGCGGTCGCGCTTCAACTCCGCCATCTTGGCCTTCACGGCGTCGCCGACATCCAGCGCGTTGGCGCCCGAGGCCAGCATCACCGCCATCGCGATGGCGGCCTGGCCGTTGACGGTGCTGCTGGCGTCGTAGCTCTGCGCGCCCAGCTCGACGCGCGCCACGTCCTTGACCCGCAGCACGCCGTGCGCGCCCGAGGAGCGCAGCACGATGTTGCCGAACTCCTCGGGCTGCACCAGGCGGCCGTGCGCGGTGACGGTGTACTCGATCTGCTGGCCCGGCGGCGACGGCGGGGCACCGATCTTGCCGGCCGCGTACTGGGCGTTCTGCGCGCCCACCGCGGCGGCGATGTCGCTGGTGGTGACGCCGAGTGCGGCCATGCGGTCGGGCTGCAGCCACAGCCGCATGCTGTAGTCGCGCGCGCCGAAGATCAACACGTCGGCGGCGCCGGGCACGCGCTTGAGCTCGTCCAGCACGTTCTGCGTCGCATAGTTCGACAGGAACAGCGTGTCGCGGCTGTTGTCGGGCGACTTCAGGCCGACGACGAGCAGGAAGTTGTCGGAGCGCTTGGCCACCTGCACGCCGTTGCGGCGCACTTCGTCGGGCAGGCGCGGCGTCGCCAGCTGCACGCGGTTGTTGATGTTGAAGGTGGCCTTGTCGATGTCGGTGCCGACGTCGAAGGTGGCGGTGATCGAGGTCTGCCCGTTGGACGAAGAGCTGCTGTTGAAGTACAGCAGGTTCTCCACGCCGGAGAGCTGTTCCTCGATCGGCGCGGCCACCGTCCGTGCCAGCGTCTCGGCCGAGGCGCCGGGGTAGGTGGCCGTGATGGTCACCGTCGGCGGCGCGATGTCGGGATACTGCGCCACCGGCAGCACGCGCGCCGACACCAGCCCGGCGATCAGCAGCACCAGCGCCAGCACGGTGGCGAACACCGGCCGTTCGATGAAGAAGCGGGACATGCGCTCAGCCCCTCACTTCGAGGCCGCGGAAGCCGGCGCGCTGGCCGCGGCAGGTGCTGCCGATGCCGCGGCGGCGCCCGGCGGCGCCCCCGGCGGCCCACCGGCCGGCGCCGCCTGCACCGGCATGCCGGGCCGCAGCTTCAGCAGGTTGTCGGTGATCACCTTGTCGCCGGCCGTCAGGCCCGAGCGGATGACCCAGTTGCTGCCCGACCAGGGCCCGGCCTGCACCGGCTTGGTGGCCGCCTTGCCGTCGGCGCCGATCACCCAGACGAAGCGGCCCTGGTCACCGCTTTGCACGGCGGCCTGCGGCACCAGGAAGGCCTCCTGCTCGCCGGTGACGATCTGCACGCGCACGAACTGCCCCGGCAGCCAGCGCTGGCCGGGGTTGGCGATCTCGGCGCGCATCTGCACGGTGCCGAGTTGGGGGTCGACCACCGAGCCGGCAAAGTCCAGCCGGCCCACTTCCTTGGAGGGCTGGCCGTCGGCGCCGATCAGCCGCACCTGGCGGCCCTTGCCCTGGCGCACCAGCGCCGCTTCGCTCTCGCTGAGTGCGAAGCGCACGCGCACCGGGTCGAGCTGCACGATGGTGGTCAGCAGGCCGCTGTCGGTGGTCGGCGAGACCAGCGTGCCCACGCTGCGCTGCGCACGCTGCACGACGCCGGCGATCGGCGCGGTGATCTCGGTGTAGCTCAGGTTCAACTGCGCGTCGCGCAACTGCGCGCGCGCGGCCACCACGGCGGCGTCGGCCGTCTTGGCGGTGCTGGCGGCGTCGTCGGCCTCGCGTTGGCTGATCGCGCGGTCGGCCACCAGCCCGGCCAGGCGGCCGGTCTCGCGGCGCGCCTGTTCGGCGCGCACCTCGGCCTGCACGACGGCGGCGCGCGCCGACTCCACCGCGTACTCCAGCGGCGTGCGCTCGATGCGGAACAGCGGCGTGCCGGCGGCCACCGCCGCACCCTCGTGGTAGAGCTGCTGCTGCAGGATGCCGGCCACGCGGGCGCGCACCTCCACCTCGCGCAGGCCTTCGATCGTGGCCACCGCCTCCACGGTCACCGGCACCTGCTGCGGCTGCACGGTCACCACGGCCACCGGCAGCGGCGGCATCGCGCCGCCGCCGGGAGGGCCGCCGTGGCCGCCGGCGTTGGGGTCGGAGCGCCCGCAGCCGGCCAGCAGCGCGGCGGTCAACACGAAGGGCAACGCAGCGCGCAGCGGCAGCGCCGCTTCGATCGTTCGATTCACGGAAAGGCTCCTGGACGGTTCCCCTGTACGACGAAGCGGGGCCGCTCGTTCGACTCAGGGTTTGTTCTGAATCAAAGGATAACGTCACTTCATGACTCGTTGCCGGGCACGAGGCACGGCCGCTGACAGGGTTATCAGGCCGCCGGCGCGCTGAGGCGCTCCGGGATGAGCGCTTTGCAGCGGCCACGCGCGATCATGGCAACATCATCATGGCGACAGCGGCGCCTCCAGCCCGAACAGCGAGCCGTAGCGCAGCCCGATGTAGGCGTGCTCGCGCATCAGGGTCTCGACCCGCGCCGACTCGCGCCGGCGCAGCGCGTCGACGATCAGCCGGTGCTGCATCTGCGCGAGCTGGAGCTTGCGCAGTTCCTGGTCCAGCGAGCGCCGGTCCAGCGTGATCGAGTCGGCCGACGCGAAGGGCAGGTGGTTGTTGCGCGCAATCGCGTCGGCGATCACGCGGCTGCCGGTGCCGCCGACGATGCTGGCGTGGAACACCTGGTTCAGCCGCGCCCAACGATCGACGTCACCTTCGGCGAGCCGGTCCTTGGCCAGCAGCGTGTCGCCCTCGTCCAGGCATTGCTGCAGCCGCGCCAGCAGCGCGGCATCCGGCCCGGCCTCGGCCAGGCGGCGCGCGGCCAGGCCTTCGAGCGCGCCGCGCACTTCCACCGCGCACAGCACGTCGGCGGCCGTGAAGGCGCGCACCACGAGGCCGCGCTTGCCGGTCTTCTCCAGCAGGCCCTCCTGCTCCAGCGTGCGGAAGGCCAGCCGCACCGGCGTGCGCGAGACGCCCAGCGCCTGCGCGACGGGGATCTCGGCCAGCCGCGTGCCCGGCGGGTAGCGGCCCTCGACGATCCACTGGCGCAGCGCGGCCACGGTGCCGGCGGTTTCGGGTTCCGCCACGTCAAGGCTGATTGGATCCATTTTTGCGTTTTATCTTGTTCAATCTCAAGAATCCAGCGAGAATTGGATCCAATAGACCATTTTTCCACCCGACAGGAGACATTCGATGTTCGCGCGCAACCATTGGTACGTGGCCTGCACGCCGGCCGAGATCGACGACAAGCCGCTGGGCCGAATGATCTGCAACGAGCGGCTGGTGTTCTACCGCGGCCCGCAAGGCCAGGCCGTGGCGCTGGAAGACTGGTGCCCGCACCGCGGCGCGCCGCTGTCGCTGGGCCGCGTCGTCGAAGGCAAGCTCGTCTGCGGCTACCACGGGCTGGAGATGGGCTGCGACGGCAAGACGATCGCGATGCCCGGCCAGCGCGTGCGCGGCTTCCCGCCGGTGCGCAGCTTCCCGGTCGTCGAGCGCCACGGCTTCGTCTGGCTGTGGCCGGGCGACCCCGCGCTGGCCGATGCCGCGCTGGTGCCCGACCTGAAGTGGGCATCGAGCCCCGACTGGGCCTACGGCGGCGGGCTGTATCACATCGCCTGCGACTACCGGCTGATGGTCGACAACCTGATGGACCTGACGCACGAGACCTACGTGCATGCCACCAGCATCGGCCAGGCCGAGATCGACGAGACGCCTTGCGCGACGCGCGTGGACGGCGACCAGGTGGTGACCGAGCGCTTCATGAACGGCATCCACGCGCCGCCGTTCTGGCAGATGGCCTTGCGCGGCCACCAGTTGCCCACCGACCAGCCGGTGGACCGCTGGCAGATCTGCCGCTTCTCGCCGCCCAGCCACGTGATGATCGAGGTCGGCGTGGCGCTGGCGGGCCAGGGCGGATACGAGGCGCCGGCCGAGCGCAAGGTGTCCAGCATCGTGGTCGACTTTCTCACCCCCGAGAGCGACACCAGCATGTGGTACTTCTGGGGCATGGCGCGCAACTTCCGCGCCGACGACAAGGCGCTGACGGCGCAGATCCGCGAAGGCCAGGGCAGGATCTTCAGCGAGGACCTGCAGGTGCTGGAACTGCAGCAGCGCAACCTGCTGCAATGGCCGCAGCGCGAGGTGCTCAAGCTCAACATCGACGCCGGCGGCGTGCAGTCGCGCAAGGTGATCGACCGCTTGATCGCCGCCGAGCAGGCCGCGGCGCGGGTGGCGGCATGACGATGCTGGAGGTCGTCGTCGGCCGCAAGACGGCCGAGGCCGAAGGCATCTGCAGCTTCGAGCTGCAATCCGCCGACGGCCGGCCGCTGCCGGCCTTCAGCGCCGGCTCGCACGTCGACGTGCAGGTACCCGGCAGCGGCCTGGTGCGGCAGTACTCGCTGTGCAACGACCCGGCCGAGAACCACCGCTACCAGATCGCGGTGCTGAAGGACGCGGCCTCGCGCGGCGGCTCGACCGCGATGCACGAGCGCGTGGCGGTCGGCGACCGGCTGACGATCAGCGCCCCCAGAAACCACTTCGCGCTGGCGCACGACGCCGGCGAGCACCTGCTGCTGGCCGGCGGCATCGGCATCACGCCGCTGCTGTGCATGGCCGAGCGGCTGGCCGTGGCCGGCGCCGCGTTCACGCTGCATCACTGCACGCGCTCGCGCGCGCGCACGGCGTTTGCCGAGCGCATCGCGGCCTCGGCTTTCGCGGGGCGCGTGCAATGGCACTTCGACGATGGCGATGCGGCGCAGAAGCTCGACCTGGCCGCGCTGCTGGCGGCAAGCAAGCCGGGCCTGCACCTCTACGTCTGCGGCCCGCAGGGCTTCATGGACGCGGTGCTCGGTGGCGCCCGCGCAGCCGGCTGGCCCGAAGGCCAGCTGCACTACGAGTTCTTCGGCGCCGCGCCCGCGGCCAAGGCCGGCGACGGCGGATTCGAGGTGCAGCTGGCCAGCTCGGGCCGGCTGGTCGCCGTCGCGCCCGAGCAAAGCGTCGTGCAGGCGCTGGCCGCGGCCGGCGTGGTGGTGGCCACCTCGTGCGAGCAAGGCGTCTGCGGCACCTGCCTGACGCGCGTGATGGCCGGCGAGATCGACCACCGCGACCTCTACCTGACGCCTGAGGAACAAGCGGCGAACGATCAGTTCCTGCCCTGCTGCTCGCGCGCGAAATCGCCACGCCTGGTGCTTGACCTGTAGTCCGCCGCGCGGCCGCCGCGTCGCGCTATAACCCCCGCTACCCCCGCTGCCCGCAACGAGAGACCTCCCCATGACGGCCCGTACCACGCCCCCTTTCCGCGCCGACCACGTCGGCAGCTTCCTGCGCCCGGCCTACCTGCTGCAAGCGCGCGACCAGTTCTTCAACCAGAAAAGCATCAGCGCCGAGCAACTGCGCGCGGTGGAAGACAAGGCGATCACCGAGATCGTCAAGTTCCAGCACGACGTGGGCTTGCACAGCATCACCGACGGCGAGTTCCGCCGCACCTACTTCCACATCGACTTCCTGGAGCAACTGGGCGGCGTCAAGACCGACATCCCGGTGACCATCAAGAAGCCCGACGGCACTGAAGAGCTGGCGCCGCCGGTGATCCGCGTCGTCGACAAGGTGCGCCACGCCAAGAACATTCAGCTCGCCGACTTCCAGTACCTCAAGGGCCAGGTCGCTGCACTGGGCAAGGACGGCATGACGCCCAAGGTCACCATCCCCAGCCCGACGATGCTGCACTTCCGCGGCGGCCGCGCCGGCATCAGCAAGCAGGCTTACCCGGAGCTGGACCCGGTCTTCTACGACGACGTGGCCCAGGCCTACGCCGACGAGCTGCAAAGCCTGTACGACGCCGGCTGCCGCTACGTGCAGATGGACGACACCAACATGGCCTATCTGTGCGACGAGCGGATGCGCGAGGCCGCCCGCCAGCGCGGCGACGACCCCAACGAGCTGCCGCACCGCTACGCCTGGTTCATCAACAAGGTGGTCGCCAAGAAGCCCGCCGGCATGACGCTGGCGATGCACCTGTGCCGCGGCAACTTCAAGAGCACCCACGCCGCGGCCGGCAACTACGAGCCGGTGGCCGAGGCGCTGCTCGCCGAGATGAACCTCGATGCCTTCTTCCTGGAGTACGACGACGACCGCAGCGGCGACTTCCGGCCCTTGCGCTTCCTGAAGCCCGGCAAGGTGGTCGTGCTGGGCCTGGTGACCACCAAGTTCGGCCAGCTGGAGACCCAGGATTCGCTCAAGCGCCGCATCGCCGAGGCCGCGCAGTACGTGCCGCTGGAGCAACTGGCCTTGAGCCCGCAGTGCGGCTTCAGCAGCACCGTGCACGGCAACAACATCGCGGTGGAAGACCAGCGCCGCAAGCTGGCGCTGGTGGTGGACACGGCACGCCAGGTGTGGGGTTGATACGCTCGCCCGGGCCATGCCGCCTCGCTATAACAGCTAGGTTCGCCTTGGCGCTCGCCGTGCGGCCCGCGCATGGCCACAATTCCGCCCGCCTCAAGGTCCATCCTTCGGAGACAAGACCCATGACCATCCGCCGCCACCTGCTGGCCACCGCCGCGCTTGCGCTGCTGGCCGCCGCGCCCTTTGCCCAGGCCCAGTCCGACACCGTGAAGATCGGCGTCATCCTGCCGATGACCGGCCAGCAGGCCAGCACCGGCCGTCAGATCGACGGCGCCATCAAGCTGTGGGTCGCGCAGCACGGCACCAAGGTTGCCGGCAAGAACGTCGAGATCATCGTCAAGGACGACCAGAGCCTGCCCGACCAGACGCGCCGCCTGGCGCAGGAGCTGGTGGTCAACGACAAGGTCATCGCGCTGGCCGGCATGGGCATCACGCCGTCGGCGATGGCCACCGCGCCGATCGCCACGCAGAGCAAGACGCCGCTGGTGGTGATGGCCGCGGCCACCTCGTCGATCACCGAGGCCTCGCCCTTCATCGTGCGCTCGAGCTTCACGCTGCCGCAGGCCGCGGTGGCCATCGCCGAATGGGCCAACAAGAACGGCATCAAGAAGACCGTGACGCTGGTGGCCGACTACGGCCCCGGCTTCGACGCCGAGAAGTACTTCGCCGACCGCGTCACGCTCAACGGCGGCCAGGTGCTGGAGAAGCTGCGCACGCCGTTGCGGGCGCCCGACTTCGCGCCCGTGCTGCAGAAGGTGCGCGACGCCAAGCCCGACGCGCTGTTCGTCTTTCTGCCCTCGGGCCAGGGCGCGGCCTTCATGAAGCAGTTTGCCGAGCGCGGGCTCGACAAGGCCGGCATCAGGCTGATCGCCACCGGCGACGTGACCGACGATGACCAGCTCGCCGACATGGGCGACGTGGCGCTGGGCGTGATCAACGCGCACCACTACTCGGCTGCGCACCCGAGCGCGATGAACAAGAAGTTCGTCGCCGACTTCATGGCGCTGAACAAGTTCCGCCCCAACTTCATGGCCGTGGGCGGCTACGACGGCATGCGCATCATCTACAAGGCGCTGGAGACCACCAAGGGCGCCGGCGGCCAGGCGCTGCTCAACGCCATGAAGGGCCAGTTGTTCGAGAGCCCGCGCGGCCAGGTGCTGATCGACGCGCAGACGCGCGACATCGTGCAGGACATGTACATCCGCAAGGTCGAGAAGAAGGACGGCCAGTTGTGGAACATCGAGTTCGACGCCATCAAGGCCATGAAGGATCCGGGCAAGCAGAAGTGATCTGACCGCAGCCGAAGGCGCGCGCCGATGCTGACTCTTTTGTTCGACGGCGTCGCCTACGGCATGCTGCTGTTCGTGCTGTCGCTCGGCCTGGCCGTGACGATGGGCTTGATGAACTTCATCAACCTCGCGCACGGAGCCTTCGCGATGGCCGGCGGCTACGTGCTGGTGGTGTTGATGCAGCACCACGGCTGGCCGTTCCTGGCCTGCCTGCCGGCGGCCTTCATCCTCACCGCGCTGCTGGGCGCGGTTCTCGAGCGCACGCTGTACCGGCCGATGTACAAGCGGCCGCACCTCGACCAGGTGCTGTTCTCGATCGGCCTGACCTTCATGGCCGTGGCCGCGGTGGACTACGTGATGGGCTCGCAGCAGGTCAACGTGCAGACGCCCGAGTTCCTGCGCGGCCGCATCGAGCTGGGCAGCGGCGAGTGGATGCTGGGCATGGGCCGCTACCGGCTCTTCATCGTCGTGGTCTGCGTCGCGCTGGCGCTGGCGTTGCAGGCCATCCTGACCTACACGCGCTTCGGCAGCCGGCTGCGCGCCGCGGTGGACGACCCGCGCGTCGCTGCCGGCCTGGGCATACCGGTCGACCGGGTGTTCCTGCTGACCTTCGCTTTCGGCTCCGGCCTGGCCGGGCTGGGCGGCGCCCTGGGCGTCGACGTGCTGGGCCTGGACCCGAGCTTTCCGTTCAAGTTCATGGTGTACTTTTTGATCGTCTGCGCCGTCGGCGGCACCAGCTCCATCACCGGGCCGCTGCTGGCCGCGCTGGTGCTGGGCCTGGCCGACGTCTTCGGCAAGTACTACCTGCCCACGCTGGGCAGCTTCATCGTCTACGTGCTGATGATTGCCATCCTGCTGTGGCGCCCGCAGGGGCTGTTCGCGCGCGGGGCGCGCAAATGAAGGCCGCGCAGACCCTGCTGCTGGCGCCGTCGAAGTGGCGCGCGTGGGAAGTCGTCCTGTGGCTGGCGATCGCGACCATGCCCTTCGTCTTTCCGCAGCACGGCGCGCTGATCAACGAGATCGCGATCCTGGCGCTGTTCGCGCTGTCGCTGGACGTGATCCTGGGCTACGCCGGCATCGTTTCGCTCGGCCACGCGGCCTTCTTCGGCCTCGGTGCCTACGGCGCGGCGCTGTTCGCCAAGCACGTGATGCCCGACCCGCTGGTCGGCCTGGTCGTCGGCATTGTGCTCGGCGCCGTGCTGGGCGCGCTGACCAGCCCGATGATCGTGCGCGGCACTGACCTCACGCGGCTGATGGTCACCATGGGTGTCGCGCTGGTGCTGTACGAGCTGGCCAACCAGTTCGGCGAATTCACCGGCGGTGCGGATGGGCTGCAGGGCGTCGTGATCGGGCCGCTGCTCGGGCGCTTCGAGTTCGATCTCGGCGGCCGCGTCGCCTCGTTCTATTCGCTGGCGGTGCTGTTCGTCGCCTTCCTGCTGGTGCGGCGCGTGGTCTATTCGCCGCTGGGCGCCTCGCTGGAAGCGCTGCGCGACAACCGGCTGCGCGTCTCGGCGCTGGGCATGAGCGTCAACGCCCGCCTGGCCGCCGCCTACACGCTGGGCGGCGCGCTGGCCGGCGCCGCCGGCGCGCTGCTGGCGCAGACCACCGGCTTCGCCAGCCTGGACGTGCTGGACTTCCACCGCAGCGCCGACGTGATGACCGCGCTGATCATCGGCGGCGCCGGCTGGCTGTGGGGCGGGCTGGTCGGCGCCATCGCCTTCAAGGTGCTGCACGACCTGATCTCGTCGGTCACCACGCAGTACTGGACCTTCTGGATCGGCCTGTTCCTGGTGCTGTTGATGCTGGTCGGCCGCGAGCGGCTGTTCAGGCCCTGGACCTGGTTCCGGCGCGGGGGACGCTCATGAACGCCGTCCGCGGCAGCGACGTGGTGCTGCGCACCGAGCATCTCATCAAGAAGTTCGGCGGCATCACCGCCACCAACGACGTCAGCTTGAGCGTGACGCGCGGCGCGCGCCATGCGCTGATCGGCCCCAACGGTGCCGGCAAGACCACGCTGATCAACCTGCTGACCGGCGTCACCGTGCCCACCTCGGGCCGCGTGCAGCTGCTGGGCCGCGACATCAGCGAGCTGCCACCGCACCGGCGCGTGGGCCTGGGCCTGGTGCGCACCTTCCAGATCAACCAGCTCTTCGCGTCGCTGACGCCGCTGCAAAGCCTGGCGCTGGCCGTGGCCAGCCGCGACAACGGCGCCCATCGCTGGTGGCGCCCGATGGGCAGCGACGCCGCCGTGGCCGCCGAATGCGAGACGCTGCTGCAGCAGTTCCGGCTGACCGAGCAGGCCCAGCGGCCCACGCGCGAGATGCCTTACGGCAAGCGCCGGCTGCTGGAGATCGCGCTGGCCGTGGCCTGCAAGCCGCGCGTGCTGCTGCTCGACGAGCCGGCCGCCGGCGTGCCCGCCGCCGAGCGCCAGGACATCCTGGACACCGTGGCCGCGCTGCCGGCCGACGTGAGCGTGCTGTTGATCGAACACGACATGGACCTCGTCTTCAGCTTCGCGAAGACGATGACGGTGCTGGTCAACGGCGCGGTGCTGACCGAAGGCACGCCGGCGCAGATCGCGGCCGACCCGCAGGTGAGGGCGGTTTACCTCGGCGACACGGAGGTGGTCCATGTCTGAGCCTTTGCTCGAGGTGGACGGCCTGAGCTGCGGCTACGGCGAAGCGGTGGTGCTGACCGACGTCAGCTTCACGCTGGCCGCCGGGCGCTCGCTGGCGCTGCTGGGCCGCAACGGCACCGGCAAGACCACGCTGCTGGACACGCTGGTGGGCGTGACGCGCCGCCACGCCGGCAGCATCCGCCTGGCCGGCCGGCCCATCCACACGCTGCCGGTGCACCAGCGCGCGGCCGCCGGCATCGGCTGGGTGCCGCAGGAGCGCAACATCTTCAAGTCGCTGACGGTGGACGAAAACCTCGGCGCCGTCGCCCGCCCCGGGCCCTGGAATCTCAAGCGCGTCTACGAGCTGTTCCCGCGCCTGGAAGAGCGCAAGCGCAACCTCGGCACCGCCTTGTCGGGCGGCGAGCAACAGATGCTGGCCTTCGGCCGCGCGCTCGTGCTCAACCCCAAGCTGCTGCTGCTCGACGAGCCGATGGAAGGCCTGGCGCCCATCATCGTGGCCGAACTGCTGCGCGCCATCCGCCGCGTGGCCCGCGACGAAGGGCTGCCGTCCATCGTGGTGGAGCAGCATCCCCGCATGGTGCTGGGCGTGACCGACGACGCCATCGTGCTGGACCGCGGCAGCATCGCCTACCGCGCCACCTGCGACGAGCTGCGCGACGACCCGACGCCGCTGGATGCCTGGCTGGGGGTGGCGCAGCACTGAGGCACGCGGGGCCGGGGCCGGCGATCACGCCAGCCCCGGCGGCCGGCGGCCGCAAGCCGCGGGCCGGCGCCTCAGGCGGGCAGCCAAGCCTCCACTGCCCGCGGATCGCTGATCGTCCGCAGTTGCTGATAGGCGGCCTCGGCCTCCACGAAGCGCCGCCGCAGCAGGTTGAGCCACTGCTTCAGCCGGCCCGGCCGGTGGCGCGGCTCGACGTGCAGCGCCACGCGTTGCCAGTACACGCGCAGCAGCGGGCGCAGACTCGGCCAGCCGGGTTGCGCGAGGCCGCGCACCGCCAACGCCAGGCCGGGGTCGGCGACGATGCCGCGGCCCAGCATGATGGCGTCGCAGCCGCTCACCGACAAACAACGTTCGGCGTCAGCCGCGGTCCAGACCTCGCCGTTGGCGACCACCGGGATCGCCATGTGTTCGCGGATCGCGGCCAGCTGTTCCCAGTGCGCCGGCGGGCGGTAGCCCTGGTCCTTGGTGCGGGCGTGCACCACCAGCTCCGAGGCACCGCCGTCCAGCACGGCCTGGGCGTTGGCCAGCATGCGTGACGCGTCGCGCACGCCCAGCCGCATCTTGGCCGACACCGGCAACGCGGCCGGCACCGCGCGCCGCACCGCGCGGACGATGCGGAACACCAGCTCGGGCTCGTCCAGCAGCACCGCGCCGCCGCGGTGGCGGTTGACGGTCTTGGCAGGGCAGCCGAAGTTCAGGTCCACGCCTTCGGCGCCCAGCACGGCCAGGCGCGCCGCGTTGTCGGCCAGGCAGGCCGGGTCGCTGCCCAGCAGTTGCGGCCGCACCGGCACGCCGGCGGCGGTGCGGCAGCCGCCCAGCAGCTCGGGCACGATGCGCGTGAACACGCGCTCGGGCAGCAACTGGTCGGTGATGCGGATGAACTCCGAGACGCAGCGGTCAACGCCGCCCACGCGCGTGATCACGTCGCGCAGGCTGTGGTCCAGCAGGCCCTCCATCGGGGCCAGGAGTATGCGCAGTCCGCTCACGTCAAGCGGTAGACATCGAGCAGCACCGCGCGGGCCTGCCGTTGGCCGACGGCAATCGCCATCACCTTGTTGAGGTGCAGCCATGGCGGCGCGCCGGTGGTGAAGCGCATCAGCGTGCGAAAGAAATACTCCGCCGGCGGCACCGCCTCGCCGGCGGCCAGCCGCGCCAGCACCTCGGGCGGCCCGTGGCGCATGCCGTCGCTCTGCACTTCGATCAGCGCGCCGTCGTCGGCGCGGATCACGTAGTGCGCCGCGATCTCCAGCACGCCGTCGGCGCGGTTGACCTGCCAGTCGACGCCGCCTTCGACCAGGCTGCCATTGAGTTCGGGCCCGCGCACCGTGCCGCCGCCCAGCGGCACGTAGCGGCGCTCGCCGTGCTTGGCCGGGCCGCCCAGGCTGACCAGGGCGCCGAGCTCGCAGCGGATCTGCATCATCGGCAGCAGGGCGGGCGGCGGCGGCAAGCTCATGGCGGTCTCTCGGCTGGTGATGGGCACGGCCCGCATGATGCCGCAGGCCGCGGTCCACAATGGCCGCCTCAACAACCGCCTTCGCATCGAGCATGAGCGTGCATTTGAAGAAGGCTGCCGCCGCCGGCAGCATCCCCATCCGCGTGGTCGATCTGGCCGGCTTCGACGCCGCTGCCGCCACGCTGCCCGCCGCCCAGCGCCAGTGGCTGTCGACGCTGGGCTTTCGCGGCGCGCCCGACACCCATGCGCTGCTGCCCGACGCGCAAGGCCGGCTGGCCGCCGTGTGGGCCGGCGCGCGCGCGGGCCATCCGTTCGCGCTGGCGCTGCTGCCGCGTGCGCTGCCGACGGGTCACTATCACTTGGCCGACGGCGGCGTGGAGCTGGACCTCGCGCACCTGGCGATGGCCTGGCAGCTCGGCAGCTATGTCTTCGACCGCTACAAGGCCCGGCCGCGCCAGGCGGCGCAGCTCAGCCTGCCGCCTGGCGCGGCGGCGCAGCGCGGGCTGATGCTGGCCGAAGGCATCACGCTGGTGCGCGACCTCGTCAACACGCCGGCGGAAGACATGGGGCCCGAGGAACTGGCGCAGGCCGTGCAGCGCGTGGCCAAGGCGCATGGCGCCACGTTCAAGCAGACCGTGGGCGATGCCTTGCTGAAGCAGGGCTTCCCGGCTGTGCACGCCGTGGGCCGCGCCGCCGCGCGCGCGCCGCGGCTGATCGAGCTGAACTGGGGCAAGCCCAAGCACCCACGGCTGACGCTGGTGGGCAAGGGCGTGTGCTTCGACAGCGGCGGGCTGGACATCAAGTCGGCCGACGGCATGCGGCTGATGAAGAAGGACATGGGCGGCGCCGCCAATGCGCTGGCGCTGGCGCAGCTCATCATGGCGAGCAAGCTGCCGGTGCGGCTGCAACTGCTGATCCCGGCGGTGGAGAACGCGATCGCCGGCAACGCCTTCCGCCCCGGCGATGTGTTCAAGACGCGCAAGGGCCTGCAGATCGAGATCGGCAACACCGACGCCGAAGGTCGCGTGATCCTGTGCGACGCGCTGGCCTACGGCGCCGAGAGCCGGCCCGAGCTGATGATCGACCTGGCCACTCTGACCGGTGCGGCGCGCGTCGCCCTCGGCGGCCAGTTGCCGGCGCTGTTCTGCCGCCGCATGGACCTGGCGCGCGAACTGGTCGACCGCGGCCTGGCGCTGCACGATCCGCTATGGCACATGCCGCTGTGGCGTGACTATCACGGCGGCATCGAGAGCGAGATCGCCGACATCGTCAACACCGGCAAGGGGCCGGCGGCCGGCGCGATCAACGCCGCGCTGTTCCTCGAAGACTTCGTGCCGCCGGACGTGGACTGGGTGCACGTCGACCTCTTCGCCTGGAACGACGCCGTCCGCCCGGGCCGGCCGGTGGGCGGCGAGGCGCAGGCGCTGCGCACGCTGCTGGCGCATCTGGAAGAGCGCTTCGCAGGCCGTTGAATCCAAAGGTTAGCGCTTGATCTTGCTCAGGCCCACCGCTTCGGCGTCGCGCATCTCCTGGGCTTCCTTGCGGTTGCGCGGCGCGGCAGCTCGCGCCGCCTTCTGCACGCGCCCGGGTTGCGCGGCAAAGGCCTGCGCCGCATCGTCGTAGCGCTTGCCGGCGACGTAGTTGCCCTCGCCCTGCAGGTCGGGGTTGTCCTTGGCCGACGGCAACTCGTCGGTCGCGGGGTGCTCGCGCAGCGAGGCGTCCAGCTGATCGATGGTCACCGCCCAGTCGCTGTCGGCCTTGATCATCTCGCGCAGGAAGTTGGCTTGCGATTCGGTCCAGAACGGTGCGTCGGCCAGCCGCATCTCGGCTGGCAGCGGGCGGTTGTTATGGATGAAACGTCGGATCGCGGCGGTGCTCTCGGGCAGGCCCAACTGCTGGAACAACTCGGTCATCCCGTGGTGGTGGGTGCTGGTCATGCGGATCTCCTTGTCGAACGCCGGTGTTTGCACACCGAGCCGTCGCACCAGCTTGGACGGCGCGGCGCGGCAGCGCTGTAGGCGGTTGCCGACAGCGGGCGTCGGACGGCGAGCCGGCAGCCCTAGACTTGCCCCGCAGCCAAGCGGGGGAACCGTCACATGCGCCAGATGCGTGCTTGCAAGCGTTGGCAAGAGCTGAAGCGAACGGTCGTCATCGCGCTGCTGGCGCTGGGCGCCGGCGGCACGGCCATGGCGGCGCGGCTGCTGCAGGCCAGCCCGCAGGGCGAGGTGCCCGAGGTTGCCCAGGTGCGGCTGCGCTTCGACGAGGCGGTGGTCCGCTTCGGCGATCCGCGCCTGCCGGCGCCGGTTGACGTGCAGTGCCAGGGCGCCGCTGCGGCCAGCGTCGACGGCAGCGGCCGCTGGACGAGCGACCGCGAATGGGTCTTCGACTTCCCGCAGCCATTGCCGCCCGGCACGCGCTGCCGGGTGCAGCGGCGCGCCGACTGGCAGCCGCTGGCCGGCGATTGGACCGGCGACACGAGCTTTCGCTTCGACACCGGCGGTCCGGCGGTGCGGCGCATCCAACCCTGGCAAGGTTCGGTGGTCGAGGAGGACCAGTTCCTCCTGCTCGAACTGACCGGGCCGGTGGTCGAAGCTGATCTGCCGAGGCACGCCTGGTGCGAGATCGAAGGCCTGGCCGAGAAGCTGCCGCTGAAGGTCATCACCGGCGCCGAGCGCGAGGCCATCGTCAAGGCGCGCCGGCTCGACCGCCAGCCGGCCGGGCGCGTGCTGGTGGTCGGCTGCGGCCGGCCGCTGCCGGCGCAGGCCAAGCTGCGGCTGGTGTGGGGCAAGGGCATCGCGGCGCGCAACGCACCGCAGGTGCTGACCACCCGCGAGCAGCGCTTCGACTTCCGCGTGCGCGAGGCCTTTCACGCCGAGTTCAGCTGCGAGCGCGAGCGCGCCAACGCGCCTTGCATGCCGATCCGACCGCTGCGCGTGAGCTTCTCGGCGCCGGTGGCGCGCGAGCTGGCAGCGCAGGTGCGGCTCAAGCCCGCGGCCGGCGGCGCCGCGCTGGCGCCCAGCTTCGACAAGGACGACCGCGCGCCGGAGTTGAGCGAGATCGCGTTCAATGGTCCGTTGCCCGAGCGCGCCGCGTTCACGATCGAACTGCCGCACGAGCTGAAGGACGTGAGCGGCCGGCCGCTGGTCAACGCCGCGAGCTTTCCGATGCGGGTGGCTACCGGCGACGCGCCGCCGATCGCCAAGTTCGCCGCCGCACCTTTCGGCGTGGTGGAGTGGGGGCCCGAATCGCTGCTGCCGATCACCATGCGCCACGTGCAGGGCGACCTGCGGCCTCAGGCTGGTGACACCGGCGGCGGCCAGATCCGCATCAAGCGCCTGCAGACCGACGCCGAGATCATCGCCTGGATCGACAAGCTGGAGCGTTATCACGAGAGCAGCCTGACGGCCAAGGAAGCCGGCCTGCCGGCCGCCCAATGGACCGAGATCGTCGAGGAGACCAACGAGCAGGGCCGCACCGTGCGGCGCAAGGCCGACCGCATGGTCGCCACGCGCGAGCTGTCGCTGCTGGCCACCGAGCCCGACACGCGGCGGCTGCAGCTGCCGCAGCTTGCCGGCGGCGACCCGCGGCCTTTCGAGGTGGTGGGCATCCCGCTGCCCGATCCCGGCTACCAGGTGCTCGAGCTGGAATCGCGCCGCCTGGGCGAGGCGCTGCTGGACAAGCCGCAGCCGATGTTCGTGCGCACGGGGGTGCTGGTCACCAACCTGGCGGTGCATTTCAAGCAGGGGCGAGAGAACGCCGCCGTCTGGGTGACGACGCTGGACCGCGCCCGGCCGGTGGCCGATGCCGAGGTGGCGGTGTCGGGCTGCGACGGCAAGCTGCTGTGGCGCGGCCGCAGCGATTCGCGTGGCCTGGCGCTGGTGCCGCAGGCGCTGCAGGCGCCCGCCGGCTGCGGCAGCGAGCGCGGGTTCTTCGTCAGCGCGCGCAAGCCGGATGCGCAGGGCCGCGGCGACATGGCCTTCGTCTTCAGCGGCTGGAACAAGGGCATCGAGCCCTGGCGCTTCCACGTGCCGGTCAGCAGCGAGCCGCAGGCCGACGTGCGCGCGCACACGGTGTTCGACCGCAGCTTGCTGCGCGCCGGCGAGACGGTGTCGATGAAGCACTTCATCCGCCGCGAGACCCTTGCCGGCCTGGAACTGCTGGCCGCCGCAGAGCTGCCGACGCGGCTGAAGATCGTGCACCAAGGCAGTGGCGAGACCTTCACCCAGCCGCTGACCTGGGCCGGCAGCCGCAGCGCGCTGTCGAGCTGGACGATTCCCGCGGCGGCCAAGCTGGGCGAGTACCGCGTGCAGCTGGAGAACGCGCAAGCGCCCGAGGCCCGCCGCCGCGTCTGGGACAGCGGCAACTTCCGCGTCGAGGAGTTCCGCGTGCCGCTGATCGACGCGCGGCTGGCGCCGCCACGCGGCACGCCGGTGGCGCCGGCCGAACTGGTGTTCAACGCACAGCTCAGCTACCTGTCCGGCGGCGGCCTGGCGCAGGCGCCGCTGCAGGCCAGCGCCCTGCTGCGACCAAGAGCCTTCAACTTCAAGGGTTATGACGACTACAGCTTCGAGCCGCCGCGCCCCGACCGCGGCGCCGCTGCGGATGACGACGACGAAGGCGGCCGCCGCGACGAGACGCTGCTGGCCGACAAGCAGCGGCTCGTCACCGATGCCCAGGGCGCCGCCCGCGTCACGCTGGCCAAGCTGCCGCCCATCACCCGCGCCGGCGAGGTGCTGGCCGAGATCAGCTTCAACGACCCCAACGGCGAGGTGCAGACCGTGGCCGGCAGCGTGGGCGTGTGGCCGGCCGCGGTGGTGCCGGGCATCAAGGCCGCCGGCTGGGCCAGCCGCCGCGGCAAGGTGAACTTCACGGCGCTGGCGCTGGACACCGAAGGCCGGCCGCTGAAGGGCCAGGCGCTCGAGGTTCGCGGGCGGCTGAAGCAGACCGTCAGCAGCCGCAAGCGCCTGGTCGGCGGCTTCTACGCCTACGACAACCGCAGTGACTTCAAGGATCTGGGCGTGCTGTGCAGCGGCAGCAGCGACGACCGCGGCCTGCTGGCGTGCGACGCAAGCCTGGACGCCGCCGGCCAGGTGGAGCTGGTGGTCAACGCCAAGGACGCGCAAGGCCACGCCGCGCAGGCGGCCACCAGCGTGTGGATCACGCGCCAGGGCGAGCTGTGGTTCGAGCAGGACAACGACGACCGCATCGACGTGCTGCCCGAGAAGAAGCGCTACGAGCCCGGCGAGAGCGCGCGCTTTCAGGTGCGCATGCCGTTCCGCGAAGCCACGGCGCTGGTGGCGGTGGAGCGCGAAGGCCTGATCGAGACGCGCGTGCTCACGCTGCGCGGCGACGACCCCAGCTTCGAGCTGGCGATCGACAAAGCCTGGGCGCCCAACGTCTACGTCAGCGTGCTGGCCCTGCGCGGCCGCATCCGCCACGTGCCCTGGTACAGCTTCTTCGACTGGGGCTGGAAGGCGCCGCTCGAATGGGCGCGTGCCTTCTGGTACGAAGGCCGCGAATACCAGGCGCCCACCGCGCTGGTGGACCTGGCCAAGCCCGCGTTCAAGCTCGGCGTGGCGGCCATCGAGGTGGGCCGCGCGGCGCACGAGCTGCAGGTCAGCGTGACGCCCGACAAGCCGCAATACACGGTGCGCGGCAAGGCGCTGGTGCGCGTGAAGGTGGCGCAGGGCGGGCAGCCGGTGGCCGGCACCGAGATCGCATTTGCCGCGGTCGACGAAGGGCTGCTGGCGCTGCGCAGCAACGACAGCTGGCAGCTTCTCTCGGGCCTGCTGCAGACCCGCGCCTGGGGCGTGCAGACCGCCACCGCGGTGGGCGAGGTGATCGGCCGCCGCCACTACGGCCGCAAGGCCGTGGCCGCGGGCGGCGGCGGCGGCCGCGGCGCCACCCGCGAGCTGTTCGACACGCTGCTGCTGTGGCAGGGCCGTGTCGCGCTGGACGCGCGCGGCGAGGCGCTGGTCGAGGTGCCGCTGAACGATTCGCTGACCTCGTTCCGCCTCGTCGCCGTGGCAGACGACGGCGCGCAGCGCTTCGGCACCGGCAGCGCCAGCATCAAGGTCTCGCAGGACTTGCAGATCCTCTCCGGGCTGCCGCCGCTGGTGCGCGACGGCGATCGCTTCAGCGCGTTGCTGACGCTGCGCAACACGACGGCCCGCGAGATGAAGCTGCGCGTCAGCCTGCAAGGCCAGCTGCAAGGCGCGCCCGGCACGCTGAACCTGCCGCCGCAGGACCTGGTGCTGGCGGCCGGCAGCGCGCGCGAGCTCGCCTGGCCCGTGGACGTGCCGGCCGCAGCGCATGCCATCGAGTGGGAGGCGGCAGCCGAAGAGCAGGGCGGCGCCGGCGGCGCGCGCGACCGCTTGAAGCTCAGGCAGAGTGTCGCGGCAGCGGTGCCGCTGCGCGTGCAGCAGGCCACGCTGCTGCAACTCGACGGCAGCGTGACCTTGCCGGTCAGTCGTCCCGACGGCGCGCTGCCGGGCCGCGGCGGCGTGGTCGTCGGCCTGCAGCCCACGCTGAGCGGCGCGCTGCCGGGGCTGCGGCGCTACTTCGAGAACTATCCGTTCACCTGCCTGGAGCAGCAGGTCTCCAAGGCCGTGGGCCTGCGCGACGCGGCGCTGTGGGCCGCGGTTGCCAATGCGCTGCCGACCTATCTGGATGCCGATGGACTGGCCAGTTACTTCCCGCCACGCGCCGAAGACGCCGCGCGCGGCAGCGACCGGCTCACCGCTTATTTGCTGTCGGCCACGAACGAGGCTGGCTTCGAGCTGCCGCCGGCCGCGCGCGAGCGCATGCTCGACGGCCTGGCCGCCTTCGTCGAAGGCCGCATCGAGCGCCGCTTCTGGAGCCCGCGCGCCGACCTCGACGTGCGCAAGCTCGCCGCGCTGGAAGCCTTGTCGCGCGACGGCCGTGCAACACCGCGGATGCTGGGCTCGATCAACCTCACCCCCAACCAGTGGCCCACGGCGGCGGTGATCGATTGGCTGCAGATCCTGCGCCGCGTGCAAGGCATCGCCGACCAGCCGCGGCGGCTGGACGAGGCGCAGCAGATCCTGCGCGCGCGGCTGGCCTACGCCGGCACGACGCTGAAATTCAGCAACGAGGAAGGTGACTTCTGGTGGTGGCTGATGGACAGCGCCGACGCCAACGCCGGTCGCCTGATCCTGGCGGTGCTGGACGAGCCGGCGTGGAAGGACGAGCTGCCGCGCCTGGTGGTCGGCGCCCTGGGCCGCCAGCGCGGCGGCGCTTGGGCAACCACCACGGCCAACCTGTGGGGATCGCTGGCGCTGGACAAGTTCGGCGCGCGCTTCGAGTCCGCTCGCATCGAGGGCCGCAGCGTCGCAACGCTGGGCGCCGCGACGCAGACGCTGGACTGGGCGCAGCAGCCGCAGGGCGGCCGGCTGCAACTGGCCTGGCCGGCGGCGGCGGGCAGCCTGCAGGTGGCGCAGCAGGGCAGCGGCAAGCCCTGGCTCACGGTGCAGTCGCTGGCGGCGCTGCCGTTGTCGTCCGCCTTCAATGCGGGTTATGCGGTCAAGCGCAGCGTCAGCGCGGTGCAGCGCAAGGACGCCGCGCGCTGGTCGCGCGGCGACGTGCTGCGCGTGCGGCTGGAGATCGACGCGCAGTCCGACCGCACCTGGGTCGTGCTGTCCGACCCCATCCCCGGCGGCGCCAGCATCCTGGGCACGGGGCTGCAGCGCGATTCGCAGATCGCCACGCGCGACGAGCGGCGCGAAGGCAGCGCCTGGACGGCGTATGAAGAGCGCAGCTTCGAGGCCTTCCGCAGCTACTTCGAGTTCCTGCCGCGCGGCCACCACGTCGTCGAATACACGCTGCGGCTGAACAACCCCGGCCGCTTTGCGCTGCCGCCGACGCGGGTGGAGGCGCTGTACGCGCCGGAGACCTTCGGCGCAGCGCCGAACGCGGCGATCGAGGTGCTGCCTTGACGCGCTGGCTGCTGCCGCTGCTGATGGCCTTGCCGCTGCTCGGCGGCGCGCCCGCCCGCGCGCAGCCCAGCTTCGACGACGTGAAGGCCGCGCATCGCCCGTCCGACCTGCTGCTGCTGGACCGCCACGGCGAGCCGCTGCAGACGCTGCGCGTGGACTCAACGGTGCGCCGCGGGCCCTGGGTGCCGCTGCAGGACTTCTCGCCGGCGCTGCTGCAGGCGCTGGTGCTCAGCGAAGACCGGCGCTTCTGGCAGCACAGCGGCGTCGACTGGGCGGCGGCGGCGCGCAGCGCCTGGGGCAACCTGGTCGACACCCGCACCCGCGGCGCGTCGACGCTGACGATGCAGCTTGCCGGGCTGATCGACGAAGGCCTGGCGCGCCCGGCGGGCGGGCGCAGCATGTGGCAGAAGCTGGGCCAGGCCTGGCTGGCGCAGCGGCTGGAGCGGCGCTGGACCAAGGCGCAAGTGCTGGAGGCCTACCTCAACACCGTGCCGCTGCGCGGCGAGGTGGTGGGCGTCAACGCGCTGGCGCAGACGCTGTTCGGCAAGCACCCCAGCGGCCTGGACGCGCAGGAGGCGGCGCTGGTCGCCGCGCTGGTGCGCGGCCCCAACGCCGGCGCCGCGCGCGTCGCGCAGCGCGCCTGTGGTGTCCTGAAAGACATGCGCCAGCCCTGCACCGGCATCGACATCCTCGCCGCCCAGGCCTTGCAGCGGCGCCCGCAACCGCTGCTGGGCGAGGCGCTGGCGCCGCACTATGCGCGGCTGGCGCTGCGGCGCGACGGGCCGGCCGCGCAGCGCAGCAGCCTCGACGCCGGGCTACAGCGCGTCGCCCGGCAGGCGCTGCAGCAGCAGCTGGCCGAGTTGCAAGGCCGGCAGGTGGAAGACGGCGCCGTGCTGGTGCTGGACAACGCCAGCGGCGAGGTGCTGGCCTGGGTGGGCGCCAACGGCGGCAGCTCGGCCGCGGCGCAGGTCGACGGCGTGCTGGCGCGGCGCCAGGCCGGCTCGACGCTCAAGCCCTTCGTCTATGGCCTGGCCTTCGAACGGCGGCTGATCACGCCGGCCAGCCTGCTGGACGACGGCCCGGCCGAGGTGCCGACGCACGCCGGCATCTACCTGCCGCAGAACTACGACAAGGACTACAAGGGCCTGGTCAGCGCGCGCACCGCGCTGGGCGCCAGCCTCAACATCCCCGCGGTGCGCGTGGCCGCGCTGCTGCCGCCCGATGCGCTGCACGCGCGACTCAACGCGCTGGGTTTCGGCTTGAAGGAAAGCGGCGGCTGGTACGGCCTGTCGCTGGCGCTGGGCAGCGCCGACGTCTCGCTGCTGGCCTTGAGCAACGCCTATCGCAGCCTGGCCAACGGCGGCGCTTACGCGCCGGCTGCGCTGCCCGGCCAGCCGCGGCCGGCGCCGCGCCGCGTGGCCTCGGCCGCGGCCAGCCACCTGGTGGCCGACATCCTGGCCGACAACAACGCCCGCGTGCTGACCTTCGGCCTCGACAGCCCCTTGCGCACGCGCGGCTTCGCGGCCGTGAAGACCGGCACCAGCAAAGACATGCGCGACAACTGGTGCGTCGGCTTCAGCGAGCGCTACACCGTGGGCGTGTGGATCGGCAACGCGGGCGGGCAGCCGATGCACGAGGTCAGCGGCATCAGCGGCGCGGCACCGATCTGGCAGGCGGTGATGGCGCACCTGCACCGCCACCAGGTCTCGCGCGTGCCGGCGACGCCGGCCGGTGTGCAGCATCAGATGATCCGTTATGCAGGCGCACAGGAGCCACCGCGCGCCGAGTGGTTCATCGCCGGCACCGCGCCCGCCGGTGAGCTGGCGGCGCGCAGCCCGGCGCAGCGCCCCGGCATCCGCAGCCCCAGCGCCGGCGCGATCTACGCGCTGGACCCCGACATGCCGGCGGCCGTGCAGCGAATCCGCTTCGAGGGCGAGGGCGGTGTCTGGGAATTGGACGGCCGCCGCCTCGGCCAGGGCCCGCGCCTGCGCTGGGCGCCCTGGCCGGGCCGGCACGAGCTGCGTCTGCTGGCCGCCGACGGCCGCGAGATCGACCGCGTTCGCTTCGAGGTGCGCGGGGCGACGCTGAAGGCGGTGGCGCAGGCGGCGCCGTCCCCACAAGGGTTGACGACGCCCAGCCGCGCAGACGGCAGAGTCGGGCCGCGGGTCAGGCAGAACGAGGAGCGGCGATGGCCAAGATGACTTCCGAGACGGAGGATGGATCAACATGCCCGACGTCCTGGTGATCTCTCCCGGCGAGCTGGTCGGCAGTGGCGAGGTCGGCCCTTTCCCGATCGGCAGCTACGCGCTGCAGTTCTTGGCGCAAGGCGATTCGTGGTTCTCGGTCGGCGCGATCCCGCCCTGGCTGACGAGCAATCTGTTCGACAAGTTGGCGCTGTCCGTCAGCGCCGTGGCGGTGAACTGCGCACGCCCGGGGGCCGAGCTGGTGCACATGACCGACAGCACCAGCAACGACACCTTCCTGCAGCTGCTGTGCGGCCAGCAGGAGCGGCGGTGGACCGCCTTGCTGCTGTCGGGGCTGGGCAACGATGTGATCTCGGCCTCGCAGTCGCCGCCGGGCCAGCCGCCGGCCAGGCGCTTGCTGGCCACGTCCGCCGAGTGGGGGCCGCCCGGCCACGCGGGCCGCTACGTCAGCGAATCCGGCTGGGCCACCTTCGAGGCGCATGCGCGCGAGGTCTTCGCAGTGCTGCTGCAGCGGCGTGCCAGCTCGCAGTGGAACCGCCGGCTGCCGATCGTGCTGCACACCTACGACATCGCCACGCCGCGCAATGCGGGCGCCGGCGCGAGCTTCGGGCCCTGGCTGTACAAGGCGGTCAAGGCCTTCGGCGTGCCCAAGGAGGACTGGGCCGCGCTGGGGCGCGAGCTGCTGGCCCGCGTGCGGCGGCTGATCCTGGACATCGCGGCTGCCGACGCCACCATCTCCGTGGTCGACAGCCAGGGCACGCTGAAGCCCGCCGGCGTCGACGACACCGGCCCCACCGCGTACTGGCGCAACGAGATCCATCCCAGCCGCGCCGGCTATCGTCTGCTGGGCGACCGCTGGGAGCTGGAGCTCGAGCGCCGGTTCTGCGGGCCCTGACGCGCGGCGCGGCGGACGCCGCGCTCAGCGGATCGCCGCCGCCTCCTTCTCCATCCGCGTCACCAGCTCGTCCATCTGGGCGATCACCGCCTGCACCGGGCCGGCCTGGGTGAGGTCGACGCCGGCCTTCTTGAGCTGCTCCATCGGGTAGTCGTTGCCGCCGCTCTTCAGCAGCGTCAGGTAGCGCTCGGTGGCGGCCTTGCGCGCCGCCGCGTCGCCGCTGGTCATGGCCTTGAACAGCTGCGCCGACGAGGCGAAGCAGGTGGCGTACTGGTAGACGTAGTAGGGCGAGCGGAAGAAGTGGCCGATGCGCGCCCAGGTGTGCTTGTAGAAGTCGTCGACGGTCAGCGCGTCGCCGTAGTAATCCTTCACCATCTGCAGGTAGAGCTGGTCCAGCGCCTCGGCGGTGGCGCCCTGGCCTTGCTCGATGAGCCGGTGCGCACGCAGCTCGAAGTCGGCGAACATCACCTGGGTGTAGAAGGTGCCCATGATCTGGTCGGCCGCGTGCTGCAGCAGCAGGAAGCGCTCCTTCGGGTCGCTGGACTTCTTCAGCAGGTGCTCGAGCAGAAAACGCTCGTTGGTGGTGCTGGCCACCTCGGCCACGAAGATGGTGTAGTCGGCGGTGGAGAACGGCTGGTTCTCGTAGCTCAGCACGGTGTGCATCGCGTGGCCCGCCTCGTGGGCCAGCGTGAACATCGCGTCCATCGTGTCGTTGTGGTTCAGCAGCAGGTAGGGGCCCACGCCGTAGACGCCGGCGTTGTAGGCGCCGGAGCGCTTGCCTTCGCTTTCGTAGACGTCGATGCGGCCGCCGGAGACAAAGCTGCGGTAACGCTTGAGGTAATCCTCGCCGAGCGGCGCCACCGATTCCAGCACCACCGCGCGCGCCTCGGGGTAGGGGTACTTCTTGTCGGTGCGGAACAGCGGCTGGAAGTTGTCGTAGGTGTGGTACTCCTTCAGCCCCAGCAGCTTCTGGCGCAGCCGGATGTAGCGGCGCAGCGGCTCGGTGCCGGCGCGCGCGGCGCTGATCAGGTTCTCCACCACGCTGCGCGGCACGTTGTCGCCGAACAGCGCCGCGTCCAGCGTGGTCGGGAAGTTGCGCGCCTGGGTCAGGAACCAGTCGCGCTCCAGCACGCCCTTGTAGGTGGCGGCATAACTGGCTGCCGTGGCGGCATAGGCGCCCAGGTGAGCCTGCGCCGCCTTGGCGCGGTCGGCCTGGTTGGGGTTGGATTCCAGCAGCGCCGCATAGGCGCCCGGCGCCAGCTTGACCGAGCTGCCGTCGCTGAAGCTGACGGTCGGGAAGCGGATGTCGGTGGTCGACAGTTCCTCGTAGATGGTGCCCGGCGATCCCGCGGTCGGGCCGGCCAGCGACAGGATGCGCTCGCCCTTCTCGTCCAGCACGTGGGCGCGGCGGCGGAACTCGTTGAGGATGTTGTGGCGGTATGGCGCCAGCGCCGGCGTGGCGTCGAGCCAGCCGCGCACGGTGGCCTCGGGCAGCGTCAGCAGTTCGGGCGTGAACCACGAGGTGGCAGCGTCAAACTTGGCGAACACGGCGCCCACGCGCTGGAAGCGCGCCGAGACGGCCTGGTCGCGCGTGTCCACGTCGCGTTGCAGTTGCGCGTAGCGATAGACCAGGTACTGCAGCTTGCCGATCTGGTCGTAGGCCTGATAGGCCTGCAGCAGCGCCTGCGGGCCTTGGGCCAGGCTGCCCTTGAGCTTGGCGAAGGCGTCCATCTGGCGCTCCATGTCGGCCATGCCGGCCTCCCAGGCCGCCCAGTCCTTGTAGATGGCGCTGAAGTCCCAGCGGAATTCGGCCGGGATGTCGGCCCGGTTGCGGGGCGCGGCGGTGGCCGCGTCGGCGGTGTCGGCAAACATGGCGAAGGCGGCGAACAAGGCGCCGGCGATGAGGGTGGTTTTCAACATGGGGGCGGATTGTGCGATCGCCACCTCACGTCGCTGCCGGGCGCGGGTTTGTCCCGGACTTGCGATGGGTCAACTTGATGCTCGATAATTCATCGACCGCCCGGTCGGTGAATCAGTCAGTCAGTCACTCAGTCAACGGAGATCCGATGCCAGAGCCTCTCGTCCTCGTCGCCAGTGATGGCCCCGTGCGGGTGCTGACGCTCAACCGCCCGGCGCAGCTCAACAGCTTCACGGCCGCGATGCACGCCGAGTTGCTGCCCGCGCTGCAGGCCGCCGCCGACGACGCGCAGGTGCGCGCGCTGGTGCTGACCGGCGCCGGCCGCGGCTTCTGTGCCGGGCAGGACCTGGCCGACCCCGCGATGGCCGCGCCCGCCGGCCAGGCGCCCGACGTCGGCGCCGTGGTGGAGCGCCACTACAAGCCGCTGGCGCTGCGCATCCGCACGATGCCGGTGCCGGTGATCGCCGCGGTCAACGGCGTGGCCGCCGGCGCCGGCGCCAACCTGGCGCTGGGCTGCGACCTGGTGGTCGCGGCGCGCGGCGCCAGCTTCATCCAGGCCTTCTCCAAGATCGGCCTGGTGCCCGATTGCGGCGGCACCTGGCTGCTGCCGCGCCTGGTGGGCCGCGCCAATGCGCTGGGGCTCGCGATGACGGGCGACAAGCTGCCCGCCACTGAAGCCAAAGCCATGGGCCTGATCTGGCAGGTGGTGGACGATGCCGAGCTGATGAGCAGCGCGCTGGCGCTGGCCAAGCGCCTGGCCGCGATGCCCACCCGCGCGCTGGCCGACACCCGCCGCGCGCTGGACGAGTCGCTGGCGATCGACTATGGCCAGGCGCTGAGCCTGGAGGCGCGCTTCCAGGGCGAACTGGGCCGCGGGCACGACTTTGCCGAGGGCGTGGCGGCCTTCCTGGCCAAGCGCGCCGCCGTCTTCAAGGACCGTTGAGCATGAGCGTCACCGCCATCACCCCCCAACAGGTCGCCGAGGCCGTGCGCGACGCCATGTGGGCCGACGACCACGTCAGCCGCGCGCTGGGCATGGAGATCCTCGCCGTCGGCCCCGGCAGCGCGCAACTGCGCATGCCGGTGCGGCGCGACATGCTCAATGGCCACGCCATCTGCCACGGCGGGCTGATGACCACGCTGGCCGACTCCACCTTCGCCTACGCCTGCAACGCCTACAACGAGTTGACCGTGGCCTCGGGCTTCGACGTCAACATCATCGCCAGTGCGCGGCTGGGCGACGTGCTGACCGCCACCGCCAGCGAGGTGGCCAAGACGCGCCGCACCGGCGTCTACGACATCGACGTGCGCGACCAGGACGGCAAGCGCATCGCCGCCTTCCGCGGGCGCTCGATGACGATGCCCGAGCGGCTGATCGTGGCCGACCTGCCCGTGACCAGGGGACGCTGAAATGCCCGTCAAAGCCCCACGCCCCGGCGACCTGGAGCCGATCGAGACCGCCAGCCGCGACGAACTGCAGGCGCTGCAGCTCGCGCGGCTGCGCAAGACGCTGCAGCACGTCTACGACAACGTGCCGCACTACCGCCGCGCCTTCGACGCCAAGGGCGTGCACCCGTCGGACTGCAAGCAGCTCGGCGACCTGGCGAAGTTCCCGTTCACCGCCAAGCAGGACCTGCGCGACCACTACCCCTTCGGCATGTTCGCGGTGCCGCGCGAGCGCGTCGTGCGCATCCACGCCTCGTCGGGCACCACCGGCAAGCCCACCGTGGTGGGCTACACGGCCGGTGACATCGAACGTTGGGCGCAGCTCGGCGCGCGCTCGATCCGTGCTGCCGGCGGCCGGCCCGGCGACATCGTGCACGTGGCCTACGGCTACGGCCTGTTCACCGGCGGCCTGGGCGCGCACTACGCGGCCGAGACACTCGGCTGCACCGTGGTGCCGATGAGCGGCGGGCAGACCGAGAAGCAGGTGCAGCTGATCGAGGACTTCCGGCCCGACATCATCATGGTCACGCCCAGCTACATGCAGGTGATCGTCGAGGAGTTCCGCCGCCAGGGCAAGGACCCGCGCGCGATGTCGGTCAGCGTGGGCATCTTCGGCGCCGAGCCCTGGACCGAGGCGATGCGCGCCGAGATCGAGGCATCGGCCGCGCTCGACGCGGTGGACATCTACGGCCTGTCCGAGGTGATGGGTCCGGGCGTCGCCAGCGAGTGCATCGAGAGCAAGGACGGCCCGGTGATCTGGGAAGACCATTTCCTGGCCGAGATCATCGACCCGCAGACCGGCGAGGTGCTGCCCGACGGATCCGAAGGCGAGCTGGTCTTCACCACGCTGACCAAGGAGGCGCTGCCCGTCATCCGCTACCGCACGCGCGACCTCACGCGGCTGCTGCCGCCCACCGCGCGCAGCATGCGGCGCATGGGCAAGATCGTCGGCCGCAGCGACGACATGCTGATCATCCGCGGCGTCAACCTCTTCCCCACCCAGGTGGAGGAGATCGTGCTGCAGCAGGGCCGGCTGTCGGGCCAGTACCAGCTGGTGGTCTCGCGCGATGGCCTGCTCGACCAGGTGCAGGTGCGCTGCGAGCTGCAGCCCGAGCACCGCGATGCCGACCGCGGAGCCATCGCGCGCGAGCTGCAGCACCGCATCAAGACGCTGATCGGCGTCAGCACCACGGTCGAGGTGGGCCTGCCCGACTCGATCGAGCGCACGCTGGTGGGCAAGGCCCGCAGAGTCATCGACAAACGCCCGAGATAAAGGAGAGCGCCGCATGTACACGCAGGCGATGGACCTCGGTCCGAAGGACGAACGCAAGGCCGTGCGCTCGGCGCAGGAGGCCGAGCTCGAGCGCCGCTTCGACGAGACGATCGACGAGGCCGGCTTCATCGAGGCCAAGGACTGGATGCCCGACCACTACCGCAAGACGCTGGTGCGGCAGATCAGCCAGCACGCGCATTCCGAGATCGTCGGCATGCTGCCCGAGGGCAACTGGGTCACGCGCGCGCCCACGCTCAAGCGCAAGGCGATTCTGCTGGCCAAGATCCAGGACGAAGGCGGCCACGGCCTGTACCTGTACGCCGCCGCCGAGACGTTGGGCGTCAGCCGCGACGAGCTGCTGGCCGCGCTGCACAGCGGCAAGGCCAAGTACAGCAGCATCTTCAACTACCCCACGCTGAGCTGGGCCGACATCGGCGTCATCGGCTGGCTGGTGGACGGCGCGGCCATCATGAACCAGGTGCCGCTCACGCGCTGCAGCTACGCGCCCTATGCGCGCGCGATGGTGCGCATCTGCCGCGAGGAAAGCTTTCACCAGCGCCAGGGCTTCGACGCGCTGAACGTGATGGTGCGCGAGGGCACGGCGGCGCAGAAGGCGATGGTGCAAAACGCCGTCGACCGCTGGTGGTGGCCCAGCCTGATGATGTTCGGCCCGCCCGACGGCGAGAGCGTGCACGGCGCGCAGAGCGCGCGCTGGGGCATCAAGCGCATCAGCAACGACGACCTGCGGCAGAAGTTCATCGACGCCACCGCCGATCAGGCCAAGGTGCTGGGCGTGAGCCTGCCCGACCCGCTGCTGAAGTGGAACGACGAGCGCGGGCACTACGACTTCGGGCCCGTCGACTGGGACGAGTTCTGGCGCGTGGTGGGCGGCAACGGCCCCTGCAACCGCGAGCGCCTGGCCGCCCGCGCCAAGGCCTGGGACGACGGCGCCTGGGTGCGCGACGCCGCGCTGGCGTACGGCCGCAAGCAGGCCACCAAGAAGGAAGCTGCATGAGCAAGACGACGACCGCGACGCCGACCGCAGGCACCACGGCGCGCGACGAATGGCCGCTGTGGGAGGTGTTCGTCCGCCCCAAGGCCGGCCTGGACCACAAGCACTGCGGCAGCCTGCACGCGCCCGACGCCAAGATGGCGGTGCAGATGGCGCGCGAGGTCTACACGCGCCGCCAGGAAGGCAGCAGCGTCTGGGTGGTGAAGAGCAGCGACATCTTCGCCAGCGACCCCGGCGACAAGGACATGCTGTTCGACCCGGCCGAGGACAAGGTCTACCGCCATCCCACGTTCTACGAGCTGCCCGAAGCCGTGAACCACATGTGAGGGCTGCCCGATGACCGCCGTCGTTGCCGAATCGCTGCAACTGCAGCTCACCCCTGCCGTGCGCTACGTGCTGCGCTGGGCCGACACCTGTCTGATCCACGCCCAGCGCCTGTCCGAATGGTGCGGCCATGGGCCGGTGCTGGAAGAAGACATCGCGCTCAGCAACATGGCGCTGGACCTGATCGGCCAGGCCCGCGGCCTGCTGACCCATGCCGCTCAATTGGAAGGGCAGGGTTTCGATGAGGACCAGCTCGCCTTTTTGCGCGAGGAGCCCGACTACTTCAACCTGACGCTGGTCGAGCAGCCGATGCGGCGCAGCAGCGCGCATTCGCCGGGCGGCGACTTCGCCGACACGGTGGTGCGCAACCTGCTGCTGGCCACCTGGCTGAAGCTGGCCTGGCGCGGCATGGCTTCGTCCAGCGATGCCGAACTGGCCGCGATCGCCGCCAAGGCGCTGAAGGAAGCGCGCTACCACCAGCAGCATGCCGCCGACTGGACCGTGCGCCTGGGCGACGGCACGCCCGAATCGCAGCGCCGCATGCAGGCCGCGCTGGACAAGGCCTGGCCCTACGTCGGCGAGCTGTTCGCCGCCGACGAGGTGGACGCCGCCGCCGTGGCCGCGGGCTTGGGCCCGTCGCGCGCCGAGTTGCGCGAGCCCTGGCTGGCCGAACTGCAGCCCGTGTGGGCGGAAGCCATGCTGCATCAACCCGCCGACGTGCCCTTCATGGCCACCGGCACGCAAGGCCGGCACAGCGAGCACATGGGCTTCATCCTGGCCGAGATGCAGTCGCTGCAGCGGCGCTACCCGCACGGCAAATGGTAGAAGCCGTCGACGCCAGCGCCGGCCTCGCCCGCGCCTGGGCGGTTCTGCAGCAGGTGCCCGACCCCGAGGTGCCGGTGCTCTCGGTCTGCGACCTGGGCATCGTGCGCGAGGTGACGGCGCTGGATGCCGGGATCGAGGTCGTGCTGACGCCGACCTACAGCGGCTGCCCGGCGACCGAGGTCATCGCGCAAAGCGTGCACGACGCGCTGGCCGCGGCCGGCTTCGGCCCGGTGACCGTCAGCACGCGGCGCGCCCCGGCCTGGACCACCGACTGGATCAGCGCCGAAGGCCGGCGCAAGCTGCGCGACTACGGCATCGCGCCGCCCAGCGGCCAAGCGGCCGTCGACGACGCGCCGCGGCCCATCCGCATCCACGCCCGCGGCGTCGACTGCCCGCGCTGCGGCAGCGCGCAGACCGAGCGGCTCTCGGCCTTCGGCTCCACCGCCTGCAAGGCGCTGTACCGCTGCCTGAGCTGCCGCGAGCCGTTCGAGCACTTCAAACCGATCTGACCCGACGCGAGAGGCCCCTTGGCATGACTGGTCTGCACTTCCACCCGCTGCGCGTGCGCGAGCTGCGCGCCGACACCGACGACGCGCTGGTCCTCAGCTTCGAGGTGCCCGAGGGCCTGCGCGAAACCTTCAGCTTCGAGCCCGGCCAGTACCTGACGCTGCGCCATGCGGGCGGCGGCGAGGACTTGCGCCGCTCGTACTCGATCTGCGCGGCGGCCGGCGAAGGCCTGCGCGTCGGCGTGCGCCGCGTGCCCGGCGGCGTGTTCTCCAACTGGCTGCACCAGACGCTGAAGGCCGGCGACACGGTCGAGGTGATGGAGCCGCAGGGCCGCTTCGGCGCCACGGCGGCGCAGGCGCCGGCGGCGCCGCGGCACCTGCTGTGCATCGCCGGCGGCTCGGGCATCACGCCGGTGCTGTCGATCGTCAAGACCGTGCTGGACGGCGAGCCGGGCAGCCGCGTCACGCTGCTGTACGGCAACCGCAGCGCCGCGTCGACGATGTTCAAGGAAGAGCTGGAAGACCTGAAGAACCGCCACCTCACGCGGCTGGCGCTGCATCCGGTGTTCTCGCGCGAGCAGGTCGACTCGCCGCTCAACAGCGGCCGGCTGGACCGCGACAAGATCGCCAGCTTCCTGCCGCTGATCGGCATCGAGACCGTCGACCAGGCCTTCGTCTGCGGCCCGCATGCGCTGAACGACGAGGTCGAGGCCGCGCTGCTGGCCGCCGGCCTGGCGCCCGAGCGCATCCACGTCGAGCGCTTCGGCGTGCCGCCCTCGGCCGCCGATGCCGCGCTGCACGCGCCGCAGGCAGGCGATGCGACCACCGCGCGCATCACCGTCATTCGCGACGGGGTGACGCGCGATGTCGGCTTGCAGCCTGGCGACGAAAGCATCCTGGCCGCCGCCTCGCGCGCCGGCATGGACGTGCCGTTCTCGTGCAAGAGCGGCGTCTGCGCCACCTGCCGCGCCAAGCTGCTGCAAGGGCAGGTGCGCATGGACCGCAACTTCGCGCTGGAGAAGGCCGACCTTGAGGCCGGCTTCATCCTCACCTGCCAGTCGCACCCGCTGACCGACGAGGTGGTGGTGTCGTTCGACCACCGCTGAAAGGCGCGCCGTGGCCCGCCCGCGCGCCGCCGGCTACGACGACCAGCGCGAGCAGATCGGCGCGCGCGCCGCCGAGCTGTTTGCGCGCCAGGGCTACACCGCGACGACGATGAACCAGGTCGCCGCGGCCTGCGGCGTCAGCAAGCCGACGCTGTACCACTACTTCACCGACAAGCAGAGCCTGCTGCTGCACATCGCCGGCGGCCACGTGGCGCGGCTGGAAGCGCTGGCCGAAGGCCTGCCGCCGGGGCTGGACGCCGCCGCGCGGCTGCGCGCGCTGATCGAGCGTTTCATGGCCGCCTATGCCGGCGCGCAGCATCAGCACCGCGTGCTGACCGAGGACGTGCGCTTCCTGCCCGAGGCCGAGCGCGAGCAGGTGCTGGCCGCCGAGCGCCGCGTGATCGCGCGCTTTGCCGAGGCCATCGTCGCGCTGCGGCCCGATCTGCAGCCGCAGCGGCTGGACAAGCCGCTGACGATGCTGCTGTTCGGCATGATGAACTGGACCTTCACCTGGCTGCGCCCGGAAGGCGCGCTGAGCTACGAGGCGCTGGGCGAGATGATCGCCGAGCTGTTCTGCGGCGGCCTGCCGTCGGTGGGTCGCTCGGCAGGCAAGCTCGCCGAACGCTGAACCTTGGGCTGGCGGCGCTGCGGCAACGCCGTCGCGGCGCGTTGCGTGTGCGCGGTCGTTTGCGGGTTAGTTTGCGGGTTAGCCGGCGCCTCGTCCGCGGCGTCGGGCTCGTGCATCAACACCCGCACGCCGGCCAGCCCCTGGTCGACCAGCCGGCGCAGCCAGGCCTCGCATTCGGCCGCGCCGAGCTGCACCGCAAACTGCGCCCAGCGGCGCTGCACGCGGCCGTCGGCCCAGGCGTCTTCCTGCGCCCAGCGCAGCTCGCGCGCCGGCAGGTCGTTGGCGATGGACATCAGCGGCACCGCCAGCGCGCCGACGAAGAGGTTGAAGTCGTGCCGCAGCTCGGGCCGCGGCAGCAGGTCGGCGATGGCGCGGGCGCGGCGGCTCCAGCCGGCGGCCTGCAGGCGCAGCGTCAGCAGCGCCTGCAGGCCTTGGGCGGCATTGAGCACGCGCACGCGGTTGGGCGGCAGCGCGCGCAACGGCAACCGCGCAAGCTGCACCTGCTGCTGCGGCCGGGCCAGGCTCATCAGCGTGGCCAGGCGGGCCCATTGGGCGGCGTCCAGGGTGGCGTCCAGGGCGGCGCCCAGCGTGTCGATCAGGCCACCCTCGGGCTGGCGGGCGAGTTGCTCGGCGCGTTCGCACGCCTGTTCGGCACTGCAGCCCTGCAGCGCCCGCGCGGCGCGGCGGCTCAGCACCAGCAGGTTGCCCGCGGCGTAGCCGGTGGCAGCGTTCAGGCGCGCGATCACCGGGCTGTCGGCGCCGCGCAGCGCGCCGCCCAGCGGCATGCGCGTCACGGGGCAGTGCAGCGTCTCCAACTGGCCCAGGTAATGCGGCGTGACTTGCAGGTCGTCGAAGGCCACGCCTTCGCGCCAGGCCTGCAGGCGCAAGGCCAGCCACTGGCGCACGTTGCGGCTGGCGGCCACGGTGCGGCGGCCGAACACCGCGCGCGCCGCGCGCCAGCCCTGGCTGACCGGCGTGCCGTCGAGCATCAGCTCGGCCGGCGGCACCAGCGAGTGGCGGGCATGGTCCCAGCCGATGTCGAAGCCGGTGCGATCCAGCGGGTCGGCGGGCAGGGTGTCCAGGTCGAGCAGGGTCTGGTGGGTCACGGAGATCTCCATCGAGGGCACCGGCAGCCGCCGGCGGGATGGAGCGCAGTCTCTGGGCCCGGTCGCTCAAAGAGTGAGCCAGTGGATGAGCCGATGTCGCTTCAGCGCGATGGCGTCGTGCCCGGCGCCCGCCGGCCCAGCCGGATCAGCGCCGCGACCAGGGCCAGCCCGAGCGCAATGCCCAGACCATCGGCCAGCAGATCGCCCCATTCGGCCGAGCGTTCTGGGATTTGCGATTGCACCAGCTCGATGAAGCCGCCGAAGGCCAGCAGCCCCAGCAGCACCTTCAAGCGCCGCCACCGTGACGGCCAGAACGCCAGCTCGGCCACGAAGGCCAGGCTGCCGAAGGCCAGCAGGTGGTTGCGCTTGTCCCAGCCGGTGTCCAGCGCCGGCGGCGGGTGCGGCATGAAGGCCAGCACGCAGACGGCGAGCACCAGCAGCGCCAGCAGCACTTGCCAGATCCGGCGCGCGCGCGGGCCAGGGCCGCTTTGGAACGATTGGGAGAAGCAGGCAAGGGCAGCGCGCATCGGGCCTGGATGCTAAAGGCCGCCTTCGGGACGGTGCGGGCCCCAATTCAGGCGCGCCTTCGTGCGCTCTCGTGCGCTCTCATGCGCTTGAGGCGCAGCCGCTTGCCAGCGCTTGCGGGCCTGTCACAAAGCTGTCGCGGCCGCTGTCTAGACTGATGCGCATGTCCGTTCCGACGCCGGCCGCAACGCCGAAGGTGGCGCTGCTCAACCGCGAGCGCTCGATCCTCGAATTCAACCGCCGCGTGCTGGCCCAGGCCCGGCGCGCCGACGTGCCGCTGCTGGAGC
>CAYYDJ010000019.1:0-81563 GCA_964470565.1 uncultured Rubrivivax sp.
GGCGGCCGAGAAGGCGCTGGCCAGCATCAAGGTGGAGGTGGAGCTGGGCTTCGACCCCAAGACCGCGTTCAAGGAAGCGCAGCGCTGCCTCAATTGCGACGTGCAGACGGTGTTCGCCGACAAGCTGTGCATCGAATGCGACGCCTGCGTCGACATCTGCCCGATGGACTGCATCACCTTCACCGGCAACGGCGACGAGGCCGATCTGCGCCAACGTTTGAAGGCACCGGCCGAGAACGAGGACCAGGCGCTGTACGTCAGCGCGGAGCTCAAGACCGGCCAGGTGATGGTCAAGGACGAGGACGTCTGCCTGCATTGCGGCCTGTGCGCCGAGCGCTGCCCCACCGGCGCCTGGGACATGCAGAAGTTCCTCTTCATCACCCCTAAGGCGGGCCCGGCCTGCCGCGACACCACCCCGCAGGGCAGCCGCATCGGAGCCGTGGCATGAGTCTTCATCGCATCGAGGCGGTCAACGACTTCGTCGTCAAGTTCGCCAACGTCAACGGCTCGGGCTCGGCCTCGGCCAACGAGCTGTTCGCCAAGGCCATCCTGCGCATGGGCGTGCCGGTCAGCCCGCGCAACATCTTCCCTAGCAACATCCAGGGCCTGCCCACCTGGTACGAGGTGCGCGTCAGCCAGGCCGGCTGGCTGGGCCGGCGCGGCGGCATCGACATGATGGTGGCGATGAACCCGCAGACCTGGGACGCCGACGTGCGCGAGGTCGAGCCCGGCGGCTACCTGTTCTACGACAGCACCAAGCCCGTGCCCGCCAGTGCGCTGCGCAGCGACATCACGGTGATCGGCATGCCCGTCACCGCGATCTGCAACGCCACCTACGAGGACCCACGCCAGCGCACGCTGTTCAAGAACATCATGGTGCTGGGCGCGCTGTCGGCGCTGATGGACATCGACCCGGCGGTCATCGAGAAGCTGTTCGGCGAGCAGTACAAGGGCAAGGAACGGCTGCTGGACAGCAACGTGCGCGCCCTGCACGCCGGCCGTGGCTTCGCGAAGGACCACCTGAGCCCGCCGCAGCGCCCCGGCATCGGCCTGAAGGTGCGGCGTGCCGACGCGGTGGGCGACAAGATCTTCGTCGAAGGCAACGCCGCCGCGGCGCTGGGCTGCGTGTATGGCGGCGCCACCGTCTGCGCCTGGTACCCGATCACGCCCAGCTCATCGGTGGCCGAGGCCTTCAGTGCCTACTGCAAGCGCTACCGGCACGACGCCGCCACCGGGCAGGCCAACTACGCCATCGTGCAGGCCGAGGACGAGATCGCGTCGATCGGCATCGTCACCGGTGCCGGCTGGAACGGCGCGCGCGCCTTCACCGCCACCAGCGGCCCCGGCGTCAGCCTGATGACCGAGTTCATCGGCCTGGCCTACTTCGCCGAGATCCCGGTCACCATCATCGACGTGCAGCGCGGCGGCCCCAGCACCGGCATGCCCACGCGCACCCAGCAGGCCGACCTGATCAGCAGCGCCTACGCCAGCCACGGCGACACCAAGCACGTGATGCTGCTGCCGCAGGACCCGGCCGAATGCTTCGAGTTCAGCGCCGCCGCGCTGGACCTGGCCGACCGGCTGCAGACCCCCGTGTTCGTGATGACCGACCTCGACATCGGCATGAACCAGCGCCTGTGCAAGCCCTTCGAGTGGGACCCGGCGCGCGCGTACGACCGCGGCAAGGTGATGAGCGCCGAGGAACTGGAGGCGGGCCGCGACTTCGGCCGCTACAAGGACGTGGACGGCGACGGCATCCCCTGGCGCACGCTGCCCGGCACGCACCCCAGCAAAGGCAGCTACTTCACGCGCGGCACCACGCGCAACGCCTACGCGATCTACAGCGAGGCCGGGCCCGACTACCTGTACAACGTGCAGCGGCTGCTGAAGAAGTTCGCCACCGCGGCCACGCTGGTGCCGCAACCTGAAGTGCGCGCCGCCGCCAAGAAGACGCGCCTGGGCGTCATCTACTTCGGCAGCACCGCGCCGGCGATGGACGAGGCGCTGGCCACGCTGGCGGCCGAGGGCATCCACCTCGACGCGCTGCGGCTCAGGGCCTTTCCGTTCCCGGACAGCGTGTCCGAGTTCATCGCCAACCACGACCACGTCTTCGTCGTCGAGCAGAACCGCGACGCGCAGATGCGCACGCTGCTCGTCAACGAGCTGGAGATCGACCCCGCCTGGCTGATCAAGGTGCTGCACTACGACGGCACGCCGATCACCGCGCGCTTCATCACCGAGGCCATCACCAAGCACGTACACGCGCTGGCCGTCGCCCCCCGCCGCGAAAGAATCGTGTCATGACCTTCATCGCCAAGCCCCGGCTGCACCATCCCACGCTGACGCGCAACAAGGTCGGCTACACGCGGCGCGACTACGAAGGCAAGGTCAGCACGCTGTGCGCCGGCTGCGGGCACGACAGCATCAGCGCCGCCATCATCCAGGCCTGCTGGGAGATGGACATCCAGCCGCACCGCGTGGCCAAGCTCAGCGGCATCGGCTGCAGCAGCAAGACGCCCGACTACTTTCTCGGTGCCAGCCACGGCTTCAACACCGTGCATGGCCGCATGCCCAGCGTGCTGACCGGCGCCGCGCTCGCCAACCGCGAGCTGCTGTATCTGGGCGTCAGCGGCGACGGCGACTCCGCCAGCATCGGCATCGGCCAGTTCGCGCACGCCATGCGCCGCGGCGTGCGCATGGTCTACATCGTCGAGAACAACGGCGTCTACGGCCTCACCAAGGGCCAGTTCTCGGCCACCGCCGACAAGGGCAGCAAGAGCAAGAAGGGCGCGGTCAACGCGGACAACCCGGTGGACCTGATCGGCCTGGCGCTGCAGCTCGGCGCCACCTACGTGGCGCGCGGCTTCTCCGGTGACAAGGCGCAGCTGGTGCCGCTGATCAAGGGCGCCATCGGCCACGGCGGCGCGGCCTTCATCGACGTCATCAGCCCCTGCGTGGCCTTCAACAACCACGCCGGCAGCACGCGCAGCTACGACTACGTGCGCGAGCATAACGAAGCGGTCGCGCGCATCGACTTCATCGACCTGGCGCCCGAGGCACAGGCCGCGCCCGCGCCCGGCGAGGTGCTGGAGCTGCCGCAGGCCGACGGCAGCACCATGCGCTTGCGCAAGCTGCACGAGGGCTACGACGCCACCGACCGCCGCGCCGCGATGAACCTGGTGCACGAGTTGGCGGCCGAAGGCGAGATCGCCACCGGGCTGCTCTACGTCGACCCGCAGGCCGCCGACCTGCATGCGGCGCTGAACACCGTGCAGCAGCCGCTCAACGCCCTGGGCGCGGCCGAGCTGTGCCCGGGCGTCGAGACGCTGGCGCGCATCAACGCGGGCTTGCGCTAAGCAGCCGCTGCGAGCCGGCCAGCGCGGCCGCGCAACTGCCGCTCGATGCCCGACTTGATCAGCGCGCTCAAGCCCGGCGCGCGCTCGGCCACCGCCAGCACCGCGCGCCGCGCCAGCTTGGGGACCGTGCGCTCGTCGGTGAACAGCGTGACGATCGCGTTCGTGCCCAGCCACACCGGCAGCGTGGCGCGGCGGTGCTCGCGCTCGTAGCGCAGCAGCGGCGCCAGCTCGCCCACGTCGCCGCCGGCGCGCCGCTGTGCGCCCAACTCGCGCGCCAGCACGTCGACGCCGTAGAGGCCGAAATTCCAGCCGTGCGCGGTGACCGGGTGCATGCCCACCGCGGCATCGCCGATCAGCGCGAAGCGCGGCGCCACGAAGCGCTGCGCATAGACGCCCACCAGCGGATAGTGGTGGCGCGGGCCCTCGGCCTGCATCGCGCCCAGCCGGCCTTCGCTCTGCGCCTGGATGCGGCCCGCGAACTCGGCATCGCTCAAGCCCAGCCATTCGTCGGCGCGCTCGGCGCCCACGGTGACCACGGCCGACGCACCGTGGCCGCCGGCCATCGGCAGCAGCGCCAGCGTGTTGCCGTAGCGGAAGCACTCCCAGGCCACGCCGCCGTGGCCTTGCGCGTGCCGCACGCGGCCCACCACCACGCTGCGGCCGAAGTCGTGCATCGCGGCGCCGATGCCGGCCAGCCGCCGTGTCGCCGAGAAGCGGCTGTCGGCCGCCACCAACAGGCGGCCGCGCAGCACGCGGCCGTCGGCCAGGCGCACCGCGGCCGAGCGGGCATCGCGCTCGATCGAGCTGACGCGGGCCTCGCACAGCACCCGCAGCGCGGGCCGCGCCGCCGCGGCCTGCCACGCGGCCCGGCGGATCAGGTGGTTGGAAACCAGCCAGCCGAGCGGCCACGGCGACGCCGACGGCGACGGCGACGATGATGCCGAAGCCGACGCGGACGGCGAGCCCGCGGCCGCCGGCGTGCCGAAGTGCAGCACCAGCGGTGAGCTGCCGTCCAGCACGTGCGCCGCGTTGAGCGGCGCGATCTCGGCCGCCGGCAGCCGGTCCCACAGCCCCAGCGCCTGCATCACGCGGCGCGCGCGATGGGTCAGCGCGATCTCGCGGCCGTCTTCGGCCGGCTCGACCAGCGCGGTTTCGGGTTGCAGCTCCAGCACGGTGCATTGCAGGCCCTGGTCGGCCAGCGCGGCGCCCAGCGCCAGGCCGGCGGGGCCGGCGCCGACGATCAGCACGTCGGCGTCGAAAGAGGAGGAGGTCGGCATGGGCGGCATGTTGCCCGCGGCGCCGACGGCGACGGTTGACCGACGTCAGGAGCTGCCGCTGCGCGCGGGTTCACGCGAACAGCCGGGCGAAGCCGGTAGTTTTGCCGCGCATGCCGGGCACGACGCTGGTTACAGTGCGGCCCGGGCTGACCTTCGAAACGGGCGGATCCGCTCATTTGTAAGGTCATTCTGTAAGGCTTTCTTGTCAAGCGCCGCTGGTCAGCGACCGGCTCTTCGATTGCATGAGGACACGATGAACCGATTCAAGATCTCCGTACGCCTGGCCTTCCTGGCCGCGGTGCTGCTGGCGCTGCTGGTGGCGATGGCCGCGCTCGGCGTGATGGGCATGCGCAGCGCGCACCAGCGGCTGAAGACCGTCTACGAGGACCGCACCGTCGCCGCGGCGCAGATTGCCGACGTGCGCAGCGCGCTGCTGCTCAACCGCATCCGCGTCAACGAAGCGTTGACCGAGCCCTCGCCCGAGCACGTGCGCCGGCTGCTCGACGCCATCGGCATCACCGCCGCCGAAGGCGACAAGCAGTGGAAGGCCTACGTCGCGACCAACCTGACCGACGAGGAGGAAAAGCTCGTCGATCGCCTCGGCGTGGACATGGGCAAGCTGTTGCAGGACGGCTTCAACCCGACCACGGCCGCACTGCGCAGCGGCGACCTCGCCACCGCGCGGCAGTTGGAGGCCACCCGCATCCGGCCGCTGTACGAGCCGGTGCGTGCCACCACCGAGGCGCTGATGGCGCTGCAGGTGCGGCAGGCGAAGGTGGAGTACGAGGCCGGCGTCGAGGTCTACGAGCGCGGGCTGCTGCTGGCCGGCCTGCTGTCGGCCGCCGGCATCGCGTTCGCAGTGGTCTTCAGCGCGGTGCTGATCCGCGGCATCTCGCGCGCGCTGCAGCAGGCCGCCGCCGTGTCCAACGCCATCGCGGCGGGCGACCTCTCGGGCCGCGTCGACGCCGCGGGCCGCGACGAGATCAGCCGCATGCTGGGCAGCCTGGCGACGATGAAGGACAACCTGGTGCGCATCGTCGGCCAGATCCGCCAGGGCTCGCAGGGCGTGGCCGCCGCCTCGGCCGAGATCGCGCAGGGCAACCAGGACCTGTCGTCGCGCACCGAAAGCCAGGCCAGCGCGCTGGAGGAGACCGCTTCGTCGATGGAGCAGTTCTCGTCCACCGTGCGCCAGAACGCCGAGAACGCCAGCCAGGCCAACCAACTGGCGCAGGCGGCTTCGACGGTTGCCGTCGACGGCGGCGAGATCATCGCCAAGGTCGTGCAGACGATGCGCGGCATCAACGACTCGTCGCGCAAGATCGCCGACATCATCAGCGTGATCGACGGCATCGCGTTCCAGACCAACATCCTGGCGCTCAACGCCGCGGTGGAAGCCGCGCGCGCCGGCGAGCAGGGCCGCGGCTTCGCGGTGGTGGCCGCCGAGGTGCGCAACCTGGCGGGCCGCTCCGCGGTGGCGGCCAAGGAGATCAAGACGCTGATCGGCGACAGCGTGGCGCGCGTGGAAGAGGGCACCGCGCTGGTCGACCAGGCCGGGGCGACGATGACCGAGGTGGTGGGCAGCGTGCGCCGCGTGACCGACATCATGGGCGAGATCAGCACCGCCAGCCGCGAGCAGAGCCAGGGCGTGTCGCAGGTCGGCCAGGCCGTCTCGCAGATGGACCAGGCCACCCAGCAGAACGCGGCGCTGGTGGAGCAGATCGCCGCCGCCGCGGCCAGCCTGCACAACCAGGCGCAACAACTGGTGCAGACGGTGGCGGTGTTCACGCTGGAGCCGTCGGCAGCGGGCGGGCACTGAGGCCGGCGGGCCGCCCGGCCCGGGGCCACCGCAACCGCTGGCCAGCGGCAGCTCGGGTACCGCACCGGGCAGCATGCCCGGACCAGCCGAGCCAGAATCCGGCCCCATGAAGATCGCCCACGTCCGCATCACGCCGATCGCCTTCAAGGACCCGCCGCTGCTCAATGCCACCGGGGTGCACCTGCGCTACGCGCTGCGCTCGATCATCGAGATCGAGGCCGACAACGGGTTGGTGGGCCTGGGCGAAACCTATGGTGACCTGCCGGTGCTGCGCAACCTGGGCAAGGTCGGCCCGCGCCTGGTGGGCCTGAGCCCGTTCGACCTGAACGGCCTGCGCCGCATCGTCGACGAGGAGATCCGCAGCGACCTCAAGCCGGGCTTCGAGAACCTGAATCCCGGCACCCATGCCGCGAAGGCGGGCGTCAACGCCTTCGGTGCCTTCGAGGTGGCCTTGCTCGACCTGCAGGCGCGCGCCATCGGCATCCCGCTGGCCGAGCTGCTGGGCGGTGCGGTGCGGCGCCAGGTGCCCTACAGCGCCTACCTGTTCTACAAGTTCGGCCAGCATCAGGATCGGCCTTATGAGCCCGACGACTGGGGCGAGATCCTGACCGCAGACGCGCTGGTCGCGTCGGCGCGACGCATGGTGGACCGCTACGGCTTCAAGAGCATCAAGCTGAAGGCGGGGGTGCTGGACCCGATGGCCGAGGCCGACGGCATCTTCGCGCTGGCGCAGGCCTTCCCGGAGGCGCCGCTGCGCATCGACCCCAATGCCAACTGGTCGATGCCGACGGCCTTGAAGGTGGCAGCAGCGCTGAACGGCGTGCTCGAGTATTACGAAGACCCGGTGCCCGGGCTGCGGGCCATGGCCGAACTGCACCGCGCGACGGGGCTGACCATGGCCACCAACATGGTCATCACCAGCATGGCCGAGTTCCGCGACAACGTGGCCATCGGCGGCGCGCAGGTGGTGCTGTCGGATCATCACTTCTGGGGCGGGCTGCTGGCCACGCGCCAATTGGCCGCGATGTGCGAGACCTTCGGCCTCGGCATTTCGATGCACTCCAACAGTCACCTGGGCATCAGCCTGATGGCGATGACGCACGTGGCCGCGAGCATCCGCAACCTCAGCTACGCCTGCGACACGCACTACCCCTGGAATGACGAGGAGGTGCTGAGCGCACGCATCCCGATCGAGGACGGCTGCGTCGCCATCACCGATGCGCCCGGCCTGGGCATCGAGATCGACCGGGCCGCACTGGCCCGGCTGCACCGCCAGTACCTGGAAGGCGGCCTCACCAGCACCTCGGCCCAGGGCGACTACATGCGGCGCTGGCAGCCGGACTTCTCGTCGCAGCAGCCGCGCTTATAATGGGTTATGAAGGAGGCTCAATCGAGCTTGATGCCCTGCTCCTTGACCACCTTCGCCCACTTCGCAATCTCGGCCTTCTGGTAGGCGGCCAGCTTCTCGGGCGGGCCGCCGTCGGGCTCGACCGCCATCTCGACCAGGCGCTTGTGCACCTCGGGCGCCTTCATCGCCTTCACGAACTCGGCGTTCAGCCGGTCGATCACCGCCTTGGGCGTGCCGGCGGGCGCGAACACCGCCTGCCACGACGCCACTTCCAGCCCCTTGACGCCGGCCTCGGCCGCGGTGGGCACGTCGGGCAGCGCGGCCAGCCGATGCGACGAGGCCACGGCGATCGGCCGCAGCTTGCCCGACTTGATGTGCGGCCCGACCACCAGCAAGGTGTCGAACAGCATCGGCACGTGGCCGGCCATGACATCGCTCACCGCCGGCGCGCTGCCCTTGTACGGCAGGTGCGTCAGGTAGGTCTTGGTCAGCGACTTCAGCAGTTCCATCGCCATGTGCGGCGAGGTGCCGTTGCCGGCCGAGGCGAAGCTCAGGCTGCCCGGCTTGGCGCGCGCCGCGGCCAGCACGTCCTGCAGCGTCTTGTAGGGCGTGGCCGCGTTGACGACCAGCACCAGCGGGCTGCTCCCGATCATGACGACGGGCTCGAACGCCTTGACGGCGTCGTACGGCATCTTCGGGTAGACGCTGGGATTGATCGCATGGGTGCTGATCGTCCCGCCGAGGATGGTGTAGCCGTCGGGCGCTGCCTTGGCCACGAAGTCGGAGCCGAGGTTGCCGCCGGCGCCGGGCTTGTTCTCGATCACGATGGTCTGGCCGAGGCCCGCCTGCAGGTCCTTGCTCAGCAAGCGGGCCAGCGTGTCGGTGTTACCGCCGGGCGCGAACGGCACGACGTAGTTGATGGGCTTGGACGGCCACGGCGCCTGCGCCGCTGCAGGGCCGGCCAGGCCGGTCAGGATCAAAGCCGGCAGCCACACGGTGGCGCTTCGAACGGCGAGGCATCGCATCATCAAATCTCCCGCTTAGAAAGGTGGGGTCGCTGCGGCGGCCGATGCTAGGGCCTGTTCTAGATCCTGTACGTGCCTTCGCGCCACGCCAGGGCTTGCTCCGAGAGGCTGAAGCCCAGGCCGGGGCGCTCGGGCAGCAGCATGCGGCCGTCACGGATCTGCAGCCGCTCGTTGAATGCCGGCTCCAGCCACTCGATGTGCTCGACCCAGGCTTCGTGCGGATAGGCGCAGCCCAGGTGGATGTGGATCTCCATCACGAAGTGCGGCGCCAGCTTCAGCCGCGCCAGGTCGCAGAGCGCGGCAATCTTCAGAAACGGCGTGATGCCGCCGACGCGCGGCGCGTCGGCCTGCATGAAGCTCACCGACCGGTGCTTCACCAGTTGCGCGCATTCGGCCACGCTGCCGAGCATCTCGCCGCTGGCGATCGGCGTGTCCAGCCGCTCGGCCAGCCGCGCGTGGCCTTCGTAGTCGTAGGCGCTGAGCGGCTCTTCGAGCCAGACCAGGCCGTAGGGGTCGAGCTGGCGACCGGCGCGCAGCGCGGTCGTTTCGTCCCACTGCTGATTGGCGTCGACCATCATCGGCACGCCGTCGCCGACATGCCGGCGCACCGCGCTGACGCGCTCGATGTCCTTGGCCAGGTCGGGCTGGCCCACCTTGAGCTTGATGCCGCCCAGGCCGCGCTGCAGCGAGTCGTCGACGTTCTTCAGCACCTGGTCAAGCTCGGCCGACAGGTAGCCGCCGGAGGTGTTGTAGCAAGGCACGCTGTCGCGGTAGGTGCCCAGCAGCTTGCCGATCGACTGGCCGGAGCGCCTGGCCTTCAGGTCCCACAAGGCGACGTCGAAGGCGGCGATGGCCTGCACGCTGACGCCGGTCCGCGAGACCGAGGCGCCCAGCCAGGCCATCTTCTCCCACAGGCGGCCGATGTCGTCGGGGTCTTCGCCGATCAGCTCGCCGGCGAGGTCGCGCGCATGGGCCAGCAGCGCCGCACCGCCGGCGCGCAAGGCGTAGCTGAAGCCGAAGCCCTGCTGGCCGTGCGCGGTCTCGATCTCGGCCGTCAGCAGGGCCACCTGCGACAGCGGCTTTTGGCGGCCGCTCAGCACCTTGGCATCGCTGACCGCCTGGCGCAGCGGCACCCGGCACAGCGAGATCTCGACGTGTCTGATCGGGTCCAAGGCGGTCCTTCCGGATGAAGCGGTGTGCGGCCTTGCGCGATCGGCCGCGAGCGGGCGGCAGTATCGCTCGGTCCTGCGTTGCTTGACCGCCTTCGCGACGATTGCAAATGTCGGCGTGCTGACGCGACACTCCGTCCTCCATGGACAAACTCAGGGCGATCCGGTATTTCCTCGCCGCGGCGCAAAGCGGCAGCTCGTCGGCCGCAGCCCGCCAGCAAGGCATGTCGCTGCAGGCCGTCGCCAAGCGGGTCAGCGCGCTCGAAGCCGATCGTGCCGGCGCTGACCGCGTTCCATGCCGGCTACCCGGACCTGACGCTCGAGCTGCGCGGGGTCTTGCACCTCGAAGAGCCGGCTGCCAAGGATTGCGATCTGCTGTTGCTGCATGGCTGGTTCGGGGCCGGCGGCTGGGTCCGCCGTGAACTGCCGGTGATGGCGCAGGTCACCGCGGCCACGCCCGAGTACTGGAAGCGCCGGGGCTTGCCCAGCCACCCGCGCGAGCTCGCGGATCACGTCTGCCTGAGCGATCGCAACCCCTACGGCAAGCTGCTGGACCTCTGGCGCTACCGGCAGTCGCGGCCGCAGGACGAGGTCATCGAAGAGGTCGTGGTGCGCGGCTGGCTGAGTTCCAATCACCGCGACCATCTGCTCGCGCTGGCGCTGGACCACGGCGGCGTGATGCGCATCGCTGATGCCACGGCACAGGCTGAGCTGGCCAGCGGCCGGCTGGTGATGGCGCTGCTCGATTGGGAGGTGATGGATCCGCCGCCGCTGGCGCTGTACTTCCGCCCGGCCTGGCATCACGGCAACAGTCGGCGAGCCTCCAGCTGGTTGAGCCACCGCTGAGCGTCTGGCCCTAGTCGATCGTGGTGCCGGTCTCGCGGACGAACTGCAGGTACTGCGCCTCGGCCTGCAGCATCAGCTCGCGGGTCTCGGCGGGCGAGCGGACGCTGCCGACGATCAGAAGGCGCTCCATCTCCTGCCTGAACTCGGCCGATTGCGCCGCCTGCCGCGCCGCCGCGGCCAGGCGCTCGACGATCTCGGCCGGCAGCCGCGGAGGCCCCAACACGAAGTGGGCCGTGATCAGCGGCGAGGCCGCAACGCCGGCCTCGGCCAGCGTGGGCACCGTCGGCAGCGCGGCGAGCCGTTGCGCCATGCTGCAGCCAAGCATCGTCAGGCGCCCGGACCGCAGGTGCATGGCGCTGGCGGCCACCGGCAGCACGGCGACCTGGATCCGCCCTTCCAGCAGGTCCGGCAGCAACTGGGGGGCGCCTTTGTAAGGCACCCGTTCGAAGGCCATGCCGAATGCGCTGCTGATCTGTCCGGCCACCATGTCTTCCGACACGTTGCTCGCGCCCCGCAGCAGCGGCTTCGCACGGGCTTTGGCGTACACGACGAACTCGGCCAGCGACTTGACCGGCAGGCTTGCCGGCACCACCAGGCATTGCGTATTGCCGCCGATCGCGGCCACCGGGCTGAATTCGACGATCGACTTGTACGGCGCTGCCTTGCTGAGCTGCGGCAGCCCGGCGTTGGAGGCCAGCGCGAAGAACAAGGTGTAGCCGTCGGCAGCGGCGTTCAGCACCGCGCCCGCAGCGATGCCTGTGTTGCCGCCCGGGCGGTTTTCCACCAACACGTCCTGACCCAGGCCGGCGCTCATGCCCTTGGCCAGCGCGCGGGCCGCTGCATCGCTCGGACCACCGGCGGGCGTCGGGACGATCAGGTGAATCGGCCTGACGGGATAGACCGGCTGCGCGCCCGCCGAGGCCATGCACAGCGCCAGCGCGCCCATCCAGAGGCCTCTCGACATTTGGTTCATCTCGATACTCCGTGCTGCGGATGGACGCCAGTGTTGCCGTGCAAAGCCGGTCCTGGAAGGCCCGCTGCGGCCGAGTCAGCCTGAACTTTCGGTTCAGTCGGCGGCCTGCGACTGCCGCGCCGCCAGGCCGTCGACGAAGCAGCCGAAGGCGTCGAGCAGCGGCGTGGCGTCGAAGGCAGGGCCCTCCAGCAGTGCCAGCGCGTGCAGCGTGGCTTCGAGCGTCGAGACCTGGTCGGCTCGCCGCGCGGCGCGAATCGCGCGGTAGCGGGTCGGCGCCGGGGCGTCCAGCGACAGCCGCGGCAGCGCGGCCAGGGCCGGGTGCTCGAGCAGCATGCGCAGGCTCTTGCGCCAGGTGGCGTCGAGCACGACCAGCCGCACGGGCGCGCCCGCCGTCGTGCCCGGCGGCGGCGGCGGCGCCGGCGCAGCCGGCACGTCGGGGTAGAGCAGCCGCGTGACCCGCCCCGGGCGCTGCAGCAGGGCCTGCAGCGCCGCGGGCGCGAAATGCGCGCCGACGACCACCTCGCAGTTCGCCAGCGACAGCCGCAACAGGCGCACGCTGTTCTTGGCGTGGCGCTGCTCCTGCGGGTGCTGCAGCACCAGCACTTCGGTCTGGTGCGGCGTGGGCCGCACCAGCGGGCACAGGCAGCTGGCCTGCGGGCGCAGGCAGCGCGGGCAGGTCTGGCGGTTGATGATGGCTTGACGGCTCAAGCGGCGATGCTCGCACGCGCTGACCGCCGACCGCCGACCGCCGACCGCCGACCGCCGGGCGCCGACGGGGAGCCCCCGAGTGGATACTCGGCCCTATCCAAACCAGCGCGACAAGCGCCACCAGCGCGGGCCGCCGGCCTGCCGAAAGTCCCATTGCCCATGAAGCTCAAGCACATCGCCCTTGCAACGCTGGGATCGCTGGCCGTGGCCGCGGTGGCCGGCTGGTTCAGCCTCGACCGCGAGACCCGCGGCGTGCTGGCCACGCTGCCCACCAACCGCGACATCCTGTTCTGGAGCCAGGCGCAGCGCGACGCCGGCTTTCGCGCCCTGGATCGGCTGCCGATGCTCGCCAAATCCAGCGTGGTGGCCAAGGGCGCCACGCCGCGCCCGCTGCCGCCGGGGCCGCCGCTGAAGCTGGCGGTCGATGTGGACGCCTACATGGCGTCGCAGCGCAACGCGGCGCTGGTGATCGTCCACGACGGCCGGCTGCGGCTGGAGCGCTACGGCCTGGGCTTCGATGCCAGCGGGCGCTGGACCAGCTTCTCGGTGGCCAAGTCGTTCACGTCCACGCTGGTCGGCGCGGCGCTGCGCGACGGCGCCATCCGCAGCATGGACGACAAGGTCAGCGCCTACATCCCGCAGATGAAGGGCTCGGCCTACGACGACGTCAGCATCCGCCAGCTGCTGACCATGACCAGCGGCGTGCGCTGGAACGAAGACTATGGCGACCCCCAATCCGACGTGGCGCTGTTCAACCGGCACCAGCCCGAACCCGGCGTCGACGCCATCGTCAGCTACCTGCGCAAGCTGCCGCGCGAGGCCCCCGCGGGCCAGCGCTGGCACTACAGCACCGGCGAGACCAACCTGGTGGGCATCCTGGTCGGCCAGGCCACCGGCAAGCCGCTGGCGCAGTACCTGTCGGAAAAGGTCTGGGTGCCCGCGGGCATGGAACAACAGGGCACGTGGATCCTCAGCCGCAGCGGCAAGGAGATCAGCGGCTGCTGCATCCAGGCCGCCACGCGCGACTTCGCGCGCTTCGGGCTCTTCATCTTGGATGGCGCGCCCGGCACGGTGCCCGACGGCTGGCTGCGCGAGGCCACCACGCGCCAGGTCGACATCGGCCAGCCCGGGCGCGGCTACGGCTACCAGTGGTGGACCTACGACGACGGCAGCTTTGCCGCGCGCGGCATCTTCGGGCAGGGCATCTTCATCGACCCGAAACGCAAGCTGGTGATCGCGTCCAACGCCGATTGGCCCGGCGGCGCGAGCGACCGCGTGTCCGGCAAGGCGCGCGACCTGTTCTATCGCGCGGTTCAGAAGGCGGTGGACGACGAGGCGGGCGCAGCGCCGCCGTCGTGAACCGCGCGCGACCTCGCCGGTGACTGCGAGGCCGGCGCGGCGGCGATCAGCCGCGCAAGCCGCGCCCCGGATTGGGCAGCAGCAAGCGCATCGCCAGCACGCCGATCAGCACGAACAGGCCCAGGCTCCAGGCTTCGTAGGGCAGGCCCAGCAGGTTGACCTTGGCGTCGGCGCAGGAGGCGGTGGCCATGAAGACCTCGGGCCATTGCTCGTCGAGCTTCATGCCGCCGACGATGCGGTCGGCCAGCGTCAGGTCGCACGAGCTCGAGGCCGCGGCCACGAAGTGCTGCCACAGCGCCGCCGCGGCACCGCAGCCGGTGAGCAGCACCACGGCGCCGACGGCGATGCGCCGCGCCGCGCCCGGCAGCAGCAGGCCCAGCAGCGCGGCGATCGCGATCGCGACGAAGATCACCCGCTGCAGCACGCACCACGGGCAGGGCTGCATGCCCAGCTGGTACTGCGTGAACACGGCCGCGCCGACGGCGGCCAGCCCCAGGGCCGCGATGCCGGCCAGCCAGGTGCGCGGCGCGATCACTTGACTTCGGCGATCAGTTCGATCTCGACGCAGGCGCCCAGCGGGATCTGCGCCACGCCGAAGGCGCTGCGCGCATGGGCGCCGATCTCGGGCCCGAACACCTGCACCAGCAGCTCGGAGCAGCCGTTGGTCACCAGGTGCTGCTCGGTGAAGCTGGGCGCGCTGTTGACCAGGCTCATCACCTTGACGATGCGCGTCACCTTCGCCAGGTCGCCCACGGCGGCCTGCAGCGTGCCCAGCAGGTCGACCGCGATCGCGCGCGCCGCGGCTTGGCCGGTGGCGGTGTCGACGTTGACGCCGAGCTGGCCGACCCAGGGCTTGCCGTCCTTCTTGGCGATGTGGCCGGACAGGAAGACCAGGTTGTCGCTGCGCACGAAAGGCACGTAGGCGGCGGCGGGCGCGGACACCGGGGGCAGCGTGATGCCGAGTTGCTGCAATCGGGCTTGGACGGAGGACATGGCGGTCTCTTTGTGGAAGGTCCGTGGGGAGGGCAAGCATGCTAACCGGCCCGCCCTACACTGGCCTGAAAAGGGGAGACGCGGTGCAACGCTGGGTGCTGTGGCCGCTGGCCTGGCTGCTGGGCGTGGGGCTGCAGTTGCAGCAGGCCGCGCTGTGGCCGCCGCCGGCGCAGGCGGCCGCCGCGGTGGCCGGCTTGCTCGGGCTGCTGGCGGCCGCGCGCTGGCGCGGCCGGGCTGCCACCGCCGTGGGGGCGCTGGCATTGGTGCTGCTGGCCTGGGCCAGCACCGACTGGCGTGCCGCGCAGCGGCTGGCCGAGCGGCTGCCGCCGGCGCTGGAAGGGCAGGACGTGCAGGTGCAAGGCCTGGTCGCGCGGCTGCCGCAGAGCAACCCGGCCGGCACCCGCTTCGTCTTCGAGGTCGAGTCGGCCACCCAGCGCGGCCAGCCGGTCACGCTGCCGCCGCTGCTGGCGCTGGCCTGGTACGTCGGCCCCGATGCCGACGCGGCGCTGCTGGGCCCCGAGCCGGTCCGCGCCGGCCAGCGCTGGCGCTTCACGGTGCGCTTGCGGCAGCCGCACGGCAACCTCAACCCGCACGGCTTCGACACCGAGCTGTGGCTGTTCGAGCAAGGCCTGCGTGCCAACGGCTACGTGCGCAGCCGCGGCGGCAGCGGTGCTGGTGGCGACCGCGCCGTGCTGCTGGCCGACCGCGCGGGCCATCCGGTGGAGCGGCTGCGCCAGGACCTGCGCGATCGCATCGAGGCCCGCGTGGCCGACCCCGCGGCCGCCGGCGTGCTGGCGGCGCTGGCCATCGGCGACCAGGGCGCCATCGACCGTGCCGACTGGGAGCTGTTCCGCGTCACCGGCGTCGCGCACCTGATGTCGATCAGCGGCCTGCACGTGACCATGTTCGCCTGGGCCGCGGCGCTGCTGGTCGGCTGGGCCTGGCGTGGGTCGCCGCGGCTGATGCGCTGGCTGCCGGCGCCGCTGGCCGCGCGCTGGGGCGGGCTGCTGCTGGCCGCGGCCTATTCGGTGCTGGCCGGCTGGGGCGTGCCGGCGCAGCGCACGGTGCTGATGATCGCCATCGTGGCGCTGCTGCGCACCGCCGGCCTGCGCTGGCCGCAACCGCTGGTGCTGCTGGCGGCCGGCGCCAGCGTCAGCCTGCTGGACCCCTGGGCGCTGCTGCAGCCGGGCTTCTGGCTGTCGTTCGTCGCGGTGGCGCTGCTGATCGTGTCGGACCCGGTTCGCGTGCAGCAGGAGGCTAACGACGAGAACTGGCGCCAACGCACCCGCGGCCTGCTGCAGGGCGCTTTGCGCACGCAGGCCATCGCGACGGTGGGGCTGGCGCCGCTGTCGCTGGTCTTCTTCCAGCAGTTGTCGCTGGTCGGCTTCGTCGCCAACCTGGTGGCGATTCCGCTGGTCACGCTGCTGATCACGCCGCTGGCGCTGGCCGGCGTGCTGGTGCCCGGCTTGTGGACGCTGGATGCGGCCGTGGTCAAGGCCATGCTGCAAGGCCTGGGCTGGCTGGCCGCCTGGCCCTGGGCGCAGTGGACGGTGGCGGCGGCGCCGGCCTGGGCCGCGCTGCTGGGGCTGGCCGGCGGCGCGCTGCTGGTGCTGCCGCTGCCCTGGCGGCTGCGGCTGCTGGGGCTGCCCTTGCTGCTGCCGCTGCTGGCGCCGGCCATCGAGCGCCCGCCGATGGGCCGCTACGAGCTGCTGGCGGTGGACGTGGGCCAGGGTACCGCGGTGCTGGTGCGCACGCACCGGCATCTGCTGGTCTACGACGCCGGGCCGCTGTACGGCCAGACCGCCGACGCCGGCCAGCGCGTGCTGCTGCCGCTGCTGCAGGCGCTGGGCGAGCGCCGCATCGACATGCTGATGCTCAGCCACCGCGACAGCGACCACGTCGGCGGCGCCGCCGCGCTGCTGGCGCGGCTGCCGGTGGGCCTGCTCGCCAGCTCGCTGGAGCCCGGCCATCCGCTGCTGGCTAACGCCGTGCCGCAGCAGCCCTGCCGCGCCGGCCAGCGCTGGCAATGGGACGGCGTGGACTTCGAAGTGCTGCATCCCGACCAGGCCACCGTCGCCGCCGCCGGCCGGCCCAACACCCTGAGCTGCGTGCTGCAGGTGCGCGGCCGCCAAGGCCGCGCGCTGCTGACCGGCGACATCGAGCGCGCGCAGGAAGCCGCGCTGCTGCAGCGCCTGGGCGCCGAAGGCCTGCACAGCGAGGTGCTGCTGGTGCCGCACCATGGCAGCAAGACCTCGTCCAGCGCCGGCTTCATCGACGCCGTGGCGCCGCAGGTGGCGGTGGTGCAGGCCGGCTACCGCAGCCGCTTCGGCCATCCGGCGCCCGAGGTGGTGGCGCGCTACGCGGCGCGCGGCGTGGCCATCGTGCGCAGCGACGATTGCGGGGCCTGGCACTGGCCGGCGGCTGACGATCAAGCGCCTTGCCAGCGCCAACGCCAGGCCCGCTACTGGCATCATCCGGGCGCGGAGGGTCGGTGATCATCCGCGGACGGCGCGCCGGGCCCGCATGGCCCGGAGCTTGCAAGAGCCGCGGATCCGCCAGCAGGAGCCTACAGAAGTGTCCATCCACGTCGCGCTGAACCACGTCACCCACTACCGCTACGACCGCCGGGTGGCGCTGTCGCCGCAAGTCGTGCGCCTGCGGCCCGCGCCGCACTGCCGCACGCCGATCCTCAGCTACTCGCTGCGCATCGAGCCCGGCGAGCATTTCATCAATTGGCAGCAGGACCCGTTTGCCAACCACCTGGCGCGGCTGGTGTTCCCGGAGAAGACCACCGAGTTCAAGGTCACCGTCGATCTGGTCGCCGAGATGGCGGTCTACAACCCCTTCGACTTCTTCCTCGAACCCGAGGCCGAGACCTACCCTTTCAAGTACGCGGCCGAGTTGGCGCACGACCTGCTGCCGTACCTCGCCAAAGGGCCGCTGACCCCGCGCTTCAAGGCCTTCGTCGACAGCGTGGCGCGCGAGCCGCAGCGCACCATCGACTTCCTGGTCGGCCTCAACCAGCGGCTGCAGCGCGAGATCGGCTACCTGATCCGCATGGAGCCCGGCGTGCAGACGCCCGAGCGCACGCTGGAAAACGGCAGTGGCTCGTGCCGCGACACCGGCTGGCTGCTGGTGCAGACGCTGCGCCACCTGGGGCTGGCGGCGCGCTTCGTCTCGGGCTACCTGATCCAGCTCAAGCCCGACGTCAAGGCGATCGACGGGCCCGGCGGCGCTGAAGCCGACTTCACCGACCTGCACGCCTGGTGCGAGGTCTACCTGCCCGGCGCCGGCTGGATCGGGCTCGACCCCACCTCGGGCCTGATGGCCGGCGAAGGCCACATCCCCGTGGCCTGCACGCCCGAGCCCAGCACCGCGGCGCCGGTGTCGGGCGCGGTCGACGAATCCGAGGTCGAGTTCAGCCACGAGATGCAGGTCACGCGCATCTACGAAAGCCCGCGCGTCACCAAGCCCTACACCGACGCGCAATGGCAGGCCATCCACGCGCTGGGCCAGCAGGTGGACCAGGCGCTGCAGCAGCAGGACGTGCGGCTGACGCAGGGTGGCGAGCCCACCTTCGTCTCGGTGAGCGACCGCGACGGCGCCGAGTGGAACACCGACGCCCTGGGCCCCACCAAGCGCGGCTACGCCACCGAGCTGGTGCAGCGGCTGCGCCAGCGCTATGGCGAAGGCGGCTTCCTGCACTTCGGCCAGGGCAAGTGGTACCCGGGCGAGCAGCTGCCGCGCTGGGCCTTGTCGATCTACTGGCGGCGCGACGGCCAGCCCTGCTGGCACGACCCCGATCTCTTTGCCGACGAGCGCGAGCGCCATGCCTACACCACGGCGGACGCTGAACGTTTCATCGGCGCGCTGACCCGCCGCCTGGGGCTGGACGAGCGCTACGTGCTGCCCGGATACGAAGATACCTGGTACTACCTGTGGCGCGAGCGCCGGCTGCCGCTCAACGTCGACCCCTTCGATTCGCGGCTGGACGATGAGCTCGAGCGCGCCCGGCTGCGCCGCGTCTTCCAGCAGGGGCTGGATGCGACGGTCGGCTACCTGCTGCCGCTGCGCCGCGAGTGGCAGGTCGGCACCGCCGGTGCGCAGTGGATCACCGGCCCCTGGTTCCTGCGCGACGAGCGGCTGTACCTGCTGCCTGGCGATTCGCCGATGGGCTACAGGCTGCCGCTGGATTCGCTGCCCTGGGCCAGCGCGGCCGACCGCCAGCAGCTGTTCGACCAGGACCCCTTCGCGCCGCAGCCGCCGCTGCCCCGCGCCGCGGCGCTGCGCCAGCAGCATCCGTACGACGCGCACCACAGCGGCGGCGGCTTCGCCGAAGGCGGCGCGGTGGCGCTGCAGGGCAAGCCCTATCCCGATGGCGACGTGGCGGACGGCGCCGCGGCCGCGCCATCCGGCCTTGCCGGCACGACCGGCCCGCACCGCCCGGTGGCGGCGCACGCCCAGGCGCCCGACACCGTGCCGGCGCGCGGCGAGTCAGCCGCCTGGCTGACCCGCACCGCGCTGTGCGTGGAAGTGCGCGACCCGCAGCGCGCCAACGGCCCGAAGGCTGAAGCGCTGCAGGGCGGCCGCAGCGGCGTGATGTACGTCTTCATGCCGCCGCTGGCGCACCTGGAGGACTACCTCGAACTGCTGGCCGCCATCGAAGCCACGGCGGCCGAGCAGGGCGTGAAGATCGTGCTGGAAGGCTATCCGCCGCCGCGCGACAGCCGCCTCAAGCTGCTGCAGGTCACGCCCGATCCCGGCGTCATCGAGGTCAACATCCACCCGGCGCACGACTGGGCCGAGCTGGTCGACCACACCGAGTTCCTCTACGAGGCGGCGCACCTCACGCGGCTGTCGACCGAGAAGTTCATGCTCGACGGCCGCCACACCGGCACCGGCGGCGGCAACCACTTCGTGCTGGGCGGCGCCACCCCGGCCGACAGCCCCTTCCTGCGCCGGCCCGACGTGCTGGCCAGCCTGCTGACTTACTGGCTCAACCACCCCTCCTTGAGCTACCTGTTCAGCGGCCTCTTCATCGGCCCCACCAGCCAGGCGCCGCGCATCGACGAAGCGCGCAACGACCAGGTCTACGAGTTGGAGATCGCCTTGCAGGAGCTGCAGGCGCAGCTTCAACGCGAGGGCGGGACCGGGGAGGGGGTCCCGGTCGAAGGGATCCTTCCGCCGTGGCTCGTGGACCGCACGCTGCGCAACCTGCTGATCGACGTCACCGGCAACACCCACCGCGCCGAGTTCTGCATCGACAAGCTCTACTCGCCCGACGGCCCCACCGGACGCCTGGGCCTGCTGGAGCTGCGCGCCTTCGAGATGCCGCCGCACGCGCGCATGAGCCTGGCGCAGCAGCTGCTGCTGCGCGCGCTGCTGGCCTGGTTCTGGCGGGAGCCCTACCAAGGCCGCGGCAGCACGCGGCTCACGCGCTGGGGCACCGGGCTGCACGACCGCTTCCTGCTGCCCACCTTCGTGCAGATGGACTTCGACGACGTGCTGGCCGAGCTGGCGCAGGCCGGCTTCGCGTTCGACCCGCAGTGGTTCGCGCCGCACTTCGAGTTCCGCTTCCCGCTGATCGGCGAGGTCGCGACGATGGGCCTGGCGCTGACGCTGCGCAACGCGCTCGAGCCCTGGCACGTGATGGGCGAAGAGGGCGCGGCCGGCGGCACCGTGCGCTACGTCGACTCGTCGCTCGAGCGGCTGGAGCTCAAAGTGAGCGGCTTCAACGACAACCGCCACCTCGTCACCGTCAACGGCCAGGCCGTGCCGCTGCAGCCCACCGGGCGCATCGGCGAGTTCGTGGCCGGCGTGCGCTACCGCGCCTGGCAGCCGCCGTCGGCGCTGCACCCCACCATCGCCAGCCACGCGCCGCTGACCTTCGACATCGTCGACCGCTGGCTGCAGCGCTCGCTGGGCGGTTGCCGCTACCACGTGGCGCACCCGGGCGGGCGCAACTACGAAGTCTTCCCGGTCAACGCCTACGAGGCCGAGAGCCGCCGCCTGGCGCGCTTCTTCCGCTTCGGCCACACGCCGGGCCGGATGCAGGTGCAGCCGGCGCGGCCGAGCCTGGAGTTCCCGCACACGCTGGACCTGCGGGCCGCGCGCTGACGATGCAAAGCCAGAGCCAGAGCCAAGTCCAGAGCGCGCTGCCCTTCGGGCCCGACGCCAACGAAGAGCCGGCGCTGGGCCTGCTGCTGCGCCACGCGCTGCCGGCCGAAGGCGGCGTCTGGGACGAGTTGCGCGGCAGCGCCGGCGCGCTGCGCCCGGCCTGGCAGCGCTTTGCGCACTGGCTGCCGCAGCCGGCCGGCGGCGTTGATCTGGCCGCCGACCTCGACCGCCGCGTCGCCCAGGTGGCACAGCAGATCCGCCACGACGGCGTCACGCACAACGTCTTCAGCGACGCCGGCGTCGCCAGCCGGCCCTGGAGCCTGGAGCTGCTGCCGCAGTTGATCGAGCCGGCCGACTGGGCACAGATCGAGCGCGGCGTGATCCAGCGCGCGGCGCTGCTGGAGGCGATGCTCGACGACCTGTACGGCGCGCAGACGCTGCTGCAGCGCAGCCTGCTGCCGCCGGCGCTGCTGCTGCGCCACCCGGGCTACCTGCGGGCCATGCAGGGTGTGCGGCCGCCGGGCGGGCAGCGGCTGCACATCGTGGCCTTCGACCTCGCGCGCGGCCCCGACGGCGCCTGGTGCGTGCTGGCCCAGCGCACGCAAGGCCCATCCGGGCTGGGCTACGTGCTGCACAACCGGCTGACCATCTCGCGCCAGTTCCAAGACGCCTTCCGCGAGCTGCGCGTGCAGCACATCGCCAGCAGCTACCGCCGGCTGCTGGACACCGTGGACCGCCTGGCGCGCGAGCTGGCGCAAGGCCAGGCGCCGCGCGTCGTGCTGCTGACGCCGGGGCCCTACAGCGAGACCTATTTCGAGCACGCTTACCTGGCCCGTTATCTGGGCCTGCCGCTGGTGGAAGGCGGCGACCTCACGGTGCGCGGCGAGCGCCTGTTCCTGAAGACCGTGGAAGGCCTGGAGCCGGTGCACGGCGTGTTGCGCCGGCTCGACGACGACTGGTGCGACCCGCTGGAGCTGCGCGCCGATTCGACGCTGGGCGTGCCCGGGCTGCTGCAGGCCGCGCGCGCCGGCCAGGTGGTGATGGCCAACGCGCTGGGCGCGGCCTTTCTCGAATCGCCCGCGCTGCACGGCTTCCTGCCCGGCATCGCGCAGGCGCTGCTCGACCAGCCGCTGCTGATGCCTGCGGTTCCCACCTGGTGGTGCGGCGAGGCCGCGGCCTGGGCCGACGTGCGGCCGCAGCTGGCGGGCAAGCGGCTGCGCGGCACCTATCCGGCGATCGGCGGGATCGGCGGGATCGTTGCCGGCGCCCCGCGTCCCGAGGCCGCCGAGGTCGACCGCGACCCCGACGCCTGGACCGTGCAGGACAGTCTGCGCTATGGCCGCGCACCGATCTGGAGCAACGGCCTGCTGACGCCGCGCCCTGCGCTGGTGCGCGTGTTCGTGATCGGTGATGGCGACGGCCGCTGGCACGTGCTGCCCGGCGGCATGACGCGCGTCGCGCGGCACGAGGAAGGCTCGGTCTCGATGCAGCGCGGCGGCACCAGCCTGGACACCTGGGTGCTGACCGACGGCCCGGTGGACACCTTCTCGATGCTGCCGCAGCGGCTGTCGGTCGACGACATCGGCGCCCGCCGCCGCCCGGTGAGCAGCCGCACCGGCGAGAACCTGTTCTGGATGGGCCGCTACACCGAGCGCACCGAGCAGCAGGTGCGGCTGGCGCGCTCCATCCTCGGCCTGATCGACGCCGACAGCGATGCCTCGCCCGCGGTGCTGCAGGCGCTGTCGGTGCTGGCGGTGCAAGGCGGGCTGGCGCCTTTCGGCGTGCCCACGCTGGTGCAGTCGCCGCACGTCTTCGAGCGCGCGCTGCTGCGCTCGCTGGCCGATGCCCAGGGCGGCCAGGGCTGCACCGGCATTGCCTACCACCTGGCGGCGCTGGAGCGTGCCTCGCAGGCGCTGCGCGAGCGGCTGTCGTCGGAGCAATGGAGCCTGATCCGCACCATGGACGAAGCCTTCATCGCCGCGCTGGCCGCGCCCGCCGGCGAGCTGCCCGCGCCGGCGCAGGCGCTGCGCGAACTGGACCGCCTGGCGCTGCGGCTGGCCGCGGTGACCGGCGCGCAGACCGACCGCATGACGCGCGACCACGGCTGGCGTCTGCTCACCGTGGGCCGGCTGCTGGAGCGGCTGATCGGCGTGGCCGGCATCTTGCGCGCCTTCCTGGACGCCGGGGCGCTGCAGACCGCGGCCGGCATCGAGCTGCTGCTGGAGCTGTTCGACAGCGCGATCACCTTTCGCGCCCGCTACCAGCGCCACGAAGACCTGCTGGCGCTGACCGAGCTGCTGGTGTTGGACAACACCAACCCGCGCGCCTTTGCCGGCGTGCTGCGCCGCTTGCGCACCGAGTTGAAGAAGCTGCCCGGCGGCGACGAGCGCACCGCCGAGCTGCTGGCGCGGCTGCCCGCCGAAGGCGTCGGCCTGACGCTGCAGGCGCTGCGCGGCGCCGACGACGCGCGGCTGGCCGCCGTGCTGCTGGACTTGTCGCGCAGCCTGCGCCAGTCGGCGCTGGAGCTGGCCGACGCGATCGGCAGCCGCTACTTCAACCTGGCGCAAGGCGCCGACCAGGCGGTGTGATGACCGCCGCCGCCGCCGCCGCTGAACTCGAAGTCGTCCACGAGACGCACTACCGCTACGCGGCGCCGGTGGCGCTGGCGCACCACCTGGCGCACCTGCAGCCGCTGCACGACGAGCACCAGCAACTGCTGATGCACGAGCTGAGCACCGCGCCCGAGCCGCAGACCCGGCACGGTGGCCGCGACGCTTTCGGCAACCCCTGCCTGTGGTTCAGCAGCGCGCAGCCGCACCGGCAGTTGACGGTGCGCGCCAGCAGCCGCGTGCGCGTCACGCCGCGCTTCGACGCCTTGCGCGCCGAGGCGTCGCCGCCCTGGGACCGCCTCGCCGCGGGGCTGCGCTATGCGGCGCGCGGCGCTTACGACGCCGCGGTGCAGTTCGCGCTGCCCTCGCCCTACGTGCCGCGGCTGGAGGGCCTGCGCGCCTACGCGGCGTCCAGCTTCGCGCCCGGGCGGCCGGTGCTGGCCGGCGCGCTGGAGCTGATGCAGCGCCTGCACGCCGACTTCGAGTACCGCAGCGCCAGCACGCAGATCGACACCCCGCTGGCCGAGGCCTTCGAGCAGCGCGCCGGCGTCTGCCAGGACTTCGCCCACCTGATGGCCGGCGCGCTGCGCATGCTGGGCCTGCCGGCGCGCTACGTCAGCGGCTACCTGCTGACGCGCCCACCCGGCGGCAGCGCCGACCTGCTGGGCGCCGATGCCTCGCACGCCTGGCTGCAGGTCTACGCGCCCGGCACGCCGGGCGTGCCCGGCGACTGGCTGGACCTGGACCCGACCAACGACCTGGTGCCCGGCAGCGGCCACGTGCGGCTGGCCGTGGGGCGCGACTTCGGCGACGTGACGCCGCTGCGCGGCGTGATCCGCGGCGGCGGCCGGCATACGCTGGCGGTGGCCGTGCGCACCCGCCGCATCGACGGTGACGGCAACATGGGCCCGGCTCTTGCTAGCGCCCACGGATGAGGAGATGACATGAAGCCCGGCCTGGACGAGATGCACGCCGCCGACGGCAGCGTGCGCGAGCACTACCGCGTCTACGACGAGTGGCTGCAGCGCCAGCCGCCCGAGCTGATGCGTGCGCGGCGCGAGGAAGCGGAGATGATCTTCCGCCGCGTCGGCATCACCTTCGCGGTCTATGGCGCCAAGGACGAGGACGGCGCCGGCACCGAGCGGCTGATCCCCTTCGACCTGATCCCGCGCGTGATCCCCGGGCGCGCATGGGCCGAGATGGAAGCCGGCCTCGCCCAGCGCGTGACCGCGCTCAACCGCTTCATTCACGACGTGTACCACGAGCAGGCCATCCTCAAGGCCGGCATCGTGCCCACCGAGCAGGTGCTGAACAACGCCCAGTTCCGCAAGGAGATGATGGGCGTCAGCGTGCCCGGCGAGATCTACTCGCACATCTCGGGCATCGACATCGTGCGCGCGCCCGACCTCGGCAACCCCGGCAGCGGCCAGGCGCGCACCTACGTGCTGGAAGACAACCTGCGCGTACCGAGCGGCGTCAGCTACATGCTGGAGAACCGCAAGATGACGATGCGGCTGTTCCCCGAGCTGTTCAGCATGCACCGCGTGGCGCCGGTGGCGCACTACCCCGACCTGCTGCTGGACACGCTGCGCGAGGTGGCGCCGGCCGGCGTCAACGAGCCCGCGGTGGTGGTGCTGACGCCGGGCATGTACAACAGCGCCTACTTCGAGCACGCCTTCCTGGCGCAGCAGATGGGCGTCGAGCTGGTCGAAGGGCAGGACCTGTTCGTCAAGGAGGGCTTCGTCTACATGCGCACCACGCAAGGGCCGCGGCGCGTGGACGTGATCTACCGCCGCGTCGACGACGACTTCCTGGACCCGCGCGCCTTCCGCGCCGACAGCGCACTCGGCTGCGCCGGGCTGCTGGACGTCTACCGCGCCGGCAACATCACGCTGTGCAACGCCATCGGCACCGGCATCGCCGACGACAAGAGCATCTATCCCTACGTGCCGAAGATGATCGAGTTCTACCTCGGCGAGAAGCCCATCCTCAACAACGTGCCGACCTGGCTGTGCCGCGAGGCCGACGACCTGAAGTACGTGCTGGACCACCTGGACGAGCTGGTCGTCAAGGAGGTGCACGGCGCCGGCGGCTACGGCATGCTGGTGGGCCCGGCGGCCAGCAAGGCCGAGATCGAGGACTTCCGCCGCGTGCTGCTGCAGCAGCCGGCCAACTACATCGCGCAGCCCACGCTCAGCCTGTCGAGCTGCCCCACCTTCGTCGACGCCGGCATCGCGCCGCGCCACATCGACCTGCGGCCCTACGTGCTGAGCTCGGGCAAGGGCGTGCGCAGCGTGCCCGGCGGGCTGACCCGCGTGGCGCTGAAGGAAGGCTCGCTGGTCGTCAACTCGTCGCAGGGCGGCGGGACCAAGGACACGTGGGTGCTGGGGGAGGGCGCATCATGCTGAGCCGGACCGCCGATCATCTGTACTGGATGTCGCGCTACATGGAGCGTGCGGAGAACACCGCGCGCATGCTCGACGTCAACTACCAGACCGCGCTGCTGCCGCAGGGCGCCGACACCGCCGAGCAGGGCTGGCGCGGCATGCTCTCGATCAGCGAGCTGACGGGCCTGTTCGGCCAACGTTACGCGCAAGTCGACGCGAGCAGCGTGATGGACTTCATGGTGCGCGACGAGGACAACCAGTCCAGCATCTGGAACTGCCTGCGCGCGGCGCGCGAGAACGCGCGCGCGGTGCGCGGCGCGCTGACCACCGAGGTCTGGGAGACCACCAACCAGACCTGGCTGGAGTTCAACCGCCTGCTGCGCAAGGGCGGCGACTTCGACCGCGACCCCGCCGCGCTGTTCGAATGGGTCAAGTTCCGCAGCCACCTCAGCCGCGGCGTCACCCTGGGCACCATGCTGCAGGACGAGGCGCTGTACTTCCTGCGCATCGGCACCTTCCTGGAGCGCGCCGACAACACCGCGCGGCTGCTGGACGTGAAGTTCCAGGCCCTGGCCGGCGGCGACTACTTCGGCGGCCCCGACAAGGCCGAGCAGGAGGTGGACTTCTATCACTGGAGCGCGATCCTGCGCTCGGTGTCCGGCTTCGAGATCTACCGCAAGGTCTACCGCAACGTGATCGTCCCCGAGAAGGTGGCCGATCTGCTGATCCTGCGTCCCGACATGCCGCGCTCGCTGGCCGCCTGCATGAACGAGGTGGTGGGCAACCTCGTGCTGGTGGCCAACGCGCAAAGCGAAGAAACCCGCCGCCGCGCCGGCCGGCTGCAATCCGACCTGCGCTACGGCCGCATCGACGAGATCCTGGCCACCGGGCTGCACGCCTACCTGACGCAGTTTCTCGACCGCGTCGGCGACATCGGCGCCGGGATCGGGCGGGACTTTCTGGTGCCGGTGGCGGCCTGAGGGCGCTGCTCAAGCGCCAACGGGCTCGGCCGACGACAACCACCACCCGTCGCCGATGCACCAGGCCGAGCCGTCGGGCGTCGCCGAGCGCACCAGCGAGCGCACCAGCGAGCGCACGTCTTGCAGCGACTGGCGCTGCAGCGCCTTGGCCAGCGAGGCCGACGCCGCATCGTCGCGGGCGCCGATGCAGGGGATGAAGGCGACGCGCATCAGCGCCGCGGCGGCGTACGACGACTCGGTCTGCCGCGTGACCAGCAGCATCACGCCGAAGCCCTCGTTGGGCGTCAGCGGAAAGACCAGCCGCCCGCCGATGCGCAGCGCGTCCAGCCAGGCCGCGGGCGGGTGCGTGGCGCCGGCGCTGACGTAGATGACGTCGCTGGCCGGCAGCGCGGTCTCGGTCGCCGAGGCGTGTCGCACCTCGACCTGCGGCCACGGCCGCAGCGCCGCCTGGGCCTTGGTCGCCAGGTCTTCCTCGCGCTCGATCGCGATCACGCGGCCCGCCGGCCCGACCAGCTCTGCCAGGATCGCGGTGTAGTAGCCGGTGCCCGCGCCCAGGTGCATCACCGTCTCGCCCGGCGCCGGCGCCACCGCGGCCATGCAGCGCGCGTGCAGCGACGGCTGGCCGTTGTTGATCTGCCGCTCCGGCGCCAGCGCGACCAGCACGTCCTGGTACAGCAACCGCGGGTCTTCCGACAAGGTCGGCAGATCGCCCGAGCCGACGAATACCTGCCACGGCCCGGGCCCGAGGAAGTCCTCGCGCGGCACCGCCGCGAAGGCCTCGATCAGCCGCGGGTCGCTGGAGCCGGCGCTGCGGACGATGTACTCGGCGTAGAAGCGGCGATGGTCGGCGACGGCGTTCATGGCGACGCGGTCGGACTGGGCTGCAGCTGCGGCCGGCATTGTCCGGGCATCGCGTGGCTCAGCACGAGCTGCCGGTACTCGTCGAGCGACGGCCAGCCGATGGCCTTGCGGCGGGCCTCGACCTTGGTGCGATCGTCCAGCGGCCGGAAGTCCAGTTCGCAAGGCGCCTTGAGGGTGAGCTGGGTGCCGTAAAGCTGCGGCCGGCCTTCGGCCAGCGCGACCCGGTCCGCCAGGTAGGCCAGATGGTCGGCCGGCGCTTCGCCCTGAGCGACCCGGTCACGCAGCCGCGCAAGGGCAACCTTTTGGAACGGCCGGTCGCGGTCGGCGTGCTGCGCCAGCAGCCACGCATCGTCGACCGCCGCCGCGCCGTGCACGCTGCGCCGGGGCCAGCCGCAGCGCCTGAGCAGCGACTTCAGCCGCGCGGTGTTCTGGCGGTCGACCAGCTCGGTCAACTGGACGATCCGGGGCGGCTCGGCGCTGTGGGCGGACTCGGAAAAATCCCAGCGCGAGCGCAGCGCCTGGTCGGCGACGACCATCTGGCGCAGCGCGGCGGCATACCCGGTGCATTCGACAGATTCAGCAGCCGCGGGTGCCCAGGCAAGCACCATGGTGGCGACACCGGCGAGCAGGCGTGTGGGCGGCATGGTGGCGCGCGACGCGATCCGGCGATGGCTCATGCCGCGTCGCCGCGGCCCGACGCCTGCGCGAACGCCTCGCGCTCGAAGCGATTGCCGCGATACGGGCAATCGCCGCGCAGCCAGGCCATCAGGCTGGACAAGGGGTAGGCGACCAGGAAGCAGGGGCCGAGGCTTTCGTACTGGCGCACGTGCACCCTTTCGTGCGGCCGCAGCGCGGCCAGCGCCTCGTGGCTCTGGCCGACGATCACGTGGCCGAAGGTGATGGCCAGGAAGGGCAGGCGGCAAGCCCAGCGCGGCGCCTGCCGCTGCCGGCCGGCGAGCGCGATCTCCAGCGTGTGGCCGACGCGCCTGGCGCTGCCGCCGAGCGCGAGGGCGAGCGCGCCCAGCGACAGGCCGATCAGGCTGCAGGGCAGGGCCCAGGCCATGCGCAATGGCGTGCAGCGATGATCGATGGGCGTGTGAGGCATGCCTGCTTTCATCACTCAAGCCACCGCGCACTTGCTCACCGTGTCCCAGGTCCGCGTCGTCACGTCGGTGCCGAAGGCCCTCTCGATCAGCTTCATGAACACCGGCCCTTCGTCGCCGGGGATGTAGGCGGTGAAGACGTGCAGGCCGTGCTGGCAGGCCACGGTGGCAAAGCCCTCGGTCAGGGGCAGCGGCAGGCGCGGCGGCCGCGCGTCGCGCAGGAAGCTGACCACGCGCTTGGCCTGCGGCGGAAAGGCGAAAGGCGCGAAGGGATCGGTGGCCAGCAGCGTCTTCACGCCCTCGAAGCCCGCGCGCTCGAAGCAGCGCTTGAGCGCGGGCATGCTGGCGTTGAGCGGGCTCACGCCTCTGAGCAAAGCGACGAAGCGGGGCATGGGCGTGATGTTAGGCCCGGCGGCGTGGCGCGGATGGCCGCCGCCGGCGCAGCGCATGACTGCAGCTGCGGCCGTGCGCCGATAATGGCTCGTCCGCCTTCTGGAGCACCGCAATGGCACGCGCACAGGCACGGTCTTTCCTGACCGCCGCCGACTACCTGGAATGGGAGCAGGCGCAGGCGGAGCGCCATGAGTACATCGATGGCGAGGTGTTCGCCATGGCTGGCGCCGAGGATGGGCACGTGACGGTGGCGGTCAACCTCACCTCCGCCCTGCACCGGCATCTGCGCGGGAGCCCGTGCAAGACCTACATGAGCGACATGCGCCTGCACGTGGCGGCCTCCGACGCCTATTTCTATCCCGCCGTGATGGTCACCTGCGACGCCGACGACCGCGCCAGACGGCTGTCCAAGTCCGCTCCGGTGCTGGTGGCCGAGGTGCTGTCGCCCGGCACGGCGCAGTACGACATGGGTGTCAAGTTCGCCCACTACCGCCAGATCGCAAGCCTGCGCGAATACGTGCTCATCGACATCGACCGGCGCAGCGCCGACGTCTACCGCAAGGGCGCCGACGGCCTGTGGGTGCTGCACCCGTTCAGCGGCGGGCAGGCGGTGGAACTGAAGAGCGTCGAACTGGCGTTGCCTGCCGCCGAGTTGTTCGCCGACCTGGAGGGGGAAGGCGAGGCCACGCAAGCGTGATGTCAGACCCGGCTGAGCGACCGTCGTCGCCTGCCGCCCGCAGCCCCGGCGCCTATGATCGGCGCCATGCGCGCGCTCTGGCTGCTGATCCTCGCCGGCCTGCCGCTGGCGGGGCCGGCGCACAGCCAGCCTCAGCCGCCGCTGGCCGAGAAGCGGCCCTTCGTCGTCAAGAGCCCGCACGGCGAGCGCAGTGACGATTACCACTGGCTGCGCGACGACGATCCGCAGGCCAAGCGGCCCGAGATCCTGCGCTACCTCGAAGCCGAGAACCGCTACACCGAGGCCGTGCTGGCGCCGCTGCGCGGCTTGCGCGAGCGGCTGACGCAGGAGATGGCCGCGCGCGTGCGGCCCGACGAAAGCAGCGTGCCGGTGTACGAGCGCGGCTGGTGGCTGTGGCGGCAGTACGAAAGCGGCGTCCAGCATCCGCGGCTGATGCGCCGCCGCGGCACGGCCGAGGGTCCCGACCCTGCGGCCCGCGCCGAGGTGTTGCTCGACCTGCCGCAGCAGGCCATCGCGCAGCGCTACTACGCGCTGGGCCAGGCAAGGCTCAGCCCCGACGGCCAGTGGCTGGCCTGGACCGAGGACGTGGTGGGCCGCGGCGCCCACGACCTCTACATCCAGAACCTGTCGACGCGGCGGCTGCAGCCCGAGCGCCTCAGCGGCGTGCTCGAAGGCTTTGCCTGGGCTGCCGACAGCCGCACCGTGTTCTACGTGCGGCAGGACCCGGTCACGCTGCACAGCGGCGCCGTCTGGCGCCACCAGCGCGGCAGCCCGGCCACGGCCGACACCCTGGTGCACGACGAGGCCGACAAGACGCTGTTCGTCGAGGTGCGGCCCAGCGCCTCGCGGCGCCAGGTGCTGATCGACATCCACGGCAGCGACACCGCCGAACTGCGCGCCGTGCCGGCCGATGCGCCGCAGCAGCCGGCCCGCGTGGTCTTCGCGCGCCGCGCCGGCGTGCGCCTGCATGCCGATCACGCCGGCGGCCGCTGGCTGCTGCGCACCAATGAAGGCGCGACCGAGTTCCGCCTGGTGGCGGCACCCGAAAAGGACCCCGACCAGCGTGCCGGCTGGCGCACCCTGGTGCCGGTGCGCGAGGGCGTGGCGCTGGGCGCCTTCGAGGCTTTCGACCACGCCATCGTCGTCGAGGAATCGGCGCAGGGCCGGCCGCGCGTGCGGCTGCTGGCGCCCGACGGCAGCGAGCGCCGCGTCGTCGAGCCGCCCGAGGCCGGCATGGTCGGCCTGGGCGAGAACCGCGACCCTTCGGCGGCGCAGGTGCAGCTGGTGCTGCAGTCGCTGGTGCGGCCGCCGGCCATCGTCGACGTGCAGCTCGCCAGCGGCCGCGAGACGCTGCGGCGGCAGGAGCGCGTGCCCGGGCAGGACCTGGCGCTGTACCGCAGCCAGCTGCTGTGGGCGCGTGCGCGCGACGGCGCGCAGGTGCCCGTCACGCTGGCCTGGCGCAGCGACCGCGCCCGGCGCGATGGCGGCGCGCCGCTGCTGATCGAGGCTTACGGCGCCTACGGCGACCCCTATGAGCCCGAGTTCGGCGCCCACCGGCTGTCGCTGCTGGACCGCGGCTTCGTGATCGCCATCGCCCACGTGCGCGGCGGCGGCGAGCTCGGCCAGGCCTGGTACGAGGCCGGCCGCAACCTGCACAAGCGGCGCAGCTTCGAGGACTTCATGGCCGTCGCCGACCACCTGGTGGAGCAGCGCTGGGCCGCGACCGACAAGCTGTTCGGCCAGGGCGCCTCGGCCGGCGGGCTGCTGCTGGCGGTGGTGGCCAACGAGGCTGGCGCGCGCTTTCGCGGCCTGGCGCTGGACGTGCCCTTCGTCGACGTGCTGACCACCATGCTCGACCCCACGCTGCCGCTCACCGCCAACGAATGGGGCGAGTGGGGCGACCCGCGCGAGAAGGCCGCCTACGAGCGCATGCGCGCCTGGTCGCCCTACGACAACATCGGTGCGCGCGCATACCCGGCCATGTTGGTGACCACCGCGCTGTGGGATTCGCGCGTGCAGGTGCACGAGCCGGCCAAGTACGTGGCCCGCCTGCGCGCCGCCAGAACCGACCGCAACCCGCTGCTGCTGCACGTGGAGATGCAAGGCGGCCACGCCGGCGCCGTGGGCCGGCTGGAGCAGCCGCGGCACTGGGCGCGCGAGTACGCCTTCTTCCTGGATCTCGCGGGCCTTGCCGGCACCGCGGCGGAGGCGCTGCCGGGCGCGGCGGCAGCGGCCGCTGCGCCACCGGCTGCCGCTTCGGCCGTGCCGCCGGGCGACACGCTGCGCTCGATCCGCCTGACCCGCTGAGTCCGCCCCACCATGTCCCAGCTCTTCGAAGTCCACCCGCAGAACCCGCAGCCGCGGCTGCTGAAGCAGGCCGCGCAGATCCTGCACGACGGCGGCGTCGTCGCCGTGCCCACCGATTCCAGCTACGCGCTGGTGTGCCAGCTCGACGACAAGGCGGCGGTGGAGCAGCTGCGCCGCATCCGCCAGGTCGACGACAAGCACCACCTGACCTTGCTGTGCCGCGATTTGTCTGAACTGGCGAGTTATGCGCGCGTCGACAACCGCCAGTACCGCATCCTCAAGCTCGGCACGCCGGGGCCCTACACCTTCATCCTGGAGGCCACCAAGGAAGTGCCGCGCCGCGTCAGCCACCCTTCGCGCCGCACCATCGGCCTGCGCGTGCCCGAGCACAAGGTCCTGCAGGAGCTGCTGGCGGTGTTCGGCCAGCCGCTGATCGGCACCACGCTGATCCCGCCCGGCGAGACCGAACCGCTGAACGACGCCCACGAGATCCGCGACAGGCTGCAAAAGCAGGTGCAGGCCGTGCTCGACGCCGGCGCCTGTCCGATGGAGCCGACCACGGTGGTCGACCTCAGCGGCGACGAGCCGCTGCTGCTGCGCCACGGGCGGGGCGATCCGGCGCGGCTGGGGCTCTAACTCGTTAAATCAACGGCCTGTCGCCTCGCTCCAGCCCCCGCCCAGCGCCCGGTACAGCGCCACGCCGTTCTGCGCCTGCGCCGCCTGCACCTGCACCAGGGCCAGGCGGGCGGCGAACAGCGAGCGTTGGGCGTCCAGCAGTTCCAGCGTGCTGGCGGCGCCGTTGCGCAGCCGCAGGTCCACCAGCGACAGGCGGTCGCGCTCGGCGTCGACCTGGGCGGCCTGGGCGCGGCGCTGCTCGTCCAGCGTGCTGCGGCCGGCCAGCGCGTCGGCCACTTCGCGGAAGGCCGCTTGCAGCGACTTCTCGTACTGCGCCACGGCAATCTCGCGCGCGCGCTCGGCGCTGCGCACGTTGGCCTGGTTGCGGCCGGCGTCGAAGATCGTCTGCAGCAGCGCCGGCGCCAACCCGAAGCCCCAGCTGCCGGCAGCGAACAGGCCCGACAACTCGCTGCTGACGCTGCCCGCGCTGGCCGTCAGCGTGATGCGCGGGAACAGCGCCGCGCGCGCCGCGCCGATGTTGGCGTTGGCGGCGATCAGCAGCGCCTCGGCCTGGCGCACGTCGGGGCGGCGGGCCAGCACCTCGGAGGGCAGGCCGACCGGCACGTCGGGCAGCTCAGGCAATGCCGCGACGGCGCCTTCATCGGGCAGCAACTCGGCCGGCAGCGGCTGCCCCAGCAGCAGCTCCAACGCGTTGCGATCCAGCAGGCGCTGGCGCTGTTGCTGGGCCAGCGCGATGCGCGCGGCTTCCAGCAGCGAGTCCACCTGCCGCAGGTCCAGCCGCGAAGCGGCGCCGTACTGCAGGCGCAGGGCCACCAGGCGGCGCGTTTCGTCGCGCGTGTCCAGGGTCTGGCGGATGACCTGCAGCGCTGCGTCGTCGGCCAGCAGCGCCAGCCACGCGTTGGCCACCGTCGCCACCAGGCTGATCTGCGCGGCCTTGCGCGCCTCGTCGCTGGCCAGCACTTGCGCGGCGGCCACGTCGTCCAGGCTGCGCAGGCGGCCGAACAGGTCCAGCTCATAGGCCGAGACCTGCAGCCCGGCACTGTAGACGCGGGTGCTGCTGCCGCCGGGCATGGGCGTGCGCGTGGCGCTGGCGCCGACGCCGACGGTCGGCCAGAGGTCGGCCTGGCGCACCGTCAACTGCTCGCGCGCCTGCTCGACGTTGAGCATCGCCACGCGCAGGTCGCGGTTGTTCTGCAGCGCCAGCGTGATCAGGCGGCGCAGGCGCGCATCGGCGGCGAAGAAGTCGGGCCAGGCGAGGTCGGCCGCCGCCGTCGCCGTGGCGGCCGGCGCTGCCTGCGGAAACTGCGCCGCCACCGGCGCCGCCGGCCGTTGATAGGGCGGCGCCATGCTGCTGCAGGCCGACAGCAGCGCCAGCAGCAGCGGCGCCGTGCGGCGCAGGGCCGTCATCGCGGCACCTCCGGGTCGGCGGCGTGCCCGCCACGGTGCTCGGCATCGTGCAGCGCGTGCTGGTGCTGCCGCTCGCTGCCCTTGAAGAAGCGCCGCACGACCACGAAGAACAGCGGCACGAAGAACACCGACAGCAGCACCGCGCTGAGCATGCCGCCGATCACGCCGGTGCCGATGGCGCGCTGGCTGGCCGAGCCGGCGCCGGTGGACAGGAACAGCGGCATCACGCCCAGGATGAAGGCCAGCGAGGTCATCACGATGGGCCGAAAGCGCAGGTGCGCGGCCGCCAGCGCGGCTTCGATCGGGTTCTTGCCCTGGGCCTGCTGGTCCTTAGCGAACTCGATGATCAGGATCGCGTTCTTGGCCGACAAGCCGATGATGGTGATCAGGCCGACCTGGAAGTAGACGTCGTTGGCATAACCGCGAAACAGAGTGGCCAGCACGACGCCCAGCACGCCCAGCGGCACGACCAGGATCACCGCGAACGGGATGCTCCAGCTCTCGTACAGCGCCGCCAGGCACAGGAACACCGCCAGGATCGCAAAGCCGTACAGCACCAGCGCCTGCGAGCCGGCGAGCTTCTCCTCGCGCGAGATGCCGGTCCACTCGTAGCCGAAGCCTTCGGGCAACTGCGCGGCCAGGCGCTCCATCTCGGCCATCGCGGCGCCGGTGCTGTAGCCGGGCGCGGCCTGGCCGCCGATGCGCATCGCCGGGTAGCCGTTGTAGCGCACGGTCTGCATCGCGCCGGTCACCCAGCGCGTGACGGCAAAGGCCGACAGCGGCACCGGCTTGCCCTGGGCGTTGCTGACGGTCAGCGCCAGCAGGTCTTCGGGCTGCATGCGCGCCGGCGCGTCGGCCTGCACCACCACGCGCTGCAGGCGGCCGGCGTTGGGAAAGTCGTTGACGTAGGCCGAGCCCAGGGCGGTGGAGATCACGGTGTTGATCGCGTCGAAGCCCACGCCCAGCGCCTGCGCCTTGTCGCGGTCGATGTCGAGCTGCAGTTGCGGCGCGTCTTCCAGCCCGTCGGGCCGCACCTGGGTCAGCACCGGGCTCCTGCCCGCCAGCCCCAGCAACTGGTTGCGCGCGGCCACCAGGGCGTCGTGACCCTTGCCGCCGCGGTCCTGCAGCCGGAAGTTGAAGCCCGAGGCGGTGCCCAGCTCGGGGATCGGCGGCGGGCTCAAGGGGAAGACGATCGCGTCGCGGATGTTGCTGAAGGCGCCGAAGGCCCGCCCGGCCAGCGCCTGCGCCGACTGGCCGGCCTGCTTGCGCTCGTCCCAGTCCTTCAGCGTCACGAAAGCCAGGCCGGCGTTCTGCCCCTGGCCCGAGAAGCTGAAGCCCAGCACGCCGACGATGGACTGCACCTCGGGCTGCTTGAGCATGAAGCTCTCCACCTGGCGGACGACGGCCAGCGTGCGCTCCTGCGTGGCGCCCGGCGGCAGTTGCACGCTGACCAGCAGGTTGCCCTGGTCCTCGGCCGGCAGGAACGAGGTGGGCAAGCGCAGGTAGACCCAGCCCACGGCCGCGATGATCACCGCGTAGACCAGCAAGAAGCGCCCGGCGCGGCGCAGCAGCCGTGACACCGTGCCTTCGTAGCCATGCGCCGTGCGCTTGAAGCCGCGGTTGAACCAGCCGAAGAAGCCGCGCTTCTCGATGTGGTGGCCGGCCTGCACGGGCTTGAGCAGCGTGGCGCATAACGCCGGCGTCAAGCTCAGCGCCATGAAGGCCGAGAAGCCGATCGAGGCCACCATCACCGCGGCGAACTGGCGGTAGATGTTGCCCACCGAGCCGCTGAAGAAGGCCAGCGGCACGAACACCGAGATCAGCACCACCGTGACGCCGACGATGGCGCCCGAGATCTGCCCCATCGCCTTGCGCGTGGCCTGCAGCGGCGGCAGCCCTTCCTCGCTCATGATGCGCTCGACGTTCTCGACCACCACGATGGCGTCGTCGACCACGATGCCGATCACCAGCACCATGCCGAACATCGTCAGCACGTTGATCGAGAAACCCAGTGCCAGCAGGACGGCGAAGGTGCCCAGCAGCGCCACCGGCACCACGATGGTGGGGATCACCGTGTAGCGCAGGCTTTGCAGGAACAGCAGCATCACCAGGAACACCAGCCCCACCGCCTCGACCAGCGTCTCGGCCACCTGGGTGATCGAGATCCGCACGAAGCGCGAGGTGTCGAAGGGGATGCTGTAGCTCACGCCCTGCGGAAAGTAGCGCTGCAGCTCGTCCATCTTGGCGCGGATGGCCGCTGCGGTGGCCAGCGCATTGCCCGACGGCGAGAGCTGCACGCCGATGCCGGTGGACGGGTTGCCGTTGAGCCGCGCCGAGGTGGCATAGGCCTGGGCGCCCAGCTCGACGCGGGCCACGTCCTTCAGCCGCACGGTGGAGCCGTCGGCGTTGGCGCGCAGCACGATGTTGCCGAACTGCTCCACGCTCGCCAGCTGGCCGCTGACCACCACGGTGGCCGACATGCCCAGCCCCGGCACGTTGGGCAGGTCGCCCAGCGTCCCCGAGGCCACCTGCGCGTTCTGCGCGCGGATCGCGGCCACCACGTCGGCCGCGCCGAGATTCAGGCCCTGCAGCTTGGCGGGGTCGATCCAGATGCGCATCGCGCGTTCGGTGCCGAACAGCTGCGCCTGGCCGACGCCGGGCACGCGCTGCAGTTCGGGCAGCACGTTGCGCGACGCGTAGTCGCCCAGGGCGATCGGGTCCCAGGCCGGGTTGTCGGACGACAGGATGGTGAACAGCAGGAAGTTGCTGCGCGACTTGTCGACCCGCACGCCCTGCTGCGTGACGGCCACGGGCAGGCGTGGCGTGGCGCGCGACAGCCGGTTCTGCACGTCCACCTGCGCCAGGTCGGCGTTGGTGCCGGGCTGGAAGCTCAGCGTGATGTTGCCGCTGCCGTTGGCCTGCGCCACCGACTCCATGTAGATCAGGCCCGGCGCGCCGTTCATCTCGCGCTCGATCACCGCCAGCACGCTGTCTTCCAGCGTCTGCGCCGAGGCGCCGGGATAGCTGGCACTGACGACGATGGACGGCGGCGCCACCGGCGGGTACTGCGCGATCGGCAGCTGCGTGATCGCCACGCTGCCGGCCACCAGCACGAAGAGCGCGATCACCCAGGCGAAGATCGGGCGCTCGATGAAGAAGGGGGCCATCCGGCTGACCTCGCGGTTAGCGCGACGCGGCGGACGCGGGGGTGGCCGCGGCTGCCGGCGCCGATGCGGCCGCTGCCGACGGCGCCGCACCCGGCGGCTGCCACGGCACCGGCTTGACCACGCTCTGGCCGGTCAGCTTCTGGAAGCCGTCCATCACCACCTGCTCGCCGGCCTTCAGCCCGTCCAGCACCACCCAGTTGCCGCCACGCGCGCCACCCAGCTTGACGGTCCGCGTGGATAACTTGCCATCAGGAGCCACCACCCACACGCGGTCGCCGTCGCCGCCGCGCTGCACCGCCTGCTGCGGCAGCAGGATCGCGCCGTCGGCCTGCGCCAGCTCCAGCCGGCCGCGCACGTACATGCCCGGCAGCAGCAGGCCCTGCGGGTTGGGCACTTCGGCGCGCAGCGTGATCTGGCCCGACGTGGGGTCCACCGTCAGGTCGGAGAACAGCAGCCGCCCGGCCAGCGGGTAGGTGCTGCCGTCGTCCAGCTGCAGCCGCACCGCGGCGGCCTGCGCGCCGCTGGCGCGCTGCAACTGGCCGCCCGAGATGGCCGCGCGCAGGCGCAGCACCTCGGCCACCGGCTGCGTGAAGCTGACGTACATCGGGTCGATCTGCTGCACCAGCGCCAGTGGCGTGGCCTCGCCCTGGCCGACCAGCGCGCCCTCGGTCACCAGCGCGCGGCCGATGCGGCCGGCGATCGGCGCCGTCACCGAGGCGTAGCCGAGGTTGATCTGCGCGGCCTGCACGGCGGCCCTGGCGGCGGCCACGTCGGCCTCGCTTTGTTGGCGCGCGGCGGTGGCGGCCACGTAGTCCTGCTGGCTCATCGCCTGGCCTTCGTACAGCGGCTTGGCGCGCTCGGCGTTGGCGCGCGCCTGCAGCGCATTGGCCTCGGCGCGTGCCAGCGCGGCCTGCGCGCTGGCCAGCGCGGCGCGGTAGGGCGCGTCGTCGATCTGGAACAGCGGCTGGCCCGCGCGCACGTCGGAGCCCTCGCGGAACAAGCGCCGCTGCACGATGCCGGCGGCGCGCGCGCGCACCTGCGCCACGCGCGAGGCCTCGGTGCGGCCGGGCAGTTCGGTCATCAGGCCCACGGTGCCGGGGCTGACCGTGAGCACGCCCACTTCCGGCGGCGGCGGTGCCGCGCCGGCCCCGGGGCCGGCGGCCGCCGGCGCGGCCTTGTCGCCGCAGGCGGCCAAGGCCAGCAGTGCGGCGGCGAGCGTCAGCGCGCCCGCGCCACGGCGCGAAAGAAATGGGCGAGGGCACACGGGCATGGCGGGTCGCTGGTTGTTCGCTCGAAGATCGCTGGTTGACCGCTTGTCCGGAGGCGGCGGCGCGGCTTACTATACATACAACGATGAATGTATGTTGAGCGCGCCATGGTCCGTCGCACCAAGCAGGAGGCCCTGGCCACGCGCCAGCAGATCATCGACGCCGCGCAAGCGCAGTTCCTGCTGCGCGGCGTGGCGCGCACCTCGCTGCAAGACATCGCCGCCGCCGCCGGGTTGACCCGCGGCGCGATCTACTGGCACTTCAAGGACAAGGCCGAGTTGTTCGACGCGATGCTGGCGCGCGTGGTGCTGCCGATGGAGCAGGCCGTCGACCGCAGCGCCGACCCGGCCGTCGGCGATCCGCTGGCGCAGATCCGGCGCAGCCTGCTGGACTCGCTGCGCGCCACGGTCGAAGACCCGCAGACGCGCCGCGTCTTCGAGATCGCGTTGCAGAAGGTGGAGTACGTCGACGAGATGAAGGCGGTGCGCGAGCGCCGCCTGGCCAGCCTGCGCGAGCGCAGCCGCCATCTCGAAGCCGCGCTGCGCCGCGCCCGCGCCCAGGGCCGCGTGGGCAGCCGCACCCCGGCGCGCGCTGCGGCGTTGGGGCTGCACGCGCTGGTCAGCGGGCTGATCCAGAACTGGCTGCTCGACCCCGCCGGCTTCGACCTGCAGCGCGTCGGGCGGCAGGCGGTGGACGCTTATCTGGCGGGGTTGCACCCGCGCGCGACAGCGCGGCGGTAACCACCCCCCGCGCGCTACAGCGCCGCGGTGACCACCACTTCGACCTTCCACTCCGGCCGCGCCAGCGCGGCCTGCACGGTGGCGCGCGGCGGCGTGTTGCCGGGCACGACCCAGGCTTCCCACACCTCGTTCATCGCCGCGAAGTCGGCCAGGTCGGCCAGGAAGATCTGGCAGCGCAGGATCTTGCTCTTGTCGCTGCCGGCGCGCGCCAGCAGCTTGTCGACGGCGGCCAGCACCTGGCGCAGCTGGCCGCGGATGTCCTGGCTGGCATCCCCGGCCACCTGGCCGGCCAGGTAGCACACGCCGTTGTGCACGGCCATTTCCGACATGCGGGGGCCGACGTCGAAGCGCTGAACCATCACTTGTGTCCTCGGTGAGTGGGGGGTTGAACCTTCTGGCCCAGGCGCGCTTCGGTGCCGGCCATCAGCTTGCGGATGTTGCCTTGGTGGCGCCACACCAGCAGCAGGCTCATCAGGACGATGGGCAGCACCGTGGGCCCCGGGCCCCAGATCAACAGCTGGTAGAAGGGCGCGAACAGCGCCGCCGCCAGCGAGGCCAGCGACGAGTAGCGGAAGAAGGCCGCGATGATCAGCCAGGTGGCCAGCGTCGCCAGCCCCAGCAAGGGGTTCAGCGCCAGCAGCGCGCCGGCCGCGGTGGCCACGCCCTTGCCGCCTTGGAAGCGGAAGAACACCGGCCACAGGTGGCCGACGAAAGCCGCCAGCCCCACCCACGCCGGCGTGCCCTCGCCGAACCCGAAGCGCGGTGCCAGCAACAGCGCGGCCAGCACGGGCAAGAAGCCTTTCAGCGCATCCAGCACCAGCGTGAGCACCGCCGCGGCCTTGTTGCCCGAGCGCAGCACGTTGGTGGCGCCGGGGTTTTTCGACCCGTAGCTGCGCGGGTCCGACAAGCCCATCAGCCGGCTGACGATGACGGCGAACGACAGCGAGCCCACGAGGTAGGCCAGCACGCAGGCGATGACGGAGGCGATCAGGTCCATGGGCGGCGGGCGAGTTTACGCTGGGCTCCGATGGTGGCCTGCCTGCCCAAGGCGACCAGCTTGGCGAAATCCGGTAACGTCGTTTGCGCCACCGCATCTGTAGTCGTCGCTACGAGGTTGGCGTGAGCCGTTGATCGAGGCCTTCCAGCGCGACATCGCGAGGTCCCGAGATGAAAACCGTGACGCTTGAGGTTCGAGAGCCCGAAGACACGATGGCCGAGTTCGTTCATGCCTGGAAGACGGGCAAGGCGTCCAGAGGCGACCGGATCTCCTTTGCGAGCCCCGAACTGCTGTGGAAGGTCTTGACCGCAAAGCGCTGGGAACTCCTGAAGGCCATGTGCGCTGCCGGCCCGATGTCGGTGCGCGACGCCGCCAGGCGCGTCGGCCGCGACGTCAAGGCCGTGCATGGTGACCTGACGGCGCTGTTTCATGCCGGCGTGCTGGCCCGCCGCGAGAGCGGTCAACTCGAGTTCCCGTACGACGCCGTCAAGGTCGAGTTTCTGCTCCAGGCGGCGTAGCCGGCGACCGGCTCAGCGCCCCGGCCCGCGCGACGACTTCGCCGCCGGCCGCGGCCCCGGCCGCCGGGCACCACCGCCACCGCCACCGCCGCCGCCGGGCCGGCCCTGGCCCTGGCTCGGCCCGCGGCCTTGCGATGACCCTGCGCCGCCGCCGCTGCTGCCGTGCCGCGCCGGCGGCCGCGCACCCGGCCGGCCGCCACCACCACCACCGCCCGCGCCGCCGCGCCGCATGCCGCCGATGCCGATGGTCATGCGGCCCAGGACGATGGGTTCGGCGCGTTCGCCGGCCGGCGCCTCGAAGCCGGGCACGGCCTCGCGCGGGATGCTGTGCTTGATCAGCCGCTCGATGTCTTTGAGGAAGATCTCCTCGTCCAGGCAGACCAGCGAGATCGCCTCGCCGCTGGCACCGGCGCGGCCGGTGCGGCCGATGCGGTGCACGTAGTCTTCCGGCACGTTGGGCAGCTCGAAGTTGACGACGTGCGGCAACTGGTCGATGTCGATGCCGCGCGCCGCGATGTCGGTGGCCACCAGCACCTGCAGCTCGCCGCTCTTGAAGTCGGCCAGCGCCTTGGTGCGCGCACCCTGGCTCTTGTTGCCGTGGATCGCCATCGCGCTGATGCCGTGGTCGTTGAGGTATTCGGCCAGGCGGTTGGCCCCGTGCTTCATGCGCGTGAAGACCAGCACCTGGTGCCAGTCACCGCTCTTGATCAGGTGCGCCAGCAGCTCCTTCTTGCGCTCGCGGCCCACCGGGTGCACCTTCTGCGCGATCAGGTCGGCCGTGGCGTTGCGGCGTGCCACCTCGATCAGCGCCGGCTGGTTCAGCAGCCGGTCGGCCAGGGCCTTGATCTCGTCGCTGAAGGTGGCGCTGAACAGCAGGCTCTGCTTCTTGGCCGGCACGATGGCCAGCACCTTCTTGATGTCGTGGATGAAGCCCATGTCGAGCATGCGGTCGGCCTCGTCGAGCACGAAGACCTGCACCTGGCTCAGGTCGAGGGTGCCCTGCTGGTGGTGGTCCAGCAGCCGGCCCGGCGTGGCCACCAGGATGTCGACGCCCTTGCGCAGGCGGTCGATCTGCGGCTGCATGCCCACGCCGCCGAACATGACCATGCTGGTCAGCGGCAGGTACTGGCCGTAGGTGCGCACGCTTTCCTCGACCTGCGCCGCCAGCTCGCGGGTGGGGGTGAGGATCAGCGCGCGGATCGGGATGCGCCCGCGCGCGTCGCGCGTGGGCTTGGTGGCCGACAGGCGCTGCAGCAGCGGCAGCGTGAAGCCGGCGGTCTTGCCGGTGCCGGTCTGTGCGCCGGCGAGGAGGTCGCCGCCCTTGAGCACCGCGGGGATCGCCTGTGCCTGGATGGGCGTGGGGCTGTCGTAGCCTTGTTCGCGCACAGCGCGCAACAGCGGCTCGGACAAGCCGAGGTCCGTGAATTTCATCGGTAGAGGCCTTGCGAGAGGCCTTGGGGGTACGCAGCCGCTGTCGCCTGCAAAGGAGGCGATCCAGTCGAGGGGCGCGTGGCGTCGGAACATGAGCCGGGTTCGGCTGCCCGGCGGCCGACTGGGCGTCGCTGGGCGGGGCGGAGTGTACGCGCTGTTGGCAACGTCGGGCCGGGCCTGGCCGCGCCGGCGCGCCCAAGCGGCTTCAGCTCACCGCGTCGACCAGTCCCTGGGCCAGCGCATAGCGTGTCAAGCTGGCGACATCGTGCAGGTCCAGCCGCGCGATCAGCTCGGCGCGGTGGTACTCCACGGTCTTGATGCTGATGCCCAGGTCGCGCGCGATCTGCTTGTTGGAGCGCCCGCGTGCCAGTTGCGCCAGCACGTCGCGCTGGCGCGGCGTCAGCGCCGGGCCGGCGCGCTCGGCGGCCTGCAGCGCGGCCTGGATCGGCGGGCTGATCCAGCGCCGGCCCTGGCGCAGCGCGTCCAGCGCCTGCACCAGTTCCAGCCGCTCGAAGCCCTTGCTCATGAAGCCGTCGGCGCCGGCGCGCAGCGCGGCGCGCACCAGCGCCGGCTCGGCGCGCGCCGACACCGCCAGAAGCCGCAGCCGCGGCCATTGGCGGCGCAGCGCCTGCGCCAGGTCCAGCCCCGGCGGCGCACCGGCGCCGGGCGGCTCCAGCAGGTCCAGCAGCACCAGGTCGGGCGCGCGCTCGCGGCAGGCCGCCAGCGCGGCGTCGACGTCGGCCACCGCGCCCACGCAGGTCCAGCCCGGCAGGCCGGCCAGCAGCGCAGCCATCCCGGTGCGCGCCAGCAACTGCCGGTCGACCACCAGCGCCCGCTGCGCTGCGCCGCCGTCCATCATCTGCCGCCTCCGCAGGTCCGTTCGTTCGATACGGACCTCTATCGGCAGATGCGGCGCGAACTTCAGCCCATCGGCATCGGCTGGCGGTCGTTCAGCCGCAGCCAGCCGCGGCCGATGCGGTAGATGGCCCAGATGCCCAGCAGCGCCATGCCCAGGATCCAGGTGCCGATGCCCACCAGCACGAAGGCCAGCGGGAACGACACCAGCGCCACCACCACCGCCCAGGCCAGCGCGAACCAGAAGGTGCGGATCTGCCACGAGAAGTGCGATTCCAGCCACGTGCCGCGCGCCTGGCCGCGGTAGATGTAGTTCAGGATCACCGCGATGATCGACGGCCAGCCGAACAGGAACGAGCCCAGCACGGTGGCCGCGCTGAACGCGCCGATGGCCAGGCCCAGCGCATGCAGCGCGTAGACGATGTGCGTCACGCGCAGCACCGTGGCTTCGGGGGTGGCGGGGGTGATCAGGCTGCCGTTCATCAGGCCTCCAAGGGGCGAAGGGAAAGCGGTTGAAAGCGACCGCGGCCTCCATCTTGCCTCGCGGTGGGCGTATTTCAAGCCCGGCTGCGACGAAGGCCCTGCCAGTGCCCCCCAGCCGCCGCAGCGGGCGACGGCCGGGGATAATCGCCGGTTTGGCCGCAAGGCCCCACCAGCCCCTACAGCACAGCAGCACCGCGATGGCCCAGTACGTTTTAGCGAAGCAACTGCCCGCCCTTGGCGGCCTCCACTCACTTCGTTCGCGGAGGGCCATGTAATGGCGCAGTATGTTTTCACCATGAACCGCGTCGGCAAGATCGTGCCGCCGAAGCGGCAGATCCTCAAGGACGTCAGCCTGTCCTTCTTCCCCGGCGCCAAGATCGGCGTGCTGGGCGTCAACGGCAGCGGCAAGAGCACGCTGCTGAAGATCATGGCGGGGCTCGACAAGGACATCGAAGGCGAAGCCGTGCCGATGCCGGGCCTGAACATCGGCTACCTGCCGCAGGAGCCGCAGCTGGCGCCCGACGAGACGGTGCGCGACGCGGTCGAGAAGGGCATCGGCGGCGTGCTGGCGGCCAAGAAGCGGCTCGACGAGGTGTACGCCGAATACGCCGAAGAGAACGCCGACTTCGACAAGCTGGCCGCCGAGCAGGCCGAGCTGGAAGCCATCATCGCCGCGGCCGGCAGCGAGAACACCGACCTGCAGCTGGAACTGGCCGCCGATGCGCTGCGCCTGCCGCCGTGGGACGCGGTGATCAAGAACCTGTCGGGCGGCGAGAAGCGCCGCGTGGCGCTGTGCCGGCTGCTGCTGTCCAAGCCCGACATGCTGCTGCTCGACGAGCCGACCAACCACCTGGACGCCGAGAGCGTCGAATGGCTGGAGCATTTCCTGCAGCGCTTTCCGGGCACCGTGGTGGCCATCACCCACGACCGCTACTTCCTCGACAACGCGGCCGAATGGATTCTTGAACTCGACCGCGGCATGGGCATCCCGTGGAAGGGCAACTACAGCGAATGGCTGGACCAGAAAGAGCGCCGGCTGGAAGTCGAGCAGAAGAAGGAAGACGCCCGCATCAAGGCGATGAAGGAAGAGCTGAAGTGGGTGCGCAGCAACAGCAAGGCCCGCCAGACCAAGAGCAAGGCCCGCCTGGCGCGCTTCGAGGAGCTGTCCGACGTCGAATACCAGCGCCGCAACGAGACCAACGAGATCTTCATCCCGGTCGCCGAACGCCTGGGCAACGAGGTCATCGAGTTCAAGGGCGTGACCAAGAGCTTCGGTGAGCGCGTGCTCATCGACAACCTCAGCTTCAAGGTGCCGGCCGGCGCCATCGTCGGCATCATCGGCCCCAACGGTGCCGGCAAGTCGACGCTGTTCCGCATGATCCAGGGCACCGAGCAGCCCGACAGCGGCGAGGTGCTGATCGGCAAGACCGCCAAGCCCACCTTCGTCGACCAGAGCCGCGACAGCCTGGCGGGCGACAAGACGGTGTGGCAGGACGTGTCGGGCGGGCTCGACAACATCGTCGTCGGCCAGTTCGTGATGCCCAGCCGCGCCTACCTGGGCCGCTTCAACTTCAAGGGCAACGACCAGCAGAAGCTGGTGGGCAACCTCTCGGGCGGCGAGCGCGGCCGCCTGCACCTGGCCAAGACCCTGGCCCAGGGCGGCAACGTGCTGATGCTGGACGAGCCGTCGAACGACCTCGACGTCGAGACGCTGCGCGCGCTGGAAGAAGCGCTGCTTGAATTTGCCGGCAGCGCGATGGTCATCAGCCACGACCGCTGGTTCCTCGACCGCATCTGCACCCACATCCTGGCCGCCGAGGGCGACTCGCAATGGGTCTTCTTCAACGGCAACTACCAGGAGTACGAGGCCGACAAGGTCAAGCGCCTGGGCGAGGAGGGCGCGCGGCCCAAGCGCGTGCGCTTCAAGGGGATCCATTGATCATGCGTGTTCATCCGCTGCCCCTGATGGCCGGCGCGCTGGCGCTGGCCGGCTGCGCCAACCTGCCCTCGTCGCCCACGGCCGCGCCGGTGGGTGTCGCGCCGGGCGCCATCGCCGCCGCGGCGGCGGCAGTCACCGCCTCCGCCGCCGCGGCCGGCCGGCCCGCCGCGGCGGTGGCCGTCGTCTCGGTGCCCGGCCAGCCGCAGCCTTTTGCCACCGTGATCAAGGACGCGCGCCGCATCGACGGCGGCCTGTTCACCGTCTGGCAAAAGGACGACAAGTTCTGGTTCGAGCTGGCGCCGCAGGACTTCGACAAGGCCTTCGTCTTCGGCCCCAAGATCGCCCAGGGCATCGGCGAGAACAGCCTCTTCGGCGGCATGATGGTCGGCCGCTGGGGCAGCTTCGGCCGCCAGCAGATGGTGCAGTTCCGCCGCCTGCACAACCAGGTGCAGTTGCTGGCGCTCAACACCGCCTTCAGCGCGCCGGCCGACACGCCCGAAGGCCGCGCCGTGCGCGCCGCCTTCTCGCCCAGCCTGGTGGGCAGCAGCATGGTGGCCAGCCAGCCGCACCCGGATCGCCAGAGCGTGCTGGTCGAGGCCAACCCGATCTTCCTGTCCGACCTGCTGGGCATGGCGATCAACCTGCAGCGCAGCTACCGCCAGAACTACGCCTTCGACCGCGCCAACTCGGCCATCACCGCGGTGCGCGGCAAGCCGGGCGAGCTGGTGTTCGAGGTGCAGGCCCACTACGCCAGCGCCGGCATCGCGGTGCCGCAGCCGGGCTCTGCGGCGCCGGCGGCAGCGCAGCCCACGCAGCCGCGCTCGCTGCCCGACGCGCGCAGCCTGTTCTTTGGCCTGCACTACGCCTTCGCCGCGCTGCCGGCGCAGGCCCTGCGGCCGCGCCCGGCCGATGCCCGCGTGGGCCACTTCACCACCAACGTCGCCAGCTTCGCCGACGACTTGGCGCGCACGCCGCAGCAGCGTTACGTCAACCGTTGGCGGCTGGAGAAGCAGGACCCGGCGGCCGCGCTGTCCGAGCCGGTCAAGCCCATCACCTTCTGGCTCGACCGCACGGTGCCGCTGAAGTACCGCGAGGCCATCACCCGCGGCGTGCTGGGCTGGAACGCGGCCTTCGAGAAGATCGGCTTCAAGAACGCGGTGGTCGTCAAGGTGCAGCCCGACGACGCCGACTTCGACACGCTGGACATGGGCGTGGCCTCAATCCGCTGGATGACCAACTCGCAGCCCAGCTTCGGCGCCATCGGCCCCAGCCAGGTCGACCCGCGCAGCGGCGAGATCCTCGACGCCGACATCGCGTTCGAGAGCCTGTCGTCGCGCAATGTGCGCGCGTACCGCTCGCAGATCCTGAGCGGCGCGCCGGCCGGCGGCTGGGCGCTGCTGATGCAGCTGCCCGATGCGGCGCCGGTGGGCGTGGGCGCGGATGCGGCCGCGAACGCGGGCGACTTCGCGCCGCGCTTCAGGCTCGACGGCATGGCCTGCGGCTACGCCGACTTCGCCGCCGAGCAGCTGGCCTATGCGCTGGACGTGCTGGAAGCGCGCGGCGAGCTCGACCCCGACGGCCCCGAGGCCGAGCAGTTCGTGCTGGACTACCTGACCGACACCACGCTGCACGAGGTGGGCCACACGCTGGGCTTGCGGCATAACTTCAGAAGCTCGCGCATCTACACCCGCGCGCAGATGAACGACCCCGAGTTCGTGCGCAGCCACGGCCTGGCCGGCTCGGTGATGGAATACGCGCCGATCAACCTGGCCGAGCCCGGCGCGCGGCCAGTGCCGGGCTTCCAGAGCGTGCTGGGCCCGTACGACTACTGGGCCATCGAGTACGCCTACAAGCCGATGCCGCCGGGCACCACGCCGGCACAGGAGGCGGCCGAGCTGCAGCGCATCGCCGCACGCAGCGCCGAGCCGCAGCTGGCCTACGGCACCGACGAGGACAACGGTCTCGGCATCGACCCCGACAGCCTGATCTTCGACCTCGGCGACGACGCGGTGGGCTTCGCCCGCCAGCGGCTGGACATCGCGCGCGACCTGATCCAGCGCCAGTCCACGCGCGAGCTCAAGCCCAGCGCCGACTACAGCGTGCTGCGCCGCTCGGTGGGCTACGCGCTGCGCGAGATGGCGCGCGCCGGCGGCGTGCTGGCGCGGCAGATCGGCGGCGTGCGCACGCTGCGCGACTTTCCGGGCAGCGGGCGCGATCCGCTGCAGCCGGTGGAGGCCGCGTCGCAGCGCGCGGCGCTGGAGCAGATCTCGCGCCACTTCATGTCGGCCGATGCGGTGGTGGTGCCGGCGGCGCTGCAGCGCCGGCTGGCGCCCGACTTCGCCGAGCGCAGCGATTCGCTGTTCGGCGGCGAGAATGCCACCGTCACCGACTACGCGCCCGCCACCCAGCTGCTGGAGATGCAGCGCACGCTGCTGGCGCAGTTGATGAGCGACGGTGTCGCCCAGCGCCTGCTGGACAGCGTCAGCCGCGTGGTGCCGCCCGCGCAGGCCTTCCACCTGGCGGAGTTGTACGAGCGTCTGGGCCGCGACCTGTGGAGCGAGCTCGACGCCAAGGCCGGCGACATCCCGGCGCCGCGGCGCGAGCTGCAGCGCGACCATGCCACGCGCATCGCCGCCAGCCTGACGCGCCCTGCCGGCCAGGGCCGCGCCGACGCGCGTGCGCTGCTGCGGGTGCAGGCGCAAGGGCTGCTGGCGCGGCTGGACGCGGCGCAGCGCCGGCCGGGCATGAGCGCCGAGGCGCGCGCCCACCTGGCCGACGTGGCCGAGCAGTTGCGCCAGGCGCTGCAGGCACGCATCGCGCGGCCGGTGTAGGCGGCAGACCATGGGCGCGGCGCGGGGGTCGAACACCGTGATGCCGCGCCCACGACTGCCGGCGCTGCTGTCCGCGCTGCTGGTCCTGGGCCTGCTGGTCGCCGGCTGCAGCCGCGGCGACGATGACGGCTGGTTCAGCGGTTATGCAGAAGCTGACCTGGTCTACGTCTCGGCCGCCGCCGCCGGCACGCTGCGCCAGGTGGCTGTGCAGCGCGGCGACGCGGTACGCCAGGGCCAGCCGCTGTTCGCGCTGGACACCGATGCGGAAAGCCTCGGCCTGGCCGGCGCCGCGGCACGCCAGCAGCAGGCGCAAGCGCAGGCGGCCGACCTGACCAAGGGCCGGCGCCCGGCGGAGATCAGCGCGATCGACGCCCAGATCGCCCAGGCGCGCGCGGCGCTGACGGCCTCGTCCGCGGCGCTGCAGCGCCAGCAGCGGCTGGTGGAGCAGGGCTTCATCTCGGCGCTCAAGCTGGACGAGCTGAAGGCCGCCCGCGACGCCGACCAGGCGCACCTGGCCGAGCTGCAGGCCCAGCGCACGCTGGCGCTGGAGGCCTCGCGCAGCGACCAGGTGGCCGCCGCCGCGGCCGCCGCGCAAGGCGCCGCGGCCGACACCGGCCTGGCGCGCTGGCGCGAAGACCAGCGCCGGCGCGTCGCGCCGCAGGACGCCCAGGTCTACGACGTGCTGTACCGCCCCGGCGAATGGGTGGGCGCCGGCACGCCGGTGGTGGCGCTGCTGCCGCCACAGGCGCTGAAGGTGCGCTTCTTCGTGCCGCAGGCGCAGCTGGCCGCGCTGCGCGTCGGCCAGGCGCTGGCGCTGCGCTGCGACGGCTGCCCGCCGGGGCTGACGGCGCGCCTGCGCTGGCTGTCGCCGCTGGCCGAGTACACGCCGCCGGTGATCTACAGCAACGCCAGCCGCGCCAAGCTGGTGTTCATGGCCGAGGCCGTGCCTGACGACGCGGCGCGCGCGGTCATCAAGCCGGGGCAGCCGCTGGAGCTGCGGCCCGCGGCCGGCGCCTGAACCGCACCGTGAGCGACGCCGCCGCCGCCGCCGCTGCCGAGCCGGCCATCGAGGTGCGCGGCCTGAGCAAGCGCTTCGGCAACCGCACCGTCGTCGACCACATCGACATCCGCGTCGAGCGCGGCGAGATCTGCGGCTTCCTGGGGCCCAACGGCAGCGGCAAGACCACCACCATCCGCATGCTGTGTGGGCTGTTGCAGCCCGACGCCGGCGAGGGCCGCTGCCTGGGCTTGGACATCCGCCGCGACGCCACGCGCATCAAGCGCCGCGTGGGCTACATGACGCAGCGCTTCGGCCTCTATGAAGACTTGTCGATCGCCGAGAACCTGGACTTCATCGCCCGCGCCTACGGCATGGCCGACCGTGCCGCCGTGGTCGACGCGGCGCTGCAGCGCCTGGGGCTGGCGGCGCGGCGCGACCAGCTCGCGGGCGCGCTGTCGGGCGGCTGGAAGCAGCGCCTGGCGCTGGCCGGCTGCCTGCTGCACCAGCCCGAGCTGCTGCTGCTGGACGAACCCACCGCCGGCGTCGACCCAAAGGCGCGGCGCGACTTCTGGCAGCAGATCCACGAGCTGGCGGCGCAAGGCATGACGGTGCTGGTCAGCACGCACTACATGGACGAGGCCGAGCGCTGCCACCGCCTGGCCTACATCCTGGACGGCCGGCTGCTGGCCAGCGGCAGCATCGACGAGGTCATCGCGGCGGCGCAGCTGCAGACCTGGGAGCTGCGCGGCAGCGAGCTGGCCGCTGCCGCCGCGCGCATCGGTGCCGCCGGGCCCTGGCGCGTGGTGGTCTTCGGCGCCGCGCTGCACGTCAGCGCCGCGGCCGGCAACGACCTGCCGGCCTGGCTGGCGCAGCAGGGCCTGGCGGGGCGCTGGGACGTGCGGCCCATCGCCACCGGGCTGGAGGACGTGTTCATCGCCCTCACCGAGCAGGCCGGCGAGCATGGCTGAAGCGCGCGGCTCGTCGTGGGGCCGCGTCATCGCGGTGCTGCGCAAGGAGCTGATCCAGCTGCGCCGCGACCGCCTGACCTTCGCCATGCTGATCGGCGTGCCGCTGATGCAGCTGCTGTTGTTCGGCTATGCGATCAACGGCGATCCGCACCACCTGCCCACCGCCGTGGTGGCGCACGAGCAGTCGCCGTTCGTGCGCAGCATCGTGCGCGCGGCCGAGAACAGCGGCTACTTCCGCGTCACCGAAACGCTCAGCGAGCGAGCCGCCGAGCGCGCGCTGGCCGAAGGCCGCGTGCAGTTCGTGCTGGTGTTCCCGGCCGACTTCACGCGCCGCGTGCTGCGCGGCGAACGGCCGGCGATGGCGGTCTACGCCGACGCCACCGACCCCGCCGCCACCGGCCCCGCCACCGCGGCGCTGCAGGCGCTGGTGCCGCTGGCGCTGGCGCACGACCTGCAGGGCGCGGCCGGCGCGCGGGTGGCCGTCGGCGGCGCGCCCTTCGAGCTGCGCCTGCACCGCCGCTACAACCCCGAGGGCCTGTCGGCCTACAACGTGGTGCCGGGGCTGATGGGCGTGATCCTGACGATGACGCTGGTGATGATGACCTCGATGGCGATGACGCGCGAGCGCGAGCGCGGCACGCTGGAGAACCTGCTGGCCACGCCGGTGCGGCCGCTGGAGATGATGCTGGGCAAGATCCTGCCCTACGTGCTGATCGGCTACGCGCAGGTGCTGCTGATCTTCGTTGCCGCGCGCTGGCTGTTCGACGTGCCGATGGCCGGCAGCGTGCTGCTGCTGGCCGCCGCGGTGCTGCTGTTCATCGTCGCCACGCTGACCGTGGGCTTCACCTTCTCGACGCTGGCCAAGTCGCAGATGCAGTCGATGCAGATGACGATGTTTTACTTCCTGCCCAACATCCTGCTGTCGGGCTTCATGTTTCCGTTCCGCGGCATGCCCGGCTGGGCGCAGGCGATCGGCGAGCTGCTGCCGCTGACGCACTTCCTGCGCATCGTGCGCGCGGTCATGCTCAAGGGCTCGGGCGCCGCCGACATCGCCGCCGAGGCCGGCGCGATCGCCGCCTTCGCGCTGGTGGCAGGCGCCGTCGCGATGGCGCGCTACCGACAGACCCTTGATTGAAGAATGGGCCCACCCCCGAAGCGCCTTCGGCGCTCCCCCTCAAGGGGGCGCCCCCGGCGGACCGGCAAAGCCGGATCCGCGGCGGCCGCTTGGTTGCACCCGATGCATGCGATACGGCAATGGCCGACAATGTCGGCCCCGCTCGTCGCCGCCAGGTTCGCTCGCATGGTCGTCGCCACTTTTCGTTTCGTGATGCCAGCCCTGGGCCTGCTGCTGACCGCCGGCTGCGCCAGCCTGGCGCCGGGGTCCAAGCCGGCTCAGACGGCGGCGGCGCCGGCCGCTGCCGCGCCGGTGGCCGCGCCCACCGCGGTGCCGCCGGCCAACGCCGCGGCACTGGCCGCACTGGCCGGCGCGCGGCCGGGCTCGGCGCCGGTGGCTGGCCTGCCGACGCCGCAGCCGCCGGCGGCCGGCACGCCGCCGCCCTTCGGCACCGTGGTCAAGGACGCGCGCCGCATCGACGGCCCCATCACCGCCTGGCAGAAGGACGAAAAGATCTGGCTCGAACTGCGGCCCGATCAGCTCGGCAAGCCCTTCCTCTTCACGCCCAAGATCCGCCAGGGCATCGGCGAGGGCCTGCTGCTCGGCGGGCTGATGACCTACGCCACCGCCGGCGCCGGCGGCCCCAACGTGGTGGAGTTCGTGCGCGTGCACAACACCATCCGGCTGCAGGCGCGCAACGTCGAAGTCACGGCCCGCGAGGGCACGCCCGAGCAGCGCGCGGTGCAAAGCTCGTACTCCAACAGCCTGCTGGGCGCCGCCGCGGTGGCCAGCCAGCCGCACCCGGACCGCAAGAGCATCCTGATCGACGCCACGCCGCTGTTCCTGTACGACATGGCCGGCATCGGCATGCAACTGCAGCGCTTGTTCCGCCAGGGCTATTCGCAGGACCGCGGCAACTCGCTGATCACCGCGGTGCGAGGCACCGACTCGGCGCTGATCGTCGAGACCGAGACCCACTGGTTCACCGGCAGCGTCAGCGCCGGCGCGCCGATGTCGCCGCTGGCCGCGCTGGCCGGCGTGGCGCCGTCCACCGTGCCGCGCTGGCTGCCCGACACGCGCAGCCTGCTGATCGGCCAGCACCTGTCGCTGACGCCGCTGCCCGAGCAGCCGATGGCCACCCGCCGTGCCGACCCGCGCGTGGGCTTCTTCACCACGCGCGTGATGGACTTCAGCGACGACCTCTCGCGCACCCCGGCGCGGCGCTACATCACGCGCTGGCGGCTGGAGAAGAAGGATCCGGCGGCCGAGCAATCCGAGCCGGTCAAGCCCATCACCTTCTGGATCGACCGCAACGTGCCGCTGGCCTACCGCGAGACCGTGCGCAGCGCGATCCTCGAATGGAACAAGGCCTTCGAGAAGATCGGCTTCAAGGACGCGATCAGGGTTGAGCAGCAGGCCGACGACGCGCGCTTCGACACCCTGGACCCCGGCTACCCCTCGGTGCGCTGGCTGATGAGCGCCGAGCCCGGCATCACCGCCATCGGCCAGACCCAGATCGACCCGCGCAGCGGCGAGATCGTCGATGCCGACATCTCCTTCGAAGGCCTGTTTACGCGGGCGCAGCGTTATGCACGCACCCAGCTGCTGGCCGCCCGTGCGGCGCGCGGCGATGCGCGCGAAGCGCATCCGCAGCCCTTCGCGCAGCCAATCGTGTTGCCCGGCCTGCTGCCCGGCCTGCTGCCGCCCGCGGCCGACGACGCCGCCGCCGCCGGCGAGGCGCCCGACCACGCCTGGTGCCGCTACGGCGACGCCGTCGCCGAGCAGGCGCAGTACGCGCTGGACCTGATGGAAGCGCGCGGTGACCTGGAGCCCAACAGCCCCGAGGCGCAGCAGTTCGTGCTGGACTACGTGAAGGACACCGTGATGCACGAGGTGGGCCACGCCCTGGGGCTGCGGCACAACTTCCGCGCCTCGCGCGTGTACTCCGAGGCGCAGCTGGCCGACCCGGAGTTCACGCGCAGCCACGGCACCACCGGCTCGGTGATGGAATACAACGCGATCAACCTGGCGCTGCCCGGCCACCACGGCGGCGTGCCCTTCCAGTTGACGCTGGGGCCTTACGACTACTGGGCGATCGAATACGCCTACAAGCCGCTGCCGCCGGGCGCGAACGCGGCCGCCGAAGAGGCGCAGCTGCAGGCCGTGGCCGGCCGCAGCAACGAGCCGCTGCTGGCCTACGGCACGGATGAAGACGCCTACTTCGGCATCGACGCCGAGACCATCCAGTTCGACCTCGGCGCCGACCCGCTGGCCTTTGCGCGCAAGCGGCTGGCGATCGCGCGCGAGGTCTTCCAGCGCCAGGAGACGCGCGAGCTGCCGGCCGACCGCGACTATTCGGTGCTGCGCCGCGCGCTCAACTACGCGCTGGCCGACGCCACGCGCGCCCTGGGCGTGCTGGTGCGCCAGCTCGGCGGCCTGCGCACGCTGCGCGACTACCCCGGCAGCGGCCGCGACCCGCTGGAGCCCGTGCCCACCGCGCTGCAGCGCCAGGCCTTCGACGCCATCGTCGGCGCGGTGTTCGCGCCCGACGGCTTCCGCGTCTCGTCGGGCCTGCAGCGCCGCCTGGCGCCCGACTACCTCGACCGGGCCGAGATCCCCGGCCTGCCGATCGACTACAACGTGCCGCAGCGTCTGCTGGACCTGCAGCGCGCGGTGCTGGCCTACCTGATGAGCGACCAGCTCGCCACGCGGCTGATGGACGCCAACGGCAAGCTCGAACCCGGCGCCGCAGCCTTCGACCTGCCCGAGATCTACCAGCGCCTGAGCGACGTGCTGTGGTCCGACCTCGGCACCACCGAGGCGCTGCCACTGGCCCGGCGCGAGCTGCAGCGCGACCACGTCAACCGCCTGGCCTTCGCGCTGCTGCGTCCCACGCCCGGTGGCCGCGCCGACGCCCGCAGCGCGCAGCGCAAGCAGGCGCAGCAACTGCTCAAGCGGCTGGAAGCCACGCTGCGCCATCCGCCGGCCGACGAGGCGACCCGGCTGCACCTGTCCGACAGCGCCGACTCGCTGCGCCAGGCGCTGTCGGCCAAGCTGCCGCGGCTGGGGATCTGATCAGCGGAACACCAGCAGCCGGTACGCCAGGTAGACCACGAAGGTCAGCACGATGGTGGTGACCGCCTGCGCCCACCACACCGGCAGGCCCAGCGCCAGCAAGGCCTGCAGCAGCAGCGCGTTGGCGACGAACTGCACGGCCAGCAGCAGCAGGAAGCGCGGCAGCGCCGCGCGCATGCTGCCGCTGGGCGCATAGACGTGGAAGTAGGCGGTATAAAAGCGCGTCACGGCACCCCCGGCGAAGCCCAGCGCGCTGGCCGCCACCGGATGCAGCCCGCCCTTCATCGCCAGTGCCATCAACGCATAGTGCACCGCCACCGCCAGCAAGCCGGTGGCCACGTGCAGCACGAAGCGCCAGAGCCAGTCGCGCCAGCCGGCCGGCTTCATCGTCACGGCGGGCCGCCGCCCGGGCGCCGCTGCAGCCGCGGGTCCTGCCGCAGGCCCAGCCGCCACAGCAGGCCGCCGAGGCTGACCTTCAGCACCCCCAGGCCGTAGCTGACCGAGCGGCGGAAGTTGATCGAGCTGGCCTCGTCGAAGTACTTGGTGGGTACCGAGATCTCGCCGACGCGCCAACCGCCCAGGATCACCTGCGCGAGGATCTGGTTGTCGAACACGAAGTCGTCGGAGTTCTCGCGCCAGCGCACGTGTTCGAGCAACTGGCGCGAATAGGCGCGGTAACCGGTGTGGTACTCCGACAGCTTGGCGCCCAGCAGCAGGTTTTGCGTCGCCGTGAGGATGCGGTTGGCCACGTACTTCCACCCGGGCATGCCGCCGGCCAGCGCGCCGCCGCCGAGGACGCGCGAGCCGATCACCGCGTCGTAGACGCCCGAGGCGACCATGCCGGCCATCGCCGTCACCAGGCGCGGCTCGTACTGGTAGTCGGGGTGCACCATCACCACGATGTCGGCGCCCGCGGCCAGCGCCAGCGTGTAGCAGGTCTTCTGGTTGCCGCCATAACCCCGGTTCTGCGCATGCACGTGGACCTCGATGCCCAGGCGGCGCGCCACGGCCACGGTGTCGTCGTGGCTGGCATCGTCGACCAGCAGCACGCGGTCGATCAACGCCAGCGGCAGCCCGCGGTAGGTGGCCTCCACGGTGCGTGCGGCGCGGTAGGCCGGCATCACGACGACGAGGCGCTGGCCGTCGATCACCGCGGCTCCTTGCCGTCGGCCAGGCGCCAGACCAGCAGCCGGGCGTCCTCCACGTCGGGCGCACCCAGGTGCTGGCGCACCCAGCGCTCGCATTCGGGCACCAGCCGCCAATGGCCGTCGGCGTCCAGCACCTGGGTGTGGCGCGCGAAGGCGACGTAGTCCACCTGGCGCGCCAGCGCCGCCCGCGGCTGCGCCACGTGCACGCCGTTGCGGAAATGGAAGCGCGGGTCGGGCGGCACTTCGCCGTAGAGCCAGGGCACACAGCTGCCCGACAGGAAGGCCGGCACCACGCGCTGGTGGCTGGCACGTTCCCAGACCGGGCCCAGCCAGGCCGTGCTCTCGAAGCGGTACGGCGCCACGGCCACCGTCAGGCTGCCGGCAGGTCGCGCTGCCAGACCGGCCCAGAACGGCGACAGCGGCACGCTGTCGAATGCCGACACCACCGGGTTGTGGCGCGGCCTGAAGTCGAACTGCCAGTAGTAGCTCAACCGGTAGCTGTTGGGATGGCGCACGAGTTGCGGCAGCGGCGAGGCCCACCCGGTGGCCAGCGCCAGCAGCGCGCCCAGGGCCAGCGGCAGCGCCTGCCGCAGCGGGGATGTCGGTGGCCCGGCGCCCAGCGCCTGCGCGCCCCAGTCGGCCACCCGCACCACGCCGGCCGCCACCGCCAGCAGCAGCAGCGGCAGCGCCGGCAGCAGGTAGCGGCCGAAGGTCAGGGGGTTGAAGACCCAGGCCGGGCGCACCAGCAGCACGGTGGCCGCGGTCAAGCCCAGGCCCAGCAGCGTCCAGCGTGCCACCGGACCCGATCGCCAAACCGCGCCCGCACCCAGCGCCGCCAGCACCAGGCTGGTCAGCACGATGGCGGTCGACGAGGTGCCCAGCCACACGTACCAGACGCCGCGCAACGTGCTCCAGTGCGGCAGATCCTTGCCCGACTTGCCGGCCATCGCCGCGATGTCGGCCACGAGCGGCGGTAGCACGGCCAGCGCCACCAGCGCGCCGGTCAGCGCCGCCAGCGCCAGCCAGTCGCGCCGAGGCAGGCCCTGGCCGCGCAGGCTGGCCAGGCCCAGCGCCAGCAGCGGCGCGACGACGAAGGGCGCCGTCACCGCGTGCAGCCAGACCGAAAGCCCCGCCAGCACCGCGTAGGCCGCCGCCGGCCGCCAGCGCAAGCGCGGTCCGGCGCTGGCCCGCGCCAGCAGCGCAAAGGCGCTGGCCCGCGCCAGCAGCGCAAAGGCGCTGAGCGTCAGCAGCAGCGTCAACGCGTAGGGCCGCGCCATGCGCGAATAACCCACCAGCAGCGTCGACACGGCCAGCAGCAGCGCGAAGACCAGCCGCGTGCGCCCGTCCAGCCGCGCTGCGCCCGACCCGGCCAGCGCCGAGGGCAGCACGGCCAGCGAGGCCAGCCCGGCCAGCAGCATCGGCAGCCGCATGCCGATCTCGGTGAGGCCGATGGTCTGCAACTGCAGCCAGTCCAGCGCCGTCAGCGGGATGCTGTAGTCCTCGTGGCCCAGCGACAGCATGAACTGCCCGGGCCGCGAGCGGATCAGCTGGTGCACCGCATGCCACTCGTCGTCGATCAGGGGCTGGTCGAGCAACTGGTCCAGCCGCAGCCAGGCGCCGACGGCCAGCACCAGCAGCGCGGCGGCCCAGGCCCAGCGTGTCGCCCGGCGGTGGGTGGCGGCGGTGTCTGCGGTGTTGGCCCAGGCGGGCCCGTTGACGGCGGTCAAGGCGGCGAGCGGTCGCCGCGGCGGGCGGCCGGCATGGAAGGCGGCGCAGTCTAGCAGCGGGCCTGCCGCCACAGCCAGGCGGCGCCGCGCACGCCCGAGGCGTCGCCGTGCAGCGCCGGCAGCAGCCGGGTGCGCGGCGGCTCGCTGCTGCCGGCAGCCACCACCCATTGGCTCCACAGGCGCGGCACTTCGTCGTAGAGGTGCGCCAGGTGCGAGATGCCGCCGCCCAGCACGATCACGTCGGGATCCAGCACGTTGATGATGGCGGCGAGCGCGCGCGCCAGCCGGTGGGCGTGGCGTTGCAGGCTGGCCTGGGCCGTGGCGTCGCCGGCGGCGGCGGCCTTGGCCACTGCTTCGGCGGTCAGCACCTGGCCGGTGACGGCCTGGTGGTCACGCGCCAGCCCGGGCCCGCTGACCAGGGTCTCGATGCAGCCCTGCTGGCCGCAGTAGCACGCGGGCAGCGGGTCCAGTCCCGGCCGCGCCCAGGGCAGCGGGTTGTGGCCCCATTCGCCGGCCAGGCCGTTGGGGCCGCGCAGCACCTGGCCGCGCACCGCGATGCCGGCGCCCGTGCCGGTGCCGATGATGGCGGCGAACACCACCTCGGCGCCGGCCCCGGCACCATCGGTGGCCTCGCTCAAGGCCAGGCAGTTGGCGTCGTTGGCGATGCGCAGCGGCCGCTGCAGCGCCGCCTCCAGGTCGGCCTGCAGCGGCCGGCCGTTCAGGCAGGTGGAGTTGCAGTTCTTCATCAGCCCGGCCGCCGTCGCGCTGCCCGGCGTGCCGATGCCGACCGTGAAGCCACCGGGCGCAGCAGCGGCCTGCGCCGCGTCCACCAGCGCCGCGATGGCCTGGATCACCTGGCCGTAGTCGCCGGCCGGCGTCGGCACCCGTCGGCGCCAACGTTCGACGCCATCCGGCGCCAGCAGCCGCGCTTCGATCTTGGTGCCGCCCAGGTCGATGCCCAGGGCCAGCGGCGGGCTCACGTGGCCAAGGGCTCGGTGCGGGCCAGCAGCCAGTCGCGCGCGGCACCGCTCACTTTGGGCAGCAGCCGCTCGCGCACCGTGGCGTGATAGCCGTCGAGCCAGGCCACCTCGTCGGCGCGCAGCAGGCTGCGATCGATGCAGCGGGTGTCGATCGGGCACAGCGTCAGCGTCTCGAACTGCAGGAACTCGGCGAAGGTGTCGCCCTCGGGCGTCTCGGCCGGCACGTTGAGCACGAGGTTCTCGATGCGCACGCCCCACTGGCCGGGGCGGTAGACGCCGGGCTCGATGCTGGTGATCATGCCCGGCTCCATCGCCATCTCGGGCGTCGGCACCGCCTTGCTGATGCTCTGCGGGCCTTCGTGCACGTTGAGGAAGTAGCCCACGCCGTGGCCGGTGCCGTGGCCGAACTCCAGGCCCTGCTCCCACATCGGCGCGCGCGCCAGGCTGTCCAGCATCGGCGACGGCGTGCCGCGCGGGAAACGCGCGCGCGACAGCGCCATCGTGCCCTTGAGCACCAGCGTGTAGTCGCGCTTCATCGCCGCGCTGGGGCTGCCGATCGGCCACACGCGGGTGATGTCGGTGGTGCCGCCCAGGTACTGGCCACCGCTGTCGATCAGCAGCAGGCCATCGCCTTGCAGCGGCGAGAACGATTCCGGCGTGGCGCGGTAGTGCGGCAGCGCGCCGTTGGCGTTGAAGCCGGCGATGACGGGGAAGCTCAGGCCCACGAAGCCCGGGCGGCGCGCGCGCTCGGCGCTGAGAAGCTGGTCGATCTTCAGCTCGTCCCAGGGCTCGCCGCGCGCCATCGAGGCCTCGAACGCGGCGTAGAACGCGCACATCGCGGCGCCGTCCTCGGCCATGGCCTCGCGCACGTGGGCGGCCTCGGCCGCGGTCTTGCGGCTCTTGGCCAGCGTGCTGGGGTTGACGGCCTCGACCAGCGCCACGCCGTCGGCCACCGCCTGGCGCAGCCCGAAGGTCACGCGCCTGGGGTCGATCAGCAGCGTGCTGCCGGCGGTCAGCGCGGCCAGCGCCGCCGGTGCCTGCTCATAACGGGCCACCTGAATGCCATCGGCGGCCAGCGCGGCGCGCAGCGCGGCGTCGACCTTGCCGTCGCCGACGAACAGCGTGGCGCCGTCGGCGGCGATCAGCAGGTGGGCCAGGAACACCGGGTTGTAGCTGACGTCGCTGCCGCGCAGATTGGTGATCCAGGCCACGTCGTCGACCGTCGAGACGAAGTGGTGCGTCGCGCCGCGGTGCGCCATCGCCTCGCGCACCGCGGCCAGCTTGTCGCGGCGCGCGGTGCTGGCCTGCGGCGGCCGGTGCTCGTAGACCGGCTCGGCCGGCAGCGCCGGGCGCTCGGGCCAGACGCTGGCGTCCAGCACGTCGAGGTCGGTGCGCAGCGTGGTGCCCGCCTTGGCCAGCGCGGCCTGCAGCTGCTGCGCCGCGGCCAGGCCCAGCACCTGGCCGTCGACCAGCAGCGTCTGGCCGCTGCCCAGGTGGCTGGCCAGCCAGTCGACGTGGGCGCCGCTGCTGCCGGTGGCGATCTTCTCCAGCGCGATGCCGCTGCCGGCCAGCTCGCGCTCGGCCTGCACCCAGTAGCGGCTGTCGGCGAACAGCAGCGCCTCGTCGAGCGTGACCACCAGCGTGCCCATCGACCCGGTGAAGCCCGAGAACCACTGCCGCCCTTGCCAGCGGCCGGGCAGGTATTCCGACAAATGAGGATCGCTGGACGGCAGCAGCAGCGCCTGTGCGCCGGCGGCGCGCAGCGCCTCGCGCAGACGGTCCAGACGCAGGCGGATCGGGGAGGTGCGGGTGTCCATGGCGGTGCGGCGGCGAAGCGGGCTGCAAAAGCGCGAATTCTAGGGACCGCCCGGCGCCTGCGGCGGCTCGTCGGCCACCGCCACCACGCGGGCATAGCGGGCAAAAGTCCAATAGCTCCAGGCCCAGTCGGTCAGCACCATCAGCCGGTTGCGAAAGCCGATCAGGAAGTAGACGTGGGCGAACAGCCAGAACAGCCAGGCCGGGTAGCCCGACAGGTGCACCCGCCCGAGCAGCGGCACTTCGAGCTGCACCACCGCCGCCATGCGGCCCAGCGTGGCCAGCGAGCCGTAATCGACATAACGGAAATCCTGCGTCGGCCGGCCCTGCCAGCGCGCCAGGACGTTGGCCGCGGCGCAGCGCCCCATCTGCTTGGCCGCCGGGCTGACGCCGGGCACCGGCCGGCCGTCGGACTGCGCGGCCGCGAGGTCGCCGATCACGCTGATCTCGGGGTGGCCCGGCAGGCTGAGGTCCGGCAGCACCGGCACCCGGCCGGCGCGGTCGGTCTGCAGCGCGCAGGCCTGTGCCAGCATGCGGCCCAGCGGCACCGCGGCCACGCCGGCGGCCCACAACACGGTGCGCGCCGCCAGCCGCTGCGGACCCGCGGGGGTTTGCAGGCTCACGCCCTGGTCGTCGATGGCCTCGACGCGGCAGCCCAGCATCAGCTCGACGCCCAGGCGCTGCAACTGGCGCTGCGCGCTGGCCGACGACTGCGCGTCGAAGGCGCCCAGCACGCGGTCGGTGCCTTCCACCAGGCACACGCGCGCGCGGCGCGAGTCGATGCGGCGGAACTCCTCGGGCAGCGTGTGGCGCGCGATCTCCACCAACGTGCCGGCCAGCTCCACGCCGGTGGGGCCACCGCCGACGACGACGAAGCTCATCCAGGTCGCGCGCTCGGCCTCGTCGGCAGCGCGCTCGGCGCGCTCGAAGGCGCCGATCAGGCGGGCGCGGATCTCGAAGGCATCGGCCAGCGTCTTCAGCCCCGGCGCACAAGCAGCCCAGTCGGCATGGCCGAACCAGGTGTTGGTGGCGCCAGCGGCGACGATCAGGTGGTCGTAGTCCAGGCGGCTGCCGTCGTCAAGCAGCACCTGGCGCGCCGCGGCGTCGACGCCGCGGGCCTCGGCCTGCAGCACGGTCAGCCGGCCGCGGCACATCTGGCGGCGCAGCAGGTGGCGGATGGGCGCGCTGATCGCCGGCGCCGACAGCCCGGCCGTGGCCACCTGGTACAGCAGCGGCTGGAACAGGTGGTGGTTGGTGCGGTCGATCAGCGTCACCTCGACCTCGGCGCGCGCCAGCGCGCGCACGGCCGCCAGGCCGCCGAAGCCGCAGCCGATCACGACGACGTGGGGTGCGGGCATGGTCCGCAGTGTCGCATCGGCGCCAGAATGCGGCCGGGCCAGGGACACGGCCGATGGAGGCGCTTCTTGTCGAGAGCTGATGCTGCCAGCGCACACCGCGCCGCCGCGCCGAACGGCCGCCGCGCCGCCGCGCCGCCGCCGGCTGCAGGTCAGGCCGACCCCAACGTGGCGCGCCAGGCCATTTTGGCGGCGGCGCGCGGCGAGTTCGCCGCCCGCGGGCTGAAGGGCGCGCGGGTGCAGGCCATCGCCGAGCGCGCCGGCGTCAACAAGCAGCTGCTGTACTACTACTTCGGCAGCAAGGACGACCTCTACCGCGCGGCGCTGGAGTCGGTGTACGCCGACATCCGCACGCTGGAGCGCGGGCTCAACCTGGGCGGGCTGCCGCCCACCGAGGCGATGGCGGCGCTGGTCGGCTTCTCGTTCGACTACCTGTCGCGCCACCCCGAGTTCATCGGCCTGCTCAACCACGAGAACGCGCTCGGCGCGCCGCACGCGCGCGATTCGCAGGCCGTGCGGCAGACCAACTCGCCGCTGGTCGAACTGATCGCCAGCACGCTGCGCCGCGGCGCCGCCGAAGGCGTGTTCCGCCGCGGCGTGGACCCGGTGGCGCTGTACATCTCGATCGCCGGCATGGGCTACTTCTTCTTCTCCAACCGGCTGACGCTGCAGGCCGTGTTCGCGCGCGATCTGGGCACGGCACAGGCGGTGGCGGCCTACCGCCGCCACGTGGTGAACCTGGCGATGGCGGGCCTGCGGCCGGTGACCTGATCGGCGCCGCCGCGCCGTTTCAACCAAACGGTTGACGCGCGCCGGCGCGGCCCCTAGACTGGGCTGACCGGATCCTTTTCGGGGGGCGCATGCAGTTGCCGAATCGCTTTGCATCGGTCGACGAGCTTGAAGACCAGCTCAGCACGCCGTCGCCGGCCGTGGTGGACGACCTCGCCGCCGTCGACGGTGACCTGCTGGTGCTGGGCGTGGCCGGCAAGATGGGCCCCACGCTGGCGCGCATGGCCCGCCGCGCGATGCCGAGCCGGCGCGTGCTGGGCGTGGCCCGCTTCAGCGACGCCGCGCTGCGCCGCCGGCTGGAGGCCTGGGGCGTGGAGACGCTGGCGGCCGACCTGCTGGACCGCCAGGCCGTGGAGGCGTTGCCGCGCTGGCCCAACGTGGTGTTCGCGGCCGGCCACAAGTTCGGCGCCAGCGGCAACGAGCCGCTGACCTGGGCGATGAACACCCACGTGCCGGCGCTGGTGGCCGAGACCTTTCGCGCCAGCCGCATCGTCGCCTTCTCCACCGGCAACGTCTATCCGCTCAGCCCCATCGGCCAGGCCGCGGCCGACGAGTCCACGCCGCCGGGGCCGATCGGCGAATACGCGCAGTCCTGTCTGGGGCGCGAGCGGCTGTTCCAGCACTTCTCGGCGCGCTACGGCACGCCGGGCCGCATCCTGCGCCTGAACTACGCGATCGACATGCGCTACGGCGTGCTGGCCGACGTGGCCGCCAAGGTCTGGCGCGGCCAGCCGGTGGACGTGGGCATGGGCTACGTCAACGTGATCTGGCAGGGCGACGCCAATGCGCAGGCGCTGCGCCTGCTGCGCCACTGCACGACGCCCACGACGCCGATCAACTGCACCGGACCCGAGACGGTGCCGGTGCGCTGGCTGGCGCAGGCCTTCGGCGCGCTGCTCGACCGGCCGGCGCAGGTGGTCGGCCAGGAGGCGCCGACCGCGCTGTTGTCCGACGCCGGCCAGGCGCAGGCGCTGTTCGGCTACCCCACGGTGCCGCTGCGGCAGATGCTGCAATGGGTGGCCGACTGGGTGCGGCACGAAGGCGAGAGCTACAACAAGCCGACCAAGTTCGAAGTGCGCGATGGCCGCTTCTGAGCCCTTGCCGCTGCGGCCGCTGCACGGCGCCGATGCGGCCGGCGGCCTGGCGCTGTCGGCGGCCGCGGGCTGGAACCAGACGCTGGACGACTGGCGGCTCTTTCTGGCCCACGGCCACACCGTGGGCTGCCGCAGCGACGACGATGACGGCCGCCTGGTGGCCAGCGCCGCCGCGCTGCCCTACGAAGGCGGCCTGGGCTGGATCTCGATGGTGCTGGTCGACCCGGCGTTCCGCCACCGCGGCCTGGCCACCGCCTTGATGCAGCGCTGCGTGCAGGCCCTGCGCGCCAGCGGCCACGTGCCGGTGCTGGACGCCACGCCGGCCGGGACGGAGGTCTATCGCCGTCTCGGCTTCGTGCCCGGCTTCGCGCTCGACCGCTGGGAAGGCGAGGCCGGTGGCAGCGCGCCCGCCGCCGCCGCCGCGGCGCCGGCGGTCGATGCGCCGACCGTGGTCGAGCTCGACCGCCAGGCCACCGGACTGGGCCGCGCGCCGGTGCTGCAGGACTTTCTGCGCCGTACCGCCAGCACCGCCCAGCTGACACCGATGCGAGACGGCTTCGTGATCGTCCGCCGCGGCCACCGCGCGTGGCAGCTCGGGCCGCTGGTCGCCGCCGACGAAGCCTCGGCGCTGGGCCTGCTGCAGCGCGCGCTGGCGGCGCTGGCCGGCCGCGTGTTCCTCGACGTGCCGCGGCGCTGGGCGCGGCTGACCGCCTGGTTGAATGCACACGGCTTCGTGCCGCAGCGCGGCTTCGTGCGCATGGCCCTCGGTGGCGCCGCGCCTGAAGTGCCCGACCGCGTGTTCGTGCTGGCCGGCCCCGAATTCGGATGACGACGCCATGAAGCTGCAAACGCTGACGAAGGAACAACTGCGCACGCTGCTGCGCCAGGGCCTGGTGATCCCGGCGCACCCGCTGGCGCTGGATGCCAAGCGCCGCTTCGACCCCCGGCGCCAGCGCGCGCTGACGCGCTACTACCTCGACGCCGGCGCCGGCGGCCTGGCGGTGGGCGTGCACACCACGCAGTTCGCCATCCGCGAGGCCGGGCTCTACGACGAGGTGCTGCGCTCGGCCATCGAAGCCGCGCGCGACTGGCCGCCGCTGCCGGGCCGCGACCCCGAGCAGCCGCTGCTGATGATCGCCGGCGTCTGCGGCCGCACGACGCAGGCGCTGGATGAGGCGCGGCGCGCGCGCGACCTCGGCTACCACGCCGCGCTGCTGAGCCTGGCGGCGCTGAAGGGCGCCGACGACGACGCGGTCATCGAGCATTGCCGCGCAGTCGCCGAGGTGCTGCCGCTGGTGGGCTTTTACCTGCAGCCGGCGGTCGGCGGGCTGCCGCTGTCCGAGGACTTCTGGCGCCGCTTCAGCGCCATCGAATCGGTGGTGGCGATCAAGGTCGCGCCCTTCAACCGCTACCGCACGCTGGACGTGGTGCGCGGCCTGATCGCCGCCGGCGCCGAGGACCGCATCGCGCTGTACACCGGCAACGACGACCACATCGTGCTGGACCTGGTGACGCCATTCACCGCGCAGCGCGACGGCCGGTCGGTCACCGTGCGCTTCAGCGGCGGGCTGCTGGGCCACTGGTCGGTGTGGACGCAGCAGGCCGTGGCGCTGCTGCAGCGCTGCCGTGCGCTGGCGCGCAGCGGCGCTGCGGTGCCGGCCGAGTTGCTGGCGCTGGACAGCCGCGTGACGCACTGCAACGCCGCGTTCTTCGACGTGGCCAACGACTTCCGCGGCTGCATCGCCGGCTGCCACGAGGTGCTGCGCCGCCAGGGCCTGCTGCAAGGCATCTGGTGCCTGGACCCCGACGAAGGCCTGAGCCCGGGGCAGTCGGCGCTGATCGACCGCGTCTGCCGCGAGCACGCCGACCTGTCCGACGATGCCTTCGTCGCCGCCAACCTCCAGCGCTGGCTGACGCCATGAAGATCGCCGCGATCGACGTCTTCGTGCTCGGCTTTCCGTTCAAGTCGGTGTTCGTGCTGGCCGGCGGCGTGGCCGGCAACACCAACGTGCTGTCGCACCGCGTGCTGGTCAAGCTGACGACGAACAGCGGCGCCGTCGGCTGGGGCGAGGCCACGCCCACGCCGCGCTGGACCTACGAGACCACCGAGACCATCGTCAGCACGCTCAAGCGCTACCTCGCGCCGGCGGTGCTGGGCATCGAGATCTGGAACTTCGATGCGCTGCACCGCGCGATGGACCGCGCGATCAGCCCCGGCGTCACGGCCGGCTCGCCGTTGGCCAAGTCGACCATCGACGTGGCGGCGCACGACGCACTGGGCCGCGCGCTGAACGTGCCGGTGGCGGCGCTGCTGGGCAGCTGCCGCCGCACAACGTTCGACCTCACCTGGATGGTGTCGGTCGTCAAGCCCGACGAGGCGCAACAGGCCGTTGCGGACGGTCTGGCCGCCGGCTACACGATGTTCGACGCCAAGATCGGCATGCACGGCGAGGCCGGCGACATCGCGCTGCTGCGCCACGCGCGCAAGGCGCTGGGCGACGAGCGCTCGCTGCAGGTGGACGCCAACCGCGGCTACCGCGTCGACACCGCGATCCGCCAGGCGCGGCGCTTTGCCGACCTCGGCATCGCGCTCTTCGAGCAGCCGCTGGACGGCTTCAACCTCGCCGGCTACCGCCGGCTGCGTGAGGCCAGCCCGGTGCCGATCGGCATCGACGAATCGCTGCGCTCGGTGGCCGACCTGATCGAGTACGTGCGCGCCGACGCGGTGGGCGTCGCGGTGGCGAAGGTGCAGCGCAACTCGGGCCTGTACCGATCGCGCCAGCTGTGCGAGACGGCGCTCAATGCCGGGCTGGAGCTGTCGCTGTCGGGCCTGACCGAGACCGACCTCGGCCTGGCCGCCGGGCTGCACCTGGCCGCGGCCTTCGACATCAACCCGCTGCAGCTCAACGGCCCGCAGTACATCGAGACCGATTTCCTGCGGCAACGCGTGTGGACCGGCGGCGGCCGCGTGCAACTGCCCACCGGCCCGGGGCTGGGCGTGGACGTCGACGAGGCGCACGTGCGGCGGCACGCGCTGGAGGTGTCGCTGTGAGCGGCTGGCGCCGCAGGCTGGTCGAGCAATGGCCGGCGGTCGCCGTCTTCGTCGCCTTCGTCGTGCTGTGGCAGTTGGCGGTCAGCCTGCTGCACATCCGCGAATACCTGCTGCCCGGCCCCGGCGCGGTGCTGCGCGCGCTGGGCCCGGGCACCGACATCCCCTGGGCCTCGCACCTGTGGGTCACCACCGTGGAGGTCGTCGGCGCCTTCGTGCTGGCGGCGCTGGCCGGCGTCGGGCTGGGGCTGGCGGTGGCGTGGTCGCCGCTGGCCTCGCGCGCGCTGATGCCGTTCCTGGTGTTCGTCAACACGCTGCCCAAGGTGGCGGTGGCGCCGCTGTTCCTGATGTGGCTGGGTTACGGCATCTGGCCCAACATGCTGATCGGCGCGCTGATCGGCTTCTTCCCGGTGGTGGTCAACACCGCGGTCGGGCTGCAGCAGATCGACGACGACCTGCTGGACCTGGGCCGCGTGTTCAACGCGCCCAAGTGGAAGGTCTTCCTGAAGATCCGCATCCCCAATGCGCTGCCCTACATCCTCAGCGCACTCAAGGTCACGGCCTCGGCGGCCGTCATCGGCGCCATCGTCGGCGAGTTCGTCGCCTCGCAGCGCGGCCTGGGCTACGTGATCATCACCACGCAAAGCAGCATGAACACGCCGGCCGCCTTCGCGGCGCTGGTGTGGATCTCGATCCTCGGTCTGCTGCTGTTCGCAGCGGTTGCCGGGCTGTCCCGCCTGCTGGCGCCATGGGCAAGTGGTGTCGACCGTTAGGCGGTTGTTTCTTGGAGCCGAAAGGGGCGTTGAGATGAAGACACGATCGGTCCTGAAGGCCGCCTGCGGCGCGGCGCTGCTGGCGCTGGCCGGCACGGCGGCGGCGCAGGGCGCGCCGGCGGAGAAGTTCACCTTTGCGCTGAACTGGTTCCCGGTCGGCGACCACGCCGCCTACTGGGTGGCGCTGGACAAGGGCTACTACGCGCAGCGCGGGCTCGACGTCACGCTGGAGAACAGCAAGGGCTCGGGCGACTCCATCGCCAAGGTCGACACCGGCCGCGCCGACGCCGGGCTGGCCGATGCCGTGCCGGTGGTGGCCGCCACCGCGCGCGGCGCCAAGGTCAAGATGGTGGGCATGGTCTTCGACAAGACGCCGCTCAACTTCTACAGCCGCAAGGACAAGCCGGCCTACAAGCCCAAGGACCTTGAAGGCAAGACCATCGGCGCGCCGCCGGGCGACGGCCAGCGCCAGGCCTGGCCGGCGTTCGCCAAGATGAACGGCGTCGACCCCGCCAAGGTCACCTGGGTCAACATCGAGCCCACCGCCAAGGTGGCGGCGCTGGCCGAGAAGCGCGTCGACGTGGTGGGCGACTACACCACCGGTCTGCCCTTCATGACCAAGGCACTGGGCGACCAGGTGGTGATGATGCCCTGGGCCGATTTCGGCTTCGAGCTGTACAGCATGTCCATCATCGCCAGCGAGAAGACCATGAAGGAGCGGCCCAAGGCCTTGCGCGCCTTCCTGGAGGCCAGCTACATGGGCTGGCGCGACGTGATGGCCGACCCCAAGGCGGCGCTGGCGATCTTCAAGAAGCGCGTGCCCGAGATCGACCTCTCGATCATCGAGCCCAACATGATGCTGGGCCTCGACCTGATGCGCACGCCGCGCTACGCGGCTCACGGCATCGGCTGGATCGACGAGGCCAAGATGTGCGCGTCGGTCGACCTCATCAACACCTACATGGGCCTGTCGCGCAAGGTGGACTGCAAGGAGGTCTACACGATGGACTTCCTGCCCAAGGTGGCGATGCCGGTGCCGGCCAAGTGACCGCCCGGTGATCACGGTCGACGACGTCGGCATGGTCTACCGCGCCGCCAGCGGCCCGGTGGAGGCGCTGCGCGGCATCTCGCTCACGGTGGCGGCCGGCGAGTTCGTCGCGCTGGTCGGCCCCAGCGGCTGCGGCAAGTCGACGCTGATGCGCATCATCGCCGGGCTGCGGCCGGCCACCAGCGGCCGCGTGACGGTGGACGGCCGGCCGGTCACCGGCCCGCTGTCCAGCGTGGGCATGGTGTTCCAGGCCGCGGTGCTGCTGAAGTGGCGCAGCGTGCTCGACAACGTGCTCCTGCCGGCCGAGCTCTCGGGCCTGGACCCGCGCCGCTACCGCGAGCGCGCGCTGGAACTGCTGGCGCTGGTGGGCCTGTCCGATTTCGCCGACAAGCGGCCTGGCGAGCTTTCGGGCGGCATGCAGCAGCGCGCCTCGATGTGCCGCGCGCTGATCCTCGACCCGCCCATCCTGCTGATGGACGAGCCCTTCGGCGCGCTGGACGCGATGACGCGCGACGAGATGAACATCGAACTGCTGCGCATCTGGGGCGAGGCCAGTGCCACGGGCGGCGCGCGCAAGACCATCGTCTTCGTGACCCACTCGATTCCCGAGGCCGCCTTTCTCGCCGACCGCATCGTCGTGCTGTCGCCGCGGCCGGGTCGCGTGACCAGCGTGCACGCGGTGCCCATCCCGCGCCCGCGCGGCGTGCAGACCCGTGCCGACCCCGAGCTCGGCCGGCTGACGCTGCAGATCTACGACGAGCTGAGCGGCAGCAGCAGCGCCCGCAAGCCATGATCGACTACGAAGCGCACGACGGCCTCGGCCTGGCGGCCGCATTGCGGCGCGGCGAGACCACGGCCGAAGAACTGCTGCAGGCCGCGATCGCCCGCATCGAAGCGCGCAATCCGGCGCTGAACGCGGTGGTCACGCCCCTCTTCGACGCCGCGCGCGCTGCCGTCGCGCAAGGCCTGCCCGACGGCCCGTTCCGCGGCGTGCCCTTTCTCGTCAAGGAACTGGTCGCCTCGGTGGCCGGCACGGCAACGACCTTCGGGTCGCGCCTGTATGCGGCCAATCGGGCCGCCGCCGACAGCGAGATCGTCGCGCGCTACCGGCGCGCCGGGCTGGTGATCGTCGGCAAGACCAACTCGCCGGAGTTCGGGCTCTCGCCGACCACCGAGTCGCTGCTGTACGGCATCACCCGCAACCCTTGGCGGCCCGACCTGGCGCCCGGCGGCTCCAGCGGCGGCGCGGCCGCCGCGGTGGCCGCGGGCTTCGTGCCGGCGGCGCACGCCACCGACGGCGGCGGCTCGATCCGCATCCCCGCCTCGGCCTGCGGGCTGTTCGGCCTGAAGCCCACGCGCGCGCGCATCAGCGCCGGCCCCGAAGGCGGCGAAGGCCTGTCGGGCCTGGCCGTGCAGCACGTGGTCAGCCGCAGCGTGCGCGACAGCGCGGCGCTGCTTGACGCCACCGCCGGCCCGCTGCCGGGCGACCCTTACGCGGCGCCGCCGCCGCGGCGCCCCTGGCTGGCCGAGGTCGGCGCCGACCCCGGCCGCTTGCGCATCGCCTTCGCGCGCCGCGCGCCCGGCGGCGTGCCGCTGCACCCGCACTGCGTGGCCGCGGTCGACGATGCCGCTGCCTTGTGTCGATCGTTGGGCCACGAGGTCGACGAAGCGTCGCCCGACTTCGACCCCGAGGCGCTGGCGCGCGCCTTCCGCCTGGTGTTTGCCGCCAACACCGACGCCAACATCCGCCGCGCCACCGGCGGCGCGCCGCCGACGCTGGAGCAGGTGGAGCCGCTGAGCGCGGCGCTGGCCGAGGAGGGCCGGCGCTTGAGCGCCGCCGACCTGGTGGCCGCGCTGCACGCGATGCACCGCCAGGGCCGCCGCCTAGCCGCATTTTTCGAGCGTTATGATATCTGGCTGACCCCCACGCTGGCGCAGCCGCCGCTGCCCATCGGTCACTTCGACATCCGCTCGAGCGACGTCGACGCCTGGTTCGACCGCCTGCTCGCCTTCCTGCCCTTCACCTACCCCTTCAACGCCAGCGGCCAGCCGGCGGCGTCGCTGCCGCTGTACTGGACCGCCGACGGCCTGCCGATCGGCGTGCAGTTCGCGGCGCGCGATGGCGACGAGGCGCTGCTGTTCAGGCTGGCGGGGCAGCTCGAACAGGCGCGGCCGTGGTTCGGGCGGCGGCCGGAACTCGGGACTGTGGGCGACGGGTAAGATGGCGTTCCTGCAAGTCGACCGCCGAGGCCTGCGATGGACTGGATGTCCCTCATCAGCACCGATCCGCTGATCATGGACGGCGCCGTGTGCTTCCGCGGCACGCGAATTCCGGTGTCGGTGGTGCTCGACAACCTTGCGGCGGGCGAGACGACCGAGGCCATGCTCGACGAGTACCCGAGCCTCAGGCCGGAGCACATTCCGGCGGCGATCGCCTATGCCGCCGACCTGGCCAGGGAGCGCATCGTCCCCGTTCCGGCGCAGGCCTAGGGCCTGTTAACGCGATGGGAGGGCTCGCGCCGCCGCCTGGCTGCCCCCAGGGCTAGGCACGAGCGAGGCCGCGTGCCGATGGCACGCAACGAGCGAGCAACGACGCCCTGGGGGCAGCCAGGCGGCGGCCCTGCGGGTGATCTCAGCAAACAGCCGCCAGCGGCGTTGCACGGCTTGCCCAGGCGCGCAGCATGGGCTGCGCCGCGCGCCTTGCTGGCGACTGTTTGCTGAGTCACGCGAGCCCTCCCATCGCGTTAACAGGCCCTAGCGTCGTGCCTCACCGCTTCAAGCTCGACGAGAACCTGCCGCGCAGGGTCGATCCAGCGCTGCGCGAGTTGGGACATGACGTGGAAACCGCGCTGTCCGAGAACCTGTCCGGTGCAGCAGATCCGGCCGTGCTCGCCGGCATCCGCGTGGCGGCTACCGAGCGCCCGGTGGGCCAGCTCTGGGTCATTGACAAGCGGCGCGTCCGCATTCGCGAGCAGCGCCGCGACCCTTGAAGGGCCGCTCGCTGGGCGCCTCCGGCTTCATTTCGTCGCCCCCAGCTTCGCCTCGGCCAGCACTTCGTCCATCGCTGCCTTGAGCTTGGGGATGACGTGCTGCATCTGGCCTTGGGCGGCCGCCATCGCCTTCTGGGTCACCTGCGGCATCTTGCTGACGAAGCTCTGGCCGATCGGGCTTTGGTAGAACGCGATCAGGCCGTTGATCTCGTCCTGGTTGAAGCTTTCGCGGTAGATCGAGACCTGGATCGGCTGCAGGGTCTCCCAGCTCAGCTCGGTGCGCAGCACCTGGCTCAGGCGCTGCGGCGCCAGGTCGAGCACGCGGCGCTGCTCGGCGTTCAGCGTCTTGCCGGCGACGGCCTGCTCCATCGACTGCTTCATCGCCGGCTCCAGCGTCGCGTAGATGCTGTCCAGCAGCGACTCGGCCTTCGTGACCTTGAACAGCGTGAGGATGGACTCGTCGCTGGGCGGGGCGGCAACGGCGGCCAGCGAGCAGCCGGTGAGAGCGAGAAGGGAAGCGAGCTTGCGCATGAGGGTCCTGTCGGGTGGATGTGATCGATCTGGGGGCCGGAACCTAACGCCAGGATTGAATCACACCGCGCGCCACACCAAGCGCCGCCGCGGCTTCAGTCGTGCATCGCTGCGCCATGCTCCTTCAGCAGCGCGGCCAGGATGGCGCGGTGGCAGTGTGCCGGCTGCTCGCAATAGCAGCCGACCGAGAAGTTGGTGTGGCGCGACAGCGCGGCCAGCAGGTCCAGCGCGTGCGCGGCCTCGGACGCTGCCATCTCGCGGCGGTAGGCCTTGGCGAAGGCCTGCCAGTCGGCGTCGGTCGTCGCGGCCTGGGCCTGCCTGACGGTCTCGGCGCTGGGCGCCAGCGTGGGATACCAGACGTCGTACCAGTCCTGGCGCGCGAACTCGGCCTTGGGCACGCCGCGCGGCGGCCGTCGCACAGTGCCGATGCGCGGCCCTTCGTCGGCGGCGCGCGGGCTGCCCAGTCGAACGACTCGAACGCTCATGACAACCCCTCGTCCGACGGGTACGTCGGCCGATCCCCCGAGGGGATGCGGGCCGGCTTGGGAGCGGCCCGGCGCTCGGCCCGCGGAAGACCAATTGACATCGGGTGCCTTATGGAAAGGACTGGAACGCGAAGTAAGGCCCCGTGCCGTACGGCGTGCTGCGCTGCTCGATCGCGGTGAACACGGTCTTGCCGAAGAAGAAGGGCAGCCCGAGGTCGAGCGAGGCGCCGAAGGTGCCGCCGGCCGGCGCGGCCAGGTTGCTGAAGGCCCACAGGTTGTTGGCGCCGGCCTGGGTGAACAGGTATTGCGTGTTGGCCACCGAGAAGCTGCTGCTGGTCGACGCGCCGTTGCTGCCGCTCAGCGTGAGGCCGAAGCTCAGCGCCGACAATGCGTTGGCGCTGCCGGGGCAGTACCAGCCGGAGAGGTCGCCGAGGCCGGTGTTGCCGGGACAGGTGGGGATCGACGCGTCGTCGACGAAATAGACGCTGGAGCCGCTGTCGATGAAGCTGTTGGGCAGCGTGCGGCCGTTGTAGCTGGCCGTGAAGTAGCCGGCACGCAGCCCGCTGGCCGGCACCGTGATCGGCGTGCCGCTGAGCGTGTTGTTGGTGCTGGTGCCGATGCCCAGGATCAGGCTGCCCGTGACCGACGCGGCGCCGTTGGCGGGAATGGGCGGCAACTGCAGCAGCACGCCGTTGTTGTGCAGCGGCAGCGCGGCCACCGGGTTGCGGAGCTGCGTGGCCAGCGCCAGCGTGGTGTCGCTGCAGGCGCCGGCGGCCGTGCACGCGTAGTACATGCCCACGGCCGTGTTGACGCAGGTGCCGCCGCAGTCCTCCTGGAACACGCCGACGCCCAGCACGCCGTTGGCACCGAGCAGCGCGACGCTGTCCTCCACGGTGCCCATGTCGGAGCAGTCGCTGGGCACCGCGGCGCCGTCGCTGCCGTCCTTGATGAGCTGGATCGACAGCGTGGCCGAGGTCTGGTTGCCCAGGCGCACGTCGGCGGTGGCCAGCGGGCCCCAGGTGACGCCGTCGGCAAACGCGGCGCAAGTGTGCAGGCGGTTGCCGCTGCCGTTGGTGACGCTGGGCAGGGGCAGGCGCACCGCCGAGGCCAGCAGGCGCAGCCCGGTGGAGCCGGTGTCGATGTGTACGTTGGGGATGGTCTGGCAGTTGCCGGTGCCGGGCACGCACAGGGTCACCGAGGTGGTGACGAGGTTGACGAAGCTGCGGTTGACGTCGGCAGCCACCTGGATGGACTGCACGTTGTCGGCACCGGTGCTGCCGCCGCCGCCGCCGTTGCCGCTGCTGCCCCCACTGCCGCCGCCGCCGCAGCCCGACAGCCAGGCGGTGGCCAGCAGCAGCAGGCCTGCCAACGTTCGACGAGCGCCGATCATTGGGCGTCCTCCTGGAAGCTGAAGCCCGCCGGCGTCTTGTCCGGCAGGTAGGCCAGGCCGCGGAAGGCGCGCTGGCGGCCGCCGGACTCGATCACCAGCTGCGGCTCGCGCACCACGAGCCGGCGGTGATCGGGGTGGGGCTGGCGGCCGGCGGCGGCCAGGCGTGGGAAGTAGCTGCCCAGCAGCACCTTGAGGTTGGGCTGGAACGGGCCCTGCCAGCTGACTGCGAACACCAGGCCCGAGGCGTCGGTGTACTCGCGCACCACGGTGCCCGATGCCAGCGTCGACTCGTTCATGCGGTAGCCGGCGCGCTGCGCGGTCTTGATGCTGACCGCGCGCAAGGCCTGGCGCGTGCTGGCCACTGAAGTGAGCGGCTCGCCCAGCGTGGCGTCGGCGGGCGTGGCCGCCGCGAGCAGCGCCGCGGCGGCCAGCGCGGCCGTCATCAGGTTGCGGTTCATGATCTGACTCCCCAGGGTCGAATCGACGCATTGTGCGCGACGCTGCGGCGTCATCCGGCGGCGCCGCGCTGGATGGCGCGCAAGGGCACGCCCATGTCCTGCCAGCGCGCGCCGTGGCAGGTGAACAGCAGCACCTGGTGGCGCGACGCGGCGTCGAACAGCAGCCGCTTCATGCGCGCCAGGCGCTGCTCGTCGCTGTGCACCAGCGCGTCGTCCAGGATCAGCAGCGTCGGCCGCCCGGCCTCGCGCAGCCAGTCGGCGTAGGCGATGCGCACGGCCACGCCGATCTGCTCGCGCGCACCGTAGCTCAGCGATTCCAGCGGCGCCAGCTCGGTGTCGGCCCCGCCGCGTTCGCGGTCGGCCGGGCGGTTCAAGCTCTGCGGCACGAGCTGCTCGTCGAGCGCCAGTTTCGCGCCGGGAAACAGCAGCGGCAGCAGCCGCTCGAGATGGCGCAGCAGCGGCGCGCGCAGGCGCTGGGTGGCGGCCTGGCGATGCTGCGTCAGCCGCTGCAGCAGCAGATCGGCGGCATCGGCGCGACGCTGCAGTTCGTCGCGCCGGCGTTCGGCCTGCTGCAAGGCCTGCAGGCGCTGCGCCAGCGCCTCGTCCAGCCCTTGCGCGCCGGCTGCGGCCAGCGTGGCTTCGAGCTGGGCGATGCGGATGCCGCGCGCCTGGACGTCGTGCTGCGCCTGGTCGGCGCTGCGGCGCAGACGCTCGATGTCCTGCTGCAGGATGTCGGGCCGCTGGCCGTCCAGCCGCTGCTGCAAGTCATGCAGCGCGGCCTGCAGCGCGGCGCCTTGCTGGCGGCCGGCGTCCAGCCGGGCCTGCGCGTGGGCACTGCGCTCGCGGTGCTCGGCGCTCGCCAGCAGCGCGGCCAGCGCCTGCTGCTCGCGCTGCGCGGCCTGCTGCTCGCTGGCGGCGGTGGCCAGGCGCCGCCGGGTCTGCTCCAGCGCGGCGGCAGCCGCGACGACGACCTGTTGCGCGGCGTCGAAGCCCGCGGCCGCGGCGGCCACCGGCAGTGCCCCGGCGGCCGGCGGCGGCAACTGCGCCAGCGCGCCTTCGGCGGCCTGCTGCTGCGCCGCCGCCTGGTCCAGCGCGGCCTGCAGGCCGTCCGGCCCCTGTGGCGCCAGCAGCGCCAGCGCCTGCTGCGCCGCTTCGGCGGCCTGCAGGCTGTCGCGCCCGGCTTGCGCGCGGGCCTCGGCCTGCTGCAGGTCGGCCAGTCCCAGCCGCTGCAGCAGCGAGCGCTGCTCGCCTTGCAGCCGCATCTGCTCGGCCGCCAGCTCGGCGAGGTCGGGGCCGCCGGGGCTGATCGACAGCCGGCCCACCTGCGCGATCTGCAGCTCGCCGCGCGCGACCAGCAGCCGCTCGCCCCGGCCTTGCAGCGTGTCGCCGTCGAGCTGCAGCGCGGCGCCGGGCAGCAAGTCGAACTGCAGCCGCGTCGCCATCGCCGACTGGCGGATCGCCAGCTCCTGCAGCCGCGCGGCGCGGCTGCGCAACGCCTGCAGATCCTGCGCCTCGATGGCCGCGGCGGCCGCGGCGCGGCGCAACGCCGCCGCGCGGGCGGCCTCGGCCTGCGCGCGCTGCAGCAGCGCGGCCGCCGCGGCGGCGCGCTCGCGCGCCGTGACCAGTTGCGTGGAAAGTTGGGCGCGGCCGTCCTCCTGGCGGGCCAGCGCCAGCGCGGCCTGGGCCCGGCCGGCGCGTTCGGCGGCCGCGCCATGCGCCGCCAGCGCGGCCTGCTCGGCGGCGGCGGCCTGTTGCAGCGCCTGCGCCGCGGCCAGCGCCGCGGCGCTGCGCGTCTGCAGCTCGGCCGCCTGCTGCGCGGCCGTGGCCAGCTGCTGCTGCAGCAGATCCTGCAGTGCGAGCTGCTGCTTCAGCTCGTCGCGCCGCGTGGCGAGTTCCGCCGCCAGGCCCTGCGCAGCGCGCCACGCATCCTCGGCCTGCTGCTGGCGCTGGCGCAGATCCGCCCAGGGCGCGCTGCGCTGCGCGGCCGCGTGCTCGTCGCGCAGCGCGCGCAACTCGTCGACCTGGCGGCGGTAGGCGGTGGCGGCCGCCTGCAGCTCGGCCACCTGGGCCTGCAGCGCGGCGGCGTCGTCCTGCGCCTGCAACAACGTGCCACGTGGCTTGCCGGCAAGCGTCAGCCATTGCTCGCGCAGCCTGCGCACCTGCTCGATCAGCTCGTCGCCGTCGCCGGCCGAGAGCGTGCCGATCGAGTCGTCGACCGACTGCTGCAGCGAGCGCTGCAGCTGCGGCGCCGCATGGCCCACCGCCGAGGCGAGTGCCTGCGCCTGGCCTTGCTCGATCCACAGCAGGCCGGGCAGGCCCAGGAACTCGTCTCGGTTGGCGCCCTTGGGCGCGAAGCCGAAGCCCAGCAGCTCGGCGAGGTGGTCCTCGGCCTCCTGGCCTTCGAGCCGGCGGGCGGCGCCGATCCGCAGCTCGCAGCGCTTCTTCTGCAGGAAGCGCTTGCGCAGCTCGTAGAGGGTGTCGCCGATGCTGAAGTCCAGCTCGACGCTGGGCGCGGCGGCGGCGTCGCCGTAGGGGCGCAGGTCTTCGACGGCGGTGCTGCGATGGCGCTCCAGGAAGGCGGCGCGGATCGCGCGCACCAGGCTGCTCTTGCCGGCCTCGTTGGGGCCGGCCAGGATGTTCAGGCCCGGCTGCAGGTCGGCCAGCTCGAAGGGCTGGCGAAAGGCGCGCAGCTCGGCCACGCGCAGGCGGCTGATCTTCATGGCCGCGCCTCGGCGGCTGGCGGCCGGCGCTGCTGCTGCGCGCGGCGCTCGGCCAGCAGCCGCGTCAGCAGCGCCAGCGCGTCCTGGGCGCGCGCGGCGTCGGGGCCGTCGCGGGTGTCGCGCAGCTCGGCGATCAGCGCGCCGAGATAGCCCTCGGCCTGCAGCGCGGCGATGTCGTCGGCGGTCGGCGCCAGCCGCAGGCCGTCGCGCTCGGCCAGCAGGCTGCGCACGCGGGCCTGGGTCTCGTCGAGCAGTTGCTGCAACGCCTGGTGCGCGGCCAGGTCCAGCATGCCCTGCAGCACGAGCTGCAGCACGTCGCCCTTGCCGGCAGTGGCCAGCTCGGCGCGCAGCGCATCGACGTCGCCGGCGGTGGACAACACGCGCGGCAGCCGCCGCCAGCGGTACTGCGCGATGGGCTGCGGCTGCACCCGTGGCGGCGCGCCGGGGCCGTCCAGCTCGACCCACAGGACCTGGCCCGAGGCGTTGTCCTTGAAGCGGTCGGGCTCGGGCGTGCCGCTGTACCAGGTGCGCTCGTCGATGCGGCGCGTGCCGTGCCAGTCGCCCAGCGCCAGGTAGTCCAGCCGGGCGCGCGCGGCGCGGTCGGGCGCAATGGGGTTGGTGGCGTCCAGGTCGTCGGCCTGCAGTCCATGCACCACGCCTTGCACCGCGCCGTGCGCCAGGCCCACGCGCAGCCAGCCGGCAGGTGTCTCGGCATGGTCGAACCAGGCCGTGCCATCGTCGGGCGTGTGGCGCTGGGTCAGCGGCGCGCACAGCAGTGCCAGGCGCTGCTCGGGCAGCTGCAGCACGCCGGGCTGCAGCATCAGCCGCGCGTTGGCCGGCACCACGCCCAGGCGCCGGGCCTCGGCCCAGACGCCTTCGGTCAGCGCGGCGTCGTGGTTGCCGGCGATCAGGACCCATGCTCCGGCATAACCCTCCAATGCGTGGAACAGGCGGCGGATGCTGCGCGGCGACAAGGCCTGGGCGTCGAACACGTCGCCGGCCACCAGCACGGCGTCGGCGCCGCCCTGGCTGGCGGCCTGCGCGATGCGCTCCACCGCGGCCAGCCGCGCCTCGGCCAGCGCGGCGGCGTCGTCGGCGTCCAGGAAGCCGTAGGTGCGGCCGATCTGCCAGTCGGCGGTGTGCAGCAGTCTGATCATGGTGCGGCGTCTTCGAGGCGGGCCAGCAGCCCCGAGTGTCGCCGCGTCGGCGACGTGATCGCAGCGCCCAGCACCGCGGCACTGCCGGCCAGCGTGACGCGCCGGCGGGCGCGCGTGATCGCGGTGTATAGCAGCTCGCGCGTGGCGACCGCGCTGCGCCGCTCGGGCATCAGCAGCAGCAGCGCGTCGAACTCCGAGCCCTGGGCCTTGTGCACCGTCATCGCGAAGGCGCTCTGGTGCGCCGGCAGCCGCGCCGGCGCCACGCGGCGCAGCGTGCCATCGGCCTGCACGAAGACCACCTGCAGCCGGCCCTGCGCGTCGGGCAGCGCCAGGCCGACGTCGCCGTTGGCGAGCTGCAGCGCCGGCTCGTTGCGCAGCACCAGCACCGGCCGACCGGGGTACCAGGGCCCGGCCAGCGCGCTGGCGCGCGCTGCGGCCTGGCGGGCGGCGGCGTCGAGACGCTGGTTCATCGCCGCGGCCCCGCGCGGGCCGTCGCGGCGGGCGCAGAGCACGCGGAAGGCATCGAAGCACTGCAGCAGCTCCGCCGGGTCGGTCACGCCGTTGCGCAGGGCGTCGAAGTAGCCCGCATAACCGGATATGCAGGCGGCAAGCGTTGGCGGGGCCGGCGTGGGGCCGCCATCGGCGATCCAGTGCAGGCCTCGGTCGCTGCCGCTGCCGCTGCCGCTGCGCAGCGTGGCCAGCGCGTCGGCCACGCGGCCGGCGTTGACCTGCGCGGCGAGGCGGCCGATGCCCGAATCGGCGGCGAAGCGGTAGTTGCGCTGCAGCCAGACGGTGCTGTCTGGCAGTGCGCCGGCGCGGCGCGGCGGCGAGGGCTGCAGCGCTTGCGGCGGCACGCCGCAGGCTTCGGCCAGCGCCGCCCGGCAGGGCTGGCTGAACGACGGATCGGCGCTCAGCTCGGCGAAGACCGCGCCGGCCTCCACCGCGGCCAACTGGTCCTGGTCGCCCAGCAGCACGATGCGCGCCTGCGGCGGCACGGCGGCGAGCAGCCGCGCGGCCAGCGCGCCGTCGAGCATCGAGGCTTCGTCGACCACCAGCGCGTCGATGGGCAGCGGCCGCGCGGCGTCGTGCGCGAAGCTGCCGTCGGGCCGCGCGCCCAGCAGCCGGTGCAGCGTGAGCGCCTGGCGCGGCAGCCGCTCCAGCAGCGCCGTCGGCAGCCCCGCCGGCAGCGCCGAAGCGCGCTGCGCCAAGGCCTCGGCCATGCGCGCCGCGGCCTTGCCGGTGGGCGCGGCCAACGCGATGCGACAGCCCGGGTCCTGCGCCAGCAGGCAGACCAGCAGCCGCAGCACGGTGCTGGTTTTGCCGGTGCCGGGTCCGCCGCTGATCAGCACCAGGCGCTGGCGCAGCGCCAGCGCGACGGCCACCTGCTGCCAGTCGACCGCATCCGCCTCGCCGCCGTCGAACAGGCGCTGCAGCAACCCGCGCAGATCCGGCGTGATCGGCTGCGGCTCAGCGCGTGCCGCCTGCAGCAGGCGCTGCGCCAGGCGCTGCTCGTCGCCGAAGTGGCGCTGCAGGTACAGGCGGCCGTCGGCATCCAGCACCAGCGGCTGGCTGCCGGCGTGCGCCGCGGTGCCGACGACGACGCTGGCCAGCAAGGCGGCGGGGTCGATGCCGGCCAGCGCCGCCGGCTCCAGGCAGACGTGGCCCTGGCGATGCGCCAGGCTCAAGCGCCGCGCGGCCTCGGCCGCCAGCCGCGCCGGGCCTGGCGCGCTGCCGAGCGCCAGTGCCCAACGTTCGACGTGGGTGGCCAGGCCCTGGGCCAGGTCATCGTCGTCGGGAGCGTCGAAATCGTCGACGGCGTCGGCAGTCATGCGATCAGCTCCGACAAGGCGCCGATCAGCGCCGGCGGCGGCTGCAGGTGCACCAGGCCGCAGGGGCTGCCGTCGCGCTGCTGCCAGCCCGGCGCCGGGCGCAGACCGCGCACGAACAGCATCATCACGCCGCCCAGGTGGCGTGCCGGCTCGTAGCCGCGCAGGCGTTGTGCCAGGAAGCGGTGCAGCGCCAGCGCGTACACAAGCGCCTGCAGGCCGTAGGCGTGGCCGTCCATCGCGTGCGCCAGCGACGGTGCCGCGTAGTCGGCCGGGCGCCAGCCGAGATGGTTGGACTTCCAGTCGACGATGAACCAGCGGCCGCGGTGCTCGAACACCAGGTCGATGAAGCCGCGCAGATAACCGTGCAGCATGCCGAAAGCCAGCGGCGGCAACGAATGGCCGTGGGCGTGCAGCACGGCGCTCAGGCCCGCGGGCGTCAGCCGCCCGACCGGCAGGTGGAACTCCAGCTCCACCAGCCGCCTCGCGCGCGGCAGCGCGGCCAGGTGCAAGCCGTCGTCATCGCCCACCGGCAGCGGCGTGTGCAGCACGTCGGCCAGCACGCGCTGCAACTGGCGGGCGTGGCGCGCCGGGTCGTCGCCGCCGGCCAGCGGCTGCGGATGCTCGCGCAAGGCCGCGTCGATCGCCGCCGGCCAGCTGGCCGGGCGGTCGAACTCGGCCTGCTCGAAGACGCGGTGCAGGCATTCGCCGGCCGCCGGGCCGCGCGGGAAGTGCAGGATGTCGTCGGGATCGGCCGCCAGCAGGGCGTCCACTTCGTCGGTGGGCGACGATGGCGCCAGCAACTGGTCGTGGTCCGGCGCCGCGTGCTCCTGCGGCAGCCCTTGCACCAGGCCGCTGTAGCTGCCGATCCACCAGGCCGGCGGCAGCAGCGGCGGCGGCAGCGCCTGCAGCTCGGCCGGCGCGGCCAGCGGCGGCAGCATGGTGGCGCGGCCGGGCGCGGGCAGCGGCTGCAGCGCAATGACCTGCGGCGCCGCCGCGGCCAGCGCCGCCCAGGCCGGCGCGAGGGCCGCCGGCGCCAGGCCCTGGGCGATGAAGTCGTCCGCCGTCGTGCCGGCACCGGCGGCCAGCCAGTGCAGCGGGCTGCGGCTGCAGTCGCGCAGGCTGCCGCCATTGCCGCTGCGGTACAGGCCTTGCACCAGCACGCAGCGGTGTACCGCGCGGGTCAGTGCCACGTAGACCAGGCGCAGGTCCTCGGCCAGGCGCTCGCGGGCCAGCGCGGCTTTCAGGGCCGGGTCGTCGGGCGCGACGGCAAAGTCCAGCAATGCCTGGCCCTGCTCGTCGTGGTGCTCGATGCCGTCGATGCTGCCGTTGCGGCGCTGCGCGGCCGGCCCTTCCCACAGCCAGGGGCACAAGACGATGGGGTACTCCAGCCCCTTGCTCTTGTGGATGGTGACGATCTGCACCAGGCTGCGGTCGGACTCCAGCCGCAGCTGCGCGCTGTCGTCGCCGCCGGG
>CAYYDJ010000020.1:0-76325 GCA_964470565.1 uncultured Rubrivivax sp.
ACGGTGGCGCTCTTGCCCAGCAGCGCCTTGGGGTCCAGCCCCTTGTCGGTGGACAACAAGTCGATGTCCAGCGCGTAGAGCTCGCTTAAAGCCTCGTGGCCGCGCAGCTGGCGAAACTGCAGGGCCTGGCCCAGCGGGGTCTGGATGGTGACGCGGCGGGTCATGCGCTTCGCTCCTCCCCGAATGACGCCGGATATGAGCGGATTGTGCCCGCTGGCCGCGCCGCGGCCTCCCCAGGTCGAGGGGGGTTGTGGTCCGCGAGCCGCGCCTTTAACCAGTTTTCAGGACGGGCAGCGAAGCAGAGCCCGCGCTCGCTTGCTTGCTGTCAAGGCGTGGGTCTTTTTGCACCGCTTTAACCCCGCCGGCGCGGCCGGTGCGTATCAGCCTGCACCACCCCTTGCAGGAGCCGAGATGTCACGCACCGCCACCGCCCACCCCTTGCTGACCCGCCGGCTGCTGCTCGGCGCACTCGCCACCGCTGGCGCCGGCTGGGCGCTGCCGGGCTGCGCCAGCAGCATGGCCGCCGACGGCGGTCCGCCGCTGGCCAGCCTGGAGGTGGTGGACCGCGACAACGGCCAGGTGCTGCCGGTCTACGGCCACCAGGGCCGGCGCTACGTGCCGGGCCGGCCCGGCGCGCGCTATGCGCTGCGGCTGCGCAACCTCAGCGGCGGGCGGCTGCTGGTGGTGCTGTCGGTGGACGGCGTCAACGTGATCAGCGGCCAGACGGCCGACTGGAGCCAGACCGGCTACGTGCTGGACCCCGGCCGCTGGTACGACATCACCGGCTGGCGCAAGCTCGACACCCAGGTGGCGGCCTTCCTGTTCGCGCCGATCGAGCAGTCCTACGCCGCGCGCACCGGCCGTCCCGGCGACGTCGGCGTGATCGGCATGGCGGTGTTCCGCGAGCGGCCTTTGCCGCCACCTCCCCCGCCGGCGCCGCCCTCGGTGGCCGCGCCGGCCCCGGCCGCGCCCGCGGCAATGGGCCAGATGCGCGAGAAGGCGGCCACCGCCGACGCCAGCAGCGCCGGCCGCGCCGAATCGCGCCTGGGCACCGGCCACGGCGCGCGCGAGTGGTCGCCGATCACGCGCACCAGCTTCGAGCGCGCCAGCAGCGTGCCCGACCAGTTGCTGCAACTGGAATACGACAGCTTCGACCGCCTGGTGGCGGCCGGCGTGATCCGCCAGCCGCCGCCGGTGCACCACCGGCCCAGCCCGTTCCCGGGCAACGCGATGTACGTGCCGGATCCGCCGTCGCGCTGACCGTCGGATCTGCCCGTCAGCGCCGGCGCCAGCGTGCCGCGGGCAGCGGGATGCGCTCGGTCTCGCCCGGCACCTGGCCCATCGCGTCGCGTGCCCAGGCCTCGGCCGCCTGCTCGATGCGCTCGGGCCGGCTGGAGACGAAGTTCCACCACAGGTGGCGCTGGCCCAGCGGCGCGCCGCCGATCAGCACCGCACGCGCCGGCGCGTCAGCCGTGGCCTGCAGCGTGGGCGCGGCGTCGGCTGGCAGCAGCACCAGTTGCTGCGGCGGCAGCGGCAGCGGTTCGTCGCCAAGGTTCAGCAGCGCGGCGCTGCCCTGCACCAAGTACAGCGCGCGCTCGTCGGCAGCGTCGCGGCCGGGCAGCGGCAGCGCGGCGCCGGCGGGCAGCTCGATGTCGATGAACAGCGTCGGCGACATCGCCGGCACCGGCGACTGCAGCCCATAGGCGCTGCCGACCAGCAGTCGCACGCGCGCACCGCCGTCGCCAAGCCCGGCCTGCGGGATCTGTGCCGCGCCCACGTGGCGGAACGAGGGCTCGGCCTCCTCCTGCGCGGCCGGCGCCGCCACCCAGAGCTGCAGGCCGTGCAGCGCGTAGGCGCGCTGCTGCAGGTCGGCCGGCCGGCGCTCGGAATGCACGACACCGCGGCCGGCGGTCATCCAGTTGACGGCGCCGGGCTCGATGCGCCGGAAGGCGCCGGTCGAGTCGTGGTGCTGCATCGCGCCGTCGAAGAGGTAGGTCACCGTCGCCAGCCCGATGTGCGGGTGCGGCCGCACGTCGTGGCGGTCGGCGGGCTGCACCGTCAGCGGACCGAAGTGGTCGAAGAAGACGAAGGGCCCCACCGCGCTCCGGCGCAGCGCCGGCAGCAGGCGGCGCACGACGAGGCCGCCGCCCAGGTCTCGCGGCTGGGGCTTGAGCGCTTCAAGCAGCATCGAAACTGGGAGCGGGCGCGCGCCCGGGCCTCAGCGGTGCGAGGCCGGCGGGATCACGAAGGACCCGGCCAGCGCCACCGCGCCGGCGATGGCGGCCCAGATCACCAAAAAGACCAGCGTGTAGACGGCCAGCGGCGACAAGGCCTCGCCCAGCGCGCCTGTCCAGCGCAGCGCCGAGGGGTCGAACATCGAGAACACCAGCCCTTCGACCACGATGGTGGCCAGGAAGGCCGGCCACAGCACCGCCAGGATGCGGATCGCGCGGGTCGACGGGCTCATCAGTACGTTCCTTGTGATGGATCAAAACCACACTGTGCGGGCAACGGCAGGGGGCGGCCATCAGGGCTTGTGCGGACCTGTGCCGGGCCCCCGCGGGCGCCGGGCCGCTTCAGCGCGGCACCACGAAGGTGGACTTCTCGCGCACGCTGACCGGCGCCTCGCCGGCGGCCGCCGCTTCGCGCCGCACCTCGAAGTGGATCTCGTGCGCGCCCGGCCCGCCGGCCCTTGGCGACTCGTGTGGAAGCTGCACGTGCAGCGTCACCCAGCGCGCCTCGGCGGGGCCCAGGGTCAGCTTCGCCAGCTCGGCCGCGTCGGCGATCGCCAAGCCCGGCAGGCCGTCGACCGTGAACGCATAACGCTGCGGTTGCTCGGCGTTGTTCATCACCTGCAGCCGGTAGACGTTCTCGACCTTGCCGTCGTCGACGATGCGCGCCAGCGACGCGCGGTCGCGCACCACGTCGACGCGGAACGGGCTGCGCACCGCCAGGCTCCAGCCGAACAGCACCAGGATCACGCACAGGATGCCGGTGTAGACCAGCACCCGCGGCCTGAAGATGCGGCGCAGCATGCTGGTCTTGTCCAGGTGCTGGGCCAGGCCGTTCTGCGTGGCGTAGCGCACCAGGCCGCGCGGGTAGCCCATCTTGTCCATCACGCCGTCGCACACGTCCACGCAGGCGGCGCAGCCGATGCACTCGTACTGCAGGCCCTTGCGGATGTCGATGCCGGTCGGGCAGACCTGCACGCACAGCTCGCAGTCGACGCAGGCGCCCAGGCCCAGCTGCTTGAAATCGGCCTTCCTGTTGCGCGCGCCGCGCGGCTCGCCGCGCTCGGCGTCGTAGCTGATGATCAGCGTGTCCTTGTCGAACATCGCGCTCTGGAAGCGCGCGTAAGGGCACATGTACTTGCAGACCTGCTCGCGCATCCAGCCCGCGTTGCCGTAGGTGGCGAAGCCGTAGAACAGGATCCAGAACGTCTCCCACGGCGAGAGCCCGGCCGAGATCACGGCGCCGGCCAGCGTGCGGATGGGCGTGAAGTAGCCGACGAAGGTGAAGCCGGTCCACAGCCCCACGGCGATCCAGGCCGATTGCTTGGCCGTCTTGCGCCAGAGCTTGTCCAGGCTCCAGGCGCTGCCGTCGAGCTTCATGCGCTTGCCGCGATCGCCCTCGATCTTGCGCTCGATCCACATGTAGATCTCGGTGTAGACCGTCTGCGGACAGGCATAGCCGCACCACAGCCGGCCGGCCACCGCGGTGAACAGGAAGAGCGCGTAGGCGCTGATCATCAGCAGCGCCGACAGGTAGATCAGGTCCTGCGGGTACAGCACGAGGCCGAAGATGTAGAAGCGCCGCGACACCAGATCGAACAGCAGCGCCTGGCGGTCGTTCCAGTTCAGCCAGGGCAGGCCGTAGTACAGGATCTGCGTGAACCAGACCAGCGCCCAGCGCCACTTGATGAACAAGCCCGTGACCGAGCGCGCGTAGATCTTGCTGTGCTTCTGGTACAGCGAGACGACGCTGACCGAGCTGTCGGCATCGGCGCCGGCGGCGGCAGTCGGCGAGATAGGGGCTGGGGTATTTGCCATAGGCTGGATTGTGGGCTCAAGCGGCGGGCCCGCCATGATCTTGGTCAAGTCCTGCGCGGCCGCGCAGGCGCCGGCTCAGCGTTCGCCCTTGCGCCAGGGCTTCATCAGCGCCTGCGGATAGGCCGCGCGCCGCGCCACCAGCACCAGCGCGACGATGGCCATCGCATAGGGCAGCATCAGGTAGAGCTGGTAGGGCAGCTCGAACCCGAAGACGCCGCCGCCGGCCTGCTGCAGCCGCAGCTGCAGCGCGTCGAAGAACGCGAACAGCAGCGCGCCCAGCAAGGCCTTGCCCGGCCGCCACGAGGCGAACACCACCAGCGCCACGCAGACCCAGCCGCGGCCGTTGACCATGTTGAAGTAGAAGGCGTTGAAGGCCGACAGCGTGAGAAAAGCGCCGGCCACGCCCATCAGCGCCGAGCCCGCGCACACGGCGCCGTAGCGCAGCGCGATCACGTTCAGGCCCTGGCCTTCGGCGGCGGCCGGGTTTTCGCCCACCATGCGCCAGGCCAGGCCCAGCGGCGTGCGCATCAGCAGCCAGGCCACCAGCGGCACCAGCAGCAGCGCCAGCACCGTCAGCGGCGTCTGGGCGTTGAGCACCGGGATCGGCCAGTCGGCCAGCGGCGCGAAGGGCTGGATGGTGGGCGGGCTGTCGACCTTGGGAAAGCTCACCCGGTAGGCATAACTCGACAAGCTGGTGGCCAGCCAGGTGATGCCCAGCCCCGAAACGTGCTGCGACAGCCCGAGGCTCACCGTCAGCGCCGCGTGCAACAGCCCGAAGGCCGCGCCGGTCAGCGCCGCGACGGCCACGCCGGTCCACAGGCCGCCGCCTTGGTACACCGTGAGCCAGCCGGCGAAGGCGCCGGCGACCATGATGCCTTCGATGCCGAGGTTGAGCACGCCCGCGCGCTCGCACAGCAGCACGCCCAGCGTGCCCAGGATCAGCGGCGTGGCGATGCGCAGCACCGCCACCCAGAACGGCGCCGACAGCAGCAGCTCTAACGTCTCGTTCATCGGCGGACCCGGTACTGCGTCAGCAGCGTCGCCACCAGCATGCAGATCAGCGCGATCGAGACGATCACGTCGGCAATGTAGGTCGGCACCGCCACCGCGCGGCTCATGCTGTCGGCGCCCACCAGCATGCCGGCGACGAAGACGGCCGCGGCCACCACCGCCAGCGGGTTGAGCATCGCGAGCATCGCGATCACGATGCCGCTGTAGCCGTAGCCCGGGCTCATGTCCAGCGTCACGTAGCCGGTGCGGCCGGCCACTTCCAGCGCGCCGGCCAGCCCCGCCAGCGCGCCCGACAGCAGCGCCACCTTGACGCCCACCGCGGCCACCGGCATGCCGGCAAAGGCCGCGGCGCGCGCGCCCGAGCCGACGGCGCGGATCTCGAAGCCCAGCGTCGTGAAGCGCAGCAGCGCCCACAGCGCCACACTCAAGCCCAGCGCGGCCAGCAACCCGGTGTGCACGCGGCTGCGCGACACCAGCTTGTCCAGCTGCAGGGCATCCTGCAGCGCCACGCTCTGCGGCCAGCCCATCGCGGTGGGGTCCTTCATCGGCCCGTCCAGCAGCGCCGAGACGGCCAGCAGCACGATGAAGTTCAGCAGCAGCGTGGTGACGACCTCGTCGACGCCGAAGCGGCTCTTCAGCAGCGCCGGGCCCAGCAGCAACAGCGCGCCGGCCAGCATCGCGGCGGCGATCATGGCCGGGAACAGCAGCGCGGCGGGCGCGTCGAAGCCGCTGCCGCCGTGCAGCCCGCCGACCGCCACCGCGGCCATGGCGCCCGCGTAGAGCTGGCCTTCGGCACCGATGTTGTAGAGCCGCGCGCGAAAGGCCAGCGCCGCCGAAAGGCCGGTCAGGATCAGCGGCGTCGCGCGCGTCAGCGTCTCGGTCAGCGCGAAGCGCGAGCCGAAGCCGCCCTCGATCAGCAGCGCATAGGCGCGGCCTACCGGCGCGCCGGCCCAGGCCACCAGCAGCGAACTCAAGACGAGCGTGAGCGCCACCGCGGCCAATGGCGCGACCAGCAGCGCCAGGCGTGAGGGGCGGTCGCGGCGCTCAAGCCGCATGCTGGGCTGGCGCCTGCGCTGCGGTGCCGGCCATCGCCAGGCCGATCGCGGCCAGCGTCCAGTCGGCGCGCGGCCGCGCCGCCGTCAGGCGGCCCTGGTGCATCACCGCGATGCGGTCGGCCAGCGCGAAGATCTCGTCCAGGTCCTCGCTGATCAGCAGCAGCGCGCTGCCGGCGGCGCAGGCGTCCAGCAACTGCTGGTGCACGTAGGCGACGGCGCCGATGTCCAGGCCCCAGGTGGGCTGGTTGGCGACGATCAGCCGCGGCGGCGCGTCGCCGGCCGCGGTACTCCGCGGCCGAGGGGCCGGCATCAGCGCGCGACCGAGGATGAGCTTTTGCATGTTGCCGCCGGACAGGCCGCGCGTGAGGGTGTCCAGGCCGCCGCCCTCGGTGCCACGCACGTCGAAGCGCTGCACCAGCGCCGCCGCGTGCTCGCGCGCCCGGTGGCGCTTGATCAGTCCGAGGCGCGCGAACGCCGGCATCGCATAACGCTCCAGCAGCGCGTTCTCCCACAGCGGCAGGTCGCCGACCACGCCGACGGCATGGCGGTCCTCGGGGATGCGCGCGACGCCGGCCGTGACCCAGGCGCGCGGGCGCGCCGGCAGCGGCCGGCCGCCGACGCGCAGCGTGCCGCGGTCCAGCGCGCGCTCGCCGCTGAGCACTTCGGCCAGCGCCTGCTGGCCGTTGCCGGCCACGCCGGCGATGGCCAGCACCTCGCCGGCGCGCAGGCTCAAGGACACGCCGTCGAGCAGCGGCCGCGGGCCGTCGCCGCGCACCACGGCGTCCTGCAGTTGCAGCACCACGTCACCCGGCGGGCGGCCCTGCTTGGTCGGCGGCGCGACACGGCGGCCCACCATCGCCTCGGCCAGCATCGCCTGGTCGGCGCCGGCGGCCGGCAGCACGCCGACCAGGCGGCCGCTGCGCAGCACCGCAATGCGCTGCGACACGCGCAGCACCTCGTCGAGCTTGTGGCTGATGAAGATCACCGCCAGCCCCGCAGCCACCATCTGGCCCAGGGTGTCGAACAGCGAGGCGCTTTCCTGCGGCGTCAGCACCGCGGTGGGCTCGTCGAGGATCAGGATGCGCGCGCCCTGCTTGCGGCCGAAGGAGACCAGTGCCTTCAGGATCTCCACCCGCTGGCGCTCGCCGACCGAGAGCGCGGCCACGCGTGCCTCGGGGTCCACCGCCAGCCCGAAGCGCGCCGCCGTGGCCAGCAGCGCGGCGCGCGCCTCGCGCCGGCGCGAGCGTGGCTGCCACAGCGGCTCGGTGCCGAGCATCACGTTGTCCAGCACGCTCAGGTTGTCGGCCAGCGTGAAGTGCTGGTGCACCATGCCGATGCCGGCGGCCAGCGCCGCCGCCGGCTGGCCGGGCGGCAGCGGCTGACCGTCGACCTCGATGCGGCCCTGGTCGGCGACATAATGCCCGAACAGGATGGACACCAGCGTGCTCTTGCCGGCGCCGTTCTCGCCCAGCAAGGCCAGCACCTCGCCGCGGTCGAGGTCCAGCGAGATGCCGTCGTTGGCCACCAGCGCGCCGAAGCGCTTGCTGATGCCTTGCAGCCGCAGCAGCGGCGCGCGCGTCACGCGGCGGGGCTTACTTGGCGTTGCCCTTGGGCTGGCTGTCGTCGACCTTGACGCTGAACTTGCCGTCGACGATGTCCTTCTCGCGCGCCTTCACCTTGGCCATCAGCTCGGGCGGCACCTTCTTCTCGAACGTGCCCAGCGGCGCCAGCTCGGAGCCCTTGTACTTCATCGTGCTGTACTTGCCGTAGTCCTCGGCCTTGAACTGGCCGGCCTTCACCGCCTTGAGCGCGGCCTCGATCGTCGGCTCCATGTTCCACAGCGCGCTGGCGGCCACGGTGTCGGGGTACTTGTCCTGGGTGTTGATCACGTTGCCGATGGCCAGCACCTTGCGCTCCTTGGCGGCGTCGCTGACGCCGAAGCGCTCGGCGTACATCACGTCGGCGCCCTTGTCGATCATCGCGAAGGCCGCCTCCTTGGCCTTGGGCGGGTCGAACCAGCTGTTGATGAAGCTGATCGAGAACGTCACCTTGGGGTTGACCTCCTTGGCGCCGGCCATGAAGGCGTTCATCAGCCGGTTGACCTCGGGGATCGGGAAGCCGCCCACCATGCCGATCTTGCCGCTCTTGGTCAGGCCGCCGGCGATCATGCCGGTGAGGTAGGCCGGCTCCTGGATGTAGTTGTCGAAGACGCTGAAGTTGGGCGCCTGCGGCTTGCCGCTGCTGCCCATCAGGAAGCTGACCTTGGGGTAGTCCTTGGCCACCTTGCGCGCCGCGGCTTCCACCGCGAAGGATTCGCCGACCACCAGTGCGTTGCCGGCCTCGGCGTACTGGCGCATCACGCGCTCGTAATCGGCGTTGCTGACGTTCTCGCTGAACACGTACTCGATCTCGCCGCGCGCGACGGCGGCCTTCAGCGCCTTGTCGATGCGGCTGACCCATTGCTGCTCCACCGGCACGGTGTAGATCGCCGCCACCTTCAGCTTGGCCTGTGCGGCGGCGATGGTGGGCAGGCTGGCGGCGGCGGCCAGCGCGATCAGCGACAGGGCCAGGGTGTGGCGGCGGTGCAAGGCCATGGGTTGCTCCTCGTTGTGGTGCGGGGGGTGGATGCGGCTGCAAAGACCGCAAGGTTAGCAAGCCGCGCGGCCGCCTCCGGCAGCGTGAAAGGCGCGCTTCTAGAATCCGAGGGTTTCCCCCTGACCGGCGGCCCGCGCCGCGGCTTCGCATCCATGACGCTCTCGACCCTGGCCGCGCTGTCACCGCTGGACGGCCGCTACGCCGCCGCGCTGGCGCCGCTGCGCCCGCTGCTGTCCGAACTGGGCCTGATGCACCGTCGCGTGCAGGTGGAGGTGGAGTGGTTCATCGCGCTGTCGGACGCCGGCTTCGCCGAGTTCGCGCCGCTGTCGCAAGCCGCGCGCGGCTTGTTGCGCGCGCTGGTGCTGGACTTCTCGGAGGCCGACGCGCGCGCGATCAAGGAGCTGGAGAAGACCACCAACCACGACGTCAAGGCGGTCGAGTACTGGATCAAGTCGCGCATCAAGGGGCACGACGAGCTGCAGGCGGCGTCGGAGTTCGTGCACTTCGCCTGCACCAGCGAGGACATCAACAACACCAGCCACGCGCTGATGCTCAAGAGCGCGCGCGAGCAGGTGCTGCTGCCGGCGCTGGACCGCATCGCCGCGCAGTTGCAGGCGATGGCGCACGCGCATGCCGCGGTGCCCATGCTCAGCCGCACCCACGGCCAGACCGCCAGCCCCACCACCGTCGGCAAGGAGGCGGCCAACGTGCTGGCGCGCTTGCGCCGCGCGCGCGAAGCGATCGCCGCGGTGCCGCTGCTGGCCAAGATGAACGGCGCGGTCGGCAACTACAACGCCCACCTCGCGGCCTGGCCCGAGTTCGACTGGGAAGCCTTCAGCCGCCAGGTGGTTGAAGATCGCCTGGGCCTGGCCTTCAACGCCTACACGATCCAGATCGAGCCGCACGACTACATGGCCGAGCTGTTCGACGCGGTGCAGCGCGCCGACACCATCCTGATCGACTGGTGCCGCGACGTCTGGGGCTACATCTCGCTGGGCTACTTCACGCAGAAGACCAAGGCCGGCGAGGTGGGCAGCTCGACGATGCCGCACAAGGTCAACCCGATCGACTTCGAGAACGCCGAAGGCAACTTCGGTCTCGCCAACGCGCTGCTCGCGCACCTGAGCCAGAAGCTGCCGATCAGCCGCTGGCAGCGCGACCTGACCGACAGCACCGTGCTGCGCAACATGGGCGTGGCGCTTGGCCATTCGCTGCTGGGCTGCGTGAGCCTGGCGCGCGGCATGGACAAGCTGCAGCTCAACCCCGGCGCGCTGGCCGCTGACCTGGACGCCGCGTGGGAGGTGCTGGCCGAGCCCATCCAGACCGTGATGCGCCGCCACGGCCTGCAGGATCCGTACGAGCGGCTGAAGGACTACACCCGCGGCAAGGCGATGACGCGCGAGGCCATCGTCGCCTTCGTCGACAGCCTGGTCGAGCTGCCGGCCGCCGAGCGCGAACGGCTGAAGGCGCTGACGCCGGCCGACTACACCGGGCTGGCGCCGGTGCTGGCGCGGCGGATCTGAACAAAGGCCGGCATGGACTTCAACACCCAACTCGCCGCCGCGCAAACGCGCCAGCAATCGCTGCTGTGCGTGGGCCTGGACCCCGAGCCGGCGCGCTTTCCCGGTGCCTGGAAGGGCGACGCTTCGCGCATCGCCGGCTTCTGCGCCGCGATCGTCGACGCCACCAAGGACCTGGTGTGCGCCTTCAAGCCGCAGATCGCCTACTTCGCCGCCGCGCGCGCCGAAGACCAGCTGGAGCGGCTGCTGGCCCACATCCGCCGCGTCGCACCCGACGTGCCGGTGATCCTGGACGCCAAGCGCGGCGACATCGGCGCCACCGCCGAGCAGTACGCGCGCGAGGCCTTCGAGCGCTACCAGGCCGACGCGCTGACGCTGTCGCCCTTCATGGGCTTCGATTCGATCGAGCCCTACCTGCGCTACGGCGGCAAGGGCTTGTTCCTGCTGTGCCGCACCAGCAATCCCGGCGGCAGCGACCTGCAGGCGCAAGCGCTGGCCGGCGGCGAGCGGCTGTACGAGCGCATCGCCCGCCTGGCCGCCGGCGACTGGAACCGCAACGGCCAGCTCGGCCTGGTGGTCGGCGCCACCTACCCCGGCGAGATCGAGCGCGTGCGCGCGCTGGCGCCCACGCTGCCGCTGCTGATCCCCGGCATCGGCGCCCAGGGCGGCGACGCCGCGGCCACCGTGCGCGCCGGCTGGCGGCCCGACGGGCCCATCATCGTCAACTCGGCGCGCGCCATCCTCTACGCCGGCAGCGGCGACGACTTTGCCGCTGCGGCGCGGCGGGCCGCCGAAGCCACGCGCCACCAGTTGCATCGGTCACGGCCCGTGCCGGCGTGAAAACCCGCCCCTGGGATCCGGTGGTGCCACAAGCCGCGCCGGCCAGGGCATGCTCCGCGTTCCGCCGGATGCCGCCTTGAGCTCAGAAAGCCTCCTCGACGAATCCATCATCACCGAAGGCCCCGAGTCGCTGCTCGGGCCGGTGCCGCCGGTGCGCTCCCGCGCCGACCTGTCGCGCGCCCGCATCGGGCTGCAACCGCTGGTCGTGCGCTACCTGTTCGCCACGCTGGCGCTGATGGCGACGGCCGGCGCCGGCGTCGTCGTGCGCGCCGGCGCCCCGGCCGACGACGGCCAGCGCTGGGCGCTCTTGGCCGCCTACGGCATGCTGGCGCTGCTGGCCGCGCTGTCGATTCGGCTGCCGGCGCGCTGGGCCGAGACGGCGGTGGCCGCCTTGGTCAGCCTGACGGTGGTGATCATCGGCTTCAGCACGGTGGTCATCGGCTGGGGCCTGGCCGGGCCGGGGCTGGCGGTGTTCGGGCTGTTGGCCTGCTTCGTCTGCGCGCTGGCGCGGCGCCGGCTGGCGCTGCCGACCGTGGCGCTGATGGCGCTGACGCTGCTGCTGGTCTACGCCGCGGTCGACGGCAGCCGGCCCGGCCTGGCGGGTGCGGTGGATGCGATCAGCGGGCAGACGCGGCTGCTGATCCACCTGCTGGTGCTGGCCGCCGGCGTGCTGGGCGGGCTTGCCATCGCCAACGTCGTGGCGCGCCACATTCGCGCCGCCGAGGAGCGCGAAAACCGCTTCCGCAGCCTGCTGGCGATCGCCGCCGATGCCTACTGGGAGATCGACGAGCGCTACCGCCTGGTGGCCGGCACCAGCCAGCGCGAAGGCCATTTCCTGCAAGGCGGCAGCGAAGGCCTGGGCTCGCTGCCCTGGGAGCTGCCGCAGTTCGGCTGCGACGAGGAGACGCTGGACCTGCTGCAGGCCGATCTCGACACGCGGGCGCCGTTCCGCAACCTCGCGGTCCAGTGGCGCAACCCCGACGGCACCGTGCACCACCTGATGGTCAGCGGCGAGCCGCGCTTCGACGAGCGCGGCGTCTTCTGCGGCTATTGGGGCGTGGCGCGCGACGTCACCGCCGACCGCCTGGCGCGCCAGGCGCTGGCGGCCACCGAGACGCGCTACCAGGAGCTGTTCTCGCGCATCCCCACGCCGCTGGTGATGCACCGCGCCGGCCGCGTGATCGACGCCAACCCCGCCGGCGTGGCGCTGTTCGGCTACGACAGCCTGTCGGCGATGGTCGGCCGCGACCTGCTGGCCAGCTACGAGAGCGGCGACTCGCGCGAGCGCGAGCGCCGCCGCATCGACGAGCTGGACCACCTGCCGCCCGGCCAGGGCCTGCCGGTGACCGACTTCCGCATCAGCGGCCGCGTCGGGCGCCGCGTCTCGGTGCGCGCCACCGGCGTGCGCGTGGAGGCCGAGGACGGCCCGGCGGTGCTGTCGATCTACGTCGACGACACCGAACGCCGCGCCGCCGAGGAGGCGGTGCGCCGCTCGGAGGCCATGCTGTCGCACCTGGTGGCCACCAGCCCCGACGTGATCACCCTCACCGACCTGGCCACCGGCCGCTACGCGATGGTCAACCAGACCTTCGAGCGCATCACCGGCTACACCGGGGCCGAGGTGGTCGGCCGCACCTGGGTCGAGCTGGGCATCTGGCAGGATGGCCTCGTGCGCGACGAGTTCATCGACCGGCTGCGCGACGAAGGCCGCGTGCAGGACCAGCCCGCCACCTTCGTCACCAAGTCCGGCCAGGGCGTGCAGATGCGGGTGTCGGGCGCGCGCTTCTCGATGGACCGCCGCGAGTACGTCGTCATCAACGCGCGCGACGTCACCGCGGCCGAAGGCGCGCGGCTGGAGCGTGAGGCCATCCTGGAGACCGCGTCGATCGGCATCGCCGTCACGCGCGACCGCCGCTTCGTGCTTGCCAACCCCTGGTTCGAGCACCTCTACGGCTGGCCACCCGGTGGCCTGATCGACCAGCCCGCGCGCGTGGTCTGGCCCAGCGACACGGCTTATGAGCAGGTGGGCCAGCAGATCGGCCCCAAGCTCGCGCGCGGCGAGCAGATCGAGCGCGACGCCGAATGCCGCCGCCGCGACGGCAGCAGCTTCACCGGCCGCGTGATCGCCAAGGCCATCGACCCCGAGCACCCCTCGCGCGGCGGCACGCTGTGGATCATCGAGGACGTGACCGAGCGCCGCCAGTTCGAGGCCACGCTGGCGCGCGCGCGCGACGACGCCGAGGCCGCCAGCCGCGCCAAGAGCGCTTTCCTGGCCAACACCAGCCACGAGCTGCGCACGCCGCTGCACGGCATGCTGGGCCTGGCCGACCTGGCGCGCTCGGCCGACGTCGACGAGCCGCATCGCCGCCAGTACCTGGACCAGATCTCCGAGACCGCGCAGTCGCTGACCGGCATCATCAGCGACATCCTCGACCTGTCCAAGATCGAGGCCGGCAAGCTGCAGATCGAGACCACGCACTTCGACCTCGGCGAGTTGCTGCGCGCCGTCTGCCGCGCCTACGGCACGCTGGCGCAGGGGCGCGACCTCGCGCTGCACCTGCAGCTCGACCCCGGCAGCGAAGGCATCGTTCGCGGCGACCCGCTGCGCGTGCGCCAGATCGTCGGCAACTACCTCAGCAACGCCGTCAAGTTCAACCAGCGCGGCGAGGTGCGGCTGCGCGCCCAGCGCATCGGCGAGCGCGTGCGCATCGAGGTGCAAGACAGCGGCGACGGCATCGCGCCCGAGGTGCAGGCGCGGCTGTTCCGCCCCTTCACCCAGGCCGACGAGTCGACCACGCGGCGCTTCGGCGGCACGGGCCTGGGCCTGTCGATCTGCCGCGAGCTGGCGCACCTGATGGGCGGCGAGGTCGGCGTGCGCAGCGAGCCGGGCAACGGCAGCTGCTTCTGGGCCGAGCTGCCGCTGCCGCCGCTGGTTGCTGCGGCCATGCCGCCCGCGCCGGCGGCACCGCTGGCCGCCGCCGGCGCGGCCGCCGATCGGCTGCGCGGCGCGCGCGTGCTGATGGTGGAGGACAACGCCGTCAACATGCTGATCGCGGTGGCCATGCTCGAACGCTGGGGCGTCGAGGTCGGCCAGGCCGCCGACGGCGAGGAGGCCGTGCAGCAGGTGCAGCAGGCCGCGGCCGAAGGACGCCCCTACGACGCCGTGCTGATGGACCTGCAGATGCCGGTGATGAGCGGCTACGAGGCCACGCGCACGCTGCGCGCGCTGCCGGTCGGCCGCAGCCTGCCCATCATCGCGCTGACTGCCGCCGCGCTGGTCAGCGAGCGCGAGCAGGCGCTGGCCGACGGCATGGACGATTTCCTCACCAAGCCGATCGACGCCGAGCGCCTGAGCCTGACCTTGGCGCGCTGGGTCGGCGGGCGCTGACGATCGACGACGAGCCAACCCATGATCCGCTTGCACTACCACCCCAGCAACGCCAGCTTCGTCGTCAACGTGCTGTTGCGCGAGTTGGGCCAGCCCTTCGAGCCGGTGCTGGTGGACCGCGCGCAGGGCGCGCACAAGGCGCCTGAGTACCTCAAGCTCAACCCCAACGGGCTGATCCCCGTGCTGGAGCACGACGGCCTGGTGCTGTACGAGACGGCGGCGATCTGCCTGCACCTGGTGGACTGCTTTGCGCCGCCGCGGCTGGCGCCGCCACTGGCGACGGCCGAGCGCGCGCAGTTCTACAAGTGGCTGATCTGGCTGACCAACACGCTGCAGGCGACGCTGATCCATTACTTCTATCCCGAGCGGATGGTCGAGGCCGGCAACGCCGACGGCGCGCGCCAGGTGCGCTTGGCGGCGCAGGCTCGCGTGGTCTCGCTGCTGCAGCAGATCGACGAGCAGCTCGGCTCGCACGACGGGCCCTGGCTGCTGGGCGCCGACTACAGCGCCGTCGATCCCTATGCCTTCATGCTGTGCCGCTGGACGCGCAGCTTCGATCCTTTGAACAGCCGCCCGGCGCGCGACTTCGCGCACATCGGCCCCTGGATGCAGCGCGTGCTGCAGCGGCCCGCGGTGCAGGCCGCGATCACGCACGAGCAGTTGCAGCCACCGCTGGTCTGACGGTCGTTCAGCGGCCGTTCTCGCCCATCTCCAGCGCGTCCATCCAGTACCGCGTCAGCGGCGTGCTGGGCTTGGCCGTCAGGCGCTCGCGCAGCAGTGCGTGGCCCATCGCGCGGCGGCTGCCGCGGGCGGTGGCGGCCAGCAGCGTGAGCTCGATCAGGTCGCGCTGCGCATGGCTGCCGCCGAAGCGCTGGGCGCTGCCGCGCATCGCGTAGAGGCCGTCGGCGGCGGCGTCGTAGTCCTCGCGCGCAAAGGCCAGCAGCGCGCGCAGCAGCGGCAGGCCGACCTCGCGTGCCATCAGGTGGTTGCTGCGCCGCGCGTCGCCGGCTTCCAGCACGCGCTCGGCGCAGCGCGCCAGCCAGGCCTCGGCGGCGGCCACGTCGCCGGCGGCCAGCATCGTCAGCACCAGGTGCACGTCGTTGAAGGCGTAGTAGCCGGCGGCGGCCTCGCGGCGGTCCCAGCCGGACAGCAGCGCAGCGCAGGCGGCCGACATGTCGTGGCCCAGCAGGTGCAGCCGCCACAGCATCGCGGCAGCGTCCACGCGCTGCAGCGTGATCTGCAGCGCGTCGCCGCTGAGATGCGTGTCCAGCAGGCGCATCACACCGGTGGCGTCCAGCGCTTCGAGTCGGAACAAGGCTTTGTGCCACCACAGGTGGCCGGCGAAGCCATTGCCCTCGGCCCAGTGCGGCTGGTACTGGCGCAGCCAGGCGGCGCCTTCCTCGAAGCGGCCCTGCATCTCCATCACGTGGGCCACCGCGTGCACCGCCCAGGGCACGCGCGGGTCCAGCGCCAGCGCGCGGCGGCCGGCCTCCTCGGCCTGCGGGTGCAGGTTGCATTCCTCCAGCCCGAAGGCGTGGAGCGAGAGCACGCAGGGATAGAGCGGATCGGCCTCGTCCCAGACCGGCAGCACCCGCGCCGGGCGCTGGCGCAGGCCCGGCGCGTCGCCGCGGTAGAAGTCCCACAGATGGCACCACTGCAACGCCAGCGCGTCGCGCGGCTGCTCGATCATCACTTCGTCCCAGATGCGCACGGCGCCTTGCCAGTGGCCCTCGGCGACCTGCGCCACGGCCTGCAGGTGCGCCTGCTCGCGTGCCGGACCAGGCCCGAGCGTGCGCGCGTGGTCCAGGTGCGTCTGCGCTTCGGCCAGCAGCGCGGGCTCGGTCAGGCTCAGCAGGAAGCCGGCCTTCATCACGTGCGGCAAGGCCCAGCCGGGATCGGCGGCGATGGCCGCGTCGAGGTCGGCAATCGGCGCGTCGTAGAAAGACATCATGCGCCACAGCGCCTGCTCGGCGGCTGCCGCGGCGGCGGCCGAGTCGGTGCCCAGCAGGTTGTCGCGCGGGTCTTTCATCGTGCCGCGAATCTACTACCGCCGTCGCGGCCATCACCGTGTCAAGGCTGCGGCCAGGGCCGCGGCGCCGGGCGCAGCGTCTCCCAGGCGCGCGCCATGCGCAGCACGCCCAGGTCGTCGTGGCGATGGCCGGTGATCTGCAGCCCGATCGGCAGGCCCGCTTGCGTGTGGCCGGCCGCGACGCTGATCGACGGTTGCTCGCTCATGTTGAAGGGCAGCGTGAAGCCGATGTGGTGCATCGCGGTGGCCGGGTGGTTGGCCGGCATCGCCCATTCGGCGGGGAAGCTGGGCACCGGCGCCACCGGGCTCAGCACGAAGTCGAAGGGCTGCGTGGCGGCCACCGCGGCGTCGCGCAGCACCGCGATCTGCGAGAAGCCCTTGAACAGCTCGGCCGCGCCGACCTCGGCGCCCGGCGCCACCCAGTCGCGGATGAAGGGCAGCACTTTCGCTTGCCGATCGGCCGGCAGTGCGTTGATGTCCAGCCACGAGCGCACGCGCCAGAAGCGGTCGATGCCCTCGGCCATCTCGGCGCGCAGGAACGGCGCCAGCGGCTCGACGACGGCGCCGGCGGCCTCGAAGCGCCGCGCCGCGGCCTCGACCGCGGCGCGCACCTCGGGGTCGACGGCCAGGCCCCAGCCGGCGTCGAGCTGCAGGCCCAGCCGCAGGCCCTTGAGCTCGAGGTCCGGCGCCAGCCAGTCGATGGCTTGCGCCGGCAGGCTGGTGGCGTCGCGCCAGTCGGGCTTGGCCAGCACGCTCATCAGCAGCGCGCTGTCGGTCACCGTGCGCGTCATCGGCCCGGCCACGCGGCCGATGTAGGGCGGCTTGATCGGCACCCGGCCGTTGCTGGGCTTGAGGCCGACGACGCCGCACCAGCTGGCCGGCAGCCGGATGCTGCCGCCGATGTCGGTGCCAAGGTGCAGCGGCCCGTAACCGGCCGCCGCCGCCGCGCCGGCGCCGGCGCTGCTGCCACCGGGATTCTTCGTTAGATCCCAGGGGTTGCGCGCGAGCTGGTGGAAGCTCGACAGCCCCGACGACAGCATGCCGTAGTCGGGCATCGTGGTCTTGCCCAGGAACACGCAGCCCGCCTCGCGCAGCCGCGCCGCCGGCGGCGCGTCTTCCGGCGCCGGCAGCAGCTCGGTGGCGGCCGTGCCCAGCGGCACGGGCACGCCGCGCGTGGCGATGTTCTCCTTGATCGTCACCGGCACGCCGTCCAGCGGCGACAGCGGCTGGCCGCGCTGCCAGCGCGCCTCGGATTCGCGCGCCATCGCCAAGGCGCCGTCGGGGTCGAAGATCCACAGCGCATGGACCTTGGGCTCCCAACGTTCGACGTGAGCGATGATGGCCTGCGTGGCCTCCACCGGCGACAGGCTGCGGCGGGCAAAGGCCGCGGCCAGCTCTTGCGCGCTGCATGCTTGCGGGCTCGTCATGGCGATCGTCTTTCCTTCAAATCGTGGGCAGCGCGGCGCCCGGCACCGCGGCCAGCAGGCGCTGCGTGTAGGGGTGCTGCGGACGGCGGAACATCGTGTCGGGGTCGCCCTGCTCGACGATGCGGCCGTGCTGCAGCACGATCACCTCGTCGCAGACCAGGTCCACCACCGCGAGGTCGTGGCTGATGAAGAGATAGGTGACGCCGAAGCGGTCCTGCAGGTCCTGCATCAGGTTCAGCACCTGGGCCTGCACCGAGACGTCGAGCGCGCTGACCGGCTCGTCGGCGACGATGAGCTGCGGCCGCGTGACCAGCGCACGCGCGATCGCGATGCGCTGGCGCTGGCCGCCGCTGAACTCGTGCGGGTACTTGTCGAGGTCGCTGGCGCGCAGGCCCACCGCGTCCAGCACCTCGGCGGCGCGCTCGCGCTGCTCGGCGCGGCCGGCGCCGTGCAGCACGGCCAGCGGCTCCGACACTGTCTGCAGCACGCGGCGGCGCGGGTCCAGGCTGCCGTAGGGATCCTGGAACACCATCTGGAAGCCGGCGCGCGCACGCCGCAGCGCGGCCGGCGGCAGGGCGTGCAGATCCTGGCCATCGAAGACCACGCGGCCCGCGCTCGGTGCTTCCAGCGCCATCACCAGCCGCGCCAGCGTGCTCTTGCCCGAGCCCGATTCGCCGACGATGCCCAGGCTGCGCCCCTTGTGCAGCGTGAAGCTCACGCCGTCCAGCGCCTGCACCAGCGGCCGCGGGCCCAGCAGCCGCTCGCGCGGCAATCGGTACTGCTGGTGCAGGTCCTCGGCTTGCAACAGCACCGTCATGCGGCCGCAACCTCCCAGCGCAGGCAGCGCACGTCGTGGCCCGGCGTCACCACGAAGGGCGGCACCGGCGCGTGCCGACAGTCGTCGACGACCAGGCTGCAGCGCGGCGCGAAAGGGCAGCCGGCGGGCATGTCGGCCAGCTCGGGCACGCGCCCCGGGATGGTGGCCAGCCGCGTGCCGCGCGCCAGCCCCAGCCGCGGCCGGGCGGCGAACAGCCCGCGCGAATACGGATGTGCCAGGCGCGAGAACACCGCTGCCGTGGGGCCGCTTTCGACCACCGTGCCGCCGTACATCACCAGCATCCGCTGCACGGTGTCGGCCATGACGCCGAGGTCGTGGCTGATCAGCAGCAGGCCCATGCCGTCCTCGCGCACCAGCTCGGCGATCAGCTCCAGCACCTCGCGCTGGATGGTCACGTCGAGCGCGGTGGTCGGCTCGTCGGCGATCAGCAGGTCGGGCCCGCAGGCCAGCGCAATGGCGATCATCACGCGCTGGCGCTGGCCGCCGGAGAGCTGGTGCGGATAGGCGTCCAGCCGCTGCGCCGCCTGCGGCAGCTGCACGCGTTCGAGCAGCCGCAACGCCTGGGCGCGCGCTGCCGCGCGCGACATGCCCTTGTGCAGGCGCAGCGGTTCGGCGATCTGGTGGCCCACGGTGTGCAGCGGGTTGAGCGCCGTCATCGGCTCCTGGAACACCATGCCGATGCGGTTGCCGCGCAGGCGGCAGAGCTGCGCTTCGGGCAGCGTGGTCAGCTCGTGACCGTCGAAGCGGATCGACCCCGAGACCTGTGCGCCCTCGGGCAGCAGCCCCATCAGCGCCAGCGCCGTGATCGACTTGCCGCAGCCCGATTCACCGATCAGCCCGACGGTGTCGCCGCGCGCCATCGAGAACGACACGCCGCGCAGCGCGTCGGCCGGGCCGCGCGCGGTGTGCAGGGTGACGCGGAGGTCCTGGACGGCAAGCAGCTCAGCCACCTGCCAACGATAACGGAGCTCAGCGGCCGGGCGCCGACCTCAGCCCGCGGTCCGGCTGCGGCACGAACCCGAGGTCCAGCAGCGACTGCTGCAGCGCCTGCTGCAGCGGCGTGGCCGGCAGCGCGCCGACGTGGCGTTGCAGCGCCGTGCCGTCCAGCGCGTGCGGCACGCGCCAGAGGTAGCGCATGCGGCTGATCTCGCGCAGCAGCGGCTGCACCAGCCCGAGCACGCGCATCGCCGGCCAGGGCAGGCTGCCGACGCGAAAACCCTGCGGCGGCCGCAGGCCCAGCGCGGCGGCCGCGCGTTCCAGCGCGGCGATGAACTCGCGGCCGGTCACGGCATAACCGCCGAAATGCAGGCGCAGCAGGCCGCGGTGGCCGCCGTCGCCCGCCACCGCGACGAAGGCGCGGGCCAGGTCGGGCAGGTAGGCCCAGGCGTGGACCACGTCCAGCGGGCCCGGGTAGACCAGCTTGCCGCGCGCGATGTCCTTGGCGACGACGAGGTCCAGCCAGCTGCCGCGGCCGCTGCCGAAGAAGTCGCCGGCGCGGATCACCACGCTGTCCAGGCCCTGATCGGCGCGGCGCGCCAGTTCGTCTTCCATCGCCAGGCGCAGGTCGCCCTTGTGGGTGCTCGGGCGCGGCGGGCTGTCTTCGCGCAGCAGCGGCGGCATGCTCTCGCCGTAGGCGTAGACGTTGCCCGGCAGCATGAAGCGCGCGCCGAGCTGCCCGGCCACGGCCAGGCCCTGGCGGAACAGCGGCAGCAGCTCCTGCGCCCAGCGCGGATAGGGCACGTTGACGGCGTGGATCACCAGCGTCGCGCCGGCCGCGGCGCGGGCCAGCGCCGGCGCGTCGTCCAGGCCTTGCTGCAGCAGCCGCACGTTGGCGGGCAGCGCGGGCTGCGGCGCGCGGCGCTGCTGGGCCAGCACGCGCCAGCCGGCGGCGGCGAAGGCCTGCACCGCGGCGGCGCCGAAGCGGCCGCCGGCGCCCAGGATCAGCACGGTGGAAGGAGCAGTCATGGCAGCGCTTTCAGGCGGTGGGAGTAAGCCCCAGTGTCGCGCCGGCTGCCCTCTGCAACAATCGGCGAACCTTGTTCAGCAGCTATGCGAAAAGGCATATCCCCCGAGCGCTTCGACTGGACCCTGGTGCGCAGCTTCCTGGCGGTGCTGGACGCCGGCAGCCTGCTGGGCGCGGCGCGCAAGCTGCACGCGCAGCAGCCGACCCTCGGCCGCCACATCGCACAGCTTGAAGCGCAGCTCGGCGCGCCGCTGTTCGAGCGCACCGGGCGCGGCGTGACGCCGACCGCGCTGGCGCTGGAGATCGCCGACGCGGCGCGGGCGATGGCGCGCGCGGCCGACGCGCTGTCGCAAGGCCTGGCGCAGCGCCGCGCCATCGCCGGCGGTACGGTTCGCGTCAGCACCAGCCAGGTGGCGGCGTGCTGGCTGCTGCCGCCGCTGCTGGCGCGGCTGCAGCAGGAGCAGCCGCAGATCCAGGTCGAGCTGGTGGCCTCCAACGCCTTGAGCAACCTGCTGCGGCGCGAAGCCGACATCGCGGTGCGCATGGTGCGCCCGGCACAGGCCTCGCTGGTGGCGCGCAAGCTGGGCGAGGTGCCGCTGGTGGCCGCTGCCCACGCCGGCTATCTGGCGCGCGCCGGCACGCCGCGCAAGCCGGCCGATCTGCTGCAGCACCGGCTGATCGGCTACGACCGCGACGACAGCCTGCTGCGCGGCTTTGCGGCGCAAGGGCTGGCGGTCACGCGCGAGCAGTTCGCGCTGCGCACCGACGACCAGGTGGCCTACGGCTGCCTGGTGGCGGCCGGCGCCGGCATCGGCTTCGTCGCGCGCTACAACCTGGCCTACTGGCCCGGCGTGCAGCCGCTGCTGCCGGCGCTGAAGATCCCGCCGCTGCCGTGCTGGCTGGCGGTGCACCGCGAGATCCGCGGCAACCCGCTGGTGCGCCGGGTCTACGACTTCCTGGCGGCGGCGTTGCCGCCGGCGCTCAGCGGCTAGTCAGCGCCGGCCCCAATAGCCGCCGCGGTAGCGCCAGCCGTCGCCGGAACGGCCCCAGTAGCCGGGCACCCAGCTACGGCCGGCCGGCGGCATGGCCCAGCGGCCGCCGATCCAGACGTGGCGGCCCAGGTTCCAGCCCCAGTAGCCGCCGATCCACACGTAGCCCAAGCCGGGCGACACCGGGATCGCCTCGTACTGCAGCGGCGGCGGCGCGACGCCGACCACCGGGCCGTCCTCGGCGGCGTAGGGGTCGCGGCTGCCGTAGCCGTAGCCGCCGTAGGGCGCGATCACGCAACCGCCCAGCAACAGGACCAGGGCACCGGCCAGGGCCGGGCGCAGCAGCTTGGATGTCATCGCGGTCTCCACCCTTGAGGGATTGATGCAGACCCTTTCAACGCCGCGGAGTTGCCCGCCGGCGACGGCCGGAACGAAGCTTTACTTCGTGAAGCTGTGTTGCCCGCTGTCGAGGTCGACGTAGGCGCCGGCCAGGCGCGGCGCCTCGGCCAGCGCAGCGGCATCCGGCGCTATGCGGCGCTATGTGGGCTCGGCCGCGATGCGCCGCAGCGCCTGCTCGAAAACCTCGGGCGGCTGGCCGCCGGAGATCAGGTGCTTGCGGTCGATCACCACCGCCGGCACCGAGCGGATGCCGGCGCGCTGCCAGAACTGCTCGCGCTCGCGCACGGTGTCGGCGTAGGCGTCGCTTGCCAGCACCTCGCGCGCCTTCTCGACGTCGAGCCCGGCCTCGGCGGCCAGCTCCAGCAGCACCGCGGGGTCGCTGGGGTTGCGGCCCTGGCCGTGGTAGGCGGCCAGCAGCGCGTGCTTCAGCGCGCGCTGGCGCTCGGCGCCTTGCTCTTCGGCCCAGCTCAGCAGCCGGTGGGCGTCGAAGGTGTTCCAGACGTGGCCGCGCTCGCCGAACGCGAAGCCGACCGCGGCGCCGCGCTCGCGGATCGCGGCCTGGTTGGACCTGACCTGCTCGGGCGGCATGCCGTACTTGTCGGCCAGGTACTGCAGCGTGTCGGCGCCTTCGGGTCCCATCGTCGGGTTCAGCTCGAAGGGCTGGAAGCTCAGCTCGACCGGCACCTCGGGCCCGATGCGCGCCAGCGCCTGCTCCAGCGAATGCAGGCCGATCGCGCACCAGGGGCAGGCGACGTCGGAGACGAATTCGATCTTCATTTCAGTTGCTCCATGGCGCCAAGCGGCACCTGCTTCGCATGAATCAGCCGCAACCAAGCGGCCGCCGCGGAACCGGCTCTGCCGGGCCGCTGGCGGCGCCCCAGGACCAGTAGGGTCCCATGCTGGGACTGGGGGAGGCGCCGAAGGCGCTTCGGGAGGGGGGTCACCGTTTCCGCGCCAGTTTGGGGTCCATCAGGTCGCGCAGGCCGTCGCCCATCAGGTTGAGGCCCAGCACGCTCAGCACGATGGCCACGCCGGGCCACAGCGCCAGCAGCGGAGCCTGGAACAACAAGGTCTGCGCCTCGCTGAGCATGCGGCCCCAGCTCGGCTGCGGCGGCTGCGTGCCCAGGCCCAGGTACGACAGCGCCGCTTCGGCCAGGATCGCGGTGGCAAACGAGATGCTGGCCTGCACGATCAGCTGGCTGGCGATGTTGGGCAGCACGTGGTCCCAGGTGATGCGCCAGCCGCCCTTGCCGGCGGCGCGCGCGGCCAGCACGTATTCGCGCGCCCACACGGCCTGCGCGGTGCTGCGCGTGATGCGCGCGAACACCGGCACGTTGAAGATGCCGATCGCGACGATGCTGGTCACCAGGCCGGGGCCGTAGATGGCGGTCAGCATGATGGCCGTCAGCAGCGCCGGGAAGGCGAAGGTGAAGTCGCTGGCGCGCATGATCAGCTCGTCGACCCAACCGCCGCGCGCCGCGGCCACGCAGCCCAGCGCGACGCCCGCCAGCAGGCCGATGCCGACCGCGATCACGCCGACCAGGATGCTGGCTTGCGCGCCCACCAGCAGCTGCGAGGCCACGTCGCGGCCGAACGCATCGCTGCCCAACCAGCGGCTGGCGCTGGGGCCCTGCAGCTTGAACGCCATGTTGATCTCGGCCGGCGGGTGCGGCTGCCACACCAGCGACAGCAGTGCGGCCGCCGCCAGCAGCAGGCTCAAAGTCCCGCCGACCACGAAGCTGGGGTGGCGCAGCGCGCGCTGCCAGAAGGTCATGGCTTGACCCCCTTGGGGCTGCGCCCCGTCCCCCCGCGGGGGAGCGAGCGCGACAGGGGAACCCTGATCGCGCTCATGCATCCGCCCGCCGCAGGCGCGGGTCGACGATCGCATTGAGCACGTCGACCACGAAGTTGACCAGCACCACCACCGCGGCCAGCAGCATCACCACGTCGCGCACGACGACGAGGTCGCGGTTGCTGATGGCCTGGAACACCAGGCGGCCGATGCCCGGCAGCACGAAGACGTTCTCGACCACGATGGTGCCGGTGACGAGGTTGGCGAACTGCAGCCCGCTGATCGTCAGCACCGGGATCATCGCGTTGCGCAGCACGTGGCGCCACATCGCCTGGCGGCGGCTCAGGCCCTTGGCGCGCGCGGTGCGCACGTAGTCTTCGCGCATCACCTCCAGCACCGCCGAGCGCGTCACGCGCGCCAGGATCGCGGCCTGCACCAGCGCCAGCGACAGCGCCGGCAGCAGCAGTGCCGTCAGCGCCTCGATCGGCGAGCCGCCTTCGTCCTCGGTCCAGCCCGGAAAACCGCCGGCGTTGACCCACTGCAGCTTCACCGCGAAGACCAGGATCAGCAGCATCGCGAACCAGAAGTTCGGCACCGCCACGCCCAACTGGCTGGCGGCCATCACGCCGATGTCGCCGGCGCGGTTGTGGTGCGCCGCGGCGTACAGCCCCAGCCCGATGGCCAGCACCACGGTCAGCGTCATCGCCATCAGGGCCAGCGGCAGCGTCACGCGCAGTCGCTCGGCGATCAGCTCGGCGGTCGGCGAGCCGTAGCTGATGCTGTCGGCGCTGCGGCCTTGCAGCCAGCCACCCACCCAGTCGACATAGCGCTGCAGCGGTGGCCGGTCGAGGCCCAGCTTGGCCTGCAGCGCGGCCACCGCCTCGGGGGTGGCGGTGTCGCCGAGGATGACCTCGGCTGCGTTGCCGGGCAGCAGCTCGAGCACCGCGAACACCAGCATCGACGCCACCGCCAGGGTGGCCACGAAGGTCGCGAAGCGCTTGAGCAGGAAGACGAGAAACGGCCCCATCGCCACCGATGATGCCTCACCGGCGCACGCGGGGCCGGCGGCGCGTCAGTCTTGCAGCAACACGTGGCGGTCGGCGGCGGCGCGCAGGTCGGCGGCGAAGCCGGGGTCGCTGTCTTCCATGCTGGCGGCCAGCTGGCGCACGGCGGCGGCTTCCTTCAGCAGCCGGGCGCGGCTGGGCTGACGGGGCTGGAACAGCGAGGCCACGACCTGGTACAGGGCGGCGGCGATCGAAGCGCCGCGCGGCGTCGCGGGCGTGGGGATGTGAAGCGTGTTGATGGTGGTTGAGTGGCTCATGACGACTCCTTCAAATGGTCTCGGGTCGAAACCAACGGTCGGCATATTAGGGTCAACCCTAATGTTCAATCCTGAAAGATGTGCATGTAAGCTATCAATGCTGTTCATAACGTGCAGGACGTCACATCAACTTCCGCACCCTCGACCTGAACCTGTTGCGCGTGTTCGACCGCGTGATGGCCGATGGCAGCCTGACCCGCGCCGCGACCGAGCTGGCGATGACGCAGCCGGCCGTCAGCCACGCGCTCAAGCGGCTGCATGCGGCGGTGGGCGAGCCGCTGTTCGTGCGCAGCGCCTTCGGCATGAAGCCCACGGCGCGCGCCGAGGCGCTGTGGCCGCAGGTGCGCGATGCGCTGTCCAGCCTGCACGACGCGCTGGCGCCAGAGCGCTTCGACCCGCGCGCCGGCAACGCCGCGTTTCGCCTCGCGATGGCCGACGCCACCGCGGCGATGCTGACGCCGCCGCTGGTGGCCTTGCTGCAGGCCGAGCAGGCGCGGGTCAGCGTGCGCGTGCTGCCGCTGACCACGCGCGACCCGCGCCGGCTGCTGCTGCAGGGCGAGGCCGACATGGCGATCGGCCACTTCCCGGTGGCGGTGGCGGCGCTGACCGCCGACGGCCCCTCATCGGGCCTGCGCCTGCAGTACCTGTATGAAAGCCGCTACGTCTGCGTGATGCGCCGTGTCCATCCGCTGGCTGAGCGAGCGCTCACCTTGGACGAATACTGCGCGGCCGACCACCTGCTGGTCAGCTTCTCCGGCCGGCCGCAGGGCCTGATGGATCAGGCGCTGGCCGCGCTGGGCCGGCGGCGGCGCATCGTGCTGACGGTCAACCAGTTCTTCACCGCCGGCCGCGTGGTCAGCCGCTCCGAACTGCTGACCGTGCTGCCGGCGCACTTCGTGCCGGCCACCGGCTACGCCGAGCAACTGGTGACGCGCGAGCTGCCGTTCCAGATGGACCCGGTCTCGGTGCAGATGCTGTGGCCGCTGCGGCTGGACGTCGATCCCGGCCAGCGCTGGCTGCGCGAGCGGCTGCTCAAAGCCGCTGCGGCTGAGTGACCGATCAGAGCACCGCCGCCATCGCCTCGGCCGTGCGCTCGACGTTGCCGGTGTTCAGCCCCGCGATGCACATGCGGCCCGAGCGGATCAGGTAGACGCCGAACTCCTCGCGCAGACGGTCGACCTGCGCCGCGCTCAGGCCCGTGTAGCTGAACATGCCGCGCTGGCTGAGGAAGTAGCCGAAGTCGCGTCCCGGCCGCTTGGCGGACAGCACGCCGTGCAGGCTGCGCCGCATCGCCAGGATGCGCTCGCGCATCGCGGCCACGTCGGCCTCCCAGCTCTGGCGCAGCGCCGGGTCGCCCAGCACGCGGGCGATGATGCCGGCGGCGTGGATCGCCGGGCTGGAGTAGTTGCGGCGCACCGTCGCCTTCAACTGGCCGAGCACGCGCTCGGCCTCGGCGGCGTCGGCGCAGACCACGCTCAAGGCGCCGGCGCGCTCGCCGTAGACGCTCATGCTCTTGCTGAACGAGTTGGCGATGAAGAAGCTCAAGCCGGCGGCCGCCAGCGCGCGCGGCGCAAAGGCGTCGTCGACGATGCCGTCGCCGTAGCCCTGGTAGGCCAGGTCCAGATAGGGCAGCAGCTCGCGCTGGCGCAGCACCGGGATCAGCGCCTCCCATTGGGCGCGGCTCAAGTCGACGCCGGTCGGGTTGTGGCAGCAGGCATGCAGCAGCACCACGCTGCGCGGCGGCAGGCTTTGCAGCGTGTCGAGCATGGCGTCGAAATCGAGCCCGCCGCTGGCTGCGTCGTAGTACGGGTAGGTGTGCACCTTGAGCCCGGCGCCTTCGAACATCGCGCGGTGGTTGTCCCAGGTGGGGTCGCTCACCCAGACCTGGCTGTCGGGAAACCAGCGCTTGATGAAGTCGGCACCGACCTTGAGGCCGCCGCTGGAGCCGATGGTCTGCAGCGTGGCGATGCGGCCGCCGGCCACCGCCTCGTGCTGGGGCCCGAACAGCAGCGCCTGCACGGCGGCGCGCGCGTCGGCCGCGCCTTCGATCGGCAAATAGGGCTTGGGGCCCGAGCGCTCCAGCATCTGTGCCTCGGCGCGGTGCACACAGTCCAGCACGGGGATGCGGCCGGCGTCGTCGAAATAGATGCCGATCGACAGGTTGACCTTGTGCGGCCGCGGGTCCTTCTGGAAGTCCTCGTTGAGGCTGAGGATGGGGTCGCCGGCGTAGGCGTCGAGGTGCTGGAACATGCGGGGCTTTCTTCGGGAGGTTCGGTCAGGCGGCGAGCGCCGCCTCGATGTCCTTGCGCAGCGATTCGGGCGCGTCGTTGGGCGCGTAGCGCTTGAGCACCTGGCCGTTGCGGCCGACCAGGAACTTGGTGAAGTTCCACTTGATCGCCTCGGTGCCCAGCACCCCCGGCGCCTGCGCCTTGAGCCACTTCCACAGCGGGTGCGCGTCGGCGCCGTTGACGTCGACCTTGGCCATCATCGGGAAGCTGACGCCGTAGTTCATCTGGCAGAAGCCGGCGATCTCGGCGTTGCTGCCCGGGTCCTGGCCGCCGAACTGGTTGCTGGGAAAACCCACGATCACCAGGCCGCGGTCGCGGTAGTCCTCCCACAGCTTTTCCAGCCCGGCGAACTGCGGCGTGAAGCCGCACTGGCTGGCGGTGTTGACGACCAGGATCACCTTGCCGCGCTGGCTGCCCAGTTGTGCCGGCTTGCCGTCGATCGACAGCGCCTCGAAGTCATAGATCGTCTGCTCGGCCATGGCTCGCTCCTTGCCGCAAAGGCGGGACGGTGATCGTAGATCAGCCGCGCGCCGCCAGCAGCGCCGCGGCCACGATCAGCGCGCCGCCCAGCGCCAGCGACGGGCTCGGCTGGCTGGCGCCGAGCAGCAGCGCCGAGACGGCGGCGAACAGCACCTCGGTGATCATGATCACCGCCGTCGCGTTGGCCGGCAGCCGCGCAGCGCCGTACTGCAGCGCCAGGTTGCCGGCCAGGAAGGCCAGCGCCAGCAGCGCGGCGCCGGCCACCCAGCCCAGTGCCGGCGCGGGCGGCATGGGCACCGCCAGCGCCAGCGCCAGCGCCGCGGCCACCAGCGCGCCGCCGCAGAACATCGCCAGGCTGCGCGCCTCGGCCGGGCGCGCGGCCTCGCGCCGCAGCATCACGTTGTTGAGCGCGAAGCTGAAGCCGCCCAACAGCGCCAGCGCGTCGGCCAGGCTGCGCGGCAGCGGCCAGCCGCCGCCTTCGGGCAACAGCACCACGGCGGCGCCGGTCAGCGCCAGCGCCACGCGCAGCAGCGCCAGCGCGGTCAGCCGCTCGCCCAGCAGCCAGCGCGCCAGCAGCACCGCCCACAGCGGCATCAGGTAGAACAGCAGCACCACGCGCACCACGTCGTCCAGCGTGGTGGCCCAGTTGAAGCTGGCGTTGGTGGTGCCCGCGGCCAGTACCAGCAGCCACAGCGCCGGCGTGCGCAGCACCTGGCCGAAGGCCTGCGGCCGTCGCAGCCCGATCACCGCCACCGCCAGCACATAGATCAGCGCCGTGGCCCACAGCGGGTGCAGCCCGGCCGCCTGCAGCTGACGCAACGGCCACCAGGACACGCCCCAGGTCAGCGCGTTCAGCCCCAGCGCCAGCGCCGGCAGCCAGCGGGCGCCGGCGCGGGCGCCCGCGCTTTCAATGGCCGCCGTCACTCCGCGCGATGGTCAGCAGCCGCTCCAACTCGTCGCGGTGCTTGACGGCGTTGGTCAGGTGCCAGCGGCGAATGACCTCCATCACGCCGGCGGTCAGCAGCCCGAAGATCGTGATCGCGACGAAGGCCGAGAGCCCGAACTTGGTCAGGCCGCTGTAGAGCGCGCCCACGCCCAGGATGCAGGCCTGCTCGTTGAAGTTCTGCACCGCGATCGAGCGCCCGGCGCCCATCAGGTTGTGGCCGCGGTGCTGCAGCAGCGCATTCATGGGCACGATCAAGAAGCCGCACAGCGCGCCCAGCACCACCAGAAAGGGGGCGGCCACCCAGACGTTGGTGATGACGTTGAGCCCGATCATCAGAAAGCCCACCGCGATGGCCAGCGGCAGCACGCGGGTGGCCTTGTCGAGCTTCATCGTCGCCGAGGCGGTGACGGCGCCGATCACCGAGCCGATGATCACCACCCCGGCCAGCCCGGAGGCTTGCGTGGTGCTGTAGCCCAGCGCCGCCGCGGCCCAGGCAAAGACGATCAGCCGCAGGTTGCCGAAGATGCCCCACAGCAGCGTGGTGGTGGCCAGCGTGATCTGGCCCAGGCGGTCGGCCCACAGCCGCGCGTTGCAGTGCGAGAAGTCGCGCACCATCGCCATCACGCCGCCGGTCATCGGCTGCAGCGGGGCGTCGGTGCGCGGGATGTAGAGGTTGAAGATCGCCGCGATCACGTAGATGAAGACGATCACCGAGATCGCCGCTTCGGGCGCCGTGTCGACGCCGGTGTCGATCAGCGGCAGGTCGAAGTTCAGCAGCAGGGGCGCCAGCTTCGGGCCCACGAGCTGGCCGCCGAGCAGGATACCCAGGATGATCGAACCCACTGTCAGGCCTTCGATCCAGCCGTTGCCCTTGACCAGCTGCGACGGCGGCAGCAGCTCGGTCAGGATGCCGTACTTGGCCGGCGAATACGCCGCCGCGCCCAGCCCCACCACCGCGTAGGCCAGCAGCGGGTGGCTGCCGAACAGCATCATCAGGCAGCCCACGGCCTTGATCGTGTTCGAGACGAACATGACCTTGCCTTTGGGGATGCTGTCGGCGAAGGCGCCGACGAAGGGCGCCAGCACGACGTAGAACAGCGCGAACATCGGCGCCAGCGCCGGCGTCTGCCACGACGGGGCGTGGCTCAGGCGCAGCAACTCGACGGCAGCCACCAGCAACGCGTTGTCGGCCAGCGAGCTGAAGAACTGCGCCGACATGATGGTCGAGAAACCTTTTTTCATCGTGTCGCGCGCGCTGCGGCGCCCCCCGCATGCGGCCGGCGCTGGTGTCTCCTTCTTGAAGGCGGCGGTTTATAGCATGGGGGTGGTGGCGCAGCGGCGCGCCGGAGGCGCTGGCAGAATGCCCCGGCCATGCCTCGTCCGATCGAAGCGCTGATCCATTCCGCGGCCCTGGCCGGCAACCTGGCGCGTGCGCGCACCGCGGCGCCCGACGCCAAGGTCTGGGCCGTCGTCAAGGCCAATGCCTACGGCCACGGCATCGAGCGCGTCTACGAAGCCTTGCGCGGCGCCGACGGCTTTGCGCTGCTGGACCTGGCCGAGGCCGAGCGCATCCGCGCCCTCGGCTGGCGCGGCCCGGTGCTGCTGCTGGAAGGCTGCTTCGAGCCGCGCGACCTGGAGCTGTGCTCGCGCCTGGACCTGTGGCACGCGGTGCACTGCGAGGCGCAGATCGACTGGCTGGCGGCGCACAAGACGCAGCGTCCGCACCGCGTGTTCCTGAAGCTGAACAGCGGCATGAACCGCCTGGGCTTCCGCCCCGACGCCTACCGCAGCGCCTGGGCGCGGCTGAACGCGCTGCCGCAGGTCGACGAGATCTCGCTGATGACGCATTTCTCCGATGCCGACGGCGCGCGCGGCATCGCGCACCAGCTGGCCGCGTTCGAGGCCGCGGCGCAGGACCTGCCGGGCGAGCGCAGCCTGTTCAACAGCGCCGGCATCCTGCGCCACGGGCCGTCCGCCGGCGGGCCGCCGGGCGGCGGCGTGCGCAGCGACTGGGTGCGCGCCGGCATCCTGAGCTACGGCAGCGCGCCCGACTATCCGGAGAACGACATCGCCCACTGGGCGCTGCGGCCGGCGATGACGCTGCGCTCGCGCCTGATCGGCGTGCAGCAGCTCGAGCGCGGCGACACCGTGGGCTACGGCAGCAGCTTCACGGCGGCCGGGCCGATGCGCATCGGCATCGTCGCCTGCGGCTATGCCGACGGCTACCCGCGCCACGCCGGCAGCGGCACGCCGGCGCTGGTGGACGGCCAGCGCAGCAGCACCGTCGGCCGCGTCTCGATGGACATGCTGGCGGTCGACCTGAGCGCACTGCCGCAGGCCGGCCTCGGCAGCGAGGTCACGCTGTGGGGCCAGGGCCCCGGCGGCAGCCGGCTGGCGATCGACGAGGTGGCGCGCGCCGCCGGGACGATCGGCTACGAATTGATGTGCGCGCTGGCCCAGCGGGTGCCGGTGCGTGTTGTTGTCTGAACCACCCGCCAATCCAACAGCCAATAGGAGACCTCTCATGCACTACGTCTGGATGGCCATCGTCGGGCTGATCGTCGGCGCCATCGCTCGCTTCCTGCTGCCCGGCGACCAGAAGATGGGCTGGATCATGACCAGCCTGCTGGGCATCGCCGGCGCGCTGATCGCCGGCGTCGTCGGCCAGGCCATGGGCTGGTACGCGCCGGGCCAGCCGGCCGGCTGGATCGCCTCGGTCATCGGCGCCATCGTGCTGCTGTTCATCGTGCAGAAGCTGCGCGGCAGCGGCAGCTGACGCCTGAAACGAGCGGATGGCGGCCAAGTCGGTCTACACCTGCCGCGAATGCGGCGGCAGCAGCCCCAAGTGGCTGGGCAAGTGCCCGCACTGCGGGGCCTGGAACACGCTGGACGAAGGGCCGGCTGAAGCCAGCGGCGGGGCGGCCAGGAACCGCTTCCAGGCGCTGGCGCGCAGCCAGCCGGTGGCCACGCTCAGCGAGATCGACGCCGCCGAGGTGGCGCGCACGCCCACCGGCCAGGAGGAGCTGGACCGCGTGCTCGGCGGCGGCATCGTGCCCGGCGGCGTGGTGCTGATCGGCGGCGACCCCGGCATCGGCAAGAGCACGCTGCTGCTGCAGGCGCTGGACGCGCTGTCGGCGCAGATGACGGTGCTCTACGTCACCGGCGAGGAAAGCGGCGCCCAGGTGGCGCTGCGCGCGCGCCGCCTGGGCCTGGCCGGCACCGGCGTGCGCGTGCAGGCCGAGATCCAGCTCGAGCGCATCCTCGCCACGCTGCAGGCCGAGCAGCCGGCCTTCTGCGTCATCGACTCGATTCAAACGTTGTACAGCGAACAGCTCAGCTCGGCCCCCGGCTCGGTGGCCCAGGTGCGCGAATGCGCGGCCCAGCTGACGCGCGCGGCCAAGACCAGCGGCTGCGCGATGGTGCTGGTGGGCCATGTCACCAAGGAAGGCGCGCTGGCCGGCCCGCGCGTGCTGGAGCACATCGTCGACACCGTGCTGTACTTCGAGGGCGACACGCACAGCAGCTTCCGCCTGGTGCGGGCGATCAAGAACCGCTTCGGCGCCGTCAACGAGATCGGCGTCTTTGCGATGACCGAGAAGGGCCTCAAGGGGGTCAGCAACCCGAGCGCGATCTTCTTGTCGACGCACGGCGCGCCGGTGCCGGGCTCGTGCGTGCTGGTCACGCTGGAAGGCACGCGGCCGCTGCTGGTGGAGATCCAGGCGCTGGTCGACAGCGGCGGCGTCAGCCCGCGGCGGCTGTCGGTGGGCCTGGACCGCGACCGCCTGGCGATGCTGCTGGCCGTGTTGCATCGCCACGCCGGCGTGGCCTGCATGGACCAGGACGTGTTCGTCAACGCCGTGGGCGGCGTGCGCATCGCCGAGCCGGCGGCCGACCTGGCGGTGCTGCTGGCCATCCAGAGCAGCCTGCGCGGCCGCCCGCTGCCGCGCGGCTTCATCGCCTTCGGCGAGGTCGGCCTGGCCGGCGAGGTGCGCCCCGCGCCGCGCGGCCAGGAGCGCCTGCGCGAGGCGGCCAAGCTCGGCTTCGGCATCGCCGTCGTGCCCAAGGCCAATGCGCCGAGGAAGGCCTTGTTCGAGGGCCTGGAGATCCACGCGGTGGACCGCATCGAGCAGGCGATGGATGTGGTGCGCGGGATGTAGCGCTCAGCAGCGGCGGTTCACCGCAGCCGGCTTGCGCGCAAGGGCTCGGTCCAGTTCCAGCATGGCCACCTGCGACGGGTAACATCCCCGCTTTCCCCATGCGTGCAAACCGTCCATCGCTGCCATTGTTGGCGAGGCCGCGGCGATGAGCCCCGTCATCGGCTGGGGCCTGGCCGCGCTGGCGCTGGCCGTGGGCTATGCGTCCTACGGCTGGCGCGGCATCGTGCTGGGCGTCAGCGCCATCGTCTTCTGGCTGCTGCTGCAGTTCAGCCGCAGCCTGCGCGTGATGCGCAATGCCGCCGGCCGCCCGGTGGGCAGCATCGACAACGCGGTGATGCTGCACGCCAAGCTGCGCCACGGGATGCGGCTGCTGGACATCCTGCCGCTGACGCGCAGCCTGGGCCAAAGGGTGGCCGACGACCCGGAGACCTTCGTCTGGACCGACGCCGGCGGCGACCGCGTGCGCGTGGAGCTGCGCGGCGGCCGCTGCACGGCGTTTGCGCTGGAGCGTGCGGCGGCGGACGATGCGGTCGCCCCGGCGCCCTAAAATCGCCCGTTTTCAGCCCTGCACACACCGAGGTACCCATGTCGATGTCCGACCGCGACGGCAAGATCTGGATGGATGGCCAGATGGTCGACTGGCGCGACGCCAGGATCCACGTGCTGACGCACACGCTGCACTACGGCTGCGGCGCCTTCGAGGGCGTGCGCGCCTACAACACCGTCAACGGCACCGCGATCTTCCGCCTGCGCGAGCACACCGAGCGGCTGTTCAACAGCGCCAAGATCCTGCGCATGAAGATCCCCTTCAGCTTCGAGCAGGTGTGCCAGGCGCAGCTCGACGTCGTCAAGGCCAACAAGCTGGAGAGCTGCTACCTGCGCCCGCTGGTGTGGATCGGCGACGAGAAGCTGGGCGTCAGCCCCAAGGGCAACACCATCCACCTGATGATCGCCGCCTGGGCCTGGGGCGCCTACCTCGGCGAGGAAGGGCTCAAGCGCGGCATCCGCGTCAAGACCAGCAGCTACACGCGCCACCACGTCAACATCACGATGACGCAGGCCAAGGCGGTCAGCAACTACAGCAACAGCATCCTGGCCAACATGGAGGCCACCGAAGACGGCTACGACGAGGCGCTGCTGCTCGACTCGGCCGGCTTCGTCTCCGAAGGCGCGGGCGAGAACGTCTTCATCATCAAGGACGGCGTGGTCTACACGCCTGACCTGTCGGCCGGGGCGCTCAACGGCATCACCCGCAAGACCGTCACCGCGATCTGCGCCGACCTGGGGCTGAAGCTGGTGGAAAAGCGCATCACGCGCGACGAGGTCTACATCGCCGACGAGGCCTTCTTCACCGGCACCGCGGCCGAGGTGACGCCGATCCGCGAGCTCGACCGCATCCAGATCGGCGCCGGCGCACGCGGCCCCATCACCGAGAAGATCCAGTCGGCGTTCTTCGACATCGTGAATGGCCGCAACCCCAAGTACGCCGAGTGGCTGACCAAGGTCTGAGCGAAAGGCGCGCGCGATGAGCAAGATCAGCCCAACCCAATCCCTCGTCGAGCTGACGGCCAAGGACCTGCACGGTTCCGATGCCGCCTTCTGCCCCAACCCGGCCATGCCCTTGTGGAGCAACCACCCGCGCGTCTTCATCGACCTGTCGCACCGCGAAGGCAAGTGCCCCTACTGCGGCACCGTCTACCGGCTGAAGGCGGGCGAGAAGCTGGCGGCGGCGCATTGAGCGCCGACGCCTGACCGATCGGACGAGGGGTCGACATGAAGCCGCCCCAGGCCAGCCTGATGGCCAGTGCCGACGACGTCGAGGCGCAGTTCTACGAGGCGCTGCAGCAAGGCGACCTGGCGCGGCTGATGGCCGTGTGGGGCGACGACGACGAGATCGTCTGCGTGCACCCCGGTGGCGCGCGCGTGGTGGGCGGTGCGGCGATCCGCGCCAGCTTCGAGGCCATCTTCGCCAACGGCGGCGTGCCGGTGGTGCCCGACCAGGTGCGGCGGCTGCAAGGTTTGGCCGTCGCGGTGCACCACCTGGTGGAGCGGCTGCGGCTGCCGCCGGGCCAGGGCGCCGACGAGGCCTTCGTGCTGGCCACCAACGTCTACGTCAACACCGCGGCCGGGTGGCGCCTGGTGGCCCACCACGCCAGCCCCGGCCGCGCCGAGCCGCCGCCGACGGTGCAGGAGTGGCCGTCGACCCTGCATTGAGCGTCGCGCTGACCGAGGGCCGCTACCGCGCGCCGCGCTGGCTGCCGGGCGGCAACCTGCAGACCATCTGGCCGGCGCTGCTCGCGGTGCGCCCGCCGCCGGTGGCGTTGCAGCGCGAGCGCTGGACCACGCCCGACGGCGACTTCGTCGACGTCGACCTGCGCTTGGGCGCCGCTGCCGGCGCGCCGGCGCTGGTGTTGTTTCACGGGCTCGAAGGCTCGTCGGCCAGCCTCTATGCGCAAGGCTTCGCCGCCGCGGCCGCGGCGCGCGGCTGGGCGGTCGCGCTGCCGCATTTCCGTGGCTGCTCGGGCGAGCCCAACCTCGCGCCGCGTGCCTATCACTCGGGCGACCACGAAGAGGTCGGCTGGCTGCTGGCGCGCTTGCGCGATCGCTTCGCCGTGCCGCTGTATGCGGCCGGCGTCTCGATGGGTGGCAACGCCTTGCTGCGCTGGGCCGGCGAGGCCGAAGGCGCCGCGCAAGGGCTGACGCGCGCGGTGGCTGCGATCTCCGCGCCGCTGGACATGGCGGCCGCCGGCGCGGCGATCGACCACGGCTTCAACCGCCTGGTGTATGCGCGCATGTTCCTCTCGACCTTGAAGCCCAAGGCGCTGGCCAAGTGGCAGCAGCACCCGGGGCTGTTCGACCGCGACCGCTTGCGCGCGGCGCGCACGATCTTCGCGTTCGACGATGCTTTCACCGCGCCGCTGCACGGCTTTGCCGGCGCCGCCGACTACTGGGCGCGCGCCTCGGCCAAGCCGCACCTGGCGCGCATCCGCGTGCCGGCGCTGGCGCTCAACGCGCGCAACGACCCCTTCGTGCCCGCCGCCTCGCTGCCCACCGCGGCCGAGGCCGGGCCGCGGCTGACGCTGTGGCAGCCCCGGCACGGCGGCCACTGCGGCTTTCCGACCGGGCCCTTCCCGGGTCACGTGATGGCCATGCCCCTGGCCGTGTGCGGGTGGTTCGCGCAGCAGGCCTGAACGGCGAAGGACCACAATCCTCACCCATGGACGAGATCGTCGAAGCTGCGCTGCGCAAGTGGCCCAACGTGCCGCATTGCTACGGTTGGCTGGCGCTGGACGCGCGCGGCGACTGGTACATGCGCGACGACCGCATCCAGGCCGCCGGGCCGTTCCCGCAGGTCAAGGGCAGCGTGATCCGGCACGACAAGCTGCTGGGCTTCATCCAGCGCAACTACGGCGTCGACGGCGACGGCGCCTGGTTCTTCCAGAACGGCCCGCAGCGCGTGTACGTCGAGTTGGAAGCCGCGCCCTGGGTCTGGCGGCTGGACGACGGCAACCGCGTCAGCAGCCACACCGGGCGCGCGGCGCAGGCCCGCGGCGCCTGGCTGGACGAGCGCGGTCGGCTGTTCCTGGACAGCGACATCGGCTTCGGCCTGGTGCACAGCCTGGACATGGACGCCGCGGCCGACGCGCTGCAATCCGGCGCCTGGCCGCTGCAGGAACTGGCCTTCGCCGAGATGCCGGCGCGCTTCGGCTACCGGTTGCGGCCCCAGCCCTGAGACCCGCCGGATCGGGTTGCGGCCTTAGTTCGGCGCGCTGGCGGCCGCAGGGGCCGACGCGGCCGACGCGGCGGCCTCGGGCGCCTTGGGCTCGGCCAGCTTGCCGCCGGCCTGGTTGGCCATGTAGACCACGGCGCGGCCGATCTCGAAGTCGGAGAACTCACCGCCGCCTTGCGGCGACATCGCGCCCTTGCCCTTGAGCGCCGAGTGCAGCAGCGAATCGAAGCCGGTGGCGATGCGCGGCGCCCAGGCGGCGGCGTCGCCGAACTTGGGCGCGCCGGCGGCTCCCGAGCCGTGGCAGGCCACGCACTGCGCCTGGTAGACCTGCTCGCCGGTGCGCAGCACCGCGGGGGCCGAGGCGTCGCGCAACTCGATCGTGCCCACCGGCTCGATGCGGCGCGCGATGGCTTCCTGGCTGAAGCCGTCGCTGCCGGCTGCCGGCTGGTTCTCGTTGGAGACGAAGTGCGTCAGCATGATGATGATGACCACCGGCACGACGAATGCGGCCACAACGGTCCAGATCAGCTGCTTGGGCGTCTTGATCGGGCCCTCGTGGGCGTCGTGGGTCTCGGCGGCGTGGATCGAGTCGCTCATGGATTCCTCAGGCTGCGGCGGCTGGCGCAAAACCGAAAAATTATAGCCAGCAGGGATCTACAATCCGCTGCTTGGCGTGCGACCGTGGTGAAGTGGATATCATGCGGCCCTCCGAAGGCCACGTCGCAAGTTCGATTCTTGCCGGTCGCGCCAACGCTGTTCTCATGCTTGCTGAACAGCCCCTATCCTTCGCCCGCGGCGGCATCCGCCCGCCACCCTCAAGCGAAGGAGACCCTCCACCATGCTGAATGAAACCAAGCGCCGCGCCGTGCTGGCCGCCGCCTGCGCGCTGGCGCTGCTGCCGCTGGCGCAGCCGGCCGAGGCCGGTCCGCGGCTGGACCGCGTGATGGCCGACAAGGTGCTGCGCGTCGGCACGCCGGGCGACTACCGGCCGTTTGCGATCAAGGTCGACGGCGGCTATTCGGGCCACGACATCGACCTCGTCGAGCAGATGGCGCGCGAGATGGGCGTCAAGGTCGAGTACGTGGCGACGAGCTGGCCCAATCTGCTCAAAGACCTGCAGGCCGACAAGTTCGACATCGCGGTGGGCGGCATCACGCGCAACGTCAACCGGCTGAAGGTGGCGGACATGCTGCCGGGCTACGCGCCCTTCGGCAAGGTGGCGCTGGTGCGCGCCGCCGACAAGGACAAGTTCCGCCGCCGCGAAGACCTCAACCAGCCCGGCGTGCGCGTGATCAAGAACCCCGGCGGCACCAACGAGGCCTGGGTGCTGGACAACCTGAAGGCGGCGCAGGTCAGTACGCACGACAAGAACGCCGAGATCCCGGCGCTGATTGCCGAGGGCAAGGGCGACGTGATGATCACCGAGACCTACGAGGCGCTGCACTACGCGCGCAGCGACCCGCGGCTGGCGGCGATCTTCATCGACGCGCCGCTGACGCCGGTCAACACGCTGGGCTTCATGATCCCGGCCGACGATGCCGACTATGCGCGCGTGGTCCGCTTCACCTGGGAGCTGCTGGACAGCCGCGGCGCCGTCAAGCAGGCGGCCGCCAAATGGCTGAAGTAGCAGCCGCCGGCGCTTGACGCTCGCGCACGCCGCGGCCCTGGCCGCGCTGCTGGCGCTGCTGGCCGCCTGCAGCACGGCGCCGCGGCTGCCGCCGCAGCCACCGCAGCAACCGCGGGATGGCCCCGGCCTGCGGATTCCGCCGGGGCTGGAGCAGGTTCCCGACGCGCAGCCGCGCCTCGAGCCGCTGCGCAGCGGCGGCCCCAACAAGCCCTACGAGGTGGGCGGCCGCTGGTACGCGCCGGCGGCCGACGACGTGGCCTGGCGCGAGACGGGCCTGGCCTCCTGGTACGGGGCGCGCTTCCACGGCCGGCCCACGGCGCTGGGCGAGCCCTACGACATGTTTGCGATGACGGCGGCGCACAAGACCATGCCGCTGCCCAGTTATGTGCGCGTCCGCAACCCGGCCAACGGCCGCGAGGTGATCCTGCGCATCAACGACCGCGGCCCCTTCGTCGACGGCCGCGTGATCGACCTCAGCTACACCGCGGCGCTGAAGCTGGGCCTGCTGGCCGGCGTCGCGGTGGTGGAGCTGGAGCGCATCACGCAGGCGCAGATCCGCAGCGGCCTGTGGCGCCGCGGCGGCGCCGGGCCGCAGCCGCTGCCGGCCGCGGCCGACCCGCTGCGCGACTTGCTGATCGACCGTGGCCTGCTGCCGCCGCGGTCGTCGCCACCGGTGTCGTCGCCGCTCAGCGACCTCCCGTGACGTCCAGCAGCGCGCCGGTGGTGTAGCCGGCTTCGTCGGACAGCAGCCACAGCACCGCGGCGGCCACCTCGTCGGCGCCGCCGGCGCGCTGCATCGGCACCTGCGGCGCCAGCTCGCGCGCGCGCCCGGGCAGGCCGCCGCTGGCGTGGATCTCGGTGTCGATGATGCCCGGCCGCACCGCGTTGACGCGGATGCCCTCGGCCGCCACCTCGCGCGCCAGGCCCAGCGTGAAGGTGTCGATCGCGCCCTTGCTGGCCGCGTAGTCGAGGTACTGCGCCGGCGAGCCCAGCCGCGACGCGGCCGAGCCGAGGTTGACGATCGCGCCGCCGGCGCCGCCGTGGCGCGTGCTCATGCGGCGCACCGCCTCGCGCGCGCAGACGAAGCTGCCGAAGACGTTGGTGTCGAACATGCGCCTGAGCCGCGCGCCGCTCATCTGGTCCAGGCGCTGCGGCTGGTCGACGATGCCGGCGTTGTTGACCAGCCCGGACAGCGGCCCCAGCTCGGCGTCGACGCGCGCGAACATCGCCTGCACCTGGCCTTCGTCGGCCACGTCGGCCTGCACCGTGATCGCGCGCCGGCCGAGGCTGCGCACCGCAGCGGCCACGGCCTCGGCGGCGACTTCGTCGCGCGCGTAGTTGACCGCCAGGTCCCAGCCGCGCAGCGCCGCGCCGCGGCAGCAGGCGGCGCCGATGCCGCGGCTGCCGCCGGTCACCAGCAGCACGCGGCGCGCGGCCTTCTCGGCCTTCTGGGTGCTCACCCCTGCACCATGCGCGTGATCGTGGTCGGCATCGGCGCCGGCCAGCCGGCTTCCTTGCAGGTGCGCACGATGGCCTCGTTGGTGTCGAAGTAGACCTGCCAGTAGTGGTCCGTGTGCGCATAGGGGCGCACCGCGATCACCGGGCCGTTGAGGTTCATGTCGAGCAGCGTCACCTCGGGCGGCCGCTTGGCGCTGAGGTTGGGGATCTTGCCGACGGCGGCCTTCAGGCGGTCCATCGCCTCCAGCGGATCGACACTGCCGGCGAGCTGGGCCGTGCGCTCGATGCGGCGCTCGGGCAGCGCCGAGTAGTTCTGGATGACGTCGCCGAAGACCTTGCCGTTGCCGACGATGGTCAGCACGTTGTCGGGCGTGACCAGCGTGGTGCCGAACAGGCCCAGCTCGTGCACCGTGCCGGTGACGCCGCCCACCTGCACGAAGTCGCCCACCTTGAACGGCCGCAGCACCAGCATGAAGGCGCCGGCCGCGAAGTTGCCGAGCATGCCGCTCCAGGCCGCGCCGATGGCCACGCCGGCGCCGGCCAGCATCGCCGCGAACGAGGTGGTCTGGATCCCGAAGTAGCCCAGGATGCCCAGCACCAGCGCGATGTTGAGCGCGATCGCGACGATCGAGCCCAGATACTTGGTCAGCGTGGGGTCGACGTTGTTGCGCGCCATCGCGGCCTCGATCAGGCCCACGACCTTGCCGATCAGCCAGCGGCCGATGACCCAGAAGGCGACCGCGGCGGCGACCTTGATCGCCAGCTCGGTCGCGGTGGTGCTCAGGAAGAGCTTGATCGCGTCCATGTCCATCGCAAATCCTCCTCGGGCCGGGCTCGGCGTGTTTGGCCGGCGATCGTAGTGGCGGCGGTCGCGGCGCCTCAAGCGTGCGCGCGCAGTTTCAGGGGATCCCCGAGGGCGGCGGCCGCGCCGCGCGGCGCGGGGTAGAGTGCCGGCCTGGATTTCGACAGGAGACCGCCTTGCAACGCCGACACATCCTGGCCGCCGGATCGGCCGCCGTGCTTGCCACGCAACTCGCAGTGCCGCTGGTGGCCCGCGCCCAGGCGCTGGAGAAGCCCAAGCTCAGCATCGCCGTCGGCGGCAAGAACCTGCTGTACTACCTGCCGCTGACCATCGCCGAGCAGCGCGGCTACTTCAAGGCCGAGGGGCTGGACCTCACCATCGTCGACTTCGCCGGCGGCTCGCAGGCGCTGCGCGCCGTGGTGGGCGGCAGCGCCGACGTGGTCAGCGGCGCCTTCGAGCACACCGTCAACATGCAGAGCAAGGGCCAGCGGCTGCGCGCCTTCGTGCTGCAGGGCCGCGCGCCGCAGATCGTGCTGGGCGTCAACCCGCGCACCATGGCCGGCTACAAGACGCCGGCCGACCTGAAGGGCAAGAAGATCGGCGTCACCGCGCCGGGCTCGTCGACCAACGTGATGGTCAACTTCTTCATCGCCAAGGCGGGGCTGAAGCCGACCGACGTCAGCATCATCGGCGTGGGCGCCGGCAACGGCGCGGTGGCGGCGATGCGCTCGGGCCAGATCGACGCCATCAGCAACCTCGACCCGGTGATCACGCTGCTGCAGCGCTCGGGCGATCTGAAGATCATCTCCGACACCCGCGTGCTGGCCGAGGCCGACAAGGTCTTCGGCGGCCCGATGCCCGCGGCCTGCCTGTACGCGCCGCAGGCCTTCATCGACAAGAACCCGGCCACCGTGCAGGCGCTGACCAACGCCATCGTGCGCGCCGACAAGTGGATCCAGGCCGCAGGCGCGCGCGACATCATCGGCAACGTGCCCGAGAGCTACCTGCTGGGCGACCGCGCGGTCTACATCGACGCCTTCCTGGCCGCCAAGGGCGCGCTGTCGCCCGATGGCATGATCCCCGAGAAGGGCGCCGAGACGGCCTTCCGTGCGCTGGCCAGCATCGACCCCGAGATCGCCAAGGCCAAGCTCGATCTCAACGCGGTATGGACCAACGACTTCGTGAAGCGCGCCAACGCGAAGTACCCCAAGGGTTGACGGGCGAGGTCGGGCCATGGTGACCGGTGCACAGGTCATCGTGCTGGCGACGCCGGTGTTCCTGGCGGCGATCGCCCTCGAGTACGCGGTCGGCCGCTGGCGCGGGCGCGACACCTACCGCTGGCCCGACGCGATGGCGAGCATCGGCCTGGGCATCGTCAGCCAGCTCGTCGCGGTGGCCACGCGGCTGTTCGGCATCGGCCTGTACGCGCTGGCCTTCGAGCGGCTGGCGCTGTGGCGGCTGCCGGCCGATTCGCCCTGGGTGTGGGCGGCGGCGCTGCTGGGCTACGACTTCCTGTACTACTGGTACCACCGCTTCGGCCACCGCGTCGCGCTGGGCTGGGCCGCGCACGCGGTGCACCACCAAAGCGAGGACTACAACCTGTCCACCGCGCTGCGCCAGACCGGCACCGGCTTCCTGCTGGGCTGGATCTTCTATCTGCCGCTGGCCGTGCTGGGCGTGCCGCCGGTGGTGTTTGCCACGGTGGCGCTGATCGACCTGCTGTACCAGTTCTGGGTGCACACGCAGCAGGTCGGCCGCCTCGGCTGGTTCGACCGCTGGTTCTGCAGCCCCAGCAACCACCGCGTGCACCACGCGGTGAACGAGCGCTATCTCGACAAGAACTACGGCGGCATCCTGATCATCTGGGACCGGCTGTTCGGCAGCTTCATCGACGAGGACGACGTCGAGCCCTGCGTCTACGGCACGCGCAGCCCGCTGCGCAGCTGGAACCCGATCGCCGCCAATGTGCAGATCTACCGCGAGCTGTGGCACGGCAGCCGTCGGCTCCGCGGCTGGGGCGACCGGCTGCGCCTGTGGATCAAGCCGCCCGGCTGGCTGCCGGCCGAAGTGGCGGCGCGCGAGCCCAAGCCGCCGTTCGATGTGACGCAGGTCGAGCGTTACGACCCGCCGCAGCGCCCGGCCGCGCTGGCGCTGGCCGCAGCCCTGTTCGTGCTGGCGCTCATCGCCACCAGCGTGCTGCTGTGGCAGGCCCATGCCTGGCCGGTGGCGGCCAGCGTCGGCGCGGCGCTCACCATCGTGGCGCTGCTGTGCGGCGTGGCGCGGCTCACGGCGGGGCCGGGTCGTCGAACAGCGACTGGAACTGCTGGCGCAGCTCGCGCTTGAGCAGCTTGCCGCTGGGGTTCTTGGGCAGGCTGTCGACGAAGACCACGCGCTTGGGCGTCTTGAACGGCGCCAGGTGTTGCGCGCAATGCGCGAGCACGGCGGCTTCGTCGAGCGCATGGCCGGCCTTGGGCACGACGATGGCGGCCACCGCCTCGATCCAGCGCGGGTGCGGCAGGCCGACCACCGCCACCTCGCTGACGCCGTCCAGCCGGTACAGCGCTTCTTCCACCTCGCGGCTGGCCACGTTCTCGCCGCCGCTCTTGATCATGTCCTTCTTGCGGTCGACCACGGTCAGGTAGCCCTCGTCGTCGAGCACGCCGAGGTCGCCGCTGTGGAACCAGCCGCCGGCGAAGGCCGCGGCCGTGCGCTCGGGGTCGTTGAAGTAGCCCTGCATCAGGTGCGGGCTGCGGTGGACGATCTCGCCCACCTCGCCCGGGCGCACGTCGTTCATCGCGTCGTCGACGACGCGGGTCTCGACGTTGAGCGCCGCGCGCCCCGCGGAGCCCGGCTTGCGCAACTGGTCCTCGGGCTTCAGCACGGTGGCCAGCGGCGCGATCTCGGTCTGGCCGTACAGGTTCCACAGCCGCATGCGCGGCAGCCGCTCGACGAGCTCGCGCATCACCGCCACCGGCATGATCGACGCGCCGTAGTAGCCCTTGCGCAGCGCGGCCAGCTTGTCCGCGTCGAACAGCGGCGAGCGCAGCAGCGCGATCCACACCGTGGGCGGCGCGAAGAAGGCGCCGATGCCGTGGCGCTCGATCAGCGGCAGCAGGTTCTCCGGCGTCGGCTTGGCGGTGATCACGCAGGTGGCGCCGAGGTAGACCGCGGGGCCGAGAAAGACGTCGAGCTGCGCGCAGTGGTACAGCGGCAGCGCATGCAGCCAGACGTCGCGCTCGTCCATGCCGCCTTCGACGATGCAGCTGACGTACTGGTCGATCACCGCGCGGTGCGTCAGCATCGCGCCCTTGGGCAGGCTTTCGGTGCCGCTGGTGTAGACGATCTGCAGCAGGTCGTGCTCGCCGAAGGCCGGCTCCGGCGGCTGGCCATCGGTGTCGGCCAGCGCCTCGAAGTCCAGGTCCTGCGGCCGCCAGTCGGCGGGCCGCGGGGCGCCGTCTTCCGACGGCAGCCACAGCAGCCGCTCGACCGCGGTCTTGTGCTTCGTGCTTGCGGCCGCGGCGCGGCCCAGCGCGGCCAGGCCGCTGTCCACCGCCAGCACGCGCGCGCCGGCGTGGCCCAGGATGTAGGCCGCCTCGTCGGCGCTGAGCATGAAGTTCACCGGCACCAGCACCGCGCCCAGCCGCGCCAGCGCGAAGCGCAGCGCCGCGAAGCCGTGCGAGTTGCGCGCCAGCACACCCACGCGCTCGCCGCGCTCGATGCCGGCGCGGTGCAGCCCGGCGGCCACGCGGTCGACCAGCGCGTTGAACGCGTGCCAGGTCCAGCGCTGCTCGCCGCAGACGATGCCGGTCTTGTGCGGCCAGCGCGCGGCGGTGCGGCGCAACAGGTCGGCCACGGTCTGGCGGTGCAGGGCGTTGGGAATGCTCATGGGCTCGTCTCCGGAGGATGGTCCAGCAACCGCTCGATGCGGGCTATCACCGCGGCCAGCGTGCGCGCGTCGCTGTGCCGGCGGTGGCGCTCGGCGAAGGCCTGCGCCGCGGCGGCGCAGGCCGGGTCGGCCAGCAGCTCGCGCAGCGCGGCGCCCAGCGCCGCGGCGTCGACCGCGGCGCCGTCGACCAGCCGGCCGGCGCCGAGCGCGGCGACGCGGCGCGCCAGCATGCCTTGCTCCAGCAGCGTGGGCAGCAGCAGCAGCGGCTTGCCGGCCAGCAGCAGGGCCTGGGTGATCGCGGTGTGGCCGTCGGTCACGGCGCAACTGGCCTGCGCGCGCACCTGGGCCAGCGGCACCGGGTTGCGGGCGACCGTGATGCCGTCGCGGCTGAGCGCCGCGGCCTGCTCGGGCGTGCCCTCGGCGAGCTGCAGCACCGCGCGCTGGCCGCCGTGCCGCAAGGCCTCCACCAGCGCCGGCAGCAGCGGGTGCTGGGCCCGCAGCGCGACGAAGCAGCTGGCGCCCTCGCCTTCGGGCCACGGTGTCTCGGGGCCTTCATCGGCGGCGACCAGCGCGCCGGCGTAGTCGCCGTCCCGGCGGCCGGCATAGGCGTCCAGCTCGGGCAGCACGCACAAGGCCTCGGCTTCGGGGCGCAGCACATCGGCCACGCTGTCGGCCAGCGGCAGGCCCAGCTCGGCGGCCGCCTGGTTGGCCACGTGCAGCGCGTTGCGCTCGCCGATCAGGTCGAAGGGCTCGGGCGTCGCGTCCCACCAGCTCATCGCCGGCATCGGCACCGTCAGCGGCGGGCAGCCGAAGCCGTCGCCGAAGCGCAGGCGAGGCACGCCCAGGCCGCGGGTGGCGAACAGCGCCACCGGCGCATGGTCCAGCGCCAGCACCGCAGGGCGCAGCAGCAGCACCAGATCGCGCCAGGCGCGCGCCACGCCGCGCAGGCCGGTCGCCTGCGCGAAGCCGTAGCGCAGCAGGATGTCGGTGTAGGTGTGCACCGGCGGCAGGCCGCCGACGCGGCTGCGCCAGACCGGACACTGCAGCACCGGCAGCCCCAGCCCGGCCAGCGCCGGCTCGGCGCGCGGCAGGTCGTTGAGCGCCAGCACCGGCTCGTGCCCGCGCGTACGCAAGGCCAGCGCCAGCGGCAGCGCGCGGCGCAGCGGCGCGTCGTCATGGCCCAGCTCGTTCGCCAGCAACACACGCGCCACGCGCACTCCCTGTGCAGATCCCGAGTGCGAAGCATCGTATCAAGCAGCGGCGCTGCCGCGGCTATGCTTCGCACCCGCCATGCTTGCACCTCCGCCCGCGCTGGCTTTTGCCGGCGTCTCCTGCACCTTCGTCAGCCGCGACAACCCCGGCCAGCGCTACACCGCCGTGGCCGATCTCGATCTGGCGCTGCAGCCGGGCGAGTTCGTCTCGGTGGTCGGCCCGACCGGCTGCGGCAAGAGCACGCTGCTGAACATGGCCGCCGGCCTGCTGCTGCCCAGCACCGGCGAGGTGCAGGTGTTCGGCCAGCCGCTGGCGGGCATCAACGGCCGCGCCGGCTACATGTTCCAGGCCGAAAGCCTGATGCCCTGGCGCACCGCGCTCGGCAACGTGATGGCGGGGCTGGAGTTCCGCGGCGTGCCCGATGCGCGTGCACAGGCCGAGGCCTGGCTGCGCCGCGTGGGGCTGGGTGCCTTCGGTGACCGCTATCCGCACCAACTCTCCGGCGGCATGCGCAAGCGCACCAGCCTCGCGCAGACGCTGGCGCTGGACCCCGACATCATCCTGATGGACGAGCCCTTCTCGGCGCTGGACGTGCAGACGCGGCAGTTGATGGAGAACGAAGTCCTCGAGCTGTGGGCGGGTGCCGGGCGCGGGGCCGCCCCAAGCCCGGCGCGCGTCCCCCCCGGGGGGACCGCGGCGCAGCCGCGAGGGGGCCAGGGACGCAAGGCGGTGCTGTTCATCACGCATGATCTGGACGAAGCCATCGCGATGAGCGACCGCGTGCTGGTGCTGTCGGCCGGCCCGGCCTCGCATCCGATCGGCGAGTTCACGATCGACCTCGAGCGCCCGCGCGACGTCGCCGAGGTGCGCACCACGCCGCGCTTCATCGAGCTGCACAACGCCATCTGGGCCGTGCTGCGCGACGAAGTGCTCAAGGGCTACGCGCAACAGCTGAAGGTGAAGTGATGCGGTACCTGCGCGTCTATCAACTGGGCCTGCTGGCGGCGCTGATCGCCTTCTGGTACCTGATGACGACGCCGGGGCTGGTGCCGCCCTTCATGTTCGACAACGACCGCCAGGCCGCGTTCTTCTTCGGCCAGCCGCTGGAGGTGGCCGGCCGCATCTGGACCTGGTTCGTCGCCGACGCCGACATCTACCGCCACCTGGCCGTCACGCTGATCGAGACCGTGCTGGCCTTTGCCGCCGGCTCGGTGCTGGGCCTGGCCTGCGGGCTGTGGCTGGCGCTGGCGCCGCTGGCCAGCGCGGTGCTGGAGCCCTACATCAAGGCGCTGAACTCGATGCCGCGCATCATCCTGGCACCGATCTTCGCGGTCTGGTTCGGGTTGGGGATCGGCTCCAAGGTGGCGCTCGGCGTCACGCTGGTGTTCTTCATCGTCTTCTTCAACGTCTACCAGGGCGTCAAGGAGGTCAGCCCGGTGGTGCTGGCCAACGCCCGCATGCTGGGCGCCAGCCAGCGCCAGCTGCTGCGCCACGTCTACCTGCCCAGCGCGACGAGCTGGGTCTTCAGCAGCCTGCACACCAGCGTGGGGCTGGCCTTCGTCGGCGCGGTGGTCGGCGAGTACCTCGGCTCGTCGCAAGGCGTGGGCTACCTGATCCTGCAGGCCGAAGGCAGTTTCGACATCAACACCGTGATGGCCGGCATCGTCGTGCTGACGGCTTTTGCGCTGCTGCTCGACGCCGCCGTGGGCCGCATCGAGAAGCGGCTGATGAAGTGGCAGCCGCGGGCGGGGGAGAGCGAACGGCTATGAGCAGGGCAGACCGGCATTTCGGCTCGGCCAGCGACGACAACAACAGCGCCAACCCCAGCATCCACGAGGTGTCCGACCCCGCGCGGCGCATCGTGCTGCGCCTGGGCTTCGGTGCCGCGGCCAGCGGCTTGTTTGCGCCGTGGCTGGCCGGCTGCGCCGGCCCGGCCGGTGCCGGTGGCGATCGCCCGGCGCTCGGCTTCACCGGCGTGCCGCCCAGCGCCGCCGACCGCCTGGTGCTGCCGCCCGGCTACGTGGCGCAGGTGCTCACGCGCTGGGGCGATGCCGTGGGTATCGAAGGCCGCATGCCGCCGTTCCGCGAAGATGCCGGCAACAGCGCCGCCGAGCAGGCGCTGCAGTTCGGCATGCACCACGACGGCATGCAGTTCTATCCGCTCGACGGCTCGTCGGCGCACGGCCTGCTGGCGATCGACCACGAGTACACCGACGACGGCCTGCTGCACCCCGACGGCCTGACGCCCTGGACCGCCGACAAGGTGAAGAAGGCGCAGGCCGCGGTCGGCTTGTCGGTCTGCGAGGCGCGGCTGCAGGACGGCCAATGGCAACTGGTGCGGCCTTCGCGCTACGCCCGCCGCACGACCATGGCCACGCCGTTTGCCGTCGGCGGGCCGGCGGCCGGCCACCCGCTGCTGCGCACCGCGGCCGACCCCGAAGGCCGCACCGTGCTGGGCACGATGGCCAACTGCGCCAGCAGCCGCACGCCCTGGGGCACCTACCTGTCGGGCGAGGAGAACTTCCACTTCCTGTTCGGCGGCGGCGACAACCCCACCGCCGACCAGCGCCGCTGGGGCCTGGCGCGCAGCGCCTGGTACCGCTGGGCCGATCACGACGAACGCTTCGACGTGCGCCGCCATCCCAACGAGTTCCACCGCTTCGGCTGGGTGGTCGAGCTCGACCCGATGGACCCGACCAGCACGCCCGTCAAGCGCACCGCGCTCGGCCGCGCGATGCACGAAGGCGCCTGGGTCGCCGTCACGCGCGATGGCCGCGCCGTCGTCTACAGCGGCGAGGACGCGGCCTTCGAGTACATCTACAAGTTCGTCAGCCGCGACCGCATCAGGCCCGGCGGCGCGAAGGCCAATGCCGAGCTGTTGGACCACGGCACGCTCCACGTGGCCCGCTTCGACGCCGACGGCAGCGGCCGCTGGCTGCCGCTGGTGCACGGCCAGGGACCGCTGACCGCGGCCAACGGCTTTGCCGACGCGGGCGAGGTGGTGATCAAGACCCGCCAGGCCAGCGACCTGCTGGGCGCCACCAAGATGGACCGTCCCGAATGGCTGGCCATCGACCCCAACAGCCGCCAGGTCTTCTGCACGCTGACCAACAACCCGCGTCGCGGCGCGCCGGGCCAGCCCGCTGTCGACGCCGCCAACCCGCGCGCCAACAACACCATGGGCCACATCATCCGCTGGCAGGACGACGGCGACTTCGACGGCCAGACCCTGCGCTGGGACCACCTCGTGCTGGCCGGCGACGCGCAGCAGCCCCGGCCCGAGGCGCGCGGCACGGTCAAGGGCGACGCCTTCGCCTGCCCCGACGGCCTGGCCTTCGACCCCGCGGGCCGGCTGCTGTGGATCTGCACCGACATCGGCCCGCGCGCGATGAACCAGGGCGAGATGGCCGCGATCGGCAACAACCAACTGCTGGCCTGCGACGTGAAGAGCGGCGAGATCCGGCGCTTTCTCACCGGCCCGATGGGCTGCGAGATCACCGGGCCCGCGTTCACGCCCGACGGCCGCACGCTGTTCATCAACATCCAGCACCCCGGCGAGACCGCCGGCGAGCGCAGCGACCCGCTGCAGCCGCGCCGGGTGTCGAACTGGCCCGACTTCAGTCCCGGCGGCCGGCCGCGATCGGCCACCGTGGCGATCCGCCGCCGCGACGGCGGCGTGGTCGGCCGCTGAGCCGCCGCGGCCGTTGAAGCGCCATGTCCGAATCGACGCTGGAAGCCCTGCTGCTGCAAGCCGAGGCGGCGCGCGCCGAAGGCCGGCTGCCCGAAGGCCTGGCCGCCGCCGAGCAGGCCTGGGCGCTGGTGGCCGCCGACGAAGCGCCGCCGCCGGCGCAGCGCCTGCGCGCCGGGCTGCTGCTGCTGCACTTCCGCTACCGCAGCGGCGCCCTGGGCGCCCTGGTCGACACCGGGACGCAGCTGCTGCCGGTGCTGCGCGAGTCGGCGGCGCTGGTGCCGCAGCTCGACGAGACCTTGCGCATGCTGGTGCTCGCCGCCGCCGACGTCGGCCGCTTCGAGGAAGCGCTGGCCTTCGGCCACGAGGCGCACCAGCGTGCGCTGCACGACGAGGACGGCGTGCGCGTGTCGCTGGCCACCAACGCGCTGGGCTGCATCTACGAGCGCATGGGCGACCCCTGGCACGGCGAGCGGCTGCTGCTCGACGCGCTGGCGCTGGCGCGCCAGCAAGGCCATCCGCACGCGATGCTGGTGGCGTTGAACAACCTCACCGCGGTGCTGATCGGCGCCCACCACCTGCTGCAGGACAGCGCGCCCGCCGACGAGTCGGCCCAGGTGCTGCAGCGCGCGCTGCCGCACGCCGCCGAGGCGATGCAGATCGCCGGCGCCCGCGGCGAGCCCTTCCCGCAGGCGCTGGTGCAGGGCAACCGCGGCGAGGTGCTGACGCTGCTGGGCCGGCTCGACGACGCCTGGCCCGATCTGAGCGCCGCCGACGAGTTGAGCCGGCGCCACGGCTTCGACGCGCTGCAGTGGCGCATCGCCTGCTCCACCAGCGAGCACCACCTGCGCAGCGGCCAGCCCGAGGCCGCGTGGCAGCGGCTGCAGCAGGCGCTGCAGGCCTCGGCCGCGGCGCCCGCCGAAGCGCGCATGACGCGGATGCGCCTGCACCACGCCGCCTACCGCGCGGCGCGCGCGCTGGGCTGGCCGCAGCAGGCGCTGGAGCAGCTCGAGCAATACCAGCAGCTCGAACGCGCGCGGCTGCTGTCGCAGCTGCGCGGCCGCTCGCAGCTGTTCGTCACCACGGTGGAGGCCGAGCAGGTGCGGCTCGAAGCCCGCCGCGCCGGCGAGCGCGCCGCGCGCGCCGAGGTCAGCGCCCGCGTCGACCAGCTCACCGGGCTGGGCAACCGGCGCGAGCTGGAACAGCGCTGGACCCCGCTGGTGCAGCGCCTGCAGGAGGGCCAGCGGCCGCTGGGGCTGGCGATGATGGACATCGACCACTTCAAGCAGGTCAACGACCGCTTCGGCCACGCGGTGGGCGACAACGTGCTGGTGGCCATGGCCGGGCTGCTGCGCGACAACACGCGCGGCGACGACCTGATCATCCGCACCGGCGGCGAGGAGTTCCTGCTGGTGCTGCCCGAGGTCGACCGCGAGGCCGCATTGCACATCTGCGACCGCATGCGCCAGCGCGTGGCGGCGCACGAATGGGGCCGCCTGAGCCCGGGCCTGACGGCCACCGTCAGCGTCGGCGTGGCCGCAGCGCCGCCCTACGAGCTGCGCACGCTGATCGAGCGTGCCGACGGCGCGCTGTACGACGCCAAGCACGCCGGGCGCAACTGCGTGCGGGCGGGGTAGGGTTCCGCGCCGTCACCTGCCGCCGCCCGCTTGGCGCCTTGCAGCGCCAGCACCAGCCCCAGCCGCGACGAGCATCGCGCTGGTCAAGCCCGGCAAGGTGCGCCACCTGGGCCTGTCGGAGGCTGGACCGTCGGTGCGCTGGCCGCGGCACGCGGCTGCACGCCGGCGCAGCTGGCGCTGGCCTGGCTGCTGGACCGCGGCCGGGATATCGTGCCCATCCCCGGCACCCGCAGCCCCGAGCGCTTGGCCGAGAACGCAGCGGCGGTGCAGATCGCGTTGACGGACCTCGAGCGCCGGACGCTGGACCGCCTGCTCGCCGAGCAGCCGGTGGCCGCCGAGCGCTATCACGCGGTGGGGACGATGATGCTCAACGGTTGAAGAAAGGACCCCGCGATGCTGCTCGAAGGCTCCTGCCATTGCGCGCCCGCGTGCGCTTCTCGGTCGAGGCGGGCTCGCCGGTGCCGTTCATGCGCTGCTATTGCGCCAGCGCGCTGTGGCTGTGGGATCCGACCTGGCCCGAGCTGGTGCATCCGCACGCCGGCGCCATCGACACGCCGCTGCCGGTGCCGCCGGAACACGTGCATTGCGTGGTGGGCTCCAAGGCCTCGTGGGTCGAGGTCGAGGGCAGGCCGGATGATCTTCGATTCGAGCATTATCCTGACCTCTCGCTGGCGCAGTGGCACCAGCGCCATGGCCTGGCCTCCAAACCGAGCGCAGCGCTGCCGTCTGCCGATTGAAGCCAAGAGAGGAAGCCGCATGCCCATCGAACTGCCCCGCGAAGCCCGCAACCAGGCCATCGCGTCGATCGAGCGCTATTTCTCGGAAGAGCTGGACCAGCGCATCGGCAACATCGCCGCCGGCGCGCTGCTGGGCTTCTTTCTGGAGGAGGTCGGGCCGCTGGTCTACAACCAGGCCGTGGCGCAAGTCCAGGAGCGGCTGCTGCAGCGCGCGCAGGAGCTGGACATCGAGTTCAACGAGGACGCATTCCGCTACTGGCCGCGGCGGCAGCAGGGCGCGCGTGGCAAGCGTTGACGTCGCCGCCGCTGATCGCCGTGCCCGGCGTGTAGCCGTCAGGCGGCGGCCGCTGAAGGGGGGCCAACCCGCCAGCGGCCATCATGCAGAATCCCCCGGCGCCGCGCGCTTGGGGAGAACCACCGCATGTCCTACCTGTGGAGCTCACAGGGCCCTTCATTTCAATACCCGGGCTGCTACCGGGTCGAGAACCGCTTTCTGACGCTGCGCGCGGCCATGCTGATCGTGGCCGCGCTGGCGGTGTTCTGGGTCGCGCTGTCCGACCCCGACCCCGACCTCGCCGGCGCGGTGCAGTTGCAGTTGCGCGGCGAACGCGGCAGCGCGGTGCCGCACGTCCTGATGGCCTTGCTGATGCTGCTGCTGGGCGGCATCGACCTGCTGACCGCCGCGCGCCAGCGCCGCGTGCTGCTGGTGCCGGGCCAGCCCGCCTCGCTGACCAGCGAGGTCACGCGGCGCGCCAGCGGCACCAGCAGCGGCGCCGCCTGGTTGATGCAGGTGATGCGCGACGGCCAGGTGCCCGCGGCCGAGCCGCAGGGCGAATACGCCGGCGCGCTGCGCGCGCTGGCCGGCCCGCTGTTGCACGCGCCCAGCTCGCTGCTGACCTACTTGCGCGTACGGGCCGCGCACCTGATCGCCGGCCTCGCGCTGCTGCTGGCGCTGGCCTTGACGTGGCCGGCCGCCGCCAGGCCGTCCACGCTGGCGCTGGCGGCCTTGCTGTACGCCGCACTGGCCGCGGCGCTGGTGGCGCACAGCGCCTGGATCGCCAAGGCCGCGCCTTCGCCCTTCGCGTTGGGCGCAGCGCTGCTGCTGACGCTGGCGGTCGGCGTCGGCATCGCGCTCTTCGGCCAGGGCGTGCCGCATGTCGAGCGGCTCAATTCGCTGGCGCTGCCGCAGGCCACGCTGCTGGTGCTGCTGTGCCTGCTGCTGATCGAAGGCCTGGGCCTGCTGGCGGCGCGCCAGCAGCGCGGCGCAGCGCCGCGCGCCGAGCTGCAAGGCGCCGATGCCAGTGCCGACATCGATGCCGAGCCGGCGCTGCTGATGCAGGAGGTCGAGCGCGAACTGCACCGCTTCTGGGCCGAAGGCATCCCCAACCGCCGCCATGCCTGGGAGCCGCCGGCCGAGGCGGGGGTGGGCAACGGCGCCGTGGCCAAACCGGCCGCCGTCGTGCTGGAGGAATCGCAGCCGATGCCGGCCGCCGAGCCGGCGCCGACGTCCACCACCTGGCTGCTGGCGCTGGGCCTGCTGGGGCTGGCTTTCACGGCCGCCGGTGCCGTGCTGTGGGTGCGGCTGGCGTACCAGCAGATCAACTCGCTGCCCAACGCCTCGTGGGTCACCGCAGCGCCGTCGCTGGTGCTGCTGGTGGCCGGCGGCTACGCGCTGCGGGTCGGCCATCTGCTGTGGAGCCGCGTCGAGGTCGACTCCATGCTGCTGTGGCTGACGGTGCAGGCCGCACCGGCCGCGGCGCGCGAAGGATTGCTGCAACTGAAGGCGCGCGTGCTGAAGGCGCGCTCGGTGTTCCACGCCGCCGGCGAGCACCAGCTCGGCAGCCGCGTGCTGCTGCAGCTGACCGCCGACGGCGCGGTGGCGCGGCGCCTGGTGCAGCAGGTGCAGGGCTTTGCCGAGCGGGCGGGCGGTGGCGCGACGGCGGCGGCCGCTGCGGCGGCAGCGCCAGCCGCGGCGAGGCCCGGTGCGGCTGCGCCGGCGCGCGCGGCAGCCGCTGCTGCCGCGACGCCGCAGCGCGCGCCGGCGGCGCGCTTCTGTCCGGCCTGCGGCGCGCCGCAGCCGGCCGGTGCGCGCTTCTGTCCGCGCTGCGGCGCGGCGCAGCCCGGCGCCTGACGCTAACGGATGAATAAGGCGGCTTCGATGACCCTGCGCTGCGTGCAGCGCCGGCGTTCAGGCAAGCTGGCGGATCTTCGCAACGTCCAACGCCACCCTTGTTCACCTTCGACAACAGCTATGCCCGCGACCTGCCGGGCTTCTACGTGGCCTGGCAGCCGGCCACCGTGCCGGCGCCGCGCCTGCTGCGCCTGAACACTGCGCTGGCCGATGAGCTGGGCCTGGACCCGCAGGCCCTGGCCAGCGAGGAAGGCCTGCAGGTGCTGGCCGGCAACCGCGTGCCCGAAGGCGCGTCGCCGCTGGCCCAGGCCTATGCGGGTCATCAGTTCGGCGGCTTCTCGCCGCAGCTCGGCGACGGCCGCGCGCTGCTGCTGGGCGAGGTGATCGACCGCCATGGCCGCCGGCGCGACATCGCGCTCAAGGGCTCGGGCCGCACGCCGTTCTCGCGCGGCGGCGACGGCAAGGCGGCGGTCGGCCCGGTGCTGCGCGAGTACCTGGTCAGCGAGGCGATGCATGCCTTGGGCATCCCCACCACCCGTGCGCTGGCGGCGGTGGCCACCGGCGAGCCGGTGCAGCGCGAACGCACCCTGCCCGGCGCGGTGCTCACGCGCGTGGCCGCCAGCCACGTGCGCGTGGGCACCTTCCAGTTCTTTGCCGCGCGCGGCCAGCACGACGAGGTGCGCCGCCTGGCCGACTACGTGATCGGGCGCCACGACCCGTCGCTGGCCGGCCTGCCCGACCGCTATCTCGGCTTGCTGCGCCACGTCGCGCAGCGCCAGGCGGCGCTGATCGCGCAGTGGATGAACGTCGGCTTCATCCACGGCGTCATGAACACCGACAACATGACGGTCAGCGGCGAGACCATCGACTACGGTCCCTGTGCCTTCATGGAGGCCTACGACCCCGAGGCCGTGTTCAGCTCCATCGACCAGGGCGGCCGCTACGCCTATCGCAACCAGCCGTTGATCGCGCGCTGGAACCTCGCGCGCCTGGCCGAGACGCTGCTGCCGCTGCTGGCCGACGAGCCCGACGCCGCGGTGGCGCTGGCCACCGAGGTGATCGACGCCTTCCCTGCGTGGTACGACGAGCACTGGCGCGCCGGGCAGCGCGCCAAGCTGGGCCTGCGCACGGCGCAAGCCGACGACGCCGCACTGGCCGACGACTGGCTGGCGCTGCTGCATGCGCAGCAGGTCGACTTCACGCTGGCCTGGCGGCACCTGGCCGGTGCTGCCGATGCCGCGCCCCGCAGCGCCGAGCCGCTGCGCGACCTGTTCGTCGACCGTGCCGCGGCCGACGCCTGGCTGCAGCGCTGGCGCGCGCGCTGCGAGGCCGAAGGCGGCGACGCTGCGGCGCGTGCCGCGGCGATGCGCGCCGTCAACCCCATCGTGATCCCGCGCAACCAGCGCGTCGAAGAGGCGCTGGCCGCCGCCGTCGACCACGACGACCTGGCGCCCTTCGAGCGCCTGCTGGCCGCGCTGCAGCGGCCGTACGAGCTGGCCGTTGGAGACGAGCGTTATGCCGAGCCGGCACCGCGCGAGCTGACGGCCGGGTATCGCACCTTCTGCGGCACCTGAGGCGACAGCCGCCTCAACGCTGCCAGTCGATGCGCTCGAACAGGCGCTGCAGCCGCTGCGCCTTGCCGGCATTGAGCTGCGCGGCCCAGGCCAGTTGCCCGCGCAACTGGTCCTGGAAGCGTGCGTGGCCGTCGCGGTTGTGGGCCGAAGGCCCGTCGATCACGCAGCGGTGCAGCAGCGCCTTCAGGCGGTCGAACTCCTCGCGCGGCAGGTTGGGCTGGCGGTTGACGACGATGCCGCAGACCTGCTGGCGCCTGCCCGCGCGGCGGCAGCGGGTCTTGCGATGGTTGAGCGCGAAGCCCTCGTCGCGGGCGATGCGCGCCACCCAAGCCTCGATGCGCAGGCCCGCCGCCGCCAGCGACGGCGGGCCTGAGATCACGAGGTCATCAGCATAACGGGTATAGCGCGCCTCCAGTGCGCGCGCAAGGCCGTCCAGCCGCAGGTCCAGCCCGAAAGCGCACAGGTTGGCCAGCGCCGGCGACGTGGGCGCGCCCTGCGGCAGATGGGCGTCGCGCAGGCGCTGGGCCTGTTGCCAGCTCAACTGGCCGGCCTCCTGCAGGCGGCGCAGCACCGGCTCCGGCGTCGCCGTGGTGCACAACGCGGTCAGCGCCCGCGCCACCGGCTCGGCATAGCCCAGCGTGGCGAACAGCGCGTGCACGCGCGAGGCCTTCACCGAGGCAAAGAAGTCCTGCAGATCGAAGCACAGCAGCACCGGCTGGCCGGCATGCGCGTGCGCGTGGTCGACCACCGAGCGGCCGGCCACATAGCCGCAGCAGGCCTCGTGCGGCGGGATGCGCTGCAGCAGCCCGTCCAGCAGCTTGCGTTGCAGCGCCATCAGGTAGGGCTGCGGCACTTCCAGCAGCCGGAAGCCGCCGCGCCGCTTGGGCAGCAGCCGCGGCAGGTGGTGGCCTTCGCCCAAGGCGTCGCGGCGCTGCCAGGCGGCCGGGCGGGTCAACCGCCACAGCGCGGCCGGCGTCAGCCCCAGCGTCTCGGCCAGCGCGCCGGCGTGCGGCCAGTGGGGCACGGCATGCGCTTCCAGCGCCAGCGGCAGCGGCGCCTGCTGCCGGGCCACGCGCAGGATGTAGCGCCGCGCGGCCGGCGGCTCGGCGCCGGCCCACGCCTGCTGACAGCCGGCGTCGCGCAGCAGCCACGCAGCCAGCGAGCGCGGCGTCAGCCGCCGCCAGTGCTCGCCGGGCAGGCGCGCCAACCGCTCGGCCAGCGGCCCTTGCCAGGGTGCGCGCTGGCCGGTGCAGGCCTGCAGACGGGCGGCCAGCGCGTCGGGCCGGCGCTCACCGGCCAGCAGGGCGTGGGCCAGTGCCAGGGCGAGGTGCTTGTGAGCGACCGACATCGCTAGGGTGCGGCGCACCGGCCCACCTGCGGGTGATGCGTGAGCAACCTGGCGTGTAGCGCCATGAGGCTCACGCCCCGGATGTGCCAGACGATGGACCCACGGCGGGGCTGCCCCGCCGCGCGAAGAAGGCTTCGACGAAGCGCCGCTTCGCTTGAACCCTGAGCCGGTGGCCGCGGGGCGATGATACGCAGCATCGCGGGCATCCTCTGCTGTTCAGCCGCTGCCAACGCGGCCGGCCACCAGCGGCGGCAGCGCCGGCGCCGCATCGCCGATCGTGAACGCGGCCTGCACCGCGGCCACCGCGGCGTCGGCCGCGCCCCCGTCGGCCGCATGCACCCGGGCCAGCGCGTCGCCGGGCTGCACGGCCTGGCCCAGCGGCAGCAGGTGCGACAGGCCCACGCGTGGGTCGATGCGATCGCCCGGGCGCTGCCGGCCGCCGCCGAGCGCGACGACGGCCAGGCCCAGCGCGCGCACGTCGCAGGCCTGCAGGTGGCCGCCACATAACGCCGGTACCGCGCGCACCAGCGGGGCTTGCGGCAACTGCGCATCGCCCAGCACGTCGCTCGGCCCGCCCAGCAGCGCCACCATGCGCGCGAAGCGCTCGGCAGCCGCGCCGCTGTCCAGCGCGGCTTGCAGCGCGGCGCTGGCCGCGGCGGCGTCGCGCTGCAGGCCGGCGCCCAGCAGCAACTCGCTGCCCAGTGCCAACGTCAGCGCCAGCGTGCGCGGCTCGCGCGGCGCGCGGCCGCTGAGGAAGTCGATCGCGTCGCGCAGTTCCAGCGCATTGCCGGCGGTGGCGCCCAGCACCTGGTTCATGTCGCTCAGCAGTGCGCTGGCGCGCAGGCCGGCGGCGGCGGCGGTGGCCACCAGGCTGCGGGCCAGCGTGCGCGCCTCCTCCAAGGTTCGGCAAAAGGCGCCGCTGCCGGTCTTGACGTCGAGCACCAGACCTTGCAGCCCGGCGGCCAGCTTCTTGGACAGGATGCTGGCGGTGATCAGCGGCACCGATTCGACGGTGGCCGTGACGTCGCGGATCGCGTACAGCCGGCGGTCGGCCGGCGCCAGGTCGGCCGAGGCGCCGACGATCGCGCAGCCGCAAGCTTTCAAGGTTAGCCGCAGGCGCTCGTCGGCGGGGTCGACGGTGTAGCCCGGCAGCGCCTCCAGCTTGTCCAGCGTGCCGCCGGTGTGCCCGAGGCCGCGGCCGCTGATCATCGGCACCCAGGCGCCGCAGGCGGCGAGCATCGGCGCCAGCATCAGGCTGAGCTTGTCGCCGACGCCGCCGGTGCTGTGCTTGTCCAGCACCGGGCCGCCGGCCTCGGGCCAGGCCAGCACGCGGCCGCTGTCGCGCATCGCCAGCGTCAGCGCGGTGGTCTCGGCGGTGCTCATGCCGCGCCAGACGATGGCCATCGCCAGCGCACCGGCCTGGGCGTCGCTGAAGCTGCCGTCGGCCAGGCCGTGCGCCACGGCGCCGATCTCGGCCGCCGTCAGCGCATGGCCGTCGCGCTTGCGGCGGATCAGGTCGGCCGGCACCGCGGCCGTCATGTTCAGTTCAGCCGCGTCACGCGGCCGGGCTGGCCGGGCATCAGGCCGGGGTTGGCCTTGACGAAGGCTTCCAGCGCGTCGATGTCCATCATGCCGGTGCGCGCGTCGCGGCCCTGGCGCAGCACGGTGAAGTTGTCGCCGCCGCTCGCCAGGAAGCCGTTGACGGTGACGCGCAAGGCATCGGTCGCGGCGACGGGCCTGCCGTCGAGCTTGAGGCTGTCGGCCAGCACGCGCTGGCCCAGCGGACGCGCGGCGTCCCAGGTGTAGCTGAAGCCCTTGCTGACCTGCATCACGCGGCCGGCGGCGCTGGGCTGGCCCTGCCATTGCTGCTCCAGCACCTGCACGAGCTGGGCGCCGGTGAGCGTCAGCGTGACCAGGTTGTTATAGAAGGGCTGCACCGAGAACAGGTTCTCGTAGCGCACCTGGCCGTCGGCGGGCAGGGGCAGCGGCGCGCGGATGCCGCCGGGGTTCATCAGCGCGAGCTGCGCGCCGGCGTCGCGCGTCGCGGCGAGCTGGGCGTCGGCGATCACCTGGCCCAGCGGGCTTTCGCCGTTGGGCGCGGTGGTCTGCGTCAAGGCGCCGCCGATGCGGCCCACCACGCGCTCGGCCAGCGGGCGCGAGAGCTTCTCGTAAGCCGCGATCAGCGCCGTCTGCCGCGGGTCCTTGGCGAAGGCTTCGGTGCGAACGAGGTGGTTGTCGGCCCGCGTGCTGATCACGTCGCCGGTCTTCGGATCCAGCACCAGGTCGACCTCGGTGACGATGTTGCCGTACTTGTCGCCGCTGGTGACCAGGCGGCCATCGATGCGGCAGTTGTAGGCGCGGTGCGTGTGGCCGCTGATCACCAGGTCGACGGCCTTGTCGAGCTTCTTGACGATCTCGACGATGGGGCCGCTGATGCCAGGGCACTCGTTGTAGTCGCCGGTGGGCGTGCCGCCTTCGTGGATCAGCACCACGATGGCCTCGATGCCCTGGCGGCGCAGCTCGGGCACCAGCGCGTTGACGGTCTCGGCCTCGTCGCGGAACTGCAGGCCCTTGACGCCGTCGGGCACCACGATGGTCGGCGTGGCCTTCAGCGTCAGCCCGATGAAGGCGACCGGGATGCCCTGGAAGCGCTTGACGTGGTACGCCGGGAACAGCGTCTTGCCGGTCTGCACGTCCACCGTGCTGGCCGCCAGGTAGCGGTACTGCGCGCCCTTGAACGGCGCCGGGCCCTTGCAGCCGTCGGCCGCGCAGCCACCGTTTTGCATGCGCAGCAGCTCGGCGGCGCCCTTGTCGAACTCGTGGTTGCCGACGGCCGAGGCCTCCAGCCTCATCAGCGACAGCGATTCGACCGTGGGCTCGTCCTTGAACAGCGCCGACAGCAGCGGCGAGGCGCCGATCAGGTCGCCGGCGGCGACGAAGATGTGGTTGGGGTTCTTGGCGCGCAGCTGTTGCACCGCGGTGGCCAGGTGCTCGGCGCCGCCGGCCTTGACGACGACGGTTTTCGTCGGGTCGGCCGGATCCTTGATGCGGATGCCGCCGGCCGAAGGCAGCAGGTTGCCGTGGAAGTCGTTGATCGCCAGGATCTTGACGCTGACGGGCTCGCTGGGCCGCAATGGCGGCGGCGCGGCGCAACCGGCCAGCAGCGCGGCTGCCGTCGCGGTGGCCAGGGCGATGACGAGCGAAGGCGTACGTTTGAACATGGCGTTAGCCGCTTTCAACAATCAGACCGCGATCGCGGCCAGCACCGCGCGCATCAGCTGCAACGCCTGTGCCTCGCCGGCCTTGGCGGTGGCCAGAGTATGCGCGTGGCTCAGCGTCTGGCGGTCCATGCCGGCGGCCATGTTGGTCAGCAGGCTGAAGCCCAGCACCTTCAGCCCGGCGTGGCGCGCCAGGAGGGTCTCGGGCACCGTGCTCATGCCCACCGCCTGCGCGCCCAGCAGCCGCGCCATGCGGATCTCGGCCGGCGTCTCGAACTGCGGGCCCAGGAACCAGGCGTAGACGCCTTCGTGCAGTGTGATGCCGGCAGCCTGCGCCGCGGCCCGGGCCTGCGCGCGCAGATCGGCGTCGTAGGCATCGGACAGGTCGACGAAGCGGTCGTCGCCCGGCTCGCCGAACAGCGGCGAGCGCTGCGACAGGTTGAGGTGGTCGCTGATCAGCATCAGCGAGCCGGGGCGCATCTGCTCGTCGCTGCTGCCGGCGGCGTTGGTCTGCACCAGCAGCCTGACGCCGCAGGCGGCCAGCGTCCGGATGGCGCCTTTCATGCCGTCGGCCTCGCCGGTCTCGTAGGCGTGCTTGCGGCCGGCCAGCACCAGCACCGCGCGGCCGCCGATCGTGCCGGCGCGCAGCAAGCCCGCATGCCCGCCGACGGCCAGGCGCGGAAACGCCGGCAGCTCGGCGTAGGGCAGCTCGATCGCGTCGGCCACCTCGTCGGCCACCGCGCCCCAGCCCGAGCCCAGCAGGATGGCGATCGGCGGGCGCCGGTCGCCTAGGAATTTCGTTAGCCGCGCACGGCTGGCTTCGATGTCGTCGGCAAGGCTCATGGGCAAGCGTCCTTCAGGTGATCGGGCCCGAAGCTGGCCGGCAGCAGCTCGCCCAGCGTGAAGCGCGCGCGCAGGCCGCTGGGGTCGGCGATCAGCACCGGCAGGTCGTCGGCGCCGAACTCGCGCAGCTTCTGCCGGCAGCCGCCGCATGGCGTGCACGGCGCCGCGCCTTCGCCCACCACCAGCGCCGCCCGCAGCCCGCGGCCGCCGGCCAGCACCAGCGCCGCCAAGGCCCCGGCCTCGGCGCACAGGCCTTGCGGATAGGCGGCGTTCTCGACGTTGCAGCCGGCATGGATGCGCTCTTGCTCGTCCAGCAGCGCGGCGCCGACCTTGAAGCGGGAATAGGGCGCGTAGCCCCGCTCGCGCGCGGCCTGGGCGGCGGCGAGCAGGCGTTGGATCAGGGCATCGTCCATGGCGGTCTCAACGCTCCTTGACATACGGCGTCCCCAGCGCCTTGGGCGCCGCGGCGCGGCCGATGAAGCCGGCCAGCAGCACCACCGTCATCAGGTAGGGCAGGGCCTGGATGGCTTGCACCGGCACCTGGCCGCCGCCCAGCGCGGCGGGCAGGGCCACGCCTTGCAGGCGGATGGCCGCGGCTTCCAGAAAGCCGAACAGCAGGCAGGCCGCCAGCGCCCCCAGCGGGTGCCACTTGCCGAAGATCATCGCCGCCAGCGCCATGTAGCCGCGGCCGGCGGTCATGTTGGGGATGAAGCTGGGCGTCAGCGCCAGCACCAGGTAGCTGCCGGCCAGCGCACTGAGCACGCCGTTGAGGCCCAGCGCCGCATAACGCATCTTCAGCACGGACACGCCGGCGGCGTCGATCATCGCCGGGTTCTCGCCGGCGGCGCGCAGGCGCAGCCCGAAGCGCGTGCGGTACAGCAGCCACCAGACGGCGGCCACCGCCGCCAGCGACAGGTAGACGAAGCCGTCGTGCGACAGCAGGCCCAGGCCCAGCAGCGGACCGACCAGCGGCCAGCCCTTGACCGCGTCCGCCACGCCCGGCAGCAGCGGCCCCAGCCGCACCGCGTCGGGCAGCGGCGGCGTCTGGCCACCCTGCTGGAACCACGCGATGCCCAGCACCACGGTCAGGCCGGCGGCGGTCATCGTGATCGCGATGCCCAGCACGACCTGGTCGCCGCGGTGGCTGACGCAGGCATAGCCGTGCAGCATCGACAAGGCCACGCCGACGGCGATGGCCGCCGCCAGCGCCAGCACCAGCGAGCCGCCGGCCACGCCGGCGGCCGCGGCGGCAAAGGCGCACATCAGCATCTTGCCTTCCAGCCCGAGGTCGATGACGCCGGAGCGCTCGCTCAAGGTGCCGGCCAGCGCGCACAGGATCAGCGGCGTCGACACGCGCAGCGTCGACGCCAGCACCGTGGCGACGGTCGTCTCATCCATGTGCCGGCTCCGCCCGCTGCCGCCGCAGCGCGCGGTGCAGTCGCGCCAGCGCCGGCGCCGCCACCTGCGACATCGCGCCGGCGAACAGCACGACCAGCCCCTGCAGCGTGTAGACCATCTCGCGGCTGAAGCCCTGGATCTCGAAGGCCAGCTCGGCGCCGCCCTGGTACAGCGCGCCGAACAGCAGCGACGCCAGCACGATGCCCAGCGGGTGGTTGCGCCCGATCAGCGACACCGCGATGCCGGCAAAGCCCGCGCCGGCGACGAACTCGGCCAGCAGCCGGCCCTGCACGCCGGCCAGCTCGTTGATGGCCACCAGCCCGGCCAGGGCGCCCGACAGCATCATCGAGCGCATGATCTGCGTGCGCGGCGCGATGCCGGCATAACGTGCCGCGTCAGGGGAAAACCCCACCGCACGCAGCGCATAGCCCGGCTGCGAGCGGAACAGCGCCAGCGCCACGCCCACCGCGGCGGCCACTGCCAGCAGCAGGCTCAGGTTGAGCGGCGTCTTCGGCCAATCGACGCCCAGCCAGCCCATCAGCTCGTGCCAGCCCGGCATGCGCGCGCTGTCGCCGAAGGCGCGGCTCTCGGGCGCCATGTTGCCGGGCTCCTTCAGCGGGCCCACCAGCAGATAACCCAGCAACGCCGCGGCCAGGAAGTTGAACATGATGGTGGTGATCACCACGTGGCTGCCGCGCCAGGCCTGCAGCGCCGCCGGCACCGCGGCCCACAGCAGGCCGAAGAGCATGGCCGCGGCCACCATGATGGGCAGCATCAGCACGGCCGGCAGGTGCGCCGCCAGCGCCAGCGCCGCCAGCGTGGCGCCCAGCCCGCCCATCATCGCCTGCCCTTCGCCGCCGATGTTGAACAGCCCGCCGTGGAAGGCCACCGCCACCGCCAGCCCGGTGAAGACGAAGGTGGTGGCGTAGTACAGCGTGTAGCTCAGGCCCGTCTTGGAGCCGAAGGCGCCCTTGATCAGCAGCCCCAGCACCTGGGCCGGGTCGTGGCCGACGATCAGCAGCACGATGGCGCTGACCAGCAGCGCCATCCCGAGGTTGACCAAGGGCAGCAGCACCAGGTCCATCCAGCGCGGCAGTTCGACCGGTTGGCTCATCGCGTCAATCAGTGGATGGCGGCGCCGGCCATCAGGCGGCCCACCGCGGTTTCGGTGCACTGCTCGATCGGCAGTTCGCCGCTGATGCGGCCGGCGTTCATCACGATCACGCGGTCGGACAGCGCCAGGATCTCGTCGAGCTCGCTGGACACCAGCAGCACCGCGCCGCCGGCATCGCGCAAGGCGCGCAGGCGGCCGTGGATGAACTCGATGGCGCCGATGTCGACGCCGCGCGTGGGCTGGCCGACCAGCAGGATCAGCGGTTCGGGCAGCGCCTCGCGCGCCAGCACCAGCTTTTGCTGGTTGCCGCCGCTGAACTTGGACGAGCGCAGGCCCGGGTTGCGCGGACGCACGTCATAACGCTCCATCATGGCGGAACAATCGTCGCGCATCGTGCGTTGCTGCATCCAGCCGTGGTGGTTGTAGCGCGGCCGCTGCTGGTAGCCCAGCACGGCCGATTCCCAGGCCGGGAAGGGCAGCACCAGGCCGCGCAGGTGGCGGTCTTCGGGCACGTGGGCGATGCGCAGCTCGCGCGCCAGCGCCGGGTCCAGCCAGTGGCGGGCGTCGAAGGTGCGGCTGCCGACCGCCAGCGTCCCCGAATCGGGCGCCTGCAGGCCCGACAGCAGGTCCAGCAGTTCGCTCTGCCCATTGCCCGAGACGCCGGCGATGCCGACGATCTCGCCGGCCTTCAAGGCCAGGCTCACGCCGTCGAGCCGCGCCACGCCCAGCTCGTCGCGCAGGCTCAGGGCCTTGGCCTGCAGCAGCGCGGGGCCGGGCACGCGCGCGGCCCCCGCGTCACGCCGGCTGAGCTGGACCCGGCGGCCCACCATCGCTTCGGCCAGGCCGTCGATGCTGGTGTCGGCGATCGGCGTGTCCAGCACCACCGCGCCGCCGCGCATCACGGTCACGTGGTCGCACAAGGCCATGATCTCCTTGAGCTTGTGCGTGATCAGCAGCACCGTGGTGCCGCGCGCGCGCAGGCCGCGCAGCGTGTTGAACAAGGCCTCGGTCTCGGCGGGGGTCAGCACCGCGGTGGGCTCGTCGAGGATCAGGATGTGCGCGCCGCGGTACAGCGTCTTCAGGATCTCCAGGCGCTGGCGCTCGCCCACCGGCAGCTCGTGCACCGGCGCGCCGAGGTTGACCTTGAGGCCCGACTCGGCCATCAGCGGCTCCAGCTTGCGCCGCACCAGGCGGCGCGCCGTATCAAGCTGCCAGTGGGGCTCGGCGCCGAGCATCACGTTGTCCAGTGCGCTCAGGTTGTCGACCAGCATGAAGTGCTGGTGCACCATGCCCACGCCGCAGGCGATGGCGTCGTGGCTGCCGCGGATCTGCACCGGCCGGCCGTCGATGCTGATCTCGCCGCTGTCGGCCTGATAAAAGCCGTACAGGATGGACATCAGCGTGCTCTTGCCGGCACCGTTCTCGCCGACGATGCCGTGGATGGTGCTCTTGGGCACCGTCAGGTCCACCGAGCGGTTGGCCTGCACCGCGCCGAAGCGCTTGTTGATACCGCGCAGGGCGACGGCGGCCTGCGCGGCATCGGGCGTCATCTCAATTGCAGGCGTTCTTGGCCATGTAGTCCGTCACCACGATCTTGCCGGCGATGATGTCGGCCTTGGCGGCGTCGACCTTGCGCTTCATCTCGGCGCTCACCAGCTTGGCGTTGTTCTCGTCCAGCGCGTAGTCGACGCCGCCTTCCTTCAGGCCCAGGTTGGTGACGCCCGGCGTCGTGCCCTTGAAGGCGTTATAGACGGCCACGTCCACGCGCTTGACCATGCTGGTCAGCATCGTGCCGGGGTGCAGGTGGTTCTGGTTGCTGTCGACGCCGATGGCGAGCTTGCCAGCGTCCTTGGCCGCCTGGTACACGCCCACGCCGGTGCCGCCGGCGGCGGCGAAGATCACGTCCACGCCCTTGGCGAACTGCGCCTTGGCCAGCTCGGCGCCGCGCGCCGGGTCGTTCCAGGCCGCGGGCGTGGTGCCGGTCATGTTGGCGCTGACCTCCACCTTGGGGTTGGCGTACTTCGCGCCCTGCTCGTAGCCGCACTGGAACTTGCGGATCAGCGGGATGTCCATGCCGCCGATGAAGCCCACCTTGCCGGTCTTGCTGGCCATCGCCGCCATCATGCCGACCAGGAAGCTGCCCTCGTGCTCCTTGAAGACGATGCTTTGCACGTTGGGCAGGTTGACCACCGAATCGACGATGGCGAACTGCAGCTTCGGAAACTCCTTGGCCACCTTCTCCATGCTGCTGCCCTGCGAGAAGCCGATGCCCACGATGGGGTTGGCGCCGCGCTCGGCCATGCGGCGCTTGGCCTGCTCGCGCTGCGCGGGGTTGCTGATCTCGAATTCGAGGTAGGGCTTGCCGGTCTCCTTCTTCCAGCGCTCGGCGCCGTCGTAGGCGGCCTGGTTGAAGGACTTGTCGAACTTGCCGCCCATGTCGTAGATCACGGCGGGTTCGGCGCCGGCGGCGCTGGCCACGGCGGCGAGGGCGACGGCCAGCAAGGCGGGCTTGACGTTCATGGGCGGCTTCCTCGTTCGCTTGCGGTGGGTGGCCGCGGCAGGATAGCAAGACTCGGCGCTAGCATGAATCCATGATCGCCCCCGACTTCGCCCACGCGCTGCCCAAGGTGCTGCTGCACGAACACCTGGACGGCGGCCTGCGCATCGCCACGCTGCTGGCGTTGCTGCAGCAGCGCGGCCTGGCCTCGCCGGCGCCCGACGCGGCCGGGCTTGCGGCCTGGTTCCAGGCGCGCGCGCATGCCGGCAGCCTGGTGGAGTACCTGAAGGGCTTCGAGCTGACGGTGGCCGCGATGGCCACGCCGGCGGCGCTGGCGCGGGTGGCTTTCGAGGCCGCGGAAGACGCGCGCGCCGAAGGCTGCGTGCTGGCCGAGTTCCGCATCGCGCCGCTGCTGTTCGAGCCTCACGGCATCGCGCCCGACGACGTGGTGCGCGCGCTGCTGGGCGGCCTGGCGCAATCGGCGCTGCCCAGCGGGCTGATCGTCTGCGCGATGCGCCAGTTGCCGGTGGCCGAGACCCTGCGCGCCGCCGAACTGGCCTTGCGCTGGCAGGGCCGCGGCGTGATCGGCTTCGACCTCGCGGGGCCGGAGCGGGGCTTTCCGCCGTCAGGACATGCGGCTGCGCTGCAGCGGGTGCGCGACGCCGGGCTGCCGATCACGCTGCACGCCGGCGAGGCCGACGAGGCCGGGCGCGTCGTCGAAGCGGGCCGCCTGGGCGCGCGCCGCATCGGCCACGGCGTGCACCTGGCGCAGGCGCTGGCCGACCCGGCGCGCCGGCACCTGCTGGACGAGGCCAAGGCCCTGGGCCTGCACCTGGAGGTCTGCCCGACCAGCAACGTCCACACGGGCGTCGCGTCCGACCTCGCGCACCACCCGATCAGCGCGCTGTGGCGCGCCGGCGTGCCGTTGAGCTTCCACACCGACAACACGCTGATGAGCTGCATCACCCTGGCCGGCGAAGCGCGGGCCTTGCTGGCGCAGACGCCGCTGACGGCGACCGACCTGCTGCGCATGCAATGGCTGGCGGCCGGCGCGTCGTTCCTGCCCGACGACCGGCGCGCGGCGGCGCGGGCCGCGATCGCGGCGTTTGCGCGCGAGCGGGGGATCGCGCTAAATGCCACCGCGTAGCGGCCATCGGCCATCGGCCATCGGCCATCGGCCATCGGCCATCAGCCGGCGCGGCCCGGCGCCGCGCCCAGCAGCGGCCGCAGCAGCCACAAGCCCAGCGCCGGCCCCAGCGCCAGCCAGGGCAGCACCGCGGCCAGCGGCGCCGCTTGCACCCAGGCGCTGAAGAGCTGGATGCTGGCGATCGAGATCGCGAAGCCGATGCAGGTGGTCAGCGTCAGCACGCTGCCCATCGCCTGACGTGGCGCGTTGGCCGCGGTGAGCGCCGAGAACTGCGGCGAGTCGCCGGCCACCGTGATGCCCCAGACCACCATCCAGGCCCAGAACAGCGCGTCGGGCGCTTGCAGCAGCAGCGGCGCCAGCAGCCCGCACAGCCCGCTCGTCGCCAGTTGCACGGCGGCCACGCGCGCGCTGCCCCAGCGCCGCGCCAGCACGCCGCCGCCGGCGCAGCCCAGCGCACCCGCGGCGATCACGCCGAACGCGCCCCAGGCCAGCGCGCTGCCCTGCAGCCGCGTCGACAGGATCAGCGGCACCAGCACCAGCAGCGAGTACAGCTCCCACATGTGGCCGAAGTAGCCGAACACCGAGGCGCGCACGCGGCGGTCGGTCCACAGGCTGGCGAGGTCGCGCAGGTGCAGCCCGGCGCCGCGGCCCGCTGCCTGGCCAAAGCGGGAAGCCGGCTCGGGGATGGCCAGCAGCACCAGCAGTCCGCCCAGCGCCGAGGCCGCGGCGACGCCGGCCATCACCCAGGTCCAGGGCCAGGCCGTGCCCAGCGCGCGCAGCGCGTGCGGGCTGGCGGTGCCCAGCATCAGCGCGCCGATCAGCAGCCCCAGCGCCGGCCCCAGCCCCTGCGGGAACCACTGCGCCGCTATCTTCATCCCCACCGGGTAGATGCCCGCCAGGCAGAAGCCCGTGGCCGCACGCCAGCCCCACAGCGCCCAGAAGTCCGTGGCGCCGGCGGCCGCCAGCGTGCAGGCCGCGCTGGCCAGGCTGCAGACGAAGAACACGCGGCGCGCCGAGTGGCGGTCGGCCACCGCCAGCAGCGAGAACACCAGCGTGCCGGCGATGAAGCCGGCCTGTACCGCCGAGGTCAGCGTGCCCACCGCGGCCGCGGCCCAGCCGAAGCGTGCCTGCAGCTCGGGCATCACCGCGTTGACCGCGAACCACGGCGAGGTGCCGGCCAGCTGCGCCAGCACCAGGGCCGGCAGCACGCGCGCAGGAATGCTCATCCGCGCGATGATGCCCTGCGTCAAGCTCCCCCCTTTGCGGGACCGCGCGCCATCGCCGGCGGCGGCCGCGGGCCCCAGAATAGCTGCTGGGTGTTTGCAGGCACGACAGAGGGAGCTTCGACGTGGCCGATCGCATCGTAGAACGACAAGACCGCCGGCGGCGGACCTGGCTGGCCAGGCTGGGCGCGGGCCTCGGCGTCGGCCTGATGGCCTTGGCGCTGGCCGGCTGCAAGGCGCCGCCGCCCCCGCCGCCGCCGCCGCCCCCGGTGGACGAAACGCTGGAAGGCGCGATCAACGGCGTCTTGCTGGACATGGCCAGGCAGCTCGGTCCGCTGGCCGGCGCCGAGCGCAGCGCGGTGATCGACCCCCTGCTCGACGGCCGCAGCGGCCAGCAGACCAAGGCCACCGAGCGCGTCGCGCAGGCGCTGGTGGCCGGCGTGCCGCGCGTGCTGCCCAAGATCCGGCTGCTGCCTTTCGACGAGACGGGCACCAAGGAATCGCGCTGGCTGTTCAACGGCACGCTCACCGCGCAGGACGGCGCGCCCGGCAGCTACCGGCTGACGGTGGCGCTGTCGGACCGCAGCAGCGGCGTCGTCATCGCGCGCGGCGTGGCGCCGCTGAAGGACAGCCAGCTCGACTTGTCGCCGACGCGCTTTTATTCCGAAAGCCCGTCGCTGGTGCGCGACCGCGCGGTGCAGGGCTACCTGGCCACCACCGAGCGGTCGGTGGGCCAGCCCGCCGACAGCCTGTACCTGGAGCAGATCCCCACCGCGGCGCTGCTGGCCGAGGCGCAGGAAGCCTACAACCTCGAGAAGTGGGACCGCGCGCTGGAGTTGATGTCCACCGCCGCGACGCGCGACGACGGCCAGCAACTGCGCACCTTCAACGGCCTGTACATGGCCAACATGAAGCTCGGCCGCACCGCCGATGCCGAGGCCGCGTTCGGCAAGATCGCCGCTTTGGGCCTGGCCACCAGCAACCTGGCGGTCAAGATCCTGTTCCGCCCCGGCACCACCGAGTTCATGAGCGACGCGCCGGTCTACACCATGTGGCTGCGCCAGATCGCCCGGGCCGCGCAGGGCTCGGAGCTGTGCCTGACCGTCGTCGGCCACACCAGCAAGACCGGCAGCGAGGCGGTCAACAAGGCCTTGTCGCTGCGCCGCGCGCAGGCCATGCGCGAGCGCCTGGTGCGCGACGCGCCCACCCTGGGCCGCGGCCAGCGCGTGCGCACCGAAGGCCGCGGCTGGGACGAGACCATTGTCGGCACCGGCACCGACGACTTGCGTGATGCACTCGACCGTCGCGTGGAATTCAAGGTCGACAACTGCGCCTGAGCCTGTCGCCCGCCTAGAATCCGCGCCTCTCCCGAGGAGCGTTGCGACGGCCACCCAGTCGGCCGCCAGGCTCGGGCCGGTGCCGCGGCGGTCGCGGCGCCGCTGCAACGGCGCTCACCTCAACGTCCGAGGTGCGCCATGTCCGAGCCGTCTGCCGCTGAACCGTCCTTGCCGCCCGCGCCGCCGCCGATGCGGCTGTCGGGGCTGGAACCCGTCGCCATCGGCACCGACACGCTGTTCGTCAACATCGGCGAGCGCACCAACGTCACCGGCTCCAAGGCCTTCGCGCGGCTGATCCTGGCCGGCGACTACGAGGCCGCGCTGGCCGTCGCGCGCCAGCAGGTGGAAAGCGGCGCCCAGATCATCGACGTCAACATGGACGAGGCGATGCTGGACTCGGCCGCCGCGATGGAGCGCTTCCTCAAGCTGATCGCCGGCGAGCCCGAGATCGCGCGCGTGCCGATCATGATCGACTCCAGCAAGTGGAGCGTCATCGAGACCGGGCTCAAGTGCATCCAGGGCAAGGGGATCGTCAACAGCATCAGCCTGAAGGAGGGCGAAGCCGAGTTCCGCCGCCAGGCCACGCTGGTGCGGCGTTATGGTGCCGCCGCGGTGGTGATGGCCTTCGACGAGCAGGGCCAGGCCGACAGCTTCCAGCGCAAGACCGAGATCTGCGCGCGCGCCTACCGGCTGCTGGTCGACGAGCTGGGCTTTGCGCCCGAGGACATCATCTTCGACCCCAACGTCTTCGCGATCGCCACCGGCATCGAGGAGCACGACAACTACGCGGTCGACTTCATCGAGGCCACGCGCTGGATCAAGCAGCACCTGCCCGGCGCCAAGGTCAGCGGCGGCGTCTCCAACGTCTCGTTCAGTTTCCGCGGCAACGACCCGGTGCGCGAGGCCATCCACACCGTCTTCCTGTACCACGCGATCAAGGCCGGCATGGACATGGGCATCGTCAACGCCGGGATGATCGGCGTCTACGACGAGCTGGAACCCACGCTGCGCGAGCGCGTGGAAGACGTCGTGCTCAACCGCAAGCCGGCCTACAAGGCCGGCGAGCCGCCGCTGACCGCCGCCGAGCGGCTGCTGGAGATCGCCGAAACCGCCAAGGGCGCCGCCAAGGACGACGGCGCGCGCTTGGCCTGGCGCGCCGGCAGCGTGGACGAGCGCTTGAGCCACGCGCTGGTGCACGGCATCACCGAGTTCATCGTCGCCGACACCGAGGAATGCCGCCAAGCCGTGCACGCGCGCGGCGGCCGGCCGCTGCACGTGATCGAGGGCCCGCTGATGGCCGGCATGAACATCGTCGGCGACCTCTTCGGCCAGGGCAAGATGTTCCTGCCGCAGGTGGTGAAGAGCGCGCGCGTGATGAAGCAGGCCGTGGCCCACCTGCTGCCCTACATCGAGGCCGAGAAGCAGGCCACGCTGGACGCCGGCGGCGACGTCAAGACCAAGGGCAAGATCGTCATCGCCACCGTCAAGGGCGACGTGCACGACATCGGCAAGAACATCGTCACCGTGGTCTTGCAGTGCAACAACTTCGAGGTCGTCAACATGGGCGTGATGGTGCCCTGCCAGGACATCCTGGCCAAGGCCAAGGTCGAGGGCGCCGACCTGATCGGCCTGTCGGGCCTGATCACGCCCAGCCTGGAAGAGATGCAGCACGTGGCCGCCGAGATGCAGCGCGACGAGTACTTCCGGCTGAAGAAGATTCCGCTGCTGATCGGCGGCGCCACCACCAGCCGCGTGCACACCGCGGTGAAGATCGCGCCGCACTACGAAGGGCCGGTGATCTACGTGCCCGACGCCTCGCGCAGCGTGGGCGTGTGCAGCGAGCTGCTGTCCGACGAGCGCGCGGCGCGCTACATCGCCGAGCTGGAGTCCGACTACCAGCGCGTGCGCGAGCTGCACGCGAACAAGAAGGTGGTGCCGCTGATGACGCTCGCCGCGGCGCGTGCCAACAAGACGCCCATCGACTGGGCGGCCTACTCGCCACCGCCGCCGAAGTTCATCGGCCGCCGCGTCTTCCGCAACCAGGACCTGGCCGAGCTGGCCGCGTGCATCGACTGGGGCCCCTTCTTCCAGACCTGGGACCTGGCCGGGCGCTTCCCCGAGATCCTGCGCGACGAGGTCGTCGGCCACGAGGCGCAGCGCGTGTTCAGCGACGGCAAGCGGCTGCTGCAGCGCCTGATGGAGGGCCGCTGGCTGCAGGCCGGCGGCGTGATCAGCCTGCTGCCGGCCAACACCGTGGACGACGACACCATCGAGGTCTACGCCGACGAGTCGCGCCGCGAGGTGCTGCTGCGCTGGAGCCCGCTGCGGCTGCAGACCGAGCGCCCGGTGATCGACGGCGTGCCGCGGCCCAGCCGCTGCCTGGCCGACTTCATCGCGCCGCGCGGCGTCAAGCCCGACTACATCGGCCTCTTCGCGGTGACCGCCGGCCTGGGCGTCGAGAAGAAGGAGCGGCAGTTCGCCGCCGACCACGACGACTACAGCGCCATCATGCTCAAGTCGCTGGCCGACCGCCTGGCCGAGGCCTTTGCCGAGCGGCTGCACCAGCGCGTGCGCATGGAGTTTTGGGGTTATGCAGCGGACGAGGCCTTGAGCAACGAGCAGCTCATCGCCGAGGCCTACCGCGGCATCCGCCCCGCGCCGGGCTACCCGGCCTGCCCCGACCACAGCGTCAAGCGCGCGATGTTCGACGTGCTGCAGGCCGGCGAGATCGGCATGGCGCTGACCGACAGCATGGCGATGGCGCCGGCCGCCAGCGTCTGCGGCTTCTACCTGGCGCACCCCGAGGCGCGCTACTTCAACGTCGGCCGCATCGGCGACGACCAGCTGCAGGACTGGGCCGCGCGCCAGGCCGTTGCCGAGGCCGACGCGCGCCGGATGTTGGCGCCGGCGCTGGGCTGAGGGGCGCCGTGCCGCGGTGATGGTCAGCTCACCGCATCGCGGCGATCGTCAGCTCACCGTGCCGCGGTGATCGTCAGCCCAGCGCGCGCTGGGCCTGCAAGGCCTCGGCGACGTGGGCGGTGTTGATCGTCGGCGCGGCTGCCAGGTCGGCCACGGTGCGCGCGACTTTCAGCGTGCGGTGCAGCCGGCGGCCTGACCAGCCCAGGCGCTCGGCGGCCTGGCGCAGGAACGTTGCGGCCGCTTCGTCGAGCTGGCAGTGGGCGTCGATGCCGGCAGCGTCCAGCAAGGCGTTGGCGTGGCCCTGGCGCTTGACCTGGCGCTCGCGCGCGGCCGCCACGCGCGCCGCGACGGCGGCGCTGGGCTCGCCATCGGGCAGCGCCATCAGCCCGGCGGGCGGCACCGCCGGCACCTCGATGCGCAGGTCGATGCGGTCGAGCAAGGGGCCCGAGAGACGCCCCTGATAACGCGCCACTTGATCGGGCGTGCAGCGGCAGGCGCGGCCGCTGCCGGCCGGCGCGCCCAGCCAGCCGCAGGGGCAGGGGTTCATGGCCGCGACCAGCAGGAAGCGCGCCGGGTAGTGCGCCTGCCGCGCGGCGCGCGAGATCGTGATCTGGCCGGTCTCCAGCGGTTCGCGCAGCGCCTCCAGCGCGTTGCGCGGCAGCTCGGGCAGCTCGTCGAGGAACAGCACGCCGCCATGTGCCAGCGAGATCTCGCCCGGCCGCGGCGGCGAGCCGCCGCCCACCAGCGCCGCCGCGCTGGCCGAGTGGTGCGGCGCGCGCACCGGCCGCTGGCCGAAGCTGGCGGGGTCGAAGTGGTTCGTGGCCAGGCTGCGGATGGCCGCGCTGTCCAGCGCCTCGGCTTCGTCCATCGGCGGCAGCAGGCCCGGCAGCCGCTGCGCCAGCATCGACTTGCCGCTGCCCGGCGGCCCGATCAGCAGCAGGCTGTGGCCGCCGGCCGCGGCGATCTCCAGCGCGCGCTTCGGTCCCGCCTGGCCTTTGACGTCCTGCAGATCAGCCGCCGACGCGGCAGCCCCGCGCGCGGCGGGCACGGCCGGCGGCAGCGCGGGGCCGTCGGGCAGCAGCGCCTGCACCACTTGTGCGAGGTGCGTGGCCGCCAGCACCGGCAGCCCCGGCACCAGCGCGGCCGCGGCGGCGCTCTCGGCCGGCAGCACCAGCGTGCGCGCGCTGCCGGTGCGGCGCAGCGCCAGCGCCAACGCGAGGGCGCCGCGCACCGGGCGCAGTTCGCCGGCCAGCGAGAGTTCGCCGGCGAACTCGTAGGGCGTCAGCGCCGCGGGGTCGATCACGCCGCCGGCGGCCAGGATGCCCAGTGCGATCGGCAGGTCGAAGCGGCCCGAGTCCTTGGGCAGGTCGGCCGGCGCGAGGTTGACCGTGATGCGCTGGTTGTGCGGGAACGCGAAGCCGCTTTGCTGCAAGGCCGCGCGCACGCGCTCGCGCGACTCCTTGACCTCGGTGTCGGCCAGTCCCACCAGCGTGAAGCTGGGCAGGCCGTTGGCGAGCTGCACTTCAACCCGCACCTCGGGCGCCGAAAGCCCGTCCAGCGCGCGGCTGGCGACCACGGCAAGTGACATCGTGTGCGTCCTCCCGAAGGCGGATTGTGCCGGCGCGCTGCGCGCCGCACCGCTGCACCGGCGCGGTGCGGGCCGCCGGCTTTCACCACATCGGTGCGATCGAAGAGCCGCCACCGTGGCCTCGATGCACCGCGGCCGTGGTGTTGCCCCTGCGGATCTCGTGGCACGGAAGCTGCAAACGGGGTGGCTGAAGAAATCTCGTCACCCTGTCCGGAGCCCACTTGATGAAGAAAGCGATCCCGTTCCTGGCCGCCGCGCTGGCCGCATCGGCATGGCCGATGGCGGCCCATGCCGACCTGGCGTTCAACGTCGGCGGCGTTACCGAGTACCGCTACCGCGGCATCTCGCAGTCGCGCTTCAAGCCGGCGGTGCAAGGCGGCATCGACGTCTCGGCCGGCGGCTTCTACCTGGGCACCTGGGCCTCGTCGATCCGGTGGATCAAGGACGCCGGCGGCGATGCCTCGGCCGAGGTCGACGTCTACGGCGGCTACAAGGGCGACCTCGTCAAGGACTCGCTGTCCTACGACGTCGGCGTGCTGAGCTACCAGTTCCCGGGCCACAAGCTGGCGGTGAGCCCGGTGACCACCGAGCTCTACGGCGCGCTGAGCTTCGGCCCGGCGACGCTGAAGTATTCGCACAGCGTCACCAACCTGTTCGGCTTTGCCGACAGCAAGAACAGCGGCTACCTCGACCTGAGCGCCGGCTTCGACGTCGGCGGCGGCGTGATGGTGGCGCCGCACATCGGCTACCAGAAGGTGGCGCATCACGGCGACTACTCGTACACCGATTTCGCGCTCTCGGTCAGCAAGGACTTCAACGGCGTGGTGCCCAGCCTGACGCTCTACGCCACCGACACGAAAAAGATCAACGGCGGCTACGCCTACGCCAGCGCGTCGGGCCGGAACCTCGGCCGCACCGGCGTCGTGCTGGCCGTCAAGGCCAACTTTTAAGCAGCAGGAGCAATGACCATGAAGATGGTGACCGCCATCGTCAAGCCTTTCAAGCTGGACGAAGTTCGCGAGGCGCTCTCCGGCATCGGGGTGCAGGGCATCACTGTGACCGAGGTGAAGGGCTTCGGCCGCCAAAAGGGCCACACCGAGCTCTACCGCGGCGCGGAGTACGTCGTCGACTTCCTGCCGAAAGTGAAGATCGAAGCCGCGGTGGACGACGCCATCGTCGACCGCGTGATCGAGGCCATCGAAAGCTCGGCGCGCACCGGAAAGATCGGCGACGGAAAGATCTTCGTCAGCGCGCTCGAACAAGTCGTCCGCATCCGCACCGGCGAGACCGGCAACCACGCGCTGTGACCGCTGCCGGCAACCCAGAGACAACCACCATGACGAGCATGAAGAAACTCCTTGCAACCCTGGCCCTGGCCGTCTCGGCGCTGGGCTTTGCAGGGGCCGCGGGCGCGCAGGACGCGGCTTCGGTGCCGGCGCCTGCGGCAGCCGCAGCCGCCGCCACGCCGGCAGCGCCCGCCGCCTCGGCGCCCGCGCCCAGGATTGACTCCGGCGACACCGCCTGGATGCTGACCTCCACGCTGCTGGTGATCCTGATGACCATCCCCGGCTTGGCGCTGTTCTACGGCGGCCTCGGCCGCTCGAAGAACATGCTGTCGGTGCTGATGCAGGTGTTCGTGATCTTCTCGTTGATCAGCCTGCTGTGGGCCATCTACGGCTACAGCCTGGCGTTCGCCGGCGAGGGCCGCTTCTTCGGATCGCTGGACAAGCTCTTCCTCAAGGGCGTGACCCAGGACAGCTTCGGCGCGCTGACCACCATCCCGGAGTACGTGTTCGTCGCCTTCCAGGGCACCTTCGCGGCCATCACCACGGCGCTGGTCGTCGGCTCCTACGCCGAGCGCATCCGCTTCGGCGCGGTGCTGCTGTTCAGCGTGCTGTGGTTCACCTTCAGCTACGTGCCCATCGCCCACATCGTGTGGGGCGGCGGCCTGCTGGGCAAGGACGGCGCGCTGGACTTCGCCGGCGGCACCGTCGTGCACATCAACGCCGGCGTGGCCGGCCTGGTGGGCGCCTACGTGCTGGGCAAGCGCATCGGCTTCGGCCGCGAGGCGATGGCGCCGCACAGCCTGACGCTGACGATGGTCGGCGCCTCGCTGCTGTGGGT
>CAYYDJ010000021.1:0-76199 GCA_964470565.1 uncultured Rubrivivax sp.
GAGCAGTGTCAAGCATGGCGGCGAGCATTGCAATTAGTGTTAACAGACCCTAGCACGAAAGGCCTGGCGCGTCGGGCCAGAAACGACAAAGCCCGCAGGCAGCGGGCTTTGCAAAGAAGCAGGAAAGACGGGCTCAGTAGCCGCCGCGGCCACCACCGCCGCCGCCGCCATAACCGCCACCGCCGCCACCACCGTAGCCGCCGCGGCCACCGCCGCCGCCACCACCGTAGGGGCTGCGGCCACCGCCGCCGCCGCCACCGCCGTAGGGGCTGCGGCCGCCGCCACCGCCGCCGCCACCACCGTAGCCGCCGCGGCCACCGCCGCCGCCACCACCGAAGCCGCCCGGACGCTCTTCACGCGGGCGTGCCTCGTTGACGACGATCGCCCGGCCTTCGAGCGCCTGGCCGTTCATGCCGTTGATCGCGGCTTGGGCCTCGGCGTCCGAGCCCATCTCGACGAAACCGAAGCCCTTGGAGCGGCCGGTCTCACGATCCATCATGACCTTGGCCGACGTCACATGGCCAAATTGGGAGAAGGCCTGCAGCAGCGAGTCATCGCGCACTGAGTAGGCCAGGTTGCCGACATAGAGTTTGTTACCCACGGGGAAGCCCTCAACGAAATAGCGAAAGAACCATGTGGAGCTTCAACCCTGCGTGACCTTTGTAAGGCGAAAGGCGCGGCATCCAGACACAGACTCCGTATTAGAGCCTTACGAATGTGTGCCCGTAAAGTGCTGACTCGTCAAGTGTTGTTTTGTCGCTTCCCGGGTATACCCGCAGCATGGGCCTGACCCGCGGCTGGTGGCGGCCGGCAGAATCCCCTACAGGGCGACCCGGAGGCGCGATCAGCGTGGATCCCCAAACGCATTGGGACTACATCGTCGTCGGTGCCGGCACCGCCGGCTGCCTGATGGCCAACCGGCTGAGTGCCGACCCGAGCCAGCGGGTGCTGCTGGTGGAAGCCGGCGGCAAGGACGATTACCACTGGATTCACATTCCGGTGGGGTACCTGTATTGCATCGGCAACCCGCGCACCGACTGGCTGTACCAGACCGAAGCCGACCCCGGGCTCAACGGGCGCTCGCTGCGCTACCCGCGCGGCAAGGTGCTGGGCGGCTGCTCCAGCATCAACGGCATGATCTACATGCGCGGCCAGTCGCGCGACTATGACCACTGGGCCGAGCAGGTGGCCGATGCGCGCTGGCGGTGGGACTTCTGCGTGCCCTACTTCAAGCGCCACGAAGACCATTGGCGCGGCCCCGACCAGATGCACGGTGCCGCCGGCTTCGACCCCAGCGGCAGCCGCCAAGGCGGCGAATGGCGGGTCGAGCGCCAGCGCCTGCAGTGGGACGTGCTGGACGCCTTTGCCGCCGCGGCGCAGGAAGCCGGCATCCCGGCCAGCGAGGACTTCAACGGCGGCAACAACGAGGGCGTGGGCTATTTCGAGGTCAACCAGCGCCGCGGCGTGCGCTGGAATGCCAGCAAGGCCTTTTTGCGCGCGGTGGCCGGCCGGCCCAACCTGGAGGTGCGCACCGGCTGGCAGACCACCCGGCTGCTGCTGGGGAACGGCGTGGCCGCGCCGCTGCACGCCCACGGCATCGAGGCGCGGCCCACCGCCGGCGGCGCGCCGCAGGCCCTGCATTGCCGGCGCGAGGTGATCCTGTGCGCCGGCGCCATCGGCACGCCGCAGCTGCTGCAGCTGTCGGGCATCGGGCCGCTGCCGGTGCTGCGCGACGCCGGCATCGAGCCGCGGCTGGACCACCCCGGCGTCGGCGAGAACCTGCAGGACCACCTGCAGATCCGCGCCGTGTTCGGCGTCGACGGCGTCAAGACGCTCAACACGATGGCCAACTCGCTGTGGGGCAAGGCGCTGATCGGGCTGGAATACCTGCTGCTGCGCAGCGGCCCGATGAGCATGGCGCCATCGCAGCTGGGCGCTTTCACGCGCTCGTCGGACCGCCAGCGCTGGCCGAACCTGCAGTACCACGTGCAGCCGCTGTCGCTGGACGCCTTCGGCGAGCCGCTGCACCGCTTCAACGCCTTCACGGCCAGCGTCTGCAACCTCAACCCCACCTCGCGCGGGCACGTGCGGGTGCGCTCGCCGCGCCCCGAGGACGCCCCGCGCATCATGGCCAACTACCTGGCGACGCCGGCCGACCGCCGGGTGGCGGCCGATTCGCTGCAGCTCACGCGCCGCATCGTCGGCATGCCGGCGCTGGCGCGCTACCGGCCGCGCGAGATCAAACCCGGCGTGCAGTTCCAGAGCGAAGCGGAACTGGCCCGCCTGGCCGGCGACATCGGCACCACCATCTTCCACCCGGTGGGCACCTGCCGCATGGGGCGCGCCGACGACCCGCTGGCGGTGGTCGACTCGCGCCTGCGCGTGCTGGGCGTCAGCGGCCTGCGGGTGGCCGATGCCAGCATCATGCCCACCATCACCAGCGGCAACACCAACTCGCCGACGCTGATGATTGCCGAGCGCGCCGCTGAGTGGGTGCTCGCCCAGCGCTGATGCGGCGGGGAATGCGGCGGGGAAAGTCCGGATGCGGCGGCCGTGACGCCATCGCTACAGTCCGCGCACTCGCAGCGCCGGTCCTTTCAGGTTGATCGCCAAGGGCCGGCGGCTGAACGGGGGCTTGAGGAGACACGGACACAACGCCAACGGCCACCAAGGCCCGACAACCGAAACGACTGCCGACCGCCCGGTGAAGCACCTGCGTGCAGCGCCGGCGGGCGGATTGAAAGGCGCTTCGCCCCCGCGGCCAAGCGCCTTCTTCTTTTGTGCCAAGCGCCGATCTGCGGGCCCTTGGCCCCGCATCTTGCGGGCTGGTTTGCGGCGGTGCGGGCTAGCATGGTGCCAACACCATGTCCGTCAACTCCGAACTCCGCGCGCTCGACATCTCGATCCCGGCTCAGCCCGAGAGCCTGGTGAAGCTGTCGCTGCTGATGGCCGAGGACGAGCTCAACCTCGCGGCCATCGCCGAGCTGATCGAATGCGACATGGCGCTGGCCGCCGCGGTGCTGAAGGCGGTGAACTCCTCGCTCTACGGGCTCAAGGGTCGCGTGCAAAGCGTGCAGCAGGCCATCACCTACCTCGGCGTCAGCGAGGTCGCGGGCATCACCTTCGAGATGGGCCTGCGTGCCGCTTTCCCGCCGGCGGCCGCGCTGGAGCCGCTGTGGCAGCGCGCCGCGCAGCGCGGCCTGCTGATGGGGCGGCTGGCGCAGCGCATGGCGCTCGATGCCTGGGCCGCGCATTCGGCCGGGTTGTTCGAGGAATGCGGCAAGGCCGTGCTGTTCCGCCATGCGGCCGACCACTACGGCGCGATGCTGCGCGCCGCGTCGACCGACGCCGAGCTGCTGACGCTGGAGCACACCGGCTTCGGCGTCAGCCACGACGCGCTGGGCGCCGCGCTGTGCGAGAGCTGGGGACTCGATCCCCACGCCGTGGCCAGCGTGCGCCACCACGTGGGCGTGCAGCAGACCCTGCAATTCCCGCCCCAGCTGCAGCGGCGCACGCTGCCGGCGCTGTCGGCCATCGTCGCGGCGCTGATGGCCCGGCCCGAGGCGCTGGACGAGGTGGTGGCCGCCGTCGCGCCGGCCGCCGGCCTGGACGCCGAGCTGGCGCTGCGCTGCGCGCGCCAGCTCGAAGCCGAGCAGCAGCAGGCGCGCGAGCGCCAGCGCCCGGTCTAAGTCGAACAAAGGCCACCAAAGGCGGCCCGGGCAAAAGCCCGCTGGCGGCCGCGGCCCGGCTTCGCTAGGCTTGCCGCCCCCGCAGGACTTCAGCCGGCCTCGGCCGGCCCGCCCACCATGGCCGACGTCGTTGCCGCCGAAGCGCTGGCCTTGCAGCGCCTGTACCACTGGGAGCGCACGCGGCCCGACCGCGTGGTGCTGACCCAGCCGCTGGGCGCCGGTGCGCTGGCCACCTACACCTGGCGTCAGGCGCTGGACCAGGTGCGGCGCATGGCGACGCACCTCAAGAGCCTGCGCTTGCCGCCCGGCTCGCACATCGCGATCCTGTCCAAGAACACCGCGCACTGGCTGTTCGCCGACTGGGCGATCTGGATGGCCGGCCACGTCTCGGTGCCGCTGTACCCCACGCTGGCGGCAGGCACGATCCGCCAGATCCTCGAGCACAGCGGTGCGCGGCTGCTCTTCATCGGCAAGCTCGACGGCTGGGACGGCATGCGTGCCGGCGTGCCCGAGGGCCTGCCCTGCATCGCGCTGCCGCTGGCGCCCGACAGCGTCGGCCGGGCCTACCCGTCCTGGGACGAGATCAGCGCGCGCAGCGCGCCGCTGGCCGGCGAGCCGGTGCGCGCCGGCTCGGAGTTATGCACCATCATGTACACCTCGGGCACCACCGGCGCGCCCAAGGGCGTGATGCACAGCTTCGAGGCCTTCGCCTGGGCCGTGACCGCGGGCCTCAAGCGCGTGCAGGCGATCGACGAATCCGCTCGCATGCTGAGTTATCTGCCGCTGTCGCACGTGGCCGAGCGCATCCTGGTCGAGCACGGCATGCTGGCCAAGGGCATGCAGGTCTACTTCGCCGAGAGCCTGGAGACCTTCACCGCCGACCTGCAGCGCGCGCGGCCCACGGTGTTCTTCTCGGTGCCGCGGCTGTGGGTCAAGTTCCAGCAGGGCGTGCACTCGCGCATGCCGCCGGCCAAGCTCGAGCGGCTGCTGAAGATCCCCATCCTGGGCAACATCGTGCGGCGCAAGGTGCTGTCGGCGCTGGGCCTGCAGGACTGCGTCTTCGCCGCCGGCGGCGCCGCGCCGATGCCGCCCGAGCTGCTGCGCTGGTATGGCCGGCTGGGGCTGGACCTGGTGGAGGTCTACGGCATGACCGAGAACTGCGGCGTCAGCCACGCCACGCTGCCCGGCAAGCAGCGCCCGGGCACCGTGGGCCTGCCCTACGACGGCATCCAGAGCCGGCTCGACCCAGCCAGCGGCGAGATCCAGGTCAAGGCACCCTGCCTGATGCTGGGCTACTACCGCGAGCCCGAAATCACCCGTGAGGCCTTCACCGCCGACGGCTGGCTGCGCACCGGCGACAAGGGCGCGCTGGATGCGCAAGGCAACCTGCGCATCACCGGCCGCGTGAAGGACCTGTTCAAGACCAGCAAGGGCAAGTACGTGGCACCGGCGCCGATCGAGGACCGGCTGGTGACGCACGGCGCGATCGAGGCCTGCTGCGTGACCGGCGCCAACCTCGGCCAGCCGCTGGCGCTGGTGATGCTCAACGCCGAGGCCGCCGCCACGGCCCGCCAGGCGGAGGGCCGCGCGGCGCTGGAAGCCTCGCTGCAGGCGCACCTGAAGGCCGTCAACGAAGGGCTGGATCCGCACGAGCGGCTCGACTGCCTGGTGGTCACGCTGGAGCCCTGGACGGTCGACAACGACCTCGTGACGCCGACGTTCAAGGTCCGGCGCAATCGCATCGAGGCGCTGTTCGCAGCGCACTACGACGCCTGGACAGCGTCGGGCAAGCGGGTGCAGTGGTTCAACGCCTGAGTCAACGCCTGAGGCAACCCCTGAGGGCCGCCGCGCGAGCACACGGCGAGCGCCGGCGCTGGCCTTATGCTGCCGCGCCATGCTGATCCGCAATGCCACCCTGCCTGACGGCCGCCAGGGCGTCGACCTGCTGGTGCGCGATGGCCGCATCGCCGCGCTGCAGCCGGGCCTGGCGGCGCCGGAAGGCGCGACCGTCGTCGACGCCGGCGGCTGGCTGCTGTCGCCGCCCTTCGTCGACGCGCACTTCCACATGGACGCCACGCTCAGCTACGGGCTGCCGCGGGCCAATGCCAGCGGCACCTTGCTGGAAGGCATCGCGCTGTGGGGCGAGCTGAAGCCTCAGCTGACGCACGAGGCGCTGGTCGGGCGCGCGCTGCAGTACTGCGACTGGGCGGTCGCCCAGGGCCTGCTTGCGATCCGCTCGCACGTGGACGTCTGCGACCCGCGGCTGCTGGCCGTCGAGGCCTTGCTGGAGGTGCGGCGCCGCGTCGCGCCTTACCTCGAACTGCAACTCGTCGCCTTTCCGCAGGACGGCGTGCTGCGCAGCCCCGGTGCGCTGGACCAGCTCAAGCGCGCGCTCGACCTCGGCGTCGACGTCGTCGGCGGCATCCCGCACTTCGAGCGCACGATGGACGAGGGCGCGCAGTCGGTCAAACTGCTGTGCGAGCTGGCCGCCGAACGCGCCCTGCCGGTGGACATGCACTGCGACGAGAGCGACGACCCGCTGTCGCGCCACATCGAGACCCTGGCCTTCCACGCCCAGCGCCTGGGGCTGCAGGGGCGGGTGACCGGCTCGCACCTGACGTCCATGCACTCGATGGACAACTACTACGTCAGCAAGCTGCTGCCGCTGATGCGCGAAGCCGGGGTGCACGCGGTGGCCAATCCGCTGATCAACATCACGCTGCAAGGCCGGCACGACAGCTACCCCAAGCGCCGCGGCATGACGCGGGTGCCAGAGCTGCTGGCCGCCGGCATCAACGTCGGCTTCGGCCACGACTGCGTGCTCGACCCCTGGTACTCGCTGGGCAGCGGCGACATGCTGGAGGTTGCCGCGATGGGCCTGCACGTGGCGCAGATGACCTCGCAGCAGGGCATGCGCCAGTGCTTCGACGCGGTGACCGTCAACAACGCGCGCATCCTGGGTCTGGACGGCTACGGCCTGGACGTGGGCTGCCGCGCCGACTTCGTGCTGCTGCAGGCGCGCTCGCCCGCTGAAGCCATCCGCCTGCGTGCGCCGCGGCTGCTGGTGGTGCGCGGCGGCCGCGTGCTGGCCAGCGCGCCCGAGCGCCAGGTGGCGCTGCAACTGCCCGGCCGCCCGGGGAGCGTCGATTTCACGCTGGCGCGCTGAAACGACAGCCGCTCCCCCGAGCTGAGGGCCTTGCGCGCGAGCCGTGACGCCGGGGGTGCGTGGCTAGAATGACCGCGGACAGGGACGGGGCGCCAGCCGCTTGCCGGCACGCATCAAACGACATGAAACTGATCGGTTCTCTCACCAGCCCTTATGTGCGCAAGGTGCGTGTCGTGATGGCGGAGAAGAAGCTCGACTTCCAGTTCCTGCTGGAAGATCCCTGGGGCACCGAGAACGTGCTGGCGTCCAACCCGCTGGGCAAGGTGCCTTGCCTGGTGATGGAAGGCGGCGAGGCGGTGTTCGACTCGCGCGTGATCGTCGAATACCTCGACACCTTGTCGCCGGTGGGCAAGCTGATTCCGCCGCCGGGCCGCGAGCGCACCGAAGTGCGCACCTGGGAGGCGCTGGCCGACGGCGTGCTCGATGCCGCCGTCACCGCGCGCATGGAGCAGACCTGGCCCGGCCGCAGCCCCGAGCAACGCTGCCAGGCCTGGATCGACCGCCAGCTCTCGCGCGTGCAGGCGGCGCTGAAGGCCATGAGCCAGGGCCTGGGCGACAAGCCCTTCTGCGTGGGCAACCCGTACACGCTGGCCGACGTGGCCGTGGGCTGCGCGCTCGGCTACCTGGACTTCCGCTTCGCGCAGCTCGACTGGCGCACGCCCTACCCCAATCTGAAGAAGCTGCACGACAAGCTGGCCGCGCGGCCGAGCTTCATCGACACCGCGCCGCGGTCGGCCTGAGCGGGCCGGCTCCATCGAGGGCCCCCGATGCGGGGCCCCCGCCGAGCCGCCGTCCGGGCGATGGCCGCCGGGCGCTGCCGAGCCGAGCATCTGCCTCCAAGACCTGGCCGCCCGGCCGGGGCGCGAGCAAGGAGAGCAGCGATGAGCTTGTTAATCGGCCTGCAGACGTGGTGGCGTCGCGGCGCTTCGACGCCGGCCGTCTTGCATCCACGGCCAGATGACCCGGCGATCGTGCCGACCGAGCCCGAGCGTGCCTTCGGCTGCGGCTGGTACGACTCCAGCCTCGACCTGCGCCAGGGCCTTGCCGTGATCGAGCACCAGGACCTGGTGCCCGACTTCGCGGTGGCGCTGCTGCTGGCCTCGTGAGCGGGCGGCGTGCCGCGCGCCCCTCAAAATACCGCTCGACGGCTCCATCCCCGCGGGGCCGGGAGCGGCGCGATGAAGGCGATCTGGAACGGCACCGTGGTGGCCGAGAGTGACGACACCGTGGTGGTCGAAGGCAATCACTACTTTCCGGCCTCGGCGGTCGACCCCAAGTACCTGCTGCCGAGCAACACCAAGACCATGTGCTCGTGGAAAGGCCAAGCCAGCTACTACACGCTGTTCGTCGACGGCGACGCCAACCCCGATGCCGTCTGGACCTATCCCGAGCCCAAGGACGCGGCGGCGCAGATCAAGGGCCGGCTGGCGTTCTGGAAGGGTGTGACGGTCGAGGCCTGAAGCGGGCGGGCCTGGCCGAAGTCCTTCTGGTCGAGGCGCTGTCTGCGGGGTGCGCGCACTCTCCGCACACGCGCAGCACACTCGCCGCACAATCCGCCGATGCGCAACGCTGCCTGGTCGTCCTGTCGTGTCTGGATCGTGTCGGCGCTGCTGACGGCGGCAGCCGTCGGCGGTTCCGCCTTCGCTGCCATCCCCTCGTCGCAAGTCGCCTGGCTCAGCGCCGCCGCGCCGGCCGACATCGACCGCGCCTTCGCCCAGGCGCGCGGCAGCAAGAAGCCGGTGCTGCTGTACTGGGGTGCCACCTGGTGCCCGCCTTGCAATCAGCTCAAGGCGACGCTGTTCAACCGGCAGGACTTCGCGGCGCTGTCGCGCTCGTTCGTCGCGGTGCACGTGGACGGCGACCGGCCGGGCGCGCAGAAGCTGGGCCAGCAGTTCAAGGTGAGCGGCTATCCGACGCTGGTGCTGCTCAAGCCCGACGGTGCCGAGCTGACCCGGCTGCCCGGCGAGGCCGATGCCGAGCAGGTGATGGCGCTGCTGCGCCTGGGGCTTGCCGGCGGACGGCCGGTCAAGGCGGTGCTGGCCGACGCCCGCGCCGGCAAGCCGGTGACGGCGGCCGAATGGCGGCAGCTGGCCTTCTACAGCTTCGAGACCGACGACAGCCAGATGCTCGCCGGCACCGATGCCGCCGGCGTGCTGGCCGAGCTGGCGCCGGCGGCCGACAAGGCCGGCAGCGGCGCCGACGCCGAGACCCGCACGCGCTTGTGGCTGAAGGCCGTCGCCGCCAGCGACGACGGCAAGGGCCTGAAGGCCGACGAACCGATCCGCGAGCGCGTGCGCCAGGTGCTGGCCGATCCGGCCCAGACGCGCGCCTTCGCCGACATCCTGGTCAACCAGGCGCCGGAGATGGTGCGTGCGCTGGGCGACAGCGCGGCGCAGCGGCAGGCCTTCGTCGAGCGCTTCGAGCCGGCGCTCAAGCGGTTGCAGGCCGACGCCGGCCTGTCGCGCGGCGACCGCATGTCGGCGCTGGTCTCGCGCATCGAGCTGGCCCGCATCGAGCTGCCGCGCGACGAGCTGCAGCCGCCGCTGCCCGAGGCGCTGCTGCGCGACCTGCGCGAGCAGGTGGCCGCCGCCGACCGCGAGATCACCGACGGCTACGAGCGCCAGGCCGTGATTCCGTCGGCCGCGTACGCACTGCAGCGCGCCGGGCTGTGGCCCGAGTCCGAATCGCTGCTGCTGCGCAACCTGGCGCGCAGCCCGGCGCCCTACTACCTGATGAGCCAGCTCGGCGGCCAGTACCGCAAGCTGGGCCGCAAGGACGAGGCCCTGCGCTGGTACGCCCAGGCCTTCGACCGCAGCCAGGGCCCGGCCACGCGGCTGCAATGGGGCGCCGGCTACCTGCAGGCGCTGGTGGATCTGGCGCCGGGCGACGCGGCGCGCATCGAGGCCACCGCGGGCCAGCTCTTCGCCGAGGCGGCCGCCGACGGCGGTGCCTTCTACAAGCGCAGCGCAGCGTCGATGCGGCGCGTGGGCCGCAGCCTGCAGACGTGGAACAAGGACGGCAGCCATGCCGCCGCCGTGAAACGCCTGCAGGCGCGGCTGGACGGCGTGTGCGCCAAGGTCGATGCGGCCGATGGCCGGCGCGCGGCCTGCCGCTCGCTGCTGGGCGCGGGCAGCCAAAAGGCGGCAGCCGGCTGACGCGGCGCGGCCGGGCGCCGCTTGCGTGGCCGCCCGAAGCCGCAGCGGGCTACAGCGTCCCCAGCAGCTTGGTCACTTCGTCCTGGTTGGGGTATTTGCGGCCCATCGCCTCGACCTTCTTCAGCTCGTTGCGCGCCATGCCCTTCTGGTCGGACTGCAGGTACAGCTTGGCCAGGTTCAGGCGCAGGCCGCCGTCTTCGGGCGCGCGGTCGACGGCCTGCTTCTGCAGCTCCAGCGCCCGCGGCACCTGCTTCTCGGCGGCCAGCGCCGAGGCCAGCGTGTCCATCAGCGGCGGCCGCCCGGGCAGCAGGCGGTTGGCGCGCTCGGCGAAGTCCACCGCGCCGGGCTTGGATTGCTGCACCATCAGCCAGGCGATGTTGTTCAGCGCCAGCGCGTTGTTGGGCTGCAGCTCCACCACCTTGCGATAGCGCGCCTCGGCGGTCGCGAAGTCGCGCGCGGCCAGCGCACGGTCGGCCAGGTAGAAGGGGAAGATCGGGTCGGCGGGGTGATCGGCAATCCACTTGTTGGCGAACTGCTCGGCCTCGGCCGTCTGGCCGAGCGCGACCATCGTGTTGTGGGTGCGGGTCGACGCTTCCTGCGGGTTGGCCTTGGTCAGGCCCTTCTGGTAGGCCGCCAGCGCCGCCTTGAGGTTCTTGCGGTAGCCCTCGACGTCGCCTTCCAGCACGTAGCCGACGGCCTCGTTGGGGAGGTCCTTCTGCACCGCCTTGGCCAGCTCCATCGCCTCGCCCACCTGGCGCTCGGCCAGCGCGATGGCCACCAGCCCGCGGCGCGCCTGCAGCAGCCGCGGCTCCAGCTCCAGCGCGCGCTTGAGGTTGCGCGCGGCGGCCGGGCGGTCCTTCAGCGCCAGGTTGGCGTCGGCCATGCCCAGGTAGGGCTGGGCCGACTTCGGCTGTGCCTGGGCCAGCTTGTTGAAGGTGCTGATGGCCTGCTGCATGTCGTTGCCGGCCAGGTAGGCGCGGCCCAGCGCCATCAGGATGTCGGGGTGGTTGACGAGGGTCTTGCTGGCCTCGGTGGCGGCGGTGATCGCCTGCTTGCTGTCGCGCCGCTCGAGGTAGAAATTGATCAGCATGAGCTGGGCGCGCGCGTCGTTCGGGTTCTGCTTGACGGCATCGGTCAGCAGCTTGGCCACCTCGTCGCCGGTGTGGCCGGTGCGCGTCAGCAACGCGGCCAGCGCCTGCTTGGCGGGCACGTTGTTGGGGTCGGCCTTGAGCAGATCGTCGAAATGCTGGCGCGCCTCGGCCGGCTTGTTGGCGGCGAGGTCCAGCGCGGCCAGGCCGGCCACCGCGGGGAAGTAGAGCTTGTCGATCGCCAGCGCCTTCTGGAACTGCGCGCGCGCGCCGTCGATGTCCTTCTTCAGCACCAGCACGCGGCCGCGCAGCATCGGCGCCAGCGGCTTGTCGGGCTGCTTCTTCTCCAGCGCGTCGATGGCCTTCAGCGCCTTGTCGACCTCCTGCTTGCGCAGGTGCGCGCTAACCAGCGCCAGGTCGGCCAGCGCGCCCTTGTCGCTGCCGGCGATCTGCTCCAGCTCGCTGATCGCGGCATCGGTCTTGCCCCTGCCGAACTCGCTGAGCGCCAGCGCGGTACGGATGCGCGGGTCGTCGGGCTTGATCTTGGCGGCCTTCTGGTACAGGTCTTCGGCCTGCTTCGGGTCGCCGCTTTGCAGATGGGCCTCGGCGGCCAGCTGCAGCAGCCCGGCGCTGGGGTTGCGCGCCAGCAGCGGGTCGAGCATCGACAGCGTCTTCTGCGGCTGCCCGGTGCGCAGGTAGACCTGCGCCAGCATCGTGCGCGCGATCGGCAGCTCCGGCGAGAGCTGCAGCGCCTTGCCCAGGAAGTTCTCGGCCTGCGCGTAGTCGCCCAGGCGGAACTCGGCCGCGCCGGCCAGCTGCAGCGCCAGCGCGTTGTTGGGCAGCGCTTGCACCACCGGGCGCATGTGCTCGCGCGCGGCCTTGTAGTCCTTGGCGTTGAAGGCCAGCTCGGCCTCGAAGAACTTGGTGCGCGGGTGGTTGGGGAAGTACTTCTTCATCTCCGCCACCTGCGCGGTGGCGGCGGCGGCATCGCCTTCGAGGAACATCGTCGTGATCGCCGACACGTGCGCGCCCAGCATCGTGGGCTTGGCGGCGGCGGCCTTGCGGAAATCCTCGATCGCGGCCTTGCGGTCCTTGTCGATGTTGAGCGCCATCTCGCCCTTGAGCATCCAAGCCTCGGCGGCCTTGGCGTCGCCGGCCAGCACCTCGTCGACCAGCGCCTTGGCCTGCGCCACCTGCTGCTTGTCGGCCAACACGCGCGCGCGCAGCAGCCGCGCCGACACGTTCTGCGGCATGGCCTGCAGCGCCTCGGCGATGAAGGCCTCGCCCTGCTCGTTCTGCTTTTGCGCGAAGGCGGCGTTGGCCAGCGCCACCGCCAGCTCGGCCTGCGCCGTGGCGTCGGGCAGCTTGACGTTGGCGAACTGGCCGGTCAGCGCCGCGTACTCGCCCTGCGCGAGCATCGCGCGCGCCAGCAGCGGCGTCACCTTGACGGGGTCGTACTTGAGGTCGGCCGCCTTGCGCAGCTCGACCAGCGCCGCGTTGACGTCGCCCTGCTCCAGCAGCGAGCGGCCCAGCAGGTAGCGCGCCTCGCCGAGCTGGTCGTTCTTCTGCAGCAGCGACTTGAGCTGGATCACCGCCGAGCGGTGGTCCTGCTTCTCGACGAAGCCGCGCGCCGCGTTCAGCATGTCGGCCTCGGACGGGCCGCCACAGGCGGAGACCAGCAAGGCGGCCGCCATGGCGACGGCGGTGACGGCGGCGGAAAGCGGGCGGCGATACATCATGGCGGCGACGGCGTGAGCGGCGGGCGGCGAAACCGCGATCATGCCCCGGCCCTGCCCGCGCCGCGTGCCCGCAATGAGGGAAGAACCGGCCGCGTGCTCGGTACTTGATCACGCCGCGGGCCGGCTGATGCGCGAGTCCGCGCTAACCTCGGTGGTGATGCGCTTCTCGTTGCTCCACCCGCTGCAGCGGCCGTGGCGGCCGTGGCGACCGATCGCCTGGGCCGTTGCTGCCGTGCTGCCGCTGCTGGCGGCGGCCGCAGCGCCGCCCGCGCCCGGCCTGCAGCCGTGCGCGCTGCGCGGCGTGGAGCACCCGGCCTGGTGTGGCCAGGTGCAGCGGCCGCTGGACCCGGCTGCGGCCGGCGGCCCGTCGATCGCGGTGCACTTCGCGGTGCTGCCGGCGCTGTCGCGCCAGCGCAAGCCCGATCCGGTGTTCTTCATCGCCGGCGGCCCGGGGCAGAGCGCGATCGAGCTGGCCGGCCCGATCCAGCATTGGCTGGCGCGCTTTTCCAATCGCCGCGACATCGTGCTGGTCGACCAGCGCGGCACCGGCCGCAGCGCGCCGCTGCGCTGCGAAGGCGACGAGCAGCCGCAGCGCGAGCTGCGCGAGAGCGTCGATCCCGCGGCGCTGGCGCCGGCGCTCGCGCGTTGCCGGCAGGCGCTGCAGAAGCTGCCGTACGGCGACCTGCGCCGCTACACCACGCCGCTGGCGATGCAGGACCTCGACGCCGTGCGCCGCGCGCTGGGCGCCGAGCGCATCGACCTGGTCGGCGTGTCCTACGGCACGCGGGCCGCGCTGGAGTACCTGCGGCAGTTTCCGCAGGCCGTGCGCCGCATGGTGCTGGACGGCGTGGCGCCGCCCGACATGGCGCTGCCAGAGACGATGGCCGTCGACGGGCAGGCCGCGTTCGACGCCCTGCTGGCCTGGTGCGAGGCCGATGCCGATTGCCGCGGCCGCCATCCCCAGCTGCGCCTGCATTGGCAGCGCCTGCTGGCGGCGCTGCCGCAGGAGGTGAGCGTGCCGCAGCCGCTGAGCGGCCGCGAGCAGCGCCTGCGCATCACGCCCGACGGCCTGACCGGCCTGGTGCGCGGGCCGCTGTACGCGCCGGCGCTGGCCGCCGCGCTGCCGCCGGCGATCGACGAAGCCGCCGCCGGGCGCTGGACGCCGCTGGTCGGCCTGGCCGCGGCCTTGTCCGGCGGCGGCGGGGCGGCGCTGGCGCAGGGCATGCACTTCTCGGTGATCTGCACCGAGGATCTGCCGCTGCCGCTGCCGCCCGCGGCTGCTGCGCCGGCCGCATCGGCGCGGCCCGCCTTCGGTGCCGGCATCGCCGCGCTCTACCGCGAGGTCTGCGCCGACTGGCCGCGCGGCACGCTGCCGGCGGACTTTCATCGCCTGCGCCCGGCGCCGGTGCCGGTGCTGCTGCTGTCGGGCGGGCTCGACCCGGTGACGCCGCCGCGCCATGGCGCGCGCGTGGCCGCCGCGCTGGGCCCGAAGGCACGGCATTGGATAGTGCCCAACGCCGGCCACGGCCTGCTGGGGCTGGACTGCCTGCGTGAGCAGGTCTTCCGCTTCGTCGACGACGACGACGAAGCCCAGGCGCTGGCCCTCGACGGCGGCTGCGCGCAGGGCGTGCCGCGCCCGCCGGTGTTCCGCCCGCCGGCGACGGACGGAGCCGCGCCTTGATCGAGATCCACGAGCTGCGGCGGCGCTTCGTGCAGGGCCGGGGCGCAAGCCGGCGCGAGCTGCAGGCCGTGGACGGCGTTTCGTTCAACGCCGCCGACGGCTGCATCACCGGCTTGCTGGGCAGCAACGGCGCCGGCAAAACCACCACGCTGCGCCTGGTGGCCGGGCTGCTGCAGCCCGACGGCGGGCAGATCCGCGTCGACGGCATCGACGTCGCGCAGCGGCGCTCGGCGGCGCTGGCGCGGCTGGGCGCGCTCAGCGACGCGCGCGGCCTGTACCCGCGGCTGACGGCGCGCGAGAACATCGTCTACTACGCGCGCTTGCAAGGCCTGGGCGACGACGCGGCGCAGGCCCGCACCGAGCACCTGGCGCAGGTGCTGGAGTTGCGCGAGCTGCTCGACCGCCGCACCGAGGGCTTCAGCCAGGGCGAGCGCATGAAGACCGCGCTGGCCCGCGCGCTGGTGCACGACCCGCCCAACCTGATCCTCGACGAGCCCACCAACGGCCTGGACGTGATGGCCACGCGCGCGCTGCGCGAGACGCTGCGCCGCCTGCGCGACGACGAAGGCAAGTGCATCGTCTTCTCCACCCATGTGATGCAGGAGGTGGAGCGGCTGTGCGACGAGGTGGTGGTGATGGCCGCCGGCCGCGCCGTGGCCAGCGGCAGCGTGGCCGCGCTGTGCCGGCGCACCGGCAGCGCCGACTTCGAGCAGGCCTTCGTCGCGCTGGCTTTCGAGGGCCGCCGCTGATGCGCGCGGCCTGGATCGTCTTTTGCAAGGAGCTGCTGGACGCGCTGCGTGACCGCCGCACGCTGGCGGTGGTGCTGCTCAGCTCGGTGGCCCTGGGGCCGCTGGTGCTGGCGCTGCTGTCGACGCTGGTGGTCGACGCCGAGCGGCGCGCGCAGGCGCGCGAAGTGGTGGTGGCCGGCATCGAGGACGCGCCCACGCTGCGCAACTACATCGAGCGCCAGACCTGGCGCGTGCGGGCCGCGCCGCCCGACTACGAGCGGCTACTGCGCGACAGCCGGCTCGGCGACCCGGTGGTCGTGATCGCGCCCGGTTTCGAGGCCGAGCTGGCCGCCGCCCGCGCGCCGCTGGTGGAAGTGCTGCGCAGCAGCGGCAACCGCCGCGCCGAGGCGGCCACCGGACGCGTGCTGCAGCTGCTGCAGGGCTTCAACCGCGAGCAGGCGCTGCTGCGCCTGGCCTGGCGCGGCGTTTCGCCCACGCTGACGCAAGCCGTGCAGATCGAGCCGCGCGACCTTGCCGACCCGGCGGCGCGCGCGCTGCAGCTGACGGCGATGCTGCCCTTTTTCGTGCTGATGGCGGTGCTCTACGGCGCCTTGAACGCGGCGCTGGACAGCACCGCCGGCGAGCGTGAGCGCGGCTCGCTGGAGCCGCTGCTGATGAACCCCGTGCCGCCGGCCGCGCTGGCCTTGGGCAAATGGGCTGCCGTGTCGGCGGTGGCGATGCTGATCGCGCTGCTGAGCTGCCTGAGCTTTTTGCCTGGGCAATGGCTGTTGCGCAGCGAGTCGCTGGCCGCGCTGTTCCGCTTCGGCCCGCGCGAGCTGGCGCTGTTCCTGGCGCTGCTGCTGCCGCTGGCCGGCGCGCTGTCGGGGTTGCTGATGCTGCTGGCCGTGCGCTGCCGCAGCGTCAAGGAGGCGCAGGCCAGCGCCTCGGTGCTGGTGCTGGTGGTGTCGCTGCTGCCGCTGCTGTCGTTCTTCGCCCAGGAGGGCGAGCAGCCCTGGCAGCGCTGGGTGCCGGCGCTGGCGCAGGTGCTGCTGATGAACCGCGTGCTGCGCGGCGAGGCGCTGGCTGCAGCCGACTTCGGCCCACCGTTGCTGCTGTGCCTGCTGCTGGCGGCCTTGAGCGTCTGGGGCGTGGCGCGGCGGCTGCGCCGCAGCGCATGGGCTTGAGCGCGCTGCGTCTCAAGGTGATCCGGCTTTGCCGGTCACCTTGAACCCCCGCGGGGCATAAGCGCTGGGCGCAGCCCGGCCCTGGGCGCGCTCAATGGCAGGTGGCCAGCGCACGTCCCACGGCATCCTGCCAGGGCAGCGCGTGCACGATGCCGTTGAGGTAGAGCGCGGCTTCGCCGGCCGTCAGCACCTCGCCGGCGTCGCCGACGATGCGCAGATTGGTGATCACCGACATCGGGTCGGCCATCGCCACCACGCCGGTGGCGATCTCCACCCAGTCCCAGGCCATGCCGGCGTCACTGCCGCCAAACATGCCGGCCCAGATGGTCTGGCCGGCCACGCGACTGTGCAATCCGCCGTGGTTCGTGGTCACTCGCGTGCTGAGGTGGTGGAACTCCGTGGGTGCGCCGCCGGCGGCCTGCCACAATAGTGGCGGCCATGCGCGCAGCGACCACGGCATGACGGCAAGCGGGGCGCGCTCCGTCAGAAGGTGATGTGGCGTATGGTGCATGCAGCGCAGTGTGGGGGGGAGACTCCGGATCGAAAGCTGTAAGGCCTAGCAGGCCTGTAAGGTCTGTCAGGCCTTGCGCCGCTGCTGTGGCGCAAGTCGTTGGAACCCAAGAAACCGATGCTCCCGGGTGGCTATACCTCCGTGATGAAGGCGCAGAACCGCGACGAGTTTCGCGGCGAGGTGGTGCGCTTCGCGCAGGCGCTGGGCTTCGAGACGGTGTCGGCGACGACCATCGTCGACCACGGCCTGGGCAGCAGCGAGTTCTTCGTCGTCGACAACACGCCGCAGGCCTACACCGACGCCTTCCGCGACCCGGGCAGCGGCCGCCGCGACCCGGTGATGCAGCACTGCCGCCGGCAAAGCGTGCCCATCGTCTGGAACCGCGACACCTACCTGTCGTCGGGCGCGCTGGACAAGTGGGAGCAGCAGGCGCAGTTTGGCTACCAGAACGGCATCGCGCTGGCGCTGCACCTGCCCGAGGGGCGTCACTTCTTCCTCGGCGTTGACCGCGACCAGCCACTGCCGCAGGACAGCCACGAACTGCAGCGCGTAGTCGCCGACCTGCAACTGTTCGCCGTCCATGCGCAGGAGGCGGCGCTGCGCCTGTTCCTGCCCGACACGCTGCAAGCCGAGCGCCCGGCGCTGACGCCGCGCGAGCTGGAAGCATTGAGTTGGACGATGGAAGGCAAGACGGCCTGGGAGGTGGGTGCCATCCTCGGCATCAGCGAGCGCACCGCGGTGCTGCACGTCAACAACGCGATGCACAAGCTGGGCTGCGTCAACAAGCACCAGGCGGTGCTGAAAGCGCTGCGGCTGGGCCTGATCCACTGAGTTGATCCGGCGCAGAGGTGCGGCGCGACATGCTGCCCACCTGTAAGGGGTGACAGTGGTTGTGAACTCGCGACGCTGCTCCAATCTGTCCGAGCGTGCAATTTCGCACACCGCCACAGCCCCGGAGACCCACCATGCTGCCGATCCGCTTCTTCGCCCGCCGCGCTCCCGCCGTCCAAGTCAAGCCGGTCGCGCCCACCCGCCCCGTGCCGCTGCAACCCGCCGACCTGAAGGCCGTGAGCGGCGCCGGCCCGAACGCCACCTGGGGCCCCAACGCCACTTGGTAAGCCAGGGGCCGCGGCGCGGGACACCCCCGCGCATGGTCACTGAACAGTTTTCGGCGGGTGCGCTGCGGCGTGCCGCCACGGTTTTCCACGCCCGAGCCGGCGGCCTTGCGCCCCCTCTGTGGCTTCCGGCACCAAGATCGGGCGTGGCTTTATTCCAACGGTGGACAGTGCCACCGTGCGGGCCTGAGGCTTCGTCCCCATGACTCGCTCACTCTTTCGTGACGAAGTCCTGCAGGGGCAGCGGGACGGCTGGCTGGGTCGCGTCCAGTTGGTGCGCCCCTTGTCGATGGATCTCGTCACGATCGGCGTGCTCGCGGTGGCCGTGGCCATCGCGGGCTTTCTCTATTTCGCGCACTACACCCGCAAGGCCACGGTCGACGGCGTGTTGGCGCCCGACCGCGGGCTGATCCGCCTGGTGCCGGCCGAAGCCGCCACCGTGATCGAGCGCCGCGTCCAGGAAGGCCAGGCCGTGAAGGCCGGCGACGTCCTGTTCGTGCTGGCGCTGGAGCGCCCGCGGCTGCTGGCCCAGGCGCAGGCCGAGGTCCGGCGCAGCCTGAGCGAGCGGCAGCGCAGCCTGCAGGACGCGGCGCGCCAGCAGGAAGGCTTGGCCGATGCGCAGCGCGCGGCGCTGGACCGCCGGCTGGCAGCGTTGCAGGCCGAGCGCGCGCAGGTCGAGCGCGAGATCGCGCTGCAGCAGCAGCGGCTGCTGCTGGCCCAGCAGGCCGAAAGGCGGCTGGAGGCACTGCGCAACGAGCAGTTCATCTCCGACGCCCAGGTGCTGGCCAAGAAGGAAGAGCTGCTGGCACTGCAGGCGCAGGCGCAAGGACTGGAGCGCCAGCGCACCGCGCTCGACCGCGAGCAGGCGCTGCTCGAGGGCGAGCGCCGGAGCCTGCCGCTGCTGACGCGCAGCGCGCAAGGCGGCATCGAGCGCGACCTGGCGGCGCTGTCGCGCGAGGCCGCCGAGCAGGACAGCGAGCGCCGCCTGATCGTGCGTGCGCCGCAGGATGGCATGGTCAGCGCATTGCTGGCCGAGCCCGGGCAGGCGGTGTCGCCGGCCTCGGCGCTGGCCAGCCTGGTGCCGCAAGGCGCGGTGCTGCAAGCCCAGCTCTACGCGCCCAGCAGCGCGGTCGGCTTCGTGCGGCCGGGGCAGGCGGTGCGGCTGCGGCTGGAAGCTTTTCCATACCAGAAGTTCGGCCAGCTCGAAGGCCGCGTGCTGCAGGTCTCGCGCACGCCGCTGGCCGCCGGCGAGCTGGCGGCGCTGGCGTTGGCCGGCACCTCGCAGGCCGAGCGGTCGGGCGAAGCGCTGTTTCGCATCACCGTCGCACTGGACGAGGCCTCGGCCGCCGCGCTGGCGCAGCCGCTGGTGGCCGGCATGCGGCTGCAGGCTGACGTGATGCTGGAACGCCGGCGGCTGCTGGAATGGCTGTTCGAGCCGCTGTTCGGGCTGCAAGGCCGGTTGGCGAACTCATGAGTGCGTCGAGCCGCTTGCGCTTCGGCGGGCCCGGCGTCCCGGTCGTGATGCAGACCGAGGGCGCCGAGTGCGGCCTGGCCTGCCTGGCGATGATCGCCGGCGCGCACGGGTTGCAGACCGACTTGGCCACGCTGCGCCGGCGCTTCCCGATCTCCAGCCGCGGGCTGACGATGGCCGACGTGGTGCGCATCGCCGACACGCTGCACCTGCAGTCGCGTCCGCTGCGCGCCGAGCTGGAAGAGGTCGAGCAGCTGCAGACGCCCTGCATCCTGCACTGGGACCTGACGCACTTCGTCGTGCTGGTCTCGGTGCGGCGCGGCGTTGCGACCATTCACGACCCGGCGCGCGGCCTGCGGCGGCTGAAGCTGGCCGAGCTGTCGCCGCACTTCACCGGCGTGGCGCTGGAGCTGCAGCCCGGCGCCGGCTTCAAGCCCGCGCGCGAGCAGCGCGACCCGCGGCTGCGCGCGCTGCTCGGCCCGGTGGGCGGGCTGCGGCGCGGCATGGCCCAGGTGCTGCTGTTGGCGCTTGCGCTCGAAGCCTTCATGCTGCTGACGCCGTTCTTCATGCAGTGGGTGGTCGACGACGTGCTGGTCAGCGGCGACCGCGACCTGCTGCTGACGCTGGGCATCGCCTTTGCGCTGCTGGTGGTGATCCAGGTGCTCACCGCCGCCGGCCGCGCCTGGGCGGTGCTGGTGCTGTCGGCCACGCTCAACCTGCAGTGGCTGCTGAACGTCTTTGCGCACCTGCTGCGGCTGCCGCTGGACTGGTTCGAGAAGCGCCAGGTGGGTGACATCTGGTCGCGCTTCATGGCCGTGCAGCAGATCCAGAAGGCGCTGACCACCAGCTTCGCCGAGGCCGTGCTCGACGGCCTGATGGTCGTGCTGACGCTGGCGATGATGGCCGTCTACAGCCTGCGCCTGACGGCCGTGGCGCTGCTGGCCGTGCTGGCCTACGGCGGCCTGCGCTGGCTGTTTCTCGGGCCCTTGCGGCTGTCCACTGAGGAGGCGCTGGTCAACGAAGCGCGGCAGAGCAGCCACTTCCTCGAAAGCCTGCGTGGCATGCAGGCCATCAAGCTGTTCGGCGCCCAGCTCGACCGCCGCAACCGCTTTGCCGCGCTGGTGGCCGACACGATGAACGCCGACATCCGCACCCGCAAGCTCGAGCTGGGCATGGCGCTGGCGCAGCGCGCGCTGTTCGGCTTCGAGCGCGTCGCCGTGATCTGGCTGGGCGCGCTGCTGGTGATGGACCGGCGCCTGAGCGTGGGCATGCTGTTCGCGTTCTTCGCCTACAAGGAGCAGTTCGCGCTGCGGGTCGCGGCGCTGATCGACAAGTGGGTGACGCTGCGGCTGCTGCGGTTGCAAGGCGAGCGGCTGGCCGACATCGTGCTCACCGCCCCCGAGCAGGACGACGCCGGCGCCGCGCTGCTGCCCGAGCCGGCGCCCGGCGTCGAGCTGATCGACGCGAGCTTCCGCTACGCCGAGGGCGAGCCCGAGGTGCTGCACAAGCTCAACCTGCGCATCGAGCCGGGCGAGTCGGTGGCCATCACCGGCCCGTCGGGCTGCGGCAAGACCACGCTGCTCAAGCTGATGCTGGGCATCCTGGCGCCCACCGGCGGCGAGCTGCGCGTGGGCGGCGTGCCGCTGGCGCGGCTGGGGATGACGCGCTGGCGCCAGATGGTCGGCGTGGTGATGCAGGACGAGCCGCTGTTCTCCGGCTCGGTGGCCGACAACATCAGCTTCTTCGACCCCCAGGCCGACCGCGACTGGGTGGAGCACTGCGCCCGCATCGCCGCCGTGCACGACGACATCGCCGCGATGCCGATGGGCTACCACACGCTGATCGGCGAGCTGGGACTGGCGGTCTCCGGCGGCCAGAAGCAGCGCATCCTGCTGGCCCGCGCGCTGTACAAGCGGCCGCGCATCCTGCTGCTGGACGAGGCCACCAGCGCGCTGGACGTCGACCGCGAGCGTGTCGTCAACCAGGCGGTGCGGCAGCTGGCGCTGACGCGCATCATCGTCGCCCACCGGCCCGAGACCATCGCCTCGGCCACCCGCGTGATCGCGCTCGCCGATGGTCGCGTCGCGCAGGACCTGCGCGCCGTGCCGCCGTCGTCGAGCATCAACTGAAGCTTCGTCAGCCGTCGGGCCCGCGCGCGCGCTCGGCCGCGAACGTGGCGCGCCAGGCCTCGAAGCGGCCCTGGTCCAGCGCCTGCCGGACGTCGGCCATCAGGTCCACGTAGTAGTGCAGGTTGTGGATGCTGGCCAGCATCGGGCCCAGCATCTCGCCACAGCGGTCCAGGTGGTGCAGGTAGGCGCGGCTGAAGTGCCGGCAGGCGTGGCAGGAGCAGCTCGCGTCCAGCGGCCGTTCGTCGCTCTTGTAGCGGGCGTTGCGCAGCCGCAGGTCGCCGAAGCGGGTGAACAGGTGGCCGTTGCGCGCATTGCGCGTGGGCATCACGCAGTCCAGCATGTCGACGCCGCAGTGCACCGCCTCCACCAGGTCCTCGGGCGTGCCGACGCCCATCAGATAACGCGGTTTGTGAGCCGGCAGCCGCTGCGGCGTGTGCGCGATGATGCGGCGCATGTCCTCCTTGGGCTCGCCGACGCTGACGCCGCCGACCGCGTAGCCCGGCAGGTCGAGCTCGGCCAGCGCGGCGGCCGACTCGGCGCGCAGGCCTTCGTACATGCCGCCCTGCACGATGCCGAACAGCGCGTTCGGGTTGCCCAGGCGCTGGAATTCGGCCTGGCTGCGTCGCGCCCAGCGCAGGCTCAGCTCCATCGACGCGCGCGCCTCGCGCTCGCCGGTCGGCCGGCCCGCCGTCTGGTACGGCGTGCACTCGTCGAACTGCATCACGATGTCGCTGTTGAGCACGGTCTGGATCTGTACGCTCACTTCTGGCGTCAGCAACAGCTTGTCGCCGTTGACCGGGCTGGCGAAGCGCACGCCTTCTTCGCTGATCTTGCGACCCTTGCCGTCGGCGCCGCCCAGGCTCCAGACCTGGAAGCCGCCGCTGTCGGTGAGGATGGGCTTGGGCCAAGCCTCGAAGCGGTGCAGTCCGCCGAAGGTCTGCAGCACCTCCAGGCCCGGGCGCAGCCAGAGGTGGAAGGTGTTGCCGAGGATGATCTGCGCGCCCATCTCTTCCAGCGAACGCGGCAGCACGCCCTTGACCGTGCCGTAGGTGCCCACCGGCATGAAGACCGGCGTCTCGACGACGCCGTGGTTCAGCGTCAGCCGGCCACGGCGCGCCAGGCCCTCGGTCTGGAGCAGTTCGAATCGCAGCATCGTGAGCGAGCGCCGGTCAGTGCCGCTGCAGCAACATCGCGTCGCCGTAGCTGAAGAAGCGATAGCGCGCTTCCACCGCGTGTCGGTACAGCGCCATCACGTGGGCGTGGCCGGCGAAGGCGCTGACCAGCATCATCAGCGTACTGCGCGGCAGGTGGAAGTTGGTCAGCAGCAGGTCGGCCACCTGGAAGCGGTAGCCCGGGGTGATGAAGATGTCGGTCTCGCCGCTGCTGGCCAGCAAGCGGCCGCCGCCGCGCGCGGCGGCTGATTCCAACGCGCGCAGCGCCGTGGTGCCGACCACGACGATGCGGCCGCCGGCGGCGCGCGCGGAATCGATGGCATCGACCGCCGACGCGCTGACCTCGTACCACTCGCTGTGCATGCGGTGCTCGGCGATGCGCTCCACGCGCACCGGCTGGAAGGTGCCGGCACCCACGTGCAGCGTCACGCGCGCCTGGCCGATGCCGCGCGCCTGCAGCGCATCCAGCACGGCCTGGTCGAAGTGCAGCGCCGCGGTCGGCGCGGCCACGGCGCCGGGGCGGTCGGCAAACACGGTCTGGTAGCGCCGCTCGTCGTCGGCATCGTCGGCGTGCTGGATGTAGGGCGGCAGCGGCACGTGGCCGTGCTGCTGCAGCAGCGCCAGCGGGTCGGCCGGAAAGCGCAGGTGGAACAGCGAGCCGTCGGGCCCGCCGCGGCCCAGCACCTGGGCCTCGAAGGCATGCGCCAGGCGCAGCCGGCTGCCGGCCTTGGGCGACTTGCTGGCGCGCAGGTGCGCCAGCACCTCGTGGCCGGGCAGCACGCGCTCGACCAGCATTTCGACGGCGCCGCCGGTGTCCTTCTCGCCGTAGAGCCGCGCCTTGATCACGCGCGTGTCGTTGAACACCATCAGGTCGCCCGGCTGCAGCAGCGCCGGCAGCTCGCGGAAGACGCGGTCCACCGGCGTCGCAGCGCGGCCGTCGAGCAGCCGCGAGGCGCTGCGTTCGGGCGCGGGATGCTGGGCGATCAGCCCGGGCGGCAGCTCGAAGTCGAAGTCGGCAACGGTGAGGTTTGGCAAGGGCATGAAGGGGACCGGGGAAGCCATGCGATGTGGACCGCGCAGCGGTCAGAATTGTTCCATGGCCGAAGCCAGCGCCCCTGCCCGCCTGTCAGCGCCCGCGCAGGCCCTGCGTCGCCTGGGGCTGCTGCGCGACGTGGACCTCGCGCTGCACCTGCCGCTGCGCTACGAGGACGAGACGCGGCTGACGCCGATCGCCGCGCTGCGCGAAGGCGAAGCCGCGCAGGTGGAAGGTCAGGTGACCGACTGCCGCATCGAGCAGCGATCGCGCCGCCAGCTGCTGGTGCGGCTGCGCGACGACAGCGGCGAGTTGCTGCTGCGCTTTCTGCACTTCCACGCCGCGCAGCAAAAGCAGATGGCCGTGGGCAGCCGGCTGCGCGTGCGTGGCGAGGCGCGCGTGGGCTTTCTCGGCCGCGAGATGGTGCATCCCACGGTCAAGCCGGTGGCCGAGGGCGCGCCGCTGCTGCAGGCGTTGACGCCGGTCTACCCGGCGTCGGCGCAACTGCCGCAGGCCTACCTGCGCAAGGCCATCGCCTCGGCGCTCAGCCGCGTCTCGCTGCACGAAGTGCTGCCGCCGGGCACCGCGCCTGCCGGCCTGCCCAGCCTGCGCGAGGCCTTGCGGCTGCTGCACCAGCCGCCGCCGCAGGCCGACGTGCAGGCCTTGCAGGACCGCAGCCACCCGGCCTGGCAGCGCTTGAAGTGGGAGGAGCTGCTGGCCCAGCAGCTCTCGCAGCTGCAAGCTCAGCAGGCCCGCGCACGGCTGCGCGCGCCGGCGCTGCGCGCGGCCGGCGCCGATGGCCTGGGCGCGCGGCTGCTGCAGCGGCTGCCGTTTGCGCTGACGGCGGCGCAGACGCGCGTGGTGGCCGAGATCGCCGCCGACCTGGGCCGCGAGCAGCCGATGCACCGCCTGCTGCAAGGCGACGTCGGCTCGGGCAAGACCGTGGTCGCTGCCTTGGCGGCCGCCGCCGCGATCGACGCCGGCTGGCAATGCGCGCTGATGGCGCCGACCGAGATCCTGGCCGAGCAGCACTTTCGCAAGCTGGTGGACTGGTTCGCGCCGATGGGGCCGCTGGGGCCGACGGTGGCCTGGCTCAGCGGCAGCCGCAAAGGCCGCGCGCGCGCGCAGATGCTGGCCCAGGTGGCCAGCGGCGAGGCCGCGCTGGTGGTGGGCACGCACGCGGTGATCCAGCACGACGTGGTGTTCCACAAGCTGGGCCTGGCGATCGTCGACGAGCAGCACCGCTTCGGCGTCGCGCAGCGGCTGGCGCTGCGGCACAAGCTGGAGGAACAACAGCTCGAGCCGCACCTCCTGATGATGAGCGCGACGCCGATCCCGCGCACGTTGGCGATGAGCTACTTTGCCGACCTGGACGTCAGCACCATCGACGAGCTGCCGCCCGGCCGCACGCCGGTGCTGACCAAGGTCTTCGCCGATGGCCGGCGCGATCAGGTGATCCTGCGCGTGCGCGACGAGCTGGCCGCCGGCCGCCAGGTCTACTGGGTGTGCCCGCTGGTGCAGGAAAGCGAGCATCTCGATCTGCAGAACGCCACCGCGACGCATGCCGAGTTGTGTCGAGCGTTGCCCGGCGTGATGGTCGGGCTGCTGCATGGCCGCATGCCGGCGGCCGCGAAGGCGGCCGTGATGTCGTTGTTCAGCCAGGGGCAGATGCCGCTGCTGGTGGCCACCACGGTGATCGAGGTCGGCGTCGATGTGCCCAATGCCAGCCTGATGGTGATCGAGCATGCCGAGCGCTTCGGCCTCGCGCAGCTGCACCAGCTGCGCGGCCGCGTCGGCCGCGGCAGCGCGGCCAGCGTCTGCGTGCTGCTGTACACCGCGCCGCTGTCGGCCACCGGCAAGGCGCGGCTGAAGGCGATGGCCGAGACCGGCGACGGCTTCGAGATCGCACGCCGCGACCTCGAGATCCGCGGCCCCGGCGAGTTCATGGGCGCGCGCCAGAGCGGCGACGCGCTGCTGCGCTTTGCCGACCTGCAGCACGACGAGCCCCTGCTGCAGCATGCCCGCGCCGCCGCGCCGCGCCTGCTGGCCGAACATCCCGCGGCGGCGCGCGCGCACGTCGACCGCTGGCTGGCTGGCCGCGCTGAATACCTGAAAGCCTGAAGGGAGAGCGGGCTTCGGGTGCGGCCGCTCATCCCCATTGCTGGCGAAGGATGGCGCCGTCGTGTCGGTCCCAACGCAGTTCGGCCAGGGCGCCGGTCACCAGCATCAGTTGCGGAGGCCGGTGGCCGATGTCGACGTCCACCAGCACCGGGCAAGGCACCCCGCCCAGCGTGGACTGCAGCGCCTGGGTGTAGCGAAGTTCGTCCGGCCCTTGAGTGTCGGGGGCGGCGGAACGGCCCACCAGCAGGCCGGCCAAGCCATCCAGCCAGCCGGCCCAGCGCAGGCGGTGCAACGCGCGCACCCAGTCGGCCGGCCCGAGTCCGCTGTTCTCCAGGAACAGCAGCGCGCCGTCCGGCCCCGCGTGTCGGACAAAGGCAGGCACATCGCCATAGGGAGTGCCGGCCAGGTGCATCAAGGTGTCGATGCAGCCGCCGACCAGCCGGCCGCGCATCGTCACGGCATCGGCGCCGTTCAGCGCGCGCCAGACCGTGGGCTCGGTGAGCTGGTAGGTCGTGTCCGGCATGTCGGCGAAATCGGTCCAGCGGATCTGCCAGGCGCTACTTTGTTGCTGGGTGAAGTCCCGTCGGCCGAGTTGGGCCAGCGCCTCGCGGGTCAACGCATCGGGTTGGCCGGGTGCGAGGTCCATCAGGCCGGGCCCATGCGCGGCCGCCCAGCCCAGGCGCGAGAGCAAGGCCATCTGCAAGGTGCTGGTGTCGGAGTAGCCGATCAGCCACTTCGGGCGTGCAGCAGCCAACGCGACCCAGTCCAGCCGGTCGAGCAGTTCGATGGCCAACTCGCCGCCCCAGGGCGGAAAGACGGCATCGATGTCAGCCCGGCGCAGGAAGGCCATCAGCTCGGCCGCACGCAAATCGGCGGGTGCGCTGGCGCTGGCCGTCTCGTCGCGCAGGCACTGACCTTCCTCGACGACGAAACCCTGAGCGCGCAAATGTCCCAGCACGAGATCCAGGCGGCGATGCAGCGGGGCCGGCACGCCGGAACTGGGCGCCGTGACGGCGATGCGGGCGCCGGTCCGCAAGGGCGCGGGAAAGCGCAAGGCTGGCATGCGTTGCTGCTTCACTCCTGCAGGTCCGGCACATGGCGGGTGGCGACGTCATGGATGATCGACGCGTCGATGGCGAAATAGAGGTGCGCGATGAGATCCCTCAGGCGCGCCGGACCACTTCGATGCACCGCGGACAACTGGTGCAACTGCGCCTCGGGTAACTGCTTGAGCGATTCGCCGATCGCATGCTGGCGCAGCAGGGCGATCAATCGGGTGCGGTCCATGCCGGCATTGTGCGCGCTGGGTTCGTCGTGTCGCGATGCGCCAGCGCACACGCGCAGCAGCGTCGCGGGCAGGGCGCGGCGAGACGGTCGCGGCACAATCCAAGCATGACCCTCACCGAGCTGAAGTACATCGTCGCCGTCGCGCGCGAGCGCCACTTCGGCCGCGCGGCGGAGGCCTGCTTCGTCAGCCAGCCGACGCTGAGCGTGGCGATCAAGAAGCTCGAGGAAGAGCTCGACGTCAAGATCTTCGAGCGCGGCGCCACCGAGGTCACGGTGACGCCGCTGGGCGAGGAGATCGTGCGCCAGGCACAGCAGGTGATTGAGCAGGCGGCGTCGATCAAGGAGATCGCCAAGCGCGGCAAGGACCCGGTCAGCGGCCCGCTGCGGCTGGGCATCATCTACACCATCGGCCCCTACCTGCTGCCCGACCTGGTGAAGAACGCGATCGAGCGCGTGCCGCAGATGCCGCTGATGCTGCAGGAGAACTTCACCGCGCGGCTGCTGGAGATGCTGCGCACCGGCGAGCTGGACTGCGCGATCATGGCCGAGCCCTTCCCCGACACCGGGCTGGCGGTGGCGCCGCTGTACGACGAGCCCTTCCTGGCCGCGGTGCCGGTGGGCCACCCGCTGGCCAAGCGCAAGTCGATCACGGCCGAGGAGCTGAAGAACGAGACCATGCTGCTGCTGGGCACCGGCCACTGCTTCCGCGACCACGTGCTGGAGGTCTGCCCCGAGTACGCGCGCTTCTCGTCCAATGCCGAGGGCATCCGCAAGAGCTTCGAGGGCAGCTCGCTGGAGACCATCAAGTACATGGTGTCTTCGGGCATGGGCGTCACCGTGGTGCCTTGCCTGAGCGTGCCCAAGGACAAGCAGCCGCACATCCGCTACATCCCCTTTGCCGACCCGGTGCCCACGCGGCGCGTGGTGCTGGCCTGGCGCCGCACCTTCACGCGCTACGAGGCGATCGCGGCGCTGCGCAATGCGATTTATGCCTGCGCCCTGCCTGGCGTTACCCGCCTGTCCTGATCACAGCTCGTCGATCGACTTCGGCCAGCTCGCCTTCAGCAGCCGCGACAAGGCACGGTCGGCCAGCACCTTGCCGCCGGTCTGGCAGCGCGCGCAGTAGTTGGACTCGTTGTCGGCGTGCACGATGCGCTGCACCGGCGCGCCGCACACCGGGCAGGGCTGGCCATAGCGGCCGTGCACCGCCATCTGCGGGTGAAAGGCGGTCACCTTCTGCGGCCAGTCGCCGGCCTCGGCGCTCAGGCGCTGCGTCCATTCGCCGATCACCTGCTGCACCGCGGCGTGCAGCCGCTCGATGTCGCCGTCCGTCATGGCCTTGGTCAGCAGCACCGGCGACAGCTTCGCGCGGTGCAGGATCTCGTCGGAATACGCATTGCCGACGCCGGCAAAGAGCTGCGGCATCGTCAGCGCGCGCTTGAGCGTGTGGTTCTCGCGGCGCAGCCGGGCCGCGAAGTCGGCCACGCTGCTGCCCATCGGCTCGAGCCCGCCGGGGTCGGCGGCCTGCAGCGCGGCGCGGTCGGCCAGCAGGTGGATGGCGGCGCGGCGCTGAGTGCCGGCCTCGGTCAACACCAGCACCCCGTCGTCGAACTCGAAGCTGGCCAGCGAGAGTTTGCCGCCCGGCGCTTTGCTTCCCGGCGGCAGCCAGCGCAGCCGGCCGGCGATCATCAGGTGGATGACCAGGAAGCTGCCGTTGGCCAGCGCCAGCACGATGCGCTTGCCGAGCCGTTCGACGCCGCTCACCGCCTGGCCTTCGGCGCTGCTGATCGGCGGCAGCGCGGTGCGCAGCACGAAGGGGTTGAGGACGCGCACGCGCTGCAGCGTGCGGCCCACCACCTTGGCCTGCAGGCGTTCTAGGTAGACCGCGAGATCGGGCAGTTCGGGCATCGCCCCTCAGCCGAGCGCGTAGTCGTAGCGGATGAAGCCCTTGAACTGCGCCACGCGGTCGTACAGCGTGCGCGCGGTGCGGTTGGTCTCCTGCGTCAGCCAGTACAGCCGCGTGGCGCCGCCTTCCCGTGCGGCCTGGGCCACCTGCTCGATCAGCGCGCGTGCCACGCCGCGTCCACGCGCCGCGTCGTCGGTGAACAGGTCCTGCAAATAGCACTGGCGCGGCGCCCAGGTGCTGGTGTGGAACAGGTAGTGGACGATGCCGACGAGATGGCCATCGACGTGCGCACCCAGCCCGTGGACGCCGTCGCCGGCGCGCAGCCGGCGCCAGGCCTCGTCGTACTCGGCCGCCGTGGTCGGCGTGTTGTAGAAGCGCTTGTAGCCCTCGGCCAAGCGGCCCCAGGCGGCGCGGTCTTCGTCGCGCAATGGCTGCACGGTGATCATCGCGGCGCCTGCTGCTGCATCCAGTCGGCCAGCGCCTCGCCGCCGGCGGGCTGTAGCCGCCGCAGCCCGGCCACCACGGCGGCCACGTCGGCGCCGCCGCGGTTCTGGCTGAGCTTGAACTTGCCCTCCCAGCGCTGCACCGGGACCTCGATGCCGACGATGGCGCGCAGCATCTGGTCCACGTAGTCGGCCGGCGCGTCGCCCACCGCCCAGGGCCGGGGCTGCGCCGCTTCGTGCTCGGTGGTGAGTGCGGTCACGATGGCCAGCAGCCCGTCGCGATCGTCGACGATGCGGGGCGTGCCGTGCGCGTGCACGACGGCGTAGTTCCAGGTCGGCACCACCTTGCCGTGTTCCTGCTTGGCCGGGTACCAGTTGGGCGAGACGTAGCCATCGGCGGCGCGGAAGGCCAGCACGCTGGGCGCGGGTGTCTGCCACACCGGGTTGGCGCGCGCGACGTGGCCGATCAGCGTGCCGTGCTCGCCGCGCGTGGGGTCCAGCCGGAACGGCACGTGGTTGACCACCGGCAGCCCGTCGGCGCCCACGGTGGCCCAGGTGGCGAGCGGAAAGCGCCGCACCAGCTCGTGCAGCGCGGCGGGGTCGGTGATCTCGAAGTGTTTGGGCAGGTACATCGTCTCAGTCTCCGTTCACGGGCTCGCACACGACCTCGCCGCGCAGCGAGTTCGCGATGTAGCAGTCTTCGTGTGCCTGGTGGTGCAGCGCGTCGAGCTGCGCGCGCGTCGGCGCGCGGCCGCCGCCGAAGCGCACGGCAGGGCGCAGCGTGATGCGCTCGATGTACTCGCGCCCCTGCGCGTCGCGGCCCATGCGGCCGGCGGCGTCGTCGCGGTACTCGTCGACCTGCCAGCCGGCCTGCGCCGCGCGGTACAGAAAGCACAGCAGGTGGCAGCTCGACGCCGCGGCCACCAGCGCTTCCTCGGGGTCGACGGCGGCGGCGTCCGAATAGGGCGCGCGCACGTGCAGCGGCGACGACGAGCCCGGCACCAGCGCGCCGCCGTCGAAGGCCCAGTCGTGGCGGCGGTGGTAGCGGTTGTCGACGAAGTCCTCGCCGGGCTGGCGCTGCCAGCGCACGGTGGCGGTGTAGTCTGGCATCTCGGATTTCCGGGCGTTGCGATGGCTGCGCAAGATAGCGCAAGATCGGGCCCGCCGCGGGCCCGCCGCGGGCCGGGTGCTGGATCAGCGCAGCGCCAGGTCCAGCGCGACGCCGGTGAAAACGGCGAAGCCTAACCAGTGATTCAGGCGGAACGCCTTGAAGCAGCCCTCCCGCGTGCGGCCGCGGATCAGCGTGTAGTGCCACAGCGCCTGCGCCGCCGCCGCCGCGATGCCCAGCAGGTACACCCACCCCAGCCCCAGGCGCAGGCCCAGCCAGGCCCAGAGGCCCAGGTGCGCGGCGTAGAAGGCCATCACCGCCGCCACGTCCCAGCGGCCGAGCGTGATCGCCGAGGTCTTCATGCCGATGCGCAGGTCGTCATCGCGGTCGACCATCGCGTACTCGGTGTCGTAGGCCAGCACCCAGAACAGGTTGCCCAGCAGCAGCCCCCAGGCGTGCGGCGGCACGGCCGCGTTGACGGCCAGCGGCGACGGGTCCAGCCCGCCCTGCACGGCGGCAAAGGCCATCGGGATGCCGAAGCTGAAGGCGACACCCAGCACCGCCTGCGGCATGGCCAGCACGCGCTTGGCGTAGGGGTACAGCAGCGTGATCGCCAGCCCCGCGAACGACAGCCAGATCGTCGGCGGGTTGGTCGTCAGCACCAGGCAGAAGGCAGCGAAGGCCAGCAGCGCGCCGAACTGCAGCGCCTGCCGCACGCCGAGGTCGCCTGCGGTGACCGGGCGCCGCGCCGTGCGCTTGACGTGGCGGTCGAACTCGCGGTCGGCCACGTCGTTGACGCAGCAGCCGGCGCTGCGCATCAGCACCGTGCCCAGCACGAAGACGGCGAGCAGATGCCAGCCCGGAAAGCCGTCGGCCGCGATCCACAGCGCCGACAGCGTCGGCCACAGCAACAGCAGCCAGCCGGCCGGGCGATCCCAGCGGATCAGGTCCAGGTACAGCGCGACGCGGCTGCGGGGCATGGCATCGGCGACAGTCATGGCCGTCGATTATCGGCAGGCGGCGGACGTAGCATCGGCCGATGACGATGAAGAACCCAGGCGCACACCCGCTGCTGGATCTGCACCCCGACGTGGCAGCAGCCCTGGCCCGCGGCGCGCCGGTGGTGGCGCTGGAATCGACCCTCATCGCCCACGGCATGCCCTGGCCGCACAACCTGCAGACGGCGCAGCGGCTTGAAGCCGAGGTGCGCGCCCACGGCGCGCTGCCGGCCACCATCGCCGTGCTGGGCGGGCGGCTGAAGGCCGGCCTCGCGGCCGCCGAGCTGGAAGCGCTGGCGCGCTGCGGCCCGCAGATGGCCAAACTGAGCCGGCGCGACCTGGCCGACTGCGTGGCGCGCGGCGCCGACGGCGCCACCACCGTGGCGGCGACGATGATCGTCGCGGCGCTGGCCGGCATCCACGTCTTCGCCACCGGCGGCATCGGCGGCGTGCACCGCGGCGCCGAGCAGAGCTTCGATATCAGCGCCGACCTGCTGGAGCTGGCGCAGACCCCGGTGGCCGTGGTCTGTGCCGGCGCCAAGAGCATCCTCGACCTCGGCCTGACGCTGGAAGTGCTGGAAACCCACGGCGTGCCGGTGGTCGGCTACGGCACCGACACCCTGCCCGCCTTCTACGTGCGCGACAGCGGCTTTGCGCTGCCGCAGCGCGTGGACGACCCGCAAGCGGCGGCAAGCCTGATGCACGCGCAATGGTCGTTAGGCCTGCAGGGCGGCGTGGTCATCGCCAACCCGATTCCGGCCGAACACGCGCTGCCGCGCGAGTGCATCGACGGCGCGATCACCCAGGCGCTGGCCGACGCCCAGGCCCAGGGTATCCACGGCAAGGTCAGCACGCCCTTCCTGCTGGCCCGCGTGGCCGCGCTGACCGGCGGCGACAGCCTGGCGGCCAACATCGCGCTGGTGTTGAACAACGCGGCGCTGGCGGCGCAGGTGGCGGGGGCTTACGCGGCGTTGCGATGACGGTGGGCAGTGTCGATGCAGCGACTGCGGCCGGGCTGCCCTGGGGCAAGCTGGACCGCAAGGCAGCGGACCGGACGCGCGCCGCGCGCCTGAGTCTGCTGGGCCACTGCATCGATGTGGCCGCGGTGATGGCGGCCTTGCTGGCGCTGCCCACCCTGCGGGCACGGCTGGACACCTTGGCCGGCCGGCGTCTGAACGACCGCGACCGGCTGCGGCTGACCGCGCTGGCGCTGCTGCACGACATCGGCAAGGCTGGGGCGGGCTTTCAATCGCGCGGGCTGGACGAGACGGTGCGCCACGCCTGGCGCCGTGGCACTGGCGCGTCGGGCGAGCAGATGGGTCACGTGCAGGTGGTCGCGCCGCTGTTCGGACATGACCCTCGCTTTGCCACCTGCCGCGACGCGCTGGGCCTGGATGCGGTGCTGCGCTGGGGCAGTGAAGTGCAGATCCAGAGCCTGTGGCTGGCCGCGATTTCGCACCACGGCGAACCCGTCACCGCCGGCCTGCTGCTCAGCGGCGAGCTGCGGCGGGGCCATACCTGGCTTCATCCGGTGGCTGGATACGAGCCGGCAGCCGGCCTGGCGATGCTGGGCAACGCGGTGCGCTGTCTGCTGCCTAATGCCTTCGATGCCGAGCCGATGGCACCTGTCGCCCCGGGACTGGTCCACGCCTTCGCCGGCCTGGTCTCGCTATCCGACTGGATCGGCTCCAAGGTCGATGACGACTTCTTCCCCTACACGCTGGGCCCGCAGGACGAAGGCCGCTGGCCGGTGGCGCGCGAACGTGCAACGCAGGTCTTGCGTCGCATGCACCTCGACCCGGAAGCCGCCCGCGCCGACCTGCACCGTCGTTCGCCGTCGTTCGAGGCCGTGTTCGGCGTCGTGCCGCGGCCTGCACAGCAACTGGCTGCGCAATGGCAGGGCGACGAGGCCCAGGGGCGCGTGGTCGTGCTCGAAGCCGAGACCGGCAGCGGCAAGACCGAAGCTGCGCTGTGGCGCTTCAAGACCTTGTTCGAGGCCGGCGAAGTCGACGCGCTGTGCTTTCTGCTGCCCACGCGCGTGGCGGCCACCGGCATCTATGGCAGGCTGCAGGGCTTCATCGAGGCATTGTTTCCAGACCCCGCCCTGCGCCCGCCGACGGTGCTGGCCGTGCCCGGCTACCTGCGAGCCAACGGCGACGAGGGCCAGCCGCTGCCCGGCTTCGAGGTGTTGTGGCCCGACCTCGAGCACGCGCGCGATCGCGCGGTGTACTGGGCCGCCGAGAACAGCAAACGCTACTTCGCCGCCAGCGCCTTGGCCGGCACGATCGACCAGTTCCTGCTGTCGGCGCTGCAGACCAAGCATGCCCATCTGCGCGGCAGCCTGGCCTTGCGAGCGCTGGTCGTTGTCGACGAGGTGCACGCTTCCGATGCCTACATGACCGCGCTGCTGCACACGGCGCTGGACCGCCACGTCGGCGCCGGCGGACATGCCCTGCTGATGAGCGCCACGCTGACCGGCGAGCTGCGCGGCCGGCTGCTGCGCGCCGGCACTCGGCGAAGTGGCCGCCCGCGACCGCAGGCGACGGCGCTGTCGGCGCCCGAGGCGCCCTATCCGGCCGTCACCACGCGCGCCGGCATCAGCGCCTGCGCCGGCGTCGGCCGCAGCAAGACGGTGCGCATCGAGCTGCAGCCTTCGATGCGCGACGCTGTCTCCGTGGCCGCGCTGGCGGCTGCCGAGCTGCAGCGCGGGGCGCGCGTGCTGGTGCTGCGCAACACCGTGCGCCAGGCGGTGGCCACGCAGCAGGCGCTGGAGGCGCTGTTGGGTAGCGGCCATCGGGCGCTGTTCGTCTGCGGCGGCGTGGCTGCCCTGCATCATGGGCGTTATGCCTTCGAGGACCGGCAGCGGCTCGACGCGCAGGTCGAGGCCCTTTTCGGCAAGGCCGCGATGAAAGACCCGGACGCGCGGGCGCTGGTCGGCACGCAGACGCTGGAAATCAGCGTCGACTGCGACAGCGACGTGATGATCACCGACATCGCGCCCATCGATGTGCTGCTGCAACGCGTGGGCCGCCTGCACCGCCATGCCGGCCGCGACGACGCGCGCCCGCCGTCGGCGCGCGAGCCGCGCTTGATCGTGCTGACGCCGGCCGAGCGCGATCTGACGCCGCTGCTCGCATCGCGCGGCCAGGGGCTGGGCATCGGGCCGCGCAGCGCCTACGAGAACCTGCTGGCGATCGAGGCCGCCTGGCGGCTGCTGCAGGCCCACCCCGCGGTCTGGCAAATCCCCCTGGACAACCGGCGCCTGGTCGAAGCGGGCGCCTCCACCGCGGCCTTGCAGGCGCTGGCCGCTGAACAGGGCGGCCCTTGGCAGACGCACTTCGACACCGTGATCGCCCAACGTTCGGCGAAAGCCGGCGCCGCGCTGCCGGTGCAGGTGCGCTGGGACGAAGCCTGGGACGCGCACGGCGGTTGGTCGGACCTGGGTGAAGACGTACGCACCCGGCTCGGGCTGGACGGCGTCGACCTCGAACTGCCTCAACCCTGGTTGACGCCGCTGGGCAGCCGCATCGATCGCATCACGGCACCCGCCTGGATGCTGCGCGCGCCGGTGGATGAGGTGCTGGTCGAGGACCTGGGCGATGAGCTGCGGCTGAGCGTGGCCGGCACGGTGCTGCGCTACGGGCGGCTGGGCCTGAGCGCGGAGTAGGCTTCAGGACGGGTCAGTCCCTGGATCGTTGCCGGCGAGATCCGAAAGCAGCTGTCGAACCTGCAGCAGCAACGGCGGCAAGTCATCGCGCAACGTCTGCCAGACGACTTGCGCGCTGATCTTGAAGTAGCCGTGGGTCAAGGCATTGCGCATCGCATAGGCCCGCCCCAGCGGCAGCGATGGATTTGCCGCTGCAAAGTCAGGCTGCTCGCGCTCGATGTTGCGGCAGGCTTCGCCGATCACCTGCAGGTTGCGGATGACCGCATCCTGCACCAGTTCGCTGGCCAGAAAACCGGCTTCGCCAGTGTCGGCCGTGTAGCGCTGAATGCGAACGATGGCGCCGGCGATGTGCTCCAGATAGTCCGCCAAGCGCGGCGCCGGCGTCTTCATAGGGGTTGCGCCTCGGCCAGCACCTGGGTGCGCACCTTGTCGGGCAAGGCATCGGGCGTCAGCACGTCCACCGACACACCCAGCAGCCGGCTCAGGTCGCGGCTGATGGCGCCCAGATCGAAGAGCGTGGTCTCGTTTGTTAAATCGACCAGGATGTCGAGGTCGCTTTGTTCGGTATCGGTGCCATGCAGCACCGAGCCGAAGACGCGCGGATTGCGGACGCGGTAGCCATCAATGATTCGCCGCACGGCAGTGCGGTGGCTTTGGAGCAGCAGCGAAGGCTTCATGCGGAGCACCGGGTTTGGCCGGATGGACAGTTTAGAGACTGCGCGAAAAGCTGTCGCTAACAAAAGATCACACGGGTAGAGGGAGCGTGGAAGTCGCAGGCGGGTCAGTTCGCGCGTGGACAGGCGGCACGCGATGAGACGGCAACACTCGCTGCTGTCTGAAGCACTGTTTCGGGTGGTAGGTGCTGATCGCCGCTGTATCCGATTGACCTTGCCAGACCTGCTGGCCCGGCTGTCGGCTGGCGAGGACCTCATCTTTGTCACGCTGCGGCCGCATCAGCAGCCGGCTTGGCACGCCTTTCTCGTGCAGCTCGCCTGCCTTGCGCTCGACGCCAACGATTGGCCTGACTTGCCCAACGATGCCGACGGCTGGCGCCGGCTGCTGCGCAGCCTCAGCGCCGCCTGGCCCGACGACGAACCCTGGTGCCTGGTGGCTGACGAGTGGGCGCAGCCGGCCTTTCTGCAACCGCCCGGTGTCGCGGCGGACTATCGCGGCGGTGGCGCTTCGGCGCAGGACCTGGACCTGCTGGTCACCAGCAAGAACCATGACGAGAAGCTGGGCAAGCTGCGGGCGCTGGTGCCGGACGAAGCCGACGTGTGGGTCTACGCGCTGGTGTCGCTGCAGGGCTTTGCCGGCTACCTCGGGCGCGGCAATTTCTCGACCTTCAGGATGAACGGCGGCTTCGCCTCGCGCCCGCAATGCCGATTGGTGTTCGACGAAGGTAGCGGCGCCGAATTCCGGCGCGACGTGCTGGCCCTGCGCCAATCGGTGGATCGCCTTTGGCGCGACGCCGAGGCCATGGGCTTCGGTGTCGACGAGGCACTGGAGCTGCTGTGGCTCGTCCCCTGGGCTGATCAGGCGCTGCCACTGTCGCGCCTGCACCCATTGTGTTTGGATGTTAGCCGTCGCGTGCGCCTGCGCTCGGCTGGCGATGGCGCCCTGCAGGTGTTGACCGCGCCCAGCACCGGCATGCGGGTTGCCGCCAAGGACAACAAGGGCCACGTGCTGGACCCGTGGATCCCGATCATGCTGGACGGCGAGGTGCGCGCCTTCACTGCGCAGGCCGATAGCTTCAGCTACCACCGCCTGGCGCCCTTGCTGTTCGACGAACAGCGCTGCCGGCTGCCTTTGCTGGCCGAACCCACGGCTGCCGAGCGCGATGGCGACGCACCGGCATTGATGCGCATGCAGGTGCTGGTGGGCGGCTCGGGCCGCACCGACGGCTGTCTGCGGCGCGACCTGCCGATGCCGCTGCCCGTGCTGCGGCGCTTCGCCTCCCAGCGAAGCCTGCTGGCCTTGCGTGCCCGCGCCTTCATCGAACTGGCCTCGCTGGCCCAGGGCAAGGTGCTGCGCGCTGCGCTTCTGCAATACGTGGACGGCAGCGACGAGGTGGATTGGCAGAACAAGGACTTCGCCAAGGCGGTGTCGCCCTGGATCGCAATGCTCGAAAGGCGCATCGACGAGGTCTTCTTCGGGGTGCTGTTCGAGACCTTCGACGAATCGCCGCTCGACGACGCGTCGGCGCGGCGTCGCTGGGTGATTTGCCTGCAAGTGCTGGTGCAGACTGTGTTCGTCTCGGCCATCGCTGCGCTGCCCACGCGCGACCGCTCGCGAGAGCTCGCGCGTGGCCGTGCCGAGCGGCTGCTGCGCAATGGCCTGCGCATGCACCTGTCCGACGATCCGCCGCCGCCGGAAACCGCTGCGGGCAAGTCATCAGCAAGCCGCCGCCGCGCTGCCGCCAAACCTGCATGAAAGGTCTTGCCGTGATCCCCACGGACAACTCCGATTTCATTCTCGGTGCCGTCGCCGCCATTGCGCGTCAGCTCGTGCCGCCCACACAGGTCCACGGCGAACGCTCGGCAGCGCCGGCCGACATGGGCCTGCTGGCCGCGCTGCGGCGCTTCGATCCCGTCACCCAGGGCCGGGCGTGCCTGTTCGAGACCACGCAGGTGCTGCTGAAGGCCGGCGTCGAAGACAAGTTGGGCGGGGCCGATGCCGTGCGGCAGCACCTGCGCTGGGCAGTGCTCGTGCACTGCCTGGCGTTGGCCAAGGGCGCGCATCAGCCGGGCGGCCGCAGCCCGGGCGAGGCGCTGGCCAATCTGTCCTATAGCGAAGGACGTCTGCGCCAGTTGCTGCAGGCCGACGAGGCCTTGCTGCTGCAATTGATGCCGCTGCTGGCACGCCGCATGGCCGCCAGCGGCGGCAGTGTCGACTGGGTGCCGCTGGCCCGGCTGCTGCTGCATGCCGACATCGACGAGCCGCGCGCCGATCAGGCCAGGGCCTGGATCGCGCGCGGCTACATCCAGGCCGCCAAGCACGGCGACAAGGCCGCGCCCGCCACGCCTGCTCGTGACGACAGCCTTTGAGGGAGTTCCACTTGACCGCGCCCCGCTTCATCCAAATCCACAGCCTCTGCAGCTACCCTGGTGCGCTGCTCAACCGCGACGATGCCGGCATGGCCAAGCGGTTGCCGTTCGGCGGCACTGTGCGCACGCGAGTCTCGTCGCAAAGCCTCAAGCGCCATTGGCGCTTCGCCGGTGAGGCCAACCACGAGGCCGCCAGGCGCTCGCCGTATTCGCTCCAGAGCCTGGATCTGCCGATGGGCGAGCGCACCAAGCAGATCGTCGAAGACCTGCTGCTGAAGCAGGCCCTGCAAGGCCGCGCGCCGCTGCCGCCGGCCGCGCAAGCGGCCCTGGTCGAGGCGCTGCTGAAAGAGCTTTACGGCGACAAGGGTGTCGACAGCAAGGCGCGGCAGGCGCTGTTCTTCGGTCAGCCCGAGATCGACCACCTGATCGGCGTCACGCGCGCGCTGGTCGAAAAGGCCGATGCCCATGCCGGCCTGGCCAGCGACGATAAGAAGCTCGCCGACAAGGCAGCCAAGGACTACGCCGAGGACCTCAAGGCCGGCCTGAAGGACCTGCGCGCCAACCTGCGCGCGCTGGCGCTGGGGGCCGGGCTGGAATCGGCGCTGTTCGGCCGCATGGTCACCTCCGATCCGGCATCGAACAAGGACGCGCCGGTGCACGTGGCCCATGCCTTCACGGTGCACGCGATGGAGACCGACCTCGACTTCGTCACCGCGGTGGACGACCTGCGCCAGCGCGACGAGAACGCCGACGCGGGCTCGGCCGGCATGTTCGATGCTGAGCTGACCAGCGGCCTGTTCTACGGCTACGTCAACGTCGATCTGGACCTGCTGGTCAGCAACCTGAGCGGCGACCGCGCGCTGGCCGGCCGCGTGCTGGGCCGTCTGATGCAGCTGATCGCGCGCGTCTCGCCGGGCGCCAAGAAGGGATCGACGGCGCCTTTCGCCCATGCCGAATGGCTGCTGCTGGAGGCCGGCGACGACCAGCCGCGCACGCTGGCCAACGCCTTCCGCAAGGCCGTGCGCGCCGACAAGAACCACGACGTGTTCGAAGGCGCGATGCAGGCGCTGCAGGCGCACTTGCTGCAGCTTGATGCCGCCTACGGCGCCGGCACCGAGCGCGTGCAGCTCAGCGTCACGCCGCCGCCGCTGGATGGCATCGCCTGCCGCGACATGAAGGCGCTGGTGCAATGGACCGAGGCGCAGGTCTCGAAGGCCTGACGATATGCCGCTGCACCTGCTGCTGCGGCTGGAAGCGCCGCTGATGTCCTTCGGCACCCTGGCCGTTGATGCCAACCGCCCGGTGCAGCGCTGGCCGGCGGTGTCGATGCTGACCGGGCTGCTGGCCAACGCGATGGGCTGGCGACGTACCGACGTGCAGATGCTGGAGGACTTGCAGACGCGGCTGCGCTGGGCCGCGCGGCTGGACCGGCCGGGCGAGCCGCTGCGCGACTTCCAGACCGCGCAGCTCGACAAGAAAGATCAGGGCTGGACCACCCATGGCACGCCCGAGGGGCGCGACGGCGGCGACGACACCTACAAGCCGCCGCACATCCGGCAGCGCGAATACCGGGCCGATGCCTCGGTGGCCATGGCGCTGCGGCTGGATCCGCCCGAGTCGTCGCCCACGCTGCAAGACGTGGCCAACGCGCTGCGCCGGCCGCGCCGACCGTTGTTCATCGGCCGCAAGAACTGCCTGCCGTCGTTGCCGGTGCTGGCCGCGCCGGCGCTGCTGGAAGCCGCCGACGCGCTGGACGCGCTGGCGTTGCTGCCGCCCTGTGACGATGCCGTGACGCACCCGTCCGTGTTCTTCAACGCCGGCGCGGTCATGCGCAACATGCGCAGCGTGACCCACCACGGCAGCGATGAACGCCGCTTTGCGCTGGACGTGCACGCCGGCCGCCAGACGGTGTACGAACTGCGCAGCGCGTCATGAACCTGACGTTGACGCTGCTGCGTCTGCAGCCGGACCTGCAGGCCCTGCTGCGCTGGGCCGCCGCCACGCGCCAGTCGGCCCTGCGCGACGATGCGGGCTATCTGCTGCACGGCGCGATGCAGGCGGCCCTGGGCGACCTGTCGCCGCAGCCCTTCGTGCTGCGCCGGCGTGCGGGAGCGGCCGAGCTGCTGGGCTACACGCAGGCCGACCCCGGGGCCCTGCGCCGGGCGCAGCAGCTGCCGCCGGCCGACGCGCAGGCCGCCGCAGCGCTGGGTCTGGACGGCTTGTCGATGCATGCCCTGCCAGCCGACTGGCGAGCAGGCGAGCGCCTGAGCTTCGAGGTGCGCGTCGCACCGGTCGTGCGCAGCCGCAACGCGCGGCCGGGCGCGGTGGCGGAGGTGGACGCGGCCTGGCACCCGTCCTATGCGCAGGACCATCCCGGCGACCGCGTGGCGGCCTACGGTCGCTGGCTGGCGCGCGAGCTGGCACGCGGCGAAGCGGCGCGGCTGAACGACTGGCAGATGCATACATTCGTGCTGGCCCGCATCGCACGCCGCGGCCAGCGCGCTGACGGCGACGAACGGTCGCGTGGCTTGGCTCACGGGCTGCTGCCCGACCTGACGGCGCGGGGCGAACTGGTGGTGCAGCAGCCGGCGGCCTTCACGGCGCTGCTGGCGCGCGGCTTGGGCCGGCACCGCGCCTTCGGCTACGGTTGCCTGCTGCTGGCGCCCGCGGGCGCGCTGCATTCAAACCGCTAGTTAGCCATGCTCAAGGGTCGCCTGGGCCTCGAACGTGTGCAGGTTGCGCACGGCGACCGGCACGGCGTGCTCTACCTCGACCGCGGCCAGCTCAGCGCGCAGGACGGCTGCGTGCACTTCAGCTCCGGCGGCGGCGTGCTCGACCCCGGCGAGTACCAACTGCCGCATCAGATGATCTCGGCCATCCTGATCGGGCCGGGCACCAGTGTCACCCACGACGTGCTGCGCCTGCTGGCCCGCCACGGCACGGCGCTGGTGGCCGTGGGCACCGAAGGCACGCGGCTGTACACCGCGCCGGCGCTGGGTCCGGACCGGTCCGACGTGGCACGCGCCCAGGCGCGGCTGTGGGCCGACGACAAGCAGCGCGTGGCCATCGCCCGCAAGATGTACGCGCGGCGGCTGGGCGAGATCCTGCCGCACAAGGACATCGCGGTGCTGCGCGGCATCGAAGGAGCGCGGGTCAAGGAAAGCTACAAGCTGCTGGCGCAATCGTTCGGCCTGGCCTGGAAAGGGCGGCGCTACGACCGCGCCCAGCCCGAGGTCGCTGACGCCGCCAACCAGGCGATCAACCATGCCGCGACCGCGGTGCAGGCGGCGGCCGGCGTGGCAGTGGCCGCGCTGTCGGCGCTGCCGCAACTCGGCTTCATCCACGAGGACTCCGACCAGTCCTTCGTGCTGGACGTGGCCGATCTCTACCGCGAAGCGGTGACGCTGCGCATCGCCTTCCACGTGGCCAAGCGCATCAAGGATGGCGAAGACCAGCCGATCGACCGCCTGGTGCGGCAGACCGCGGCCCGCGAGTTCCGCAAGCAGGATCTGATCGGCCGCATGATCGACGACATCAAGAGCCTGCTGGGACTGGAGCGCGAGGGCGCCGATGAGCCTGACGGTCGTGATCACCCGTGACGTGGAGGACCGCTACCGCGGGCTGCTGAACTCCGCGATGCTGGAGGCCGCGCCTGGCGTCTACGTCAGCAAGGCGCTCAGCGCACGGGCGCGCGACACGATCTGGCAAGTGGTGAAGGATTGGCACGTCGCGCTGCAACGAGGTTCGGTGACGATGCTCTTCGCCGACAACAAGGAAGACGGCGGCATCGCCGTACGTTCCGTTGGCACGCCGGCGAGACACCCGGTGCGCATCGACGGTGCGTTGCTGATGCACAGGGTTAACGAGTAGTCGATTCACTCGCTCCTTAACAATTGGCTTGTATGACAACATCTTGGGTGCGAGAGGTGACCCCGCGCGAGCGGGGATGGACCCTTGACAATGATCGCGTTGCGGTACTCGATCACGGTGACCCCGCGCGAGCGGGGATGGACCCAGATCATCCGCCCGACCCGTCGCTGCTGCACCGGTGACCCCGCGCGAGCGGGGATGGACCCCATTGCCAATCTTGGCCGGATCGACATCGTTGGGTGACCCCGCGCGAGCGGGGATGGACCCTCGGCCTTCACCTGCTTGACGGTCTTGATTGAGGTGACCCCGCGCGAGCGGGGATGGACCTCCGCACGTCCCCTTTGCCGTCGGCATTGCCGCGGTGACCCCGCGCGAGCGGGGATGGACCCGCCCCCGCCACCGCGATCTGGTCGGCGTTCCAGGTGACCCCGCGCGAGCGGGGATGGACCCGTGCCCGATCGGCGTTTCGAGGTGCGCCTCCTGGTGACCCCGCGCGAGCGGGGATGGACCCAGGTCTGTTCAGTACGTCGTTGACACTGGCGCGGTGACCCCGCGCGAGCGGGGATGGACCCGTGGGCGGCTGGACGTGGCAGGTCTGGCAGGAGGTGACCCCGCGCGAGCGGGGATGGACCCGAAATTGGACATCATCGGTTGCTCCAGTGCCGGGTGACCCCGCGCGAGCGGGGATGGACCCCCGCGAAAGGAGCAGCCCATGGCGAAGCTCACGGTGACCCCGCGCGAGCGGGGATGGACCCGCGAGCTGGCCGAGCTGCAGGCCGACCACGAGGGTGACCCCGCGCGAGCGGGGATGGACCCGTGTCGGCCGTCAAGGCGTGGCTGCAGGCGCTGGTGACCCCGCGCGAGCGGGGATGGACCCGCGAGAAGCGCGCGATTCAAGCGTGGCTGGACGGTGACCCCGCGCGAGCGGGGATGGACCCCGCCTATTGGGGCCCCCGTACATATTTGCCGCGGTGACCCCGCGCGAGCGGGGATGGACCCTATCGCCGGCGCGGCGATGCGGGCCAACGTGAGGTGACCCCGCGCGAGCGGGGATGGACCCGGGCATGAAAAAGGCCGCCCGCGGTTGCCCGGGGTGACCCCGCGCGAGCGGGGATGGACCCACGCCGCAGATGGTGGCTTCGAGGCTCATTCGGGTGACCCCGCGCGAGCGGGGATGGACCCGTGCCCGGCGGTGCACCGGACACGCTGCTGGGGGTGACCCCGCGCGAGCGGGGATGGACCCGACGCGCGGCGTCGGTGGCTTTGGCCTGGAGCGGTGACCCCGCGCGAGCGGGGATGGACCCCCGTGACCAGGCGCAAGCCCAGGAAACCCAAAGGTGACCCCGCGCGAGCGGGGATGGACCCGAGGCCACCACTTCGGGTCGGTCATTCAGCGGGGTGACCCCGCGCGAGCGGGGATGGACCCCGGCTCGCCCCGACATCATCGAGCGCTTGAGCGGTGACCCCGCGCGAGCGGGGATGGACCCAGTACGTGCTGAGCCCGGAGAAATTCGAGGCCGGTGACCCCGCGCGAGCGGGGATGGACCGTCAACGAAGGCGAGTACCGCAACGCCTGCTACGGTGACCCCGCGCGAGCGGGGATGGACCCTCAGTCCGTGTGGAATCGTGCGTTGCAGGGAGGGTGACCCCGCGCGAGCGGGGATGGACCCCTCGATGCCGTTGGCCTCGAACAGGTCCAGTTGGTGACCCCGCGCGAGCGGGGATGGACCCAGAAGCGAGGGCGCGGACGGCCGCCCACACCTGGTGACCCCGCGCGAGCGGGGATGGACCCGCGTGTTCTCCGGCGCGACCGAGGAACAGATCGGTGACCCCGCGCGAGCGGGGATGGACCCTCGGCCTTCACCTGCTTGACGGTCTTGATTGAGGTGACCCCGCGCGAGCGGGGATGGACCCGGCTACCGCGCGCTATTCGGACACACAGCCTCGGTGACCCCGCGCGAGCGGGGATGGACCCGGCGACGGCAAGGTGACGTCCAATGAATGGCTGGTGACCCCGCGCGAGCGGGGATGGACCCCCCGGCTTCTGGCTGCAGGTGGCGCTGGTGGTGGTGACCCCGCGCGAGCGGGGATGGACCCGCATCAGCAGGTGCGCAGGCGGGGTCATTGAAGGTGACCCCGCGCGAGCGGGGATGGACCGTCGGCCGTGCGGTGCTGGCTCACCCTGGGCGCGGTGACCCCGCGCGAGCGGGGATGGACCCGTCAGCAGCCCGCCGAACGACCAGCCGTGTGCGGTGACCCCGCGCGAGCGGGGATGGACCCCGCGGTGGAGCGAGCGTTCCTGCGCCAGGCTGGGTGACCCCGCGCGAGCGGGGATGGACCCACACTGCAGACGCGAATCCTCAAGGGCCATCAGGTGACCCCGCGCGAGCGGGGATGGACCCGTGGTCACGCCGCGCCAGGCGCTCACCATGCCGGTGACCCCGCGCGAGCGGGGATGGACCGCGCGCGCGTTGACCGGCGTCACGATCCCACTTGGTGACCCCGCGCGAGCGGGGATGGACCGCTGCAGCAGCAGGCGGGCGAGGGAGGATAGCGGGTGACCCCGCGCGAGCGGGGATGGACCCGGCGTGTCGGGCACGCTGACGCCGACCGCCTAGGTGACCCCGCGCGAGCGGGGATGGACCGTCGACGCCACGCTCGACGCGAAGCAGGCAAAGGGTGACCCCGCGCGAGCGGGGATGGACCCTGATAACTCAACAGGTGAGTCGATGAAATTTCGGTGACCCCGCGCGAGCGGGGATGGACCGTCGGCGCGCACCTTCTCCGGCCAATGCATGCGGGTGACCCCGCGCGAGCGGGGATGGACCTGAGATCAGCCACTACCCGTGGGTGGTGGCGTTGGTGACCCCGCGCGAGCGGGGATGGACCCCTACTGGCCGAAGGCGCGCGCCTGACCGGCCGGGTGACCCCGCGCGAGCGGGGATGGACCGTGGAAGTCCCGCACCACCACCGAGATCTCGGCGGTGACCCCGCGCGAGCGGGGATGGACCGTGCGCGCGGAGAAGCTGCAGGACATCAGCATCGGTGACCCCGCGCGAGCGGGGATGGACCCGCACGAGACACGATCGTCGTCAAGGCGCCGGCGGTGACCCCGCGCGAGCGGGGATGGACCCGCGGTGACACCCCGGAGAGACGGGGACTAACAGGTGACCCCGCGCGAGCGGGGATGGACCCCTGCGACCCCTGCCGTGTGAACGCAAGTGACTGGTGACCCCGCGCGAGCGGGGATGGACCCTGCCGGGCCTGCGGGCCTGGATCAAAGCCCAAGGTGACGCCGCGCGAGCGGGGATGGACCCATGGAGCACCTGCGCGAGTGCACGGCGATCATGGTGACCCCGCGCGAGCGGGGATGGACCCATCGTCAGCGCGATCAGCGAGACGGGGAAGTTGGTGACCCCGCGCGAGCGGGGATGGACCCGCGGTGTCGATCTTGTCCGTCACGCCTTTGATGGTGACCCCGCGCGAGCGGGGATGGACCTTAGGGTTAATACCTAACAATGCGAAATAACGCGGTGACCCCGCGCGAGCGGGGATGGACCCCTTGAGCGCACCCCTCGCTTCGGCCATTAGGTGGTGACCCCGCGCGAGCGGGGATGGACCCCGCCAGGAAGGCCGACAGCGTGGCCGAGATCAGGTGACCCCGCGCGAGCGGGGATGGACCCAGGTCGACGATCAGCTCGTGCGCCAGCGGCAAGGTGACCCCGCGCGAGCGGGGATGGACCCTTCCGCGCCTTCCGCGTCAAGGCGTCCACCAGGGTGACCCCGCGCGAGCGGGGATGGACCCGCCGGCGTCTGGCGCCTGCTGGTGCCTGAGGCGGTGACCCCGCGCGAGCGGGGATGGACCCAGCGTCACCACCGCGCAGGGGACGTCGAGTCGGGTGACCCCGCGCGAGCGGGGATGGACCCGCCAAGGGCGCCGGCTAGTGCCGACACGGCGTGGTGACCCCGCGCGAGCGGGGATGGACCTTCGACGTCGGACTCCATGTACTTGTAGGGGACGGTGACCCCGCGCGAGCGGGGATGGACCCGTGGCCAGCTACTTCAGCGGCACGCTGACGCCGGTGACCCCGCGCGAGCGGGGATGGACCTTCGTCGGTGCGCTTGACAGCGCTGGCCGTGTCGGTATTCAGGGACTTGAGCGCAGCGCTCTTGGCCTGCAGCGAGGCCTGCGCTTCGGCCAGCGCGGCCACGGCAGCTTTCTCGCCGGCGGCCAGCGCCTGCGTCTTGGCGGCGACCTGCTGCAGATCGCGGCCCAACAGGTCAACCACTGCAGCGGCCTTGCCCAGCGCAGCAGCCAGGTTGTCCGATTCGCGCTTGAGGGCCGTGAATTCGTCGATCACGCGCTGCTTGCTGCCCAGCGCCTCCAGCTCGCTGGCCGCGGCATGCGCTGATCTTGAGGTCGCCCTCCAACACGTCGCCCAGCTCGCGCACCTTGCGCGCCAGTGCGTCGACGCGCTGTTCGCGCTTGGCTTGCGCCTCGACGTCGTATCTAATCTTGGGGTCGGACATGGGGGGATCTCGCAATGCGCGGCATCACGTGGTGCGTCTGGCTGGTGGTGGTCGGCCTACCGCTGGCGCTGCTGGGCCTGGCGGCCGGCTGGGACCGCGTCACCGCGATCGGCGCGGGCATGGTGGCCGCCGTGATCGTCGGGTGGCCAGTGCTGTTGCTGGCCGGCGCGGTACCGGGCGGGCGGCGGCGCGGGCGGGCGAGCCGCTGACCCCCGGCCGTCCTCGCGACCTCACGCCCTCGCGTCAGGCCGCTTGCAGCCAACGCCCCTCGAACGGCTCGCCCTTGCCTTCGGGCGCGACCATGGTGGTGACCCCGCGCGGCTCGATCTCCGCCGAACACGGCATCGGCCTGGACAAGCGCGAGGCGCTGGCCGTCCATGTGAGCGCACCGGGGCTGGACCTGACGCAGCGAATGATGGCCTGGATGGGCCCGCACGGCCGGCTCAACCCCGGCAAGGTGCTGGCGCCGGCGCCTGCAAAGGGCGCTACATCCGTTGACACTGCATGACGTGCACTGTAATGTTACATGCCGCCCATGCCTGCCAACCCCCGCCACCTGCTGCTCAACCTGCTGCTCGCCGTCGACGGCCGGCGCTTGAGCGCGCGCGAGGCCGTGGCGGCCTGCGGCCTGTTCGGCGTCGGCGAGAGCCACGCCCGCGTGACGCTGACGCGGCTGGCCGCCGCCGGCCTGGTCGAGCCCGTCGGCCGCGGCGACTACGGCCTCGGGCCTGCCGCAGCAGACCTGGCGGCCGAAGTCGCCGGCTGGCGCGACATCGCCCGCCGCGAGGTCGACTGGTCGGGCGGCTGGGTCGCGGTGCACGTCGGCGCGCTCGGCCGCAGCGACCGCGCCGCGCTACGCACGCGCGCGCGTGCATTCCAGATGCTCGGCCTGCGCGAGCTGGAGCGCGGCCTGCACCTGCGGCCCGACAACCTGGCCGGCGGCGTGGCGTCGGTGCGCGAGCGGCTGGTCGCGCTCGGGCTCGATGCGGCGGCTTCGGTCTTCGCGGCGCGCGACTTCGACGCCGGCGTCGAAGGCCGTGCGCGCGCGCTGTGGGACGGCGCCGCGTTGACGCGCCGCTACCGCGAGGCCGCGCGCCGCCTCGCCGCGCGCCTGCCGAGCCTGCCGCGGCCGCCGCGCGACGGCGCGAGCACAGCGCCGGCCACGCTGCGCGCCGCGTACCGGGCCGGCAACGAAGCCATCCGCGACATGCTGTTCGACCCGCTGCTGCCGGCGCCGCTGGTCGACGTCGACGCGCGGCGCACTTTCTTCGACGCCGTGCTGCGCTTCGACGCGGCGGGCCGTGCGGTCTGGCAGCAGTTCCTCGCTGCCCACCGCCCCGCCGCGTCGCCAGCGCCGCCGCCGACTTCCGCCCCTCGCCTGCTGGAGACCACGCCATGAATGCACCCGACAACCTCTCGCAAGCCGCGCTGTGCCTGGCCGAGACGCACGACGTGGTCAACGTGTCGCGCGAACTCGTCGACTTCAACGCCTACACGCAGGACGCCGCGCTCGTCGACGCGGTGCGGCGCGAGGGCGCGAGCTGGGCGCACGACGACCTCACCGCGTTCGGCGCCCTCGTCGGCTCGGCCGCCTACCTCGAGCTCGGCGTGCAGGCCAATCGCTTCGGGCCCGAGCTGGAGACGCACGACCGCTTCGGCAACCGCATCGACCTCGTGCGCTTTCATCCGGCTTATCACGCGCTGATGAAGACGGCCATCGAGCGCGGCCTGCATTCGTCGCCGTGGACCGACCCGCGGCCCGGTGCGAACGTCGCGCGCGCCGCCGGCACCTACCTGCACACGCAGGTCGACGCCGGCCACGGCTGCCCGATCACGATGACCTTCGCCGCCGTGCCCTCGCTGCGCACCACGCCGGCACTCGCTGCGCTGTGGGAGCCAAAGATCACGGCGCGCAGCTACGACCCGCGCAACGTGCCTGACGCGCAAAAGGCCGGCCTGACGATCGGCATGGCGATGACCGAGAAGCAGGGCGGCTCCGACGTGCGCGCCAACACGACGCGCGCGCACCCGCTGGGTTCCGGCGGCCCGGGCCAGCCCTACGAGCTGGTCGGCCACAAGTACTTCGTCTCGGCGCCGATGTGCGACGCCTTCCTCGTGCTGGCGCAGGCGCCGGGCGGGCTGTCGTGCTTCCTGCTGCCGCGCTGGCGGCCCGACGGCAGCAAGAACCCGCTGCAGCTGCTGCGCCTCAAGCGCAAGATGGGCAACGTCTCCAACGCGTCCAGCGAGACCGAGTTGCGCGGCGCGCTGGCGTGGCTGGTCGGCGAGGAAGGCCGCGGCGTGCGCACCATCATCGAGATGGTGGCGATGACGCGCTTCGACTGCATGATCGGCTCGGCCGCGGGCCAGCGCGCGGCGGTCGCGCAAGCGCTGCACCACTGCTCGATCCGCTCCGTCTTCGGCCGCGTGCTCAACCAGCAGCCGCTGATGCGCAACGTGCTGGCCGACCTCGCGCTCGAGCACGAAGGCTCGCTGGCGCTGGCGATGCGCGTGGCGCGCGCGCTCGACCACCGCGACGACGAGCACGAAGACGCGCTGGTGCGCCTGGTCACCGCGGTGGGCAAGTACTGGATCTGCAAGCGCACGCCCAACCACGCCTACGAGGCGATGGAATGCATCGGCGGCAGCGGCGTGATGGAAGACGGGCCGTTCCCGCGGCTGTTCCGCGAGTCGCCCGTCAACGCCATCTGGGAGGGCAGCGGCAACGTGCAGTGCCTGGACGTGCTGCGCGCCATGAGCAAGTCGCCCGAGACCGTCAGCGCCTACTTTGCCGAGCTCGGCCGCGCGCGCGGCGCCAACGCGGCGCTCGACCGCTGGGTCGATGCGCTGCGGCGAGACCTGGGCGACCTCGCCGACATCGAGTACCGCGCCCGCGACCTCGTCGACCGCATGGCGCTGGCGATGCAGGGTGCGCTGCTCGCGCAGCACGCGCCGTCAGCCGTCGCCGACGCCTGGTGCGCTTCGCGGCTGGGTGGCGAGGGCCAGCACCGCAACTACGGCAGCCTGCCGCGCGGCGTGGACTGCGGGGCGATCATCGAGCGGGCGACGCCGCGCGCTTGAGCGGCGCTGGCCGCCCGTCCGCCCTCAACCCCGCAGCAGATTCGCCAACGCCCGGCCTGCCCGATCGCGGTAGACGTCGAAATCGGCGTCGATCGACAGCACGTGGCGCAGCTTCAGCCGTGCCGCGGCTTCGGCGATCGAGGCGTCGGCCAGGTCGAAGGGCAGCGACGCGAAGCGCTCGCTGATGCGCAACAGCTCGGTCAGGCTGCCGTCGACGGCGCGGTCCAGCGTCAGGCCGCCGCGCTGCACCCAGCGCAGGAAATCGAGCGCCGCTTCGTTGTGGATGCGCCGCGCCAGCAGCGCGCAGACTTCGGTGGCCACCGGCCAGGTGCTGATCAGCGTGGCGGCGGGGTTGTGCCGCAACCAGTCCAGCACCGGCAGGTGCCAGCGGTCGGCGCCGTTGAACAGCGCGATCAGCGGGCCGCTGTCCACCAGCACCGGGCCACTGTGCGGCAGGTAGCGCGCCGAAGGCTCGCGGGCCTCCACTGGCGGTGGCGGTCGCGGCGGCGGCGGCGCGGTAGCGGCTGCTGCCGCGCCGCGCTTGCGGCCGGCCATCAGCGGCGCCGGCCGCGCGCCGCGTGCCGCTCGGCCCAGGCGTCGCCGGCTTCACGGCGGCGGTTGGCGGCCAGGTGCGGCGGGCCGAAGTGGCGGCCGAAGAGGTCGGCGCCCAAGGCATGCGCCGAGCGTGCGGGCTCGGCCTCGGGCTGGTCCAGGTAGGCCTGCAGCGCGGCGCGGACCACGTCACTGGTGCTGCGCCCGCTGCTGTGCGCGCGCTGCCGCAGCCGCTCTTCGAGCGTGGCTTCGAGCTTGATGGTGACGGTCATCGCGGCCTCGGCAGGAATGGGTAATACGAATCGTATTACCAGCGGCGGCGCGGTGTCAACCGCCCGTCAACCTTCCAGCTGCTTCTGGAACACCAGCCCGGCGTGCTCGCGCAGCGCGTGGAAGTGGATCTTGGGCCAGTTGTCCTGCATCGCGCGCAGCTCGCCGGCGTATTCCAGCAGCACGCAGGGCGCGTCCACCGCGTCCAGCGCGACGCGGTGGGCGTTGCCGTCGATGAAGCGCTGCAGCTCCTTCGCGCCGCCGCTCTCGTCGGGGCAGGTCACCCAGCGCGCGACGTTGTAGCGCGCCGGCTGGATGCGCGCCTTGACGCCGTACTCGTGCTCCAGCCGATGCGCGACCACCTCGAACTGCAGCTGCCCCACCGCGCCCAGCAGCAGCACGCTGCCGGCCACCGGGCGAAAGACCTGGATCGCGCCTTCCTCGCCGAGCTGCGTGAGGCCGGCGCGCAGCTGCTTGGTCTTCAGCGGGTCGGCCACCTCGACCGAGCGGAACATCTCCGGCGCGAAGAAGGGCAGCCCGGTGAACTGCAGCGGCTCGCCTTCGCTCAGCGTGTCGCCGAGCTGCAGCACGCCGTGGTTGGGAATGCCGATGATGTCGCCGGCATAGGCCTCGTCCAGCAGCTCGCGGCGCTGGCTCATGAAGGTGACCACGGTGTTGGGCCGCAGCTCCTTGCCCGAGCGCGTGACCTTCAGCCGCATGCCGCGCTCGAAGCGGCCGCTGGCCACGCGCACGAAGGCGATGCGGTCGCGGTGCGCCGGGTCCATGTTGGCCTGGATCTTGAAGACCACGCCGCTGAACTTGGGCTCCTCGGGCTCCACCTTGCGCTGCATCGCGGCCTTCGGGCCCGGCGGCGGCGCCAGGTCGACCAGCGCGTCAAGCACCTCGCGCACGCCGAAGTTGTTGATCGCCGAGCCGAAGAACATCGGCGTCTGGTGGCCGGCCAGGAACTCCTCCTCGTCGAACGAGGGCGCAGCTGCCTGCACCAGCTCGACCTCGCCTGCCGCCTGCTCGAAGGCGGCGCCGAAGCGTTGCGTCAGCACCGGGTTGGCCAGGCCTTCGATGATCTCGTCGCCGCCGGTCTGGCGGTCTTCGCCGGGCGCGAAGACGCGCATCTGCTGCTTGCGCAGGTCCAGCACGCCGCCGAAGACCTTGCCCATGCCCACCGGCCAGGTGAAGGGCACGACGCCCATGCCCAGCTCGCGCTCGATTTCGTCCATCAGCGCCAGCGGCTCCTGCACCTCGCGGTCCATCTTATTGACGAAGGTGAGGATGGGCGTGTTGCGCGCGCGGCAGACCTGCAGCAGCCGCCGCGTCTGCGGCTCCACGCCGTTGGCGGCGTCGATCACCATCAGCGCCGCGTCCACCGCGGTCAGCACGCGGTAGGTGTCCTCGCTGAAGTCCTGGTGGCCCGGCGTGTCCAGCAGGTTGACCACGCAGTCGCGGTACTCCATCTGCATCACCGACGAGGCCACCGAGATGCCGCGCTGCTTCTCGATCTCCATCCAGTCGGACGTGGCGTGGCGGCTGGCCTTGCGCGCCTTGACGCTGCCGGCGATCTGGATCGCGCCGGAGAACAGCAGCAGCTTCTCGGTCAGCGTGGTCTTGCCGGCGTCGGGGTGGCTGATGATGGCGAAGGTGCGGCGGCGGCGCACCTGCGGGGTGAATTCGGAAGCCATGGTGCCAAGCCGCGGCGGCGCGGCGGCGGCCCGGCGGGATCTGAGGTCTTGTGGAGGCCAGCGGAGCAGCACTCCGCCGGCAGCGGCGAAGGCGCGATTATCGCGGCCGTCGCCTTCGGGCCGCTGCTCAACCGCCCCGCCCCAGCTCCTCCGCCCTTCGGCGCGCCGCCTGCAAGGCCTTGACGAAGGCCGCCTGCACGCCGCTGTCGTCCAGCGAGCTGATCGCCGCGTGCGTGGTGCCGCCCTTGGACGTGACCTGCGCGCGCAGCTCGGCCGGCGACAGCGGCGAGGCCTGCGCCAGCGCCGCGGCGCCGGCGAAGGTGGCCTGCGCCAGGCGGCGGCTCTGCTCGGCGCTCAGGCCCATCTGCGTGCCGGCGGTGACCATCGCTTCGATCACATAGAAGACGTAGGCCGGGCCCGAGCCCGACAGCGCCGTCACCGCGTCCAGGTCGGCCTCGCGCGCCACCCACAGCGACTGGCCGGTGGGCGCGAACAGCGCTACCACCTGCGCGCGCTCGTCGGCACTGACCTCTGGCCGCGCATACAGCCCGGCGATGCCCTGGCCGATCAGCGCCGGCGTGTTGGGCATCGCGCGCACCACGCGCGCGCTGCCGCTGGCCTGCACGATGCTGTCGCTCAGCACACCGGCCATCACGCTGAGCTGCAGCGCGCCGGCCAGCAGGCCGCTGCAGGCGGCCGAGGCCTCGGCAAAGCTCTGCGGCTTGACGGCCCAGACGACGCTGCCGGCCTGTTGCAGCGTGGCGTCGGCCGCTGCCCGCGCGTGCAGGCCGAAGTCGCGCGCCAGCTTCTCGCGCTGCGGCTCGAAAGGTTCGACCACCAGGATGCTGGCGACCGGCCGGCCGGCGCGCACCAGCCCGCCGATCAGCGCGCTGGCCATGTTGCCGCCGCCGATGAAGGCGATGGGAGAGGAGGCGTTCATGGGCCGCAGTGTAGGGGCGCACCCGGGCGTGGCCCGCATCGCGCTTGCGCTCCAATACGGCCCTGATGACCCGACTCCGTCGCCTGCGCGCCCTGCTGCTGGCCGGCCTGTGCGCCGCCGCACTGGCGGCGGCCGCGCCGGCGCCCAAGGTGCTGCGCATCGCCAGCGAAAGCGAGACCGGCTTCGACCCCGCGCGGGTGGGCGATGTGCGCTCGTTGCGCGTCACCAGCCACATCTTCGAGACGCTGCTGCATTACGACCCGCTGGCGCGGCCGGTCAAGCTGCGGCCGTTGACCGCGGCCGCGATGCCCGAGCACTCGGCCGACTTCCGCGTCTGGACCGTGCACGTGCAGCCGGGCATCTTCTTCACCGACGACCCGGCCTTCGGCGGCAAGCCGCGCGAGCTGGTGGCGGCCGACTACGCCTACAGCATCCGCCGCCTGGCCGACCCCGCCAACAAGAGCCCGGGCTGGAGCGCGATCGAGCAGGCCGGCATCAGCGGCCTGGCGGCGCTGCGGCGCGAGGCGCTGGACTCGCGCAAGCCCTTCGACTACGACCGCCCGCTGCCCGGGCTGCAGTTGCCCGACCGCTACACGTTGCGCTTCGTGCTCGATGCCGGCCGGCCGCGCTTTGCGCAATGGCTGGCCGATGCGGCCACCGCCGCCGTCGCGCGCGAGGTGATCGAAGCGCAGGGCGAGCTCTCGATGCAGCACCCGGTGGGCACCGGCCCGTTCCGCCTGGCCGAGTGGCGGCGTGCCTCGCGCATCGTGCTGGAGCGCAACCCGCAATACCGCGAGCGGCGCTACGACGCCCAGCCCGCGCCCGACGACGCCGAGGGCCAGGCCATCCTGGCGCGGCTGAAGGGCCGCCGGCTGCCGATGGTCGACCGCGTGGAGATCGCCGTCATCGAGGAGCGTCAGCCAACCTGGCTGGCCTTCCTGAACGGCGAGACCGACTGGATCGAGCTGCCCGACACCTTCACCGGCACCGCGCTGCCGGGCGGCCGGCTGGCGCCCAACCTGGCGCGGCGCGGCATCCGCGTCGAGCGCGCGGTGCTGCCCTCGACCTACTACACGATGTTCAACATGCAGGATCCGCTGGTCGGCGGTTATGCGGCGGCGCAGGTGGCGCTGCGCCGCGCCATCGGGCTGGCGATCGACGTCGGGCGCGAGATCACGCTGCTGCGCAACGGCTCGGCGGTGCCGGCGCAATCGCCGGTGACGCTCAACATGAGCGGCTACGACCCCGCCTGGCGCAGCGAGATGAGCCGCTACGACCCGGCGCGCGCCCGCGCGCTGCTGGACGTGTACGGCTGGGTCGACCGCGACGGCGACGGCTGGCGCGAGACGCCCGACGGCCGTCCCCTGGTGCTGAAGATGGGCACCCAGCCCAGCCAGGAGACGCGCCGCTTCGACGAGCTGATGAAGCGCGACATGAAGGCCATCGGGTTGCGCATCGAGTTCCACAGCGCCGTCTGGCCCGAGCAGTACAAGGCCGCGCGCGCCGGCAAGCTGATGATGTGGAGCGTGAGCGGCCGCGCCGGCGCGCCCGACGGCATCCAGGGTCTGCTGCGCTACGACGGCGCTGCGGCGGGTGGCGTCAACCTGGCGCGCTTCGACCTGCCGCAGATGAACGCCACCATCGCGCGGCTGCTGGCGCTGCCCGACGGGCCTGAGCGCGAGGCGGAGTTCGACCTCGCCAAGCGGCTGACGGTGGCCTGGATGCCTTACAAGCTGCGCACCCACCTCGTGCAGATCACGCTGTGGCAGCCGCGCCTGGTGGGCTTTCGGCGGCCGCTGTTCTGGAACCAGTGGTTCGACGCCGTCGACCTCGAAGACTGAAGGGATGAAGGGATGACGAACGAGTTGATCCGGCCGCGGCGGCTGCAGCCGGGCGACCTGATCGGGCTGATCAACCCCAGCGGCGCGATCCACGAGAACGCGCCTTACGAGCAGGCGCATGCGCGGCTGCGCGCCTTGGGCTTTCGCACGAAGGAAGGCGCCAACCTGCGCGCGCGCTACGGCCACATGGCCGGTACGGCGCAGCAGCGCGCCGACGACATCCACGCCCACTTTGCCGACCCCGAGGTGGCCGGCATCCTGGCCGTCACCGGCGGCTCGGGCGCCAACCGCGTGCTGCCGCTGCTGGACTACGCACTGATCGCGCGTCATCCCAAGTTCCTGGGCGGCTTCTCCGACCTGACGGCGCTGATCAGCGCGGTGCAGGTCAAGACCGGACTGGTGACCTTCCATTCGCCGCTGGCGCGCTCGGAATGGAACGCCTTCAGCGTCGAGCACTTCAAGGCCGTGGCGATGGAAGGCCGCGCGCACACGCTGGCCAACACGCTGGTGCCGGCCGACGACCTGGTGGCGGCCGAAGGCACGATCCAGACGCTGCGCGGTGGCCGCGCGCAAGGCCCGCTGGCGGGCGGCAACCTCGCGGTGCTGACCTCGCTGGCCGGTACGCCGTACATGCCGCGCCTCGACGGCGCGATCCTGTTCCTGGAGGACGTGACCGAGTACGTCTACCGCGTCGACCGCATGCTCTCGACGCTGCTGCTCTCGGGCGCGCTGGCGCGCGTGGCCGGCGTCGTGCTGGGCGGCTTTACCGACTGCCCGCCCAGCGAAGGCAGCTTCGGCAGCCTGACGCTGGACGAGGTGTTCCGCGACTACTTCATGCCGCTGGACGTGCCGGTCTACCGCGGCGCGCAGTTCGGCCACATCAAGCGCAAGTTCACGCTGCCGCTGGGCGTGCGCGCCGAGATCGACGCCGACGCCGGCACGCTGCGGCTGCTGGAGCCGGCGGTCGTTTGATGCAGCAACGTATGGAGCGGCTGCAGCGCGGCTGGCGGCTGGTCGTCGTCGCGCTGCTGGGCTTTGCCTCCGGCCTGCCGCTGGCGCTGACCGGCCAGGCGCTGCAGGCCTGGCTGGCCACCGACGGCGTGGACCTGGCGACCATCGGCTTCCTCGGGCTGGCGGGGCTGCCCTACACCTTCAAGTTTCTGTGGGCGCCGCTGATGGACCGCTTCGAGCCGCCGGGGCTGGGCCGGCGGCGCGGCTGGCTGGTGCTGACGCAACTGGCGCTGGCCGGCGCGCTGCTGCTGCTGGCCGGCACGTCGCCGGCGGCCGGCATCCGTTCGTTTGCATGGTTAGCACTGACGCTGGCCTTCCTGTCGGCATCGCAGGACGTGGTGATCGACGCCTACCGCACCGACCTGCTGCCGGCGGCCGAGCGCGGCCTCGGCGCCTCGCTCAACGTCGCCGGCTATCGGGTCGCGATGATCGTCTCCGGCGGCCTCGCGCTGATCTGGACCGACGCCGCGCAAGGCGGCGGCTGGACCTGGCCCCAGGTCTATCGACTGATGGCCGTGCTGATGCTGGGCGCGGCCGTGGTCAGCGCGCTGCTGCTGCCGCGGCTGCCGGCGCTGCCGGCGGCGTCCAGGCCGCAGGGCGCCGCGCGGCGCGAGCTGCTGGGCTTTGCCGCCGTGCTGGCCGCGGTGGCCGTGGGCGTGTGGCTGACCGACCGCTTCGGCGCTGCCGTGGCGCAGGCGCTGCTGGGCGGCTGGCTCGCCGCGAGCACGCTGCCGGCGGCGCTGCAGGCGCGCTGGATCGAGCTGGCTGCGCTGCTGGGCGGCATCGCGCTGACGCTGCCGCTGGCCGCCTGGGCCGCTCGCCGGGCGCGCTTCGACACCTTGCTGGCGGGCCTGCGCGACTACTTCAGCCAACCCGGCGCCGGCGCGATCCTGCTGTTGATCGTGCTCTACAAGCTGGGCGACGCCTTCGCCGGCGCGCTGCTGACGCCCTTTCTGCTCAAGGGCATGGGCTATGCGTCGGCCGAGGTCGGCGTCGTCAACAAGCTGATCGGGCTGTGGTTGTCGATCGGCGGCGCGCTCCTGGGCGGCGCGCTGATGCTGCGCCTGGGACTGTGGCGCGCGCTGATGGTGTTCGGCATCCTGCAGGCCGTCACCAACCTCGGCTTCTGGTGGCTGGCGCAAGGCGGTCGCGGCCAGCTCGGCGCGGCGCTGCTGCCGGCCTTCGACTGGGGCTTCGTCAAGCTGGCCCAGGCCACCCCGGTGGACGGCGGCCTGCTGCTGGTGGTGGCGCTGGAAAACCTGTGCGGCGGCATGGGCACGGCGGCCTTCCTGGCCTTCTTGATGAGCCTGTGCAGCCAGCGCTTCACGGCCACGCAGTTCGCGCTGCTGTCGGCCTTTGCCTCGGTGGGCCGGGTCTGGGTGGGGCCGCTGGCCGGCGTGCTGGCCGAGACCATCGGCTGGCCGAGCTTCTTCGTCGTCAGCACCGTCTTCGCGCTGCCGGCGCTGCTGCTGCTGTGGGCCTTGCGCACGCCCATTCGCGCGCTGGGCTGATGGGCGCGCTCCTAGAATTTGCGCGACGCCAGCCCCATCTGTCGGCCCGTCGCCGTGCCGATGCGTTGCGGTTGCAGGAGAGATGCCGATGAATGCTCAAGCCCCCTGGTCCTGCGCCTGCAGCCTGCACCGCCGCCGCCTGCTGGCCGGCGGCCTGCTCGGCGCCGGTCTGGTGGCCGCCTGGCCGGGCGCGGCGCGAGCCGCCGTGATCCCCGAATGCAAGCGCTCGACCTTCACCAAGGCGGTTCCGGCGGACACCGTCGAAGGCCAGGCCGGCCAGCAATACCGGCGCATGCTGCAGCAGGCCGGCAGCGAGCGCGCGCTGGCGCCGGCCGACAACCTGCAGCTCCAGCGGCTGAAGTACATCGCGGCGCGCATCGTGCCTTTCACCGCCGACTGCAACTCGCGCGCGGCGCAGTGGCACTGGGAGGTCAACCTGATCGGCAGCCGCCAGCTCAACGCCTTCTGCATGCCCGGCGGCAAGATCGCGTTCTTCTACGGCATCCTGTCGGAGCTGCAGTTGTCCGACGACGAGGTGGCGATGATCATGGGCCACGAGATGGCGCACGCGCTGCTCGAGCACGCGCGCGAGCAGATGGGCAAGAACGTCGTCACCACCAACGGCCTGCGCCTGGGCGCGGCGCTGCTGGGGCTGGGGCAGATCGGCGACATCGGCGCGCAGGTGGGCAGCCAGCTGCTGTCGCTGAAATTCAGCCGCGACGACGAGTCGGAGGCCGATGCGCTGGGCCTGGTGATGGCCGCGCAGGCCGGCTACGACCCGCGCGCTGGCGTCACGTTGTGGCAGAAGATGGGCGCGGCCGGCGGCGGCGCCAATTCCCCATTCCTGTCGACCCACCCCAGCGGCCCGCAGCGCATCAAGGACATCGAGGCCAGGCTGCCGCGCGTGATGCCCATCTACGAGGCGGCACCCAAGCCCGACCGGCACTTTCCGCCGGCGCCCAAGCTGGCCGCGGCGGACGCCAACCGGCGGCAATAGCGAGGTCTGATCCCGATCCGGGTCCCCCGGTCGGGATCGCTCCCCCTTGGGGGGACCGGCCTGTACCCAGGCCGTAGGGGGCCAGGTTCACCAGCGGGGTGGCAGCGGCTTCAGCAGCATCAGCAAGCCGCGGCCTTCCTGGCCGACGTAACCGCCCTGCTGCAGGTCGTTGAGCTGGCGCGTGATCATCTCGCGCGAGCAGCCCACGCGGTTGGCCAGCTCCAGGTGCGTGAGGCGCTCGGCGAGCCGCCGCGTGCCGTCGGGCTGCGGCTCGGCGCTGGCCTCCAGCAGCATCTTCAGGCGGCCGTAGACGTCGTTGAGCGCCATGCTCTTGGCGCTGAGCGTGGCCGCCCGCGCGCGCCGGATCACCTTGGCCAGCAGCTCGAAGGCGAAGGCCGGGTGCTCGGCCAGGTGCGCTTCGAGCGTGCGCCGCGTCACCATCGAGCAGATCGTGGGCTCCAGCGCCGACACGCTGGCCGAGCGCGGGCCGCCGTCCAGGCTCATCTCGCCGACGTATTCGCCGGGGCCGTAGGTGCCGTGGGTGATCTCGCGGTCGTTGGCCAGGTGGCTGCCGTAGGCGCGCAGCCGGCCGGCCAGCACGATGAAGATGGTGTCGCCGTGCGAGCCTTCCTGGATCAGCACGGCGCCCTTGGCATAACGCACGAGTTCACCGCGCCGGGCCAGCTCGCGCACGTCGTCGGACAGCGGCGCGGTCTGGACGTAGTCCTGTGGCGGGGGCCGGGTCTCGCGGGCCATGGCGGTGCTCAGCTGGCCTGCAGGTAGGGGTTGAAGCGGCGCTCGCGGCCGAAGCTGCTCTCCGGGCCGTGGCCGGGGATGAACACGGTGTCGTCGCCCATCGGCCACAGGCGCTGGGTGATGCTGGCGATCAGCGTGTCGAAATCGCCGCCGGGAAAGTCGGTGCGGCCGATGCTGCCGGCGAACAGCACGTCGCCGACGAAGGCGCGCCGCGCCTGCGCGCTGTGGAAGACCACGTGCCCCGGGGTGTGGCCGGGGCAGTGGCGCACGTCGAGCGTGCAGTCGCCGATGCTCACCTGGTCGCCGTCGGCCAGCCAGCGCGTGGGCGTGAAGCTTTCAGCCGGCGCAAAGCCGAACTGCCGGCTCTGCGCCGCCAGCGCATCGATCCAGAACTGGTCGCCCGGGTGCGGGCCGATGATGGGCAGCCCCTGCTCGCGCGCCAGCGTGCCGGCGCCGCCGGCGTGGTCGATGTGGGCGTGGGTCAGCCAGATCTGCTCCAGCGCCAGCTCCAGCTCCAGCTCGGCCACCGCCGCCAGCAGCCGCGGCAGCTCGCCGCCGGGATCGATCACCGCCGCCTTGCGCGTGGCCTCGCAATAGACGATGGAGGCGTTCTGCTGGAAAGGGGTGACGGGGACGGTGCGGTAGTGCAGCGGCATGACCGCTGCGATCTTAGTCGCTGCCCGCGCGGTACAGCGGCGTGGCGGCCAGGCGCTGCTCGATGTCGTCCATCAGGCGCTGGTAGGCCGCCGAGCCGGGGGCGCCGAAGCGGCGGCGGAACTCGGCGTCGTTCATGCCTTCGGGCAGGTCCGAGACGTCGGGCATGAAGTCGGCCTCGTTCAGGCCTGCGGCCAGGCGCTGCTGCAGCCGCTCGGGGTCGCCGACGGCCAGCGTGCCCAGCCGGGTGCCGGCGCGGTTGGCCGCCATGTCGTTGAAGCTGAAGCCGCTGCCCGAGCGCGCGTCGGACAGCTCCTTGTAGAGCCCGATCAGGTCGGCCAGCGGCGTGCCGCGCTCGGCCGCCAGCGTCGCCGAGACCAGGAAGTGCTGCGGCGAGTCGGGCCGCCCGGCCAGCGTGACGCGGATCGGGTGCGCCGCCAGTTCCTCGCGCCGCTCAGGCAGCAGCGCGCCCAGGCCGATGCCGTTGGCCACCATGCCCAGCACCAGCAGCGCGGCGCGGTTCTCCAGCGCCGGGTCCTGCCCGGCGGCGCTGCGCCGGCGCGCGAGCTCGAACAGCGGCGGCAGCAGCTGCGACAGCGACTGCGGCGCACCCGCCGGCAGGCCCTGCGCCACCTGCGCCAGCTCAGCGGCGTAGACGCGCAGCCGCGCGTGCTCGCTCTGCGGCAGCAGCGCGCCCAGCACCTGGGCGCCGGCGTCGGGGCCCCAGGCATAGACCAGGTCCAGCCGGCGCGGCAGCAGCCGCACGAGCTGCACCGACAGCACGTCGGCCTGCTGCCAGCCGCCCAGCCCGTAGTGCTCGGCCAGCCGGCGCAGCGCCCAGGCTGCCAGCACCGGCGGCACGTTCAGCCGCCCCAGGCGCAGCCGGTCGAGCTGCGGCAGGCCGCGCGTCTGGCGCGCCCGCACCTCGACGTTGAGCCAGGCGCCGAAAGGGTTGGCCGGCAGCGGCACGCTGCCGCGCAGCAGCAGGTCGCCGGCGCCCAGCTCCAGCTGCCAGCGGCTGGGCCGCCAGCGCGCCACGGCGTGGTTGATCAGCAGCTCGGCCTCGTGCTGCGACAGCCGCAGCGTGCGCACCACGCCCGGCAGCGCGTGCCGCGGGTCGTGCTGGCGTGCCAGCCGCAGCGCGCGCTCGACGTCGGCCAGCTCGATCACCGGCTCGCGCTGAACCAGCGGCTGGTCCGCCGGCACGCACAGCAGCAGCACGGCGGCGGCCAGCAGTGGCAAGGCCAGCAGCAGGCCGATCAGCCAGCCCAGCACGGGGCGCAAACGGAACATGCAAAGAAGCGGTAATGCGAACCAGGTGACAGCGCCGCCATCACCTCGCTGCGACGGCTCGCTGCGAGGGCTGAAGCAACCCGAAATATTCTCACAAACCAGGGCCTTCATTCGTTGATGGCTTGGCTTGCCAGGGCCTCGCAAACGGGTCACACTGGCTCGGCCAGGGCTCGTTCCTGGCCATGGTTTCTTCCCCTCGCCCAGGAGGCACTGAATGAACTTGACGATCAGCGGACACCATCTCGAAGTCACCCCGGCCCTGCGCGAGTACGTGCTCACCAAGCTGGACCGCGTGACGAGACATTTCGATCAGGTCGTGGATGTGAACGTGCTGCTGACGGTGGAAAAGAAGAAGGAAAAGGAACGAAGGCAGCGTGCCGAGGTGACGCTGCACGTCAAGGGGCGCGACATCTTCGTCGAGCAGTCGCACGAAGACCTGTATGCCGCCATCGACCAGTTGATGGACAAGCTCGACCGCCAGGTCGTGCGCCACAAGGACCGGCTGCAGGACCACCACCACCAGGCCCCCAAGCGGCTGGACGCCGGCACGCCCTGAGCCGGCCGCACCGGCAGCCCAGCAACGGCCCTGCGGGGCCGTTTTTCATGGCTGCGTCCGGATTGTTGCTGCAATGCCGCAAAAGGCACTGCTTCCCCGCGAACGCGGTGCCGCCACCGGCATTGCGGTGAAGGCCGGCTTCCTATAATTCACGCCTTCCGTAACACGCGGGTACCGGCCGTCGTCACAAGCGACCCACCCTCGGGGGGACTCTTCCCAGATGAATCGCCTTGCCGCCATCCTGCCCAGCGCCAACGTGCTGGTGAACGTGGACGCCACCAGCAAGAAGCGAGTGTTCGAGCAGGCTGGCCTGTTGTTCGAGAACCAGCACTCGATCGCCCGCAGCATCGTCACCGACAACCTGTTCGCCCGCGAGCGGCTGGGCTCCACCGGCCTCAGCCATGGCGTGGCCATCCCGCACGGCCGCATCAAGGGCCTGAAGAACCCGCTGGCCGCGGTGCTGCGCGTGCAGCAGGCGATCGCCTTCGACGCACCCGACGATGAGCCGGTGTCGCTGCTGATCTTCCTGCTGGTGCCCGAGGCGGCCACGCAGCGGCACCTGGAGATCCTGTCGGAGATCGCCGAGATGCTGTCCGACCGCGAGTTGCGCGAGCGGCTGAAGACCGAGCCCGACGCGGCCGTGGTGCACAAGCTGATCTCCGACTGGGAGCCGCTGAAGTCCGTGGCCTGACGCCGTGACGCCGTGAAGCCCACCCTGGTCAGCGCCGAGGGGCTGTTCGAGGCCCACCGCGAGGCGATGCGCTGGGAGTGGATCGCCGGCCACGCCCACCCCGAGCGCCGCTTCGACGACGCCGCCGTGCGCGACGCGCGCTCGGCGGCCGACCTGGTGGGCTACCTCAACTACATCCATCCCTACCGGGTGCAGATCGTCGGCCGCCGCGAGGTGGTCTACCTCGGCGACGCCTCGCCCGAGGACCAGGAGCGGCGCATCTCGCGCATCGTGACGCTGGAGCCGCCGTTCATCATCGTCGCCGACGGCTGCAAGCCGCCCGACCGCCTGGTGGCGATGTGCGACCGCGCCGAGATCCCGCTGTTCGTCACCCGCGAGTCGGCGGGCCACGTGATCGACGTGGTGCGCGCCTACGTCGCGCAGTTGTTCGCCGAGCGCACCACGCGCCACGGCGTGTTCATGGACATCCTCGGCCTGGGTGTGCTGCTGACCGGCGAATCGGGCCTGGGCAAGAGCGAGCTGGGGCTGGAGCTGATCAGCCGCGGCCACGGCCTGGTGGCCGACGACGCGGTCGATCTCTACCGCAACAGCCAGACGGCGCTGGAAGGCCGCTGCCCCGAGCTGCTGCGCAACCTGCTGGAAGTGCGCGGCATCGGGCTGCTGGACATCAAGGCCATCTTCGGCGAGACGGCGGTGCGCCGCAAGATGCGGCTCGGGCTCATCGTGCACCTGGTGCGCAAGGAGACAATGGAGCGCGAGTTCGAGCGCCTGCCTTACGAGCCCTTGTACGAGGAGATCCTGGGCATCGGCGTGCGCAAGGTGGTGATCGCGGTGGACGCCGGCCGCAACCTGGCGGTGCTGGTGGAGGCCGCGGTGCGCAACACCATCCTGCAGTTGCGCGGCATCGACACCTACCAGGAGTTCATCGAGCGCCACCAGAAGGCGATGGAGAAGGGCGAGCCCGACGACTGATGGCGACCGCTGCGCGGCCGCCGCAGGCGTCAGCGTTGGCGGTGCGGACAGTCGGGCACGGTGCAGCGACCGTAGAGCGCCAGCGAATGATCCTGCAGCTCGAAGCCGCGGCCCTCGGCGATGGCGCGCTGGCGCTTCTCGATCTCGGGGTCGAAGAACTCCTCGACGCGGCCGCAGCTCAGGCACACCAGGTGGTCGTGGTGGTGGCCCTCGTTGAGCTCGAACACGGCCTTGCCGGCCTCGAAGTTGCTGCGCGTCAGCAGCCCCGCCTGCTCGAACTGCATCAGCACGCGGTAGACCGTGGCCAGGCCGATGTCGGAGTCCTCGGCCAGCAGCGCGCGGTAGACGTCCTCGGCCGTCATGTGGCGGCGCGAGGTGTGCTGGAACACTTCGAGGATCTTGATGCGCGGCAGCGTGGCCTTCAGCCCGCTGCTCTTCAGTTCCTCGGCATTGGTCATGTAGGGTCCCCGCTAGAATGGTTTTGATCATAGCCAGCCCATGCTGCACGGGTGGCTGCGCTGCCCCCACTCAGATCCTGCCCATGAGCCGATCCTTCCTCGTCGCCGGCCTGGCCGCCCTGTCGCTGCTGGGCGGCTGCGCCGCGTCGCGCCAGTCCGACGACAGCTTCCTCGCCCGCATCACGCCCTATCGCATCGAGATCGTGCAGGGCAACGTGGTCACCAGCGAGCAGGCCGCGCGCATCAAGCCCGGCCTCACGCGCGCCCAGGTGCGCGACATCCTGGGCACGCCGCTGCTCGCCGACCCGTTCCACAGCGACCGCTGGGATTACATCTTCACGCTGCGCCGCGACGGCGTGCCCAACCAGCGCCGCAGCGTCGTGGTGTGGTTCGACGGCGATGCGCTGAAATCCATGGAGGCGCCCGAGCTGCCCAGCGAGCGCGAGTTCGTCGCCGGCATCACCCGCGTGCACAAGAAGTTCGAGCCGCGCACGCTGGAGCTGACCGAAGCGCAGATCAAGGCCCTGCCCGCGCCGCCCAAGCGCGACGACGCGCCGGCGCCCGAGCCGCAGGGCCCGGTGCGCAGCTACCCGCCGCTGGGCAACTGAAGGCTGGGCGCCCGATGAGCACCGCCGCCCCGCCGTTGAACATCGCCGTGGCCGGCGCCTCCGGCCGCATGGGTCGCATGCTGATCGAGGCCGTGCTGGGCAGCGCCGACTGCAAGCTCAGCGGCGCGCTCGACGCCAGCGGCAGCCCGGCGCTGGGCGGCGATGCCGGCGCCTTTCTCGGCCGCGCCACCGGCGTCGCGATCACGTCCGACCTGCGCCAGGGCCTGGCGGGCGCCGACGTGCTGATCGACTTCACCCGCCCGGAGGGCACGCTGGCCCACCTCGGCGTCTGCCGCGAACGCGGCGTGCGCATGGTCATCGGCACCACTGGCTTCAGCGCGGCGCAGAAGGCCGAGATCGCAGCCGCCGCGCAGGCGCTGCCCATCGTGATGGCGCCCAACATGAGCGTCGGCGTCAACGTGATGCTGCGCCTGCTGGACCAGGCGGCGCGCGCGCTGTCCGCGGGCTACGACATCGAGGTCATCGAGGCCCACCATCGCCACAAGGTCGACGCGCCCAGCGGCACCGCGCTGGCGATGGGCGAGGTGCTGGCCCGGGCGCTGGGCCGCGAGCTGAAGGACTGCGCCGTCTACGCGCGCGAAGGCGTCACCGGCGAGCGCGACCCTTCGACGATCGGTTTCGCCACCGTGCGCGGCGGCGACATCGTGGGCGACCACACGGTGCTGTTCGCCGGCACCGGCGAGCGCATCGAGATCACGCACCGCAGCAACAGCCGCGCCAACTACGCCGCCGGCAGCCTGCGCGCGGCGGGCTTCCTGCGCGGCAAGCCGCCCGGCCTGTACGGCATGGACGACGTGCTGGGCCTCAAGGGCTGAGCAACCGGTCGGCGCGCGCGTGGACGGGCTGCTGCACTTCTGGGACCGCAGCGACGGCATCGGCCGCGCCGTGGCCGGGCTGCTGTTGCTGATGTCGGTGACGGCCTGGGTCGTGATCCTCTGGAAGGGCTGGCTGCTGCGCCGCGCGGCGCAGGACGTGGAGCGCGGCGTCGCCGCTTTCTGGGCCGCGCCCTCGCTCGACGAAGGCCGCCAGCGGCTGCAGGCGATCGACCGCGAGCAGATCCTGCAGCCGCTGCTCGACGCCGCGGTGGCGCAGGCGCCGCGCGGCACGCTCGACGGCGGCGGCCCGCTGGCCGCGCAGCTCACCCGCCGGCTGCGCGACGCCCTGCACCGCGGGCTGCAGCACCTGCAGGGCGGCCAGGTGCTGCTGGCCTCGGTGGGCAGCACGGCGCCTTTCGTCGGGCTGTTCGGCACCGTCTGGGGCATTTACCACGCGCTGGCCGCCATCGCGGCGGCCGGCAGCCTGTCGATCGAGAAGGTCTCGGGCCCGGTCGGCGAGGCGCTGATCATGACCGCCGCCGGCATCGCGGTGGCCGTGCCCGCGGTGCTGGCCTACAACATCTACGGCCAGCGCATCGCCGCGGCCGAGGCCGAGCTCGAAGGCTTCGCGCACGACCTGCGCGAGATGGCGCTCGGCGCCGAATCGTAGGCAGCCGCGCGATGGCCTTCGGCCGCTTGCAGCGCAGCCCGGCCTCGCGGCCGATGAGCGACATCAACATGACGCCGCTGATCGACGTGATGCTGGTGCTGCTGGTGATCTTCATCGTCACCGCGCCGCTGATGAGCAGCAGCCTCAAGCTCGAGCTGCCGCATGCCGAGGCCGCGCGGCCCAGCGACGCGCCGGCCTTCATCGCGCTGGCGATCGACGCCGAAGGGCGCGTCTTCCTGGGCGATCAGCCGCTGGCCGACGGCGAGCTGGCGGCGCGCGTGCGCGAGGCCGCGCGCGGCGACCCGACCACCGAGGTGCAGCTGCGCGCCGACCGCCGCGTGCCCTATGGCCGCGTGGCCGAGCTGATCGGCGCCGTCCAACAGGCCGGGCTGACGCGCATCGGCTTCGTCACCGAGGCGCCGCAGACGCCCTGATACCGGGTTATGCAGGCGCAGCCGCCGGCGCCGCCTGGGCGACCAGCCAGGTCGCCACCTGCTCGGGCTTGAGCGGCCGGGACAGCAGGTAGCCCTGGCCGATGGGCACGCCCATGCGGCGCAGCGCGGCCAGCTGCTCGGGCGTCTCGATGCCCTCGGCGATCACCTTCTTGCCGAGCGAGCGCCCCAGGTCCAGCACCGCGCGCACGATCTCCAGGTTGTGCGGCTTGTCGTGCAGGCCCATCACGAACGAGCGGTCGATCTTCAGGCTGTCGATCGGCAGCGTGCTCAGGTAGGCCAGCGACGAGTAGCCGGTGCCGAAGTCGTCGATGCTGAAGCTGACGCCGATCTCGCGCAGCCGCGCCAGCGCCTGCAGCGCCACGTCGAGCCGGCTCATCAGCATGGTCTCGGTGATCTCCAGCGTCAGGTGCCGCGGCGCCAGCTGGTGGCGCTGCAGCACGGCCTGCACGTGGTCCACCAGCCCGGGCCAGGCGAGGTCGCGGCCGGAGACGTTGACGTGCATGCCCAGCTCGGCCATCGCCGGCGCGCTGCGCTGCCAGGCGGCGAGCTGGCTGCAGGCGTGGTCGATGACCCAGGCGGTCAGCGCCTCGATGTGGCCCGACTCCTCGGCCAGCGTGATGAACACCGCCGGGCTGACCGGCCCGCGCTCGGGGTGCACCCAGCGCGCCAGCGCCTCGAAGCCGTAAGGCCGATACGGGTCGATGTGGTACAGCGGCTGGAACATCACCGAGAGCTGCCCGGCGCCGATCGCGTGGCGCAGGTCGGCCTCCAGCGCCAGCTTGTCGGCGATGCGCTCGTGCATGCTGCTGTCGAACAGCGCCACGCGGCCGCGGCCGGCGGCCTTGGCCTCGTACATCGCCAGGTCGGCGTCGCGCAGCACCTCGTCGACGGTGCGGTAGCCCATGTCGCTGAAGGTGATGCCGATGCTGGCGCCGGGCAGCACCTCGGTGCCGTTGATGGCCACCGGGCGCGACAGCGCGACCAGCACCCGCTCGGCCAGGTCCACGCCGGCGTCCTGCGAGTCCAGCGCTTCCAGCAGCACCGCGAACTCGTCGCCGCCCAGCCGCGCCACCAGGTCGCTGGGCCGCAGCGAGGCGCGCAGCCGCCGCGCCACCTCGCGCAGCAGCTCGTTGCCCGCCACGTGGCCCAGGCTGTCGTTGACGACCTTGAAGCGGTCGAGGTCGAGGAACATGACCGCGAAGCGCACCTGCTCGTCGGTGCGGCTGGCCTCCACCGCCACCGCCAGCCGCTCCTGGAAGCAGTGGCGGTTGGCGAGATCGGTCAGCGCGTCGTGGAAGGCGATGTGCTGCAGCTTGCGCTCGGCCAGGTGGCGCGAGGTGATGTCCTTCAACTGGTAGATCAGGCACAGGCCGGTGCTGCCGGGGTCGTCGAAGCGGCTGCAGTGCAGCGCCACCCAGACCTCCTCGTCGGCGCGGCCGTGGCAGCGCAGCTCCATCGTGAACGCCGGCTCGGGGTGTTGCAGCGCCTCCTGCACGCGGCGGCGGAACAGCCCCAGGTCGCCGGCGTGCAGCCGGTCGTCGAAAGGCTGGCCGATCAGCGCCGGCGCTTCGACCGCGAACAGGCTGCACAGCGCCGGGTTGACCTGCAGCACGCGCCCTTGCGCGTCGACGATGGCCATGCCCAGCGCCGCGTGCGTGAAGGCGGCGCCGAAGCGGCGCTGGTTGATCAGCGCCTCGCGCTCGGCGTCGGCGATGCGCACTTCCTGCGCGCTGCGCTCGCGGTCGTGGCGGGCCAGCGTGGCGCGCAGCAGCAGCACGATGGCGATCACGACCACCGGGCCGACGAAGACGATGCCGGGCCCGAACTGGCGCACGTTGAGGTGCACGATGCCGGCCACCACCGCGGCGCCGAGGTACATCGCGGCCACCCAGCCGTAGCCGTCGAGCCAGGCGCGGCCGTCGAAGCGGCGGCCGCTCTTGAGCGCCATCATCAGGCCCAGCGGCAGCGACGTCAGCGCGAACGGCAGCAGCGCCACCGTGCACAGCGAGGCCAGCTCGGCGCTGGCCTCGGCCAGGCCGGCGCGCGTCAGCAGCGCACGCAGCCCGTAATGCAGCGCACCGGTCACCGCCATCGCGGCCAGCGCCGCGGCCGGCGACGCCAGCCGGCTGCTCAGCCGCCTGGAGGTGCGCCAGCAGCCCACCGCGGCCTCGGTGCCCGCGGCCAGCACCGCGGCCGGCGTGCCGGCCATCGCCAGCAGCGTGAAGACGAAGAGATCGGCGACGCTGTAGGTGAAGGTGGTGCGCGGGATCTGCACCGGGAACCAGGCCGCCAGCGCCACCAGCGCGACGCCGGCCAGCATCGGCCACTGCTGCGACCAGGGCAGCGCCAGCAGTTGCTGCAGCGCCCAGGCCAGCGCCAGCGCGCCGGCGGCCACCAGCGCGAGCCACAGCCGCCGCGCCGGCGCGCGGTAGTCGAACAGGTGGGCCTGCACGAAGCGCGCCCAGGGGCTGCGCGCCGGTTCCGGCGGTGGCGACGGCAGTGGCGAAGGTGGCGGTGTGGCCGTCGTCATGCGGTGCGCTCAGCGTGCCCGAAAGAGGCCCTCAGTCGCCCTTGTAGCTGGTGTCGGCCGCGGCCGCGGGGTCAGCCAGCGATTCGCTGAGGATGAAGCCCTCGGAGAGGATGAACCCTTCGCTGAGGATGAAGCCCTCCGACAGGATGAAACCTTCGCTGAGGATGAAACCCTCCGACAGGATGAAGCCTTCGCTGAGGATGAAGCCCTCGGACAGGATGAAGCCTTCGCTGAGGATGAAGCCCTCGGAGAGGATGAAGCCCTCGCTGAGGATGAAGCCCTCGGCCGCCAGCCGGCCGCCGTCCTGCGCCGCGAAGCCCGACGACAGCGTGAGCCCCGAGCCTTGCAGCGCGCGGGCGCTGAGCGTGGTCACCGGCGTCAGCAAGGCGCGGCCACCGCCGTTGGCGGCCAGGCCGTCGAGCAGCCGCACGCCGGCGGTCAGCAGCGTCTGGTTGCCGGCATTGCGCTCGACCACCGCGGTGGGCACGGTATTGGCCGCCAGCAGCAGCGTGGGCGGCTGGAACTGCAGCGATTCACGCAGCACGACCTGCCGCGCCCACACCAGGCCGGGGTCGTAGATGGGCTGCCAGCGCGTGAACAGGGCGTCGCCGCTGAACAGGTGCGAGCCGCCGGCGCTGATCATGCGGGCCCAGGGCACCTCTTGCTGGCTGAGCACGGAACGCGGCTGCGGCAGCACGCGGCCGGCGGCCAGCAGGTTGTCGCCCGCCTTCAGCCGGCCGGCGGCCAGCGCGGGCGCGATGTCGGTGCGCAGCGCCTGCGCCAGTCGCACCGCGCCTTCGAGGTTGAGCTGGCCCGTGCCTTGCTCCAGCAGGCCGGCGTCGGGCAACGGCTGCGCGGTGTACTGCAGGATGGCTTTCACCAGCGGCGGCGTCAGCCCCGGGTTGGCCTGCAGCAGCACCGCTGCCGCGCCGGCCACCGCCGGTGCGGCCACCGAAGTGCCGCTGAGCTGCATCAGCGTCTGCCGCGGCAACTGCGTCGCGCCGGCCACCTGGGTCAGCTGCGGGTAGTTGGTGGCCAGCAGGTTCCAGTTCTGGCGGCTGCCCAGCGTGTCGCTGGCCAGTGCTGCCACCAGGCGGTTGCCCGGCGCCACGAGGTCGGGCTTGATCAGGTTGTCGACCCAGCGCTTGCCGCTGGCATAGGTGAACGCGCCGCGCGTCGGCCCGCGCGAGCTGAAGCCGGCCACCGCGTCGTCGCTGCGGCCGGCGGTGTCCATCAGCTTGGACGCGCCGACGGTGATCACCGAAGGCTCGTGTCCTGGCGAGCTGACGGCGCCGTAGACCGTGCGGCCCGCGGCGTCGCGGCCGAAGTTGCCGGCCGCCGCCACCACCACCAGGCCGCCGGCCACCGCGCCCCGCGCGGCGCGGGCCAGCGGGTCGATCAGGAACGAGTCGGTCGACGCCGCGCCCAGGCTCAGGTTCATCACGCGGATGTTGGTCGTGCGGCTGCGCTGCAGCACCCAGTCGATGCCGGCCAGCACGTCGGCGGTGTTGCCGATGCCGCGCTCGTCGAGCACGCGCACGTCGTACAGGTCGGCGCCGGGCGCGATGCCCGAGCTGTCGGGGCTTTGGTAGCCGCCGGCGCCGGCGGCCACCGCGGCCACGTGGCTGCCGTGGCCGTAGGGGTCGGCGCGCGACGACAGCGGCGGCAGCGTGAGCTTGCCGCCCAGCAGCCCCGTCACGCCGCTGAGCGTGGCCTGCAGCGTGGCCGAGAGGTCGATGCCGGTGCGCCAGCCGCCGTCAGGCAAGCTGCGGCCCAGGGCGACCAGGTCGACCGCGCCGCGCACGCGGCTGCGGCCGTCGCTGCCGGCGAAGCTGCGGTGGTTCCAGTCGATGCCGGAGTCGAGAATCGCGATGCCGACGCCGCGGCCGTCCAGCGTGCTGCTGCCGGCCAGCGCCTGCAGCTCGGCGCCCGCGCCGCTGCCGGCCTGCAACAGGCTGGCCGCGCGCGAGGCCGGGCGGTTGGGCGTGATGCTCAGCACATCGCTGCGGGCGCTGAGCGCCGGCAGCGCCGACAGCGGCAGCATCGCCGACAGCGCGCGCAGCGAGACGTAGTTGTAGTGCACCGAACCGCCGCGGGCAATGATCTCGCGCCGCAGCTCGGTGAGCTCGGGCGCGACGCTGCCCGGCGCCACGATCAGCACCTTGACATAAGGCTGGCCACCCAGGCTGCGCAGCCAGGTGACGCCGGGCGCGCCGCCGCCGGTCAGCAGGGTGCGCAACTCGGGCGCCAGCTTGGTGTTGGTCGCGGCGGATTGGGCGAACGCGGTGGCGGCCGGCAGCACCGTGGCGGCAAGGCTCAGTGCGGCGGCCGCCAGCAGGCGGCGGATGGCGAATCGTCGGTTGGACAAGGCTTGATCTCCAGGGCAGGACACCCATCGCGTTACGGCCATTTCTCCGTCCGACTTGAGCTGGGACAACCCGAGAAGTCAGAACTGGCGGCATTTGCGTGCGTTACTGCACGCATCGCGGGGGTCGGCTGCGAGGCCGCGCGGCGAGGTGCTGCGCGAAAGCCCGTCCCTACAATCGCCCGCCATGAACGAGAAATACGTGCCCGCCGAAGTCGAAGCCGCCGCGCAGGCCCACTGGGCGGCGCGCGACGCCTACCGCGTCACCGAGGACAAGCGGCGGCCCAAGTTCTACGCCTGCTCGATGTTGCCCTATCCCAGCGGCAAGCTGCACATGGGACATGTGCGGAACTACACCATCAACGACATGATGGCGCGCTACCTGCGGATGAAGGGCTTCAACGTGCTGATGCCCATGGGCTGGGACGCCTTCGGGCTGCCGGCCGAGAACGCCGCGATCGACAACAAGCGCCCGCCGGCGGACTGGACGCGCGCCAACATCGCCGACATGAAGAGCCAGATGCAGCCGCTGGGCCTGGCCTTCGACTGGAGCCGCGAGCTGGCCACCTGCGACCCCGATTACTACCGCTGGAACCAGTGGTTCTTCTTGAAGATGCTGGAAAAGGGCATCGCCTACAAGAAGACCCAGGTCGTCAACTGGGACCCGGTGGACCAGACCGTGCTGGCCAACGAGCAGGTGGAAAACGGCCGCGGCTGGCGCAGCGGCGCGCTGGTGGAAAAGCGCGAGATCCCCGGCTACTACCTGGCCATCACGCAGTACGCCGACGAGTTGCTGGCCGGCGTCAACGACCCCACGCACCGCGACTACCTCGAAGGCTGGCCCGAGCGCGTGCGCCTGATGCAGGAGCACTGGATCGGCAAGAGCGAAGGCGTGCGCTTCGCCTTCACGCACGACATCCGCGACGCCCAGGGCGAGCTGATCCAGGGCGGCCGCATGTACGTCTTCACGACCCGTGCCGACACCATCAAGGGCGTGACCTTCTGCGCCGTGGCGCCCGAGCACCCGCTGGCCGCGCATGCGGCGGCCAGCAACCCGGCGCTGGCCGCCTTCGTCGAGCAATGCAAGCGCGGCGGCACCACCGAGGCCGAGCTGGCGCTCAAGGACAAGGAAGGCATGCCCACCGGCTTGACCGTCACGCACCCGCTGACGGGCGAGCCCGTGCCGCTGTGGGTGGGCAACTACGTGCTGATGAGCTACGGCGACGGCGCGGTGATGGGCGTGCCGGCGCACGACGAGCGCGACTTTGCGTTCGCGCTGAAGTACGGGCTGCCGATCACCCAGGTGGTGCACGTCGACGGCCAGCACTTCGACTACCACCGCTGGCAGGACTGGTACGCCGACAAGACCCATGGCGTCACGGTCAACAGCGGCAATTACAGCGGCCTGCCGTACAAGCGCGCGGTGGACGCCATCGCCGCTGCGCTGCAGGCCAAGGGCCTGGGCGAGAAGAAGACCACCTGGCGGTTGCGCGACTGGGGCATCAGCCGCCAGCGCTACTGGGGCACGCCGATCCCGATCATCCACTGCGCAGACTGCGGCTCGGTGCCGGTGCCCGAGAAGGACCTGCCGGTGCTGCTGCCCGAAGACCTGGTGCCCGACGGCAGCGGCAACCCGCTGAACAAGAGCGAGGCCTTCCTGAAGGTGGCCTGCCCGAGCTGCGGCAGGCCTGCGCGGCGCGAGACCGACACCATGGACACCTTCGTCGACAGCGCCTGGTACTACATGCGCTACTGCTGCCCCGGCAGCGACGACGCGATGGTCGACGCGCGCAACGACTACTGGTCGCCGATGGACCAGTACATCGGCGGCATCGAGCACGCGGTGCTGCACCTGCTGTACGCGCGCTTCTGGACCAAGGCCATGCGCGACCTCGGCCTGGTGACCTTCGGCGAGCCCTTCACGCGCCTGTTCACGCAGGGCATGCTGCTCAACGAATGCTTCTACCGCGACGACGACGGTGGGCCCGCCGGCCCGACCGGGTCGGCTCACGTGAAGCGGCGTTGGTTCTACCCCTCGGAAGTCGACATCCGCTACGACGACAAGGGCCACCCCGTGGGCGCGACGGCCAAGGCCGACGGGCTGCCGGTGATGCTGGGCGGCATCGAGAAGATGTCCAAGAGCAAGAACAACGTCGTCGAGCCGCGCGACATCATTGCCAGGTTCGGCGCCGACACCGCGCGCACCTTCACGATGTTCGCCGGCCCGCCCGACCAGAGCGCCGCCTGGTCCGACAGCGGCGCCGAAGGCGTGTTCCGCTTCCTGCGCCGCCTGTGGGCCTTCGGCGTCAAGAGCGCGCCGCAGCTGGCGCGCGCGGCCGCGCGCGTCGACGGTGCCAGCCGCGCCGCGCAGGACCTGCGCCGCACGCTGCACCAGCTGCTGCGCCAGGTCAGCGCCGACTACGACCGCCTGCAGTACAACACCGTGGTTTCCGGCGCGATGAAGATGCTCAACGCGATGGACGACGCGGCGTTGAGTGATGGTGCTGCCGACGCCGCCGGATCCAGCAGCACGGCGGCTGACGCCGCCGTGGTGCGCGAGGGCCTGTCGATCCTGCTGCGCACGCTGTACCCGGCGGCGCCGCACATCTGCTTCGCGCTGTGGCGCGACCTCGGCTTCGCTGCCACCTTCGGCGAGCTGATCGACGCGCCCTGGCCCGAGGTCGACGAGCGCGCGCTGGAGCAGGACGAGATCGAGCTGGTGCTGCAGGTCAACGGCAAGCTGCGCGGGCAGCTGCGCGTGCCGGCAGCGGCCGAACGCGGCGCCATCGAGGCCGCCGCGCTGGCGCACCCCGAGTGCATCCGGTTTGCGGAAGGCCGGACGGCGAAGAAGGTCGTCGTCGTGCCCGGGCGCCTGGTCAATGTCGTCGTCTGAGTGGGCCCCCGACGGCCTGGGTACAGGCCGGTCCCCCCGAGGGGGAGCGGCCCGACCGGGAGACCCGGATCGGGCCCGACCAGCGCGAAGGACCGTCATGCTGACTGCGCTGCTGCTGGCCGGCTGTGGCTTCCAGCTGCGCGGCGCCGAGCCGCTGCGCTTTCGCAGCATCGCGCTCACCGGCTTCGCGGCGCGTTCGCCGCTGCGCGACGAGCTGAAGTCCGCGCTGCTGGCGCGGCAGGTCACGGTGGAAGACAACCCGGCGCACGCCGAGCTGATCCTGCAGGCGCTGACCGACGTGCGCGAGCGCGCCGTGGTGGCCACCACCGCCGCCGCCCAGGTGCGCGAGCTGACGCTGCGGCTGCGCTTTCGCTTCCGCACCCACACCCCGGCCGGCCGCGAGCTGACGCCGCCCATCGAGCTGGCGCTGGCGCGCGACCTCAGCTACAACGAGACCCAGGCCCTGGCCAAGCAGTACGAGGAGGCCGAGCTCTACCGCGACATGCAGTCCGACATCGTCGCCCAGGTGCTGCGCCGCCTGGCCACGGTGCGCCTGTAGATCAGCCCCAGCCGAGCGCCCAGCGATGCAAGTCCGCGCCGACCAGTTGCAGGCCCAGCTCGAGCGCGGCCTGCGGCCGCTCTACACCGTCTTCGGCGACGAGCCGCTGCAGGCCCAGGAGGCCGGCGACGCGATCCGCGCTGCCGCCCGCTTGCAAGGTTATGCCGAGCGCAAGGTCTTCAACGTCGCCGGCGCGCATTTCGACTGGAGTGCCGTGCTCGGCGCCGCGCAGGAGATGAGCCTGTTCGCCGAGCGCCAGCTGATCGAGATCCGCATCCCCGGCGGCAAGCCCGGCAAGGAGGGTTCCGAGGCCTTGCAGCGCTATTGCCAAGCGCTGTCCGGCCAGGCGCTGTCCGACGACGTGCTGACGCTGGTCAGCCTGCCGCGCCTGGACGGCCAGCAGCTCAGGAGCGCGTGGTTCACCGCGCTCGACGGCGCCGGCGTCAGCGTGCGCATCGAGCCGGTCGAGCGCAAGGCGCTGCCGCAGTGGCTGGCCCAGCGCCTGGCGCGCCAGGGCCAGCGCGTGCACGACGGCGAGGCCGGCCAGCAGACCCTGGCCTTCTTTGCCGACCGCGTGGAAGGCAACCTGCTGGCCGCGCACCAGGAGCTGCAGAAGCTGGCGCTGCTGTACCCGCGCGGCGAGCTCTCGTTCGAGCAGGTCGAGGCCGCGGTGCTCAACGTCGCGCGCTACGACGTCTTCAAACTCGGCGAGGCCATCCTCGCGGGCAACGTTCCACGTGCCTTGCGCATGCTCGACGGCCTGCGCGCCGAAGGCGAGACCCCGGTGCTGGTGCACTGGACCCTGGCCGAGGACATCCGCGCGCTGCGCCGCCTGCGCGAGGCCGTGGACGCCGGCCGCCCGCTGCCGCTGGCGCTGCGCGAGGCGCGCGTCTGGGGCCTGAAGGAACGGCTCTTCGAGCGCGTGCTGCCGCAACTGGCCGACCACCAGCTCGCCCATTGGCTGGAAGCCGCCAGCGTCTGCGACGGCCTCGTCAAGGGCCTGCGCCACCCCGGCTGGCCGCTGGACCCCTGGGACGCGCTGCGCCGCCTGGTGCTGATGATGGTGGAGCCGCTGCGCGGCGCTGCCGCCAGGCGCAGGCCGCTGGCGCTGCAGGCGCTAGGGCCTGTTAACACAAACCGCGAAGACCATCGGCCACCAGCACGAAGCTGA
>CAYYDJ010000022.1:0-73820 GCA_964470565.1 uncultured Rubrivivax sp.
GATCGACGGCCGCGGCATCCGCGACATCGAGCGCGGCGAGGACATCCACATCCCCCGGCGCGACATCAGCGAGCCCGTGTTCGGCCACGGCCAGGGCGGCATCCGCGAGGTGGTGCACCCGGGCAATCAAGACTACGTGCGCGGCGACCGCATCGAGCGCCCCAAGGGCGGCCAGGGCGGCGGCAGCGGCTCGGGCCAGGCCAGCGACAGCGGCGAAGGCGAGGACGACTTCGTCTTCTCGCTGTCGAAGGAGGAGTTCATGCAGGTCTTCTTCGAGGACCTGGCGCTGCCGCACCTCATCCGCACCCAGCTCGCCGAGGTGCCCGAGTGGAAGAGCCAGCGTGCCGGCTTCTCCAGCGACGGCACACCCAACAACCTGCACGTGGTGCGCAGCCTGCGCGGCGCCATCGGCCGCCGCATCGCGATCGGCGCCGTCAGCCGGCGCGAGCTGCGCGAGATGCAGGAGCGCCTGGCCGAGCTGAAGACCGCGTTCAAGCCCGGCGACGGCGTGGCCGAGCGCGAGATCAAGACGCTGGAGCAGGAGATCGAGCAGCTGCGCGCGCGGCTCGAACGCATCCCCTACCTGGACCCGATCGACCTGCGCTACCGCAGCCGCATCCGCGTGCCGGTGCCCACCAGCAAGGCGGTGATGTTCTGCCTGATGGACGTCTCGGGCTCGATGGACGAAGGGCGCAAGGAGCTGTCCAAGCGCTTCTTCATCCTGCTGTACCTGTTCCTGACGCGGCACTACGAGAAGATCGAGCTCGTCTTCATCCGCCACCACACGCAGGCGCAGGAGGTCACCGAGGACGAGTTCTTCCACGCCCGCGAGACCGGCGGCACCGTCGTCAGCTCGGCGCTGGTGCTGATGGAGGAGATCATCCGCGCGCGCTACAGCCCGTCGGAATGGAACATCTACGGCGCGCAGGCCAGCGACGGCGACAACTGGCACCACGACAGCGGCCGCTGCCGCGAGTTGCTCAACGACAAGATCCTGCCGCTGTGCCGCTACTACGCCTACGTGCAGGTGGCCGAGGAAGAACAGAACCTGTGGGAGGAGTACACGCAGCTGCTGGAGGCCAACCGCCACTTCGCGATGCGCAAGGCCACCAGCGCCGACCAGATCTACCCCGTGTTCCGCGAACTGTTCAAGAAGGAAGGGGCGCAGGCGGCATGAGGCCATCATCCACCGTTCGCACGCTGCTCACCGAGCCGATCGCGCTGGACCAGCGCCCCGGCGAGCCGCTGCCCGGGCCCAGCGACTGGTCGTTCGAGCTGATCGAGGACTACCACCGCATCATCAGGGCCACGGCGCAGCGCTTCGGGCTCGACACCTACCCCAACCAGCTGGAGATCATCACCGCCGAGCAGATGATGGACGCCTACGCCAGCGTGGGCATGCCGGTGAACTACCGCCACTGGAGCTACGGCAAGGAGTTCATCGCCACCGAGAAGAACTACAAGCGCGGCCACATGGGCCTGGCCTACGAGATCGTCATCAACTCCAACCCCTGCATCAGCTACCTGATGGAGGAGAACACGATGGCGATGCAGGCGCTGGTGATCGCGCACGCCGCCTACGGCCACAACAGCTTCTTCAAGGGCAACTACCTGTTCCGCATGTGGACCGACGCGGCGTCGATCATCGACTACCTCGTCTATGCCAAGGACTACGTGGCCAAGTGCGAAGAGAAGCACGGCCTCGACGCGGTGGAAGGCTTCCTCGACAGTTGCCACGCGCTGGCCAACCACGGCGTCGACCGCTACCGCCGGCCCAGCCGCAAGAGCCTGGCGCAGGAACTCTCGGCCCGCCAGGAGCGCGAGGCCTATGCGCAGCGGCAGGTCAACGACCTCTGGCGCACGCTGCCCCGGCGCGCCGACAAGGCCGAGGAAGAGAAGGAGAGCAAGCGCTTCCCCGAAGAGCCGCAGGAGAACCTGCTGTACTTCATCGAGAAGAACGCGCCGCTGCTGGAGCCCTGGCAGCGCGAGATCGTGCGCATCGTGCGCAAGGTGGCGCAGTACTTCTACCCGCAGCGCCAGACCCAGGTGATGAACGAAGGCTGGGCCACGTTCTGGCACCACAAGCTGCTCAACCAGATGTACGACGACGGCTACCTGACCGACGGCGTGATGATCGAGTGGCTGAAGTCGCACACCAACGTGGTCTACCAGCCCCGGGTGACCGACCGCGGCTACAGCGGCATCAACCCCTATGCGCTGGGCTTCGCGATGTACACCGACCTCAAGCGCATCTGCGAGGCGCCCACGCCGGAAGACCGCGAATGGTTCCCCGACATCGCCGGCACGCCCTGGCTGCCGACGCTGGACCACGCGATGCGCAACTTCAAGGACGAGAGCTTCGTCGGCCAGTACCTCAGCCCCAAGCTGATGCGCGACCTGCGCCTCTTTGCGATCCGCGACGACGAGCAGGAGAAGGAGCTCGAAGTCGCCGCCATCCACGACGACGCCGGCTACCGCCGCGTGCGCGAATCGCTGTCGCGCCAGTACGACCTGGGTTCGCGCGAGCCCAACATCCAGGTCTGGAACGTCAACCTGCGCGGCGACCGTTCACTGACGCTGCGCCACTTCCAGCACAACGACCGCCCGCTGCACGAGACCGCGCAGGAGGTGCTCAAGCACGTGGCACGGCTGTGGGGCTTCGGCGTGCACCTGGAAAGCGTCAACGCCAAGAACGAGGTGACCAAGCGCTGGATGGTGCCGGGGCCGACTGCTTGACCGCGTGAGCCACAACGAGCAAACCCCGCTGCAGCGGGGTTTGTCGCTTCTGCCGAGCCAACCAGCAGCGTCAGCTGCGGCGGCGCCGGCGAGCCGCCAGCGCCAGCAACCCCGCGGCGCCCACCAACCACATCGACGCCGGCTCAGGGACGGTTCCGTCCGCTTGGAGCTCAAAGTTGAAAGTGGTCGCCGGCGTCGTGCCAAAACCGTAGGTGACGTTGTCGACAAAGCCGCGGAAGTTGCCGGCCCACCCCGAGCCGATGCCGAACTCAATGCCAAGAATGGCGCTGGCGTTGCTGAGGACCAGCGCGCCGGCGTAGCTGGCACCAGCGGCCCACTCGGCCAGGTTGGTGTCGTATTGCTCGATCGTCGTGCCAGGGGAAGAGCGGCGCTGCCAGAAATCACCGAGCAAAGCGTTGCTGCTCACCCAGGTGTTGATGGCCACGGACGACGGGTCCTGATAAGTCTGCTCCCAGACGAGATAACCACGGTCGTTCGTCGTGGCTTCCAGCCCGTCCGCATCGAACAGCAGCCGCAGCGCCGGCTGCTGCACGGCCGGATTGGTGCTCGAACCGTCCCGATACCAGTCGTAGCTCAACGCCGACAAGTTGCCAAGCGTGCGACCGTTAACGAAACCCCAGGTGTACGCGTAGTCGGCCTTGCCAGAGGCGTCGGTCAGCGACATCTCCACCGACCCGTCACCACTGCGCGGTTGTGTGCCCGTGATGCCCGCCGTGGTGACTGACGTGTAGCCGTTGCTCGTACCGCGGAAGTTGGTCAGTTACCACTGTTCGAGCACGGGAGAGGTCGCGATGTCGCCAGGCAGAACCTCCACCAGCACGGCCTGAGACGCCGTTGCTGCAGTGATCAGACCCATGCCGACCAGCGACTGGACAAGCTTCGAAAGTTGCATCGGGATCTCTCCTCGGGTTATCGGAACGCCCTAATGTGCAAATTTCAGGCCGGAATGCAACACTTTGATTTCAAACGTCAAAACTCTTCGCAAAACCGAACTTGTCAAGTTGGCCGACAGCGAAGCAACCCTAGGTACGCGTTGAGCGAGGCCGTGTCACAGCGTCAGCACCTTCCCCGGATTCATGATGTTCTTCGGGTCCAGCGCGCGCTTGATGGTCTTCATCATCGCGACGGCGCCCTCGCCGGTCTCGTCGACCAAGTAACCCATCTTGTGCAGGCCGATGCCATGCTCGCCGGTGCAGGTGCCTTCCAGCCGCTGCGCGCGCTGCACCATCTTGACGTTGAGCGCCTCCACCCGCGCCGCCTCGTCGGCGTCGCTGGGGTCGAGCAGGTAGCTGAGGTGGAAGTTGCCGTCGCCGACGTGGCCCACCACCCAGTAGGGGATGCCGGCGGCTTCTGAATCGGCCACCGATTCGTTGATGCACTCGGCCAGGCGCGAGATCGGCACGCAGGCGTCGCCGGCCTGGCAGCGGCTGCCGGGGCGCGTCTGCAGCGCGGCGAAGTAGGCCTTGTGGCGCGCCGTCCAGAGCTTGCTGCGCTCCTCGGGCGTGGTGGCCCACTGGAAGTCGGTACCGCCGAACTCGCGCGCAATGTCCTGCACCGTCTGCGCCTGCTCCTGCACGCCGGCCTCGCTGCCGTGGAACTCCATCAGCAGCATCGGGCATTCCTGCAGGGTCAGGCCCGAGTGCTTGTTGACGGCGCGTACCGCGTTGGTGTCCAGCAGCTCGCAGCGTGCAATCGGCACGCCCATCTGGATGACCTGGATGGTCGTGCGCACGGCGGCGTCGATGCTGGGGAACTGGCAGATCGCCGCGCTGACGGCCTCGGGCAGCGGGTAGAGCTTGACGGTGATCTCGGTCATCACGCCTAGCGTGCCTTCGCTACCGACGAACAGGCGCGTCAGGTCGTAGCCGGCCGAGCTCTTCTTGGCGCGCGTGCCGGTGTGGATCACGTCGCCGGCGGCCGTCACCACCGTCAGCGCCAGCACGTTCTCGCGCATCGTGCCGTAGCGCACGGCGTTGGTGCCGCTGGCGCGGGTGGCGGCCATGCCGCCGATGGAGGCGTTGGCACCGGGGTCGATCGGGAAGAACAGCCCCGTGTCGCGGATCTCGCGGTTGAGCTGCTCGCGGGTGACGCCGGCCTGCACGGTGGCCGTCAGGTCCTCGGGGTGCACGCGCACCACGCGGTTCATGCGCCCCAGGTCGATGCTGACGCCGCCCTGCACCGCCAGCAGATGGCCTTCCAGCGAGCTGCCGACGCCGAAGGGGATCACCGGCACCGCGTGCTGGTCGGCCAGCTTGACGACGGCGGCCACGTCGTCGGTGCTTTCGCAGAACACCACCGCCTCCGGCGGCGTCACCGGATAGGGCGACTCGTCGCGGCCATGCTGCTCGCGCACCGCGGCGGCGGTGGAGCAACGCTCGCCAAAGCGGTCCCGCAACGCCTGCAGCATCGCAGCCGGCAGCGGACGGATGTTTTGCAGCAACTCGGTCGGCAGCGGAGCGTTCATCGCGGGTCTCCCAAGGGACGGAACGGGGCGGTCATTCTAGGAGCCCACCTTCGTCGCCGCTGCTAGCATCGGCCCCATCATGGCCAATCGACTTTCGCAGATCGCCACCCGCACCGGCGACGACGGCAGCACCGGGCTGGGCGACGGCAGCCGGGTGCCGAAGAGCCATTTGCGCATCGCCGCGATGGGCGACGTCGACGAGCTGAACTCCAGCCTCGGCGTGCTGCTGGCCGAGCCGCTGCCCGACGACGTGCGCGAGCTGCTGGTGGTGATCCAGCACGAGCTGTTCAACCTGGGCGGCGAGCTGTCGATCCCCGGCTACGAGCTGCTGAAGACCGACGCCGTGCTGCGGCTGGACCAGGCGCTGGCGCACTACAACGCCGCACTGCCGCGCCTGAAGGAGTTCATCCTGCCGGCGGGCACCCGCAGCGCGGCGCTGTCCCACGTGAGCCGCACGATCGCGCGCCGCGCCGAGCGCGCCGTGGTGGCGCTGGCCGCGCAGGAAGCGGTCCACACGCCGCCGCGCCAGTACCTCAACCGCCTGTCCGACCTGATGTTCGTGCTGGCCCGCGTGCTCAACCGCGCCAACCTCGACGGCCTGGGCGGCGACGACGTCTACTGGCACTCCGAGCGGCTGGCGCGCGACGCCGATACGCCGTAGTTGCGCGTTAGCCGGGTTCGTCAGCGGCCGCGCCGCGGCAGCGCTTGGCGTCAGGCCAGATGCCGCCGCCGCGCCTTGACCGCGGCCGACAGCACGTGCAGCACCTCCACCGAGTCGTCCCAGCCGATGCAGGCGTCGGTGATGCTCTGGCCGTACGCCAGCGCCGCCGGGTCGTCCTTGCCGGGCGTGAACTTCTGCGCTCCAGCGTGCAGGTGGCTTTCCACCATCACGCCGAAGAGGCAGCGGTTGCCGGCCGACATCTGCGCGCCGACGTCGCGCACCACGTCGATCTGGCGCTGGTGCTGCTTGCTGCTGTTGGCGTGGCTGGCGTCGATCATCAGCCGGCACGGCAGCTGGGCGGCTTCGAGGTCTCGGCAGGCCGCGGCCACGCTGGCGGCGTCGTAGTTGGGTGTCTTGCCGCCGCGCAGGATGACGTGGCAGTCCTTGTTGCCCTTGGTCTCGACGATGGCCACCTGGCCGTTCTTGTGCACCGACAGAAAGTGGTGCGGCCGCGCCGCGGCCTGGATCGCGTCGCAGGCGATCTTCAGGTTGCCGTCGGTGCCGTTCTTGAAGCCCACCGGCGCGCTCAGGCCGCTGGCCAGCTCGCGGTGTACCTGGCTCTCGGTGGTGCGCGCGCCGATCGCGCCCCAGCTGATCAGGTCGCCGATGTACTGCGGGCTGATCACGTCGAGGAACTCGCTGCCCGCCGGCACGCCCAGGCGGTTGATGTCCACCAGCAGCTGGCGCGCGATGCGCAGGCCTTCGTGGATGCGGTAGCTCTCGTCGAGGTAGGGGTCGTTGATCAGCCCCTTCCAGCCGACCGTGGTGCGCGGCTTCTCGAAGTACACGCGCATCACCACTTCCAGCTCGCCGGCGTGGCGCTCGCGCTCGGCCTTGAGCTTGCGGGCGTATTCCAGCGCCGCCGCCGGGTCGTGGATCGAGCAGGGCCCGATGATCACCAGCAGCCGGTCGTCGTCGCCGGCCATGATGCGGCGCACGGCGTTGCGGGTGTCGCCCACCAGCGTCTCCACCGGCGTCTCGGCGATCGGGAAGAAGCGGATTAGGTGCTCGGGCGGCGGCAAGGGCGTGATGTCCTTGATGCGTTGGTCGTCGGTCTCGCTGGTCTTCTCCGACAGCGCGAACCGCGCTTCGCTGTTCAGCGTGCTGCCGGGCAGTGCTCTGGGGCTCATGAGGGGTTCCTGGGGAAAAAGGCGGGGACTGAAAAAACAAAAACCGCCGGGGCTGCCGGCGGTTTGAAGGGGTTGCGCTTGGGTCTTCTTTGCGTGCGCCTAGGCCTCTCCAGCCGCCGATGGGGGCGAGAACCAAAAGTACGCAAAAAAGAAGGCGGGGCAACGCATGGGGCGCGACTGTAGCACGGCCGCCGCTTCAGACCAGCCGGGCGCCCGCCAGCGCCCGCAGCGGCTTGCGCAGCTTCGCATACGAGCCCTGCAGCGTGCAGACGAACAGGTGCAGCGGCCACTCGATCGCCGCCAGCCGGCCGACCACCTGGCGCTCGCGTCTGAGCAGCCGCCCCCACCAGGTCAGCGTCACGCCGAGCACATAGCTGCGCGCAGCCGCGTCCGATGGCAGCACGCGCTGCGCGAGATAGACGCGCGCCACATGGCGCAGTGCAGGGCCGCTCAGGCGCGCGCGCACGGCCTCGCGCGTGGCCTCGTCGACGGCCACCAGCGCGTGGTGCACGTCGAGCTGCTGCAGCTCGCGCTGGCGCTGCTGCTCCCAGGCGTCGCGCGCGCGCCAGCGCTCGGCCACGCGCTCGGCGTCGGCCTTGCGCTGCTGTTTGCCGAACCAGGCGTACAAGCGGTCGCAGGCCGGCTTGATGAGCGCGGCATCGAGCGCCATCGAGCGCTCGAGCAGCGGCACGCCGCCCTCGTCGCCGTGGTACAGCCGCTCGGCGCCTTCGAAGAACAGCGCCACGGCGTGGTCGGGCTGCGCGGCGTTGAAGGCCGCCCAGGCCTCGCGCTGGTCGACCTCGGTTTCCAGCACGGTCTGCAGGCGCAGCCGCTCGAACTGCTGCTCGCCGTCCAGTGCCGGCAGCGCGCGCAGCGCGGCCAGGCGCTCGCGGTCGACGCGGATCTGCGCGTGGCGCTCGGCCCAGCCGGCGGCGACGCGCTCGGCCCACGCCGACTCGAAGCGGCGGCGCAGCTCGGGCAGCACGGGCCCCAGCCAGGCCTGCGCCGCGCTCGGGCCGATGGCCGGCGGCGGCAGCGCCTGCGGGTCGGCCGCTCCGTCGGCGGCCGCGGCCAGCGCCGCCAGCCGCAGGCGCAGTACCGGATGGGTGTCGGCAACGTCGCCCTCGCGGTCCAGCGCGTCGGCCAGCCAGCGCTGGGCATCGCCGGCCTCGGCCGGTCGCACGGCCTGCTCGGCCCAGCGCTGGCTGCGGTCGGCCGGCGGCTCGGCGTCGTCGCGCACGCGCTCGAAGGTGCGGCCGACGAAGCGCTCGTACTGCGGCGCCACCAGGTTCACGCGCTTGAGCGCGCGGCTGGCCGCCGCCGCGCTCACCAACTCGGCGCTGGCGGCGTCGGCTTCGTACTCGTTGGCGCGCGCCAGCACGAAGGTGTAGGCGTTGAAGTACGGCGCATACCAGCGCACCAGCGGCCGCACCAGCGCCGCCAGCCAGCCCTGCATCTGCTCCGTGAAGGCCTGGATCGTGCCCCAGCCATTGCGCAGCCGGTAGATCCACGCGCCGAAGCGCGCGTGCGAGCCGGCGAGGTGCCCGTACTCGTGCGCCACCACCGCCAGCGCTTCGTCGGGCGGCAGGCTCTCCAGCAGCGGCAGGCCCAGCAGCAGGTGGTTGCGCGCGAAGCCCACGAGCCCGAACGCCGGCCGCTGCACGACCGCGGCGTTGACCTCGTCGACGACCAGCACGCGGTGCACCGCCGGCCCTTTCATGCGCCGGCGCATGTCGTCGAGCACGGCGAACAGCGCCGGCGCCTGTGCGCGCGTCAGCGGCTCGCCGGCCGGCGGCGGCAGGCGCACCAGCAAGGCCTGCACGCCGTGCTTGACGAGGTAGAACATCGGCAGCGCGACGACGAGCAGCAGCTTGCCCATCTTCATCAGCAGCAGCAGCGCGGCGCCGCCGCTCAACGCCACCGCGACCGTCAGCGCGACCAGCAGCACGATGCCCAGCCCCACGGCGCCCAGCAGCAGCGCCAGGATGCCGAAGCCCAGCAGCGCCAGCGCCGCCACCTTCAGCTTGTAGGCGCGCGGCGCCGCGGCGCTGTCGGCCTCCAGCCGGGCCACCATGGCCTTGAAGCGCTCGCTGTCCATGCGCCCTTCGACACTCAGATCGGGCGCGCGTCGAAGCCCGCCTGCACAAGATGGCGCACGACGTCCTGCACGTGCTGGCGGTTGCGCGTCTGCAGCACCAGCTCGACCTCGACGTTCTGCGCCGACAGCGACGAGAACGCGCGTTGGTGATGCACCTCGTCGATGTTGGCGCCGGCCTCGGCCACCAGCGCGGTGATGCGCGCGAGCACGCCGGGGTGGTCGCGCGCGCCGACACGGATGCGTGCCAGTCGCCCGGCGCGCACCATGCCGCGCTCGATCAGCGCGGCCAGCAGCAGCGGGTCGATGTTGCCGCCGCTCAGCACCAGGCCCACCTCGCGCCCGGCAAAGACCTGCGGGTGCTTCAGCAGCGCCGCCAGCCCGGCGGCGCCGGCGCCCTCGACCAGGGTCTTCTCGATCTCCAGCAGCATCAGCACCGCCTGCTCGAGGTCGCCCTCGTCGACCAGCAGCAGCTCGTCGACGCGCTCGGCCACCAGCCGGCGCGTCAGCACGCCGGGCCGGCCCACCGCGATGCCTTCGGCGATGGTGCTGCTGCCCTGCGGGCGCTGCTCGCCCTTGATGGCGTTGAACATCGCCGGGAAGCGCTCGGCCTGCACGCCGACGATGCGGATGCCGGGCCGCAGCGCGCGCGCCGCGGTGGCGATGCCGGCGATCATGCCGCCGCCGCCGACGGCGATCGCCAGCGTGTCGATCGACGGCTGCGCACGCAGCATCTCCAGCCCGATGGTGCCCTGGCCGGCGATCACCAGCGGATCGTCGAAGGGGTGGACGAAGCTCAGGCCCTCGGCCTCGGCGAGCTGCATCGCGTGCTCGCGCGCAGCATCGAAAGTCTCGCCGTGCAGCACCACCTCGGCGCCGAAGCCCAGCGTCCGCTCCACCTTCACGGTGGGCGTGAACTGCGGCATCACGATCACCGCGCGCAGGCCCAGGCGCTGCGCGTGGTGGGCCACGCCTTGCGCATGGTTGCCGGCCGAGGCGGCGATCACGCCGCGCAACACGGCCTGGCCGGCGTCGCGCTCGGCCACCAGCGCCAGCAGCTTGTTGAGCGCGCCGCGCTCCTTGAACGAGGCGGTGAACTGCAGGTTCTCGAACTTCAGGAAGACGCGCGCGCCGGTGATCTCCGACAGCGTCTTCGATTCGACACAAGGCGTGTCCAGCACGTGGCCGGCCAGCCGCGCGGCCGCGGCCTCGATGTCGGCCAGCTCGACGCTCACGCAGTGCCGCCGACCGTCAGCCGGTCGATGCGCAGCGTGGGCTGGCCCACGCCCACGGGCACACTCTGCCCGTCCTTGCCGCAGACGCCGACGCCGGTGTCGAGCTTCATGTCGTTGCCGATCAGGCTCACCCGCGTCAGCGCCTCGGGGCCGTTGCCGATGATGGTGGCGCCCTTCACCGGGTACTGGATGCGACCCTTCTCCACCCAGAAGGCCTCGCTGGCCGAGAACACGAACTTGCCGCTGGTGATGTCGACCTGGCCGCCGCCGAAGTTGGTGGCGTAGAGGCCGCGGTCGATGCTGGCCACGATCTCCGCCGGGTCGGCCGATCCGCCCAGCATGTAGGTGTTGGTCATGCGCGGCATCGGCACGTGGGCGTAGCTCTCGCGGCGGCCGTTGCCGGTGGGCTTGACACCCATCAGCCGCGCGTTCAGGCTGTCCTGGATGTAGCCGCGCAGGATGCCGTCCTCGATCAGCACGCTGCGCTGCGTGGCGCAGCCTTCGTCGTCGACGTTGAGCGAGCCGCGGCGGTCGGCCAGCGTGCCGTCGTCCAGCACCGTCACGCCCTTGGCCGCCACGCGCTGGCCGATGCGGCCGGCGAACGTGCTGCTGCCGCGGCGGTTGAAGTCGCCCTCCAGGCCGTGGCCCACGGCCTCGTGCAGCAGCACGCCGGGCCAGCCGGGGCCGAGCACCACGGTCATGTCGCCGGCCGGCGCGGGGCGGCTGTCGAGGTTGGTCAGCGCCGCCTTGACGGCTTGCTCGACATAACTTTCGATCACGGCGTCCGTGAAGTAGCCGAGGCCGAAGCGGCCGCCGCCGCCGCCCGAGCCCACCTCGCGGCGGCCGCCCTGCTCGGCGATCACGGTCACGCTCAGGCGCACCAGCGGCCGCACGTCGGCGGCGCGGGTGCCGTCGGCGCGCGCCACCAGCACCACGTCGTACTCGGCCGCCAGCCCGGCCATCACCTGCGCGATGCGCGGGTCCTTGGCGCGCGCCAGGCGCTCCACCTTCTCCAGCAGCGCCACCTTCTGCGTGCTGTCCAGCGTGGCGATGGGGTCCAGCGGCGCGTACAGCACGCGGCTGCCGGCCACCTTGGGCGCACGCGCGAGCTTGACGCGCCGCTCCTGCCCCGCGGCTGCGATGGTGCGCACGGTGCGCGCCGCATCCATCAGGCTGGCCACCGAGAGGTCGTCGCTGTAGGCGAAGGCGGTGCGCTCGCCGGCCACCGCGCGCACGCCCACGCCCTGGTCGATGCTGAAGCTGCCGCTCTTGACGATGCCTTCCTCCAGGCTCCAGCCTTCGTGGCGCGTGGTCTCGAAGTAGAGGTCGGCGTCGTCGACGCGGTGCTCGCGGATCGTCGACAGCGCGCGCGACAGCGCCGCGTCGTCGAGCCCGAAGGGTTCGAGCATCAGCGCCTGCGCGACGGCCAGGCGTTCGAGGGTGGGTTCGCGGCTGATCATGGGAGGCCTTTGCAAAAGCGGGCGCTGGCGAAGCCGGGAATTGTAGGGAGCGGCCCTCGTCGCTTCAGTCCTCGGCGGCGATGTCCCTGCCTTCGCCGCGCCGCTGCAGCGCGCGCTGGTACAAGGCCTTGCGCGGCGCGCCGCTGATCTCCGCCGCCAGCGCCACGGCCTGCTTGAGCGGCAGCTCGCGCTGCAGCACGGCCAGGCAGTGCTCGGCGGCGGCAGGCAGCTCGGCCGACGTCACGGCCGCCGTGGGCGCTGCGTGCAGCACCAGCACGAACTCGCCGCGCTCGCGGTTGGCGTCGGCGGCCAGCCAGGCCGGCGCCTCGGCCGCCGGCAGCGTGGCCACCGACTCGAACTGCTTGGTCAGCTCGCGCGCCACCGTCAGGCGGCGCTGCGGCGCCGCCGCCGCCAGCGCTTGCAGCAGGCCGCGGATGCGGTGCGGCGCCTCGAACAGGATCTGCGTGCGCGCGTCGGCGCAGACGGCCTGCAGTGCCGCCTGACGCTCGGCGCCCTTGGCCGGCAGAAAGCCCTGGAAAGCGAAGCCGCCGCCGGCCGTGTCGCCGGCCACGTCGCCGGCCACGCTCAAGGCCGCCAGCGCGCTGCTGGGGCCGGGCAGCGGCACCACGCGATGGCCAGCGGCCACGGCGGCGGCCACCAGCCGTGCGCCGGGGTCGCTGACGCCGGGCGTGCCGGCATCGCTGACAAAGGCCACCGCCTCGCCCGCCGCCAGCCTGGCGCAGACCCGCGCGGCGGCTTCGTTCTCGTTGTGGGCATGCACCGCCAGCAGCGGCTTGTCGAGGCCGTAGAACGACAGCAGCTGCGCGGTGACGCGCGTATCCTCGCAGGCCACGGTATCGGCCAGGTCCAGCACATGCAAGGCGCGCAGCGTGATGTCGGCGCGGTTGCCGATCGGCGTGGCCACCAGGTACAGCGTGGCGCCGGGGTGGCTTTGGTGGCCGGCGGCGGCAGCCGCGGCGCGGCGCAGCAGGGAGGCATCAATGAGGGCCAAGGCGAACGCCCCGTTGGACAAACCGTCTGGCAAGCAGCGCGGCGACGCGGCCGAGGCACTGGCCCTGGCCCATCTGCAAGGCCGCGGCCTGCGCTTGGTGGAGCGCAATTATCGAGTGGCCCGCGGCCCCTCGGCACGCGGCGGCGAGATCGACCTCATCGTGCGCGACCGCGACGGCACGCTGGTCTTCGTGGAAGTGCGCAGCCGCCGCAGCCTGGCGCAAGGCGGCGCGGCCGCCAGCATCGGCGCTGCCAAGCGCGCCCGCCTGTTGTTCGCCGCGCGGCACTACCTGGCGCGGCTGGCCGTGCTGCCGCCGTGCCGCTTCGACGTGGTGGCCATCGACGGCGACCACGTCGAATGGATCGCCGGCGCCTTCGGCGACGACCGATGAAACAAAGGGGTACGGCAAAGTCGCTCGCATATGATGCCCGCCCATGCTCGAACAGCGCATCCAGCAGCAGTTCTTCGAGGGCGCCGATCTGCAGTACCAGACCGCCGAGGCACTGGCGCGGCCGATCAGCGAAGCGGCGGGCGCGGTGGTCAGTGCCCTCACCGCCGGCGGCAAGCTGCTGCTGTGCGGCCAGGGCAGCGGCGCGCTGCTGGCCCGCCACGGCGCGGGGCTGCTGGTGGGCGCCCTGGAGCGCGAACGGCCGCCGCTGGCGGCCTTGAGCATCGAGCCGCTGCCGCGCAGCATCCAGGCGCTGGGCCTGCCCGGCGACCTGCTGCTGCTGGTCGACCCCGCGGCCGCCGACCTCGACGCCTGCATCGCCGCGGTGCGCGCCGCCCAGGGCAAGGACATGACCGTGGTGTTGCTGGTGGGCAGCGCCGGCGCCGGCTTGGGTGAAACTTTAGCCGAGACCGACGTTCTGATCACGGTGCCGCACGAACGCGCGAGCCGCGTCCTCGAAGTCCAGCTGCTGGTGCTGCACGCGCTGGCCGATGCGGTCGATCTGCAATTGATGGGAGACCAGGAATGAGTTCCAGACCACGTTCTCTGCGGCTGCTGGCCGCCACGCTGGCCACCGCCGCCACACTGGGCGCGCTGGCCGGCTGCGCGCCGCTGCTGGTGGGCGGCGCGATGCTCGGCGGCACGATGATGTACGTCGACCGCCGCACGTCCGGCACGCAGGTGGACGACGAGGCCATCGAACTGAAGGCCGCCTCGCGGGTGCGCGATCTGGCGCTGCCGGCGCACGTCAACGTGACCAGCTACAACCGCGTGGTGCTGATCACCGGCGAGGTCCCGCGCGAGGCCGACAAGGCCGCGGTCGAACAGGTGGTCAGCCGCGTCGAAGCGGTGCGCTCGGTGGTCAACGAGCTCGTCGTCGCCGAGCCCAGCACCATGAGCTCGCGCGCCAGCGACAGCGTGATCACCGGCAAGGTCAAGGCCTCGTTCATCGACGCCAAGGACCTGCAGGCTCAGGCCGCCAAGGTCGTCACCGAGCGCGGCGTGGTCTACCTGATGGGCCGCGTCACCGAGCGCGAGGCCACGCGCTTCGCCGACGTGGCGCGCTCGGTCGACGGCGTCCGCAAGGTCGTGCGCGTGTTCGAGATCGTGACCGAGGCCGAGCTGGCCACCATGCAGCCGAAGTCGAACTGAGGCGTCTTCCAAGCAGCCGCCGCGGATCCGGCTTGGCCGGTCCGCTGGCGGCGCGCCCTTGGGGGGAGGCGCCGCAGGCGCTTCGGGGCGGACCTATTTCAAGCGACGGATAAGGCTGGAGGTGTCCCAACGGCCGCCGCCCAGGGCCTGCACGTCGGCATAGAACTGGTCGACCAGCGCCGTCACCGGCAGCCTGGCGCCGTTGCGGCGCGCTTCGTCGAGCACCAGGCCCAGGTCCTTGCGCATCCAGTCGACCGCGAAGCCGAAGTCGAACTGGCCGTCGACCATGGTCTTGCCGCGGTTGTCCATCTGCCAGCTCTGCGCCGCGCCCTTGCCGATGACCTCCAGCACCAGCTTCATGTCCAGCCCCGCCTGCTGGCCGAAGGCGATGGCTTCGGCCAGGCCCTGCACCAGCCCGGCGATGCAGGTCTGGTTGACCATCTTGGCCAGCTGGCCGGCGCCGCTGGCGCCCACCAGCGTCACCGCCTTGGCGTAGTTCAGCGCCAGCGGCTTCATCGCGTCGAAGGCTGCGGCCTCGCCGCCACACATCACCGTCAGCGCGCCGTTCACGGCGCCGGCCTGGCCGCCGGACACCGGCGCGTCGACGAAGGCGAGGCCGCGCTGGGCGGCTGCGGCCTGCAGCTCGCGCGCCACCGCGGCCGACGCCGTCGTGTGGTCGACGAAGACCGCGCCTGGCGTCATGCCGGCGAAGGCACCGTGTTCGCCGAGGACCACCGCGCGCAGGTCGTCGTCGTTGCCGACGCAGGCGAAGACGAATTCGGCGTCCTGCACCGCCGCGCGCGGCGTGGCGGCCGATGTGCCGCCGTACTCGCGCGCCCAGGCCTCGGCCTTGGCGGCCGTGCGGTTGTAGACGGTGACGCGGTGCCCGGCGCGCGCCAGGTGGCCGGCCATCGGGTGACCCATCACGCCCAGGCCCAGAAAGGCGCAGCGGCGCGGCGATTGCGGTTCGTAGGTGCGGGTGCTCATGGCCGCGATCCTGCCATGGCGGCCCGCGACGGGCGGAGTCGCGACGCCAGAGCCCCCTGATCGCGCTGGCGCGCGTCGACGGCTCAGGGTTGCGTGACCGAGATCAGGAAGCTCTTGCTGGCCGGCAAAATGAGCGGCGAGATGCCCATGCCGCGCATCGTCAGCACCGTCCATTCGCTGACGTTGACGGTGGCGCCGGCGGAGTCGGTCACCGTCGCCGCCAGGCGGTTGTTGTAGCCGTTGCGCGGGCTGTTGATCATCACCGTCTCCAGACGCGTGGCGCTCTGGCCGACGGTCTGCGCCTGCCGGACATAGCTGCCGGCCGCGGCGTCCACGCTGACGGTGGTGACGGTGTTGGCCGCCACCGCACTCGGCGCCAGCAGGTTCTGCCCGATGGTGACGTTCCACGACGTCGACGTCGTGCCCACCGTCGGCAGCGTGTTGGTGCGCGGGTGCGTGTAGAACCCGAAGCTGCCGCTCTGCTTCACGCCCACCAGCATCAGCTCGCCGTTGCCGGCGCGGTAGGCGAACACCCGCGCGCCGGCCGGCCCGGTGCTGGTGCCGGACACGTCGAACCCGCCCGCTGCGTTGACGCGCGCCGCACTGATGCCGTCCGCAGGCACGCCGCAATCGCTGGTCTTGATGCTCCAGGTGCTTTCGTTGTGGCAGTTCTGCTTCTCGGTGACCGCGCCGCTGGCGCTGAAGTTGGTGGTGCCGGCAGCGCCGGTGTAGCCGCTGCCGGCGTCGTTGTTCTCCAGGTTCAGGTGGTTCCAGTCGCCCGCCAGCTCGGCCAGCGTGTGGCTTTGCTTGGGTACGCCGATGGCGACGCGGTACGTGCCGCTGTCGGGGTAGCGCCAGACGACGATGCCGGCCGGCGACACCATCACCTGCTCGGTTCCCGCGCCCGACGTATAGGCGCAGTTGCCGTTGGGCGTGAGGTTGCTCTTCTCGCCGCTCGCATCCACCGCGGTCAGCGCCAGGGCGTCGACGGTGAGGTCGCCCACCTGGCCGGCCAGCGGCGTGCCCGGGGTCGGCATGATGAAGCTGTAGCTGCCGCTGCGCAGCGCCGCGCAGTTGCCGGCCGCTGGCTTGAGCAGCAGCTCGCTGGGCAGCGACGCGGTGCCGCTGCTTTGCGCGGCGCCGGCGATCACCGCGGCCTCGGTCGCGTAGGCGGTGGTCAGCGCGTCCAGCGTGGTGCCGCCGGCGGCGAGCGCCGCCTTCATCTGGTCGAGTAGCTGGTCATAGGCGTCGCCCGCGGTGCTGCCGTTCTTGGCCGCCAGCGGGCCGCCACTGGCATCGGCCACGGCGCTGAAGTCCACGCCGCCGCCCTTGAGCTTGGCGACCACCGCCGCCTGCGCGCCGCTGACGGCCGACGCCGTCAGCGCCGCAGCGGCGCTGCTTCCATAACCCGAAAAGTAGGTGGCAGGTTCGCCGAGCGCGAGCTGCGCGACGATGAGCTGGGTCAGCGGCGTCAGGTTGATGCGCGCGCTGCTGCCGCTGGCGGCAGACGCGCCGTGCAGCACCGTGCTGCCCGAGGTGGCGCGCGCCACGCAGGGCAGCGCGCCGCCGCTGATGCTGGCGCTGTAGCTGCCGTCGGCGGCGGTGGTGGCGCTGCCGCTGCCGGTGGCGCACTTCAGGTCGATGGTGGCGCCGGCTAGCGCAGCGCCGGTGGCGGCGGTGCCGGTGATCGTCAACGACGCCGGCGTGGGCGGCGAGCCGCCAGCGTCGCTACTGCTGCTGCTGCCGCCGCCGCAACCGACGGCCAGCCCGGCGCAAGCCGCGGCGGTGGCATAGGACGACAGGCGGCGAAGCCGCGGTTGCCGATGGTGGTTCATGCTCAGGCCCCTCCTAAAGGCCGGCGGCGCGGTGAAGGCGCCGTTCGCTGTGGGTGGGGAGGGACTCTCGGACCTGCCGCCGGGCCCGTCATCGTCAGCTTTGGCTAGACCGCGACGCCTGTTGTCCACATGAATGAGGAGAGACCAGAAAGGCGCAGCCGCGGCCGCTGCGCGGTGCCGGGAAGGATCGGGCGGCCGCGCCGCTACTGCGGCCGCAGATCCGTCGCCCGCCGTCCCGGCGTGAGCTTGGCCACGTCGGGCTGCGGGTCGCCGACGATGGCCATGTGCTCGGTGCCGGCGGCCAGATCGGGGTTGCGCGCGCGTTGGCTCTTGAGCTTGATCTGCAGCCGCAGGTCGTTGACCGAATCGGCGTTGCGCAGCGCGTCTTCCAGCGTGACCTTGTTGGCCTCGTAGAGGTCGAACAGCGCCTGGTCGAAGGTCTGCATGCCCAGCTCGCCCGAGCGCTTCATCAGCTCTTTGATCTCGCCGACCTCGCCCTTGAAGATCATGTCGGAGACCAGCGGCGTGTTGATCAGGATCTCCACCGCCGCCACGCGGCCGCGGCCTTCCTGGCGCGCCAGCAGGCGCTGCGAGACCAGCGCCTTGAGGTTGAGCGAGAGGTCCATCAACAACTGCGCGCGCCGCTCTTCGGGGAAGAAGTTGATGATGCGGTCCAGCGCCTGGTTGGCGCTGTTGGCGTGCAGCGTGGCCATGCACAGGTGGCCGGTCTCGGCGAAGGCCACCGCGTGCTCCATGGTCTCGCGGTCGCGGATCTCGCCCATCAGGATCACGTCGGGCGCCTGGCGCAGCGTGTTCTTCAGCGCGATGCCCCAGCCGTCGGTGTCGATGCCCACCTCGCGCTGCGTGACGATGCAGTTCTTGTGCGGGTGCACGAACTCCACCGGGTCCTCGATCGTGATGATGTGGCCGTAGCTGTGCTCGTTGCGCAAGTCGACCATCGCCGCCAGCGAGGTGCTCTTGCCCGAGCCGGTGGCGCCGACGAAGATGACCAGCCCGCGCTTGGTCATCGCCACGTCCTTCAGGATCGCCGGCAGCTGCAGGCTGTCGATCGTCGGCAGCGTCTGCGGGATGGTGCGGAACACCAGGCCGACGTGGCTTTGCTGGATGAAGGCGTTGACGCGGAAGCGCCCCACGCCCTGCGGCGAGATCGCGAAGTTGCACTCCTTGGTGCGCTCGAACTCGGCCGCCTGCTTGTCGTTCATCACCGAGCGCGCGAGCTGCAGCGTGTGCTGGCCGCTCAGCGGCTGCGGGCTGACCTTGGTGATCTTGCCGTCGACCTTGATCGCCGGCGGGAAGTCGGCCGTGAGAAAGAGGTCCGAGCCGTTGCGACTGACCATCAGCCGCAGCAGATCGTTGACGAACTTCGAGGCCTGGTCGCGTTCCATGGTACTGATCCTACGACGTCAAGCATTCACGCGGGCTGTCCCCTCGGGGGACAGGCGAGCGCAGCGAGCAGGGGCCCCGTTCATCCGGGGAAATTTTCCGGGATCTTCGCCTTGCCGCGCGCCTCGGCCGGCGAGACCACGTTGCGGCGCACCAGGTCGGCCAGGTTCTGGTCCAGCGTCTGCATGCCCAGGCTCTGGCCGGTCTGGATCGAGCTGTACATCTGGGCGATCTTGTTCTCGCGGATCAGGTTCTTGATCGCGCTGGTGGCGATCATGATCTCGTGCGCCGCGACGCGGCCCGAGCCGTCTTTCAGCTTGCACAAGGTCTGCGAGATCACCGCCACCAGCGATTCGGACAGCATCGCGCGCACCATCTCCTTTTCCGCCGCCGGGAAGACGTCGACCACGCGGTCGATGGTCTTGGCAGCGCTGCTGGTGTGCAGCGTGCCGAACACCAGGTGGCCGGTCTCGGCCGCGGTCAGCGCCAGGCGGATGGTCTCCAGGTCGCGCATCTCGCCCACCAGGATGGCGTCGGGGTCCTCGCGTAACGCGCTACGCAGCGCGTTGGCGAAGCTGAGCGTGTGCGGCCCCACCTCGCGCTGGTTGATCAGGCACTTCTTGCTCTCGTGCACGAATTCGATCGGGTCCTCCACCGTCAGCACGTGGCCGTACTCGTTCTCGTTGAGGTGGTTGACCATCGCCGCCAGCGTGGTGCTCTTGCCCGAGCCGGTGGGCCCGGTCACCAGCACCAGGCCGCGCGGCTTGAGCGACAGCTCGGCAAACACCTTGGGCGCGGCCAGCTGCTCCAGCGTCAGGATCTTGCTCGGGATGGTGCGGAACACCGCGCCGGCGCCGCGGTTCTGGTTGAAGGCGTTGACGCGAAAGCGCGCCAGGCCCTGGATCTCGAACGAGAAGTCGCACTCCAGCGTGTCTTCGTACTGCTTGCGCTGGGCATCGTTCATGATGTCGTACACCATGTCGTGCACCGACTTGTGGTCCAGCGGGTCGACGTTGATGCGCCGCACGTCGCCGTGTACGCGGATCATCGGCGGCAGCCCGGCCGACAAATGCAGGTCCGAGGCCTTGTTCTTGACGGAAAAAGCCAGCAGCTGGGTGATGTCCATCGCCATGGAGAAAGGCGCCGGCAGGCGCGGTCGAGAATGGGGGCGTCGCGCCGCTGGCGCGCGGGAGGGGTGCGGGGGATTATGGGCAGCATCGGAAGCAACCTGCAAGACGTGAGGCAGCGCATCGCCCGCGCCTGCACGAGCGCGGGCCGCGGCGAGAACAGCGTCACGCTGCTGGCGGTGGGCAAGACCTTCCCGGCCGCGGCGCTGCGCGAGGCTCATGCCGCCGGCCAGCACGCCTTCGGCGAGAACTACGTGCAGGAGGGGCTGGCCAAGATGGAGGCGCTGGCCGACCTGCGGCCGCAATTGCAGTGGCACCTGATCGGCCCGCTGCAAAGCAACAAGACGCGGCCGGTGGCCGAGGCCTTCGACTGGGTGCACTCGGTCGACCGGCTGAAGATCGCCCAGCGCCTGGCTGAGCAGCGCCCCGCGGGGCTGCCGCCGCTGCAGCTGTGCCTGCAGGTCAACATCAGCGGCGAGGCCAGCAAGAGCGGCCTGCTGCCGGCCGAGGTGCCGGCGGTGGCCGCCGCGGTGGCCGCGCTGCCACCCGAGCGCGTGCGCCTGCGCGGGCTGATGGCCATCCCGGAGCCGGCGGCCGACGCCGAAGCCCAGCGCCGGCCGCACCGCGCCTTGCGCGAGCTGCTGGACGCGCTGCGCGCGCAAGGCCTGGCGCTGGACACGCTGTCGATGGGCATGAGCGCCGACCTCGAAGCGGCGGTGCTGGAAGGCGCCACGCTGGTGCGCGTGGGCAGCGCGATCTTCGGGCAGCGCTGATTCGCAGCGCCGCTACAGCGGGATCTGCGTCGTGTTCTTCACCTCTTCCATCACCGCGTAGGTGCGCGTCTCGCGCACGCCGGGCAGGGTCCAGATCACGCTGCCGATGAACTGCCGGTACGCGGCCATGTCGGAGACGCGGGTCTTCAGGAGGTAGTCGAAGCCGCCGGCCACGAGGTGCGCTTCCAGGATCTCGGGCCGTGCCTGCACCGCGGCGCGGAAGTTGTCCATCACGTCATGCACCGTGCGGTCGAGCAGCACCTCCACGAAGACCAGCAGCCCGGCGTCGAGCTTGGCCGGGTTCAGCCGCGCCTCGTAGCCCAGGATGTAGCCGTCGCGGGTGAGGCGCTTGACGCGCTCCAGCACCGCGGTGGGCGACAGGTGCACCGTCTCCGCGAGCTTGAGGTTGCTGATGCGGCCGTCGGCCTGCAGCACGCGCAGGATGCGGGCGTCGATCTTGTCGATGCCGCGCTCGGCGCGGGCGCTGTCGGGGCCGTCCATGGGCCCGCGATTGTGCCGGCGCCGCCGGCCCCTGGGCCCAGGGTCAGTTCAGGTACATGCCCAGGTAGCGGCGGCCGCGGCTCACGGCCTCGGCGTCGCCGCTGACGCCGAACCACTCGACGAGCTGCAAGCGCGCCTTCTCGCGCCACTCGCCCTTGTCGCGCAGCACCACCTCCAGCAGGCTGTCGAAGGCGGCGTTGAAGTCGCCTTCGTAGGCCTGCAGCGCGGCCAGCGCGAAGCGCGCCTCGAAGTCCTTGGGGTTGGCGGCGATGCGCGCGGCCAGCGCCGCCGGGTCGCCCTGCGGCTTGTCGCGCGCCAGCTGGATGCGCTTGACCAGCGCCGCGTGGCGGTCGTTGCGCGAGCCTTCGGCCACGCGGTCCAGCAGCGCCTGCGCATCGTCGAGCGCGCCGCGCGCGATCACGCGCTCGGCGAGGTCCAGCGTCGCGTCCAGGTGGCCCGGCTGCATCGCCAGCGCCTGGCGCAGCAGCGCCTCGGCCAGCGCGGCGTCGGGCGCTTGCGCGGCCTGCTCGCGCAGCTCGTCGATCGGCGACACCGCGGGCTGCAGGTGCTTGTCGAGAAAAGCGCGCACCTGGGCCTCGGGCAGCGCGCCGGTGAACTGGTCCAGCACCTGCCCGCCCTTGATCAGAAAGACCTGCGGGATGCTGCGCAACTGCAGCGCCTGCGCGACGCCGGGGCATTCGTCGCTGTTGAGCTTGGCCAGCACGAACTGCCCGCCGTAGGCCTGCACCAGCTTTTCGAGGATGGGCTTGAGCGACTTGCAGGGCCCGCACCAGGGCGCCCAGCAGTCCAGCAGCACCGGCACGTCGATCGAGCGGTCGAGCACGGTGGTTTCGAAGTCGGCGTCGCTGACGTCGTAGGACAGGGCGGGGTTGGGAGCGGAGGTCTGCATGGGGCTGGTTCGTGGACGATCGAGGGCGGCAACCGCCAAGCATATGGGGTCGGTCGCCGTCACCGCAAGACGGCCGCCTATCATGCCGCGCCCATCGCCCCGCCCTCCGAAGGAGACGCTCTCCATGCGCCGACGCACCCTCATCACCAGCCTGGCCGCCGCCCCGTTTGCCGGGTTCGCCCCGTTGGCCCGCGCCCAAGCCGCCTACCCGGCCAAGCCCATCAAGCTGGTGATCGGCTTCGCCCCCGGCGGCGGACTGGACTTCACGGCCCGCATCATCCAGCCGGGGCTGGAAGCGGCGCTCGGCCAGCCGCTGGTGATGGACTACAAGCCCGGCGCCGGTGGCGTCATCGCCGCCACCGAGCTGGTGCGCACCGCGCCCGACGGCTACACGCTGCTGGTGGCCAACACCGGGCCGTTCGCGATCGCGCCCTACCTGCGCAGCAAGATGCCCTACGACCCGGTGAAGGACTTCAGCTACATCGGCCAGATCACCGAGGCCGCCTACATCGTGGCCACGCGCGCCGATCACCCGGCGCGCGACCTCAAGCAGTTCGTCGACTGGGCCAAGGCCAACGCCGGCAAGGCCAGCTTCGCGTCCAGCGGCATCGGCGCGTCGACCCATCTCAACGGCGAGTTGCTCAACAGCGCCGCCGGCATCGACCTGCTGCACGTGCCCTACAAGGGCAGCGCGCCGGCGATCACCGACCTCATCGCGGGCCAGGTGCAGTTGCTGATCGACGCCGGCACCGTGCTGCTGCCGCACATCAAGAGCGGCAAGCTCAAGGCGCTGGCCGTCACCGGCGCACGCCGCGACGGCGCGCTGCCCGACGTGCCCACGGCCATCGAGCAGGGCTTCAAGGGCCTGGAATCGTCAGGCTTCCAGGGCCTGGTGGGCCCGGCCGGGCTGCCGCGCGAGGTGGTGGCGCGGCTCTCGGCCGCGCTGGGCAAGGTGCTGGCGCAGCCCGACGTCAAGGCCAAGTTCGCCGCCGCCGGCTCCGAGGTGCAGCCGCGCGACGCGGCGGCCTTCGCCGCCCACGTGAAGGCCGAGGCCGACAAGTGGTCGGCGCTGATCCGCCAACGCAAGATCCAGGTCGACTGACCCGCTTCAGGGGTACAGGCCGCGCTCCTGCCGCGCCTGCAGGATGCGCTCGCAGGCCACCGCGAAGGTGGCGGTGCGCAGGCTGATCTTGTGGCGGTCGGCGGTGTCCCAGATGTTGCGCAGCGCGCCGACCATGATCTTGTCCAGCCGCACGTTGATCTCGTCCTCGGTCCAGAAGAACGAGCTGAAGTCCTGCACCCACTCGAAGTAGCTGACCGTCACGCCGCCGGCGTTGCAGATCACGTCGGGCACCACCAGGATGCCGCGGTCGGCCAGGATGTCGTCGGCGGCCGTCGTCGTCGGGCCGTTGGCGCCTTCGAGCACCAGCTTGGCCTTCAGCCGGCGCGCGCGGTCGGGCTGGATCTGCCCTTCCAGCGCGGCGGGGATCACGATGTCGCAGCGCACGTCCCAGAAGTCCTCCAGGCCGATCACCTCGGCGCCCTTGAAGCCGGCCACGCCGCCGGTCCGGCGGACGTGCGGGACCAGCTCGGCCATGTCGAAGCCGGCGTCGTTGAAGATGCTGCCGGTGTGGTCCTGCGCGGCCACGATCTTGGAGCCGGCCTGGTGGAACAGCTCGGCCGCCGAGCTGCCGACGTTGCCGAAGCCTTGCACCGCGACGCGCGCGCCCGCCAGCTCCAGCCCCATGCGGCGTGCCGCCTCGCGCCCGGTGACGAAGACGCCGCGGCCGGTGGCCTTGACGCGGCCCAGGCTGCCGCCCAGGTGAATCGGTTTGCCGGTGACGACGCCGGTGGCGGTGGCGCCGACGTTCATCGAATAGGTGTCCATCATCCAGGCCATCACCTGCGCATTGGTGTTGACGTCAGGCGCCGGGATGTCCTGGTTGGGGCCGATGATCAGGCCGATCTCGCTGGTGTAGCGGCGCGTCAGCTTCTCCAGCTCCTTCAGCGACAGCTTCTTGGGGTCGACACGGATGCCGCCCTTGGCGCCGCCGTACGGCAGGTTGACGGCGGCGTTCTTGACGCTCATCCAGGCCGACAGCGCCATCACCTCGTCCAGCGTCACCTCGGGGTGGTAGCGCACGCCCCCCTTGCCGGGGCCGCGGGTCAGCGAATGCTGCACGCGATAACCCTCGAAATGGGCGATCGAGCCGTCGTCCAGCTCGATCGGCACGTCGACGATCAGCGCCCGCTTGGGCCGGCGCAGCGTCTCGCCCCAGCGCGCCAGCGGGCCCAGGTAGGGCAGCACGCGGTCGACCTGCGAGAGGTAGGTACCCCAGGGGCTCTCGGCGCTGGGGTTGACGTAGGACAGGGGCTCGTTCATGGCGGCGTGTGCCTCGTGTAGCGCCGGGTGTGGCGATGGCCGGGCACTGTAGTCAGAGCGGCGCCGAATGTGTCACCGACGCCGATGCCGTGTTTGCATAAAGCCTGCGCCGGCGCCGCATGCGGCACTGCGGCAAAGCCGGGCGGCGCCGGCCGCGCGGGTGCCGGCCTACACTGCCGGCGCCCATGCCGTTCAAGAACGTCACCCAGATCGCCGAGCTGCGCCAGCAGCTGCGCGCGCTGGGCGCGCGGCCCGTGCACGAGCAGCACCTGCTGCGCCGCTGGCTGCAGGCGCGGCCGCTGGACGGCGGCCGCCACGACGCCGCCGACTTCCTGCCCAAGCTGCTGCGCCAGGCGCTGCCGGCACTGCGCGCCGCGCTGCAGGGCCTGGTCGCGCTGCGCAGCGAGCATCCGGCGGCCGACGGCTCGGCGCGGCTGCTGCTGGGGCTGGCCGACGGCCAAAGCGTGGAGGCCACGCTGCTGCCGCGCGACGGGCTGTGCGTCTCGTCGCAGGTGGGCTGTGCGGTCGGCTGCCGCTTCTGCATGTCGGGGCGCGACGGCTTGCAGCGCCAGCTGGGCAGCGCCGAGATCGCGGCCCAGGTGGCGCTGGCGCGCGCGCGGCGGCCGGTGCGCAAGGTGGTGTTCATGGGCATCGGCGAGCCCTCGCACAACTTGGCCGCGGTGCTGGAGGCCATCGAGCTGCTGGGCACGCTGGGCGGCATCGGCCACAAGGAGCTGGTGTTCTCCACCGTCGGCGACACGCGCGTCTTCGAGCGGCTGCCGCAGGGCGCGGTGAAGCCGGCGCTGGCGCTCTCGCTGCATTCCACCGACGCCGCGCGCCGCGCCCAGCTGCTGCCGCACGCGCCGCCGCTGGCGCCCGCCGAGCTGGTGGACGCCGCCGACCGCTACGCCCGCGCCACCGGCTACCCGGCGCAACTGCAGTGGACGCTGCTGGCCGGCGTCAACGACGGCGACGACGAGGTGCAGGCCCTGCTGCGCCTGCTGCCGGGCCGCCGGCTGATGCTCAACCTGATCCCCTTCAACCCGGTGGACGGCAGCGGCTACCGGCGCCCGTCCTGGGCGCGCGCGGTGGCCATGACGCAGCAACTCAACCGCGGCGGCGTGCTGACGCGGCTGCGCCGCTCGGCCGCGCAGGACGTGGACGGCGGCTGCGGCCAGCTGCGCGCGCGGCAGGCGCCGCCGCTGCCATCGGCACGCGTGATCGAGCTGCGCTCAAGCTGATCCGGCGTTGCCGCCCAGCCCTGGGCGCGCTCAGCGCGGCTCCGGGCTGCCGCCGCCCTGGCGGTAGATCGCCTGCGCCAGCGCCAGCAGCTGCTCTTTCGGCAAGGCGCCCACCAGCGCGTAGCCGGCGCCCGACTCCACCCAGTAGAACAGCCCCAGATCGCCCTGGCGCTCGTAGCGGAAGGCCGCCGGCGTGCCGACCTCGGGCTTACGCAGGTAGACGGTGACGCGCAGGCCTTGCGCGTCCTGGTACATCAGCTGCGCGCTCTTGCCGCTGCCGTCGGGCAGCAGCCGGCCGCCCACCAGCTCGAAGCCCTGGGCGCGCAGGTCGAACAGCTTCACCGGCACGTCGATGCGCCGCGTCAACCAGCGCGCGAGGTGCTCTTCCTGCGCCTTGACCTCCACCGCATGGCGCGGCTCGGGCACGTAGACCGCATGCGCGGCCGCGGCGCGCTGCACCCAGCCGCCGCCGGCCCTGGCCAGCGGCGCTGCCGCGCCGCGCTGCTGCCATTGCCACAACCCGGCGGCGCCGAGCGCGCCACCCAGCACCAGCAGGCCCGCGGCCGACGCCGCGATGGCCCAGCGCGCGGCCACCAAAGGCCGGCGGCTGACCGTGGCGCGCAAGCCCTCCGGCACCGGCTCGTCCAGCAGCGGCGCCAGGCGCGCGCGCAGGCCTTCGGCGTCGGCCGCCCACAGGCGCACGCGCGCGGCGTCCTGCGGATGGTCGCGCAGCCAGGCTTCGACGGCCGCCTGCTCGGCCGCGTGCTCCGGCGCTTTGAGCTCGCCGTCGAGCCAGGCCGACAGCAGCTCGTCGGTCACGCTGACGGGTTTGACGGGCTCGTTCATCTCACACCACCCGGCGCAGCGTGGCGCCCGCCGTGGCCGCGGCGGCCACCGCCGAGCCGTCGAGAAACTGCCGCAGCGCCGCGCGGGCGCGGCAGACACGCGACATCACGGTGCCCACCGGGATCTGCATCACCTCGGCCACCTCGGCGTAGCTGAGCTGCTCCACGCAGACCAGCAGCAGCGGCTCGCGCTGCTCGGGGCTCAGGCGGTGCAGCGCGGCCTGCAGGTCCAGCCGCAGGCCGACATCGGGGCCCGGGTCGCCGCCGGCCTGGTCTTGCAGGCGGCGCAGCTCGTCGGGGTCGGCAATGTTCAGGCGCGCGTCGCGCCGCCGGCTGTCGAGGAAGGCGTTGTGGGCGATCGCCAGCACCCACACCAGCATGTCGCGCCGCTGGTCGAACTGGTGCCAGTGCGACAGCGCGCGCTCCAGCGCGTTCTGCGCCAGGTCGTCGGCCTGCGCGGCGTCGAACACCAGGGTGCGCGCATAGCGGCGCAGCCGCGGCAGGGTGTCCAGCAGCTGGCGGCAGAAGCAGTCGGGGGCGCGCACAAGCCAGCATACGCGGCGCCGCGCGCTTTCATTCCGCCGCGGCGGCCGGGGCTTGAGATGCGCACGCCCAGCCCTAAACTGCGCCGGATGGACACAGACAAGCTGCTGATCACCTGCCCGCACTGCGGGGTCACCAACCGCGTGCCGGCGGCGCGCGCCACCGAGTCGCCGTCGTGCGGCAAGTGCGGCCAGAGCCTGCTGGACGGCCACCCGCTGGAGCTGACCGACGCCAACTTCGACGCCGTGGTGGCGGCCAGCCCGGTGCCGGTGCTGGTGGACTTCTGGGCGCCCTGGTGCGGCCCTTGCCGCGCGATGGCGCCGGCGTTCGCGCAGGCTTCACAGCAACTGGGTGGCCGTGCGTTGCTGGTCAAGGTCAACAGCGACGACAACCCGGCCCTGAGCCAGCGCTTCGGCATCCGCAGCATCCCGACGCTGGTGCGGCTGCAGCAGGGGCAGGAGACGCAGCGCCAATCGGGCGCGATCCCGGCGGCGGCGATCGTGCAGCTCGCCGGGGCCTGACGGCCGGCGGCGAGCGCGGCCGCGTCACCCCGCGGCGTCGCGCCCCGGCAGCACGTCGACCACGTGCCACCATTCCTGCCAGAACAGCGGCCGGCGATAGCCGATGACCCAGGGTTGCACGAGGTCGCTGATCATGCGGTGCACGTGTGCCTTGTAGGGCATGTAGACCACGGTCTGGCGCTTGATCTCGGCGAAGGCGGCCAGGCGCTCGGGGCTGTCGGGCAGCGTCGAGAGCTTGTCGTACAGCGCGTCGATCTTGTCGTTCTTGAAGCGCGCGTAGTTCTGCCCGTTGATCTGCCGGCTGTCGTAGCGCTGCAGGCTGCTCTGGCCGTCGGGATCGGCCGCCACGCCGCCGACTGACCAGATCTGGAACTTGCCGGCGCGCGCGGCCTTCAGGTTCTCGGGCCACTTGCCGGTGACGAATTCGATGCGGATGCCCAAGGCCTTCATGTCGCGCCGCGTCAGGTCGTCCAGCTCGCGGCTTTGCTGGTTGGCCTGCGTCATCTTGCGCAGCAGTAGCGGCGAGCCATCGGGCCTTTCGCGCCAGCCGTCGCCGTCGCGGTCGCGCCAGCCGTACAGGTCCAGCAGCGCCTTGGCCTTGGCCAGGTTGTACTCGCCGTTCTCGCTGCGGAACGCCGGGTCGTAGCCGTAGGTGTGCGGCACCACCGGCGACTGCGCGCGGATCGCCTGCCCGCGGCGCACGCGCTCGATCTCGGTCGGCACGTCGATGCCCAGGCCGATCGCGCGGCGCAGCGCCACCTGCTGCGGCGCATAACCGCCGACCACCGGGTCTTCCATGTTGAAGATGGTGTAGTCGGTGGCCGAGCGCACCATGCGCTGGCCGCTGATGCCCTTCTTGGCCAGGTAGGGCGCCACGTGGCCGCCGGGCAGCGCCTTCTCGATGAAATCGGCCGGCACGTCTTCCAGCAGGTCCGAGGCGCCCTGCAGGAAGTTCAGCCAGCGCGGCTGGTTCTCCTCGATGATGGAGATCTCCACGCGGTCGACCATCGGCAGCCGCCGGCCCTTCAGCTTGGCCAGGATGGCCTGGCCCTCGACGTCGTCGGCCGCCGGCTGGGCGTCGTAGCGCATCTCGCGGTAGTCGGGGTTGCGTTCCAGCGCGATGAAGCTGCTGCGCCGCCACTGCACCAGCTTGAAGGGGCCGGTGCCCACCGGATGGCCGGGGATCGCGTCGCCATAGGCTTCGACCACCTCGCGCGCCACCGCGCCCAGCAGGTCGCCGCCGGAGAGCATGCCGGTGACGAAGCGCGGCCGCGCCTCGGCCAGCTTGAAGCGGATGGTGTAGCGGTCCAGCGCCGCCACGCCTTCGATCGGCGTGTCGTAGTCGAAGGGCTTCTTCTCGGCCAGCGCGCGCTTGCGCGCCTCCGACAGGCCGAGCAGGCCGTAGCTGTCCACCCACAGCCACGCCGGACTCTTGACCTTGGGGTCGGCAAAGCGCTTGAGGGCGTAGACGTAGTCGTGCGCCGTCAGCTCGCGCTGGCGGCCCTTGAAGGCCGGGTCGTCGGCGAAGAAGATGCCGGGCCGCACCTTCACGGTCCAGGTCTTGTAGCCGTCGCTGTGCTCGGGCATGCCGTCGGCCGTCAGCGGCCGCACCCGGGCCGGGCGCGCCAGCGGGTCGTACTGGTACAGCGCCTCGAAGATGTGCGGCGTGACGGTGCGCGAATAGATGTCGCTGATCTGCGCCGGGTCGAAGCCGGTTTCGGCGACGCGGAACGACACGCGCAGCACCTTCCGGCCGCCGTCGTCGGCGGCGATGGCGGCCCAGGCCGCGGCCCCAGGCAGGGCCAGGCCGGCGGCGGCCAGCGCCAAACTGTCGCGGCGTTTCATGCGGAACTCTCCTCGTCGATCGCGGCCATGTGCCACCAGTCATACCAGAACACCGGGCGCCGGTAGCCGCGCAGCCAGGGCTGGGCCAGCACGTCGGCGTACTGGTGCATCGTCACCTTGTAGGGCGCGTAGGCCACCGCCAGGCGCTTGGCCTGCTCGAACAGCGCGTCGCGCTCGGGGCCGTCGGGCAGCACGGTCATGCGGTCGAACACCTCGTCGAAAGCGGCGAGCCTGAAGCGCGCGAGGTTGCCGTTGCCCGCCTCGGGCCCGTACAGGCGCTGCAGGGCCTGCTGGCCATCGGGCTGGTTGGCCGAGCTGCCGACGCGCCAGAACATGAAGTTGCCGGCGCGCGCGGCCTTCAGGTTCTCGGGCCATTTGGCGGGCTTGAAGACGCTGCGGATCTGCAGCGCGTCGAAGGCACGGCGCAGCAGTTCGTCGCGCGCACGGCTGAGCTGCTCGGGCTCGGTGGCGCATTCCACCACCAGCGGCCGGCCGTCGGGCGTCTCGCGCCAGCCGTCGCCGTCGCGGTCGACCCAGCCGTAGAGGTCGAGCAGCGCCTTGGCGCGCGGCACGTCGTAGTCGCTGTTCTCGCTCTTGAAGCCGGCGCGGTAGCCGGTGCAATGCGGGCTGATCAACGACTCGGCCGGCACCGTCTGGCCGCGAAAGACCAGGCTGATCTCGCGCCGCACGTCCAGCCCCAGCCACACCGCGCGCCGGAACGCCACCTGCGCCGGCGCGTTGCCGCCGACCAGCGGGTGGTCCATGTTGAAGAAATACATCTGCGTGAACGGCGCCAGCACGCGCCAGCCCTGCATGCCGCGGCGCGCCAGGTTGGGTGCCAGCCGGCCGCCGGGCAGCGCCTGGCCGGCGAACTCCTGCGGCACGGCCATCAGGTCGAGCTTGCCGTTGAGAAAGCTCAGCCAGCGCGGCTGCGCCTCTTCGACCACGGTGACCTCCACGCGGTCGATCAGCGGCAGCTTGCGGCCGCGCAGCCGCCGGGCCAGCGCCTGGCCCTCGGCGTCGGCGGCGGCGGGCTCGGCATCCCAGGTCTCGGCGCGGAAGCCGGGGTTGCGCTCCAGCACCATCAGCGAGCTGCGGCGCCAGGTGATCAGCCGGTAAGGCCCGGTGCCCACCGGGTGCGCCATGATGTCGTCGCCGTAGGCCTGCACCACCTCGCGCGCGACGGCGCTGAACAGCACGTTGGCCAGGCTCTCGACGAAGCGCGGCTGCGGCCGGCCGAGGCTGATCTGCAGCGTGTGGCGGTCGATGGCGCGCAGGCCTTCGATCGGGCTGTCGTAGTCGAACGGCGCCTTGTCCTTGCGCGCGCGCTCGCGCAGCGCCGCCAGCCCCGGCAGCCGCCAGTCGGCGACGCTGGACCAGTTGGGCGACTTGGTCGCCGGGTCGGCGTAGCGCTTGATCGCGTAGACGAAGTCCTCGGCCACCAGCTCGCGCCGGCGGCCCTGGAACGCCGGGTCGTCGGCGAAGAAGATGCCCGGCCGCAGCCGCACGGTCCAGACGCGGAAGTCGGCCGACGATTCGGGCATGCCGACGGCCAGCCGCGGCTTGATCTTCGAGGGCCGCGCCAGGTGGTCGTAGCGGTACAGCGGCTCGAAGATGTGCGACAGCACGCCGATCGAGTAGATGTCGTTGACGCGCACCGGGTCGAAGCCGGTCTCGGCGGTCGGCAGCGCGACGCGCAGCACGGTCTGGCCGGCGGCCGCGGCGCGGGCGGCCGGCAGGGCTAACGCTGAAGCCGCGCCCGCCAGGCCCAGCGCCGCCAAGGCCTCGCGCCGCCGCGCCATCACGGCCCCTCGGCGCCGCGGCCGCGCTGCTGGGTGGCGTCGACGTCGATGTAGCGGAAGAAGTCGCGCACGTAGATGTTGCGGTGGTAGCCCTTGACCCAGGGCTGCGTCAGGTCGGTGAAGACGCGGTGCGCATGCACCTTGTAGGGCATGTAGGCGATCATCAGCTTGGCGGCCTCGGTCATCAGGCGCTGGCGCTCGGGGCCGTCGGGCAGGCTGCGCTGGCGCTCGTACAGCGCGTTGAAGGCCGGCAGGTCGAAGCGCGCGTGATTGGCCTGGCCCTTGTTGGGGCCGTAGCCCAGCGCCAGGAAGGTGTCGCCGTCGGGCTGGCCGGCCACCCAGGCCACGCCCCACATCATCAGCTTGCCGGCGCGGCTGGCTTTCAGGTTCTCGGGCCACTTGGCGGTCTTGAACTCGAACTTCAGCCCGATGGCGGCCATGTTCTTCTGCCACAGCTCCACCAGCTTGCGGCTGAGCTGGTCGGGCTGGGTGCTGTACTCGATGACCAGCGGCGTGCCGTCGGGCTGCTCGCGCCAGCCGTCGCCGTCGCGGTCGATGTAGCCGTGCATGTCCAGCAAGGCCTTGGCACGCGCCGGGTCGTAGTCGCTCATCGTGCTCTTGAACGCCGGGTCGTAGCCCCAGGAGCGCGGCGCGATCGGCCCCTGCGCCGGGATTGCCTGGCCGCCGCGCACCAGGCGGATCTCGCGCGGCACGTCGGCGCCCAGGCTGATCGCGCGGCGCAGCGCCACCTTGTGCGGCTCGTAGCCGCCGACCACCGGGTTCTCCATCCCGAAGTACGACAGCACCACGTCGGCACGCGGATAACGCTCCATCTGCACGCCACGCCGAGCCAGGTTGGGCGCAAGCTGGTTGTTGGGGAAGGCGATGGCCGCGAACTCCTCGGGCACGATCTCCAGCAGGTCCTGCTCCTCGTTGAGAAAGCTCAGCCAGCGCGGCTGCGCTTCCTCGATCACCGCGATGTGCACCTCGTCGAGCAGCGGCAGCCGCCGGCCCTTGTAGGTCTGGGCGATGGCCTGCAGCCGCGCGTCGCCGGCGGCCGGGTGCTCGTCGTACAGGCGCTGGCGGTAGGCCGGGTTGCGCGCCAGCACCATGCGCGAGCTGCGCTTCCACTCCTTCAGGTAAAACGGGCCGGTGCCCACCGGGTGTTCGCCGATGCGGTCGCCGTAGGCCTCGACCACCTCGCGCGCGACGGCGCCGGTGAAGGCGTCGGTGAAGTGGTACAGGAAGCGCGGCTTGGGGTCGGCCAGCTTGATCTGCAAGGTGTAGCGGTCCAGCGCCTTCAGGCCTTCGACCGGGCGGTCGTAGTCGAACGGGACCTTCTTGTCGATGGTCTCGCGGCGCAACTCCGACAGGCCCAGGATCTTGTCGGCCTCCAGCAGGTAGAGGTTGCCGCTTTTCCAGCGCGGGTCGTAGTGGCGCTTGAGGCTGTAGACGTAGTCCTCGGCCGTCAGCTCGCGCCGCTTGCCCTTGAACGCGGGGTCGTCGGCGAAATAGATGCCCGGCTGCACGCGGAAGGTGAAGGTGCGGAAGTCGGCGCTGACCTCGGGCATCGCGGCCGCGGTGTTGGTCCGCATGCGCGCCGGCTCGGCGAGAAATTCAAACTCCAGTAGCGTGTCGAAGATGCCGGCGGTGACGGTGCGCGAATACAGGTCGGTGACGTAGGCGGGGTCGAAGCCGGTCTCGGCAATGCGCCAGGCGTAGCGCAGCACCTTCAGCGGTTGCGCGGTCTGTGGCGCGGGAGCCGTCGGCGCCTGCGCCTGCGCCGCACTGCCTGCGAGCGCCAGGCTGATGGCCAGCGCGCGCAGCAAGGAGGATCTCGTCATGGGAGGGCCTCGGCGAAAAAGGCCGTGAGTCTACGGCGGCGAGGCGCTGGACCCCCGGGAAAGCGGGGAAAACCACGAGGCGCAGCACCCCTACACTCGCCGATCCCTTTGCCGGTGCCCGAAGGCCACAAGCCCGACGGCCCGATTTGGAGCTGTCGACCCCCATGGCCGCCTACCTGATCCGCCGCCTCTGGCAGATGATTCCCACGCTGGCCGGCGTGGTGCTGCTGGTGTTCTTTCTCTTCAAGTACTTCGGCGGCGACCCGGCCGAGGTGCTGGGCGGCCTCAACGCCAGCAAGGAGCAGATCGACGCCATCCGCCAGCAGCTCGGCCTGAACGAGCCGGTGTGGGTGCAGTTGTGGATCTTCGTCAAGCAGATCGTCACCTTCGACTGGGGCAAGAGCTGGGCCACCAACGAGGCGGTGAGCAACCTCTTTGCCACCCGGCTGCCGGCCACGCTGACGGTGATGATCCCCATCCTCGTGCTCGACGCGCTGCTGGCGCTGCCGATCGCGATGTGGGTGGCCTACCGCCGCGGCAGCCTGACCGACCGCACGATCATGGTCATCACCACGGTGGCGCTGTCGATCAGCTTCCTGGTCTACGTGATCGTCGGCCAGTACGTGTTCGCGTTCCAGCTCGGCTGGTTCCCGGTGCAGGGCTGGAGCGACAGCCTCATCACCAATCTGCTCACCTACGTGCCGCTGCCGGTGATGCTGGCGGTGGCGGTGGGCATCGCGCCGCAGACGCGGCTGTACCGCAGCTTCCTGCTCGACGAGCTGGGCCAGGACTACGTGCGCACCGCGCGCGCCAAGGGCCTGACCGAAGGCGTGGTGCTGTTCAAGCACGTGCTGCGCAATGCGCTGATTCCCATCCTCACCAACATCGGGCTGCAGCTGCCGGGCATCTTCGTCGGCAGCTTCCTGATCGAGGTCTTCTTCTCGATCCCCGGCCTCGGACGCGAGGTGCTGCTGGCGGTCAACCGCAGCGACTTCCCGGTGATCCAGGCGGTGACGATCTACCTGGCGGTGCTGACGATGGTGATCAACCTGCTGACCGACCTGGCCTACAAGCTGGCCGACCCGCGGGTGGTGCTGAAATGAGCGCGGTGCTGCCGACCACGGCGTCGCTCGACGACGCGAACCAGCGGTCCGAAGGCGTCTGGCACGCGGCCTGGCGCCGCTTCAAGGCCGACCGCGTGGGGCTGGTCTCGCTGTACGTCGTCGCCGCCTTTTTGCTGCTGATCCTGGCCGCCGCCCTCGGGCTGGTGGCCTCGCACTGGCAGGACGAGATCGGCGTGCCCAACGCGCCGCCGACGTTCATGGGCCCGGCGCCGCCGCAGGCCACGAGCGCGATCGAGTCGCCCGGCGGCCCCAACGTCGACCTCTCCGACATCGACCCGCTGGCCCCGCGCTACAAGGAGTGGGACGAGCGCGCCAAGCAGTTCCAGACCCAGGTGCAGCCCAAGCGCGAGACGCTGCCCTTCGGCGCCGACCGCCTGGGCCGCGACGTGCTGGCCAAGGCCATCAAGGGCAGCGAGATCTCGGTCTTCGTCGGCGTGGCCGCGGCGCTGTGCGCCACGCTGCTGGGCACGCTGCTGGGCGCATTCGGCGGCTTCTTCGGCGGCAAGGTCGGCGACGCGCTGGAGTGGCTGTACAACGTGTTCGAGAGCATCCCCAACATCCTGCTGATCTTCGCCTTCGCCGCGGTGGTGGGCCGCGGCGTCGAGAGCGTGGTGATCATCCTGGCGCTGACCGGCTGGACCGGCATGTACCGCCAGGTGCGCGCCGAGTTCATCAAGCACGCCAGCCGCGAGTACGTGCGCAGCGCCGAGGCCATCGGCGCCTCGGTGGGCAGCCGCATGTTCCGCCACATCCTGCCCAACGTCAGCCACGTGATCCTGGTGCGCACGGGCTTGCTGGCGGTCGGCTTCATCAAGGCGGAGGTCATCCTGTCGTACCTGGGCCTGGGCGTGCGCGTCGACCAGGTGAGCTGGGGCACGATGCTGGCCGAGGCGCAGAGCGAGCTGATCCTGGGCTACTGGTGGCAGCTGGCCACCGCCACGCTGTTCATGGCGGTCTTCGTCACCGCGTTCTCGCTGATGGCCGACGCCTTGCGTGATGCGTTGGACCCGAAGCTGCGGGGGCTGGAATGAGCGCGATCCGGGTCCCCCGGTCGGGCTCGCTCCCCCTTGGGGGGACGGCGCGCAGCGCCAAGGGGGTAAGTGCATGTCATCCTTGTTGAGCATCCAGGACCTGCGGGTCGCCTTCCGCATGGGACGCGGCCAGCGTGCCGAGGCCGTCAAGGGCGTCTCGTTCGACGTGCCCGAGAACGCCACCGTCGCGCTGGTGGGCGAATCGGGCTCGGGCAAGAGCGTCACCGCGATGTCGGTGCTGAACCTGCTGCCCGACAACGCCGAGCGCAGCGGCCGCATCCTCTGGCGCGGGCAGGATCTGCTGCAGGCCTCGCTGCGCGAGCTGCAGAACCTGCGCGGCAAGGAGATCGCCTGCGTCTTCCAAGACCCGATGAGCTCGCTGAACCCGGTGTTCAACGTCGGCCAGCAGCTGGCCGAGCCGCTGCGCAAGCACCTGGGCCTGAGCGGCGCGCGGGTGCGCCAGCGCGCCGAGGAGCTGCTGGCCGAGGTCGGCATCCCCGAGCCGGCGCGGCGGCTCAAGAGCTATCCGCACGAGCTGTCCGGCGGCCAGCAGCAGCGCGTGATGATCGCGATGGCGCTGGCCTGCGAGCCGCGGCTGCTGATCGCCGACGAGCCCACCACCGCGCTCGACGTGACCATCCAGCGCCAGATCATCGAGCTGCTGGCCAGGCTGAAGACGCAGCACCGCATGAGCCTGCTCTTCATCAGCCACGACCTCGGCCTGGTGGGCGAGATCGCCGACCAGGTGGTGGTGATGCGCCACGGCCAGGTGCGCGAGCAGGGTCCGGCCGAGCGCATCTTCACCGCGCCGCATGACGCCTACACCAAGGCGCTGCTGGCCTGCCGCCCCAGCCTGGAAGGCAACCCGCGGCGGCTGCTGGTGATCGACGATCACATCGCCGGCCGCCAGGACCAAGGCGCGCCCAAGCCCAAGGACCCGTCGGCGCCGGTGGTGCTGGAAGTGCGCTCGCTGGCCAAGAGCTTCTGGCTGCGCCAGGGCCTGTTCGGCAAGCGCGAGTTCAAGGCCGTGCAGGACGTCAACTTCAAGCTCCAGCGCGGCCACACGCTGGGCGTGGTGGGCGAGTCGGGCTCGGGCAAGACGACCATGGGCCTGACGCTGCTGCGCCTGCACGAGCCCACCAGCGGCGAGGTGATCTTCGACGGCCGCAACCTGCTGGCGCTGTCTGACCGCGAGCGCCTGGCGATGCGGCGACGCATCCAGATCGTCTTCCAGAACCCCTATGCCAGCCTGAACCCGCGCTTCACGATCGGCCAGACCCTGGTCGAGCCGATGGCCATCCACGGCATCGGCGCCGACACGCCGGAGCGCGAGCGCCGCGCGCGCGCGCTGCTCGACAAGGTGGGGCTCGACGGCCGCGCCTTCGGCAAGTACCCGCACGAGTTCTCCGGCGGCCAGCGCCAGCGCGTCGCGATCGCGCGCTGCCTGACGCTGGAGCCCGAGGTGCTGGTGCTGGACGAGGCGGTCAGCGCGCTCGATGTCAGCGTGCAGGCCCAGGTGCTGAACCTGCTGAAGGACCTGCAGGACGAGCTGGGCCTGTCCTACGTCTTCATCAGCCACGACCTCGCGGTGGTGCGCTTCATCAGCGACGAGGTGCTGGTGATGAAGGACGGCCAGGTCGTCGAGCAGGCCAGCGCCGAGCAGATCCTGGCCGCGCCGAAAGAGGCCTACACGCAGCGGCTGCTGGCGGCCATCCCACGCGGGTACCGCGTGGCCGCGTGATCCCCACGCGGGTACCGCGTGGCCGCCTGATCCCCACGCCGGCACAATCGCGCCCCGTGCGCAAATCCAGACCTCAAGCGGCCGCATGGGCCCGTTCCGCGCTGGCGCTGGCCGCCAGCCCGTTGCTGCTGATCCCGCCTGCGCAGGCGCAGCAGACGGCGCCACCGCCGGCCGCGGCTGCATCAGCGCCGAGCCCCGCAGCCAAGCCGCAGACCGTGGAGGTGACCGCCTCGCGCGAGAGCGACACCGAGCAGCGCCGCCAGTCCACCGCGGCCAAGATCGTGATCGGCCGCGAGGAGATCGAGCGCTTCGGCGACAGCACCGTCGGTGAGGTGCTCAAGCGGCTGCCCGGCATCACCGTGCAGGGGCCGCCGGGCCGCGGCGGGCCGCCGCGCATGCGCGGGCTGGGCGCGGGCTACACGCAACTGCTGATCGACGGCCAGCGCGTGCCGCCGGGCTTCAGCCTGGAGTCGCTGACGCCGGAGCAGATCGAGCGCATCGAGATCCTGCGCGCGCCCACCGCCGAGACCGGCGCACGCGCGATCGGCGGCACCATCAACATCATCACGCGCGAAGGCTACAAGCGCCGCATCAACGACCTGCGCCTGGGCTTCGGCATCGAAGACGGCGAGGTCACGCCGGGCTTCTTCTGGACCCGCAACGACAGCGTGGGCGACTTCATCTACACCGTCTCGGCCGGGCTGCTGAACGGCCGCCGCAGCAACCAGGCCAGCACCCGCACGACCGAGACGCGGCTGGACGACGGCAGCCGGGTGAGTGACCAGGTCGAGACCAGCCGCGGCCAGGACAAGCGCCTGGGCTTCAACCTCACCTCGCGGCTGCAGTGGCGGCCCACGCCGACCGACACGCTGGTGCTGATGCCGGTGCTGTTCGTCAACCGCAGCGAGAGCCGCCGCCACTACGAGCTGACGCAGACCCTGGGCCCGACGCCGGCGCTGTACGACCACGCCGACAGCGAGGGCCACAACCGCTTCAGCGTCGGCCGCGTCAACCTGCAATATCGCTCGCAGCTCGGCAACGGGCTGCGGATGGAGTTGAACGGTGGCCTGTCGCAGGCCCGCGGCCGCTCCGACAGCCGGCGCCAGGAGTTCGACGGCCAGGACGCGCTGCTTCGCAACACCACCGACAACAGCCGCGTGCGCGACCGCACGGCCACGCTCAACAGCAAGCTGTCCAAGCTGCTGGAAGGCGATCACAGCCTGGTGACCGGCTTCGAGATCGAGACCCTGCGCCGCGCCGAAACGCGCGTCAGCACGCAGAACAACGAAGACCCGCTGGCCGAGTTCGACCCCGACCTGCAGGCCTCCAGCCGCCGGCTGGCGGCCTATGCGCAGGACGAGTGGGCGATCAACGAGCACTGGGCCGCGCACGCCGGGCTGCGCTGGGAGACCATCCGCACGCGCGGCGACAGCGGCGACGGCAGCCACCCCGACAACCGCAGCCAGGTGATCACGCCGCTGCTGCACGCGGTGTGGAAGCCCGACCCGAAGGCGCGCGACCAGATCCGCATCAGCCTGACGCGCAGCTACAAGGCGCCGACGCTGCAGAACCTGGTGGCGCGGCCTTCGCTGTCCAGCCGCTACCCGGCCGCCGGCGCCAACACCGCCACCAGCCCCGACCGCGCCGGCAACCCCGACCTGCGGCCCGAGCTGGCCACCGGCATCGACCTCGCGTTCGAGCGCTACCTCAGCGGCGGCGGCGTGCTCAGCGCCAACGTCTTCCACCGCCGGCTGAAGGACTACATCCGCAGCACGACGATGCTGGAGACCGTCTCGTGGAGCCCGGTGCCGCGCTGGGTGTCGCGGCCCAAGAACATCGGCCGCGCAACGACCGAAGGCATCGAGCTGGAGGCCAAGTTCAGGCTCGACCAGATGCTGGCCGGCGCGCCGCCGGTGGAGCTGCGCAACAACCTGAGCATCTTCCACTCGCGCGTGGAGCAGGTGCCCGGCCCCGACAACCGGCTCGACGAGCAGCCGCGCGCCACCGCCAACCTGGGCGCCGACTACCGCTTCCGCGGCACGCCGCTGACCCTTGGCGGCAGCCTGAACCTGACGCCGGGCTACCACACGCAGGTCTCCGACGTGCAGCAGCGCGACGCCGGCCGCAAGCGCCAGTTCGACGCCTACGCGCTGTGGACCTTCAACCCGGCGCTGCAACTGCGGCTGCTGGCGTCCAACCTGGCGCCCGACGACTACCTCTCGTGGGCCTCGGTCGATACCGGCTCGCTGCGCACGCGCGCCGACACCACCACCACCACCTACACCAACTGGCAGCTGCGGCTGGAGCTGAAGCTGTAGCGCCGCACGTGGGTGGCACACTCGCGGCCACCACGAGGAGCCCCACCCCATGCGCCTGAACCGCCGCCACTTCACGCAGGCCACGTTGGCCTGCGCCACCGCGCCCCTGGCCTCGCTGGCCCCGCTCGCCGCGCGCGCACAGGCGGCCTGGCCGACCAAGGCGGTGCGCATCGTCGTGCCCTTTGCCGCCGGCGGCACCACCGACATCCTGGCGCGTGCCCTGGCGCCCGAGCTGCAGCGCGCCTTCGGCCAACCCTTCATCGTCGACAACAAGCCCGGCGCCGGCGGCAACAACGGCGCCGCCGAGGTCGCCAAGGCGCCCGGTGACGGCTACACGCTGCTGATGGGCACGGTGGGCACGCATGCGATCAACGTCTCGCTGTATCCCAAGATGCCTTACGACCACGTGAAGGACTTCGTGCCCATCACGCTGCTGGCCGGCGTGCCCAACGTGCTGGTCATCAACCCGGCCAGCGCGCAGCGCCTGGGCGTCACCGACGTGCCGAGCTTCATCAAGGCGCTGAAGGCCAACCCCGGCAAGATCAACATGGCCAGCTCGGGCAACGGCACGTCGATCCACCTCGCCGGCGAGCTGTTCAAGAGCATGACCGGCACCTTCATGCTGCACATCCCCTACCGCGGCTCGGGCCCCGCGCTGATCGACCTGATGGGCGGCAGCATGGACGTGATGTTCGACAACCTGCCCAGCGCGCTACCGCACATCAAGAGCGGCAAGCTCAAGGCGCTGGCGGTGACCAGCGCGCAGCGCTCGGCCGCGCTGCCCGACGTGCCGACGATGGCCGAGGCCGGCGGCCCGGCGCTCAAGGGCTACGAGGCCAGCTCGTGGTTCGGGCTGTTGGGCCCGGCGGGCTTGCCGCCCGAGGTGGCTCACCGCATCCAGGCCGAGACGGCCAAGGCCGTGGCCATGCCCGCGCTCAAGGAGCGGCTGCTGTCACAGGGCGCGATCCCCAGCGCCAACACGCCGGCGGAGTTCGCGCGCCTGATCGACGCCGAGACGCGCAAGTGGGCGCAGGTGGTCAAGGCCTCGGGCGCCAAGGTCGACTGAGCCCCCAGGGCCGGGCTGCGCCCAGCCGGCCCCCCGCGGGGGACATGAGAAGCCTGGCGAAGCCAGCTCTTCTCATGACGCGGCGCTCGTCAAGGTAAATCCGTCACCAAGCCGACGCGAAGCACTGCCCTTCGTGAAAGAGGTGTAAGGCCTAGTCTCCCTCCAACTCGCCGAGGGCCGGCTGTTCCGGCACCCGCGAGCGATCGGGAGCCTGCGATGTTCGATGTGGAAACGCTGATCCCCGCCGGGCTGGCCACGCGCCAGCCTTCGCTGCAAACGGTGCTGTCGCCGTCGGTGGCCTATTCAGTGCACGGCGCCCCTGCCGCCAACAGCCACAGCAGCGGCTACCGCGGCCCCGAGCGCCGCTCGGCCGCGTCGCAGGGTGCGCGCTGGCTGGCGCTGGCGCTCGACGAGGTGGACTTCGGCATGGTGCTGGTGGCCGACGACGGCCAGGTGCTGCACGCCAACCACGCGGCGCGCGCCGAGCTGGACGACGAGCACCCGCTGCAACTGCTGGGCCGCGAGCTGCGCGCGCGGCTGGCGGCCGACGCCGCCGCGCTGCTGGACGCCTTGAGCGCCGCGCGGCGCGGCCTGCGGCGCATGGTGCATCTGGGCGAGCGCGACCGCAAGGCCTCGATCGTCATCGTGCCGCTGGGCGCACTGGCCGCCGGCGGCCAGCAGGCCAGCCTGCTGATGCTCAACAAGCGCGAGGTCTGCGGCAACCTCTCGGCGCAGTGCTTCGCCAGCAGCCACGGGTTGACCCCCGCGGAGACGCGGGTGCTGCTGGCGCTGAGCCAGGGCAAGAAGCCGCGCGAGGTGGCCGAGGCGCACGGCGTCGGCCTGGCCACGGTGCGCACGCAGATCGGCTCGATCCGCGCCAAGACCGGCACCGCCGGCATCCGCGACCTCGTCAGCCGCGTCGCGACACTGCCGCCGATGGTCAGCTCGCTGCGGATGAACTGACGGCCCCCGGCCGCATGGCGGCCGGCCCCCCCGAGGGGGGCAACCAAACCCGACCGGCAAAGCCGGATCGGGTTTGGCGCGCTTGCCGACGCTGCTCCCCCTGGTCGCCTGCGGCGACCGGTCCCCGAAGGGGCGTACCGTTTGCCGAGGCTTGCGCGCACGTGATCACCGCGAGCAACCCAGTAGTTGACTCGGATATTGTTTGCCCCGTCATAATTTGCCTGAGCAATGATTGCCGCGCCAAACAATGGGCGCCGCCGAGCCACGACCATGTCCACCCGGACCCCTCTCCGCAGCCCGGCCGCCCGTTCGGGGCCGCCGTTTCCGCGCTACGACGGCGCCCACTACGACATCACGCAAAGCGTGGGTCATCACATCGTGCACCTGATGCAACTGATGCGGCGCGAGGTCGAGTCGCGCATGGCCGCCCATGACCTGACCGACGCCCAATGGAAGCCGCTGATGCTGCTGGCCACCGGCCGCGCCAGCAGCGCGTTGGAGATGGCGCGCGTGCTCGACCTCGACGCCGGCGCGATGACGCGGCTGCTCGACCGCCTGCAGGCCAAGGGCCTGCTGGAGCGCGTGCGCTCCGAGAGCGACCGCCGCGTCGTGCACCTGCGGCTCACCGCCGCCGGCCAGGCCGCCGCGGACCAGGTGCCGCACGTGCTGGCCTCGGTCAACAACGATTTCCTGCGCGGCTTCACCCGCGCCGAATGGGAGCAGCTCGAACGCCTGATTCAGCGCATGACCGACAACGGCCTGGCGCTGCAGGCCGAGCGGAGCGCCGCATGAAGGCCGCCGCCCCCACCGCGCTGGCCGCGGCGCTGCTGCTGGCCGCCTGCGCCAGCCCCGGCCCGCAGCGACCCCCTCAACGTTTGACCGAAGCCGCTGCGCTGGGCCTCAGCGCCGACAGCGCCACGGCCTGGCCCGACGAGCGCTGGTGGCAGCGCTTCGGCGACCCGGCGCTGTCGGCGCTGGTCGAGCAGGCGCTGGCCGGCCAGCCCTCGCTGCGCCAGGCCGAGGCGCGGCTGCGCCAGGCCGAAGCGGGCGTCGCTGCCGCCGATGCCGGCCGGGCGCCGCAGGTGCAGGCCAGCGCCGACCTGACCGACCAGCGCTTCACCGCCAAGGGCATGATCCCGCCGCCGCTGGCGGGCGCGACGATGTGGAACAACACGGTGCAGATCGGCGCGAGCTGGGAGCTGGACCTGTTCGGCCGCCAGCGCGCCGCGCTCGACGCGGCGATCGGCCAGCAGCGCGCCGCCGCCGCCGATGCCCAGGCCGCGCGCGTGCTGCTGGCGGCGCAGGTGGCCAGCCACTGGTTCGCGCTGGCCCGCCAGCAGGAGCTGCAGCGCCTGTCGCAACGCTCGCTGCAGCAGCGCCAGCAGGTGCTGGCGCTGGTGCGCCAGCGCATCGCCGCCGGGCTGGACACCGCCGTCGAGCGCCATCAGGCCGAAGGCCTGGTCGCGCAGTCGCGCGCCGAAGCGGCGGCGCTGGCCGAAGGCATCGCGCGCGAGCGCCACGCGCTGGCCGAACTCAGCGGCCAGCCGCCGCAGGCGCTGGCCACGCTGGACACGGCGCTGGCGCCGCTGCGCGCCCAGGCACTGCCCGGCGCGTTGAGCGCCGACCTGCTGGGCCGCCGCGCCGACCTGGTGGCCCAGCGCTGGCGCGTCGAAGCGGCGCTGAAGGACGTCGACGTCGCGCGCACGCGCTTTTATCCCGACGTCAACCTGGTCGCCTTCTTCGGCCTGTCCAGCTTGGGCTTGGATAACCTGTTAAACGCGGGTGCCCGCACCTACGGCGCCGGCCCGGCGCTGCGGCTGCCGGTGTTCGAAGGCGGCCGCTTGCGTGCCCAGCTCGCCGCGCGCAGCGCCGAGGCCGACGCTGCCGTCGAAGCCTGGAACGCCACGCTGCTGCGCGCGCTGCGCGAGGTGGCCGACGAGGTGGCCACGCTGCAGGCGCTCGACCGCCAGCAAGGCGCGCAGGAGCAGGCCACCGCGGCGGCCGAGGCCGCCTTCGACCTGGGGCTGCAGCGCTACCAGGCCGGGCTGGGCAACTTCTTGAGCGTGCTGGCGGCCGACGCCACCGTGCTGACCCAGCGCCGCGCCGCCGCCGACCTGAAGGCCCGCCACCTCGGCAGCGAGGTGGCGCTGGCCCGCGCCTTGGGCGGCGGCTACCACGCCGAGAGCCTGCCGCCGTTGGCGGCCCGCAAACCCTGAAGTCCGCGACACGACACCATGAACGAAGAAAAAGCTTCCGCCGCCTCGGCGCCCGCCGCCGCCTCATCGCGCCGCCGCCCCGCGCTGCTGATCCTCATCATCGTGGTGGCCCTGGCCGGCATCGGCTACGGCACCTGGTGGTGGATCTACCAGCGCCACTACGAGAGCACCGACAACGCCTACGTGCAGGCGCCGGTGGTGCAGATCACGCCGCAGGTCGGCGGCACCGTGCTGGCGGTGCTGGCCGACGACACCGACATCGTCAAGGTCGGCCAGCCGCTGGTGAAACTGGACCCGTCAGACGCCAAGCTGGCGCTGGAAAGGGCCGAGGCCCAGCTCGCGCAGACCGTGCGCGAGGTGCGCACGCTCTATACCAACAACGCCACGCTGGCGGCCGGCATCCGGCTGCGCGAGGCCGACGTGGCGCGCGTGCAGACCGACCTGGCCAAGGCGCAGGACGACGTCAACCGCCGCCGCCCGCTGCTGGCCAGCGGCGCCGTGGGCGGCGAGGAGATGAAGCACGCCGAGGCCGCCGTGGCCGTCGTGCGCAGCAACCTGGCGAGCGCGCAATCGGCGCTGGCCGCGGCGCAGGAGCAGGCCGCCGCCAACCGCGTGCTGACCGAAGGCACCACCGTGGCCACGCACCCGAACGTCGAGCGCGCCGCGGCCGCCGTGCGTGAAGCTTACCTGGCACTTCAGCGCACTGAGCTGCCGGCTCCGGTGGCCGGCCAGGTGGCGCGGCGCACCGTGCAGGTGGGCCAGCGCCTGGCCCCGGGCACGCCGCTGATGGCGGTGATCCCGCTCGACCAGGTCTGGGTCGAGGCCAACTTCAAGGAAAACCAGTTGCGCCAGATGCGCATCGGCCAGCCGGTCACGCTCACCGCCGACCTCTACGGCAGCAAGATCGAATACCACGGCCGCATCGTCGGCCTCGGCGCCGGCACCGGCGCGGCTTTCGCGCTGCTGCCGGCGCAGAACGCCACCGGCAACTGGATCAAGGTGGTGCAGCGCGTGCCGGTGCGCGTGGAGATCGCCGCCGCCGACCTGGCGGCGCACCCGCTGCGCGTGGGGCTGTCGATGGAAGCCACCGTCGACGTGGCCGAGCAGTCGGGCCGCCCGCTGGCCGCGGCATCGGCCGCCAGCCAACGCGCCAGCAGCAGCACCGACGTCTACCAGGGCGCCGCCGCCGAGGCCGAGCGCCGCGTGCGGCAGATCATCTCCAGCCAGCTCGGCAAGGTCGCGCGCAGCTGAGCATGAAACCTGACGTCGCCTTTCCCCCGCTGGAAGGCAGCCAGCGCGTGCTGGGCACGCTGGCGCTGTCGCTGGCGACCTTCATGAACGTGCTCGACACGTCGATCGCCAACGTCTCGCTGCCGGCGATCGCCGGCGACATGGGCGTCAGCCCCTCGCAGGGCACCTGGGTCATCACCTCGTTCGCGGTGGCCAACGCGATCTCGGTGCCGCTGACCGGCTGGCTGACGCAGCGCTTCGGCCAGGTGCGGCTGTTCACGCTGAGCGTGCTGCTGTTCGTGATGGCGTCGTGGCTGTGCGGGCTGGCGCCGAACCTGGAGACCCTGATCGCCTTTCGCGTCCTGCAAGGCCTGGTGGCGGGGCCGATGATCCCCTTGAGCCAGACGCTGCTGCTGGCCAGCTACCCGCCGGCGCTGGCCGGCACCGCGATGGCGCTGTGGGCGATGACCACGCTGGTGGCGCCGGTCACCGGGCCGCTGCTGGGCGGCTGGATCACCGACAACGTCTCCTGGCCCTGGATCTTCTACATCAACGTGCCCGTGGGCCTGTTCGCCGCCGCGCTGACCTGGTCGATCTACCGCAGCCGCGACCCCGGCCCGCGCCGCGTGACGCTGGACCGCGTGGGCCTGGTGCTGCTGGTGCTGTGGGTCGGCGCGCTGCAGCTGATGGTCGACAAAGGCAAGGAGCTGGACTGGTTCGCCTCCGGCCAGATCATCGCGCTGGCCATCACCGCAGGCGTGGGCTTCGCGTTCTTCCTGGTCTGGGAGCTGACCGAGCCGCGGCCCATCGTCAACCTGCGCCTGTTCGCCGGGCGCAACTTCACGGTGGGCGTGGTGGCGCTGTCGGTGTCCTACGGCCTGTTCTTCGGCAACGTGGTGCTGCTGCCGTTGTGGCTGCAGCAGTGGATGGGCTACACCGCCACCTGGGCCGGGCTGGCCACCGCGCCGGTGGGGCTGCTGGCCATCGTGCTGTCGCCCTGGGTGGGCAAGAACGTCGGCCGGATCGACCCGCGCAAGCTGGCCACCGTCTCCTTCATCGGCTTCGGCTACGTGCTGTGGCTGCGCAGTCATTTCAGCACGGCATCGACCTTCGAGCTGGTGCTGATCCCCACCGTGCTGCAGGGCGCGGCGATGGCCTTCTTCTTCATCCCGCTGCAAAGCATCGTCTTCGCCGGCATCCCGCCCGAGCAGTTGCCCTCGGCCGCCGGGGTGTCGAACTTCGTGCGCATCACCGCCGGCGCGATCGGCACCTCGCTGTTCACGACGCTGTGGGACAGCCGCGCCAGCCTGCACCACGCGCGCCTGGTGGAGAACCTGAACAGCGGCAACCTCGCGCTGCAGCAAAGTTTCACGCAACTGGGCGCCCTGGGCATGAGCGAGGAGCAGGTGCGTGCGCTGGTCGACCGCCAGCTGCAGCAGCAGGCCTACACGATGGCGGTGACCGACCTCTTCCTGCTGTCGTCGGCGCTGTTCGTCGCGCTGGTCGGGGTGTTGTGGTTCGCCGACCGGCCGCCGCGCGTGGCCGCGGGAGGCGCCGACGCCGGCGCCGGCGCGCACTGAGCGCCGGTCAGGCCAGGATCGCGCCCTCGTCCAGCAGCCGCCGGCGCAGCAGGCTGACGTCCACGCTGCGCGTGTCGCCGTCGCCGCTGCAGGCCAGCACGGCACCGATGCCGGCGGCCTGGCCGACCGCCATCGAGATCGTCATTACGCGGATCGCGGCCTGCGCCTCATGCGTGGCCGAGACGCCGCGGCCCAGCGCCAGCGCGTTGTCCAGCGTGGTCGGCAGCAGGCAGCGCCAGGGGATCTGGTAGGCGTGGTCGTCGCCCAGCTCCCGGTACTGCAAGCCGCCGCCCTGCGCGGGGTGGATGTCGATCGGGTAGGCGCCGGCGGCGATGGCGTCATCGAAGGCCGTCGGGCGCAGCAGGTCGTCGGCGCTGAGCACGTGGTCGCCTTCGACGCGGCGCGTCTCGCGGATGCCGATCTGCGTGCCGAAGGCGCGCAGCGTGCCGCGCTCGCAGCCCGGCACCTCGCGCTGCAAAAACTGCGCGGCGCGCCAGGCCTGGTCGCGGCCTTCGATCTCGGCCCGGCTCAGCGCCCAGGCGTCGGTGGCGTCCACCGCGAGGCGGCTGATGTTGAACCAGGCGTCGTCGCTGCCGGGGTCGCGCGCCGCGTGCAGCGCCGCGCGCGCCAGCTCGCCCGCCGCGTGGCCGCGCTGCGCCAGCGCGGCGCGCTCCGGCGCCGGGATGCCCTCGAAGCGCTGGAAGTCCACCGGCCCGAAGCGGAACATCATCGTCGCCGGCTGCAGCGCCTCGCCCTCGGCCAGCGGCAGGAAGCGCGCGCCGGCACGGTGCAGCGCGTCGAGGTCACCGCTGGCATCGGCCAGCAGGCGCGGCCGCAGCTCGATCAGCCCGCCCTTGCATAACACGGAAATCGAATGGATGCGACGCCCCTGCACCTGCACCACCGCCAGCGGCGCGTGCAGCAGCGGCTGCACGCCGGCGTCCAGCAGCAGCCGGTCCAGCACCCACTTCAGGCGCTCGGGCGCGTAGACCACGCGGTCCATGCGGTGGCCGGTGGACATCGTGAAGACCTCGTGCGCGGCAGCCGCGCCCGCCGCGCGCAGCCGCGCCACCACTTCGTCGGCCAGGCCGGCCACGACGCGGCGGCCGGCCGCCGTCTGCCAGCTGTTGAACTGCGCCACCGCGCCGGCGGTGGCGTTGCCGCCGAGGAAGCCGTAGCGCTCGACGAGCACCACCCGCGCGCCGGCGCGCGCGGCGGCCACCGCGGCCATGCAGCCGGCCACGCCGCCGCCGCAGACCACCAGGTCGACGTCCATCGCAGGCGTGGCCATGGCTTACTCGGCCTTGATGCCGCGCGCGCTGATCACCTTCTGCCAGCGCACGCCCTCGGCACGCAGCGTGGCCGCGGCGGCCTCGCGCGTGGACGGCCAGGTGCTGATGCCGGCGCCGCCCAGCTTGGCCTTGACGGCCTCGCTGCCGAGCGCCGCAGCCAGTTGCGTCGACAGCTGGGCCAGCGCCGCCGCCGGAATGCTGCCCTTGGGCGCCACCAGCACCGCCCAGCCCTGCACTTCCAGATCGGGGAAGCCCAGGCTGCGGAACGTCGGCACGCCGGGCAATTCGGCCAGCGCCTGCGGCGACGAGACGGCCAGCGCCTTGAGCTTGCCGGACTTCAGGTGCGGCAGCACGCTGGGCAGGTTGAGGAAGCCCAGCGCCACCTGGCCCGACAGCAGGTCGGGCAGCAGCGCGCTCTCGCCCTTGTAGGGCACGCTGATCAGGTCGGTGCCGGTCTGCAGCTCGAACAACACCGAGGTCAGGTGCGCCAGCGTGCCGTTGCCGCTGTTGCCGGCCGACAGCTTGCCCGGCTGCGCCTTGGCCGCGGCCACCAGCTCGGCCACCGTGGTGGGCCGCGCCGCGGCCGGCATCACCAGCACCAGCGGCTGGGCGGAGACCATGCCCACCGCGTCGAAATCGCGCTCGACGTCGTAGCCCAGCCCCGGCCGCAACAGTGGGTTGACCACCATGCTGTTGCTGCCCATCAGCAGCGTGTGGCCGTCCTTGCTTTGCGCCGCGAGCGCCACGCCCACCGCGCTGCCGGCGCCGGGCTTGTTCTCGACGAACACCGGCTGCCCGAGCACCGGCGCCAACGCCTCGGCCAGCGCGCGCGCCGAGATGTCGGCGCCGCCGCCGGGCGCGAAGGGCACGATGATGCGCACCGGACGGCTGGGCCAGCCCTCGGCCGCTTGCGCCGGCAGGCCCAGCGATGCGAGTGCTGCAGCAGCGGTGGCCAGCAGCGCGCGCCGGCGGTCGTCGCGAGGGGTCGTCATGGTCCGATCTCCTGGGTTGGCCGTGATCGTAAGCGGGTGCCACAATGCCGCGCTCCATCGGCGCCGCGGAAGTCTCGTTCATGCCCTACATGCTGTTGATCGTCGAACCGCCGGAGCAGCGCGCCGAGCGCGGCGAGGCCGCCGGCCGCCAGGTCTACCAGCAGATGCTGGACTGGACCGCCACGCTGCAGCGGCGCGGCGTGCTGCTGCAGAGCAGCTCGCTGGCGCACAGCCGCGAAGCGGTGCGGCTGCAAGTGCGCGACGGCCGCCCGCACGTGGTGGACGGCCCCTTCACCGAGGCCAAGGAGATGGTGGGCGGCTTCTTCCTGCTGGACGTGGCCACGCGCGACGAAGCGCTGGCCATCGCCGCGCAGTGCCCGGCCGCGCAGTGGTGCACGGTGGAAGTGCGCGCCACCGGGCCTTGCTACCAGTCGGGCTGAGCGTCCGGGTGCCCGACGAGCGTCGATGGCGCGCGGCGCCGATCGTCGTGCCGGTGTCCGCAACGACGGGAGCCGCCGATGGCGCCCATGCTGCCACCCGCGAAGCGATCAGCGCCGTCTGGCGCCTGGAGTCGGGCAAGATCGTGGCCGGCGTTGCGCGCCTGGTGCGCGACGTGGGCCTGGCCGAAGAGCTGGCACAGGACGCGTTGGTCGCGGCGCTGGAGCATTGGCCGGCCGAGGGCCTGCCCGACAAGCCCGGGGCCTGGTTGATGGCCACCGCCAAGAACCGCGCGCTGGACCGGCTGCGCCAGCAGCGGCTGCACCAGCGCAAGCACGAGGCGTTGGCGGCGGATCTGGACGCGCTGCAGCACCACGTGGTGCCCGATTTCGTCGACGCACTCGACGCCGCGCGCGAGGACGACATCGGCGACGACCTGCTGCGCCTGATCTTCAGCGCCTGCCACCCGCTGCTGTCCACCGAGGCGCGCGTGGCGCTGACGCTGCGCCTGCTGGGCGGGCTCAGCACCGACGAGATCGCCCGCGCCTACCTCGTGCCCGAGGCGACCGTGGCGCAGCGCATCGTGCGCGCCAAGCGCACGCTGAGCGCCGCCCGCGTGCCTTTCGAGGTGCCGCAGGCCGCCGAGCGCCGGCGCCGGCTGGACTCGGTGCTGGAGGTCATCTACCTGATCTTCAACGAAGGCCATGCCGCCACCGCCGGTGACGACTGGCTGCGCCCCGCGTTGTGCGACGAGGCCTTGCGGCTGGCGCGCACACTGGCCGGCCTGATGCCCGACGACAGCGAGGTGCTGGGCCTGCTGGCGCTGCTGGAACTGCAGGCCTCGCGCACCCACGCCCGCACCGACGCGCAAGGCCGACCGGTGCTGCTGGCCGAGCAGGACCGCGGCCGCTGGGACCGGCTGCTGATCGAGCGCGGCCTGGCGGCGCTGCAGCGTGCCGAGGCGCTGGCCGCGCATGGCCAGGGGCTCGGGCCTTATGCGTTGCAGGCCGCGATCGCCGCCTGCCACGCCCGCGCCGCGCGCGCGGCAGACACCGACTGGCCGCGCATCGTCGCGCTCTACGACGGCCTGCTGCAGGCCGCGCCCGGCCCGGTGGTGGCGCTCAACCGCGCGGTCGCGGTCGGCATGGCCTTCGGCGCCGACGCCGCGCTGCCGTTGGTGGAGAGCCTGACCGCCGAGCCCGCGCTGCGCCAGTACCCGTGGCTGCCCGCGGTGCGCGGCGACCTGCTGCTCAAGCTGGGCCGCCGCGCCGAGGCCGCCGCTGCCTTCGAGCAGGCCGCCGCGCTGACGCGCAACCAGCGCGAGCGCGAGTTGCTGCTGCAGCGCGCCGCCGCAGCCACCGCGCCGCCGGCGCCTTGACGATGTGGAGCGCGCAGCACCGCCGCCGCCTGCGCGAGGTGTGGCGCTCGGCCGGCTGGCCTTGCCAGGACACGATCGAGATCGACCTGCTGGCGGCCGGCTTGCTACTGCAGGTCTTCGATGACGGCGGCCGCATGACCTTGCGCGTCACCGAGTCCGGCGTGCAGTTGCTGGCCGCCAGCCTGCAGCGCAACCGCGCCGCCTTCGACGCCCACGAAGCGCTGGTGGGCCGCGTGGTGCGTGAGATGCAGCGCGCCGGCCGCCTGGTGTGGCGCGGCCTGCGCCTGCGCGCGCCGCCGCCTGACGACGATGGCCCGCGCGTGTGGCCCACCGCGATGCCCGATGTCTTCTCGATCCGCCACACCACGCGCGACGACCTCGTCGAGCCCGTCGTCCACGAGATCAAGGTGCGCCGCGCCGACCTGCTGGCCGACCTGCGCCACGAGGCCAAGCGCCAGGCCTACCTGGGCCTGGCCAGCCAGTGCTGGTACGTGCTGAAGGCCGGCATCGGCAGCGCCGCTGACGTGCCCGATGGCTGCGGCGTGCTGATCGCCCACGACGACGCACTGGAACTGGCGCGCCCGGCGCCGCGGCGCGCGATGCGCCTGCCGCTGGCCACCTGGATGGTGCTGGCCCGCGCCGATGCCGAGGCCGCGCCCGATGATGACGGCCAGGATTTGCTCTGACCGGCTAACCCGTTATGCAGATGTCACCGCGGCGGTCCGCGCGCCGCGGCTTCGGGTAGGTCGGCAACCCCTCAGACCATGGCTTCGATCAGCCAGGGCCCGCGGCTGGCGAAGCCGTCGCGCAGCGCCTTCAGCAGCCCTTGGGCATCGTCCACGCGCACGCCCGGCACGCCATGGCCGCGCGCCAGCGCCAGCCAGTCCAGCGGCGGGCGGTCCAGCGACAGCATGTCGGCGGCCTTGTGGCCGCTGATGCGCGCGCCCACGCCTTGCAGCTCGCCCTGCAGGATGCGGTAGGCGCGGTTGGCGAACACCAGCACCACCACCGGCAGCGACTCGCGGGCCATCGTCCATAACGCCTGAAGCGTGTACATCGCGCTGCCGTCGCCTTCCAGCGCCAGCACCGGGCGGCCGGGCGCGCCCAGCGCCGCGCCCACCGCGCCCGGCAGGCCCCAGCCGATGGCGCCGCCCATCACGGCCAGCACGTCGTGCGGCGCCGCGCCGCCCAGGCGCCCGGTCAGGCCGCGGCCGCTGGTGACGCCCTCGTCGATGACCACCGCCTGCTCGGGCAGGCTCAAGGCGACCGCGGCGGTGATGGCCTCGGCCGTCAGCGCGCCGGTGGGGGCAGCGGGCGCCACGGCCACCGGCGTCGGCGCCGCGGCGGCGCCAGCGCCCAGCTCGTCGGCCAGCGCCTGCAGCGCGGCCGGCACGTCGTGCTGCGGCGCCGCCAGCGTCAGCAGCGCCGCGCCCGGCGGCTTGAGCTGCGACGGTTTGCCCGGGTAGGCGAAGAAGGCGATCGGCTCGCTGCTGCCGGCCAGCACCAGCGCCTGCGCGTCGGCCAGGCTGGCCTGCGCGGCGTCCACCGCATAGGGCAGGCGCTCGATGCGCGGCCGGCCGCGGCCGCCGGCCATGCGCGCGTTGTAGAACTCGCTCAGCACGCGGCAGCCGGTGCGCGCGGCGATCGCGGCTGCCAGCCGCTGCGCGCCTTCGCCGACCGAGCCGCCGGCGCCCAGCAGCAGCACCGCGCGCGGGCCCAGCTGCTGCAGCAGCCGGGCGGCGGCCGGCACGGCGTCCAGCACGACCTCGGGCGCGCGCGGCGCGGCGGCCACCGCGGCGCGGCCGCCGGCGCCCCAGGCGGTGTCGGCCGGCAGCAGCAGCGTGGCGATGCGGCCCAGCGCGCCGTCGCGCGCGGCCTCCACCGCGGCGGCGCCGTCGGCGCCCACCTGCGCCGCGCTGCCGCTGCTGCGCACCCAGGCCGAGACGCTGCGCGCGATGCCTTCGGCGTCGCTCTTCAGCGGCGAGTCGAAGCGCGCGTGCGCCAGCGCATGGTCGCCGACGATGTTGACGATGCCCGATCGCGCCTTGCCCGCGTTGTGCAGGTTGGCCAGGCCGTTGCCCAGCCCGGGGCCCAGGTGCAGCAGCGTCGCCGCCGGCTTGCCGGCCATGCGCCAGTAGCCATCGGCCGCGCCGGTGACCACGCCCTCGAACAGCCCCAGCACGCAGCGCGGGCTGCCGGCGACGCGGTCGAGCGCGGCGACGAAGTGCATCTCCGAGGTGCCGGGGTTCGCGAAGCAAAGTTCCACGCCGCTGGCGGCCAGCGTGTGGACTAGCGATTCGGCGCCGTTCATGGGCGCTTGCGGGTTGGATGTCGACATGGTGCCGCGACTGTAGCGGCCCTATGCTGCGCGGCATGACGAACCCCCAGCGCGCCCTGGTGCTGTTTTCCGGCGGCCAGGACTCGACCACCTGCCTGGCGTGGGCGCTGCAGCGCTACGAGCACGTCGAGACGCTGGGCTTCGACTACGGCCAGCGCCACGCGGTGGAGCTGGCCTGCCGCCCCGTGCTGCTGGATGCGCTGCGCGCGGCGTTTCCCGAATGGTCGACCCGCCTGGGGCCCGACCACCTGCTGGACCTGCGCACGCTGGGCCAGATCAGCGACACCGCGCTGACGCAAGGCCGCGCGATCGAGCTGCAGGCCACCGGCCTGCCCAACACCTTCGTGCCCGGGCGCAACCTGTTGTTCCTGGCCTATGCGGCGGCGCTGGGCTACCGCCGCGGCCTGAGCGTGCTGGTGGGCGGCATGTGCGAGACCGACTACTCCGGCTACCCCGATTGCCGCGACCTCACGATCAAGGCCATGCAGCTTGCGCTGAGCCTGGGCCTGGACACGCGCTTGCAGGTGCAGACGCCGCTGATGTGGCTGGACAAGGCCGCCACCTGGGCGCTGGCAAAGCAGCTCGGCGGCGGCGCGCTGGTGGAGCTGATCCGCCGCGAGACGCACACCTGCTACCTCGGTATCCGAGGGGATCTGCACGCCTGGGGCCATGGCTGCGGCAGCTGCCCGGCCTGCGAGCTGCGCCGCCGCGGCTGGCAGGCTTTCGCGGCCACGGCCGATGGCAGCCCGCCATGAAACGCCGCCAGGCCGACGAGCTGCCGCCCTACCGGCCCACGTCGCGCCGCCGCCGGGTGCAGATCGCGCTGCTGGCGATCTGCACCGCGCTGGTCGTGCTGTGGCTGATGCTGCGGCCCAAGCTGCACCAGATGCAGCTCGAAGCCGAGCGCCGCGCGGCGCCGCCGCCGCCCTGCGCCGCCAGCCAGAGCCAGGGCTGCATCGGCGGCACGACACAGGTGATCGTGCCTACACCTCGAACTGCACCCCCTGCGCCAGCGGCAGCTCGCGCGAGTAGTTGATGGTGTTGGTCGCCCGCCGCATGTAGCTCTTCCAGGCGTCGGAGCCCGATTCGCGGCCGCCGCCGGTCTCTTTCTCGCCGCCGAAGGCGCCGCCGATCTCGGCGCCCGAGGTGCCGATGTTGACGTTGGCAATGCCGCAATCCGAGCCCTCGGCCGACAGGAAGGCCTCGGTCTCGCGCAGGTCGTTGCTGAAGATCGACGACGACAGGCCCTGCGGCACGTCGTTGTGCAGCGCCAGCGCCTCGCCGAAATGCTCGTAGCCCAGCACGTAGAGGATGGGCGCGAAGGTCTCGCGGCGCACGGTGTCGGTCTGCGCCGGCATCTCCACCAGCGCCGGCCGCACGTAGAAGGCCTGCGGATGGCGCTCTTGCAGCAGCCGCTCGCCGCCGCTCACGCGGCCGCCCTCGGCGCCGGCCGCCTGCAACGCCGATTGCATGGCCTGGAAGCCGGACTCGTCGATCAGCGGGCCCACCAGCGTGCCGGCCTCCAGCGGGTTGCCCACCGGCAGCTTGGCGTAGGCCGCCTTCAGCCGCTGCATCAACGCCGGCTTGACGCTGTGGTGGACGATCAGCCGCCGCGTCGTCGTACAGCGCTGGCCGCAGGTGCCGGCGGCGGCAAAGACGATGCCGCGCACCGCCAGGTCGAGGTCGGCCGTGGGCGTGACGATCACCGCGTTGTTGCCGCCCAGCTCCAGCAGCACGCGGCCGAAGCGCTGCGCGACGCGCGGCCCCACCTGGCGGCCCATGCGCGTGCTGCCGGTGGCCGAGATCAGCGCCACGCGCGGGTCGTCGACCAGCGCCTCGCCGGTCTCGCGCAGGCCGATCACGAGCTCCGACAAGCCCGCCGGCGCCGCCGCGCCGAAGCGTGCCGCGGCTTTCTGGAACAGGGCCTGGCAGGCCAGCGCGGTGAGCGGCGTCTTCTCCGAGGGCTTCCACACCACCGCGTCGCCGCAGACGATGGCCAGCGCGAAGTTCCAGGCCCACACCGCCACCGGAAAGTTGAAGGCCGTGATCACCCCGACCACGCCCAGCGGATGCCAGCTCTCCATCATGCGATGGCCTGGGCGCTCCGACGCGATGGTCAGCCCGTAGAGCTGGCGCGAGAGGCCGACCGCGAAGTCGCAGATGTCGATCATCTCCTGCACCTCGCCCAAGCCTTCGGACAGGATCTTGCCCGCCTCCAACGAGACCAGCCGGCCCAGCGCGTCCTTCTCGGCGCGCAGTTCCTCGCCCAGCAGGCGGATCAGCTCGCCGCGGCGCGGTGCCGGCACCTGTCGCCAGGCCTCAAAGGCCTGCTGCGCGCGGCCCACGGCTTGCGCGACTTGGGCGGCGTCGTGCACAGGCAGCCGAGCGAGCTCGGCACCGTCGATCGGCGAGCGCACGCGCAACGGGCCGTCGGCCGGCAGGTCGGTGACGCCGAGGCGGGTCAGCAAGGAGGCGGCGGGATTGGTGCTCATGGTGCGTGTTCAAGCAGTCGTCGGGGTCGCGTTGATGATGCCTGAGTTGGCGCGCGGGGCCGGCCGCCTGTATAAGCCGGCCTACGAAGCCGACGACGGCCCGCTGACTGCCGGCGAGCTCAAGACCTTGCGCAAGATCGCCGCGCCGGCGTTGGCCAAGGGCAAGGTCGTGACCAAGCGCTCGCTGGCGCGTGCACAAGCCGCGGCCCGCGCTGGTGCGCGAGGTGATCGAACGCGAAGACGGCGTGACCGTCACCGTCGCCTACGGCACCTCGCAAGGACTGCAGCGTCTGCACGGCGGCGAGTTCGCGATCACCCGGCAAGGCAACCCGGCCGCCTGCGCCAGCGCCGGGCTTTGCTTCGACACCAAGTTCGACCTGAGACAGTCCGTCGAACTGCCGTGGAACGAGGACTTCTTCGCCGTGCCTGCGCAGGCGCCGCACGGCCAGCATCCGAAGATCGGCAGCCTGCACGCTTCGATGATGCGCGTCGCGCAGGCGGCGTTCAGGGCGGTTCGACGCGACGGCCGACGGGCTCTCCTGATGTGCGCCGAGGTAACTTGTCTCCAATCATCCGTCGACGCACCGACTGCGTCGAGTACCTCGGGCGGCCCGGGCACCTTCGGGCTGCAGTCCAAGAACGCCCTAAAGCCCGATTCCCGCACGCTTTGAATGCATTGGTGGTCGGTCCACTGACCTGTCACGGCGTGACATCACCGAAGTGCTGAGGCAGGATATAGCGTTACATCAGGGATTCAACAAGATCGATGGCGACCGTGATCCCCGCGCTGAGCACCTGCGTCTCACGCATGACGCAGGGCGAGCGACGAACCGCCGAACGTCTGGAGCAGAAGCTCGATGACGATTACTTGGCGTGGTACGACGTGCCGGTGGGTCCCAAGCACGCCCATCCCGACTTCGTTGTTCTGCACCCTCACCGTGGCCTGCTCATCCTGGAAGTCAAGGACTGGCGCCTGGAGACGATCCGGGCTGCTAACAAGCAGACATGGGAGATTCTGGCCCATGGCGCTCCAAAGACCGTCGCCAACCCCATCGAACAGGCCCGGCACTACGCCCATCAGGTCGTCGACGCCCTCGCCAAAGATCACCGGCTGACAAATGCCGACGGCAAGCTCGCCTTCCCCTGGAGCTACGGCGTCGTCCTGACGCACATCACCCGTCGGCAGTTCGAAGCTGCGGAACTCCACTTCGCGATCGAGCCCCACCGCGTCATTTGCGCTGACGAGATGACGGCCACTGTCGACGCGGTGGACTTCCAGAGTCGGCTGTGGTCCATGTTCCCGACGCTCATGCGCGGCGTTCTATCGCTACCTCAGATCGATCGTGTGCGTTGGATCCTCTTCCCCGAAGTACGGGTCAACACACAGATCGGCCTGTTCTCCGTGGACGAGGATGCGAGCGACACGCTGCCCGACATCATGCGCGTGATGGACCTGCAGCAGGAGCAACTTGCCCGCAGCCTCGGTGACGGTCACCGCGTCATCCATGGCGTGGCCGGGTCTGGCAAGACGATGATCCTCGGCTATCGAGCCGAGTACCTCGCCAAGGCCTTGGAGAACGCCAAGCCGATTCTGGTGCTTTGCTACAACCAGCCGCTCGCAATCAAGCTCGATGCCGTCATGACGGCCAAAGGTCTTGCCGACAAGATCCATGTCCGCAACTTCCACAAGTGGTGCCGGCAGCAGTTGGTGGCTTTCGGCCAGGGCCTGCCCGCTCAGGGGCCGGACATGTTCGACCAGATGGTGCAAGGCGTCATTCGCGGCGTGGATCGGGGCCAGATTCCATCCGGGCAGTATCAGGCCGTGTTGATCGACGAAGGCCACGATTTCGAGGCCGCGTGGCTGAAGCTGGCCGCGCAGATGGTCGACCCCGCGACCAACAGCCTGCTCCTGCTCTACGACGACGCACAGAGCATCTACCAGCGGCGACGCGCGCAGCAGTTCAGTTTCAAGAGCCTGGGTATCCAGGCCCAGGGGCGCACCACGATCCTGAAGATCAACTACCGCAACACGCGGCAGATCCTGCAGACGGCCAGCATGGTGGCCGCGGATCTCCTGAAGTCGGAGGAAAGCGCGGACGACGGTGTGCCGCTCGTGCACCCGGTTAGCTGTGGCCGTGACGGCCAGGAGCCGGTGATCATTCGATTGCCGAGCCTGCGCGACGAAGCTCTCAAGATCGCCGAACTGCTGAGTGCGGCGCACCAGGAGGGCTATTCGTGGGCCGACATGGCCATCATCTGCCGCCACTACAGCGAGATGGAGCGATGTGCCGCTGTTCTGCGACATCGTCAGCTGCCGCACGAAGTTCGCAAGGGGCCCGGCACTTTCAACCCACTTGCCGACACGATCAAGCTGCTGACCATGCACGTCAGCAAGGGGCTTGAGTTTCCGGTCGTGGCCCTCGCAGGCGCCGGCCAGATGCCCGAGGACGGGCAAGATGAGGCGGACGAGGCGCGACTGTTCTATGTGGCCGCCACACGGGCGACTCAGCGGTTGTTTGTCCCGCTGAGCGGAGCGGGCAAGTTCGCGATCCGCCTGACCGGCGCGGCGCCATAGCTGCGCGTTCGCAAGGCACGGGTCGTCGCCCGACGCCCGTAGGCCTCAAACGTCGATATTCGCCGCCCGCAACGCATTGCTCTCGATGAAGTCGCGCCGCGGCTCGACCTCGTCGCCCATCAGCATCGTGAAGACGCGGTCGGCTTCGATCGCGTCTTCGATCTGCACTTTCAGCAGCCGGCGCACCGCGGGGTCCATCGTGGTCTCCCACAACTGCTCGGGGTTCATCTCGCCCAGGCCCTTGTAGCGCTGGCGGGCGACGGCGTTTTCGGCCTGGCCCATCAGCCAGGCCATCGCGGCGCGGAAGTCGGCCACCTTCTGCTCCTTCATGCGCTCGCCCTCGCCGCGGCGGACGATGGCTTCGGCGCCCAGCAGGTCCTTGAAGGTCTGGCCGGCTTCCTTCAGCGCCGCGTAGTCGGCGCCGTGCACGAAGTCGGGCGTCACCACGCTGGCCTTGATGTTGCCGTGGTGGCGGCGGCTGATGCGCAGCAGGTGCTTGTCGGTGCGGGCGTCGAACTGCGCCTCGACCTGGGCATCGTTCAGCGCGGCCTGCAACGCGGTGGCGCTGGCCTCGGCAGCGGCGGCGCTGTCCAGGTCGACGGTCAGGCCGTTGGCCATCGCGCGCAGCGCGTCCAGGTCCATCCAGTTGGCCAGGCGGTCGATCACGCTGGTGGCCAGCAGATAGGTGCGCGCCAGCGCCTCCAGCGCGCTGCCGTCGATCGGCGCGCGGCCGCCGGCGCTGCTGCCGTCGGGCAGCACCACGGCGCCGTCCAGCGCCACCTTCAGCAGGTAGGCGTCGAGCTCGTGGCCGTCCTTCAGGTACTGCTCGTGCTTGCCCTGCTTGACCTTGTACAGCGGCGGCTGCGCGATGTAGATGTGGCCGCGCTCCACCAGCACCGGCATCTGGCGATAGAAGAAGGTCAGCAGCAGCGTGCGGATGTGGGCGCCGTCGACGTCGGCGTCGGTCATGATGATGATGCGGTGGTAGCGCAGCTTGTCGACGTTGAAGTCGTCGTGGCCGATGCCGGTGCCCAAGGCGGTGATCAGCGTGACGATGCTGTCGCTGGACAGCAGCTTCTCATAACGCGCTTTCTCGACGTTCAGGATCTTGCCGCGCAGCGGCAGGATCGCCTGGAACTTGCGGTCGCGGCCCTGCTTGGCGCTGCCGCCGGCGGAGTCGCCCTCGACGATGTAGATCTCGCACAGCGCCGGGTCCTTCTCCTGGCAGTCGGCCAGCTTGCCGGGCAGGCCCATGCCGTCGAGCACGCCCTTGCGGCGCGTCATCTCGCGCGCCTTGCGCGCGGCCTCGCGGGCGCGCGCGGCGTCGACGATCTTGCTGCAGATGATCTTGGCGTCGCCCGGGTTCTCCAGCAGCCAGTCGTTGAGCAGGCGGCCGACGATGTCTTCCACCGGCGCGCGCACCTCTGAGCTGACCAGCTTGTCCTTGGTCTGGCTGCTGAACTTGGGCTCGGGCACCTTGACGCTGACCACGCAGGCCAGGCCCTCGCGCATGTCGTCGCCGCTGACTTCGACCTTGGCCTTCTTGGCGAGCTCGTTGTCCTCGATGTACTTGTTGATCACCCGCGTCATCGCGGCGCGCAGCCCGGTCAGATGGGTGCCGCCGTCACGCTGCGGGATGTTGTTGGTGAAGCACAGAACGCTCTCGTTGTAGCCGTCGTTCCACTGCATCGCCACCTCGACGCCGATCTCGGTGTTCTGCTCGCTCATCTTGCTGCCCATGGCGTGGAAGATGTTGGGGTGCAGCACCTTCTTGCCCTGGTTGATGAAGGAGACGAAGCCCTTCACGCCGCCGGCGAAGGCGAAGTTGTCCTCCTTGCCGTTGCGCTCGTCGACAAGGCGGATCTTGACGCCGTTGTTCAGGAAGCTCAGCTCGCGCAGGCGCTTGGCCAGCACGTCGTAGTGGAAGTCGATGTTGCTGAAGATCTGTTCGTCGGGCAGGAAGTGCACCTCGGTGCCGCGCTTCTCGGTGTCGCCGGTGATCTTCATCGGGCTGATCTCGACGCGGCCTTCGGGGCTGTCGCGCTGCTCCAGCACGCGGTCCTGCGTGAAGCCGCGCTGGAACTCCAGCAGGTGCACCTTGCCGTCGCGGCGCACCGTCAGGCGCAGCCACTTCGACAGCGCGTTGACGCAGCTCACGCCGACGCCGTGCAGGCCGCCGCTGACCTTGTAGCTGTTCTGGTTGAACTTGCCGCCGGCGTGCAGCTCGGTCAGCGCGATCTCGGCGGCGCTGCGCTTGGGCTCGTGCTTGTCGTCCATCTTCACGCCGGTGGGGATGCCGCGGCCGTTGTCGATGACGCTGATGCTGTTGTCGCTGTGGATGGTGACGACGATGTCGTCGCAGAAGCCGGCCAGCGCCTCGTCGATCGAGTTGTCGACGACCTCGAACACCAGGTGGTGCAGCCCGGTGCCGTCACTGGTGTCGCCGATGTACATGCCGGGGCGCTTGCGCACGGCCTCCAGGCCTTCGAGGATCTGGATGCTGCCTTCGCCGTAGGCGTTGCTGGCGGTCTGGCCGGGGGTGTCGGGCGTCTTGTCGGGTTCGGTCATCAAAGCTATCTTGGTCTGGCAGGCTATCGTTCAAGCGGACGCCGCGCAGCGGGCTTTGCCCGGCCGCTGGCGTCGCCCCCTGGAGGCGCAGGCGGCGCAGCCGCCTCGGGGCTGGGTCATATCCGCATGGGCATGACGACGTACTTGAAGCCGGGCCGCTCGGGCACCGTCAGCAAGGCGCTGGCGCTGCTGTCCTGCAGCTCGATCTTCACCATCTCTTGTGAAACGTTGGCCAGGACGTCGATCAGGTAGGTGACGTTGAAGCCGATGTCGATGGCGTCGCCGCTGTAGTCGACCTCCAGCTCTTCCTTGGCCTCTTCCTGCTCGGCGTTGCTGGAGGCGATGCGCAGCACGCCGGGCTCGATGTTGACGCGCACGCCCTTGAACTTCTCGCTGGTGAGGATGGCCGCGCGCTGCAGGCAGCCCAGCAGCGGCACGCGGCCGAGGGTGACGCTGTTGCGGTGGTTCTTGGGGATCACGCGGTTGTAGTCGGGGAACTTGCCTTCGACCAGCTTGGTGACGAACTCCATGCCCGAGAAGCTGAAGCGCGCCTGGTTGCCGGCGAAGCGCATCTCGATCGGCGTCTCCTCGTCCTTCAACAGCCGCTGCAGCTCGAGCACCGTCTTGCGCGGCAGGATCACCTCCTGCTTGCTGGGCACGTCGGTCTCCAGCGTGGCCTGCGCCAGGCCCAGGCGGTGGCCATCGGTGGCCACCAGGGTCAGCGTCTTGCCTTCGGCGATGAAGAGGATACCGTTGAGGTAGTAGCGGATGTCGTGCACCGCCATCGCGAAGTGCACCTGGTTGATCAGGTCCTTCAGCACCTTCTGCGGCACGCCGAAGGCAGGGCCGAAGTCGACCGCCTCGTTGACCAGCGGAAAGTCTTCGGCCGGCAGCGTCTGCAGCGTGAAGCGGCTTTTTCCCGCCTGCAGCGTGAGCTTGTTCTGCGCCGCCGACAGCGTGACCACCTGGTCCGACGGCAGCGCACGCAGGATGTCGATCAGCTTGCGCGCGCCCACCGTGGTGCTGAAAGTGGCCGCGTCGCCACCCAGCTCGGCCTGCGTGCGCACCTGGATCTCCAGATCGCTGGTGGTCAGCTCCACCGCGCCGTCGTTCTTGCGCAGCAGCACGTTGGCCAGGATCGGCAGCGTGTGCCGCCGCTCGACGATGCCGGCCACCGACTGCAGCGCATCGAGCAGCCGCTCCTGGGGCGCTTTCACAACGATCATGTCTTCCTCTTTTTTAGAGCTGGTAGTCGTAGTAGGCGACCGACGGGTCTGGGGACAAGGCTATTTTCGCCTTTTCTTTCAGGGATTTACGCGCCGGCCAAGGCTGTGGGCCAGGCCAGGGACGAGTGCATCCACGATTGGGGGTAAACGCAGCCGGTCCGCCTGCGGCTGTGGACAAGCCGCGGCTTGTTCCGCGCCTGTCCCGGGGTTGTGCACAGGGTTTCGTTGCGGTCTTGACGGCGGCATTCAGGCCTTGAGCGTCTGCTCCAGCACGTGCAGCTGCTGGTTCAGTTCGCTGTTGCGGCTGCGTTCCTCGCCGATCTTGCGCACCGCGTGCAGCACCGTGGTGTGGTCGCGGCCGCCGAACAGCTCGCCGATCTCGGGCAGGCTCTTCTTGGTCATGTCCTTGGCCAGGTACATCGCGATCTGGCGCGGGCGCGCGATCGAGGCCGGGCGCTTCTTGCTGTACATGTCGGCGACCTTGATCTTGTAGAAGTCGGCCACCGTCTTCTGGATGTTCTCCACCGAGATCTGGCGGTTCTGGATCGACAGCAGGTCGCGCAGCGCCTCGCGCGCCAGCGCGATGTGGATGTCCTTGTGCGAGAAGCGCGCGTAGGCCAGCACCTTGCGCAAGGCGCCTTCGAGCTCGCGCACGTTGGCGCGCACGTTCTTGGCGATGAAGAAGGCCACGTCCTCGGGCATCTCGGCGCCTTCGGCGCGCGCCTTGGCGATCAGGATCGCCACCCGCATCTCCAGCTCGGGCGGCTCGATGGCCACCGTCAGCCCGGCGTCGAAGCGGCTGGTCAGCCGCTCGTCGATGTCGACCAGGCCCTTGGGATAGGTGTCGCTGGTCATGATGATGTGGGCGCGCTTGGCCAGCAGCGCCTCGAAGGCGTTGAAGAACTCCTCCTGCGTGCGGTCCTTGCCGGCGAAGAACTGCACGTCGTCGATCAGCAGCAGGTCCAGGCTGTGGTACTTGGCCTTCAGCTCGTCGAAGGTCTTGCGCTGGTAGTTGCGCACCACGTCGCTGATGAACTGCTCGGCGTGCAGGTACAGCACACGGGCGTCGGGCCGGTCTTTCAGCAGCGCATTGCCCACCGCATGCACCAGGTGCGTCTTGCCCAGGCCGACGCCGCCGTAGATGAAGAGCGGGTTGTACATCTGCCCCGGCGCGCCGGCGACGTGCAGCGCCGCGGTGCGGGCCATCTGGTTGGCGCGGCCGGCCACCAGGGTGTCGAAGGTCAGCGCCGGGTTCAGCTTGTGGCGCGTGGCGGCGGGGGCAGGCGACGGGCGGGGTTCGCGGGCGGCGGCGTGTGCGGCGGCGTGGGCGGGCTCGGCTTCGGCCACCGCGAGGCCCGACGAAGTGTGGGTCGAAGCGTGCGCGGCCGGCAGCACCGCCGCCAGCGGCCGCGGCCCAGCGGCCAAGGCGCCGCCGGACTGCAAGCCGATGCCCGCCGGGCGCAGCCCCGGCGCCGGGCCGCCGGCGCCATCGCGCAAGGCCAGCACCAGGTCCAGCCGCACCGGCTTGCCGGCGATGTCGGACAAAGCCTGCTCGATACGCCCGGCGTATTGCGAGCGGATCCAGTCGAGCTTGAAGCGGTTGGGCGCCTTCAGGCACAGTACCACGCCGTCGGGCCCGTCGCTGACGCATTCGGCCGGCGGCAAGGGGCGGATCCAGGTGTTGAACTGCTGCTCGGGCAGCGCAGCGGCCAGCCGCTCGCAGCCGGCTTGCCAGAGATCATCGGTCATTGTGGACATCTTCTTGTCTGAGGTCCGCCGGAAGCGCTCTCCTCAAGCCGGCGGACCGCAGTTATCCACAGTTTCGGGCCGGCGGTCAATCCCCCCGGGAAGCCCCGGATCGTGGTGCAAGTGTTTGACCGGGAACGGCTTTCTTGCTGTAATCGCGGGTTCCGTCGGAATCGACTTCAAGCTGCCGACAACGCCAGACGTGTTGAAGACGTCTTGTTGCGCTTGCGGTCGATGCTGCTTGGCGGCTCGTATTGTTGCCCGCTTGGCCCGCCTTGCCCGTCTCAGGCGGCCTGGGCGAGCCCCTCGCCGGCGAACCCGAGTCCGAGCGACACCCCACGATTTCAACTCATCCCCGTCCAAGATCGGAGTTCAGCCATGGCCATGAAGCGCACCTATCAACCGTCGAAAGTCCGCCGCGCTCGCACCCACGGCTTCCTGGTCCGCATGAAGACGCGCGGCGGCCGGGCGGTGATCAACGCCCGCCGCGCCAAGGGCCGCAAGCGTCTGGCAGTCTGAGCGGCGACGGACGGCCGCCGCCTGCTCTGATGATCGGCCGCCTGGTGCAATCGGCCGATTTCCAACGCCTGCTCGCCGCGCCTTCGCGTTCGCGGAGCGCTCACTTCGCCGTGCACCACGTCGCAGCAGCACCCGCGGCCACCGCTTGGCGGATCGCCCACAGCCAATCCACCGAGTTATCCACAGATGGTGCCGAGCTTGCGGCGCGGCCTGTGGATAGATCGCCGCAAGGATATTGGCTGGGCAGCGTGATCCCCAAGCGCCACGCGCGCCGTTCGGTTACCCGCAACCTGCTGCGCCGCCAGATCCGCGCCGTGATGGCCGAGCGGCTCGACGCCCTGCCCGCCGGCCTGTGGCTGGTGCGCCTGCGCCAGCCTTTCGATCGCCAGCGCTTCGTCTCCGCCGCGTCGCTGGCCTTGCGCCGCGAAGCGCGGGCCGAGTTGCGGCAGTTGTTCGAGCGCGCCGCAACGCGGCTGGGCTGAACGCGATGGACCGCTGGCTGCAGACCCTGCAAGCGCTGCCGCGCCGTTTGCTGCTGGCACTGGTGCGCGCCTACCGGCTGCTGTTCAGCGCCTGGCTCGGCAATGTGTGTCGCTATTACCCGAGCTGCTCGCAATACGCGCTGGACGCGCTCAACCGCCATGGCGCCCTGGGCGGCAGCAGCCTGGCGGCCTGGCGCGTGCTGCGCTGCAACCCCTGGTCGCATGGCGGCGTCGACCCCGTCCCCGATCGCCATCCGCTGCAAGGCTTGTTCACCCGCTTGCCGCTGACCTCCGATTCTTCGCAGAAGAAGCTTCCATGACCGATATGCGCCGCACCCTGCTGTGGGTGGTCTTCACGATGTCGCTCGTCCTGCTGTGGGACGCCTGGCAGAAGCACAACGGGCAGCCTTCGCTGTTCGGCGGTGCGCGGCCGGCCGCCTCGGCCGCCGCGGGGCCGGTGCCCGGCGCCAGCAGCGGCGTGCCCAGCGCCAGCACGGGCAGCGCGGCCACCGGCGCTGCGGCCGGTGCTGCGGCCGGCACCGCGGCGCTGCCGCCGGCCGCGGCCGCGGCCGCCGGCGAGCGCATCACGCTGCAGACCGACCGCGTGAAGGCCAGCTTCGACAGCACCGGCGGCACGCTGGTGCGGCTGGAGTTGCTGGACTACCGCGACAACGCCGACCGCACGCGCAACGTCGTGCTGTTCGACCAGACCGCGCGCCGCAACTACCTGGCGCGCACCGGCTTGGTCAGCGACCAGGCCGGGCAGGCGCTGCCGACGCATCACACGCCGATGACCGCCCAGCCCGGCGCGCGCGAGTTGGCGGCCGGCAGCAACGAGCTGAGCCTGCGCTTCGAGTCCGAGCCCGTGGGTGGCGTCAAGCTGGTCAAGACCTACACGCTCAAGCGCGGCAGCTACGTGATGGCGGTGCGGCACGAACTCGTCAACACCGGCAGCGTGCCGGTGTCGCCTCAGCTCTACCTGCAGCTGGTGCGCGACAGCACGCCGCCCGAGGGCGAGTCGTCGTTCTACTTCACCTTCACCGGCCCGGCGATGTACACCGAGGCCGGCAAGTTCCAGAAGCTCGACTTCAAGGACATCGACAAGGGCAAGTTCGACCACCTGCCGCAGGCCGACAACGGTTGGATCGCGATGGTGCAGCACTACTTCGCGTCGGCCTGGCTGGTGCCCGAGAAGTCCGAGCGCCACTTCGTCGTCAAGAAGGACAGCGACCGCGAATACCTGATCTCGATGCTGCTGCCGCTGGGCGCCGTGGCCCCCGGTGCCAGCAAGGTGCACGAGGCCACGCTGTTTGCCGGCCCGCAGGAAGAGAACAAGCTCGCCGCACTGGCGCCGGGGCTGGAACTGGTCAAGGACTACGGCTGGTTCACCATCCTCGCCAAGCCGCTGTTCTGGCTGCTGGACAACCTGCACAAGGTGATCGGCAACTGGGGCTGGGCCATCGTCGCGCTGGTGGTGCTGCTGAAGATCGCCTTCTACTGGCTGAACGCCAGCGCCTACCGCTCGATGGCCAAGATGAAGGCCATCAACCCGCGCGTGATGGAGCTGCGCGAGCGCCACAAGGACGAGCCGCAGAAGATGCAGCAGGAGATGATGCGCATCTACCGCGAGGAGAAGGTCAACCCGCTCGGCAGCTGCCTGCCGATCTTCGTGCAGATGCCCTTCTTCATCGCGCTGTACTGGGTGCTGCTGTCCAGCGTGGAGATGCGCAACGCGCCGTGGATCGGCTGGATCACCGACCTCGCCGACAAGGACCCCTGGTTCATCCTGCCGATCCTGATGACGCTGTCGTCGCTGTTCCAGGTCTGGCTGAACCCGACCCCGCCCGATCCGGTGCAGGCCAAGATGATGTGGTTCATGCCGCTGGCCTTCTCGTTCATGTTCTTCTTCTTCCCCGCGGGGCTGGTGCTGTACTGGCTGACGAACAACATCCTGTCGATCGCGCAGCAGTGGTTCATCAACAAGCGGCTGGGCGTGCAGAACTGACGGCGGGCAGCGTGAGCCTTGTCACGCCGTTCCGAAACATCCCCTGAACAGGGGTTGAGCGGCGTCGCCCTTGTGCCGACGATTGCTTCCATGCGGGCGACCCGGCCGCCAACGGCCGGCTCAGGAGACCAACGCGACGGGGCCAAACCCCCGGTTCGCGGCTCCACCCGCGCCATCCCGAGCGGCGCGCCAGAATCACACCAAGATGCGCGCCGCTTTTCCTTTGTGCGCCGGCTGAAGCGATGCTGGCCCGGCTGCAAGACCCCATCGTGGCGATCGCCACCGCGCCCGGCCGCGGCGCCGTGGGCATCGTGCGCGCGTCGGGGCGCGATCTCTCGCCGCTGATCGCCGCGGTCTGCGGCCGCGCGCTGTCCCCTCGGATGGCAAGTTATGGGCCTTTGCGCGCTGCCGACGGCGCGGCCATCGACCAGGGCCTGGCGATCCACTTCCCGGCGCCGCACTCCTACACCGGCGAAGACGTGCTCGAGCTGCAGGCTCACGGCGGCCCGGTGGTGTTGCAGCTGCTGCTGGCGCGTTGCCTGCAGGCCCTGCCCGGTGCGCGGCTGGCCGACCCCGGCGAGTTCACGCAGCGGGCCTACCTCAACGACAAGCTCGACCTCGCGCAGGCCGAAGCCGTGGCCGACCTGATCGACGCCAGCACCGAGGCCGCCGCGCGCTCGGCGGGCCGCTCGCTGGCCGGTGCCTTCTCGGCCGAGGTGCAGGCGCTGGCCGAGCGCATCCTGCGCCTGCGCATCCTGGTCGAAGCGACGCTGGACTTCCCCGAGGAAGAGATCGACTTCCTCGAAAAGGCCGATGCCCGCGGCGAGCTCGACGCGATCGAGGCCGCGCTGCAGGCCACGCTGGCGCGCGCGCGCCAGGGCGCGCTGCTGCGCGAAGGGCTGCGGGTGGTGCTGGCCGGCCAGCCCAATGTCGGCAAAAGCTCGCTGCTCAATGCGCTGGCCGGCGCCGAACTGGCGATCGTGACGGCGATCCCCGGCACCACGCGCGACCGCGTCGCCGAGACCATCCAGATCGAAGGCGTGCCGCTGCACGTGGTCGACACCGCCGGCCTGCGCGGCGAGCACGAGGCCGGCGACGAGATCGAGCGCATCGGCATCGGCCGCAGCTGGCAGGCCATCCGCGAGGCCGACGCGGTGATCTTCCTGCACGACCTCACGCGGCTCGGCGACGCCGAGTACCAAGCAGCCGACGCCCGCATCGCCGCCGAGCTGCCGGCCGACGTGCCGCTGCTGCAGGTCTTCAACAAGCGCGACGCCTGCGGGCCGCTGCCCGTGCTGGCGCCGGGTGCGATCGCGCTCTCGGCGCGCAGCGGCGCCGGGCTGGAGGCGCTGCGCCACGCGCTGCTGGCGCAAGCGGGCTGGCGGGCCACGCCCGAAGGGGTGTTCATCGCCCGCGCCCGCCACGTCGACGCGCTGCGGCGTGCCCAGGGCCATCTGCAGCAGGCCCAGACCCACGCGCGCCAGCGCGACGCGGCGCTGGAGCTGCTGGCCGAGGAGCTGCGCCTGGCCCACGACGCGCTGGGCGAGATCAGCGGCGCGACCAGCGCCGACGAGCTGCTGGGACAGATCTTCAGCCGGTTTTGCATCGGCAAGTGATCAGGCTTCGATCGACGGTTAGCCTGATCGCTCAAGCGCCGTCGAACGCCACCAGCGTGAACAGCCGCAGCCCCGCGGCGCGCAGCCGCGCCGAGCCGCGCAGCTCGGGCAGGTCGACGATGGCGGCGCCTTCGAGCACCTGCGCGCCCAGCCGCTCCAGCAGCTTCTTGCCGGCCATCATCGTGCCGCCGGTGGCAATCAGGTCGTCGACCAGCACCACGCGGTCGCCGGGGCGCACCGCGTCGGTGTGCATCTCGACGGTGGCCGAGCCGTATTCGAGCTCGTAGGTTTCTTCCAGCGTCTGGTAGGGCAGCTTGCCCTTCTTGCGGATCGGCACGAAGCCGATGTTGAGCTCGTAGGCCAGCACCGAGCCGATGATGAAGCCGCGCGCGTCCAGCCCCGCGATGGCCGACGGCCGCACGTCGAAGTAGCGGTGCACGAACTGGTCGATCAGCACGCGAAAGACGCGCGGGTTGGACAGCAGCGGCGTGATGTCGCGGAACTGCACGCCGGCCGCCGGCCAGTCGGGCACGGTGCGGATGTGCGACTTGATGTAGTCCGCCGGGCTGGCGGTGGGCTCGCTGGTCATGGCCGCGACGATACGCCGCGACCGGCGCGGCAGGCCGGCCGCGCGTCAGGCCCGCAGCAGCTTTTCTTCGGCCAGCGCCAGCGCCTCGGGCAGGCCCGAGAGCACCAGCGTGTCGCCGGCGGCCAGCACGCGCTGCTCGTCGGCCTGCGTCACCGAGCCCGAGGCCAGCCGCACCGAGACCACGGCCACGCCCACCGCATGCAGCGCCAGGTCGGCCAGGCTGTGGCCCAGGCAGCCGGCCGACGGCGGCAGCGTGACGGTGGCCAGCCGCGCCTGCGCCAGCTCTTCGGCGGTGTCGTCGGCGCCGTGGAAGTAGCCGCGCAGCAGGCCATAACGCGCATCCCGCGCGTCCTGGGTCAGCCGGATGACCTTGCGCATCGGCACGCCCACCAGCGCCAGCGCGTGGCTGGCCAGCATCAGCGAGCCTTCGATCGCCTCGGGCACCACCTCGGTGGCGCCGGCGGCGCGCAGCGTCTCGATGTCGGCGTCGTCGATGGTGCGCACCACCACCGGCACCGAAGGCGCGTGCTCGCGCACCAGGCGCAGGATCTTCAGCGCCGAGGCGGTGTTGGGGTAGCTCACCACCACCGCGTTGGCGCGCGCCAGGCCGGCGGCCATCAGGCTTTGCGCGCGCGCGGCGTCGCCGAACACCACGCTCTGGCCGGCGGCGGCGGCCTGGCGCACGCGGTCGGGGTCGAGGTCCAGCGCCATGTAGGGGATGCCTTGGGTGTCCAGCATGCGCGCCAGGTTCTGGCCGCTGCGGCCGTAGCCGCAGATGATCACGTGCTTCTCGGTGCGGATCGAGCGCTTGGCGATCTGCGTGAGCTGCACCGACTGCAGCAGCCAGTCGCTGCTGGACAGGCGCATCACGATGCGGTCGCTCCACATCACGATGAAGGGCGTGGCCAGCATCGACAGCACCATGCTGGCCAGCACCGGGCTCATCCACTGCGGCGCCACCAGGCCGCGCTCGGCGCCCAGCGTCAGCAGCACGAAGCCGAACTCGCCGGCCTGGGCCAGATAGAGTCCGGTGCGCAGCGCCGTGCCGGGCGCGGCGCCGAACAGCCGCGACAGCGCCGCCACCAGCGCGAACTTGGCCAGCACCGGCACCAGCGTCAGCAGCAGCACCAGCGGCCATTGCGCCATCACCGGGCGCCAGTCGAGCTTCATGCCGATGGTGATGAAGAACAGGCCCAGCAGCACGTCGTGGAAGGGCCGGATGTCGGTCTCCACCTGGTGCTTGTATTCGGTCTCGGCCACCAGCATGCCGGCGACGAAGGCGCCCAGCGCCAGCGAGAGCCCCGCGTGCTCGGTCAGCCAGGCCAGGCCCAGCGTCACCAGCAGCAGGTTGAGCATGAACAGTTCTTCGCTCTTGCGCCGCGCCACCAGCGTCAGCCACCAGCGCATCACGCGCTGGCCACCGACGAGCAGCAGTGTCAGCAGCGCGGTGGCCTTGACCAGCGCCAGTGTCAGCGCCCGGGCCATGCTGACGCCGTCCTGCCCGAGCGAGGGGATCAGCACCAGCAGCGGCACCACGGCCAGGTCCTGGAACAGCAGCACGCCCAGCACCTGGCGGCCGTGTTCGCTGTCCAGTTCCAGCCGCTCGGCCATCAGCTTGACGAGGATGGCGGTCGACGACATCGCCATCGCGCTGCCCAGCACCACCGCGCCCTGCCACGACATCTGCCAGGGCCGGCCGGTCAGCCGCTGGTAGGCCAGCGTCAGCACCGCGTGCCCGGCCAGCGTGCCCAGCATCGTCAGCGCCACCTGGGTGAAGCCGAGGCCGAACACCAGCTTGCGCATGCTGCGCAGCTTGGGCAGGTTGAACTCCAACCCGATCACGAACATCAGGAAGACGACGCCGAACTCGGCCAGGTACTTGACGCCGGCGTTCTCGCCGGCCAGGGCCAGCGCGTTGGGGCCGATGATCACGCCCACCACCAGGTAGCCCAGCATCGGCGGCAGCTTCAGCGAACGGCAGGCGACGACGCCCAACACGGCGGCCACCAGATACAGCAGGACAAGTTCGAGCGTGGTGGCCATGCGCCGTGGCGACTCCTAGAATGCCCGATCCTAAATGCACGTTCCGGGCCCGCGTGACCCCGTCTCCAGACTTCGATGCCGAGCGCGCGCTGCGCCTGGCGGCCCGCACGATCGCGATCGAGATCCAGGCCCTGCAAGGCCTGGCCGCGCGCCAGGGCGACGGTTTCGCGCAGGCCGTGCGCGCGATGCTGCAATGCCGCGGCCGCGTGGTCGTGATGGGCATGGGCAAGAGCGGCCACGTAGGCCGCAAGATCGCCGCCACGCTGGCCAGCACCGGCACGCCGGCGTTCTTCGTCCACCCGGCCGAGGCCAGCCACGGCGACCTGGGCATGCTGGCGACGGGCGACGTGGTGCTGGCCATCAGCAACAGCGGCGAGAGCGACGAGCTGGCGGCCATCCTGCCGGCCATCCGCCGCCTGGACGTGACGCTGGTCGCGATGACCGGCCGCGCCGATTCCACGCTGGCCCGCCACGCCCACAGCGTGCTGTCCAGCGCCGTCGACCAGGAAGCCTGCCCGCTGAACCTGGCGCCCACGGCCAGCACCACGGCGCAGATGGCGCTGGGCGACGCGCTGGCGGTGGCGCTGCTCGACGCGCGCGGCTTCCGCGAGGAGGACTTCGCGCGCTCGCACCCCGGCGGCAGCCTGGGCCGGCGCCTGCTGATGCACGTGCGCGACCTGATGCGCAGCGGCGACGCCGTGCCGCGCGTGGCGCCCGACGCCAGCCTGGACGCGCTGCTGCGCGAGATGACGGGCAAGGGCCTGGGCTTCACCGCCGTGGTCGATGGCGATCAGCGGCCGCTGGGCATCTTCACCGACGGCGACCTGCGGCGCTTGATCGAGAAAGGCGCGGCGCTGCGCGGCCTGACCGCCACCGACGTGATGCACCGCGGCCCCAAGACCGTGCGCGACGGCGACCTGGCGGTGGACGCCGCCGGCGTGATGGAACAGCACCGCGTCACCAGCGTGCTGGTGCTCGACGACGAGGGCCGGCTGGTCGGCGCGCTGAACTCCAACGACCTGATGCGGGCCAAGGTGATATGAGGTCGCAGGCTGCCTCCATGACGGCCGCGCTGCGCTTCGCACCCGAGCTGCTGCTGCGCGCGCAAGGCGGCGGCTTCGGCATGAAGCTGGCCTTGTTCGACGTCGACGGCGTGCTGACCGACGGCCGCCTGTACATCGGCGAGCAGGGCGAGACCGTCAAGGCCTTCCACGCGCTGGATGGCCACGGCCTCAAGCTGCTGATGCAAGGCGGCATCGAGCCGGTGATCATCACCGGCCGCGACTCGCCGGCCGTGCGCCGCCGCGTGGCCGACCTCGGCCTGCGCCGCGCCCACTACGGCGTGCACGACAAGCGCGCCGCCGCTGACAGCGTGCTGGCCGCAGCCGGCGTCGGCTGGGCCGAGGTGGCCGCGATCGGCGACGACTGGCCCGACCTGCCGCTGCTGCTGAGCGCCGGCTTCGCCTGCGCGCCGCCCCATGCGCACGCCGAGGTGCTGGCGGTGGCGCACCACGTCACCGCGCGGCCCGGCGGCCATGGCGCGGCGCGCGAGTTCTGCGACCTGCTGCTGATGGCCAGCGGCCGCTACGCCACGCTGCTGGCCGCCCAGCAGGGCAGCCTGGACATGCGCTGAGCAGGCGCTGATCTCGTCCGCTGCCGAGCTGTCCCCATGGCCGTCGAACTGCACCTGCCCGATCTGCCCGAGGTGCCGCTGTCGCTGAGCCTGGCGCCCGCCGGCGCGCCGGCGCAGCCGCCGCGGCGCCGGCCCTGGCACCTGCGCCTGAGCGAGCTGCTGTCGACCTACCTGCCGCTGTTGCTGATGGCCTTGCTGGCCTTGTCGACCTGGTGGCTGGTCAAGAACACGCCGATACTGTCGCCGCCGCCGGCCGCCACCGAGCAGCGCCGCGACCCCGACTACCTGATGAACGAGTTCGCGATCGAGCGCTTCGACGCCGCCGGCCGCCTGCGCGTGCGCGTGGACGGCCAGCGGCTGCAGCACTTCCCGGCCAGCGACCACTACGAGATCGACCGCGCGCGCATCCGCGCCGTCGGCATCGACGGCAAGGTGACGCTGGCGGTGGCCGACCGGGCGCTGGCCAACGGCGACATCAGCGAGCTGCAGCTCTTCGGCGACGCCAAGGTCAACAGCACCGGGCCGCAGGGCGAGCCGGTGGAGATCCGCAGCGAGTTCCTGCAGGCCTTCCTGGTCACCGAGCAGGTGCAGACCTCGCTGCCGGTGACCGTGACCGCCGGCAACAACGAGCTGCGCGCCGAAGGCCTGCGGTACGACAACGGCAAGCGCCTGCTGGAGCTCACGGGCCGCCAGCGGGCCTGGCTGGCCGCGCCCAACGCGGCGCCGCGGCGCGAGGTGCCGTCACCGTGACCCAGCCGCCGCTGGCGCCGCTGGTCTACCTCACCGGCGCCTCGGGCGGCATCGGCCAGGCGCTGGCCGCGCGCTACCTGCAAGCCGGCTGGCGCTTGGCGCTGGTGGCGCGGCGAACTCAAATCCTGCAAGCCTGGGCCGACGAGCATGCGCTCACCTCGGAGCGCTGCGCGGTGTATGAGGCCGACGTCCAGCAGGTCGACAGCATCGTCGCCGCCGGCCAGGCCTGCCTGCAGGCGCAAGGCCTGCCCGACGTCGTGATCGCCAACGCCGGCATCAGCGTCGGCGTCGACACCGCGCTGCGCGCCGACCTGGACGTGATGCGCGAGGTGCTGGCCACCAACACCCTGGGCATGGCGGCGACCTTCCAGCCTTTCATCGCGCCGATGTGCCGGCGCGGCAGCGGGCGGCTGGTCGGCATCGCCAGCGTCAACGCGATCCGCGGCCTGCCCGGCCATGGCGCCACCTGCGCCAGCAAGGCCGCGGTGGTCAGCTACTGCGAAAGCCTGCGCGGCGAATGCCGCCCGCACGGCGTGCGCGTGGTCACGCTGCTGCCCGGCTACGTGGCCACGCCGCTGACCGCGGCCAACCCTTACCGCATGCCGTTTCTGCTGACGGCCGAGGCCTTCGCCGAGCAGGCCTTCCGCGCCATCGAGGCCGGCAGCAGCTACCGGGTGATCCCGTGGCAGATGGCCATCGTCGCCAAGGGCCTGCGCCTGCTGCCCAACGCCTGGTTCGACCGCCTGATGGCCGGCCGCGGCCGCAAGCCGCGGCGGGCGGCCGACTAGGGCCTGTTAACACAAACCGCGAAGACCATCGGCCACCAGCACGAAG
>CAYYDJ010000023.1:0-68549 GCA_964470565.1 uncultured Rubrivivax sp.
TGTCGAAGGCCAGCGTGCTCTTGCCCGAGCCGCTGACGCCGGTGATGACGTTGAAGCGGCCGCGCGGCACGTCCACGCTCAGGCTCTTGAGGTTGTGCTCGCGCGCGTTGACGATGCGGATCGCCTCGTCCACCACCTGCCGCGCCTGGCGCTGCGCGCGCACCAGGGTCTGCAGCGGCAGGCCTTCCTCGGCGCGCGCGCTGCCGCTCAGGCCCATCGCGGCCTCGTAGTCGCGCAGCGCCTGGCCGGTGTGCGAGGCGGGGTGCGCCTTCACCTCGTCGGGTGTGCCGGCGCACACCAGGTGGCCGCCGGCCTCGCCGCCTTCGGGGCCGAGATCGACGATCCAGTCGGCGGCGCGGATGACGTCGAGGTTGTGCTCGATCACCAGCAGCGAGTGCCCGGCGTCGAGCAACTTGCGAAAGCTGCGCATCAGCTTGTTGATGTCGTCGAAGTGCAGCCCGGTGGTCGGCTCGTCGAACAGGAACAGCGTGCCCTTCTTGGCGGCCGGCTGCCTGGGGCCTGCCGCCGCCTCGGCCAGGAAGCCGGCCAACTTCAAACGTTGGGCCTCGCCACCACTGAGGGTGGGCACCGGCTGGCCCAGGCGCACGTAGTCCAGGCCGACGTCGACCAGCGGCTGCAGCCGCTCGACCACGCCGGCATCGCGCTGGAACCAGTGCGCGGCCTCGGCCACCGTCAGCTCCAGCACGTCGGCCACGCTGAACTGGTGCGGGCCGCGCGTGAGCTTGACGTCCAGCACCTCGGCGCGGAAGCGGCGGCCGTCGCAGTCGGGGCAGCGCAGGTAGACGTCGGAGAGGAACTGCATCTCCACGTGCTCGAAGCCGCTGCCGCCGCAGGTGGGGCAGCGGCCGTCACCGGCGTTGAAGCTGAAGGTGCCGGCGGTGTAGCTGCGCTCGCGCGCCAGCGGGGCGTCGGCGAACAGCTTGCGCAGCTCGTCGAAGGCGCCGACGTAGCTGGCCGGGTTGCTGCGCGCGGTCTTGCCGATCGGGCTCTGGTCGACGAACACGGCGTCCGACAGGAAGTCGGCGCCCAGCAGCCGCTGGTGCTGGCCGGGCGTCTCGGTCGGCTTGCCGAAGTGGCGTGCCAGCGCGGGGTACAGCACGTCCTGCACCAGCGTGCTCTTGCCCGATCCGCTGACGCCGGTGACGACCACCAGCCGCTGCAGCGGCAGCGTGACCGACACGTCCTGCAGGTTGTGCTCGCGGGCGCCTTCGAGGATCAGCTTGGGCGTGCTCTCCTGCACCAGGCGGCGGATGCCGATGCTTACCTGCCTGCGCGCGCCGAGGTAGGCGCCGGTCAGCGTGTCGGCGCCGCGCGCAGCCTCGGGCGTGCCGTCGAAGACGATCTGCCCGCCGCGCTCGCCGGGGCCGGGGCCCATGTCGATCAGGCGGTCGGCGGCCAGCATCACCGCCGGGTCGTGCTCCACCACCACCAGCGTGTTGCCGGCGTCGCGCAGGCGCTGCATGGCCTGCACGATGCGGTTCATGTCGCGCGGGTGCAAGCCGATGCTGGGCTCGTCCAGCACGAACAGCGTGTTGACCAGGCTGGTGCCCAGCGCCGTGGTGAGGTTGATGCGTTGCACCTCGCCGCCGCTGAGCGTGCGGCTCTGGCGGTCCAGCGTCAGGTAGCCGAGGCCGACGTCGCACAGGTACTTCAGCCGCGTGCGCACCTCGTCCAGCAGCAGCTTCAGCGCCTCGTCGAGCAGGCTCGATTGCAGCGTCAGGCCGTCGAAGAAGCGGCGCAGCCGCTCGATCGACAACTGCATCAGGTCGTGCAGGTGCAGCCCCGGCAGCGCTTCCAACTGTTCACGCGACCAGCTCACGCCGATCGGCATGAAACGTCGGGCCGGCGGCAGGACGGCATCGGCATCGGCCTTGGCCCCGATGCGCCACAGCAGCGCCTCCAGCTTCAGCCTGGCCCCGCCACAGGTGGCGCAGGGCGTGTAGCTGCGGTACTTGGACAAGAGCACGCGGATGTGCATCTTGTAGGCCTTGCTCTCCAGGTAGCCGAAGAAGCGGCGGATGCCGTACCACTGCTTGTTCCAGTTGCCGTTCCAGTTGGGGCTGCCTTCGATCACCCAGTCGCGCTGCGCCGCGGTGAGCTGGCCCCAGGCGGTGTCGCGCGGGATGCCGGCCTCGCCGGCGTACTTGACGAGGTCGTCCTGGCAGTCCTTCCAGGCCGGCGTCTGCAGCGGCTTGATGGCGCCGTTGCGCAGCGTCTTGCGCGCGTCGGGGATCACCAGGCCGAAGTCGACGCCGATCACGCGGCCGAAGCCGCGGCAGGCGTCGCAGGCGCCGAAGGCCGAGTTGAAGCTGAACAGCGCCGGCTGCGGATCGGCGTAGCGCAGGTTGCTCTCGGGACAGTGCAGCCCGGTGGACCAGCGCCAGGGCTCGCCGGCGTCGCCGGCGAAGACGGTCAAGCGCCCGCCGCCGCGCTTGAGCGCCGTCTCGATGGCTTCCATCACGCGCACCTTCTCGGCGCCGCCGATGCGCAGGCGGTCGGCCACCACGTCGAGGATCTTCTTGCCGCCGTCCACGCGCTCGGCCTGCACGCGGGTGAAGCCGGCGGCCGACAGCCACTGTTCCTGCTGCTCGGCCGTGGTGTCGGCCGGCAGCTCGACCGGGAACGTCAACACCAGGCGCGGATCGCCCGCCGCGGCAGCACGGGCCAGCAGATCGGCGTAGATGGTCTCCGGCGAATCGTGCCGCACCGGCAGCGCGGTGAGCTTGTCGAACAAGGCGCCGGCGCGCGCGAACAGCAGCTTCAGGTGGTCGTTGAGCTCGGTCATCGTGCCCACCGTGCTGCGGCTGGTGCGCACCGGATTGGTCTGGTCGATCGCGATCGCCGGCGGCACGCCGTCGACGCGGTCGACCGCGGGCCGGTCCATGCGGTCGAGGAACTGGCGCGCGTAGGCGCTGAAGGTCTCGACATAACGCCGCTGGCCCTCGGCATACAAGGTGTCGAACACCAGGCTGGACTTGCCCGATCCGCTGGGCCCCGTGACCACGGTCAATTCGCCGGTGCGGATGTCCAGGTCCAGGTTCTTCAGGTTGTGCTGGCGGGCGCCGCGGATGCGGATGACACCGGAGGTCATGGCTATGGAAGGCCTGCAAGGGGGGCAGAACATTTCATTTTAGGAGTCTGCGTCCGGTCATGCCCCGGCCGGTGGTTTGCCCGCGTTGCACGCACCGGGCCCTTGCACCACAGTAGCGTTTTCGGCCCTCACGCGACCCTCAATGGCAGCCGTCCCGTCCTGCATTCGCAACTCCATCCTGATGCTTTGCGTGGCCGGCACGGCTGCCGCGGCCCAGGCCCAGATCCTGATCGGCCAGACCTCCAGCTTCAGCGGCCCCGTGGCCGCCGGCGTCAAGGAAGGCACCGACGGCGCGAAGCTCTACCTCGCAACCGTCAACGAGCGCGGCGGCGTCAACGGCCAGAAGATCGAGCTGCTGTCGATGGACGACAAGTTCGACCCCAAGCTGGCGGCCGAGAACGCCGCCGAGCTGGCACGCAAGGGCGTCGTCGCGCTGTTCTTCAACCGCGGCACGCCGCAGTCGCAGGCCATCATGCCGGTGCTGGACCAGCACCGGCTGCCGCTGATCGCGCCCTCCACCGGCGCGATGCTGCTGCACCGGCCGGTGCACCCCTGGGTCTTCAACGTGCGCGCCACCTACCAGCGCGAGGCCGAGCGCGCGGTGCGCCACCTGCATCTGACGGGCATGACGCGCATTGCGCTTGTGCAGGCCGACGATTCCTTCGGCGACGACGGCGCCGCCGGCGCCAGGAACGGCTTCGAGGCGCTGAAGCTGCAGCCGGTGCTGCACGAGAAGTACTCGCGCACCAAGCCCGACTTCGCGCCGCTGGGCCCGAAGATCGTGCAGGCGCAGGCGCAGGCGGTGCTGTTCATCGGGTCGGGCACGCACGTGGTCGACGGCGTCAAGGCCATCCGTGCCGCGGGCTCGGCGGCGCAGGTGGTCACGCTGTCCAACAACGCGGCCTCGGGCTTCATCAAGGCGCTGGGCGGCCAGGCGCGCGGCGTGGTCGTGAGCCAGGTCTTCCCGTTCGAGCGCTCGGTGGCCTCGCCGCTGGTCAAGGAGATGCTGGACCTGCTGGCCAGCCGCCACAAGGGCGAAGAGGCCACGCCGGCGATGCTGGAAGGCTTTGCCGCCGCCAAGGTGCTGGTGGAGGCGCTCAGGCGCGCCGGCCGCGACCCGACGCCCGAGCGCATCAAGACCGCGCTGGAAGGCTTCAAGCGCGTGGACATCGGCGGGCTGGAGATCACCTACAGCCCGACCGACCACACCGGGCTGGAGTATTCCGACCTCTCGATCATCGGCAGCGACGGCAAGTTCCACCGCTGACGGCGCTGACCGCGCTGACCGCGCCGAGGCGGCTCAGCGGCGGCGCGCCTGCAGCAGCCGCACCATGACTGCATAACCGCGATCTTCAGCCAACTGCAGCGGCGTGCGGCCCTGGCGGTCGGCCAGCGCGGTGCTGGCGCCGGCGTCGAGCAGGGCCTTCAGCGTGGCCTGGTGGCGCGCGCCGCCGTCGCCCAGCACGATGGACTCGATCACCGCGGTCCAGTGCAGGTTGTTGACGTGGTCCAGCGGCGCGCCGGCGGCGATGAGCTGGCGCACCACGCCGTCGTGGCCCAGGTGGGCCGCAGCGATCAGCGCGGTGCCGTCGTAGCGGCTGGTGACCAGCCCGGCCGAGGCGCCGCGCTGCAGCAGCAGCTTCAGGCTGTCTTCGTCGTCGGCCACCGCGGCGATCGTCACCGCGTCGTAGCGGTCGTTCTCCAGCAGGCCGAGGTCGGCCTTGGCGTCGGCCAGCGCCGCGATGGCCTGGCGCTGGCGCGCGAAGGTGGCCACGTGCAGCGGCGTGCGGCCGTGGCCGTCGCGGCCGTTGACGTCGGCGCCGGCGGCCAGCAGCCGCTGCAGCGCCGCCAGGTCGCCGCGGTGGGCGGCCTGGTGCAGCGGCGGCATCTGCGCCAGCTCGTCGGGCCGCGGCGCGGTCTGCGCCGCAGCCGGCGGCCCCAGGCCGAGCCACAACGCCTGGGCCAGGCAGCAGGACAACAGCAGCGAGACGGCAGTGGCGCGCATGCGCCGATTCTGGCAGCGCCGCGCTGATTCAGCCGCGGCGGCAGGGGCTGGCCAGCAGCAGGTCCCAGCGCGGCGGGGCCGGCGGCGCGCGGCGGGCCGGCGGCAGCGTCGCGCCGGGCCGGTAGCTGCGGCAGGCCAGCGCAGCCATGCGGTCGGCCTCGGCTTGCAGCGCCGGGTCGACCAGCAGCCGCAGGCCCACGCCTTCGGGCGCCAGCATCCAGCCGCGGCGGCTTTGCCGCACCTGGGCCAGCTCGTGGCCGATCAGGCTCCCGCCGACGGCCGAGTCGGGGTCGTAGACCTCGCGCTCGACGTAGATGTCGCTGCCGTGCACGAAGGCCAGCGCGCCCAGCGAGGCCGGCTCGGGCCCCAGGTGGACGCGCACGTCGGCGAACGAGGTCGAAAACAGCTGCTCCATGCGCAACAGCACGGTTTCCGGCAGCGGCTGGCCGCGGTCGGCAGCGCCGAACGACAGGCGGTTGACATCGAGCATCGCGGCACTCCCCGGCGACAGAAGACGGTCGCAGTATCGGCAGGCCGTGACTTCGTTTCATCGCTCCGAAGCATGGCGCGCATCCCACGGCGGAGGGACGAACCGGGCGGCCCTCCGCGATCGGCGATGATCCCCGGAATGGAAGCCCCAAGCTCACTTCGTCCGCGGCCCCCCGAGGGGGCGTTCAGACCCTTCGCAGCGGCCGCGCGGTACGGATGATGAAAGTCTTCGGCATCGCCGGCCGCTCCGGCATGGGCAAGACGACGCTGCTGGAGCGGCTGCTGCCCGAGTTGCGCGGGCGCGACCTGGTGGTCTCGCTGATCAAGCACAGCCACAAGGCGATCGAGATCGACCGTCCGGGCAAGGACTCGTTCCGGCTGCGCGAGGCCGGCTGCCAGGAGGTGCTGCTGCTCGGCCGCGACCGCTGGGCGCTGATGCACGAGTTGCGCGGCGACGCCGAGCCGCCGCTGGCCTATCTGCTCAGCCGCATCCAGCCCTGCGACCTGGTGCTGGTGGAAGGCTTCAAGAGCGGCGACTTCCCCAAGCTGGAGGTCTGGCGCCGGGCCGAGGGCAAGCCGCCGCTGTGGCCCGACTGGCCGGGCATCGTCGCGATGGCCTGCGAGGGTGAGCCGCCTGCGCCGGCGCCGCCGCGCTTGCTGCCGCTGGCCGACGCGAGCGCGATCGCCGATCTCGTGCTGGCCGCCGCAGCGCCGGCCGCCGCGCTCAGCGCTTGCTGAGGAACTTCAGCATCTCGGCCTTGGTCTGCGGCGACTGCAGGATGCCCAGGTGCGCGGTGCCCAGCACCGGGTCGTAGGCGCCCTGGCCGGTCAGGTCGACCTGCTTGGCGCCCTTCAAGTCGGCGCTCTTGGAGAAGTCCACCGTCTTGCCGTAGATGTCGATCGAGGGCACCGGCGGGAACAGGCCGTCCTGCTGCGCGAAGTAGACGAAGCTGGTGTCGGCGTTGCGGATCACCAGCACGCGCGTGGGCCATTCCCACTCGTCCCAGCCGCGGCGGCCGTTGAGCAGCTTCAGGAACGGCGTGTCGGGCGAGCCCAGCTCCTGGCAGACCTCGCTGCTGGGCGTGAAGCCGCCCGAGGCCGGCAGCTGGTAGTAGTTCAGCGGCGAGGCGCTGCAGTTGATGATGCCGTGGTTGGGGCCGTCGATCGCCACCAGGCGGCGCACCTTGGGCTCGGCATCGTCCTGGCGCATCCACTCGCGCGCCAGCGTCACGCCCAGGCTGTGGGCGACGATGTCGACCTGCTTCGCGCCGGTGAAGGCCAGCACCGCGCGCACGAAGCGCCGCAGGTCCGGCACGTTGGCCTGGTTGGTGTGGGCGATGCCCGAGCGGCGCGTGTTGTCGGCCGCCAGGTCGCATTGGTCGCCCTGGTAGCCCAGGCCCCACAGCTCGCTCGGGTTCCAGCCGTTGTCGGCCAGGTGCTGCGCCAGGCCCTGGATCTTGCCGTTGGTGGGGCTGCAGGCGGTGGCATAAGGTACGTCGTTATTGCCGTGCAGGAAGATCACCGGCGTGCGCGTGACCGGGCCGGCGGCGCCGAAGCCGATGACGGGCTTGCCGAGCGAGGCGTCCTCGAAAGCCGTGAAGCCGGCCGGAAACGTGTTGCCCACGGTGCCGGCGGCCTGGGCCGCGGCGGCAGCCAACAGGCTGATGGTCGCCATCGCGCTGCGTTGCAGCCATGTCTTGATGCGCATGTTGTCGTCTCCTGGGTGTGATGGGCCGCCCTCAGGCGGAGAAAAAGCGCTCGACCAGCGCGTACTGCTCGGGCGTGTTCAGCGCCGGCGCGTGGCCGCAGCCGGCGATCGTGACGACCACGGCACGCGGGCCGCGCGTGCGCATGGCCTCGGCCACCTCGGGCAGCAGCAGGTCGGAGCTTTCGCCGCGCAGGCACAGCACCGGCAGCGTCAGCGAGTCCCAGGCGTCCCACTGTCGGTAGTCGTCGGGGTGGTGGATGAACTGCTGCACCATCGCCGGGTCGTAGTGGGGCGTCACGCGGCCGTCGGGCAGGCGGCGCATCGAGGTCTCGGCCAGCAGCCGCCACATCGCATCGCTCAGCCAGCCGTAGGGCTTGTAGACGGTGCGGAAGTACTGCTCCAGCTCCTGCATGGTCGCAAAGGACGGCGGGTTGCCGGCATAACTGCGGATGCGAGCGACCGCGGGCGCCGCCAGCTCGGGGCCGATGTCGTTGAGCACCAGGCGCTGGATGCGGCCGCGCAGGCGTCCGGCCGCGGCGCGCAGGCCGATCGCGCCGCCCATGCTGGTGCCCAGCCACAGGCAGTCGCGCACGCCGAGCTGGTCCAGCAGCGAGACGGCCTGCCGCTCGTAGAAGTCCAGGCAGTATTCGGCCGCCGGCGCGGGGCTCCATTGGCTGAGGCCGCGGCCCAGCGTGTCGGGGCAGATCACGCGCCAGCGCTGCGCCAGCCCGGCGGCGATGTGGTCCATGTCGCGCCCGGTGCGCGCCAGGCCGTGCCAGGCCACCACCACCTCGGCATGGCCGGCGCCCCATTCGGTGACGTGCAGTTCGCGGCCTTCGCAGACCAGGTAGCGGGAGATGGGCGTCATGAGCGGCTCTTGGGCCCGGTCAGCGCGCGCAGGCGGCCGACGATGCCGGAAGGGAAGTGGTACACCGACAGCACGAACAGCACGCCCAGCCACAGCAGCCAGCGGTCGGGCGAGACGATCTGCGACAGCAGCGGCACGCCGTCCAGCGCCCCGGCACCCAGCTTCAGCAGATCCTGCAGGTAGTTCTGTGCCAGCACGAACAGCGCCGCGCCGACGATGGCACCGTACATCGTGCCCATGCCGCCGATCACGACGATCAGCAGGATGTCGAGCATGATCTCGAACGACAGCGTGGTGTCGGGCCCCACGTAGCGCAGCCACAGCGCCAGCAGCGCGCCGGCCAGCGTCGCGAAGGCGGCCGACAGCACGTTGCTCCAGGTGCGGTAGACCACGGTGCGAAGCCCGATCGCCTCGGCGCGGAAGTCGTTCTCGCGGATGGCCTGCAGCACGCGGCCGAACGGCGAGTTGACGATGCGCAACAGCGTCAGAAACAGCAGCGCGACGGCGACGAACAGCAGGTAGTAGGTGACGATCTTGCCGTCGATCGTCACGCCCAGCAGCGGCGCTTCGAAGGGCTCGAACGACGGGCTCAGCCACTCGGGGTTCTTGAAGGTCAGCCCGTCCTCGCCGCCGGTGAAGTCCGAGAGCTGCGAGGCTAACGTTTGAAATGCGGTCGCCACCGCCAGCGTGATCATCGCGAAGAAGATCGCCTTCACGCGCAGCGAGAACAGCCCGATCAGCAGCGACAGCAGCAGCGAGGCGGCCAGCGCCAGCGCGGTGCCCAGCAGCACCGGGCCCCAGCCTTCGCCCAGTTTGCTGCTGGCGATCGCGACGCCGTAGGCGCCGATGCCGAAGAACATGGTGTGCGCGAAGCTGACGATGCCGGTGTAGCCCAGCAGCAGGTCGAAGCTGGCCACCAGCAGGATGAAGACCAGCATCTTGGCCGCCACCGCCAGCGCCTTGGCGCCGGGGAAGGCGAACGGCGCAACGGCCAGCCCGAGCACGATGACGATCAGCGCCAGCGCCAGCCAGCGGCTGCGCGGGCGGTCGTGCGAGAGGATGCGATCCAGCATGGTGGTTAGCAAGGTCTCGGGCTTCCGCCGGGCCGCCCCAAGGAAGGCCGCGCCCCCTCGGGGGGCAGGAGCGAAGCGACGTGGGGGCTCATCGATTCGTGACCGGATACAGGCCCTGCGGCCGCCACAGGAGCACCCCGACCATCAGCGCGATGTTGGAGAACAGCGCCACCTTGGGCGCCAGGAAGCCGGTGTAGTTGGCCATCAGCCCGACCAGCAGCGCGCCGACGAAGCAGCCCAGCGTCGAGCCCAGGCCGCCGATGATGATCACGATGAACAGCAGCACGTTGACCTGCGCGCCCATCTGCACCGAGACGTTCTGCTGGTACAGCGCCCACATCACGCCGCCGAGCCCGGCCAGCGCCGAGCCGGCGACGAAGACGCCGATGAACAGGCGCTTGATGCGGTAGCCCAGCGACTCGACCATCTCGCGGTCCTGCACGCCGGCGCGGATCAACAGGCCGATCTTGGTGCGCGCCAGCGTCCAGGCCAGCAGCGCGAACACGACGAGGCCGATGCCGCCGGCCAGCAGCCGGTACTTCTCGATCGCCGCGTCGCCGATCAGGTAGGCGCCGCGCAGGATCTCGGGCAGCGGCAGCGCGATCGGCAGCGGGCCCCAGATGACCTTGATGATCTCCTCGCCGACGATCATGCCGCCCATCGTGATCAGGATCTGCTTCAGGTGCAGGCCGTAGACCGGGCGCACGATCACGCGCTCGAAAGCCCAGCCGACGGCCGCGGCCACGGCCATCGCGACCAGCATCGCGGCGAACACCGCCACCAGGCTCTGCCAGCCGCCCTGGCCCGCGAAACCGGCCATGCCGGCCATCACGCTGGTGGCGATGAAGGCGCCCAGGGCGATGAAGACGCCGTGGCCGAAGTTGAGCACGTCCATCAGGCCGAAGACCAGCGTCAGGCCCGAGGCGATCACGAAGATGATCAAGCCCATCGCGAGGCCGGCCACGGTCAGCGTCAACCAGCTGCTGGGGTTGCCGACGGCCGGCAGCGCCAGCGCCATCAAAGCCACCAGCAGCACGATCGGCTTCCAGTCGAAGCTGGCTTTGGGGATCTCGGCCGCCGTGGTGGCGGGCAAGGTCGTGGCGTTCATTGATGCGCTCCCAGCGACAGCCCCAGCAGCCGCTGCTGCAGCGATTCGTCGCCCGCCAGCTCGGCCATCGCGCCGCGGTGCACGATGCGGCCGTCGTCCATCACCGCCACCGTGTCGCCCAGCGCCTTGGCCATCAGGAAGTTCTGCTCGACCAGCAGGATGGTGGTGCGCTGGCTTTTCAGCTCCTTGAAGGCGCTGATGAGGTTCTGGATGATGGCCGGCGCCAGGCCCTTGCTCGGCTCGTCGATGAGGATCAGCTTGCGCGGCTCGCAGATCGCGCGCGCCACCGCCAGCATCTGCTTCTGCCCGCCCGAGAGCTTGCCGGCGGGGTAGAGCCAGAACTTCCGCAGCGCCGGGAACAGGCCGAAGATCCAGTCCAGCCGCGCGCGGTCCAGCTCGTCTTCGTGGCGCGCCTTGCGGGCGGCGAGCACGATGTTCTCGCGCACGCTGAGGTCGGTGAAGATGCCCATGCTCTCGGGCACGTAGGCGATGCCCAGCGCGGCGATGTCGGGCGTGGCCAGTGCGTTCAAGCGTTGGCCGTTGAAGCGCAGCTCGCCGGCCGAGGCCTTCCAAAGGCCCATGATGGTGCGCAGCGTGGTCGTCTTGCCGGCGCCGTTGCGGCCCAGCAGCATCGTCACCTCGCCCTCGGGCACCGCGAAGTCGACGCCGTGCAGGATGTGGTACGCGCCGATGTGCGTGTGCACGCCTTGCAGTTCCAGCATCGGTGCACTCATGCGGCATCCTCCGCGGTCGCCAGCCCCAGGTAGGCCTGCTGCACGACGGGCGACGCGATCACCGCGGCCGGCTCGCCGTCGGCGACGAGCTGGCCGTTGTTGAGCACGATGATGCGGTCCGACAGCTCGCGCACCACGTCCATCTTGTGCTCAACCAGCAGGATCACGCTGTCGCGCCGCGCCTTCAGGCCGCGGATCAGGTCCAGCACCACCGGCACCTCGTCGACGCTCATGCCGGCGGTGGGCTCGTCGAACATGAAGACCTTGGGCTGCAGTGCGATCAGCAGCGCCACCTCCAGCTTGCGCTGGTCGCCGTGCGGCAGGCTGCTGGCGGCAGCGACGGCGCGGTCGGCCAGCCGCACCTGGGCGAGCAGCGCGTCGGCTTCGTCGATCCAGGCCTTGCGGTCCAGCCACACGCGCCACATGTCCAGCGCGCCGCCGTGGCCGCGGCCGGCCTCGCGCGCCTGGATGGCCAGCCTCACGTTCTCGCGCACGGTGAGATTGGGGAAGAGCTGCGTCAACTGGAAGGCGCGCCCCAGCCCGCGCCGCGTGCGCAGCGGCGCCGGCAGCCGCGTGATGTCCTCGCCGGCCAGCGTCACCCGCCCCTCGCTGGCCGGCAACTGGCCCGAGATCAGGTTGAAGTAGGTCGTCTTGCCGGCGCCGTTGGGCCCGACGATGGAGGTCAGCGTGCCCGGCGCGAAAGCGCAGGACACGTGGTCGACCGCGACGTGGCCGCCGAATCTGATCGTTAGATCGTGGGTTTCAAGCATGGACAACGCAGTTCGCAAGCACAACCAGGCGGACGCCGCGCAAGCCGGCTTGGGCCGGGCCGCTGGCGTCGCCCCCGAGGGGCAGGCGGCGAAGCCGCCGCGGGGCTGGGACTTAGCGCTTGTTGCGGATCGGGATGTTCAGCTCTGACGCGGGGATGACGCGCACCAGCTCCGGCACGCCCCAGGCGAACGCGGGGTCGTTCTTGATGCGGAAGTGGTACATCTCCTGCATCGCCTGGTGGTCCTCCTTGCGGAAGGTCATCTTGCCCTTGGGCGTCTCGAAGCTCATGCCTTCCATCGCCGGGATCAGCTTGGCGGGGCTGGCGTCGCCGTTGGTCTTCTTCAGCGCCTCCACCACCGCGATGGCGGCGCTCATGCCGCCGGCGGTGAAGAAGTCGGGCGGCGACTTGAACTTGCTGTAGTGGTTGGCCACCAGCCACTCGTTGGCCTTGTTCTTGGGGATGCCGAAGTAGTAGTACAGCGCGCCTTCCATGCCCGGGAAGCTCTTGTAGGCCACCATCGCCGGCAGGATGTTGCCGCCGGTGGCCAGCTTGATGCCGAAGCGCTTGTCGAGGTCGAGGTCGGCGATCTTCGGGAACGGCGTCGGGCTGCCCGACCACACCACCGACAAGTACTTCGTGCCCGGCTGGTCCTTCAGCTTGTCGATGATGCGCTGCAGGCCGGCGGTGAAGTCGGTCGTGCCCACGGGCAGGTATTCCTCGTGGACGATCTTGGCCTTCTTGGTGAAGTCCTTGGCGGCCTTGACGGCGTCGCGGCCGAAGGCGTTGTCGTTGGCCAGCACGGCGATCACGTTGCCCGGTTGGTCCATCGCGGCGGCGTTGGCGGCGGCGTCCTGGCTGCTGTTGCGGCCGGTGCGGAAGATGTACTTGTTCCACTTGTCGCCGGTGATCGAATCGGCCACCGCCGGCTCGACCAGCAGGATCTTCTTGTACTCCTCGGCCACCGGCAGCATCGCCAGGGCGACCGGGCTGGCGGTGGGGCCGACGGCGATGTCGACCTTGTCGTCGGCGTAGGCGGCGGCCAGCGCGGCCTTGCCGACGTCGGGCTTGCCCTGGTCGTCCTTCTCGATCACCACCAGCTTCTTGCCGGCGACCGTCATGGTGCCGTTGGTGGCGTACTCCAGGCCCAGGTTGAAGCCCACGATCATCTGCTTGGCATAGGCCTCCAGCGGGCCGGTCTTGCTCTGGATCAGCGCGATCTTGACCTCGCCCTTGTTCTGCGCCCAGGCGGCCGGCGCGGCGGCGGCCAGCAGCGCCGCAGCGGCGGCCGTGGTCAACAGGGCAAGGGAAAGCGGGCGGCGGCGAATCATTTCAGGCAGTCTCCTGGCGCGGTCCGCGACCGACATGGCCACGGCGAATCCGCTGACTGATGCAACGCGCGTGCCCGTTGCACGGAAACAGGCACGAAGTCGGTGCAAACCCTGAGGTTTGGGTGCCTGCAGGGCGGGCAGGCGCCGCTTTCACAGCGGTTCAGCGCTCAGTGTTCAACATTCAGACACTCGAAATGACTGAATGACAGACAGTCGATCGTGTGAATCGACTGCTATCCAGACACGTCGAGCGTCGCCCGCCGCCCCGTCTCGCCCAGCGCCGGGTGCCGTGCCAGCTTGTCGTACAGCGCCGCGCGCGACATCTTCAGCAGCCGCGCCGCCGCCAGCCGGTTGCCGCCGGTGGCGCGCAAGGCGGCGGCAATGGCCTGGCACGCCAGCTCGTCCACCTGCTGCTGCAGCGGGCGCAGCAGCGCCGGCGCGGGGTCGGCGTTTGGCGGCGCAGGCGCTGCCGTCGGCGACGACGGCAGCGCCGCCGCCGCAGCAGCAGCCGCCCCCACCGCCGGCCGCACCGCGCTGCCCGGCGCCAGCCGCAGCGCCGATTCGAAATGCGCCGCGCCGAGCTGCAGCTCGTCGGTCATCAGCGTGGCCTGTTCCAGCACGTTGCGCAGCTCGCGGATGTTGCCCGGCCAGGGCTGCGCGGCCAGCAGGTCCAGCGCCTCGGGCGTCAGGCCCTTGTGCGGCAGCCCGCTGCGGCGCGCGATGTCTTCGGCCAGCGCGTCGGCCAGCGCCTCCAGGTCGGCCAGCCGCTCGCGCAGCGGCGGCAGCCGGATCGGCAGCACGTTGAGCCGGTAGTACAGGTCGGCGCGGAAGCTGCCGTCGGCCACCATCGCGGCCAGGTCGCGGCTGGTGGCGGCGACGATGCGCACGTCCACCCGCTCGACGCGGTTGCTGCCCAGCGGCTCGATCTCCTGCTCCTGCAGCACGCGCAGCAACTTGCTCTGCAGCGCCAGCGGCATGTCGCCGATCTCGTCGAGGAACAGCGTGCCGCCGTCGGCCACCTTGAACTTGCCGTCGCGGCCCTTGCGCTCGGCGCCGGTGTAGGCGCCGGGGGCGACGCCGAAGAACTCGGCCTCCAGCAACGTCTCGGGCACCGCGGCGATGTTGACGCCGACGAATGGCCGCGCCGCGCGCCGGCTGGCGGCGTGGATGCCGTGCGCCAGCAGCTCCTTGCCGGTGCCGGTCTCGCCCAGCAGCAGCACGGTGGAGCCGGCCTGCGCGACGCGCCGCGCCTGGCGCTTGACCTCCAGCGCCGCCGCGCTGCTGCCCACGAAGCTGGCGATGGTGTGCTTGGGCCGCCGCTGCTCGGCGAGCTGGCGGCGCGCGCTGTCCAGCTCGCCCTGCAGGCGGATGAACTTCTGCATCAGCGGCTGCATCGTCGTCTCGGGGTGGTCCAGCAGCACCATGCCGAAAGCGCCGATCACCTCGCCGGCCGCGTCGCGCAGCGGCAGCCGGCTGACCAGAAAGGTGCCGGCGTGGTTGCTCAGCAGGTCCACCAGGATCGGCTGGCCGCTGTCGATCACCTGGCCCAGCAGCGTGTTGGGGATCGCGTCCTCGACGCGCCGGCCCACGAAGTCGGCCGCGCTGGCAAAGCCCAGCGCCGGCAGGAAGTTCTTGTAGCCCTCGCTGATCCAGACGATGCGGTGCTCGCGGTCGACCACCATCGTGCCCATCGCGGTGTGCGCGAAGGTGTCGAACATGCTCTGCGCCGCGAGCTTGAGCACCTGGTCGGCGTCCAGCGGCAGCGGCGTGGCGGGCGGCGGCAGCGGCGGCGGCGAGGACATGGGCGCGACTCTACTGCGGCCCGCCGCCTGCAAGCCTTGTGCATTTTGTAATTACAGCGTTACCATGCGACCCATGCCCGACCCCATCCCCCTGCGCGGCAGCTCGCTGCACGACGGCGTGGCCACGCGGCTGCGCGCGATGATCTTCGACGCCGAGCTGGCGCCCGGCGACTGGGTGGACGAGAAGGCGCTGGCCGCGGCCTGGCAGATCAGCCGCACGCCGCTGCGCGAGGCGCTGAAGGTGCTGGCGAGCGAGGGCCTGGTGGAGCTGGTGCCGCACCGCGGCTGCCGCGTCACCGCGATCGGCGACGACGATGCCGACGACCTGTTCCCGGTGATGGCGCTGCTCGAAGGCCGCTGCGCCTACGAGGCGGTGCGCAACGCCGACGAGGCGGCGCTGGCCGCGCTGCGCCACCTGCACGCCGAGCTGGAGCGGAACGCCGCGGCGCGCGACCTCGACGGCTACTACCGCGTCAACCACGAGTTCCACAGCCGCGTGCAGGCGCTGGCCGACAACCGCTGGCTCGATCGCGTGACCGGCGACCTGCGCCGCTTCATGCGCCTGCTGCGCGGCCGGCAACTGCAGTTGCCGGGGCGGCTGCAGTCGTCGCTCAACGAACACCGCGTGCTGATCGACGCCTTCGAGCAGCGCGACGCCAGGCGCGCCGAGCGCGCGATGCACGACCACCTGCTGGCCCAGCTGGCGGCACTGAAAAAGCTGCGCGGCCAGCGCAACCCGGCCCAGGAGAAGGAGAAGCGCCATGCTCGCTGAGATCCGCCAGGCCGCCGCCCGCCAGCGCGGCCGGCGCACGCTGAACGCGCTGCTGCTGGGTGCGCGGCAGTTGCTGTCGGCGCAAGGAGAGATGAACGGCATGGCCGTCGCCAGCGTCCTGGTCGAGCAGATCGACCGCCTGGAGGCCGACGAGCTGCACGCCTTCTTCGACCGCCTGGCCAGCGACTTCGGGCCCGACCCGGCGCAGGTGCTGCGGCTCGCCCAGGCCTGGGCCGACGAGCCCAGCGCCGCGCACCTGATCGCGCTGACGCAGGCCGTGGAGTCGCCGCGGCAGGAGCTGCTGCGGCGGCTCAACCGCGCCCCCGGCGGCACCGCGGCCATCCTGCGCCTGCGCCGCGCGCTGCTGCGCGTGCTGCCCAAGCGGCCCGAGCTGGCGGCGCTGGAGGCCGACCTGCTGCACCTGCTGACGAGCTGGTTCAACCCCGGCTTCCTGCAGGTGCGGCGCGTCGACTGGAACGCGCCGGCGCAACTGCTGGAGAAGCTGATCGTGCACGAGGCCGTGCACGAGATCGACGGCTGGGACGACCTGCGCCGCCGCCTGCAGCCCGACCGCCGCTGCTTCGCGTTCTTCCACCCGCAGCTGCCCGACGAGCCGCTGATCTTCGTCGAGGTGGCGCTGCTGCCGCAGATGCCCGAGGCCATCGCGCCGCTGATCGACAAGGCCTCGACGCCGCTGCAGCCCGACGCCTTTCGCGTCGCCTGCTTCTACAGCATCAGCAACTGCGAGCCCGGGCTGCGCAGCGTCTCGCTCGGCAACTTCCTGATCAAGAACGTGGCCCAGCAACTGCAGCGCGAGCTGCCGCGCATCAAGACCTTCTGCACGCTGTCGCCCATCCCCGGCTTCGCCGCCTGGCTGCTGGCCGGGCCCGACCTGGCGGTGCTGCCGGGGCTGCGCAAGCCGCAGGCCGATGCGCTGCAGGCCGCCTGGCAGCGCCTGCAGGCGGCCACCGGCGGCGAGCTGACGACGCTGCAGCACGCCGCCGCGCACGCCAAGCTGGACGACGAAGACCAGGCCGCGCTGCAGCGGCTGTGCGCGGCCTACCTGCTGCAACTGGCGCCCACGCCCGGCGGCGACCCGGTGGCGCGCTTTCACCTCGACAACGGCGCGCGGCTGGAGCGCATCAATGTCCGTGGCAACATGTCGTCCAAGGGCTTGCGGCAGGCGCTGGGCTTGATGGTCAACTACCGGTACGAGCTGGACCGCATCGAGGCCAGCCACAGCAAGTTCCGCCAAGGCGAGGTGGCGCGCTCGCGCGCCGTCGCGTCGCTGCTTTGAAGCAGACCCTCCAGACGACCTTTCCATCCCGAAAGACGAGCCACCATGCCGCTGCCCTGCCGCCGCAACCTCCTGACCCTGGCCTTGGCCGGCCTGACCCTTGCCGCGGCGCCGCTGGCGGCGCAGGCCCAGGCCAGCAACTGGCCCAGCAAGCCGGTGACCATCATCGTGCCCTTCCCGCCCGGCGGCGGCACCGATGCCTTCGCGCGGCCGCTGTTCGCGCAGATGACCAAGAACCTGGGCCGCCAGTTCGTCATCGACAACAAGGGCGGCGCCGGCGGCACGCTGGGCGCCGGGCTGGCGGCGCGCGCCGCACCCGACGGCTACACCTTCTTCATGGGCGCGGTGCACCACTCGATCGCGCCGGCGATGTACCCCAAGCTGGACTACAACATCGAGACCGACTTCGTGCCCGTGGGCCTGATCTCTAGCGTGCCGCAGGTCATCGTCGTCAACCCGCAGCGCGTGGCCGCGCGCACGCTGCCCGAACTGCTGGCCACGCTGCGCAAGAACCCGGGCCAGCTCAACTACGGCTCGGCCGGCAACGGCACCAGCCACCACCTCGCGGGAGAGCTGTTCAAGCTGCAGACCAAGACCTTCATCACCCACATCCCGTACCGCGGCGCCGGCCCGATGCTGCAGGACCTGATCGCCGGCCAGGTCGACATGGCCTTCGACGGCCTGGGCTCGTCGGCCGCGCACATCAAGGCCGGGCGGCTGCGCGCCATCGCGGTGGCCGCCAACCAGCCGGCGCCGGGCTTCCCCGAGGTGCCGCTGGCCAAGAACGGCGGCGCGCCTGACTACGTGGTATCCACCTGGTACGGCCTGTGGGCGCCCAAGGGCACGCCCAAGGACATCGTCGACAAGATGGGCGCCGAGATGAAGAAGGCACTGGAATCGCCCGAGCTGCGCGCCGCCTGGACCGGCCTGGGCACCGAAACCCCCAATCTCTACGGCGACGCCTTCGGCCAGTTCGTCCACAGCGAGGTCAAGCGCTGGGCCGAAGTGGTGAAGAACTCCGGCGCGAAACTTGACTAGCCCCCCGCAGCGCCTTCGGCGCCTCCCCCCAGGGGGCACCGCCGGCGGACCGGCAAAGCCGGATCCGCGGCGGTCGCTTGGTGGCGGGTGATTCATGCCGGCTGCGTGCCGCGTGACACGCTGGATCACTGAAACAACTTTCTCCCCTTCCAACGCATGACCAAAGGCAACCTGTTCGCGGCGCTGCGCGCCGCCTTCCCGGCCGACCTGGACCAGGTGGCGATCGAAACGGCGGACTCGGCGACACCGCTGTACTACACCTGGCGCGACCTCGAGCGCGGCACTGCGATGCTGGCCAACCTGCTGGCCAGCCTGCGGCTGCCGGCGCAATCGCGCGTGGCGGTGCAGGTGGAAAAGAGCGTCGAGGCGCTGATGCTGTACCTGGCCGTGCTGCGCGCCGGCCACGTCTACCTGCCGTTGAACAATGCCTACCAGGCCGCGGAGATCGAGTACTTCATCGGCAACGCCGAGCCGGCGGTGGTGGTGTGCAGCAGCAAGAACTTCGCCTGGGTCAGCAAGCTGGCCTTCAAGGCCGGCACGCGCAACGTCTTCACGCTCGACGACGACCGCCGCGGCAGCCTGCTGGAGCGCGCCGCCTTCCAAAGCGACCAGCACCAGCCGGTGCGCCGCGGCAGCGACGACCTGGCCGCCATCGTCTACACCAGCGGCACCACCGGGCGCAGCAAGGGCGCGATGCTGACGCACGGCAACCTGCTGTCCAACGCGCTGGTGTTGAAGGAGTACTGGGGCTGGAAGCCGGGCGACGTGCTGGTGCACGCGCTGCCGATCTTCCACGTGCACGGGCTCTTCGTGGCCTCGCACGGCGCGCTGCTCAACGGCAGCCGGATGATCTGGTTTGCCAAGTTCGATCCCAAGGCCGTGATCGCGCGGCTGCCCGAGGCCACGGTCTTCATGGGCGTGCCGACGCTGTACGTGCGCATGCTGGCGGATGCCGCGCTGACGCCCGCGGCCTGCGCCAACATGCGGCTGTTCATCAGCGGCTCGGCGCCGCTGCTGCTGGAGACCTTCAACGACTGGCGCTCGCGCAGCGGCCACACCATCCTCGAGCGCTACGGCATGAGCGAGACCATCATGCTGACCAGCAACCCCTACCGCCCCGAAGGCGCGCGCCGCGGCGGCACCGTGGGCTTCCCGCTGCCCGGCGTGGGCCTGCGCGTGCACGACGACAAGGGCGAGCCGGTGGCCACGGATGAGATCGGCGGCATCCAGGTCAAGGGGCCCAACGTCTTCAAGGGCTACTGGCGCATGCCGGAGAAGACGGCCGACGAGTTCACGCCCGACCTCTGGTTCAAGACCGGCGACGTCGGCCGTGTCGACGCCGACGGCTACGTGACCATCGTCGGCCGCAGCAAGGACCTGATCATCAGCGGCGGCTACAACGTCTATCCCGCTGAGATTGAAGGTTATCTCAACGACATGCCCGGCGTCGCCGAGAGCGCGGTGATCGGCGTGCCGCACGCCGACTTCGGCGAGGCCGTGGTCGCCGTGGCCGTGCCCAAGCCCGGCGCCGCGCTCGACGGCCCTGCGCTGGTGGCGGCGCTGAAAGACCAGATCGCCAACTTCAAGGTGCCCAAGGCGATGTTCGTCGTGCCCGAGCTGCCGCGCAACGCGATGGGCAAGGTGCAGAAGAACCTGCTGCGCGAGCAGCACAAGGGCTTGTTCAAGGCGTGAGCGAGGCAGCATCCGCCCCCGATGCCCGCAACGCCCGCTGCGCGCGCTGCGGCGGCGGCTTTCACTGCGGCGTGCACGATGCGCAGCCCTGCGCCTGCGCCACGCTGAGCCTGTCGCCGGCGCTGCTGGCGCGGCTGCAGCAGGACTACCGTGGCTGCCTGTGCCTGGGCTGCCTGCAGTCGCTGGCACGGGCCGATGCAGCCCCCGGCCGTACGCACGACCCCGGCGCCTTGTTCCGAGCGCTGTAGCAGGGTATTCGAACGAGACCGTGGTCGACTTCGATCTGGCCGGCAGCTTCACCGGCGGCTTCGTCACCGACGTCGGCGGCGGCACCATCGATGGCGCCATCGCCGCGCTGCTGGCCGGCATCGACGACGGCCGGGCCTATCTCAACATCCACAGCAACCTGTTCCCGGGCGGCAAGATCCGCGGCTTCCTGGCCCAGGTGCCCGAGCCGGCCAGCTTGGCGCTGGCCGCGCTGGCCTTGGTCGGCTTGACCGCCACGCAGCGCCGCCGGCGGCTACGCTCGGGGGTCTGTCCAACCAACCGCCCGAGCGTCATTGCCGATGTCCATCCGCCACCGCGTTCGCGTGCAGCAGGTCGAGCTGCGCAGCCGGCACTTCAACCGCGTCGAGAACACCACGCTGGACTGGCTGCGCGCCGACGGCCGCTGGCAGCAGCTCCAGCGCGAGACCGTGGACCACGGCGACGGTGCCGCCGTGCTGCTGTACGACCCGCGGCGGCGCACCGTGGTGCTGCTGCGGCAGTTCCGCTACGCCTGCTTCGTCAACGGGCTGGACGACCTGCTGGTGGAAGTGCCGGCCGGGCTGCTGGACGCCGCGTCGCCCGAGGATTGCGTGCGCGCCGAGGCCGAGCAGGAGGTGGGCTTTCGCGTGCGCCAGCCGCGCCAGGTGTTCGACGCCTTCATGAGCCCGGGCTCGCTGTGCGAGCGGCTGCACGGCTTCGTCGCCGAATACGACCACGACGACCGCGTCGGCGCCGGCGGCGGCCTGGTGCACGAAGGCGAGGACATCGAGGTGCTCGAGCTGCCCTTCGCCGAGGCGCTGGCGATGCTGGCCGACGGCCGCATCCGCGATGCCAAGACCATCATGCTGCTGCAATACGCGGCGCTGCACCTGTTCCCGGCCGGCGCTTGAAGGCCGAAAGGCCGCGGCCCCAGCGGCCACGGGAGGCGGTGCTAAGCTCGTTGCCCCTTTCGCTGAACTGGAGCGCCCATGCCCGGCCTGCTGCCCGACGTCGACCCCGACGGCCTGCTCGAGTACTCGGTCGTCTACACCGACCGCGCCCTCAACCACATGTCGCGCAAGTTCCAGGGCGTGATGCGCGACATGTCCGCGCTGCTCAAGGAGGTCTACAACGCCCACGCGGTGGCGGTCGTTCCCGGCAGCGGCACCTTCGGCATGGAGGCGGTGGCACGCCAGTTCGGCGGCGGGCAGAAGGTGCTGGTCATCCGCAATGGCTGGTTCAGCTACCGCTGGACGCAGATCAACGAGATGGGCCGCATCCCGAGCGAAGAGATCGTGCTCAAGGCCCGCCGCGCGCGCGCCGGCACGCAGGAGCCGTTCGCGCCCGCGCCGATTGCCGAAGTGACGGCCGCGATCCGCGCGCACAAGCCTGCCGTGGTCTACGCGCCGCACGTCGAAACGGCCGCCGGCATGCTGCTGCCCGACGACTACCTGAAGGCCGTGGCCGAAGCCACGCACGCCGTGGGCGGGCTCTTCGTGCTGGACTGCATCGCCTCGGGCGCGATCTGGGTCGACATGCAGGCCTGCGGCGTCGACCTGCTGATCAGCGCGCCGCAGAAGGGCTGGAGCGGATCGCCCGGCTGCGCCTTCGTGATGCTGTCGGCGCGCGCCCGCGCCGCAATCGACGCCACCACCAGCAGCAGCTTCGCCTGCGACCTGAAGAAGTGGCTGCAGATCATGGCGGCCTACGAAGGCGGCGGCCACGCCTACCACGCCACCATGCCCACCGACGCGCTGACCCGCACGCGCGACGTGATGCTGCAGACGCGCCAGCTCGGCTTCGCCCCCTTGCAACAGGCGCAGCAGGAACTCGGCCGCCGCGTGCGCGCCGTGCTGGAAGGCCACGGCTACCCCAGCGTGGCTGCGGCCGGCTTCCAGGCGCCGGGCGTGGTGGTGAGCTACACCGTCGACCCGGGCCTGGCCAGCGCCAAGAGCTTCATCGACCTCGGCCTGCAGACCGCCGCCGGCGTGCCCTTGCAGTGCGACGAAGGCGCCGACTTCAAGACCTTCCGCATCGGCCTGTTCGGGCTGGACAAGCTGCAGCACATCGACCGCACCGTGGCCCACCTGGAGCGCGCGCTGGACGCCATCGCCGCCGGCCAGCGCAAGGCAGCCTGAAGCGCCGTTGCCGGCGGCCGCGCGCCGGCTGACCCTCGATGCGCCGCCGCCCGCTGCTGCTCGCCACGGCGCTGCCCGGCAGCGCCGTGGCGCTTACGGCACTACCGGCGCTGGCCGCGACGCCGACGACCGGCGGGCGCGGGCGCAAGGTGCTGCGCCTGGCGTTCCCCTCGTCCGAGACGACGCTGGACCCGGTACAGACCAACAGCGACGGCAACACCAGCACCGTGCTGGCGCAGATCCTCGAAGCGCCGCTGGGCTTCGACTACCTCGCGCGGCCGGCGCGGCTGCTGCCGGTCACGGCCCAGGCGCTGCCGCAGGTCTCGGCGGACGGGCGCGTCTTCACGGTGCGCATCCGCCCCGGCATCTTCTTCGCCGCCCATCCGGCCTTCGGCGGCCGGCCGCGCGAGCTGGTGGCCGCCGACTACGTCTACGCGATCAAGCGCTTCTACGACCCGCGCTGGAATTCCAGCGACCTCTACCTCTACGAGTCGGTCAAGCTGCCGGGCCTGAGCGCGCTGCGCGAGCAGGCCGTCCGCAGCCGCCGCCCCTTCGACTACGACCGCGAGGTCGACGGCGTGCGCGCGCTCGACCGCCACACGCTGCGCATCACGCTGGGCGTGGCCGACCCGCGCTTCGTCTACCTGATGGCCGACCCGGTGGTGATGGGCGCCGTCGCGCGCGAGGTGGTGGAATTCCACGGCAGCGAGATCGGCGCCCATCCGGTGGGCACCGGCGCCTTCAAGCTGAAAAGCTGGCGCCGCGGCTCGCAGATCGTGCTGGAGCGCAACCCCGCGTTCCGCGATCAGCGCTACGCCGGGCAGCCGGCCGACCACCCGCTGGCCGACGCCGCGGCTGCGCACCTGGCCGGCCGCCGGCTGCCGCTGGTCGACGAGGTGGTGGTCGACATCGTCGAGGAAGGCCAGCCGCGCTGGCTGTCGTTCCTGGAAGGGCGCTACCACTGGCCGGAGGTGCCCTTGAGCTTTCGCACCCAGGCCGCGCCCAACGGCCGGCTGGCGCCTTATCTCGCGCGGCGCGGCGTCACGCTGCAAAGCCAGTTGCGGCCCGACATCGTGATGAACTTCTTCTTCATGCAGCATCCGCTGGTCGGCGGCTACACGCCGGAGAAGGTGGCGCTGCGCCGCGCGATCGGCCTGGCCTTCGACGGCCCCGCGCTGCGCACCGCTTTCTTCAAAGGTTATGGCCTGATCGCCCAGAGCACGGTGCCGCCGCACACCAGCGGCTACGACCCGGCCTACAAGAGCGAGATGGGCGACTTCGACCCGCTGCGCGCCCGCGCGCTGCTGGACGTCTACGGCTACACCGACCGCGACGGCGACGGCTGGCGCGAGCAGCCCGACGGCAGCCCGCTGCGTCTGGTGATGGCCTCGACCGCCGGGCAGACCGACCGGCTGCGCAACGAGATCTGGAAGCGCAGCATGGACGCGGTGGGCCTGCGCATGGATTTCGAGATCGCCAGCTGGCCCGAACTGCTGAAGAAAAGCCGCGCCGGCACGCTGATGATGTGGGGCTATTCGTGGACCGCCGGCTCGCCCGACGGCGGCTTCTTCCTGGCCATCGCCTACGGCCCCAACGCCGGCGAATCGAACGATCCGCGCTTCACGCTGCCGGCCTTCGACCGCTTGTTCGAGCGCCAGCGCGTGCTGCCCGACGGCCCCGAGCGCGAGGCCTTGATGCGCCAGGCCAAGGACCTGCTGGTGGCCTACATGCCCTTCAAGGTGCACCTGCACACCGAGCGGCTGGACCTCGCCCAGCCCGGCGTGATGGCCTACTGGCGCCACCCCTTCATGCGCGACATCTGGCGCTTCATCGACGTGCCGCCGGCCGCGCCTTGAGCGGGCGGGTCGGCGGCAGGTGATCCTCATCAGCCGCGCTGGGCCGCCGCCGCGGCCACCGCCCAGACGGCGGCGTCGGGGTTGCCGTGCGCGGCCAGGTGGTCGATGCCACCGAAGACGCCCAGCGTCACCAGCAGGGCAAGCGTCAGGGCGGCGGCACGGGCGGTCAGTTGGCGGGTCATGGCGGGCTCCTTCGTGGGTGGGTCGTTGATGCGATGGCTGAATGATCGTCATCGCCCCACGGCCGGGCGAGCGCGCTGCGACGAACCGCAGCCTGCCCGGCATCAGCCGCAGCACGCGCCGATGAGCCTGGTGCCGCGGCCCGCGCTTCAGTACTGGACCCGCGCCAGATACGTCTTCTGCGCCGCCTCGCGCGCCTGGCCCAGCGTGTGGATGCCCTGCGCGGCCAGCAGCGGAATCATCTTCAGGAAGACCTCGGCGGTGACCATCGCGTCGCCCAGGGCCGTGTGGCGGCCGAGGATGGTGACGCCCAGCCGCTCGGCGATGGCTTCCAGCCGGTGCGACTCCTGCTGCGGGTGGATCACCGCCGACAGCAGCAGCGTGTCCAGCACCGGCTGCTCGAAGCGCACGCCGGTGGGCCCTTCCGCCAACTGCAGGAAGCGCATGTCGAAGGCCGCGTTGTGGGCCACCAGCACCGTGTCCTGCGCGAAGGCGTGGAAGGCCGGCAGCACCTGGGCCAGCGGCGGCTGGCCGGCCACCATCTCGGGCGTGATGCCGTGGATGGGGATGCCGGCGGCCGGGATGTCGCGCTGCGGGTCCACCAGTTGCTCGAACACCTCCTGCCGGCGCAGCTTGGCGGCCACGATGCGGGTGGCGCCGATCTGGATGATCCGGTCGCCCTGGCTGGGGTTCAGGCCGGTGGTCTCGGTGTCGAACACCGTGAAGGCCAGCTCGGCCAGCTTGCGGTCGGCCAGTTGCGCGTCGCCGTCGCGCTGCGCGAAGAGGTCGAAGTCGTAGTACTCGGGCCGGCTGTCGCCGTGCAGCAGCGCGCTGCTTTCCAGCTGCGCGCCTTCGGCCGCCAGCGGCAGCAGGAAGCGGAAGAACGACGCGTGGCGCACGCGCTCGCGCTCGAACCAGAAGGCGCCGCCATGGCGTTCGACCACGTCGCGCACCGTCAGCGCGCTGGTCGCGCCGGCCACGCTGATGGCGTCGGTCTCCCAGGCCATGACGATCTCGGTGCTGATGCCCGCGCCCATCCACAGCAGGTCGAGCTGCGCGCGCTCGCCCTGCTGCGCCAAGCGGAACTGCACCAGCTTGACCTCGTGTTCATCCACCAGCCGCCCGGCCAGATAGGCCAGGGCCTGCAGCAGCGAATAACTGTCCACCTTCAACCACAGTTGCGCGTCGACCTCGCTGGCCGCCACGCGGCAGCCGAACAGCTGCTCGATGCGGCGGCCGGCGGCGGCCACCAGGTCGGCGCCGAGCATGTCTTCCAGCGGCCAGCGCGTCTTCATCGCCTGCGTGGTGTGGCGCGCCACGTCCTGGATGCGCCGGCTCATCGCCGCCACCTCGTCGCGCACCACGCCCTGGAAGCGTTCGCGCGTGGCGCCGTCGAGCGCCGGGTCGTCCAGCAGCTCCACCGCGGCCTGCAGGTTGCCCAGCGACGAGCGGCTGGTCTCGGTCAGCTGGTGCAACATCTTGTCGCGTTCGCTCTCGTCGGCGAAGTCGCGCGTGATGTTGTCCAGCATCAGCACGAAGCCGGTGACCTGATGGGCATCGGCCACGTCGCGCACCGGCGCCATCTGCACGCGCAGCAACTGGCCGCCGCGGGTGCTGGTGACGAACTGCGCCGATGGGTTGGCCGCGCCGCGCTGCAGCCGCTGCTGCACGCTTTCGAGCGCATGCGCCACCAGCTGGCGGTCGAACACGGCGTAGATGCTGCGGCCGATGCCCACCAGCTCGGACCCCGCGGCCACGGCGTCAGACAGCGCGCGAAACTGCAGCCGCGCGCGGCTGTTGTAGAGCAGGATGCGGCCGTCGAGGTTGCAGACCACCACGCTTTGCGTCAGCTCGGCCATCAGCGCCGCCAGGCGGCTGCGCTCCAGCTCGATGTCGCGCGCCGCGGCGCGCACGCGCTCGTCGACGTCGGCCTGCAGGGCGCGGCGCTGGCGCAGCAGCTCGTTGATCGCCGCCTGCAGCGCCTGCACTTCGGCGGCGCCGGGCAGCGCCAGGTCCTGCGGCGGCTCGGCGATGGCCTGGGTCTGGGCCTGGCCAGCAACCGCCAGGACCTGGACCTGTTCGGCCAGGCGACCGGCCGCCGCGCCCCAGGCCAGCCAGGCCTTGCGCAACAGCAGGCCGAGCGCGATGGCGGCCAGCATCCAGCCCATCAGCAACAGCGCGGCGCGCGGCTGCAGCAGTGCCAGCACCGCCTGGCGCTCGGCCGGCTCCAGCGTGGCCAGCAGCGCGCCGCCGGCAGCCAGCGTCCACACGGCCAGCACGAGCCCCGGCGCCGCCGCCGCGGCCCACTCGCGCCAGGCCGCGGCCTTCATGCCGCGCCGCCGCCGGCCGCCGTGGCCAGCAGCTCGCGCACGCGCGCGGCCAGTTCCTTGGTGGAGAACGGCTTGGTCATGTAGGCGTCGGCGCCCAGGCCCAGGCCTTGCGCCTGGTCGGTGTCGCGGCCCTTGGCGGTGAGCATCAGGATCTTCACGCCGGCCAGCGCCTCGTCGGCGCGCACGGCCTGGCAGACCTCGAAGCCGCTTTTGAGCGGCATCATCACGTCCAGCAGCACGAGATCGGGCCGCTCGCGGCGGATCAGCTCCAGCGCCTGCTGGCCGTCGCGCGCCACCAGCACCTGGTGGCCTTCGCGCTTCATCAAAAACTCCAGCGAGATGACGATGTTGGGCTCGTCGTCGGCGATCAGCACCTTGGCGATCATGCGTTCGTCTCCTCGTTTGGCAGGTCATGCGGCCAGGGCAGGTCGAAGCCGAAGCAGGCGCCCTGGCCGGGTTCCGAGCGCAGCCACAGCCGGCCGCCGAAATGCTCGACGATCTGGCGGCTGATCGGCAGGCCCAGCCCCGTGCCCTGCGGCCGGTTGTCGGCGGCGCCGCCCTGGCGGAACTTTTCGAACACGAGCTGCTGCTGCGCGGCCGGCACGCCGCGGCCGTTGTCGTGCACGGTGACGTGGAGGCCGTCGGTGTCCGACGTCAGCTTCAGGCGCACGTGGCCGGCCTCGGCGGGCACGAACTTGGCGGCGTTGGACAGCAGGTTCAGCACCACCTGCAGCAGCCGGTCGGGGTCGGCGCGCAGCGTTCGCAGCGGGCCTTCGGGCAACTGCAGCTCCAGCCGCGCGCCGCGTTCGCGGAACAGCTCGCCGGTGGCCTGCGCGGCGTGCTGCAGCAGCTCGCGCAGATCGACCTCGGCGCTGTGCCATTCGGCGTTGCCCGACTCGATCTTGGCCAGGTCCAGCACCTGGTTGACCAGGCGCGACAGGCGCTCGGCCTCGCCGACGATGATGCCCAGGAACTGCGCGCGCTGCGCCTCGTCCATCTGCGGATCGTCCTGCATCAGCTCGGCCAGCGCGCGGATGCTGGTCAGCGGCGTGCGCAGCTCGTGCGTGACGCTGCTCATGAAATCGTCCTTGAGCCGGTCCAGGCTCTTGAGCTGCTCGTTGACGTGGCGCAGCTCGGAGGCCTCCTCGACGATGCGCAGCACGTCGTCGAGCTCCAGCGCCTCCTCCTCGGTGACCGAGGCCACCATCACCCGCGCCGAGGCGCTGCCGATCGCGCCGGCGAGCTGGGTCTCCACCCACTGCACCAGCTGGGCGTCGGCGCCCAGGCCGTGGGCGCGGGCATAACCCTGGAATAAGCCGGCCGCGCGCTCGGCCCCGAGGAAGCGGCCCATCAACGCCTGCAGCTCGGCCGGCTCGGCGCGGCCGCGCCAGAAGGCCTGGGCCACGGCCTCACGCTCGAAGACGTCGACGAAGCGCAGCGCCTGCGCCGCCTCGGCCGCACTGGGCGGCCGCCACAAGGACACCGCGACGTAGGCGCCGATGTTGACCAGCAGGCTCCAGAACAGCGAGTGCGTCAGGTTGTCCAGCCCGCTCAGGCCGAACAGGCTTTCCGGCTTCAGCCAGGCCAGGCCCAGCAGCCCCTGGTCGACGAAGGCCGGCGGCAGCCAGCCGCTCTTGGCGATCGACGGCAGCATCAGCGTGTAGGCCCACAGCGCCGCGCCGGCGCCCAGGCCGGCCAGCGCGCCGTTGCGCGTGCCGCCCTTCCAGTACAACCCGCCCAGCAGCGCCGGGGCGAACTGCGCCACCGCGGCAAAGCTGATCAGCCCGATGCTGACCAGCGCATAGGCCTCGCCGGCGACGCGGAAGTACACGTAGCCCAGCAGCAGCAGCGCGACGATCACCACCCGGCGGATGGCCAGCAGCGTACGCGTGTGCTCGCGCGCCGCGAACGCCGGCCGCTGCAGCAGCAGCGGCAGCACGAGATCGTTGCAGACCATGGTCGAGACCGCGATCGCCTCGACGATCACCATGCCGGTGGCCGCCGACAGCCCGCCCACGAAGGCCACCAGCGCCAGCGCGCCGTGGCCGGCGTCCAGCGGCAGGGTGAGCACGAAGGTCTCGGCATTGGCCGCGCGGCCGCCGAAGTACAGCAGCCCGCCCAACGCGATCGGCAGCACGAAGACGTTGATCGCCAGCAGGTAGGCCGGAAAGGCCCAGGCCGCGCGCCGCAGGTGCGCCTCTGCGACGTTCTCGACCACCATCACCTGGAACTGGCGCGGCAGGAACAACAGCGACAAGCCCGCCAGCAGCAGCAGGCCGAACCAGGCGTCGTAGGCGAAGGGCTTGGTAACCCCACCCGACATGCCCTGCAGCACGCCGGCCACCGCGGGCGCCGCGGCGATGCGCGCGCTCAGGTCGGCCGGCCCGTCGAACAAGCCCCAGGTGACGAAGACGCCGACCGCGACGAAGGCCGCCAGCTTGACCAGCGACTCCAGCGCGATCGCGGCCACCAGGCCTTCGTGGCGCTCGGTGGTGTCGAGGTGGCGGGTGCCGAAGGCGATCGTGAAGCCGGCCAGCAGCAGCGCGATGTAGAGCGTGCTGTCGGCCCACCAGGCGCTGCCTGGCGTGGCGCCGGTCGCCGCCGTGGCCGGGCCCGCGGTCAGCAGCGCGTAGCCGCTGGCCACCGCCTTGAGTTGCAGCGCGACGTAAGGCACCACGCCGACCAGCGCGATCAGCGTCACCAGCGCGGCCAGCGCGCGGCTGCGGCCGTAACGGCTGGCGATGAAGTCGGCGATCGAGGTGATGCGCCAGCGCCGCGCGATGCGGATCATCTTGCGCAGCACGGTCCAGGCCAGGATCATCACCAGCGTCGGCCCCAGGTAGATCGGCAAGAAGCCCACGCCGCTGGCGGCCGCGCGGCCGACGCTGCCGAAGTAGGTCCAGGCGCTGCAGTAGACGCCGATCGACAGTGCGTACACCCAGGCATTGCCGATCACGCTGCGCCCGGCGGCGGCGCGGCGGTCGGCCCAGGCGGCGACCGCGAACAGCGTCAGCAAATAGGCAAAGGCGGCGCCCACGACCAGCGGCGCGGGCAGCGTGGCCGCTTGGGTGGCCACGTCAGTCACCGCCGCGCTCCATGATCCAGGCCAGCAGCGCGATCAGCAGTGCCCAGATGCCGAACAGCCACAGCGGCCGCGCCGCCCACAGCCCGAGCAGCGGAAAGTCGAACAACAGCCAACCGGCGCCGAACAGCGCCAGCAGGCGGTGGGCGAGCGGGCTGCGCTTCATGGCCTCAGGCTACAGGTTGTCCAGCTTGAAATGCTGGCGCAGGAACTGGCGAAAGCGCCGCACGATGGCCAGCGCGTCGTGCAGCGGCTCGCGCTCCAGCGCGCCGAGGTCGGCGGCGCGCACCTCGTTGCCCGGCCGCGCGCCGCCGGCGCGCTGGCGCAACTGGTGCGACAGCCGCAAGCCCATCAGGAAGTGCAGCGCGTCGATCAGGTCGCGCGCGAGCGCCTCGTCGATGCGGCCGGCCGCCTGCAGCGCCTTCAGCCGCGCCACGGTGCCCTGCTCGCGCACGCCGGCCTGCAGCGACAGCGCGCGCACGCCGTGCACGATGGGAAAGGTGCCCAGCTTCTTCAGGTCCAGCGGCTGGTCGTCGCGGCGCGTGGTCAGCCGCGTCCACCAGCCGCCTTCGTTGAACTGGTCGGCCGCGGCGGCAAAGCGGGCGAGGTAGACATCCTGCCCCGACAGCAGCTGATCCAGGTGCGCGCGCGCGTCGGCCAGCAGCGTGGCGTCGCCGGCCACCGCGGCGGCGTCGAAGAAGATCGCCAGGTTCATCGGCCCGTCGGGGTCGGCGCCGTAAAGCCATTGCCGCAACGATTCACGCCAGCCGGCCAGCGGCCGCCGCCACAGCGGCGTGACGAGCATGATGCCGCCCGGGCACGGCGGGTAGCCCAAGCGCGCCAGCGCCTCGTTGAAGCGCGCGGCCACGGTCGCCAGCGCGGCGCACTCGAAGCCGTCGCGCAGGATCAGCCCGTTGTCCTGGTCGGTCTTCAGGATCTGCTCGCCGCGGCCTTCGCTGCCCATCACCAGCAGGCAGCTGTTGGCCACCAGATCGGGCGGCGCCAGCAGCGCCCACAGGCGGGCGAAGAGCCGGCGGTTGAGCTCGGTCACCAACCGCGCGATGCGCTCGATGCGGATGCCGCTGCCGTGCAGCAGCTCGATCATCTGGTCGATGCGCGCCGCGGCGCCGGCGAGGTCGTCGATGTCCGCCGCGTGCTCGATCTGCTGGGCGACGATGTGCGAGTGGTTGGCGACGAAGCTCACCAGGTCGAGCTGGCCGAGCACGCCCAGCACGCGGTCGCCGTCGCGCACCAGCAGTCGGTGCACGCGGTGCTGGACCATCAGCCACAGCGCCTCGAAGACCTCGGCGTCGGCCTGCACCTCGACGAGCTCGAAGCGCGCCACCTCGCGCACCGGCAGCGCCTGCGGCGGCACGTCGCGCAGCAGCGCGTCGCGCAGGTCGGTGGTGGTGAACATGCCCAGCCGCCGGCGGCCGTCATGCACGTCCTGCACCAGCGCATGCGTGGCCTTGTGGGCCTGCAGCTCGCGGCAGACGCTGACGAGGTCGAGCGCGCCGTCCACGTACAGCGGCTTGCGCACGAAGGTGTCGCGCACGCGCGCCGTCACCAGTGACAGCATCTCGCGCTGGGTTTCGGCGGCTCTCATCGGCATACGACGTCCGGAAAAGTCAAACGGGGCTGCCCGCTCGCGCCGGCAGCCCCGTGTTGTATCAAGCGGGCCCCGCGAAACCGGCTTTGCCGGGCCGCTGGGGCCACCCCCGTCGACGGGTGGTCAATGCCCCGAGGCGCCGGCGGCGCCGATGCCGGTCTCCGACCGCACCTGCTGGGCCAGGAAGCCGGCCTTGTCCTGGGCAGCACGCTTGCTGTTGTCGAGGACGGAGAACAGCCAGATGCCGACGAAGCCGATGGTCATGCTGAACAGCGCCGGGCTGGTGTAGGGGAACCAGGCCGAGCCCTTGGGGTTGCCCAGCGTCGCCTCCCACACCGCGGGCGAGACCACGGTCAGCGCCACCGAGCTGATCAGCCCGAGAAAGCCGCCGATCACCGCGCCGCGCGTGGTGCAGCCCTTCCACAGCACGCTCATCAGCAGCACCGGGAAGTTGGCCGAGGCCGCGATCGCGAAGGCCAGGCTCACCATGAAGGCGATGTTCTGCTTCTCGAAGGCGATGCCCAGCAGCACCGCGATGATGCCCAGGCACACCGTGGTGATCTTGGACACGCGCAGCTCGTCGGCGCTGCTGGCCTTGCCCTCCTTGATCACGGTGCCGTAGAGGTCGTGCGAGACCGCCGAGGCGCCGCTGAGCGTGAGGCCGGCCACCACCGCCAGGATGGTGGCGAAGGCCACCGCCGAGATGAAGCCCAGGAACACGTTGCCGCCCACCGCGTTGGCCAGGTGGATGGCCGCCATGTTGCCGCCGCCCAGCAGGCCGCCCTTGGCGTCGAGGAACTGCGGGTTGGTCAGCACGAAGGTGATGGCGCCGAAGCCGATGATGAAGGTCAGGATGTAGAAGTAGCCGATCCAGGTGGTGGCCCACAGCACCGACTTGCGCGCTTCCTTGGCGTTGGGCACGGTGAAGAAGCGCATCAGGATGTGCGGCAGCCCGGCGGTGCCGAACATCAGCGCCATGCCGAAGCTGATGGCGCTGATCGGGTCCTTCACGAAGCCGCCCGGGCCCATGATCGAGAAGCCGATCTTGGCCGCCTCGTCGGGCGACTTGCCGGTCTTGGCCGCCAGTGCCGTCTTGATCTCCACCGACTTGGCGAACAGCGCCTCGGGGCTGAAGCCGAACTGCGACATCACCATCACGGCCATGAACGTGGCCCCGCCCAGCAGCATGATGGCCTTGATGATCTGCACCCAGGTGGTGGCCGTCATGCCGCCGAACAGCACGTAGACCATCATCAGCACGCCGACGATCACCACCGCGTACATGTATTCCAGCCCGAACAGCAGCTTGATGAGCTGCCCGGCGCCGACCATCTGCGCGATCAGGTAGAAGGCCACCACCACCAGCGTGCCGCTGGCCGCGAACACGCGCACCGGCGTCTGCGCGAAGCGGAACGCGGCCACGTCGGCAAAGGTGAACTTGCCCAGGTTGCGCAGCCGCTCGGCCAGCAAGAAGGTGACCACCGGCCAGCCGACCAGGAAGCCGATCGAGTAGATCAGGCCGTCGAAGCCCGAGGCCATCACCGCCGCCGAGATGCCCAGGAACGAGGCCGCCGACATGTAGTCGCCGGCGATCGCCAGGCCGTTCTGGAAGCCGGTGATGCCGCCGCCGGCGGTGTAGAAGTCGGCCGCGCTCTTGGTCTTGGCCGCCGCCCACTTGGTGATGAACAGCGTGAAGACCACGAACACGCCGAACATGCCGATGGCCGTCCAGTTGGTGGCCTGCTTCTCGGCCTGGCCGAGGTCGGCGCCGGCGGCCAGCGCCAGCGTGGCGCCGCACAGCGCCGCGGCGCCCAGCACGAGCTTGGAGGAGGCTCTCATTTCAGCACCGCCTTGTTGATGTCGTCGGTCAGCTGGTCGAACTCGCTGTTCGCCCGCTTGACGTAGATGGCGGTGATGACCACCGTGAAGAGAATGACGAACAGGCCGATCGGCATGCCCCAGGTCATCACGCCGTTGCCGATGCGCGTGGCCAGCAGTTCCTTGTCGAACGCCACCAGCAGGATGAAGCCGTAGTACACGACCAGCATCGCCACCGTCAGCGCCCAGCCGAAGCTGCTGCGCTTGGCTCTGAGCTCCTGGTACTTCGGAAGCGCGGCGATGCGCTGCGCCACATCAGCTTGCATGTATGTCTCCTTGCAAACGTTGCGCCACCCACACGTGGGGCGACTTGGACGCCATCTTTCGAGCGCGCACTGACCACGTTCTGACACGAGGCCAACGCAAGCTGACAACGCATGGGTTCACCTGGGGAGCGCGCGGTCGCTCCTGGTGAAAACCCCTAGCAAACTTCGCGCGCGCCGCGCCGGCGCGGCCGGCCGTTCAGCGTGATGGCGCCTGGGCGCCCAGCGCCAGCTCGACGCAGTCCGAGCCGCAGGTGCCCGCTGCGGCACGCTCTGCCGGCCGCGGCGCCGGGCGGTGCAGCACGGCGCGCGTCGGCGTGATGCGCAGCCCTTCGCCGTCGATGGCGGCCTGGCCGTCGACGATCAACGAATAGTCCTGCTCGGCGGCCGGCGGCCACACCAGGCCGACCGCGGGCCGCTGCTGCGCGTTGTCGCGCGTGCGCCGGCCGACGCCGTCGATCAGCAGCGCGCCGTCGTGCAGCCGCGCCGAGACCGCCACCGCATGCGGCGCGGCGCCGGCGGCGCTGCTGGTCAGCAAGTAGGCGAAGCGGTAGCGCGCCAGCGCGTGGGCCAGGTTCGACAGCTCGACGGCGATGCTCATGGCTTGGCCCCTTGCGTTGCTGCCCCGCAGGGCTGGTGCGCGGCATCATAGCGAGGCACCTGGCCCAGCTTGCGCGAACGTCAGCCGCGCTGCACGCCGGCGCGCGGCGCGCCTTCGCGCTGCCAGGCCGGGCCGTCGAACCAGGCGTCGCCCTTGAAGGCCGCGGCCAGCATCGGCAGCGCGTCCAAACCCCAGAACACGCGGCCGTCGAGCTCGAAGCTGGGCACGCCGAACACGCCACGCGCGATGGCGTCGTCGGTGGCCGCCTTCAGCTCGGCCTTGACCTCGGCGCCGGCCGGGTCGCGCGGCGGCGCCAGCTCGGCCTGCAGCGCGGCCAGCCGCGCGGCGTCGCTGGCATCGGCGCCGCCGCGCCAAACGTGGCGGAAGATCGCCTCGCAGACGCGCCGGTTGGGCCCGCAGGCCAGCGCCAGGCGCAGCAGCGGCAACGGGTTGAAAGGGTGCTGCGCCGGCGTGTCCAGCGCTATGCCCAGCTCGTGTGCCAGCCAGTGCACGTGGCGGAAGGTCCAGGCCCGCTTGGGTTCGATCTCGGCCGGGCCCTTGTGCCCGTGGTGCTGCAGCATCCCGGCAAACAGCACAGGCCGGTAGTCGACCGCATAACTGCAACCTTCAAGGGCCTGCGGCAGGCGCTCGAAGGCCAGGTAGGCGAAGGGCGAGACGAAGTCCAGCCAGCAGGTGATGCGCTTGATCATCGCGGCAGCACCGGCTGCGCCGGCGGCGCCGCCGCCTTGCGCTGCTCCAGCAATCGCCACACCGCCCGCTTGGCCTCGTCGTCCAGCCGCGACCATGCGGCGATCTCGTCCAGCGTGCGGTGGCAGCCTTCGCACAGCCCCGTGGCCGGGTGGATGCGGCAGACGTTGATGCAGGGGCTGGGCACCGGCGCCCCGCGCTCGGTCATGCCTGCACCACGTCGTGCACCGGCGCGCCGGTCAGCGCCGCCAGTTGATCGGGCGAGAGCTTGAAGACGCCGTTCGGATGCCCGGCCGCGGCCCAGATGAAGTCGAAGCGGAACAGCTCGCGGTCGATCAGCGTCAGCGGCGGCCGCAGGTGCGCCAGCGGCGAGACGCCGCCGATCGAGAAGCCGGTGCTGGCCTTCACAAAGTCGGCATCGGCGCGGCCCAGCGGCCCCGTGATCGCAGCCACGCGCTTCTCGTCGACGCGCTTGTCGCCGCTGGTCACCACCAGCACCGCGGTCTCGTCGCTCTTGCGACGGAAGATCACGCTCTTGGCGATCTGCCCCACCTGCACGCCCAGCGCGTCGGCCGCCTCCTGCGAGGTGCGCGCGCTGGCCGTCAGCCACAGCGGCGCATGCGGATGGCCGCGCTCGGCCAGCGCCTGCGCCACGCGGCGAAAGCCCTCGGGCTTGTCGTCGAGATCGGCTGAAGTCATGCGTTGGCCGCCACCGGCGCCGCCGCTGCGCGCTTGGCCAGCAGCGCGCGGCTGACGCGCGAGACCGGCTGGCGACCCAGCACGCCGGAGATCCAAGCACCGGCGTCGACCAGCCGGTCCAGGTCCAGCCCCGTTTCGATGCCCATGCCGTGCAGCATGAACACCACGTCCTCGGTGGCCACGTTGCCGGTGGCGCCGCGCGCATAGGGGCAACCGCCCAGGCCGGCGATGCTGCTGTCGAAGGTGGCGATGCCCAGCTCCAGGCAGGCCAGGATGTTGGCCAGCGCCTGGCCGTAGGTGTCGTGGAAGTGACCGCTGACCTCGGCCACCGGGAAGTGCTTCAGCGCGCGCGCCAGCGCCGCCTGCGCGGCGCGCGGCGTGCCGGTGCCGATGGTGTCGGCCACGCCGCAGTGGTCGACGCCGATCTGCTTGAGCAGCACCACCACGCGCTCCACCTCGTCGGCGCTGACGGCGCCCTGGTACGGGCAGCCCAAGGCGCAGGACACCGCGCCACGCACCTTGACCCCGGCCGCGTGCGCCGCCGCCACCACGGGCTCGAAGCGCGCGATGCTCTCCTCGACCGAGCAGTTGATGTTGCGCCGGCTGAAGGCCTCGGTCGCGGCGGCGAAGACGACCACCTCGTGCGGCCGCGTCGCCAGCGCCGCTTCCAGGCCTTTCAGGTTCGGCGTCAGCACCGAGTAGCGCACGCCCTCCTGGCGGCGGATGCCGGCCATCACCTCGGCGTTGTCGGCCATCTGCGGCACCCACTTGGGGCTGACGAAGCTGGTGGTCTCGATCTCGCGGCAGCCGGCAGCCTGCAGGCGGTGGATCAGCTCCACCTTGTGCGCGGCGGCCACCGGCTGGGCCTCGTTCTGCAGCCCGTCGCGCGGGCCGACTTCGACCAGCGTGACGCGCTCGGGAATCATCGGGCTCATTCGGACATCCTCAGGAGTTCGGCGCCTTCGGGCACCTGGTCGCCGGCGGCGAACAGCAGTTCCTGCACGCGGCCGTCGCGCGGCGCGCTGATGGTGTGCTCCATCTTCATCGCCTCCATCACGGCCAGCGCCTGGCCGCGCTTGACGCTGTCGCCGGCCTGCGCCAGAAAGCTGATCAGCTTGCCGGGCATCGGCGCCGTCAGGCGGCCGGCTTCGCCGGCGTGCTCGCCGGCATGGGCCAGCGGGTCGACCTCGGCCAGCGCCGCCGAGCCTTCGGCGCCGAAGACGCTGAAGCGCTCGCCCTGGCGGTAGACGGCCAGCGTGCGGCGGTCGTCGCCGAGCTGGATGTCGAAACGGGCACCCTCGTTGCCGTTCAGCGCACGGGTGATCAACGGCCAGCGCTGCTCGCCGATGCGCAGCGTCGTGCCGCCGTCGTGCAGCCGCTGCACCTGCACCGCCAGCGGCTGGCCTTGCAGCTCCAGGTCCAGCCGGCGCTGGGCGCCGCCGTGCAGCCGCCAGCCGTCGCGGCGCGACCAGGGGTCGACGCCTTCGGCAACGCGGTCGTCGGCCAGCGCCTTGGCCACCACGCCGGCGGCGGCCCATTCGGCGGGCAAGGCGCCGGCGCCGAACAGCGCGTCGTGCTCGCGCTCGATCAGCGCCGTGTCCAGCTCGGCGGTGGCAAAGCTGCGGCTGGCCACCACGCGGCGCAGGAAGGCCACGTTGTTGTGCAGGCCGACGATGTGGGTGTCGCGCAGCGCCGCGTCCAGCCGCGCCAGCGCCTGCGCGCGGTCGGCGCCCCAGACGATGAGCTTGGCGATCATCGAGTCGTAGTAGGGGCTGATCGCGTCGCCCTCGCCGAAGCCGGTGTCCACGCGCGGCAGCGCCTCGTCGCGCACGAAGGACACGTGCGCCGGCCAGCGCATCACCTGCAGCGTGCCGGTGGCCGGCAGGAACTGCTTGTCGGGGTTCTCGGCACAGACGCGGGCCTCGATCGCGTGGCCGCGCATCGACACCTGCTCCTGCGTCAGCGGCAGCCGCTCGCCGGCGGCGACGCGCAGCTGCCACTCCACCAGGTCGAGCCCGGTCACGCCCTCGGTCACCGGGTGCTCCACCTGCAGCCGCGTGTTCATCTCCATGAAGTAGGCGCGGATGTCGCCGTCGTCCAGTTCCTCGGCGACGAACTCCACGGTGCCGGCGCCGACATAACCCACCGCCTTGGCGGCTGCCACGGCGGCGGCGCCCATCTCGGCGCGGCGCGCGGCCGACAGGCCCGGCGCCGGCGATTCCTCCAGCACCTTCTGGTGGCGGCGCTGCACCGAGCAGTCGCGCTCGCCGAGGTGGATCACGTGGCCGTGGCTGTCGCCGAAGACCTGGATCTCGATGTGCCGCGGCCGCGTGACGTAACGCTCGACCAGCACGTGATCGTCGCCGAACGCGGCCTTGGCCTCGCGCTGGCAGCTCGTCAGCGCGGCGGCGAAGTCCTCGGCGCGGTCGACGCGGCGCATGCCCTTGCCGCCGCCGCCGGCGCTGGCCTTGATCAGCACCGGGTAGCCGATGGCCGCTGCCTCGCGCGCCAGCAGTTCGGGGCTGTTGTCGCGGCCGTGGTAGCCGGGCACCAGCGGCACGCCGGCCTGCGCCATCAGCGCCTTGGCCGCGGACTTGCTGCCCATCGCGGCGATGGCCTCGGGCGGCGGGCCGATGAAGACCAGCCCGGCCGCGGCGCAGGCGCGCGCGAACGCCTCGTTCTCCGACAGGAAGCCGTAGCCCGGGTGCACGGCCTGCGCGCCGCTGGCCTTGGCGGCGTCGAGGATGGCCTGCCAGCGCAGGTAGCTCTCGCGCGGCGCCGCGCCGCCGATGGCCACCGCCTCGTCGCAGGCGCGCACGTGGCGGGCCTGCGCATCGGCGTCGGAGTAGACGGCCACGGTGCGCACGCCCAGGCGGCGCGCGGTGGCCGCGACGCGGCAGGCGATCTCTCCGCGGTTGGCAATCAGGATCTTCTTGAACATGCGGTCTCCTCGAACCGGTTTCAGTCGCCTCAAGCCGCGGCCGGTTCGGCGCCGCCGCGGCCCGTCAGGCGCCGCCACAACTGGCGCAGGAACTTGAACAGCACCACCGTCAGCACCAGCCCGGCGACCAGCGCGATGCCCAGCGCGACGAAGAAGACGAGCGGATGCTCCCAGGCCAGCCACAGCATGCCGGGCACCGCGGCGTCGCCCAGCAGCGACAGGCCGATGTTGGAGAAGGGCTCGGGCGAGGCGTTGGCCGCGGCGCGCGTGGTGGCCTTGGCGGTGTGCGCGGTGGCCGCCAGCGTGCCGCCCAGCAGCGCGGCCACAGTGACCCAGGTGGCCGAGTCGCCGCCGAACACGCCGGCGGCCAGCGCCGCGCCGGCGGGAATGCGCACGAAGGTGTGCACCATGTCCCACACCGTGTCGACCACGGGAATCTTGTCGGCGAAGAACTCGAGCGCAAACATCAGCCCGCTGGCCGCCAGCAGCACCGGGCTCTGCAGAATCTTCAGCCCCTCGGGCAGCGGCACCCAGCCCAGGTAGCCCACTGCGCCGGTGATGAAGACCACGGCATACAGCCGCAGCCCGCTGGCCCAGCCGAGTGCGGCGGCCAGGGCCACCAGGTGCGTGGTGTCGAGGGCGGCGGCGTTCATCGGGGGCTCCTCCAAGCGGGCTCGCGCTTGTCGAGGAAGGATGACATGCCTTCGCGGCCTTCGTCGCTGGCGCGGATGTCGGCAATGCGGCGCGCGGTGTCTTCGCGCAGCGCGGCGTCGATCTCGCGGCCCGCCAGGTCCTGCAGCAGCCGCTTGCTGGCCCTGACGGCCATCGGCCCGTTGGCCACCAGCGCGGCCACGACCTCGGCCACCTGGCCGTCCAGCGCCTCGGGCGCCGCCACCTCGTGCACGAACCCCAGCACCTGCGCGCGCGCGGCGCTGAAGCGCTCGGCGGTGATGAAGTAGCGGCTCGATGCCTGCTCGCCCAGGGCGCGCAGCACGTAGGGCCCGATGGTGGCCGGCAGCAGGCCCAGCCGCGCCTCGCTGAGGCAGAAGTGCATGCCCTCGGCGGCGATGCGCACGTCGCACACGGCGGCCAGGCCCACGCCGCCGGCATAGCAGTCGCCGTGCAGGCGGGCGACGATGGGCAGCGGGCAGCGGTGGGCCAGCCACAGCATCTGCGCCAGCGCCTGGGCATCCGCCTTGTTCTGCTGCCAGGTGTTGCTGCCCAGCGTGCGCATCCAGTTCAGGTCGGCGCCGGCGCAAAAGGCCTTGCCGCGGCCGCCCAGCACCAGCGCGCGCAGCTCGGGCTCGGCGCCCAGGCGTCCGAAGGCGTCAGCCAGCGCGGCGATCAGCTCGGCGTTGAAGGCGTTGCGCGTCTCGGGCCGGTTGAGCCACAGCTCGGCAACGTGGGGCGTGGGGCGGACGATTTCGAGCAGGCTCATTGAACCCTTTCCTCCTGCACCAGCATCAACGCCAGGTCCAGCTCGGGGCAGGGCCGGGCCAGCGCGGTGAGCGCCGCCGTCACCTGGCCGCGGTGGTGCGTGCCGTGGTTGAAGACGTGCAGCAGCGCGGCGGCAAACGGCAGCGACGCCGGCTGGCCGTTGTTGCGCCGGTAGTCCAGCTTGCCCAGCAGCCGCGCCTCGGGCCAGACTTCGATCAGCGGCAGCCAGGCCAGCGCGCCGTCGACCAGCCGCTCGCGCAGCTGCCGGCGGTCGGGCTCGATCTCGGTGTCCAGCGGCCGTTGCGGCGCGCTGCCTTCGGCGAAGCGGCGGTACCAGAGCTCGTGCTCGGCCAGCAGCAGGTGGTTCAGCGTGCCGTGCACGCTCTTGAAGAACAGGCCCAGGTCGCGCCGGTAGTCGGCCTCGGGCAGCGCGTCGACGTGGGCATACAAGGCCTGCGTGGCCCACAGGTTGTAGCGCGCCAGCAGCCGCAGTTGCTCGCGCAGCGGCGACTGGTCGAGCGGCTTTTCCATGATCACGCTGCGGTAGGCCTTGCCGTCCCACTGCACGTGCGAGACGTCGACGTAGCCCAGCCGCCGGTACAGTCCGCGCAGCTCGGCGGCCGGCTCTGCGGTGTCCAGCGCCATGCGCTTGTAGCCGCGCTCGCGCGCCCAGCGTTCGCATTCGGCCACCAGGCGCCGGCCCAGGCCCTGGCCTTGATGCCCGGGGTCGACCGCCAGCTGGTGGAAGTGCGCGGTGTCGCGGTCGCGGAAGGCCGGCACGCCGGCGGCCCAGGGCGCCAGGCTGAGGTCGTAAGGCCCGCAGACGGTGACGGTGCCGACGATGCGGCCCTGGCGTTCGGCAATGAAGCACTGCCCTTCGGCAGCGCGCCGCTGCGTGGTCTGCGGCGACTGCGTGGCGGCCGAGAAGTTCAGCCCCCGCGCGGCCAGCGGCGCATAGGCCGCGTGCAGCAGCGTGGTCAGCGCGTCCATCGAATCGCGCGCGGCCAGCAGGCGGATCTCGGCGTGCTGGTGCGGCATCAATGCCTCCAGATGCGCAGGCCGTGCTGGGCCTCGAAGGCCTCGAAGCCGCGGTCGGCATGCAGCAGCGCGTAGTCGCGTTCGATGCAGAAGGTGGCCACCAGCACGTCGAGCGGGCTGCGGATGGTGATGCCGCGCGAGCGCAGGCTGCGCGCGTGCTGCGCCGCCTGCAGCGCCAGCGCCGGGCTGGCAGCGGCCTCCACGCTCAGCGATTCCAGCAGCAGCCGGGCCTGGCGGTGGTCGCGCTCCAGCCGGAAGCCGCGCAGCACCTCGAACAGCACGAGGTCGGGCACGACCAGGCGCACCTCGCCGTGGTCCAGCAGTTGCGCCAGCATCTCCACGTGCGGCAGCGGCGCACCGCGAAACCAGTCGATCCAGACGCCGGCATCAACGACGAGCACGGCGCTTGCCTGGAGCGGGCTCGCGCGCGCGCGTGACGAGCACGCGCGCCGGGGCGGGTTCGGCGGCGGCGGGCGGCTGGGTCCAGTCGACGTCGTCGTCGCCTTCCCACTTGAGCTTGCCGCGCCACTTGAGGATCTCGCGGTACGCGGCCTGCCGCGCCAGCAGCCTGAGCCCGGCTTCGACCGCTTCCTTCTTGGTCTTGTACGGGCCGGCCTTCATGGCCTCGGCCATCAAGGCTTCGTCGATGACGATGTTGGTGCGCATGATGTGTATGAAGCGCGTGACTACACACACATCGTACATCACATGCGGAAAACCCCGAAGGCCGGCCGCTCGGGGATGGGCGCGTTGAGGCTGGCGCTCAGGCCCAGCGCCAGCACGCGGCGGGTGTCGGCGGGGTCGATCAGGCCGTCGTCCCACAGCCGGGCGCTGGCGTAGTACGGATGCGCCTGGTGCGCAAACTGCTCCAGGATGGGCTGCTTGAACGCCGCTTCTTCCTCGGCGCTCCAGTGGCCGCCGCGGGCTTCGATGCCGTCGCGCCGCACGGTGGCGAGAACACTCGCGGCCTGCTCGCCGCCCATCACGCTGATGCGCGCGCTGGGCCACATCCACAAGAAGCGCGGGCTGTAGGCGCGGCCGCACATGCCGTAGTTGCCGGCGCCGAAGCTGCCGCCGATGATCACCGTGAACTTGGGCACCGTGGCGGTGGCCACCGCGGTGACCATCTTGGCGCCGTGCTTGGCGATGCCTTCGTTCTCGTACTTGCGGCCGACCATGAAGCCGGTGATGTTCTGCAAGAAGACCAGCGGCACGCGGCGCTGGCAGCACAGCTCGATGAAGTGGGCGCCCTTTTGCGCGCTCTCGCCGAACAGGATGCCGTTGTTGGCGACGATGCCCACCGGCATGCCTTCGAGGTGCGCGAAGCCGGTCACCAGGGTCTGGCCGTAGCGCGTCTTGAACTCGTCGAACTCGCTGGCGTCGACGATGCGGGCGATGATCTCGCGCACGTCGAAGGGCTTGCGCGCGTCGGCCGGGATCACGCCGTAGAGCTCGGCGGCGTCGAACAGCGGCGGCCGCGGCGGCTGCAGCCGCAGCTGCTCGGGCTTGCGCCAGTTGAGGTTGCCGACCACGCTGCGCGCCAGCGCCAGCGCGTGCAGGTCGTTCTCGGCCAGGTGGTCGGCCACGCCCGAGAGCCGGGTGTGCACGTCGCCGCCGCCCAGGTCTTCGGCACTGACCACTTCGCCGGTGGCGGCCTTCACCAGCGGCGGGCCGCCGAGGAAGATGGTGCCCTGGTTGCGCACGATGATGGCCTCGTCGCTCATCGCCGGCACGTAGGCGCCGCCGGCGGTGCAGCTGCCCATCACCACCGCGATCTGCGGGATGCCCTGGGCCGAGAGGTTGGCCTGGTTGTAGAAGATGCGGCCGAAGTGGTCGCGGTCGGGGAACACCTCGTCCTGGTTGGGCAGGTTGGCACCGCCCGAGTCCACCAGGTAGATGCAGGGCAGGCGGTTCTGCTCGGCCACCTCCTGCGCGCGCAGGTGCTTCTTGACCGTGATCGGGAAGTAGGTGCCGCCCTTCACGGTGGCGTCGTTGCAGACGATCATGCACTCGACGCCGCAGACGCGGCCGATGCCGGCGACGATGCCGCCGCCGGGCGCCGCGCCGTCGTAGAGGTCGAGGCCGGCCAGCGGTGCCAGTTCCAGGAACGGCGTGTCGGGGTCCAGCAGCATCTCCACGCGCTCGCGCGGCAGCAGCTTGCCGCGCGCGGTGTGCTTGTCGCGCGCCGCCGCGCCGCCGCCCTGGGCCACCTGCTCCAGCTTCGCGCCGAGGTCGGCGACGAGCTGGCGCATCAGCGTGCTCGCCGTCTTGAACTCGTCGGAGCGGACGTTGAGCTGGGAGGTGAGCGTGGGCATGGGGTCTCCGTCGACAGGGGGCTGCGGCCTTCTGGCGGGCCGTCGATTGACGTTGACGTCAACCGGCGAAAGATTCTAGGGGCCGCCGGCCGAGGCTATCCTCGTTGCCCATCGCCACGGACACGAGGGCCCCTGAGCTTGGAACTGCGCCAGATGCGCTACTTCGTCCGCGCGGCCGAGCTGGGCAGCATGAGCCGCGCCGCCGCCGAGCTGGGGCTGGTGACCTCGGCGCTGAGCCAGCAGATCAGCCGGCTCGAAGGCGAGCTGGCGACGCGGCTGCTGCAGCGCACGTCCGGCGGCGTGCGGCCCACCGAGGCGGGGCTGGCCTTTCTGCGCCAGGCCCAGCTGGCGCTGCGCCATGCCGACGGCGCGATGCAGGCGGCGCGCCAGGCGCGGCTGTCGGGGCAGGTCAGTATCGGGCTGGCCTCGTCGACCGCGGCGGTGCTCGCGCTGCCGCTGCTGGCCGCGCTGCGCGAGCGCTACCCCGAGGTGCGCGTGCATCTGGTGGAAAGCCTCTCGGGCGATCTGGCGGCGATGCTCAACGCCCGCCGCATCGACCTGGCGGTGGTCTTCGAGACCGAATCGGCGCGCCGCTGGAGCGTGACGCCGCTGCTCGACGAAACGCTGTACCTGATGGCCAGGCCCGGCTTCCCCGGCCTGCCCGCGCGTGCGCGTGTGCGCATCGCCGACATCGGCGCGCTGCCGTTGGTGCTGCCCACCGGGCTGCACGGGCTGCGCGCGGTGGTCAACGCCGCGTTCGCGCAGGCCAAGCGGGTGCCGCGGGTGGCCATCGAGGTCGATGGGCTTTCGGCGTTGATGAACGCGGTGCGCCAGGGGCTGGCCGCCACCATCCAGCCCGGCGCCGCCGAGCGGCTGGCGCCCGGCGAGGTGGTCGCCGTCGAGCTGACGGGCCGCGGCCTGCGCCGGCGCAGCCTGCTGGCCAGCCTGTCGGACGACGAGCTGTCGCCGGCCGCGCTGGCCGCGCGCGTGACGCTGCGCGACGTGGCCCGCACGCTGGTCCGCGCCGGCCAGTGGCCGGGGGCGCAGCTTCACGAATCGTGAACGGGCCTTGCCCGCCGCGCGCTGGCGGCGCCGGGGCTGCCGCCCTAGAGTGCGGCGATGACGGCAAGCCGATCCGACGAGCGAACTGACGTGCGACCCGACGTGCTGGTGGTGGGCGGCGGCAACGCCGCGCTGTGCGCGGCGCTGATGGCGCGTGAGGCCGGTGCGTCGGTGCTGCTGCTGGAGGCCGCGCCGGCCGACTGGCGCGGCGGCAACTCGATGCACGTTCGCAACCTGCGCTGCATGCACGACGCGCCGCAGGACGTGCTGGTCGACGCCTACCCCGAAGAGGAGTTCTGGCAGGACCTGCTCAAGGTCACCGGCGGCCGCACCGACGAGGCGCTGGCGCGGCTGGTGATCCGCGCCTCCGCAAGCTGCCGGCCCTGGATGCGGCGCCACGGCGTGCGCTTCCAGCCCTCGCTGTCGGGCGCGCTGCACACCGCGCGCACCAACGCCTTCTTCATGGGCGGCGGCAAGGCGCTGGTCAACGCCTACTACCGCAGCGCGCAGGCCCTGGGCGTGCAGGTGCGCTACGGCACGCCGATCGAGGCGATCGAGCTCGACGGCGAGCGCTTCGTCGCCGCGCGCGGCCGCGACGGCCGCCGCTACGAGGCGCGCGCCTGCGTGCTGGCGGCCGGCGGCTTCGAGAGCAACCGCGACTGGCTGCGCGAGGCCTGGGGCCGCAACGAGCGCGGCGAATGGCCGGCCGAGCAATTCCTGATCCGCGGCACGCGCTTCAACGAAGGCACGCTGCTGCGCCAGATGACGGCCGCCGGCGCCGACGCCATCGGCGACCCCACGCAGGCGCACATGGTGGCCATCGACGCCCGCGCGCCGCTGTACGACGGCGGCATCTGCACGCGCATCGACTGCGTGTCGCTGGGCGTGGTGGTCAACCGCGAGGCGCGGCGCTTCTACGACGAGGGCGAGGACTTCTGGCCCAAGCGCTACGCGATCTGGGGCCGCCTGGTGGCGCAGCAGCCGGGGCAGATCGCCTGGTCGATCATCGACGCCAAGGCCGTGGGCCGCTTCATGCCGCCGGTGTTCCCCGGCACCCAGGCCGACAGCCTGCCGGCGCTGGCGCAAGCGCTCGGACTGCCGGTCGACGCCTTCATGCAGACCTTGAACGACTACAACGCCGCCTGCCGGCCCGGCACGTTCGACCACACCCGGCTCGACGACTGCCGCACCGAAGGCCTGGCGCCGCCGAAGTCGCACTGGGCGCGGCCGCTCGACACCGCGCCGTTCTACGGTTATGCGCTGCGCCCCGGCGTCACCTTCACCTACCTGGGGCTGAAGACCGACGCCAGCGCCGCGGTGCGCTTCGGCGGCCGCGCCAGCCCCAACCTCTACGTGGCCGGCGAGATGATGGCCGGCAACGTGCTGGGCCAGGGCTACACGGCCGGCGTGGGCATGAGCATCGGCACCGCGTTCGGCCGCATCGCCGGCAGCGGCGCGGCGGCCGCGGCGGCACGCGAGGGTGCGCGATGACGCCGCCGCTGCAGGCGCTGCTGCGCGAGGCCGGCGCGCTGGCGGACGGGGCACCGGGCGCACCGGGCGCACCAGGCACAGCGCCCACGCCCGAAGCCGAAGTGGCCCGCGTGCTGCAGATCTGCAATGCCTGCCGCTACTGCGAGGGCTTTTGCGCCGTGTTCCCGGCGATGACGCGGCGGCTGGCCTTCCCGGCGATCGACGCGCACTACCTGGCCAACCTGTGCCACAACTGCGGCGCCTGCCTGTACGCCTGCCAGTACGCGCCGCCGCACGAATTTGCCGTCAACGTGCCACGCGCGATGGCCCAGGTGCGGCGCCACACCTACACGCAGCACGCCTGGCCGCAGGCCTTCGGCGCCGCGTATGCGCGCAACGGCCTGGTCGTCGCGGTGGCGCTGGCGGTGGCGCTGGCCTTCTTCCTGCTGCTGGGTGCGGCGCGCCAGGGCTCGCTGTGGCATGCGTGGCCGGGCGGCGATTTCTACCGCGTGTTTCCGCACAACCTGATGGTCGGCCTGTTCACGCCGGTGTTCGGCTTCGCGCTGCTGGCCCTGGGCATCGGTGTGGCCCGCTTCTGGCGCGCGCAAACCCCCGGCACGGCTGGCGCTGCCGCAGCGGCCGAGGCCACGCACGACGTGCTGCGCTTGAAGTACCTGGCCGGCGGCCACGGCGACGGCTGCAACAACACCGACGACGCCTTCAGCCTGGCGCGCCGCCGCGCCCATCACCTCACCTTTTACGGCTTCATGCTGTGCTTCGCGGCCACCTCGGTCGGCACGCTGTACCACTACGCCTTCGGCTGGGTGGCGCCCTACGCCTACACCGCGTTGCCGAAGCTGCTGGGCATCAGCGGCGGCGTGCTGCTGACGGCCGGCAGCGCCTGGCTGTGGCGGCTGCACGCGCAGCGCAACCCGCTGCAGGGCGACCCGACGCAAAAGCCGATGGACCGCGGTTTCATCGCGCTGCTGTTCCTGGCCGCCGTCAGCGGCCTGGCGCTGACGCTCTGGCGCGGCAGCCCGGCGCTGCCGCTGCTGCTGTCGCTGCACCTGGGCGTGGTGATGGCGCTCTTCGTCACGCTGCCCTACGGCAAGTTCGCGCATGGCATCTACCGCAGCGCGGCGCTGCTGAAATGGGCGATCGAGAAGCGCCGGCCTTCGGCGCTGGCGCTGAAGGATGATTGAGCGTCACGCCAACCACGATCCACGGAGACCTGCCGCATGAACCGCCGTCACTTGCTGGGCTGCGCCGCAGCCGCCGCCTTTGCCCCCGCCGCACGGGCGCAGGAGCTGCCGAAGAAGCCGCTGACCATCCTGGTCGGCTTTGCGGCCGGCGGCGCGGCCGACCACGCGGCCCGCGTCGTCGCCAAGAAGCTGACCGACAACCTGGGCGTACCGGTGGTGGTGGAGAACCGGCCCGGCGCCGGCGGCAACATCGTGCACCAGCAGATCGCGCGCGGCGAAGGCGCCGACGGCTCGTCCATCCTGCTCGGCTCGGTGGGCCCGCTGGCCATTGCGCCGCACCTCACCAAGGTCGGCTATGACCCGCAGAAGGACATCGCGCCGCTGACCATGGGGATGAACTTCCCCAACGTGCTGGTGGTGCCGCCCAGCCTGGGCGTCAAGACCTTCGACGAGTTCATGGCACTGGCGCGCGCCAAGCCGGGCCAGCTGAACTACGGCTCCATCGGCGTGGCCTCGGCCTCGCACCTGGCCGGCGAGCTGTTCAACGCGATGGGCAAGGTCGAGATCGTGCACATCCCGTTCAAGGGCGGCGCCCCGGCGATGAACGAGCTGCTGGGCGGCCGCATCTCGTGCTACTTCGCCACCATGTCCACGGCCGGGCCGCACATCGCCGCCGGCAAGCTGATCCCGCTGGCCACCACCGGCCTCACGCGCGCGCCGTTCCTGCCCGACCTGCCGACGGTGTCCGAGGCCGGGCTCAAGGGTTTCAGCGCGACCAACTGGTACGCCTTCGTCGCCAGCGCGCGCATGCCGCAGCCGCTGCAGGCACGCTGGAACCAGGAGCTGGTCAAGGCCCTGAAGGCGCCCGAGGTGTCCGACGAGCTCACCCGCGCCGGGCTGCTGCCGGCGCCGGGCACGCGCGAGGAGCTGGCCAAGTACATCGCCGCCGAGTCCAAGACCTGGGCGCAGGTGATCGCGGAGCGCAAGATCACGGCGGAGTGACGGCCGAATGACCCGCCTGGCAATCACAAAACACAAGAGCGGTTGCCATTTGATATAACGGGAGCTTATAGCTGAACGAACGTCAGGAGCCCCGCGATGGACATCCGCCAGTTGCGTTATTTCGTGCAGATCGTCGAGAGCGGCAGCCTCGCCAAGGCCTCGCGGCAGTTGTTCATCGCGCAGCCCGCGCTCAGCCAGCAGATGGCGCGGCTGGAGGGCGAGGTCGGCAAGCCGCTGCTGCTGCGCAGCTCGCGCGGCGTCTCGCCGACCGAGAACGGCGAGGCGCTGTACCACCATGCGAAGTTCATGCTGCGCCAGCTGGACCAGGCGGTGTCGGTGGCGCGGCAGGACCATTCGGCGCTCAACGGCCGCGTCGCGCTGGGGCTGGCGCCGACCACGCTGTGCCAGATCGGGCTGCCGCTGCTGCGCCACCTGCGCAGCCGGCAGCCGGGCATCCTGCTCAACATCGTCGAAGGCCTGAGCGGCCACCTGGAGCACATGACCCGCGTCGGCCAGCTCGACCTGGCGCTGCTGTTCAGCCCCACGGCGGCCTCGGAGCTGACGGTGGAGCCGCTGCTGGACGAAGAGCTGTTCGTGATCCTGCCCGCCGGCAGCCCGCTGGTCGCGGCGGGCCGCCAGTCGCTGCTGCTGAAGGAGGCGGCCGAGCTGCCGCTGATCCTGCCCAGCCCCGGGCACGGGCTGCGCCGACGCATCGCGCTGGAGTTCGAGCGCGTGAACCTGCGCCTGGACGCGGTGGCCGAGATCGACTCGCTGCCGCTGCTGATGCGCTGCGTGGCCGACGGCATCGGCGCCACGATCAAGCCGCGCGCCGCGATCCACGCGCTGGGCGACACGCCCGAGCGCTGGCGCTGCCTGCGCGTGGCCGACGCCTCGATGCGCCGGCCCAACTACCTGTACTCGCTGCCGCCGCACAAGCTCTCGCCCTGCGCCGCTGCGGTGCTGCTGGAGTTCAAGCGCCTGGTTCGCCAGCTCGTCGAGGACGGCACCTGGCAGGGCGTGCAACTGCTGCCAGACGCCGCCGCCGACGCGCAGCCGGCCGAGGAAGCGGTCAACGCCTGAGCACGGCCTCGGCCGCCAGACGGCCAGCGCGCCGGCCCGACGCGAAGGCCCAGCCCAGGTGGTGGCCGTGGCCCTTGAGCAGCAGCCCGCCCTGGCCGGTGGAGCCGGCGGCGCGCAGCCCGGCAATGGGTTGGCCCTGCGCGTCGAGCACGCGATGCTGCTCGTCGACCATCAGCCCGCCCTCGGCGTGCACGAACACCGCGCGCAGCGGGCCGAGCGTGACGTACGGCCCTGGGCCCAGCGCCGGCCGCCCGTCGGCCGCGGCGGCGCTGCGCGCCAGCGCCTGCGCGTCCATGCCCAGGCGCTGCGCCAGCGCGTCCAGCGTCGGCGCCTGCGCGAACACGTCGGGCCGGTTGCGGCGGTAGTCGGCGAGATAGGCGTAGGCGATGCCCGGCGCGGTGGAGATGAAGTGCGGCCAGGCCTCATAACGCGCGGCCAGCGCGGCGTCGAGCACGATGAAGCCGACGCCGTCGGGCTGGTCGGGCAGCCGCCAGGCCGGGCGCTGGCGCTCGTCGCCGAAGCGCTCGCCACGGCGGTTGACCAGCCGCGCGCCGTCGTCGAACAGCGCGGCCGCGGGCGCCAGCATCGTGGTCAGGAACTTCATCATCAGCGGCCGCAGCAGCGCCATCGGCACGTGCTCCAGCGCCCACTGCATCGTCAGCGCCAGCGCGCGCCAGGGCGGCAGCCGGCGCACGAAGGTCTCCTGCGCCGGCGCGATGAAGCGCAGCTCGGGGCCCAGCGCGAGGTCGCCGTTGACGATGCGCGCGCCCAGCGCCTCGCCCAGGCGCTGGCCGTCGCCGGTGGCGCTGGCGTTGACGCCTTGCACCTTGGCCTCCTGCTCGCCCATGAAGCGGCGCTTGAAGCCGGGGTCGTTGGTGAAGTCGCCGGCGGCCAGGATGAGCTCACCGCGCGCGTGCAGCTCCAGGCCGTCGGCCAGGCGCACGCCGGCCACGCGGCCGTGCCGCTGCAGCAGTGCGGTGACGGCCGCGCCGGTGCGGATGGCCACGCCGGCGCGGCGCGCGCGGCGTTCGAGGTGGTAGATGAAGGCGCGCGAGTTCGGCAGCACGTTGTGCATGCGCGGCTGGCGGTGCGGCGGCTCGGGCATGGGCCCGTAGAAGCACACGCCGCTGTCGAGCAGCCACTGGAAGGTGGTCGGCATCTCGTCGCACAGCACGCGGCGCAGCGCGTCGTTGTCGCGCGGCGCCAGCTCGCCGGCGAAGCCCGGCATGTCGGCCCAGTGCGCGGCCGGGTCGTCGGCGATGCCCTGGCGGCGCTGGTGCGGCGTCTGCGTCGCCGTCACCGAGCCGATCGACCACGCGGTGCTGCCGCCGAGCCGCTCGTTCTTCTCCAGCAGCAGCACGCGCGCGCCGGCCTCGGCAGCGCTGATCGCGGCGGCCAGCCCGGCGCCGCCGCCGCCGACCACCAGCACGTCGGCCGGCTCGCCGGTGGCCGCATCACTGCGCTTCAAACCATGCCGCCGTTGGGCTGCCAGACCTGGCCGGTGACCCACGAGGCCTTGGTCGACGCGAGGAAGCTCACGAGCTCGGCCACCTCGGGCGGCTGGCCGACGCGGTTGAACGGGCTCAGTCCCGCTGAGCGGGCCAGGGCTGCATCGTTCTTGCCGGCGCGGAACAGCTCGGTGTCCACCGGGCCCGGCGCGACGCAGTTGACGCGCACGCCGCGCCCGGCCAGCTCCTTGGCCAGCGACCGCGCGAGGCCTTCCACCGCCGCCTTGCTGGCGGTGTAGGGGCCGCCGCCGGGCACCGCGAAGCGCACCATCGAGGTCGTCAGCGCGACGATGGCGCCGCCATCGGCGACCCGGCGCGCCGCCTCGCGCAGCACGTGGAAGGCGCCGACGATGTTGACCTCGACGAGCTCGCGCCAGGCCTCGTCAGGAAACTGCGCCAGCGGCGCCGGCGGCACATTGATGCCGGCGCTGGCCACCACCGCGTCGGGCGCGCGGCCGAAGTCGCGCTGGAGGTCGGCGAAGACCTGGGCCACGGCGGCAGCGTCGCGCACGTCGCAGGCGTAGCTCTTGCCGGAGGCCGGCGGCGCGTTGACGTGGGTGCCGGCGACCTCGAAGCCGTCGGTTGCCAACTGGGCGACGCAGGCGGCGCCGATGCCGCGCGAGCCGCCGAAAACCAGGGCCAGGGGCTTGTTGCTCATGGAGTTCCTTCACAAGGTTCGAACCGGAACGGGTGCGCGCCGGCGGCGCCGGCAGCGGGTTTGTTCATGCGACGAAAGGCTTGCCGAACGCCGGCTCCTTGTACGGAATCGGCGGCAACTGCCAGGTGCCGGTGGACGGCGGCCGCACCTCGGCGTCGACGTGGACGTCGATCACGCAGGGGCGCTTGAGCCGCAGCGCGCGCTCGACCGCCGGCGCCAGCTCGTGCGGCCGCGTCACCGTGAAGCCCTCGGCGCCGCAGGCGCGCGCCCAGGCCGCGAAGTCGGGGTTGTAGCGCTCGCCGCTGGCACCCTTGTAGAACGCGGTGCCGATCTCGCGGCCGTCGAACAGGCCGTACTGCAGGTCGCGGATCGCCGCCCAGGCGAAGTTGTTCCAGATGATCCAGACCACCGGCAGCTCGTACTCGACGGCGGTACACAGCACGTAGGGCGCCATCGTGAAGCCGCCATCGCCGACCACCGCGACGCAGGGCCGGTGCGGCGCCGCCAACTGCGCGCCCATCACGCCGCAGACGCCGAAGCCCATGCTGCTGTAGCCCCAGCTGTTGAGCATGCTCTGCGGCCGCCGCGCCTGCCAGAACTGCATGAACCAGTTGTGGTGCACGCCCGAGTCCAGCGCCAGGATGACGTCGTCGGGCAACATCTTCTGCAGCGTGCCGACCACGAACTCGGGCCGCAGCGGGCTCGTGCTGTCGCCGAAGTGCGGGCGCACGAAAGCCTCCCACTCGGCCTGCCAGCCCTGCACCTGCGCGCGCCAGGGCGCGAACGCGGCCGCCGTGATCTCGGGCCGCTGCGCCAGCGCCTGGATGAGCTGGCGCGCGAAGGTCCTGACGTCGGCGATCAGCCCCAGCGTCGGCGGGTAGTTGCGGCCCAGCTCCTGCGGGTCGATGTCGACGTGCAGCAGCTTCGTGCCCGGGAAGTTCCACGAATAGCCCGGGTGCCAGCTGCTGCTGCTGCGGTCGTCGAAGCGCGTGCCCAGCGTGATCACGAGGTCCGCGTGGCGGCCCGCCTGGTTGGCCGGGTAGGCACCGTTGCGGCCGATGAAGCCCAGCGCCAGCGGATGGTCGCCGCGGATGCAGCCCATGCCGTTGGGCGAGGTGATCACGGGGATGCCCCAGCGCTCGGCCAGCTCGGTGATCTCGGGCCCGGCCTCGGCCAACGTGGCGCCGTGGCCGATGAAGAGCACCGGCTGCCGCGCCGCGGCCAGCAACGCGACGGCCGCGGCGAGGTCGTCGTCGCTGGCGCCGGGCCGGTGCCGGCTGCCCATCAGGCCCAGGTGCGAGCGCGGCGGCAGCTCGACGTCGGCTTCTTCCTGGAACACGTTGTAGGGCACGTCCAAGTTCACCGGGCCGGGGCGGCCGGTGATCATGGTGTCCAGCCCCTGGCGCAGCGCCAGCGGCAGCATGTCCACGCGCGTCGGCTGGAAGGCGCGCTTGACCACCGGGCGCAGCACCTGCGCGAAGTCGGCCTGGTTGTGCTTGTACAGCTCCTGGAACGGCGCGCGGTTGTGCTGGCTGGTCGGCACGTTGGCCGTGATGGCCATGAAGGCCGACGAATCGCTCAGCGCGGTGGCCAGCGACATCACGAGATTGGCCGTGCCCGGGCCGGTGCTGGTCAGCGTCGCCACCGGCCGGTGCGCGACGCGGAAGTAAGCGTCGGCCATGTGGCCGGCGCACTGCTCGTGGCGCGGGCTGATCAGCGTGATGCGGTCGCGCAGCTCGTACAGCGCATCGAGGATGCCCACGTTGCCATGCCCGCAGATGCCGAACACATAGGGCACCTGCTCCTGCACCAGGGTCTCGGCGATCAGTCGACCGCCCTTCATCATCGTCATCGCTTCGATCCTCAGGCCAGCAGCGTGACCATGCGCTCCTCGCTCATCTCGCGCACCGCATGATGCGGCCCTTCGCGGCCGAAGCCGCTGGCCTTGCTGCCGCCGTACGGCATCAGGTCGACGCGCGAGCTGGAGGTCTCGTTGATGTGCACGCCGCCCACCTGCAGCCGCCGCGCGGCGCGCAGCGCGTCGGCCAGGCGGTTGGTGAACAGCCCCGTCGCCAGCCCGAAAGGCGTGGCGTTGACGCGCGCGATGGCCTCGTCCAGCGTGTCGTAGGGCAGCATCGCCATCACCGGGCCGAACACCTCCTGGCAACCCAGCGGCGTGTCGTCGGCGATGCCGGTCAGCAGCGTCGGCGGCACCACGGCGCCGACGCGCGCGCCGCCGGCCAGGCGTTCGGCGCCGCGGGCGACGGCATCGTCGATCCAGCGCTCGATGCGCTCGGCCTCGGCCTGGCTGATCACCGGGCCGACGACGGTGCGCTCGTCCATCGGGTCGCCGTAGGGCAGCGCGCGCACGCGCTCGGCCAGCGCGTGCTGGACGCGGTCGAACACGCCGCGCTGCACCAGCAGCAACTGGATCGAGGTGCAGACCTGCCCCGCCTTTCGATACGCGGCGTTGACGATGCGCGGCAGCGCGCGCTCCAGGTCGGCGTCGTCGGCGACGATCGTGAAGGCGATCGAGCCCAGCTCCATCTGCGTGCGCCGCAGCCCGGCGCGCTGCTGGATCGAGGCGCCGACCTCGGTGCTGCCGGTGAACGCGATGAAGCGCAGCAGCGGCTCGTCGAGCAGCCAGCCGGCGCTGTCGGCGCCGCCGTGCACGACGCTCAGCAGCGCCGGCGGCAGCCCGGCGGCGAGCAGGCATTCGGCCATCACGTTGGCCGCCGTCGGCGCATGCGTGCTCGGCTTGAGCACCACCGCGTTGCCGGCGGCCAGCGCCGGCGCCACCTTGTGCGCGACGGTGTTCAGCGGCGCGTTGAACGGCGTGATGGCGCACACCACGCCCAGCGGCACGCGCAGCGTGAAGCCCAGCCGCCCGGCCTGGCCGGGCGCGCCTTCGACCGGCACCATCTCGCCGCGGAAGTTGCGCGCCTCCTCGGCCGAGAGGCGGAAGGTCTGCACGCAGCGCTTGAGCTCGTTGGCGCCGTCGCTGGCCGGGAAGCCGACCTCGATCTGCAGCGCGCGCACCAGCTCGGCCTGGCGCGCCTGCAGCAGCGCCGCCGCGCGGTCGAGCACGGCGCCGCGCTCGTGCGCGTCGAGCGTGCTGGCGCGGTAGGCGGCATCGGCCGCGGCCACCGCCTCGTGCACCTGGGCGCGCGAAGGCAGGTGGATGCGCGTGCACGGCGTCAGCCGGTACTTGTCCAGCACGTCGCGGCGGCCGCCGTCGCCGTCGGTCCAGCGGCCGCCGATCAGCAGCCGCGCATCGGGCAGGGTGGGGGTGCTCATCGGCGGGCTCAGGGCGCTTCGGCGTCGTCCTCGACCGGCGAGGTCACGACCAGGAAGACCAGCGGCGCGGTGCCGTTGTTGGTGAAGCCGTGGCGCACGCCCGGCGGCACGAAGACGTACTCGTCCCGGCGCAGCAGCACGCGCCGGCCGTCCAGCGTCAGCAGGCCCTCGCCCTGCAGCACGTGGTAGACCTGCTCCTGCACCTGGTGCACGTGCTCCTGCACGTGGGCCATCGGCTGGTAGCACGAGATGCGGTAGTCGATGCGGCGCGAGCCGCAGATCTCCGGCCGCACCAGCGCCTTGGACAACGCGCCGCCGAAGTGGCCGGGGAACTCCTGCCAGTCGATCTCGGCCTGATGGCTGACGAAGGCTGGGACGGTCTTGCGGTCGGATGCGTTCATGGCGCGCGCCGGTGGTGCGGATGGCGGCAAAGTCTATGAACCACGGCCGCTTCGGGGAACTACCGATTTCCGAAGGCGCCTATCGCGGCGGCTTATAGCGCGACGGGCGCGCGCTATCGGCGCGGCTTATAGCGGCGGAAGGAATTCGGTAGTTTTCGCGGCGCATCGGCGTCCGTAGCATGGGCCGCCAACATGTCGTCCGCCTTGCGCGGATCACGAAGGAGTCGAGCCATGGAACACTCACAACGCCAGCCCAGCCGCCGCGGCGTGCTGAAGACCGGGATCGCCCTCGCCGGCGCATCGGCATTGGCCGCGCCCGCGTTGCTGCGGGCCCAGAGCGGCCCGATCCGCATCGGCCACCTGACGCCGATGACCGGCTTTCTCGGCGCCCTCGGCGAGTACGCGACGCAGGGCATCAAGATGTGCGCCGAGGAGCTCAACGCCGCCGGCGGCGTGCTCGGCCGCCAGATCGAGCTGTTCAGCGAGGACTCGGTCAACCCGCAGGTGGCCAGCAGCAAGGCGCAGCGCATGATCGAGCGCGACGGCGTCGCGCTGCTGTGCGGCGAGATCAGTTCGGCCAGCGCGCTGACGATCTCGCAGGTGGCCGCGCGCAGCAAGAAGCTGTTCATGAACACCGGCGCGCGCAGCGACACGCTGCGCGGCAAGGACTGCAACCGCTACACCTTCCACGTCGACATCCCGGTCACGGTGATGGTCAAGACGGTCGGCCAGGCGCTGCTGCGCGAACACCTGGTGAAGGGCAAGCGGATCTTCAGCCTGACCTCGGACTACCTGTTCGGCCACGACCTGGCCAAGGTGGCCAAGGCCTTCTACCTCGCCAACGGCGCGCAGCAGATCGCCGACGAGCTGGTGGCCACCGACCTCATCGACTTCAGCCCCTACCTGCTGAAGATCCGTCAGGCGCGGCCCGACGTGGTGTCGACCAACCTCGCCGGCAACCAGGTCACCAACTTCGTCAAGCAGTACGCCGAGTTCGGCCTGCCCTACCCGATGGTGGGCTTCAACCTCAACACCGCCGACGCCTGGGCCGCCGGCGAAGGCAACCTCAGCGGCATCTGGCCGACGGTGTGGCACCACGACCTGAAGACGCCGGGCTCGCAGGCCTTCGTTGCCGCGTTCCAGAAGAAGTACAACCACCTGCCCGAGAACCACGCCTGGATCGAGTACGTGACGCTGAAGATCCTGGCCCAGGCCATGACCGAGACCAAGGGCGTCGACACCGACCGGCTGATCGCCTACTTCGAGAGCGAGGCGCAGTTCGACCTGCTGAAGGCACGCAAGGGCTACTTCCGCAGCTGGGACCACCAGTTGATGCAGGAGGCCTATCCCTTCACCGTCAAGCCCAAGGGGCAGGCGAAGAACAAGCAGGACTTCCTGGTCTTCGGCGACCCGGTGCCCGCGCCCAACCAGCCGCTGGACCTGCTGGCACCGGTCAAGGCCGACAACCAATGCAAGATGTGAGCTGAACGCGGCCGCCGCCCCCGCGCGCCGCGGCTGCAACGTTTCATGCAAGTCGTCTTCCTGCTCGAACAGGTCGTCAACGGCCTGGTGCTCGGCGGCTATTACCTGCTGCTGGCGCTCGGCCTGTCGCTGATCTTCAGCGTCGGCGGTGTCGTCAACCTGGCGCACGGCGCGTTCTACGCCATCGGCGCCTACCTGTCGCTGGAGGTCGGCCGCCGCCTCGGCTTCGGCGCCGGCGTCGTCATCAGCCCGCTGCTGGTGGGGCTGCTGGGCATTGCGTTCGAGCGCTTCTTGCTGCGCCGCTTCTACCAGGCCGACCCGATCCTGAGCCTGCTCGTCACCTTCGGCCTCGCGATGCTGACCGAGCAGGCGATCCGCATGGTGTGGGGCGCGGCGCCGCTGGCGTCGACGATGCCGGCGCAGTTCAAGGGCAGCGTGATGCTGGGCGACTTCATGTTCTCGCGCTACCGGCTGCTGCTGCTGGGCGTGGTGTTCGTGCTGATGACGGCGCTGTGGCTGCTGCTGCACCGCACGGCCTTCGGCCGCGTCGTGCGCGCCGGCGTGCAGAAGCCCGACATGGTGGCGGCGCTGGGCATCCGGCTGCAGCCCTACATGACGGCCGTGGTCGTGCTCGGCGTGGCCACCGCGGCGCTCGGCGGCGCGCTCTTCGGGCCGATCACCATCGTGCACCCGGCCATGGGCACCGAGGTCATGACCGTGGCCTTCGTCGTCGTCGTCATCGGCGGCCTCGGCAGCTTCTGGGGTGTGGTGCTGGCGGCGCTGCTGGTGGGCGTGGTGCGCGGCGTCACGATCTACTTCCTGCCCGCGGCCGGCGAGGCCTCGATGTACGTGCTGATGTTCCTGGTGCTGATGTTCCGCCCGCGCGGGCTGCTCGGCGAACGCATCGAGCGCTTCGAATGACGGCCGCCAAGCATCGCCCGCTGCTGATCGGCGCCGCCGGCCTCTTGCTGCTGCCGCCGCTGCTGCTGGGCATCGGGCTGACCTGGGACAACGCGACCGTGGTCGTGATCCTGGCGCTGGCGGCGCTGGGGCTGAACCTGCTGGTCGGCACCACCGGGCTGGTGTCGTTCGGCCACAGCGCGTGGTTCGGCATCGGCGGCTATGCGGCGGCGATCGCGCAGCTGCGCTGGTTCCCGAACGGCATCGTGCTGCCGCTGGTGTTCAGCGTGCTGTTCGTCGCGCTGCTGTCGCTGGTGGTGGGCTTCCTGGTCCTGCGCCGGCGCGGCGTCTACTTCTCGCTGCTGACGCTGGCGCTGTGCGCGCTGACCTACGCGGTGGCCTTCCGCTGGACGGCGCTGACCGGCGGCGAAGGCGGGCTCGGCGGCATCGAGCGCCGCTCGCTGCTCGGGGTGGACCTCAACGGCAACCTCGCCTACTACGCCTTCGTCGCGCTGATCGCGTTCGGCGTGCTGTTCGCCCTGCACCGCTTCCTGCGCAGCCCCGCCGGCCACGTGCTGGTGGCGATCCGCGAGAACGAGCAGCGCGCCACCTTCCAGGGCTACGACTGCGACCGCTACAAGCTGCTGGCCTTCGTGCTGTCGACCACCATCACCGGGCTGGCCGGCGCGCTGCTGGTCTTCCTGCACCGGCTGGCGGCGGCCGAGTCGACCACCGTCGCCTTCAGCGGCGAGCTGCTGGCGATGGTGGTGATCGGCGGCATGCGCAGCTTCCTCGGCCCGGTGCTGGGCGTGCTGTTCTACCTGCTGTTCCGCGAGTTCCTCTCGATCTACACCGCCAACTGGCTGTTCTGGTTCGGGCTCATGTTCGTCGGCTTCGTGCTGTTCTCGCCGACCGGGCTGGTCGGCATCGCCGACAAGATCCGCCGCCGCCTGCGCCCGCCGCCCGAGGAGAGCGCGGCGATGAGCCGGCGCCGCATCCACGAGGGCCTGCCGCTGCCGGCCTTCCTGCGCCCGGCAGCGCGGCCGGGCACGGTGCTGCAGGTGGACCACGTCGACCGCAGCTTCGGCGGCATCCGCGCCGTCAGCGGCGCGTCGCTGGCGGTCGAGGCCGGCCAGGTGCACGCGCTGATCGGCCCCAACGGCGCCGGCAAGACGACCACCTTCAACCTCGTCTCCGGGCTGTTCCCGCCGAGCGCCGGCCGCGTGCTGTTGCACGGCGAGCCGATCCACGGCTGGCGCCCCGACCGCATCTGCCAGCAGGGCCTGGCGCGCAGCTTCCAGATCACCAACCTGTTCAAGGGCCTGCCGATCCGCGAGAACCTGCGCCTGTCGCTGCAGGCGCGCAACCCGCGCGCGCGCTTCGACTGCTGGCGTGATGTCGACCGTTATGCCGACGTGAACGCCGAGACCGCCGAGCTGATCCGGTTTCTCGGCCTCGAAGGCATCGAGGACACGCTCGGCGGCGACCTCTCGTACGGCGGCCAGCGCCTGGTCGACCTCGGCATCGCGCTCGGCGCCAAGCCGCAGGTGCTGCTGCTGGACGAGCCGCTGGCCGGCCTGGCCGCCGCCGAGCGCGAGCGCGTCTCGCGGCTGGTGGCGACCATTGCGCAGAACATCCCGGTGCTGATCGTCGAGCACGACATCGACCGCGTGCTCGCCTTCAGCCAGCGCGTGACGGTGATGAACGAGGGCGAGGTGCTGATGTGCGGCACGCCCGACGAGGTGCGCGACGATCGCCGCGTGCAGGAGGTCTACACCGGCAGCGGCGTGCCGCCGGTGACCGGCCGCAGCGCGGTTGCCGCCGGCGGGCACGCGACCGTGCTGCGCTTCGACAAGGTCAACGCCTTCTACGGCAAGAGCCACATCCTGAACGACGCGACGCTGGACGTGCGCCAGGGCGAGATCGTCGCGCTGCTGGGCCGCAACGGCGCCGGCAAGAGCACGCTGCTGAAGACGCTGGCCGGGCTGCTGAAGCCGGCCTCGGGCACGATCGCGTTCGACGGCCGCGACATCGCCGGCCTGCCGGCGCCCGACGTCGCGCGCCTGGGCATCGGCTACGTGCCGCAGGGCCGCGGCCTGTTCGCCGGCATGACGGTGGCCGAGAACCTGGCGCTCGGCCGGCTGGCGCGCCCGACCGACATCGGCGGCAGCGGCAGCGGTACGGTGTGGAGCGAGGAGCGGATCTACGAGATCTTTCCGCGCCTGAAGGAGCGCCGCCATGTCGCCGCCGACTACCTCAGCGGTGGCGAGCAGCAGATGGCCGCGGTGGCACGCGCGCTGTCGGGCAGGGTGCGGCTGCTGCTGCTCGACGAGCCCTTCGAAGGCCTGGCACCGGCCGTGGTCCAGGAGCTGTTCACCGTTTTCGACCGCCTGCGCCAGGAGGTGGCGATCGTCATCGTCGAGCACAACCTCGACCTCGTGCTGGCGCTGGCCGACCGCGTGTTCGCGCTCGAGCACGGTGCGGTCTTCCACAGCGGGCCGGCCCAGCCGCTGCTGACCGACCTGGACTACCGCAAGCAGATCCTCTGGCTGTAGCGGCGGCGCCTGCAGGGTCGGTGCAAACGCCGATCCGGTAACCTCGGCCGCTCCGTCACCGACCCAGGCCGCCATGAGCCCCGATGCCGCTGACACCGCCGCCGCAGCGCTGCGCACCGACGTGCTGATCGTCGGCGGCGGCCCCTGCGGCCTGATGCTGGCCAACGAGCTGGGCCGCCGCGGCGTGCGCTGCCTGCTGGTCGACGCCAAGCCCGGCACCGCGTTCAACCCGCAGGCCAACGCCACCCAGGCGCGCACGATGGAGCACTTCCGCCGCCTGGGCTTCGCGCGCGAGATCCGCGCCCTCGGGCTGCCGGCCGACCATCCGACCGATATCGCCTACTTCACACGTTATGCCGGCTGGGAGCTGGCCCGCTTCCGGCTGCCCACCGCGGCCGAGGCGGTGCGCAGCATCCGCACGATGGGCGGCTCGTGGAGCGCGGCCGAGCTGCCGCACCGCGTGTCGCAGAAGTTCGTCGAGGCCACGCTGCGCCGCCACGCCCAGGCCTGGCCCGGCAACGACGTGCGCTACGGCTGGACGCTGCAGGCCTTCAGCGACACCGGCAGCGGCATCGACGCGGTCGTCCAGCCCAGCGCCGGCGGGCCGGAGCTGGCGGTGCGCGCGCAGTACCTCGTCGGCGCCGACGGTGCGCGCAGCGCGGTGCGGCGCCAGCTCGGCATCGACTGGGGCGGCAGCACCGGCGCGCAGCGCGCCTTCATGGGCGGCAAGATGTTCGCGGTGTACCTGCGCTCGCCGCAGTTCCTGAAGCTGCTGCGCCATCCAAGGGCCTGGATGTACGTGACGGTCAACGCCGAGCGGCGTGCCTTCATGGCCTCGGTGGACGGCGTGGCCGAGTACGCCTTCCACGCCGCGCTGCACCCCGACGAGGACGCGACGGACTGGACCGAGGCCGACGCCCGCCGCGTGTTCCACCAGGCGATGGGCGCCGAGCTGCCGATCGACGTGCTGTCCTGCGGCACCTGGCTGGCCGGCCACGCGCTGGTGGCGCAGCGCTTCCAGGCCGGACGCGTGTTCATCGGCGGCGACGCGGCGCATTTGTTCACCCCCACCGGCGGCCTGGGCTACAACACCGCGGTGGAAGACGCGGTGAACCTCGGCTGGAAGCTGGCCGCGGTGCTGCGCGGCACCGCGGCACCCGCTTTGTTGGACAGTTATGAACCCGAGCGCCGGCCGCTGGCGCAGCGCAACACCGGCTACGCGCGCCAGTTCGCCGATTCGATCGGCCTGTTCGACGCCCGGCCCGAACTGGACGAGGGCTCACCGCGCGGCGACGCGGCACGCGCGCTGGCCGGCGCGCACCTCGACGCCCACGCGCGGCTGGAGTTCAACATCCCCGGCGTCACCTTCGGCGGCCGCTACGACGGCTCGCCGCTGATCGTGGCCGACGGCAGCCAGCCGCCGCCCGACCACCCCGGCGTCTACCAGCCCAGCGCCTGCCCCGGCGGCCGCCCGCCGCACCAGTGGCTGGACGACGGGCGCTCGCTGTTCGACGCCTTCGGCCGCGAATGGACGCTGCTGGCGCTGGGCCCGCAGCCGCCCGACACGCGCCCTTTCGAGGCCGCGGCGCGCGCGCTCAAGCTGACGCTGGACGTGGTGGCACTGCCGCAGCGCGCGCTGCGCGAGTTGTACGAAGCGCCGCTGGCGCTGATCCGCCCCGATCAGATCGTCGCCTGGCGCGGCCACTCGGCGCGCGACGCGCAGGCGGTGCTGGCGCAGGCCGCGTGCGGGCTCCCAAGCTGATCCGGCTGCGCCGGGCACCTGAAGCCCCGGCGGGGGTCGAGCCCGGCCCTGGGAGCGCTCAGAGTGGCTTGACGAACTTCAGGATGAACTCGTCCTTGGGCATCGGCGGCTCGGGCGTTTCGCGGTCGCGCGGGTCGGCCGGGTTGCGCAGGAACGAGCTTGAGGCCTGCAGCTTGAAGCCGGCGGCTTCGACCTCGCGGCGCAGAAACGCCTCTTCGATGCGGTGCAGCGTGGTCGACTCAGAGATGCCGGTGCCGGGCCGGCCGGAATGGTCGGCGACGACGTAGACGCCGCCGGGCTTCAACGCGGCGAAGATGGCGCGGTTCATCTGCGCGCGGCCCTCGCCGAGAAACCCGAGGTCGTGGTAGTTGAACATCAGCGTCACCACGTCGAGCTGGCCCTGCGCCAGCGGCGGCGGCACCGGGTCGACGAGGGGTTGCAGCACCAGCTTGATGGGCGCCGCGGCCACATTCGCGGCCGCCAGCCTGGCCTCGCGGTCCAGCACACCGGCCCCGGGCGCGCGGGCGCCGGCCGGCACGGGCCGGCTGGGATCGCGCGGCTGCGCCTGCGCGAAGACTTTGCCCGTGGGCCCGATGCTGCGCGCCAGCAGTTCGGTCGTGTAGCCGCCGCCGGCCACCACGTCCAACGCCACCATGCCGGGGCGCAGGCCGATGAAGCCGAGGACCTGCTCTGGCTTGCGCCGCAGGTCGTTCTGGCGGTCGGCGGGCGTGCGGTCCGGGCTGCCCACGATGGCAGCGATCTGCGCCTCGGTCAACGCCGCCGGCGGCGGCGCGCCGGGCACCGTCGTGCAGGCGCTGATCGCGCAGACCGCGGCCGCGGCCAGTGTGGCGCGCAGCAGCGCGCTTGGAGTCGATCGGTTCATGGGCTCGTCCTCTGGCTGGGCAAGGGCAGGATCGCCGACAGAGTGGCGACGATAGCGTGGGCCGATGGCTTAGCGCGCAAGGCCGCCCAGAAACGACTTGGCCCAGGCTCGGGGCCTGGGCCAAGTCGTCGATGTCGCTGGTGGCCTGGGGCGGAATCGAACCACCGACACGCGGATTTTCAATGTGGTTCCGCGTCCTCAGCAGCCCGCGCCGCTCACGCAGCATCAAGCAAATCAAGCACTTAGCGCGCTGTCGCTCGCACTTACACGCAAGAAAACGCACGCTCGCGCAACCGATTTCCGTCGTGACTTGTACAAACTGCAGCACAAACGAGTGCCCGCGCCGACATTGTAAGCGGCCCGCCGGACCGTGACATGCGGATGCCGGCTGGCGGCTGAGCGGCCCCTGGGGGCGCCTGCACGCAGACGGTCGACCCGGTCTGACAGCGCGCTGGGGAACCGAATCACCGACCTGGACCCGCAGGCGCGACACGTTCGATGCAGTGGTCCAGCAGCTTGGCCCAACCCTCGGCAGACCCTCGACGCTCGGCACCGGGGGTCCGCCGATTCTCCCAGTACCCCTTCCAGTACGCCGCCAACTCGCGCTCGGCCGCTTGAACAGCCGGCTCGGCCAGGACACCGATACAGGCCTTGCGCAGACCGGTCAAGCCAGAGTAGCTGGGCCAGGCCAGCTCGGCGAAGGTTTCCATGTCCGGCTGCACGTGTCGATAGCCGGACTCGCCTTCCGGCAGGACCTTGCCGTCGTTGAGCAGGAATACGCGCAGCATCGGAAGGGTGAACAGCGCAGTGGTCAGTTCGCGCCGGAACTCAGTCGGCTTGACCTCGGCGAAGGCCACAAAGGCTCGGGTCGCCCCGGCCGTGAGACCGCGCTCGTCCCGCACGGCCCTGAGGGACCGGCGGGCGGCGGCCACTTCGCCCCGTTCCAGCAGTAGGAAGGGAAGCGCATATCGCACGCCGAGGTTGTCGTTGGGGTTGAGCCGCAGCATCTTGCGCGCCACGCGGGCCGCCACATCGCTGGCGCCTCGCTCATGGTTCAGCTGGAGCTGCAGCCACAGCAGCCGGTGGTAGAAGCGATTGCCCAGGTGGCCCCATCGGATGCGTCCCTTGAAGCCCTTGGGTATCAGTGCCTCGGCCTGGCGAACTGCCGCGTTGGCCGTGGTCAGCGCCTGAGGTTCGCGAGCGTCCTTCTGCATCCAGGCCAGGGCCAGGCTGGCTTCCAGGAAGCCAGGCTGCATGGCCAGAGTGGCTTCCACCCAGCCGCGGGCGCGCTTCTTTTGTACCCTCGTGAACTCGTCGTAGCCCTGCCAGTTGTCGTCGAGCTGTTCCACCAACTGGCGACACGCTGAGCTTTCCTCGAAGCGGCCGCCGGCGCCGCCTTCGGCGTCCTGCTCGTGGACGACAAAGCGATACAGAGGCGTGCTGGCATCCAAGGGGCTTCGCTGACACACCTCGCGCCAGGTCCTCCCGGCGCACAGCGCTGCCGAGACCTCGTCCAGAACCTTTTGCTTGGACGTGTCCGTCAGCATGGCCAGCGTCTGGCCCAGCGCCTCGAAGGCATCCAACTGGGCAGGTGACATGGTGACCTCGGCTTCTACCCTGACTGCCAAGACGACCGCCGCGCTCAGTCCGTCCAGCCATCCTGCAGGCAGCGTGCCGGAGCCAAAGTCCGCTGCACGGCTCAGGTGGGCGCTCAAGTGATGCCAGGCCGGAAACCGCAGTGCCTGCGCCACCGAATCCAACGCCCGGCTGTGAGGGATGTCGGCCGCCTTGGCCAGCCGCTTGGCGGCAAACTTGATGCGTGCTTCCAGGCGCTCGGCCTGTTCGGCCGGCTCGCGGTTGAACCAGAAGCTCTCGCCTGCGAGGTCCAGGTGCTGGGCCACCCGGTCGAACGCCGGGCTGGGGGTGTATTTCGGTGCTTCAGACACGGTCTCTCCACGCAGGCTCGAGGCAGACGGTCCGCTCGCCCAGCGCCTGCAAAGAGGTGTCTGGTCGGTCAAGTGTTCTCAGGATGTCGCTGTAGCTGCTTCTCCGGTGCGGACGGATGGCGCGCGACGAGCACCAGCCGACAGCGTACACGATGCGGCGGGTGGGTCTGTGTTGGCTCAGGAGGCCCACGGCGCCGGCGGCCACCAAAGAACAGATTTTTTCGATAGCAGCCTAAAGCTGGCAGTGTTCGTGCCGACAACAGGCAGTGGTGGTCCCTTCACCGGGATTGCCGCTGCCGTTCTTTCACAACCTGACCTTCAAACATTCCAACGAGTCGAACTCGTCGGAGTGCCGACGACCGGCCCGGCAGCGGGCGGGTTGGGTGCGTCCCGTTAGTGCTTCGTGCCGTCGCAAGGCGGCCGACCCGCGGAGGGTCCGCCCCGCAAGGGGCTCCATCCCCATTAACTCGGCCCCGTCTCGATGACGCGGGCTTCGAAAAAGGACACTGAAATGAACAAGCCCATTCTGAGCACCAGCAGCACTCCCCTGAACCAGCAAAGCGGCAGCACCTCCGGGGGCTACGTAGCGCTGGGCATGAGCGGCAACAAGTTTGCTGTCTTCTCGCTGCTGAGCAAGCAGGTGCAGCTCCTGAGTCCGTCGGACCTGAAGGAGATGAACCTCAAGGCGCTGTTCGGCGCGCTGTGGTGCGAACAGCACTACACCGAGTTCGACGCCAAGAAGGAGGAGTTTGTGTTCAACCACAAGCGCCTCGCCACGGACATCCTGTGCGCCTGTCAGGCGGCTGGCCCCTACTCGGAAACTGCCGAGCGGCGGGTCGGCGTCTGGAAGATGAGTGACGGGCAACTCGCGGTCAATGGTCGTCAGCTGTGGCGCGCTGACGGCACGGTACTGGAGCATGGCATCCACGAAGACCGGGTCTACCCGGTCAGCGGTGATGTCGGTTTCGACCTGTCGACCCCGATGGCTACTGCAGACGATGTCAAACGTGTCTTGGCCGCCTTCAACTCCCCGCAGTGGATTCATCCCATGGCGGGGGAAATCGTGCTGGGGTTTCTCGGCGCGAGCTTGGTTTCGACGGCGCTGAGCCGTCGGCCTCATGTACTGATGTCAGGTCCTGCCGCCTGCGGCAAGAGCACGGTCCTCACCTATGTGAGGCTGATGCTTGGGACCCTGGCTCACGCGTGCACGGGCCCGCAAAATTTGGCGGGTCTGTATCAAAGCATTGGGGGCACTTCGAAAGCTGTCGTCAACGACGAATTCGAAGCCGACCCGAGTCGCAGGGCTTGCAAGGACACTTTCGAGATTGCTCGCATGTCCTACAGCCTGCAAGAAGGTGATGAAGGCATCGTTCGAGGCACGGTGACCGGCAAGGCGAGGAGCTACCGGTTCTACTCGCCGTTCATCGCGGCGGGCATCAGCCCCGGCAAGATGGAGCCTGCGGACCTCACCCGCTGGGTCATTCTGGAAGCCAAGGGCACTCCCCAGGGTATCCGTTTGACCGATGCTGAAGCCCGAGAACTCGGGCCCAAGCTGGCCCGGCTCTTCATCAGTCGTTGGAGTGTGTTCCAGGCCTCCGAGGACGTGGTGCGGCAACGCATCCTGGCCTCGGGAGGTGACGGCCGCATGGCCGACACCGTCGGCACCCTGCTCGCGAGCTACTGGGCTTTTGTGTCCGCCACCCCGGCAACGGAGGAGGATGCAAAGTTCCTGGTGAGCATGCTGGGAATCGAAGAGCGAATCGCGGTCCACCAGGTCAGCGACGAGCTCCAGTGCCTGGAAGCGTTGACCAGCCGCGTGCTGCCATTCAAAGTGGTGCACGGTGCCGCGCTGGTCGCCCGTCAACTGTCGATAGCACAGGCCATCGGGACGGTCTGCAATGACCCGACTGAACAGCCTGAAATCGTCATGCGCCTCGCCCAGATGGGCTTGCGTGTGGCGTACGCGAAAGGCAAGTGGTCGCTCTACGTGGTGAACTCGCCCATGCACCAGGAACTGCGCAAGCTGTTCGCTGGGACCAAGTGGGCGGCGGGTGGATGGTCGGTGGTTCTCCGCCGGCTCCCGGGTGGTGAGGAAAGCACCCAACGCATCGGCGCCGGCCTTGGCGCCGCGAAGGTCACGGTCATCGACGTGCCGGAGCATCTGCTTCCGGCCGATGGAGAGTACGACATGCCGTTGGCGGCGTAAGCCGACAACTGAGGGCGGGCCCGCAAGAGTCCGCCCTTTTCTTTTCTTCGTCGGCGTTACCCTGGTTACCGCGTTTGAGGCACAGACAGCGTCAGTGCTGGTAGCGCGATGTGGCAGGCCAATCAAGCTCTGCGACCGGGTCTGCCAAGCGTTGATGGTGTCGGTGGAGCACGGTCTCCACCTGGGCATTCACGGCATCACGACAGGCGAGGTACCAATGAGCGAAAGTCCCGAACACGGATTGGTGCTGCCAAGCGTCTTCCGGGTAGCGTTCCTTGGCGAGGGCTGTTGTCAGCAGCTCCCTGAACTCCAGGAAGATGTCCTCCCGGCAGTCGCTCTGGCGCGTCAGCCCGAGCCATAGGTCTGTCGCGGCCGCGGTGTTTCCGCCCTTGGCGAAGTGCCGAGTCAGGAAGAACTGGACGGTCTGTGACGTGCTCATGAACATGCCGGGGCCAGGGATGGCGGCCAACGGTAGCAAGTACGGGTCGGCTTGCTTGTAGGCACGAGCCCAGGCCCCGTACATCAGCGATGCCATTCGCAGCCATTCGGCCGGCGTCAGCCCGGCGTGGCCCTTCCTGGCTTGCGCCACCTGCAGCACTTCCTCGAACGAAAGGTCGTGCTTGACCCGATTGGCGTCTTGGGTCAACGCGCATATGTTGCCGGCCCGATAGGTGACCTCGTTGACGAGCCGGTCGAGAGATGGATTGCGCTTTGACCTCCCAGACATCAGTCGAAAGCGCTTACGTTGGACGGGGCATTCAGCCACGGTGATGCGCTTCAAAAACTCGATGGTGACTGCTGAGTCAACCACCATTCCTCGCTGCACCGCGCTGAGGCGAAGGCTGAGCAATTTGCTCTCGAAGTAAGGCAGCTGCTTTTCCGGGCCGCGATAGTTGACGAAAGCGTCCTTGTACGCTGCCGGCATTTTGGGGACGAAGCGGAACCCCGCAGCAGCTGACGCGTACCCGATAGCAATGCACTCGGCAGTGAATGCATCGACTTCTTCGCACTGGGCCACCAGGTGTCCGACCGACACTTCGGCATCTGCCTGATGCCTGACGTCGGCCGTCTCCGGCAGTTTGGGGTTTGGCACCGTCGAGCAGCTCGGATTAGGCCGCGACCTTCTTGGCACCCTTCGCCTTGGTGCTCGGCTGTTCCACCCGGTAGCCGCTCATCGGGTCGAACGCCTCATCGTCACCGGCCTCGTGGGGGCACAGGAAGCGGAAGATGACGTACTCGGCCTGATTGACTGCCAACAGCATGTACGTACGGCCACCCTCGGTGTAGACGCCGAAGGTTGCCCCGTCCTCCGGGTTGTTCTCTTCGTTGAATCGAGGGTCTTGCTCGGCAATCTCGGGCTCGCGGTCGTGGATGCCCAGAATCTTCGCCCGGTAGTCCACCTTGATTCCGCCGGATGCCAGGTCGCCGAGCGTGGAGCCGACATCCACCGTCCAACGCTCAATGTGCTTGCCGGTGAGCTGGTACCAGCCCCTCTTCTTTGGAACGGGCTCGACTTCCGCGCGGATGCCGCTGAATAGGAACATCATGATGTTGGGTCCTCGATTTCTGGGATGGCTCACCATGCAAAGACTCTCCCGCAGGGGCACTGACATGGTGTCGCATACGATGTGACTGGTCTCCGAGGAAGTGAGCGGCTGGCCGCTACACCTTGACGACCAGTCGGCGACGCCGTTCAGGTTGGTGCCCAGCGATGCGGCAGCAGCTCTTCGATCTGGCTGTTGAGCTGCCGCGGCAGGCGGGTCAGCACGTCGCGCAGGTAGGCCAGTGGCTCGTGCCCGTGCATCCTCGCCGACTGCAGCAGGCTCATCACGATCGCGGCGCGCTGGCCGGCAAGCTCGCTGCCGGCGAACAGCCAGTTCTTCCTGCCCATCTGCCATGGCTTGATCTGGCGTTCGAGGAAGTTGTTGTCCAGCCCGACCTCGCCGTCGTCGAGGTGTCGCGTTAGGGCCTGTTAACACAAACCGCGAAGACCATCGGCCACCAGCACGAAGCTGA
>CAYYDJ010000024.1:0-53960 GCA_964470565.1 uncultured Rubrivivax sp.
CGAGCAGTGTCAAGCATGGCGGCGAGCATTGCAATTAGTGTTAACAGACCCTAGGCAGCGCCGGCCACACCATCGCCACCTCCAGCCCCGGCCGCGCATTGCTGATGCGCAGCTCGCCGCCATGCGCCTGCGCGACCAGGCGGCACAGGTACAGGCCCAGGCCGACGCCGCCGGCGGCGCGGGTGCGCGCGCTGTCGGGGCGGTAGAAAGCTTGGGCCAGGCGCGGCAACTGATCGTCGGGCACGCCGGGGCCGTGGTCGCGGACGCCGAGGGCCAGGCGGCCATCGTCCTCGCGGCGCAGGAAGAGCTGCGGCGGGGCCGCCGCATCGCCGCCACCGTGGCGGCGCGCGTTGTCCAGCAGGTTGCGCAGCAGCAGCTTCAGCCGCGTGGCGTCGGCCTGCGCCGGCGGCACGTCCGTTTCCAGGGTTAGCTCGACCGGCCCGCCGCCGCCCGCCGCCTCGCGCGCCAGCGCCGCCAGGTCCACCGGCTCCAGCAGCAGCGCCTGCGCACCGGCGGCGATGCGCTCGCCTTCCAGCAGGCTGCTGATCAGCTCGCGCATTTCGGCCAGGTCGCGCAGCAGCGCGGCCTTGGGCTGGCCATCGTCGACCAGTTCGGCGTTCAGCCGCGCGCGCGTCAGCGGGCTGCGCAGCTCGTGGCTGATGGCCAGCAGCAGCGCGCGCTGGTCTTCCAGCCGGTGGCGCAGGCTGGCGGCCATGCGGTTGACGCGCTCGGCCAGTTCGCCCAGCTCGTCGGGCCGCGGCACCGCGATCGGCGGCTCGAACTGGCCGCGGCCGAAGCGGGCCACGCCCTCGCCGATGGCCTGCAGCGGCCGCAGCAGGCGGTGCACGACGGCAAAGGCCAGCAGCGTCAGCAGCAGCAGCACGGCCAGCGTGGTCCAGCCGATGCGCCGCGGGCGCTCGGTGTCGGGCAACGAGGCCAGGCCGAAGACGATGCGGTGGCCGTCGGCGCTGTGGCGCACCAGGCGCCAGTCGCGCACGACCTCGCTGCGGTCGTGGTCGCCGTCATCGCGCTGCCGCGGCTGCGAGTCGAAGTGGACCTGCGGGCCGTCGATGCGCACGGTGATCGGCAGCCGCTGCGTCAGCGCACGCGCCTTGTCGACGTCGGGCGGGCTGCCCAGTTCGGCGGCCAGGCGGTCGATGTAGTCGCTGGCCAGCGGCCGCGCCCAGCCCTGCCAGCCCGAGGCCAGCAGCCGCTGCATGCCGAACAGGAACACCGCCGCGGTGGCCAGCGCCAGCAGCACGAACAGCAGCACCAGCCGCGCGCGCAGCGAATGCGTGAGCCGCCGCCGCGCGTGGCGCCAGCCCTTCACGCCGGCGCCCCGGCGGCGAAGCAGTAGCCGGCGTTGCGCAGGGTCTTGATGCAGTCCAGCGGCTCCAGCTTGCGGCGCAGACGGCTGACCAGGATGTCGACCGCGCGGGTGTGCAGGTCCAGCGCGTCGTGGCCGCGCAGGCGGTTCAGGATCTCGTCGCGGCTCCACACGCGCTGCGGCTCGCGCGCCAGCAACAGCAGCAGCTCGAACTCGGTGCCGGTCAGCTCGACGGGCTGCCCCTGGCGCTGCACCTCGCGGCGCGGGCCGTCGATCAGCGGGCCGTCGAAGCGCAGCACCGGGCCGGCGGCGGGCGCCGGTTTGGCACGACGCAAAATCGTCGTTAGCCGGGCCGCCAGCTCGCGCGGCTCGAAGGGCTTGGGCAGGTAGTCGTCGGCGCCCAGCTCCAGCCCGACCACCTTGTCGGACAGCTCGCCGCGGGCGGTGAGCATCAGGATCGGCAGCCCGGCCAGCGCGGGGTCGGCGCGGATGCGGCGGCAGAGCTCGAAGCCGTCCATCTCGGGCAGCATGACGTCGAGAATCACCGCGTCGATGCCGCCGCGCGCCAGCCGCGCCAGCCCGGCGCCGGGCCGCGCGGCGGCTTCGAGCGCCAGATCGAAACGTTCGAGGTAAGTCGCCAGCGGCGGCGCCAGGCCTTCGTCGTCGTCGATCAGCAGCACGCGCGGCATCTCGGGCTGCGCCTCAGCCGCGGTGGCGGCGGCCGCCGCGCGCCAGCGCCTCGCGCAGCTTGGCCTGCTGCTCGGGGCGCAGGCCGTCGTAGAAGTCGCCGAAGGCGTTGATCAGCTCGGGCGACTTCTGCTGCACGGCGCTGAGCTTGTTCTGCAGCAGGTTGGCGGCCTGGCCGCGGTCGAAGCTGGGGCCGCTGATCAGCGCCTGCAGCTCGGCGCGCGGGTTGGCGGGGTCGGCGATCAGCGCCTGGCGCTGGTTGTGCATCAGCGTGGCCAGCGCGTCGAGCTTGGCTTTTTGAGCGGCGTCGAGGTCCAGGCGGCGGCTGGCGTAGTCGACCATGTGGGCGCGCATCTCGGCGCGGTCGCCGTGCCAGCAGCCGTGCGAATGGGCGGCCCAGGCGCCTAAAGCGCCGAACAGCGCGGTGGCACCGAGAAGACCGAACAGCGAGCGGCGGATCCAGGGTTTCATCGGGAGACTCCAAACGGGTTTGAAAGAGGCTCCATGCTCGGCGCCGGCGGGCGGCGCGTCCTTTCGGCGGGGTATCGCCGCGTATCGTTTTATGTCAGGAGCGCCCGGCCGCTGCGAAGGTTCAGTCCACCGGCCAGGGCGTGTTCTTGGGCAGGCGCGCGATCTCGGCGTCGGCCTCGGCCGGGCTGACCGGCATCCGCTCGGGCGTGTCGACGGCGCGCCACCAGGGGCTGGCCGTGCCGTCGGCGTGCGCCGGCTCCACCGCCTCGCCCAGGCGCGGCATCAGCAGCGGCACGTTCAAGCCAGGGGCGCGCGCCAGCAGCACTTCGGCCGGCTGGTCCCAGGGGTGCAGCGCGAGGCTGAAGGTGCCCCAGTGGATGGGCAGGAAGGCGCCGCCGCCCAGCATCGCCCAGGCCGCCAGCGCGTTGTCGGGGCCCAGGTGGATGTCGCCCCAGCTCGGGTGGTAGGCGCCGACTTCCAGCATCACCAGGTCGAAAGGCCCCAGGCGCCGGCGGATCACCTCGTACTCGGTGGTCAGCCCGGTGTCGCCGCTGAAGAACACGCGATGGCGGGCGCTGCGCAGCACCAGCGACGACCACAGCGTGGCGTTGCGGTCCTTCAGCCCGCGGCCGGAAAAATGCTGCGAGGGTGCCGCCGTCACTTCCAGCTCCGTGCCGGGCAGGCGGTGGCTCTCCCACCAGTCGAGCTCGGTGATGCGGCCGGGGTCGACGCCGAACGCCTGCAGGTGCGCGCCCACGCCCAGCGAGGTGACGAAGGGCACGCCCAGACGCGCCAGCTCGCGGATGGTGGGGTAGTCCAGGTGGTCGTAGTGGTCGTGCGAGACCAGCACCAGGTCGATGGGCGGCAGCGCCTTCAGGGGCACCGGCACCGGCTGGAAGCGCTTGGGCCCCGCCCAGCGCGACGGCGAGGCGCGCGGCCCCCATACCGGGTCGGTCAGCACGCGCAGGCCATCGATCTCGATCAGCACCGTCGAGTGGCCCAGCCAGGTGGCGCGCAGCCCGCTGGCCGCCGGCCGCGCCCACAGCGGCCGCGGATCCTGCGACGGCAGCGGTGCGCCGGGCACGCGGCGCGTGCCGCCGCAGAGAAAGTCTTTCAGCGTGGGCCGTGGCCCCGACAAGTCACGCAGCCCCGGCAGCACCGGGTGCAGGTTGCGAAAGCCCTCACCGGCCCAGCGCGGCGAGGCCCGCATGCGTTCCAGCCGCAGGCCGCTGGCACGTTGTCCGAAGGATTTCATCGTCGATCGATTGTGCCCAAGCAAGCTTGGGATGCCGCGCGACGCGGATTTGGATGCATAGTGCGGCCCCGCCGACCCCTGCCCACACTTTGCCGATGACCCAAGTCCGACCGCTGCTGGTGATCGCCCGCGGCCGCCGCACGCAGGGCGACGACGCGCTGGCGCCGCTGCTGCTGGACCTGCTGCGCAAGGCGCTGGAGGACGACGAGGCGGCCCGCGTCGAGCTGCTGGAGGAGCAGCAGTACCAGCCCGAGCTGGCGCTGGCGCTGGCCGGCCGCGAGCGCGTGCTGCTGCTGGAGACCGATCTTCACGTCAAGGCGCCCTTCGTCACCGAGACGGTGCAGCCCGGCCCCGACGCCAGCCTGGCCATCCAGGCGCTGACGCCGCCTTCGCTGCTGGCCGTGGTGCGGGAGCTGCACGGCCGCGCGCCGCCGCCGACCACGCTGCTGCGTCTGCACGCAAGCCGCTTCGAACCCGGCCGCCGTCCCAGCCGTGCTGGCGCCGAGGCGCTGCCCTCGGCGCTGCTGTGGGTGCTGGGGTGGGTGGACGGCAGCCGGGCCAGTGGCTGATCGAAGCCGGGGGCCAATCAAAGCCGGGGGCTGATCGAAGCCGGGATCAGGCGCCAGGCGCCATCACCACCAAGCGGTTGTCGACGCTGCGCACGCCATCGGGCGCGCCGGCCAGCACGGCCGCGCGCTCGCGCGCCTTCTCGTCGGGTGCCGGGCCGGTCAAGGTGACCACGCCGTCGCGCGTGTCGACCTCGATGCGCAGCGCGCTCAAGGCCGGGTCGGCGGCCAGCGCGGTCTTCACCGCGGCGGTGATGCCGACGTCGCTGAGGCTGCTGCCGATGCGCTCGCGCGTCGCCGCGCCTTCATCGGCGATCGTCGCGACGCCGGACTTGACGTCCGACTTCAGGCTGTCCACCGTGTCGTCGATGCGCTGGCCGATGCTGCGATCGTCGTACCAGCTCGACACCACGGCGGCCGCGATGACGGCGCCCAAGAGTGCGGCGGCCAACAGCCCGGCGCCGCGGCGGCGCGGGCGTCGATGCGAGGCGTTGCGCCGCGCCGTCAGCTCGGCTTCGTTGCGGGCGATGCGCTCGTCCTGGCGCATCTCGTGTTGAGGCGTGTCGGTCATGGTGGGTCTCCGGTCGGGGTCGGCGCTGCCGACGGCGTCGCCCCATCATCGGCCGCCGGCGCGGCCGCGACTGTCGGCGGCGGGCACGGCTGGCCGTAGGACGCCGCCGCCCGCCGCAGCAGCCGCGCCGCGACGCCCATCTTCTGCACCACCGCCGGCGGCAGCAGGAAGGGGTAGCTGTCGCGCAAGCCCAGGCTGCGGTTCATCGCGTTGAGGAACTGCGCCAACGGCAGCCATTGCGACAGCAGCAGCTCGTCGGTCGACAGCGCCTGCAGCGGCTGCTCGGCCGGCGTGGCCTGCGCGGCCTGGCTGTGCAGGCTCAGGCCCCAGGCGGCCGCCGTCTGCACCGCGTCCTGCACCAGCAGCCAGTGGGCGCAGGTCTCGGCCCAGTCCTCGTGCGGATGGGCGCTGGCATAAGCGCTGATGTAGGCGGATGGCCAGTCGGCCGCCGGGCCTTGCTGGTGATAGCGCGCCAGCGCCTGGCCGTAGTCGGCGCGCTCGTCGCCGAAGGCGGCGCGGAATTCGGCTTCGGCTTCGGCGTCGCCGGCGATCCAGCGGTGGTGCAGGTAGTGCGCGCCTTCGTGCCGCAGATGGCCCAGCAGCGTGCGCCAGGGCTCGCCGAAGGCGTCGCGCGCCTGCTCGCGCTGCACGTCGTCGGCCTCGCCGAGGTTGAGCGTGATCAGCCCGCTGGCGTGGCCGGTCAGCACCGGCCCGGCGCCGGGCTGCTGCGCCAGGATCTGCAGGCCCAGGCCTTGCGTGTCGCCGGCGTCGCGCTTGGGCTGCGGCGGCAGCCCCAGGCGCAGCAGCGTGTACAGCCAGCGCCGCTTGGCCTGTTCGACCCGTGCCCAACGGTCGAGGTGACCGGGCTGCGAGAGGTCGGGGATCATCAGGTTGAGCCGGCAGCTGCGGCACAGCGCGTGCTCATCGCCGGCGTCGAGCATCCAGTTGCACACGCCGTGCGCGGTGCCGTTGGCGCACGGCCGCAGCGGCACGGCGGCGTCGCCGAAGGCCGGGTCGCCGAGCGCTGCGTCGGGCGCCCAGGCGAGCATCTGCAGCAGCCCCGGCACGAAGCCCAGGCGCGCGCCGCAGGCGCCGCACTGGTTGTTTTCGAAAAACACGGTCTGCTGGCAGCGGGTGCAGGCAAAAGGCGTCATGGCGCCGATCACAACACCGCGCGGCCCTCAGCGCCAGCGCACGGCGGCGCGGGGGCTTGTAGGACGACAGCGCGACGCCCGGCAGCTCCCACACCGCCATGCGCGCTTGTCTGACAACGGCGCCGCGCGCGCCGGCCCAGGATGCGCCCATTCCCGGCCGGAGCCCATCATGCCCAAGACCCGCCGCCTGCTGTCCACGCTGTTGATGGCCTTGCTGCCGGCCGCTGCCGCGCTGACGCCGACGGCCCAGGCCCAGGTGCCGACCGAGGCCGCGACAGCCGCCGCGCTGCGCGAGCAGAGCCCGCTGCGCGTGGAGTTGACGCAGACGGCCGTGGCGCCGGCCGGCACGGCCATGGCGGCGCCGGGCCAGGGCGCCGGCTTCGAGACCGCGACGCAGACCACGCTGTGGGCCGGCGGCGCGCGCGCGGCCATCGGCCTGGGCGTGCAGCAGCCCTGGCGCGCGCCGGCCTGGACCGCATCCGCCGCCGCCGCCGCGCCGCGCGAGGGCCAGTTGCTGCTGGCGCTGGCGCTGAAGACGTCCAGCCACAGCCGCCTGATCTGGCAGACCGAGCCGCTGGCCGCGGCCACGGCCGACGGCCCTGCAGCGCCGTCCGCGCCGGCGCTGGACCTGCGGCACAGCAACCCCTACCGCGGCCTGCTGCGCGGCTCGCTGCGCATGCAGCTCGGCCGCGACACCGCGCTCACGCTCAAGCCGCGCGGCCGCCGCCTCGGCGTGGTGCTGAGCAGCCAGTGGTAGGCGCCGCGGGCCGCTGCACACTGTAGGAGTCCACCTACATACGCTGCCGCGGCTGCTGGGCAGAATCGCCCCGCCCCATGCCGTACCCCGCCGACACTGCCACGGACGCCGCCTTGCCCGCGCGCTCGCGTGCGTGGCTGCCGTTGGGCACCGCGGCCATCTTCGGCTTGGCGCTGGTGGCCATCGTGGTGATCGCGCTTGCCAGCTTCGACGCCACGATGGGCACGAGGCAGGCCTCGGCCCAAACCAAGGCGACGCTGGAGACGCTGGAGCGGCTGCAGACGCTGTTGTCGGGTCTCAAGGACGCCGAGACCGGCCAGCGCGGTTACCTGCTGACCGGTGCCGAGCCTTACCTCGAGCCCTACGACAGCGGCCGCGCCGCGCACGCCGGCAACGAGCGGCAACTGCGCGCGCTGCTGGCCGGCAACCCGCGGCAGATCGAGCGACTGGACCTGCTGGGGCAACTCGTGCCGCAGTTCATGGCCCAGCTCGACGATTCGATCGCGCGCCGCCGCAGCGGCGACGTGGCCAGCGCGACCGACATCGTGCGCAGCAACCGCAGCAAGGCGACGATGGACCGCATCCGCGAGGTCGTGGCGCAGATGATCGCCGATGAGCAGGCCGCGCTGCAGCAGCGCCAGGCCAACTGGGAGGACAGCGCGGCGCGCGCCGCGCGCATCGTGCTGGGCGGCGCGCTGCTGCTGCTGGCGCTGACGCTGGCGGCGGCCATCGTCGCCGCGCGCGACCATCGCGTCCGCGAAGACGAGCTGTGGGTCCGCGCCGGCATCACCGCGCTGGTGCGCCAGCTCCAGGGCGAGCAGCGGCTGGACCAGCTTGCCGAGCGCGTGCTGGCGCTGTTGAGCCGCCTGCTCGATGCCCCGCTGGCGGCGCTCTACGGGCGCGAGGCCGACGGCAGCCTGCAACTCCTGGCCGCGCAAGGCGCGGCGCGCGACACGCTGCCGCTGCGCCTGCAGCCCGGCGACGGCCTGCCGGCGCAGGCTGCCGCCGAGGGCCGCAGCCTGCATCTGCGCGATCTGCCGCCCGGGCATTTGCAAGGCAGCCCGCAGTTGGGCTCGGCCCTGGGCCGCAGCCGGCCAGCAGAGCTGATGGTCGTGCCCGCGATTCACGAACAGCAGGTGCAAGCAGTGCTGGAGCTGGGCTTCGTGCACCCGGTCGACGCGGTGCAGCGCAAGCTGCTGGCGCGCGCCGCCGACGCGCTGGCCGTGGCCGTGGAAGGCGCGCGCGACCGCAGCCGGCTGGAGCAGCTGCTGGAAGAGACGCGCCGCCAGGCCGAGGAGCTGCAGTCGCAGGAAGAAGAGCTGCGCGTCAGCAACGAAGAGCTGGAGCAGCAAAGCCGCGTGCTGCGCGAATCGCAGGCCCAGCTCGAAACGCAGCAAAGCGAGCTGGAACGCGTCAACGCCCAGCTCGCGCTGCACGCCGGCACGCTGGAGCGCCAGCAGCAGGATCTGCTGGCCTCGCAGGCCGAGCTGCAGGACCAGGCGCAGGCGCTGGCCGCCGCCAGCCGCTACAAGAGCGAGTTCCTGGCCAACATGTCGCACGAGCTGCGCACGCCGCTGAACAGCTCGCTGATCCTCTCGCGGCTGCTGATCGACAACAAGCCCGGCACCCTGGACGTCGAACAAACCCGTTATGCACAGGCCATCCACGACGCCAACAACGACCTGCTGGCGCTGATCAACGACATCCTCGACCTGTCCAAGATCGAGGCCGGCCGCGCCGACCTCCACGCCGAGACCGTGGACCTCGCCGCGCTGGTGCAGCGCCTGCGCACGGGCTTCGAGATGTCGGCGCGCGACAAGGGCCTGCAGTTCGACGCCGTCATCGAGCCCGGCACGCCGCCGGCGATCAGCAGCGACGGCCAGCGCCTGGCCCAGGTGCTGAAGAACCTGCTGGCCAACGCGATCAAGTTCACCGCCCAGGGCCACGTGGCGCTGCGGCTGTTGCCGTCGGCGGTGTTCGCCGACGGCGGCGTGCGCTTCGAGGTGCACGACACCGGGCTGGGCGTCGCGCCGGAGAAGCAGGCCCTCATCTTCGAAGCCTTCCGCCAGGCCGACGGCAGCACCAGCCGCCAGTTCGGCGGCACCGGGCTCGGGCTGTCGATCTCGCGCCAGCTCGTGCAGCGCATGGGCGGGCAGATCGCGGTCGACAGCACGCCGGGCCGCGGCAGCCTGTTCAGCGTGGAGCTGCCGGCGCGCATGCCGGAGCAGCCCGAGGAGCCGGCCGCCGCGGCGCCGGCGCTGCCGATCGCCACGGCACCAATGTCTTCGCCGCTGTCTTCGCCGCTGTCTTCGCCGCTGTCTTCGCCGCTGTCTTCGCCGCTGTGGCCGCCGCGGCCACCGCTGGCGGCGCCGCCAGCGATCCCGCTGCCGCCGTCACCGCGGCCCGCGGGCGGCCGCCGCGTGCTGCTGGCGGTGGAAGACGACAGCCGCTTCGCCGAGGTCCTGCAAGGCCTGGTGCACGAGGCCGGCTTCGATTGCGTGGTGGCCGACAGCGGCAGCCAGGCGCTGGCGCTGGCGCGCGAACTGCTGCCGGTGGGCGTGCTGCTGGACGTCGGCCTGCCCGACGTCTCGGGCCTGTCGGTGCTGGAGCGGCTGAAGGCCGACCCCGCCACGCGCCACATCCCGGTGCACCTGGTGTCGGCGGCCGAGCGCAGCCCGGCGGCGCTGCAGATGGGCGCCATCGGCCACGTCGTCAAGCCGGCGCAGCGCGAGCAGCTCGTCGAGGCCATCGAGCGGCTGCGCGACCGCGCCGACCAGCGGCCGCGCCGGCTGCTGATCGTCGAGGACGACGCGCGGCTGCGCGACAGCCTGCACCAGTTGCTGGACGGCCCCGGCGTCGAGATCGTCACCGTCGGCACCGTGGCCGCCGCGCTGCAGGCGCTGGGCGGCAGCAGCTTCGACTGCATGGTGACCGACTTCGTGCTGCCCGACGGCAGCGGCTTCGAGCTGCTGGAGCGCATGGCCGCCGACCCGGCCAGCGGCTTGCCGCCGGTGATCGTCTACACCGGCCGCGCGCTCAGCCGCGCCGAGGAGACGCGGCTGCGGCGTTATTCGCAGTCCATCATCGTCAAGGGCGCGCGCTCGCCCGAGCGGCTGCTGGACGAGGTGACGCTGTTCCTGCACAGCGTGGAGTCGCAGCTGCCCGGCGAGCAGCAGCGGCGGCTGCGCGCCGCGCGCCAGCGCGACGCCGTGCTCGACGGCCGCCGCATCCTGCTGGCCGAGGACGACGTGCGCAACATCTTCGCCTTGAGCGCGGTCTTCGAGCCGCTGGGCGTGACGCTGGAGATCGCGCGCAACGGGCGCGAGGCGGTGCAGCGGCTGCAGCAAGCCGGCGCGCCCGAGGTCGACCTCGTGCTGATGGACGTGATGATGCCGGAGATGGACGGCCTGGCCGCGATGCGCGCCATCCGCGCCAGCCCGGCGCCACACCTGCGCGAGCTGCCCATCGTCGCGCTGACGGCCAAGGCCATGGCCGACGACCGCCAGCAATGCCTGGACGCCGGCGCCAACGACTATCTGGCCAAGCCGATCGACATCGACCGGCTGGTCTCGCTGTGCCGCGTGTGGATGCCGAAATGACATCCCCCCCCGAAGCGCCTTCGGCGCCTGCCCCCCAGGGTGGCGCCGCCAGCGGCCCGGCAGAGCCGGATCCGCGGCGGCCGCAGGGTTGCGCCGAGCACGGCGACCGTCTCCTCTTCGACATCGAACTCAAGCTGCTGCTGGAGGCGGTGTACCTGCGCTACCAGTACGACTTCCGCCAGTACGCCTTGAGCTCGCTGCGCCGCCGCCTGCGCCAGGCGCTGGGCCAACTCGGGTACGCGAGCGTCGCCGAACTGCAGCAGCAGGTGCTGCGCGACCCGCAGCTCTTCGCGCGGCTGCTGCAGTTCCTGACCGTGCAGGTCAGCGAGATGTTCCGCGACCCCGCGCAGTTTGCCGCGCTGCGCCGGCTGGCGGTGCCCGAGCTGCAGACCTATCCGTCGCTGAAGGTCTGGGTCGCCGGCTGCGCCCACGGCGAGGAGGTGTGGTCGCTGGCCATCGTGCTGCGCGAGGAAGGCCTGCTCGAACGCAGCCTGATCTACGGCACCGACATCAACGCCGAGGCGCTGGCGCGCGCCGAGGCCGGCGTCTACCCGCTGGACCGCGCGGCCTCCTTCAGCAGCAACTACCTCGCCGCCGGCGGCCGGCAGTCGCTGTCGCACTACTTCACCGAGGCCTACGGCGGCATCGTCTTCGACCGCAGCCTGCGCCGCCAGCTCGTCTTTGCCGACCACAGCCTGGCCACCGACGCCGTGTTCTCCGAGGTGCACCTGGTGTTCTGCCGCAACGTGCTGATCTACTTCGACCGCGGCCTGCAGGACCGCGCGGTGGGCCTGTTCCGCGACGCGCTGGTGCGCCGCGGCTTCCTCGGCCTGGGCAGCCGCGAGACGCTGCAGTTCGGCGCCCATGCCGCCGCCTTCGAGCCGCTGCAGGTCGACGCCGGCGTGCGGCTCTACCGCCGGAAGTGAGCGGCCATGGCCCAGGTCTGGCCCGAGGTCGACGCGGTGGTGCTGGGCGCCTCGGCCGGCGGTGTCGACGCGCTGCTGGCGCTGCTGCCGGCGCTGGCCGCCGCGCCCGCGGGCCCGGTCTGGCTGATCGTGCTGCACCGCGGCGCCCGCAGCCGCGGCGAGCCCTCGCTGGCCACGCTGCTGGCGCGCGAGTGCCCGCTGCCGCTGACGGAAGCCGAGGACCGCCAGCCGCTGCACGGCGGCCAGGTGCTGCTGGCGCCGGCCGACTACCATCTGCTGGTCGACACCGACGGCGCGCAGCCGGTGGTCGCGCTGTCGGTGGACGAGCCGCTGCGCTGGTCGCGGCCGGCGATCGACCCCTTGTTCGAGAGCGCGGCGCAGGTCTTCGGCGAGCGGCTGCTGGCCATCGTGCTGACCGGCGCCAGCGCCGACGGCAGCGACGGTGCCGCCGCGGTGCGCGCCGCCGGCGGCGAGTTGTGGGTGCAGGACCCGGCCGAGGCCGCCGTCGGCACGATGCCGAACGCCGCGCTGCAGCGCGCCGGCGGCGCCGACCGCGTGCTGACGCTGGCCGCGCTGCGGCAGGCGCTGGCGGCGGCCGCAGCGCGGTGATCTTTCGTAGTAGCGGAGTGGGACGACATGCCGACGAGAGTGCTCAACATCCTGGCGGTGGACGACACGCCGCAGAACCTGCTGGCGCTGCAAGGCCTGCTCGACCTGCCCGACACCCGGCTGCTGACCGCCGAATCGGGACCGGCCGCGCTGGAACTGCTGCTGCAGCACGATGAGGTCGCGCTGGCGCTGCTGGACGTGCAGATGCCGCAGATGGACGGTTATGCGCTGGCCGAGCTGATGCGCGGCGCCGAGCGCACGCGCCACGTGCCCATCATCTTCCTCACCGCCAACGGCCCCGAGGAGCAGCGCAGCTTCCGCGGCTACGAGGCGGGCGCGGTGGACTTCCTGGTCAAGCCGTTGGACCCGCTGATGCTGCGCAGCAAGGTGCAGGTCTTCGTCGACCTCTACCGCCAGCGCCTGCTGCTGGCACAGCGCGTGGGCGAGCTGGAGCGGCTGCGCCGGCTCAACACCACGATGCTGTCGGCGCTGTCGCACGACCTGCGCACGCCGCTGGCAGCGCTGACGCTCAACGCCGAGCTGCTGCTGCGCCGCGGCGACCAGGCCGGCGGCCGCATCAAGGCCGCTACCGTGGTGCTGGCACGCCAGGTTGAACACCTGTTGAACCTGGGCAGCCAGCCCACCGGCGAGCTGCAGCCGCAGCTCGCCGAGCACGGGCTGGGCACGCTGGTGCGCCAGCGCCTGGCGCAGCCGGCCAACCAGGAGCTGCTGGGCGGCAGCGTGGCCTGCAACGTGGAAGGTGATGACCGCGTGCGCGTCGATGCCGAGCTGCTGGGCCGCGCGATCGACGACCTGCTGCTGCAGGCCGCCACGCACGCCAACGAAGGCCCGGTGCGCGTGCGCGTCGATGGCCTGGGACCGCAGGCGGTGCTGCTGGAGCTGGCCTTCGACGCCGCGCTCTCGGCCCCCGCGCGCGAGCACCTGATGGGCGCCGGCCTCGAGCTGCCGCAGCGCGTGGCCCATGCCCACGGCGGCACGCTGATCGGACGCTCGAAAGAGCGCGAGGGCACGCGCCTGGAGATGATGCTGCCGCGCGGCGCGGCCTGATCGCCGACGCCGTGGCGGAGCCGGTCGAACAAGCGTTCTCGCTGCGCCGCATCGCGCTGCCGGCGTTCGGGCCGTCGCTGCTGTTCGGCATCGGCGAAGGCGCGATCCTGCCGGTGGTGCCGCTGACGGCGCGCGAGCTGGGCGCCAGCACCTCGATGGCGGCGCTCGCCGTCGCGCTGATCGGCGCCGGCTCGCTGCTCAGCACGCTGCCGGCCTCGCTGATCACGCAGCAGCGCGGCGAGCGCCGCGCCATCGTGCTGGCCGCGGCCTGGGCGGCGCTGGCCTTCGCGCTGTGCGCGGGCACCCGCCACCTGGCGTTGTTCGGGCTGGGCTGCCTGATGGTGGGCATGTCGCAGGCGGTGTTCAACCTCGCCCGCCAGAGCTACCTGACCGAGGCCGTGCCGATGCACTTCCGCGCCCGCGCGATGTCCACGCTGGGCGGCGTGATGCGCATCGGGCTGTTCATCGGCCCCTTCATCGGCGCCGCGGCGATCCACGCGCTCGGGCTCACGGCGGCCTACGGCGTGGGCATCGTCGCGGTCGCCGTGGCCGGCGTGGTGGCGTCGCGGCTGCCCGACCTGCACGCGGCGGGGCCGGCCGGGGCGGCCGCGGCGGCGGCAACGGCCGGGCCGGCCGCGCCGCCGCCGCCGACGCTGGTCTCGATCTTCAAGAACCACCGCCGCGTCTTCCTGACCCTGGGCGTCGGCGTGCTGCTGGTCAGCGCGGTGCGCGCCTCGCGCCAGGTGGTGATCCCGCTGTGGGCCGACCACCTGGGCCTCACGCCGTCGGTCGCCGCGCTGATCTACGGTCTTTCGGGCGGCATCGACATGCTGGTGTTCTACCCCGCCGGCAAGCTGATGGACCGCAAAGGCCGCCGCTGGGTGGCGGTGCCGTCGATGCTGATCATGGGCGCGGCGCTGCTGCTGACGCCGCTGGCGCAGACCACCGGCGCGCTGCTGCTGGCCGCGCTGGTCATCGGCTTCGGCAACGGCATCGGCTCGGGGCTGATCATGACCATCGGCGCCGACCAGTCGCCGCGCGTCGGCCGCGCGCACTTTCTGGGGCTGTGGCGGCTGATGTCCGACCTCGGCGCCAGCGCCGGGCCGGCGCTGCTGTCGCTGCTGGCAGCGACGCTGACGCTGGGCAGCGGCATCGCGCTGGCCGGCGTGCTGGCGCTGGCCGCGGCGGCCCAGCTCGGTTACTGGATTCCGCGCCTGGGGCCGGCGCCGCCGCGTTGATCGCGCGCTTCGTCGGTCAGCCTCGCCTCAGGACGGCGGGCTCGGCGCCGCCGGCAGCGGCGCCTCCGGCAGCGGCGCCACCGGCAGCGGTGACAGCGGCAGCGCCGCGTGCGCCGGCGCCGCGGCGCCGGCGTCGACGATCCAGACCTCGCCGTCGTGCCACTGGTCGAGATCCAGCGCCTGCCCGGCGGCCAGCGTGCGCGCGGCCGGCTGCTCGCGCAACGCGGCCGCGGCGGTGGCGGCGTCGGCGCAGATCCGCAGCGTCAGCGCGCGGCCGCGGACGCGCAGGTGCAGCGTCAGCTCGGGCCAGTCGGGCGGCAGGCAGGGCCGCACGGTCAAGGCGTTGCCCTCGCGCTGCAACCCGGCCAGCGATTCGATGGCCGTGCGCAGCAGCCAGCCGGCGGAGCCGCTGTACCAGCTCCAGCCGCCGCGGCCGACGTGCGGCGGCCGGGTGTAGATGTCGCCGGCCAGCACGTAGGGTTCCAGCGCATAACGCTCGCCTTGAACGGCGTCGCGCCAGCGTTGCGCCGGGCAGACGGCCTGCCAGACCTGCCACGCGGTCTCGGCGTCGCCCAGCGCGGCAAAGGCCATCAGCGCCCACACCGTGGCGTGGTTGTACTGGCCGCCGTTCTCGCGCACGCCGCCCGGGTAGGCCTGGATGTAGCCGGCGCTGGGCTGCGCGTGCTGCAGCGGCGGCGCCAGCAGCGGCAGCAGCGCGTCCGGCGTGTCCAGCAACTGCTCGCGCACGCTGTGCATCGCCTGCAGGGCGCGTTCGGCGTCGCCGGCGCCGGACAGCACGGCCCAGGCCTGGGCGATCAGGTCGATGCGGCATTCTTCGTTGGCATCGCTGCCCAGCGGCTTGCCGTCGTCGAAGAAGGCGCGGCGGTACCAGCGGCCGTCCCAGCCGTCGGCGTCCAGCGCGCGCTGCCAGCCCTCGCGCGCCGCGGCCCAACGTTCGACGCGCGCCGCATCGCCGCGCGCCTGGGCCAGCGGCAGGTACACGCGCACCACGTCGCACAGGAACCAGGCCAGCCACACCGATTCGCCGCGGCCCTGGTTGCCGACGCGGTTCATGCCGTCGTTCCAGTCGCCGCTGCCGATCAGCGGCAGGCCGTGGGCGCCCGTGCGCAGGCTGTGGTCGATGGCGCGCGCGCCGTGCTCGTAGAGCGTGGCGGTCTCGGCGCTGACGCTGGGGGTCTCGTAGATGTCCTCGCGACCTTCGGGCACCGCGGCGCCGATGAGGAAGGGCTGCCGGTCGTCGAGCAGTGCCGGGTCGCCGCCGCGCGCCACGTGCAGCGCCAGCGCATAAGGCAGCCACAGCAGGTCGTCGCTGACGTGGGTGCGCACGCCGGCGCCCTCGGGCGGGTGCCACCAGTGCTGCACGTCGCCGGCCTCGAACTGCCGCGACGCATGCAGGCGGATCTGCGCCGCCAGCCGCTCCGGCGCGTGCCAGACCAGGTTCATCGCGTCCTGCAACTGGTCGCGGAAGCCGAAGGCGCCGCCGGCCTGATAGAAGCCCGCGCGCGCCCACAGCCGGCAGGCCAGGGTCTGGTACGGCAGCCAGTGGTTGACCAGGGCGTCGAAGCGCGGATCGGGGCTGCGCACCTGCACCGAGTCGGCGGCCCGCGTCCAGTCCCATGGCGCGCGCTGCGCCTGCAGCCGCTGCCCGGGATCCACGGCCAGCGCCACCAGCGCGAGCTGCCGCGCCGCGGCAGCCGTCGCGGCATGGCCCAGCAGCAGCGTGGCTTCGCCGTATGCGCCGGCCGCCAACGTCAGCGTGCAGGCCAGCGCGCCGCAAGGGTCCAGCCCCAGGCCGGCGCGGCGGCCCAGGCGCCGCGGCAGCACGCGGCGGCCGCGCGGGTCGAACAGCTCGCGGCGGTCGCAGGTCCAGTCGTCGTCGTCGGCGGCTTCGCCGGCGTCGGCCTCGGGCTCGGCCTGCAGTCGCCAGGCCAGGAAGGCGGTGGCCTGCGTGCCCAGCCCCGGGCCGCGGTCGAGCTGCGTCGCCAGCAGCACGGTCTGCGCCGCGGCGGCCGGCAGGCCCACGCCTTGCGGGCCGGTGACCAGGCGCTCGGCGCGCGTCGCCACGCTCTGGGCGGCGGCGCGCGAGGCGCCGAGCTGCCATTCGGCCACCGCCACCAGGCGCAGCCGGCGCGGCTCGCGGCCGAGGTCGACGATCTCGATCTGCGCCTGCTTGACCGGCTGCAACGGGTCGACGCACCAGGTGATCTGGATCTGTAGTCCGGCGATCGCCTGGCGGATGCACGTCCAGCCCGGTGCTTGCGTCACCTGCGCCGCCGTGGCCGGGCCCAGCGGCCAGACGCGGCCGCGGTCCAGGTCGTGCAGCAGCAGCCACTCGCCGGCCGGGTCCAGCAGCGGGTCGTTGGACCAGGGGGTGATCTGGTGCTGGCGGCTGTTGAGCGCCCAGCTCATGCCGGCGCCGATCTCCGAGACCTGGCAGCCGAAGTCGGCGTTGGCCAGCACGTTGACCCACGGCCGCTGCGGGCGGCGGCCGGGCTCGATGTCGAAGCTGAAGGCGCCCTCGGCGGCGTCGAAGCGACCCTGCGGCGCCGGCAGCGGCCCCGGCGGCAGCACCGGGTCATCGACCACGAGCCGCGGCGTGGCCGCCAGCCGCTCGGCGTCGCGCTGCAGTTCGTCGAGCACGCGGTCCATCTGCTGTGCCAGGCTGCGGCCGTCGGCGGCCAAGCGCACGCGGGCCAGCGCGGTCAGCGTCTGCCGCTCGGCCGGCTGCAGGTCTTCTTCGCGCATCAGGTGCAGCTTGCTGCGCTGCGACTCGGGCCAGCGCTCGTCCTGCTGCGCGGCGTGGCGCTCGAGCAACTGCTGCAACTGGCGCTGCACCGGCATCAGGTACGAAGCCGGCTCGGCGTTGATGATCACCACGTCCACGCCCAGCCCGGCGGCCGACCAGGCGCGCGCCGCGCGCTTGAGCAGTTGCAGCAGCGTCAGCCCGCTGTCGTCGGCCACCTGCACCAGCAGCAGCGGCCGTTCGCCCGAGAGGCCCAGCCGCCACAGCAGCGAGCGCTCGCAGGCGCCGCCGTCGCGGCGCTGGGTCAGCGCCGGCTCGCGCGGAGCCGACCATGTCAGCAGCGTCTGCAGGTGCTGCAGCGCGCGCCAGTTGCCGGCGTCGACCGGCAGGTCGCGCAGGCGAATCGAGGCCATGGTGTGCGCCATCGCCGCGGCGCGCTGCACCTGGGCCGGGCGGCGATAACGGTCGACCTGCGCGGCCAGCAGGTCGGGCTCGCGCGCCGCGGCACAGGCGAAGACGATGCGCGCCTTGGCGCCCGGCGCCAGCGTCAGCCGCGCGCGCAGCACGGCAACCGGGTCCAGCCCGGTGTCCAGCGGCTGGCCCGGCAGTCCCGTGTCCGGCGGGTGGCCGGGCCGACCCGTGTCCCGTGACAGGCCGCGCCGGCCGCGCAGGCCGGCCGTGCCATCGGCCGGCGGCAGGGGCTCGGCACCGCCGTCGCCGCGCGGGCTGGCGCTGCTGCCGTGGCGGCCCAGCCAGCGCGCCCGGTCGACGCAGGGCTGCAGCTGCAGCGGCTGGGCTTCGGCGTCGGGGCCGACGGCATCGGCCGCGGCGACGAAGAAGGCGGCGAGCATCGGCGCTTCGTCGGGCAGCCGCGGCTGGCGGTGCATGTACAGCGCGCGGTCGCCGGCGTCCCAATAGGCGCGGACGAAGAGGTTGGAGAAGGCCGGGTGCGCCTCGTCGGCCGCCGGCGGGGCCAGCGTCACCTCCGCGGCGAAGCTGATCACCAGCGCCAGCGGCTCGTCGTGGCGATTGTGCAACTCCACCTGCCGCAGCTCGCAATCGTCCTCGGGGCTGATCCAGACGGTGCTGCGGGCCAGCAACTCGGGCCATTCGGCATCGAACACCGCGCGGTCGGGGTGCAGCCTGGCGCGGTAGCGCGCGGCGGGATCGGGCGCCGGATGCGCGGTCAGCGAATGGCGGCGCGGCGGCGGCGCGGCGCCATCGCGGTCGACAACGCGTTCCACATAAAGCCAGCTGCCGTACGCATCGCGCAGCAGGTCGTCGCGCCAGCGGGTGAGTGCCACGCCCTGCCAGCGGCTGGTGCCGCCGCCGTCGCTGCGCAGCCAGGCGGCCTGCGCGCCGTTGCCCAGCAGCAGCGTTGCCGGCAGCGCGTCGGCCAGCGGCGTCGCGGCCAGCGCCCACTGCTGCCGCGGGCCGGCGCCGGCGCGATCGGCACGGCTGGGCGGCACGTCCGGCGGCTCGGCCAGGCGCGGCAGTTCGCGCGGCGGCCGCTCGTGCAGCAGCGCCGTCACGGCGCGCAAATAAGGTTCCATCTGCGCCCAATCCCGCGGGCTGCCGATGCCGGGCCGGTCCTGCATCAGCACATCGGTGAAGGCCAGCAGGCTCATGGCCTGGTGGTGCGCCATGAAGGTGTGCACCAGCACCGGGCCCGGCCCGGGGCCGACCTGGCGCTGCGGCGTGTAGTCCAGCGCCTCGATGAAGCCCAGCGTGCGCCGCGCGCCCAGGCTCTGCAGGGCCTGCAGGTTGGCCAGCGCGGCGCTGGGGTCGACCAGCGCGGCCAGCGCGGTGGCGTAGGGCGCCAGCACGCGCTCGTCGGCCGGCGTGCGGCGCAGCGCGAGGCGGGCCACGCCTTGCGGGCCGTACTGGTAGGCCAGCGTCTCGTCCTGCACCGCGATGGCCGATTCCGACTGGCCCCAGGGCGTGTCGTGCGCCACGGCGTCCTGCTGCTGCAGCCGCACCGCGCTGCGCGTGGCCTCGGCCAGCACGCTGCCGGTGGGCTCGTCGAGCAGCAGCGAGGGCATCAGGTACTCGAACATCGAGCCGGCCCAGGACTTCAGCCCCGAATGGCTGCCGCGCGCGAAGAAGGGTCGGCCCAGCGCCGCCCAGTGCTCGGCCGGCAGGTCGCCCTTGGCGATGCCGACCAGGCTGGTCAGCCGCGCCTCGCTGGCCAGCAGGTCGTAGTGGCTGTCGTCGAGCTCGCCGGTGTCGGCGCGCAGGCCGATGTGCAGCAGCCGGCGGCGGCGGTCGTACAGGCAGCGGAAGTCGGGCTGCAGCGCGAGGCGCCGCGCACGAACGGCCAACGCGTGCAGCCGCTCGGCGCTGGCCGCGGCGGCGCCGTCGGCGCGGTCGCGCAGCGCCGATTCCAGCGTGGCCGCGTGGTCGTGCAGCAGCCACAGCGGGCCGGTCTCGTCGGCGCTGTTCAGGCCGCTACCGCCCAAATTGAGCGCATCCAGCTCGCGCTGTGCCGCCTGCAGCCGCTCGCGCAGCAGCGCCAGGTCGGCGGCGCCGAGCGGCCACTGCGGCACCTGCGCGGCCAGCTGCGACAGCGCGTGCAGCGTCGGCGAGGCCGCCAGCACCGGCAGCAGCGGCCGCAGCCGGCGCGCCGACTGCGCCAGCGCCTGGGCGATGGCGCGTTGATCGTCGTCGCCGCCGCAGCCGCGCTCGGCCAGCAGCTCGCAGGCCTGGGCCAGCACCAGCAGCGCGGCCGAGGCGTTGCCGCTGTCGACGGTGGACACGTAGGCCGGCGGCAGCAGCGCCAGCGTGCGGGTGTCGATCCAGTTGTAGAAGTGGCCGCGGTGGCGCGGCAGCCGCTCCAGCGTGTCCAGCGTCGCGGCGATGCGGTCGGCCATGTCGGCGCAGCCGATGAAGCCCAGCCGCTGCGCGCAGGCCACCGCCAGCAGGTACAGGCCGATGTTGGTGGGCGAGGTGCGGTGTGCGATCAGCAGCTGCGGCTGCGTCTGCACGTTGTCGGGCGGCAGGTGGTGGTCGTCGGCGCCGACGTGGCGCTCGTAGAAGCGCCAGGTGTCGCGCGCCAGGTCGTGCAGCGTCTCGCGGTCGGCGTTGTGCAGCCGCTCGCGCCGCGGCCGCGGGCGCGGGCGGCTGAGCAGCCACACCCACAGCGGCGCCGCGGCCCAGAGCGCCAGCAGCGCCAACAAGGGCACCCATTGGACCGGCGCGCCGGCCAGCGCGAGCAGGCCGGCCAGCAGCAGCAAGCCCGCGGCCGCCGCCGGCGTGCGCGCGTGCTGCTGCGCAATGCTGCGCAGGTCGGGCCGAGCCGCGGCTTGCGCGGCGGCCGCGGTGGTCCACTCGAGCAACTGGCGGCGCGAGATGAACTGCCGGTGCAGCGCGCGCACGATCGCGTCGCCGTCCAGCAAGGCGCGGTCGAGCAGCATCGCCACGTGCCACAGCGGCGTGAACAGCGCGCGCGCCAGGTCGGCGCCGCCGGCCCGGAAGAAGGGCAACAGCGCGATGTCGTCGCGGCTGGGCGCCAGCGCCGCCAGCGCGCCCAGCAGCGGGCCGGCGCCATAGGCCGCGGCGACCACCGCCAGCGCCCAGGCCACGGGCAGTGCGCCGCTGAGCATCACCCACAGCAGCAGCAAGGCCGACAGCGGCGCCACCAGCGAGCGGCGCAGGTTGTCGACCATCTTCCAGCGGTCGATCATCGGCAGGCCATCGCGGCTGGCGCGGCGCAGGAAGGGCAGCAGCTGCCAGTCGCCGCGCGTCCAGCGGTGCAGCCGCGAGGCGGCGACGTCGGCGTGCAGCGGCGCGTCTTCGACGAAGACGATGTCGCTCACCACGGCGCAGCGCGCGTAGCTGCCTTCCAGCAGGTCGTGGCTGAGCACCTGCTGCTCGGGCAGGCGCCCGGCGAGCACCTGGCGCGCCGCGGCCACGTCGATCAGGCCCTTGCCGCTGAAGCTGCCTTCGCCGAACAGGTCCTGGTAGACCTCGGAGGTGGCAGCGCTGTAGGGATCGACGCCGGTGCGGCCGGCGAACAGCCAATGAAAGCCGGTGTCGGTCTCGCCGCTGGGCAGCGGCGTCTGCAGCCGCGGCTGCAGGATGCCGTGGCCGGCGACGACGCGGCGCTGCCGCGCGTCGAGCTGCGGCCGGTTCAGCGGGTGCGCGGCCACCGCCACCAGCGCACGCAGGCGGCCGGGCGGCATGTCGGTGTCGCTGTCCAGCGTGACGACGAAGCGCACGCCGCGCGCCGGCCGCGACAGCGCGCCGAGCTCGACGAAGGGCGACGACGGGTCGGCCTTGCCGTCACCATCAACGTCACCATCACCGACACCATCACCGTCACGTTCACCATCACTTCCACCGCCACCGAGCAGCAGCACCAGCTGTTCGAGCTTGCCGCGCTTGCGCTCCCAGCCGATGAAGCGGCCCTGCGTCTCGCACCAGCGCCGCGGCCGGTGCAGCAGGAGAAAGCGCGGCGGCTGCCCGGGCGGCGCCGGGTGGCGCTGGTTCAGCGCTTCGATCGCCCGCCGCGCCAGCGCCAGCTGCGCCTCGTCTGCGGGCAGGCTCTCCTGCTCGGCGTCGGGCCAGTCGCTGAGCAGCGCGAACTGCACCGGCCCCTCGGGGTTGGCCAGATGGTGCTGTTCGAGCTGCGCGGCCAGCGCCGCGGTGGCCTCGGCGCTGCCCAGCAGCGCAGGGATGACGACCAGCGTGCGCTGGTGCTCGGGGATGCCGTCGGCCAGCGCCAGCCGCGGCAGGCGATGCGGGCGAATCGATTCGCTGATCAGCCGGTTGACCATCGCCACCACCGTCTCGCTGGCCGGCGCCAGCAGCAGCAGCGCCGTGAGCGCCAGCATCCAGCCCGGCAGCGCGGGCGGCGCGGCATGGTCCAGCAGCCACGCGGTGCCGCCCACGCTGGCCAGCAGCAGGCCCGGCAACATCAGCAGCGTGGCCCAGCGGCGCAGGGCCGGGCTGCCCTGGCGCGGCCAGCGGCGCGGCCGCAGGCCCAGCGCCTGCCGCAGCACCGTCTCGCCTTCGCCGTCCCACCACCAGGCGGGCGCGCCGCGCGGGTCTTCGTCGTCCAGCGCGCGGCGGCAGAGGTCGCGCAGCAGCCGCGCCACCTCGGCCTCGGGCTGGCCCGACTCGCGCGCCAGGCGCTGCACGGCCAGCAGCGTGCGCTGCTGCGTGCCGACGCTTTCGGCGACGTGCACGGGGCACTCGGCCAGCCGCTGCAGCGCCTGGCAGTCGCGCTGGAACAGCTCGCGCCAGTCGATGCGGTCGATGCGGCGCAGCGCCGTGATCGCGTTGCGCACGCTTTGCTGGTCTTCGATGGCCTGCGCCTGCTGGCGTGCCTCGGCCTCGGCGGCGTGCGTCAGGCGCAGCGTGAGCCAGGCGGCGAGGTCGCGGCCGCGCTCGTCGCTCAGTTCGTCCTGCCGCTGCTCGAGCTGCAGCACGAAGGCCTCGGCGAAGCCGCGACGGTCCAGCTCGTCGTACAGGCGATCCAGCGTGGCGGTGGTGCGCGCGGCCTCGGGGCCATCAAACCACTGGTGCGCGGCGTCGCGCGCGGCCTGGGTCGCCACCACGCGTTCGGCCAGCCGGCGCAGGTTCTCGACCAGCACCACGCGCAAGGTGGTGGGCAGCGCCCACAGCTCGGCCAGCGTCAGCGCCTGGCGGCGCTGGTAGCCGCCCAGGTAGGCCGCCAGCAGCGCCTCGTCGAGCTGGCTGTCGCTGTGTGCCACGTAGGCCCAGGCCAGGCCGTAGATGCGCGGCAGGCCGGCCAGCGGCTCGTCACGCAGGCGCGGCAGCCGGCGGTAGAAGCTGCGCGACAGCGTGTCGCGGACGGCCTGCAGCTGCTCGGCGATCAGCGTGGCGTTGTCCAGCAGCCAGTGGCCGGCGGGGCTGAGGTGCGCCCCTTCGCGCGCACGCCGCTCCAGCAGCGCGCCGGCGCGGCGCAGCACGGCGATGTTGTCCTGCAGGCGCGGAAAGAACGTCTCCGGCCGCGTGGCGACGCCGGGCGGCTGCAGCCGTTGCACGGCCGCCAGGCTGTCGCCCTGCTGCTCGAAGCGCGCGGGGCCGAAGATCTCGGCCCGGATCGGCGCTTCGACCGGCGCCGCGTTGGGCACCACATAGTGCAGCGCCGGCAGCCCTTCGCCGATGCCGGCGAAGCGCGCAGCGGCGGCAGTCACGGCGTTGCCGTCAAAGCCCGCCGGCGGCAGCCGCGACCAGCAGCACCAGCGTCAGCGCCGCGGTGGCGCCGACCAGCGTGGTGACGAAGCGCGGCGCCAGCCGCTGGTGCAAGCCTTCGGCCCACAGCGCGGCGCCGAACCAGCGGCCGCGCTGGGCGCGACAGTCTTGCAGGTGACGGCCCAGCGCTTCGGACTGCTCTGCCATCGATGCGTGGTGGTACGTGGAGATGGCGATCACCGCGACCACCGGAGGAAGCACATACAAGCTCATCAACAACTCCGTTATGAAACCCGAGCGACCGCCGCGCAACCGGCTTGGCCGGGCCGTCGGCGACGCCCTTTGACCCGCAAGCGCCGAAAGGCGCTTCGGGTGGGACGGTTACCCTCCGATTTCCAGCTTGTTGTCGACCTGGGTCACGCCCTTGACGCCGGCGGCCAGACGCGTCGCCCGCTCGCGCGATTCGGCATCCGGCGCCTTGCCCGCGAGCGTCACGCGGCCGTTGGTGGTGTCGACGTTGATCCGCACCGCGCTCAACTTGGAATCCTTGGCCAGCTCGGCATTGACGCTGGCGGTGATGGTGGCGTCGTTGATGACGTCGCCCACCTTCGAGGCGGCGCTGTCGATCTTCTGGCCGGCTTGGTCGGCAGCACTTTCGATCTTCTTGCCGGCCTGGTCGGCGACGTTTTCGATCTTCTGACCGGCCTGATCGGCGGCGCGCTCGGTGGCGGTCTTGGCTTCACCGGCCTTCTGCTCCACGGTACTGACCGCGCTGTCGACCTTCTGGCCGACACTGCGATCGTCCTGGCGGTTGCAGGCGCCCAGCAACAGCAAGGCAGCGGCCGCCGTGACCAACAGGGCAGCGTTTCGGTGGCGGTTCATGGCGGGCCTTTCAAGGTCAGTGACGAGGAGGACTCCACTGTCGGCGGCCGCGCTGGCCGGGCCCATCGTCCTGGGCCCCGTTCACGTGTCGGACAGCGCCGACAGCCGCTTCAGATCAGCGGCGCGCGTGCCATCGTCAGCGGCCAGCGCAGGTGCGCCAGTTGCGACAACGCCTTGGGATCGGGCAGCAGCAACCGCGCACCGTCGCGCATCTCGTAGAGGCCGCGCTCGCGCAACTGGCGCAGCACGCGCTGCGTGTGCACCAGCGACAGCCCCATCGCATCGGCAATGTGCTGCTGCGTCAGCGGGAAGTGCAGGCCCACGGCACCGGCGTCGCCGTCGTGCGGCAGCGCGCGGACGTACAACGTCAGCAGCAGCGCGGCCACGCGCTCCAGCGCGCTGCGCCGGCCCACGCTGAGCAGGTTGTCGTCGACCAGACTGTTCTGGTTGGCCGACAGCCAGGTGACGTCGTAGCCCAGCGAGGGCAGCTCGCGGTGCAGCGTCCACACCGCGTCGCGCGCGAACCGGCACACCTGCACGTCGGTCAACGCCTGCACGCCGTGGCTGGCGGCGTCGCTCATCTTCTGCTGCAGCCCGATGAAGTCGCCCGGCAGCAGCACGTTCATGATTTGCCGGCGGCCGCCGCTGAGGCTCTTGAAGCGGATGGCCCACCCGCGCAGCAGCGTGAACAGCGGCGTGTCGTCGGCGTTCTCGGCGATCAGCAACTCGCCGGCGCGGTAGTCGGCGTCGGCGCTCTTGAGCTCGTCGATGATCGCCAGCTCGGTGGCGTTGACCGGCTGATACAGATCCAGCCGCCGCAGCGGGCAGTCCACGCAGCGCAACGCGCCGCCGTGGATCACGGCGCCGGCGCGGACGAGGGCGTTGTCGGACATGAGGCTCTTCCTGAAGCGCAGCCAGCGGATGGATTGCTGCCGTTGTAGCACCAGCGAGCGCCGGCGGCGAATGCCGTCATCGGCGTTGCGGTCTTGCTCAGGAGTCAGGAGGCCGGCGCTTGCGGGTCTTCGGCCGACGCAGCGGCCGTGCCGCCGGCGAGCATCGCGCCGACGATCAGCGATTGCAGCGGCGCGCGGCTCAACTGCCGCAGCAGCCAGCGCCCCGCGCGCCCCGGCAGCGGCCTGAGCTGCTGCGCCACCAGCGGCCAGCGCCAGGGCCGCGCGGCCGCCACGGCGGCGGCCGCCGCTGCCGCCAGCGTGACGCTGGCCACCGGGTGGCGGCGCACGATGGGCGTCAGTGATTGGTGCAGTTCCTCGGCCACCGCCTCGCCGGCGGCACGCCAGGGGTTGGCCCGCCACCAGTCGGCCGCGGCCTGAAAGGCCACGCCGACGAAAGCGTTGCCGGCAAGCTGCCGCCGCCAATGGCGCCACAGCGCCGCCAGGCGGTGCGGGCCGCGGGCGCCGCTGGGCGCGGCCGGCTTCGGCAGCCACGCCGCCTGCAGCGCCTGGCGCGACGCCGTCAGACGCGCCAACGCCCGCTGGCGCGGGTCGTCGTCGGCTGTGGTGTCGTCAGCAAAAGGGGCCGGCAGCGCCTGGTCCACGTGTCGGCCCCTGGGTTGTTGTTTGACTTGGAACGTTATGTGATGCGATTCAACGATCGCCGCGCGGGCGCGACAGCCAGCCGATCAGCGCCACCATCGCGGCACCGGCGGCGGCAGCCATCAGCACCGACTTGACAGGCTCGTCGCGGATGTAGTCCACGCTGCGGTCGCCCGCCTTCACCATCTGGTGCTTGACCTGGGTGGTGGTCTCGCGGGCACGCTCCATGCTGCGGCGGGTGATGTCTTCCACCTGCGCTGCGGCGCGGCTGAGCACCGACGGCGCGGCTTCACGCAGCTTTTCAATGCCCGACTCCAGCGTGTCGAGGCCATTGTTGACCAGATCGCGCGTGTTCTCGATCGCGGCGGCAGTCTGCGTGTCGGTGGCGGGGGTGACGATCTTGGCTTGCATGGGCTTCTCCTTGGAATGGTGGCGATGGCGACGAGCGCGTTACGGTTTGCGGATCAGGCCGAACAGGAAGGTGGCGATGGCCATGATCACGAAGACGAAGAACAGGATCTTGGCGATGCCGGCGGCGCCGGCAGCAATGCCACCGAAGCCGAACAGCGCCGCGATCAGCGCGATGACGAAGAAGACGACGGCGTAGTGCAGCATGAGAGTCTCCTGGGTTGGGTGGAAGCTGACTTCAAACTCGCAGGTCTTCAGGTCTGCGATGGAGTCACTGTAGAAGCGGGGCGAGGCTGCCGGCAGCGGTGTGCATCGCGTGATGCTGTAGTCGCAGCCGGCATCGGTGCGTAGGACCGGACCTACGCGTCCAGCAGGTCGGCCAGCTCGTCGGCGTGCTCTTCCTCGTCGTGGAGGATGTCTTCGAGCAGCCGGCGGGTCGTCGGGTCCTTGTCGCCGATGAGCGCGATCATCTGGCGATAGCCTTCCACGGCGACGCGCTCGGCCACCAGGTTGGCGCGCACCATGGCCTTCAGGTCGAGCGAGTCGTCGTAGTCGGCATGGCTGCGCTTGAGCAGCGAGTCGGGCGAGAAGTCGGGCTCGCCGCCGAGTTGCACGATGCGCTCGGCCAGACGGTCGCCGTGCCCGGTCTCCTCGTTGGCGTGCTCCAGGAACTCGGCAGCGATCGCCGGCGAGGACAGGCCCTTGGCGGTGAAGTAGTGGCGCTTGTAGCGCAGGATGCATACGAGTTCGGTGGCCAACGAATCGTTCAGCAGCTTGACGATGGCGTCGCGCCAGGGCCCGTAGCTGGGCGTGACGGCACCTTCGGACAGCTGCTTGCGCGCGCGGTCGAGCGCATCTTCATCGAGGGTCAGTGAATGCTGCGTGGGCGCGTCTGGCTTGCGTGCGGCGGCGCTCACGGCGGCGGGCTTGGTGCTCATGGCAAATGCCTTTCGATGTCGGGGAGTGATGGTGTCTGCGGCGCAGGGCTATTTCTTGATCGCGCTGACGCCCATCAAGATCATCGCGACGACGACCAGGAAGGCCACGAGGAACAGCACGAACAGCACCTTGGCGATGCCGGCTGCGCCGGCGGCGATGCCGCCGAAGCCCAGGACGCCGGCGACGATGGAGATCAGCGCGAAGATCAAGGCCCACTTCAACATGGCAACTCCTTTGCAGTGAAGGGTGGCCGGGGGTCGGCCGGGTGATACCGAATGTAGGCAGCGCCTCGCGCGCGCAGCATCGGCGCGGCGGACGCGGCGCTGTAGGACGGCGCCGCTTGCGCTGGCGACCGCGCCTGTGGGCCGACGAGACAGCGCGGGCCGCCGCGCCGTGTCGGACGCCACCGACACGCCAAGGCGCCATCGGCCGAATGCGCGGCCAGCCGGTGTTGCCGACGATGCTGCTATCCGAAACCCCCGCCAGGAGGCTAGCGATGACCCCCACGCCCATCACCGCGACGACCGCGCCCGCATCGATGAGCGAGCTGCCCACGTCCTTCGGCGCGCTCAAGCCGGTGGGCCACGTGCTCGCCGCGCTGCTCACGCAGCAGCAGCAGGACATCCTGCAGGTGGCGCTGCTGGAGGACGGCTGGCCGGCCACCGACGTGGCCGAGTTCAAGCCGCGCGACAGCGTGCAGGAGCTGACGGCGCTGATCGACAACGCCGGCACCCTGGCCGGCTTCGGCTACGAGATCACGCTGATGCGGCGGTATCTGGAACTGGCGCGCAACGGCCACCGCTGGTTGCTGGTGCGCGTGGACGACGACGCCAAGGCACAGCGCGTGGGCGATCTGGCGCGGCTCTACGGCGCCTCGGCCGCGGTGCACTACCGCCGCTTCACGATCGAGGAACTGCTGTAGCGGCCGGCGTGTCCTCGGTGTCGCGCCGCGAGCCGATGCGGTGCGCGAAGACCCAGGTGAACTCGGCGCCGAACAGGAAGATCTGCGCCGAGTAGTAGACCCACACCAGCACCGCCACCAACGAGCCCGCGGCGCCGAATCCCGAACCCACGGCGCCGCGGCCGATGTACAGGCCGATCAACTGCCGCCCCACCGCGAACAGTGCGGCGGTGACGACGGCGCCCACCCAGACGTCGGACCACGCGATGCGCACGCGCGGCATCAACTTGTAGATCAGCGCGAACAGCAGCGTGACCAGCGCGAAGTCGAAGGCCGCGCTCACGCCGTCCATCATCGCGTGCCAGCCGACCAGGCGCGGCAGCAGCCACCAGCTTTGCACCGCCGCCAGCGCGGCGCTGAGCAGCAGCGACACGATCAGCAGGAAGCCGACGCCGAGGATGAGCCCGAACGACAGCACGCGCGCGCGCACGAAGGCCCACCAGCTGCCCAGCGGCCGCGCCGGCGCGCGCCAGATGAAGTCCAGCGTGCCTTGCAGCTCGGCGAAGACGGTGGTGGCGCCGATCAGCATCAGCACCAGGCCGGTGACGGTGGCCAGGGCACTGCCGGCCGGCCAGTTGACGCTGGCCAGCAGCTCCTGCACCGCGGCCGCGCCGGGCCCGCCCAGCAGGCCCTGCAACTGCGCCGACACCTCGCCGCGCGCCGCCTCGGCGCCGAACAGCAGCCCGGCCACCGAGACCACGATCAGCAGCAGCGGCGCCATCGAGAACAGCGTGTAGTACGCCAGCGCGGCGCCGAGGCTGGTGCAGCGGTCTTCGAGCCAGGCCTCGGCCGCCTCGGTCGTGATCGCCCAGGCCTGGCGCGGCGACAGCGCCTGGCGCCAGAGCCGCCGGCTAGCGGGGGTCGACTGCAGCGCGGCTGGCATGGCCCTCGACCGGTTGACGTTGGGTTCGAGTGTTAGAGTCCATCAGGACACTCCTGAGCCGCTGCCATGCAAGTGGACTCGCCGGACTCGCCCGCCAGCAGCTCCTGGCATCTTCGCCGCCGCGCCAGGCCTCGCCTGTCGGCCGAAGGTGTCGCTTCGTGTCGGCGCTGTCCGACGCGGCTTGATGCTGCGGGTTGGCGTTGCCGGCAGCGTCAGCCGCACTGGCCCACGTAGCCGCAGGCGGTGCAGAAGTCGCAACCGTCCTTGTGGATCACGGTGCGGTTGCCGCATTCGGGGCAAGGCCGGCCGGCCTGCGGCGCGGTGGCGCGGCCCGCGCCGCCTGCCACGGGTGCGCCGGGCGGCACTTCCAGCACGCCCATCTCGCGCAGCGGGAAGCCCTGCTCGTCCAGCACGCCCAGCATCGCGTAGCGGTGAATGATCAGCCGCGCGAGATAGGCCACGGTGGACGGCCACAGCTGCTGGCGCTGCTGGCCGTGCGGCAGCCCCGGCACGAAGGCCATGAAGTGACCCAGCGGCTCGGCGTAGTTGAGCAGCTTGCGCAACTTCATGCCGATCCACGCCGGGTCGATGACGCGCATGTCGAGCGACAGCAGCCGCGCCAGCCCGTCCAGCGCGCGCGGGTAGTTGCCCGAGAAGCCGATCGCGCAGGGCCGCGTCACCGGCAGCCCGTCGGGGCCGGGAATCGTGATCTCCTTGAGCGTGAGCGTGAAGCGCTCGTCGGCCGCCGGGTTGTGGAGGTCGACCGCCCAGGCCAAGGTGCCAGATGGCCCGGTGAGCGGCTCCTTGCGCGCGAAGAGGGCGTCCATCACCGGCGTCGGGCGGACATCGTCTTCGGCCGGCAGCGCGCCGAGCTGCTGGCAGCGCCAGCGGATCACCGCCGCGGTGGCGGCGACGACGCCGGGGAACAGCCGCTTCTCGCCATGCGGCGGGAACGGCATCTCGAACGAACGCTCCTCGGCCACGGTGGCCAGCGCGTCGAGCTTGAGCTGCAGCCACGCGGGGTCGTTGGCGCGCAGGTCCATCGACAAGGTCTTGGCCATCGCGCCCAGGCCGCGCGGCTGCTCGGCGCCGTTGACCCAGACCTCGAACGGCCGCGAGCCCGCAGCGCCGTCGTCGGGAATCTCGCCGACGAAGAGCCCGAAATCGCCGAAGGGGTGCTGCACCATGTAGGTCCAGGCCGGGTTGCCGCCGGGCAACTCGGGCCGCCCCGGCCAACGCAGGGACGCCAGCACCGGCGCCGGCAGCCGGTCGAGCGCGAGGCGGCGGTTGGCTTCGTCGAGCAGCGGCATCGGCTCGGGCGTGGCGACGGCCGGCGTGGTGCTCAGCACCGAGCCGACCACGGCATTCGGCCGGTAGGTGGCCAGGCCCTTGAGGCCGGCCTTCCAGGCCTGCAGGTACAGGCCCTGGAAGTCGGCATAGGGGTAGTCGGCCGGCACGTTGACGGTCTTGCTGATCGCCGTGTCGACGAAGGGCGCGACGGCGGCCACCATTGCGGCGTGGTCGGCGGCCCGCATCTCCAGCGCGGTGACGAAGGCCGCAGTGAGCGGCGCGTCGGCGCCCTTCAGGTGGCGGTACAGGCGCCAGGCATGGTCTTCCACCGGGTACTCGCGCAGGCTGCCGTCGCTCATGCGCTTCTTGCGCGTGTAGGTCCAGCTGAAGGCCGGCTCGATGCCGTTGCTGGCGTTGTCGGCGAAGGCCAGGCTGATGGTGCCGGTGGGCGCGATCGACAGCAGGTGCGAGTTGCGCAGCCCGTGCTGGCGGATGCGCTCGCGCAGGGCCGCCGGCAGCCGCGTGGCGAAGGTGCTGCCCGCGAGGTAGAGGTCGGCGTTGAATAGCGGGAAGGCGCCGCGCTCGCGCGCCAGCTCCACGCTGGCCTCGTAGGCCGCGTCGCGCATCTGCTCGGCGATGCGGCGCGCCATCGCGCGCGCCGGCTCGCTGTCGTAGCGCAGGCCCAGCATCACCAGCGCATCGCCCAACCCGGTGAAGCCCAGGCCGATGCGCCGCTTGCGCCGCGCTTCGTCGGCCTGCTGCGGCAGCGGCCAGACGCTGACGTCGAGCACGTTGTCCAGCATGCGCACGGCCACCTGCACCAGCGCCGCGAAGCCGGCGGCATCGAAGGCCGGATCGCCCTCGAAAGGCCGCTGCACGAAGCGCGTGAGGTCGATCGAGCCCAGGCAGCAGCAACCGTAGGGCGGCAAGGGCTGCTCGCCGCACGGGTTGGTGGCCGCAATCGTCTCGCAGTACGCGAGGTTGTTGTCGCGGTTGATCGTGTCGAGGAACAGCACGCCGGGCTCGGCGTGGTCGTACGTCGACCGCATGATCTGGTCCCACAGCTGGCGCGCCGGCAGCTTGCGGTAGACCCATGAGCCACTGCTGCCACTGCTGCCGCTGCTGCCGCTGCTGCCGCTGCGGCCACCGTGCCCATCGGCATCGCTGCGCTGGTAGGCGCCGGCGGCCTTCAACCGCGCGCCGGGTTCGGCGCGGTGCACCAGCTCGATCTCGCCGCCGGCTTCCACCGCCTGCATGAAGGCGTCGGTCACGCCGACCGAGATGTTGAAGTTCTTCAGGTCGCCGGTGTCCTTGGCGTGGACGAACTCCTCGATGTCGGGGTGGTCGCAGCGCAGCACGCCCATCTGCGCGCCGCGGCGCGCGCCGGCGCTCTCCACGGTCTCGCAACTGCGATCGAACACGCGCATGTAGCTTACCGGCCCCGAGGCGCTGCTTTGCGTGCTGCCGACCCAGGCACCACGCGGCCGGATGCGGCTGAAGTCGTAGCCCACGCCGCCGCCGCGGCGCATGGTCTCGGCGGCCTCGGTCAGCGCGGTGTAGATGCCGGGGTGGCCGTCTTCGAACTGCGCGATCGAGTCGCCCACCGGCTGCACGAAGCAGTTGATCAGCGTGGCCGCCAGCTCGGTGCCGGCCGCCGACTGGATGCGCCCGGCCGGGATGAAGCCCTGCTCCAGCGCCCACAGGAAGCGCTGTTCCCACTGCGTGTGCCGCGGCGCCGGCTCGGCCAGGGCCAGCGCACGCGCCACGCGCTGGTGCACCTGCAGCGCGCTGGTCTCGTCGCCCTTGGCGTACTTCTCCTTCAGCACCTCGGCGCTGATGAGCTGGGCCGGCAGTTCGCCGGCGATGGCGGTGTCGGTCACGGCAGCGGGCGCGGCAGCGGCGCCAGCCGAGGGGCGATCGGTCTCTTGCATGCAAAGGTCTCCAGACGTCCACGACGCGCGCGGCGCGGCGCGGCACGATAGGGCAGCCGCCGCGAACGCCTGCTGATGCCAGTCAAGCGCCGAGGCCGCTCAGCCGCTCGTGCAGCGCGTCGGGCCGCTTGCGTCATTGTTGCCGTCGCCGCCGAAGCCGATCACCGAGAGACCATGCCGCTCGTAGAAGCGGGGCGCAAAACGACAAAGCCCGCTGTCAGCGGGCTTTGTCTTCAGGCGCTGGGCGGCGCCAGGGATTCGGTGGTTGCGGGGGCAAGATTTGAACTTGCGACCTTTGGGTTATGAGCCCAACGAGCTACCAGACTGCTCCACCCCGCGACAGAGCTTGGAAGTATAGGCCGATCGGCCTATCTTGTGAAGCGCAGGGCCTTTATTCGGCGCTGGCGTCGGTGGTCTCGGCAGCCGCGGGCTCGGGGCGGTCGACCAGTTCGACGAAGGCCATCGGCGCGTTATCGCCAACGCGGAAGCCCATCTTCAGGATGCGCGTGTAGCCGCCCGGGCGGGCCTTGTAGCGCGGGCCCAGTTCGTTGAAGAGCTTGGTGACGACATCGCGGTCGCGCGTGCGGTCGAAGGCCAGGCGGCGGTTGGCCAGCGTGGGCTCCTTGCCCAGCGTGATCAGCGGCTCGACGGCGCGGCGCAGTTCCTTGGCCTTGGGCAGCGTGGTCCTGATCGCCTCGTGCTGGATCAGCGAGTTGCACATGTTGCGCAGCATCGCCAGGCGATGGCTGCTGGTACGGTTGAGCTTGCGAAGCCCGTGACGGTGGCGCATGGTGCTTTCCTTTCGTTATCGAACCCCGGCCGTGTCAGGTACCGGGGCGTGCACGTCGAACGTGTCAGTATGGAGGCGGGCCGCGAGGCCTTCGCCGCCTATCGCTTGTCCAGGCCCTGGGGCGGCCAGTTCTCCAGCCGCGCGCCGAGCGTCAGGCCGCGCGAGGCCAGCACTTCCTTGATTTCGTTGAGCGACTTGCGGCCCAGGTTGGGGGTCTTCAGCAGCTCGGTCTCGGTGCGCTGGATCAGGTCGCCGATGTAGTAGATGTTCTCGGCCTTCAGGCAGTTGGCCGAGCGCACCGTCAGCTCCAGCTCGTCGACGGGGCGCAGCAGGATGGGGTCGAAATTCGGCGCGCGCGTCGGCTGGGCCTCGAACATCTCGTGCGGGTTGACGTCGATCTGCGCGAAGGCGGCGAGCTGCTCCACCAGGATGCGGGCCGATTGGCGGATGGCTTCTTCCGGCGGGATCGAGCCGTTGGTCTCGATCTCCATCACCAGCTTGTCGAGATCGGTGCGCTGCTCGACGCGGGCGTTCTCGACCGCGTAGCTGACGCGACGCACGGGCGAGAAGGAGGCGTCCAGCACGATGCGGCCGATGGACTTGGTGGGCTCGTCGCCGTAGCGGCGCATGGTGCCCGGCACGTAGCCGCGGCCCTTCTCCACCTTGATCTGCATGTCCAGCTTGCCGCCCTGCGCCAGGTGGGCGATGACGTGCTCGGGGTTGATGACCTCGACGTCGTGCGGGGTCTGGATGTCGGCGGCCGTCACCGGGCCTTCGCCTTCCTTGCGCAGCACCAGCGTCACTTCGTCGCGGTTGTGCAGGCGGAAGACCACGCCCTTGAGGTTGAGCATGATGTGGACGACGTCTTCCTGCACGCCGTCGATCGCCGAGTATTCGTGCAGCACGCCGGCGATGGTGACCTCGGTCGGCGCATAACCCACCATCGACGACAACAGCACGCGGCGCAGCGCGTTGCCCAGGGTGTGGCCGTAGCCGCGCTCGAAGGGCTCGAGGATGGCTTTCGCACGATGGCCGCCCAGCACTTCCACCTGGATGGCCTTGGGCTTGAGGAGAGTGGTCTGCATTGAGTGTGTGTTCCTGTCAATACCCTCGGCTCGTTACACCGATAAGGCTGATGGACCGCGTCGGGCGGTGCGCCTGAGGTTTGCTGCGCGCCCGACGAGCGCAGCAAGGCCCACGAAAGCACGGCCGGCGCGCCTGCTCTGTCCAGGCACGCCGGGCGCTGAACCGTCAGCGCGAATACAACTCGACGATCAGCGCTTCCTTGATCTCGGCGCCGAACTGGTCGCGGTCGGGCACCTTCTTGAAGGTGCCTTCCATCTTGGTGGCATCGACCTGCACCCAGTCGCACAGGCCGACCGACTGCGCCAGCTTCAGCGCGTCCTGCACCCGCAGTTGGTTCTTGGACTTCTCGCGCAGCGCCAGCACGTCGCCGGCCTTCACGCTGTACGAAGGGATGTTGACGACCTCGCCGTTGACCGTGACCGCCTTGTGCGAGACGAGCTGCCGGGCCTCGGCGCGCGTCGAGCCGAAGCCCATGCGGTAGACCACGTTGTCCAGGCGCGATTCCAGCAGCATCAGCAGGTTGGCGCCGGTGTTGCCCTTGCGGCGCTCGGCCTCGGCGAAGTAGCGGCGGAACTGGCGCTCGAGCACGCCGTACATGCGCTTGACCTTCTGCTTCTCGCGCAGTTGGACACCGTAGTCCGAGGTGCGCGAGCCGCTGGTGCGGCCGTGCTGGCCGGGCTTGCTGTCGAACTTGGCCTTGTCGGCAATCGAGCGACGCGCGCTCTTGAGGAAGAGGTCCGTGCCTTCGCGACGGGAAAGCTTGGCCTTGGGGCCGAGGAGACGTGCCACGTGCTGTCCTTTTCAGTCTCTTGCTGCGCGGCCAAATGCTCCGTTGAGGAGCAGCTACCGCGGAGTCCGCCCCGGGTCTTTCGGCTGATGCCGAAAGCGGCGCGAACGGTGGGCTTCGATGGATCCGGCCAGGGCCTGGGTAAGCTGCCGGCCGGACGGGAAAACCTTCGAGTATAGCAAGCCCGGCGATTGGCTGCCGGGCTTGGGTCGGGCGATCAGATCCGGCGGCGCTTCTGCGGGCGGCAGCCGTTGTGCGGGATCGGCGTCACGTCGCTGATCGAGTTGATGCGGATGCCCAATGAGGCCAGCGCGCGAACCGACGACTCGCGGCCCGGGCCCGGGCCCTTGATGCGCACGTCGAGGTTCTTGATGCCCTGCTCCTGCGCGGCGCGGCCGGCCACTTCGGCGGCCACCTGGGCCGCGAAGGGCGTCGACTTGCGCGAGCCCTTGAAGCCCTGGCCGCCGCTCGAGGCCCAGGCGAGCGCTCCGCCCTGGCGATCGGTGATCGTGATGATGGTGTTGTTGAACGACGCGTGCACGTGCGCAATGCCGTCCGCAACGTTCTTGCGGACCTTCTTGCTGACGCGGCGAGCGGCGGTGTTGACAGGTGCTTTGGCCATGACGAACTCTGGTGACGGTTGCTGGGGCGGCGGCTTACTTCTTCAGCGCGGCAGCACCCTTGCGCGGACCCTTGCGGGTGCGGGCGTTGGTGCGCGTGCGCTGGCCGCGGACCGGCAGGCCCCGACGATGGCGGAAGCCGCGGTAGCAGCCCAGGTCCATCAGCCGCTTGATGTTGATCGACAGCTCGCGGCGCAGGTCGCCTTCGATCGTCAGGCGGCCGATCTCCTCGCGGATGCGCTCGAGGTCGGTGTCGCTCAGGTCCTTGATCTTCTTGGAATACGGGATGCCGACCGACTCGCAGATCTTCTGCGCGGTGGAGCGGCCGATGCCGTAGATGGCCGTCAAGCCGATCTCGGCGTGCTTGTGGGGCGGAATGTTGATGCCAGCGATGCGTGCCATGCTTGTCCTCTAACTCTTGGATGCCGACGAAGGCGTTTCAGCCTTGACGCTGCTTGTGGCGCGGGTCGGTGCAGATCACGCGCACCACCCCCTTGCGGCGGATGATCTTGCAGTGGCGGCACATCTTCTTGACCGAAGCGGCGACTTTCATGGTCTTCTCCTTGACCTTGAGCCAACGACGGGCCGATCCCGAGTTGGCTTGCCCCCATGGGGGGGGCAGAAATCATGACTTTGCGCGGAACACGATCCGCGCGCGACTCAAATCGTAGGGCGTCAACTCCACGCTGACCTTGTCACCCGGCAGGATGCGGATGTAGTGCATCCGCATCTTGCCGGAGATGTGCCCCAATACCACATGACCGTTTTCCAGCTTCACCCGAAATGTTGCATTGGGAAGATTCTCCAGAATCACCCCCTGCATCTGGATGACATCGTCCTTGGCCATTTCCCATCAGCTGGTCTTGAAGTTCGCTTTCTTCAGCAGGCTCTCGTACTGCTGACTCATGACATAGCTTTGAACCTGGGCCCAGAAGTCCATCGTGACGACCACGATGATCAACAATGAGGTTCCGCCGAAATAGAAAGGCACGTTGTACTTGAGCACCAGAAACTCTGGCAGCAGGCACACCGCGGTGATGTAGATGGCGCCGGCCAGCGTCAGGCGCGAGAGGATCTTGTCGATGTAGCGCGCCGTCTGCTCGCCGGGACGGATGCCGGGGATGAAGGCGCCGCTCTTCTTCAGGTTGTCGGCCGTCTCGCGGCTGTTGAACACCAGCGCGGTGTAGAAGAAGCAGAAGAATACGATCATCGCCGCGTACAGCAGCACGTAGATCGGCTGGCCCGGCGACAGCGCCGCCGACAAGTCTTTCAGCCAGCGCAAGCCTTCGCCGGTGGCGAACCAGCCCACGATGGTGGCCGGCAGCAGGATGATCGACGACGCGAAGATCGGCGGGATCACGCCCGACATGTTCAGCTTGAGCGGCAGGTGCGACGACTGGCCGCCGTAGACCTTGTTGCCGACCTGGCGCTTGGCGTAGTTGACCAGTATCTTGCGCTGCCCGCGCTCGACGAAGACCACCGCGAAGGTCACCGCGATCACCACCGCGATGATGAACAGGCTGGCAACGACGCTCATCGCGCCGGTGCGCACCAGTTCGAACAAGCCGCCGATCGCGCTCGGCAGCCCGGCCACGATGCCGGCGAAGATCAGGATCGAGATGCCGTTGCCCAGGCCGCGCTCGGTGATCTGCTCGCCCAGCCACATCAGGAACATCGTGCCCGCCACCAGGCTGACCACCGAGGTCATGCGGAAGCCGAAGCCGGGCGTCAGCACCAGGCCCGGCGAGCCTTCCAGCGCCAGCGCGATGCCCAGCGACTGGAACACGCCCAGCAGCAGCGTGCCATAGCGCGTGTACTGCGTGATCTTGCGCCGGCCGGCCTCGCCTTCCTTTTTCAGCGCTTCGAGGCTGGGCACCACGTAGCTCATGAGCTGCATGATGATCGACGCCGAGATGTAGGGCATGATGCCCAGCGCGAAGACGGTGAAGCGCGACAGCGCGCCGCCGCTGAACATGTTGAACAGGTTCAGGATGCCGCCCTGCTGGCCCTGGAACAGCTGCTGCAGCTGCACCGGGTCGATGCCGGGCACGGGGATGTGCGCCCCGATGCGGTAGACCACCAGGGCCAGGATCAGGAAGACGATGCGGCGACGCAAGTCGCCGAACTTCCCACTCTTGGCCAGCTGATTGGCGGACGTTGCCACGCTCGAATGTCCTTCCAGGCAGGCCGCGTCAGGCCAGCGAGCCGCCGGCGGCTTCGATCGCCGCCTTGGCACCGGCCGTCGCGGCGATGCCCTTGAGCGCGACCTTCTTGCTCAGCTCGCCCGACTTGATGACCTTGACGTTGCGCACCAGCTCGCGCACCAGGCCGGCGGCCTTGAGCGTCAGCAGGTCGATCTCGTCGGCCGCCAGGCGCTGCAGATCGGCCAGCGTGATCTCGCCGTTGTACTTGAGCTGCGTCGACTTGAAGCCGCGCTTGGGCAGGCGGCGCTGCAGCGGCATCTGGCCGCCTTCGAAGCCCACCTTGTGGAAGCCGCCGGCACGCGACTTCTGGCCCTTGTGGCCGCGACCCGCGGTCTTGCCCAGGCCCGAACCGATGCCGCGGCCCACGCGCCGCTTGGCATGCTTGGCGCCGCTGCCCGGCTTGATCGAATTGAGTTGCATCACAGCACCTTCACCAGGTACGAGACCTTGTTGATCATGCCGCGCACCGCCGGCGTGTCTTCCAGCGCGCGCTCGCTGCCCAGCTTGCGCAGCCCGAGGCCGCGCACGGTGTCGCGGTGCGACTGGCGGGTGCCGGCAACGCTCTTGACGAGCTTGACGGTCAGGGTCTTCTTGTCGGACATGAATCTTCTCCGCAGGGCCAGGTCGTCGCCGTTCAGTTGAACAGCTCTTCGACCGTCTTGCCGCGCTTGGCGGCCACTTGGGCCGGTGTGGTCGAGCTCGTCAGCGCGTCGAGCGTTGCGCGCACCATGTTGTACGGGTTGGTCGAGCCGTGGCTCTTGGCCACGATGTCGGTCACGCCCATCACCTCGAACACCGCGCGCATCGGGCCGCCGGCGATGATGCCGGCACCGGCCGGCGCCGGCGCCATCAGCACGCGGGCCGCGCCATGCTCGCCTTCGACGTTATGCTGGATCGTGCCGTTGCGCAGGCTGACCTTGACCATGTTGCGGCGCGCGGCGTCCATCGCCTTTTGCACCGCCACCGGCACTTCCTTGGCCTTGCCCTTGCCCATGCCGATGCGGCCATCGCCGTCACCGACCACGGTCAGCGCCGCGAAGCTCAGCGTGCGGCCGCCCTTGACGACCTTGGTCACGCGGTTGACCGCGATCATCTTTTCTTTCAGGCCGTCGTCGTTGCCTTCGGTCTGGGCGCGGGGAGTGAACTTTGCCATTGCAGTGTTTCCTTGAAGCGCGCCGGGGTCAGAACTGGAGACCGGCTTCGCGGGCGGCCTCGGCCAGCGCCTTGACGCGGCCGTGGTAGGCGAAACCCGAGCGATCGAACGCGACCTTCTCGACGCCGGCGGCCTTGGCTTTCTCGGCGATGCGCTTGCCGATCAGGCTGGCCGCGTCGACACCGCCGCCCTTGGCGGCCGAGGCGAGTTGCGAGCGCACGTCCTTCTCGGCCGTGGAGGCCGAGGCGATCACGCGCGCGCCATCGTCGGAGATCACGCTGGCGTAGATGTGCAGGTTGGAGCGGAACACCGTCAACCGGGCGACGTTCTGCTGGGCGATGCGCTGGCGCGTCTGGCGCGAGCGGCGCAGTCGTTGGTCTTTCTTGTTCAGCATGGAGCGGCTCCTTACTTCTTCTTCGTCTCTTTCAGCACCACGCGCTCATCGGCGTAGCGGATGCCCTTGCCCTTGTAGGGCTCGGGCGGACGGAAGGCGCGCACCTCGGCCGCCAACTGGCCGACCACCTGGCGGTCGGCGCCGGAGATGACGATCTCGGTCTGCGTCGGCGTGACCACCTTGATGCCGGCGGGCATCTCCTTCACCACCGGGTGCGAAAAACCGATCTGCAGGTTCAGCTTCTGGCCCTGGGCCTGGGCACGGAAGCCCACGCCCACCAGCGTCAGCTTGCGCTCGAAGCCCTTGCTGACGCCGCCCACCATGTTGGCCACCAGGGCGCGCATGGTGCCACTCATCGCGTCGGCCTCGGGCGTGTCGTTGGCCGGCACGAAGCTCAGCGTGCTGCCGTCCTTCTTGACGGTGACCAGCGCCGACAGCGGGCGCGACAGCGTGCCGTTGCTGCCCTTGATGGTGATCTGCTCGGCCGACAGCGCCACGTCCACGCCTTGCGGGACGGCGATCGGCATCTTTCCTACGCGGGACATTTTTGCTGACCCTCCCTCAAGCGACGTAGCACAGGACTTCGCCGCCGACGCCGGTCTGGCGCGCCTTGCGGTCGGTCATCACGCCCTTGGGCGTGGTCACGATCGCCACGCCGAGGCCGTTCATGACCTGTGGAATCGCGCTGCGGCCCTTGTAGACGCGCAGGCCCGGGCGGCTGACGCGCTCGATGCGCTCGATCACCGGGCGGCCGGCGTAGTACTTGAGGGCGATCTCGAGCTCGCTCCTGGCGCCGTCGGCGTTGACCTTGAAATCGTCGATGTAGCCTTCGTCCTTCAGGACCTGGGCGATCGCGACCTTCAGCTTCGACGAGGGCATCGTCACGGCGGCCTTCTCGACGCTCTGCGCATTGCGGATGCGAGTCAGCATGTCCGCGATGGGATCACTCATGCTCATGGGTTTTCTCCTGCGTGGGCCCCGATGTCACCAACTGGCCTTGGTCAGGCCCGGGATGTCGCCCTTGAAGGCGAGCTCGCGGATCTTGTTGCGGCCCAGGCCGAACATGCGGAACGTGCCGCGGGGGCGGCCGGTCAGTGCGCAGCGGTTGCGCAGACGGGTCGGGTTGGCGTTGCGCGGCAGCTTCTGCAGCTCCAGGCGGGCGACATAGCGCTCTTCGTCGGACCGCTTGGCGTCGTCGATCACCGCCTTCAGTTCGGCGTACTTCTTCGCGTACTGGGCGACGAGCTTCTCGCGCTTGGCTTCACGCTGCTTGAGGGAGAGTTTGGCCATGCTTGCCTCAGTTCTTGAACGGGAACTTGAACGCGGCGAGCAAGGCCTTGCACTCGTCGTCGTTCTTCGCGCTGGTGGTGATGCTGATGTTCAGCCCGCGGATCGCGTCGATCTTGTCGTACTCGATCTCGGGGAAGATGATCTGTTCCTTGACGCCGATGTTGTAGTTGCCGCGGCCGTCGAAGGCGCGGCCGGAGATGCCGCGGAAGTCGCGCACGCGCGGCAGCGCCACGGTGACGAAGCGATCCAGGAACTCGTACATCCGCACGCCGCGCAGCGTGACCATGCAGCCGATCGGCACGCCATCGCGGATCTTGAAGCCGGCAATCGCCTTCTTCGACTTGGTGACCACCGGCTTCTGGCCGGCGATCTTGGTCAGGTCACCGACCGCGTGGTCCATCACCTTCTTGTCCGACACCGCCTCGCTGACGCCCATGTTGAGCGTGATCTTCTCCAGGCGCGGGACCTGCATCGACGAGGTGTAGCCGAACTTGGCCATCAACTCGGGGACGATCTTTTCGCGGTAGACCTGTTGCAGACGGGCCTGGGCCGAGGTCTGCGGGGTCGCTTGTTGCTGAGCCATGGTCGCTGCCCTCAAGCCTTGATTTCGGCGCCGCTGGACTTGTAGACGCGCACCTTCTTGCCGCCGTCGAGCAGCTTGATGCCGACCCGGTCGGCCTTGCCGGTGGCCGCGTTGAAGATCGCGACGTTGGATTGGTGGATGGGCATGGTCTTGTCGACGACGCCGCCGGTGGTGCCCTTCATCGGGTTGGGCTTGACGTGCTTCTTGACGACGTTGACGCCCTCGACGACGAGGTGGTCGGCATTGGCGCGCGAGCTCACGGTGCCCCGTTTGCCCTTGTCGCGACCGGCCAGCACGATGACGTGGTCACCCTTGCGAATCTTGTTCATGCTCGTTCCTTGCAGAGGCGTGGCGTCAGAGCACTTCGGGCGCCAGCGACACGATCTTCATGAAGCGCTCGGTGCGCAGCTCGCGCGTCACCGGCCCGAAGATGCGGGTGCCGATCGGCTCGAGCTTGGCGTTCAGCAGCACGGCGGCGTTGCCGTCGAACTTGACCAGCGAGCCGTCCGGGCGGCGCACACCCTTGGCGGTGCGCACGACGACGGCGCTGTAGACCTCGCCCTTCTTGACGCGGCCGCGGGGCGCCGCTTCCTTGATGCTGACCTTGATGACATCACCGATGCCGGCATAACGGCGCTTGGAGCCGCCCAGCACCTTGATGCACATGACGGACTTCGCGCCCGTGTTGTCAGCGACATCAAGCCGCGATTGCATTTGGATCATTGTTCATCCCCAACTTGTCCCGCTGCGGCAACAGCCGCGGCGGTCAGTCTTGGGCCCCAAGGTCGGGTGGATCGGGTCGGCGAATCTTGCGTCTTCGCCCGGCGGTGGCGCCAGCCATGCTGACGCTCGCAGTGAGCGAAGCCGCGCATTATGCCCAAACGAAATGGGCCCCGTCAAGGGGCCCCCAAAGGCAGGGCGGCAGGGCGGCAGGCGGCCGCGTCAGTTTCCGGCTGCCACGGCCAGCGCCTGCCAGCGCTTCAGGAACTCGGCGCGCTTGGCCGCGGCTTCCTCCTCGTCGAACGGGAACACCTTGATGCGGCTCATCGCCGGCAAGTGCACCAGGCGCGTCACGTCGATGTCGCTGCGCGCCGGGCGGCGGTAGGCGGCCAGCAGCAGCTCGGTCTGCGCTTCCTTCGACAGCAGCAGGTCGCAGGCGCGCTTGGCCAGCTCGCCGGCCGGTGCGCCCTTGATCAGCGCCAGGTACTCGGCGGTCGTGAAGGTGCCGTCGGCCGGGTAGACGAGCGAGATCTCCTTCTGGCCGCCGGCCACGTAGGCGTAGGCGTTGGACTCGAAGGTCAGGCCGACGGCGAACTCGCCCTGGCCCACGCTGCGCAGAACGGTGGCGGCGGCGCTGGTCACCTTCACGTTGTTGGCCAGCCGCTTCAGGCCGTCGGCGCCGAGCATCTTGTCCACGCCCCACAGGATGGTCAGCGCGGTCGAGCTGTTGGCCGGGTCGGCGATGATCATCTTGCCCTTCAGGCGCGGATCCAGCAGGTCGGCCCAGGTCTTGGGCAGCGGCACGCTGCCGAGCTGGTTGCGGTTGACCATCGCCACCACCACGTGCACGTTGGCGGCCGACCACAGGTTCTGCGGGTGCTGCAGCGATTTCGGAATGGCCGCCAGCTCGGGCGAGCGGTAAGGCTCCAGCAACTGCGTGAAGGCGCCCAGCGTGTTGGCCGAAGTGCTCCAGAACACGTCGCCCTGCGGCTTGCTGCCTTCGGCCTCCAGCCGGCGCAGCAACTGGCCCGAGCCGCCGGTGATGGCCGAGAACTTGACGCCGGGCATGCGCTTGGCGGCGGTCTCGACCACGGCTTCGAACGCCTGCTGGTTGTTCGAGGTGTAGATCACCACCGAGCCGCCTGGCTGCGCGCGCAGCGGCAGCGCCAGCGTGGCACCGAGGCCGGCCACGAGGGTGCGGCGGTTGATCGAAGGCATCGTCATGGCAGGGTCCTCCCAGGGTGGATGAAACGTCAGGCGCGGGCGGCGAACAGCTCGATGCGGAACAGCCGCGTCGCCACCGCGATCGGCAGCACGATGACGCCGATCAGCAGCAGCCCGTAGGCCGAGGCCTGTGCCATCAGGCCGCTGTCGATGAGGCGGAAGATCTGGATCGGCATCGTCTCACGGCCGCCGGAGTAGACGATGATCGACGCGCTCAGCTCGGCGACGGTGGTGGTCCAGGTCAGCACCGCGGCAGCGGCGATGGCCGGCAGCATCATCGGCAGCACCACCTGGCGGAAGGTTCGCAGCGGCGGCACGCCGAGGCTGATGGAGGCTTCCTCGATCGAATCGGGGATGTTGTACAGCGTGCTCGACGCGTTGCGCATGCCGAACGGCAGCCGCCGCACCACGTAGGCCAGCACGATGATCGCGCCGGTGCCGGTGAGCGGCAGCCAGCCGGTGTTGAAGCTCATCACCAGGCCGATGCCGATCACCGTGCCCGACAGCGCCAGCGGCAGCGTGGTGAGGTAGTCGAGCGCCGGCGTCAGCAGGCTGCGCTTCTTGACGACGAGGTAGCTGATCAGCACCGCCAGCGCGATGCCCACCGTGGTGGCGATGCCGGCGTAGAGCAGCGTGTTGAGCAGCGGGTCGATGGCGCGCGTGAACACGCGCTCAAGGTGCGCGGTGGTCCACTGCCCCCAGCGCATCACCGGCCCGCGGGCCTGCGTGAATGCACCGACGACGATGCTGGCCACCGGCAGCAGCGACACCGCCACCACCGCCGCCGCGGCCAGGCCGAGCAGCGCGCCGCGCCAGCCCGCCAGCCGCTGGGCCACGGCGCCGCGACCCTGCACCACCTCGCGCCGGCTGCGCGCCACGATGCGCCGCTGCGCGAACAGCACCAGCATCACCAGCACCACCGAGATGGTGGCCAACGTGCTCTGCAGCGTGGGATCGGAGCCGACCTCCGACACCGTGGCCTGGTAGGTCAGCACCGACAGCAGCGGCACCTTGTTCGACAGCACCATCGCCACCGCGAAGTTGCCGACCACGAGCGTGAAGACGAGCAGCGCGCTGGCCAGCACTGCCGGCAGCACGACCGGCAGCATGACCCGCAACCGCGACATCGCGGGCGTGGTGCCCAGGCTTTGCGCCGCTTCTTCCAACTGCACGTCGAAACCGCGGATCGCCGCCAGCGTGCCGATGTAGATGTAGGTGTAGTAGGTGAAGGTCATCACCGTCACCAGCCCGGTCCAGCCGTAGAAGCTGGGCAGCGCAATGTCGTACTCGGCCAGCGCGCGCGTCACCAGGCCGTTGTTGCCCACCATCATCAGCCAGGTCTGCGCGGCGATGACCTCGGGCACGACCAGCGTCACCAGCGGCAGCACGGCGACGATGCCTTTGCCGGGAAAGTCGAAGCGCGCCGTGAACCAGGCCAGCGGCACGCCGATGACCAGCGCCAGCACGGTGACGACGGCGCCCAGCAGCACCGTGTTGAGCACCGCCTGCAAATACTTCGGGTCGGCCGCCACGGCGGCCCAGCCCGACGGGCCACCGGCGGCGCCGAAGCTGCCCACCAAGACGTTGGCCAGCGGCAGCAGCAAAAACACCACCAGCAGCGCCAGCGCCGCCAGGGTCAACCAGGGCCAGGGCGCGCGCCAGCTCGTCATCGCGCCAGCACCAGCGTGGCGGCAGGGTCGAAGGCCAGCGCCACCGCGTCGCCGACGCGGTGCGCGTCGTGCGCCGGCCCGTGGCGGTCGACCTGCAATGGCTCGCCGCCGGCCAGCTGCACGCGGTAGCTCGTCTTCTCGCCCAGATACTGGCGGCGCAGCACGGTGGCTTGAAGTTCACCGTTAGCGCGTTGATCGACGGGACGCAGCGCAATCGTCTCCGGCCTGGCCATCAGCAGCGCCGCGCCGGCGCTCAGCGCCGCCGGCGCGCGCGCCGGCACGCCACCGCCGCCCAGCGCCACGGTGGCGATGCCGCCGGCCGCCACGCTGGCCGCCAGCGTCACCGGCAGCACGTTGGCGGCGCCGACGAAGTCGGCCACGTAGGCGGTGGCCGGCTCGCGGTAGATCTGCGCCGGCGTGCCCACCTGCTCCAGCCGGCCCTGGTTCATCACGCCGATGCGGTGCGACAGCGCCAGCGCCTCGTCCTGGTCGTGCGTGACGAAGACGGTGGTGATGCCGGCCTCGGCCTGCAGGTCGGCGATGGTCTGGCGCACCTGCAGCCGCAGCTTGGCGTCGAGGTTGGACAGCGGCTCGTCCATCAGCAGCACCTGCGGCTGGATGACCAGCGCGCGCGCCAGTGCCACCCGCTGGCGCTGCCCGCCCGACAGCGCCGCCGGCTGGCGCTGCGCGAAGGCCGACAGGCCCACGCGCTCCAGTGCCTCGTGCACCTTGCGCTGGATGGTGGCGGCGTCCTGCCGGCGCGCGCGCAGCCCGTAGGCTACGTTGTCGAACACCGTCTTGTCGGGAAACAACGCGTAGTCCTGGAACACCATGCCGATGTCGCGCTGGTGCGGCGGCACCGCGGTGACCTCGCGCGCACCGAACAGCACGCGCCCACCGCTGGCGCGAAGGAAGCCGGCCACCGTGCGCAGCAGCGTCGTCTTGCCGCAGCCGCTGGGGCCCAGCAGCGTGAAGAACGCGCCGCGCTCGATGTCGAGGTTGAGGCCATCGATCACCGCCTGGCCGCCATAGGCGACGCGCAGCTTCTCGATGCGGATGCCGGAGGCTTCGGGGCTGCTCATGTCAGCTCAATGCGCGCTGCACCAGCGTCAGCGCCTCGCGGTGCCTTGCCGCGTCGCCGGCGGCCAGGACGCGTGGCCCGCTGGCCAGCGTGATCGGCTGCCCGTCCCAATCGGTGATGACGCCGCCCGCGCCTTCGATCAGTGGACGAAACGGCGCGTAGTCCCAGACCTTGAGCCCGGTGTCGATGGCGACATCGGTGCGGCCGGCGGCCAGCAGGCCATAGGCCAGGCAGCAGCCGCCGTAGATGCGCCAGGCGGTGCGCTCACGCAGCGCATCGAGCACCGGGCGCTCGGTGGCAGCGTAGACGTCAGGGTTGCTGGTGCTGAGGATGGCCTGGCTCAAGGCGCCACAGGGGCGCACGCGCAGCGCCTGGCCGTCGAGCGTGCTGGCGCGGCCGGCGACGCCGACATAACGCTGCCTCGTGACGGGCAGGTGCATCACGCCGAGCACCGGCGTGCCCTGCACGGCCAGCGCGATCAGGGTGCCGAACACCGGCACGCCGGCGATGAAGGGCGCCGTGCCGTCGATGGGGTCGAGCACCCACACGCACTCGGCGTCGCTGCGGCTGGCGTCCTGCTCTTCACCGACGATGCCATGCCCCGGCCAACGCGCGGCGATCAGCTCGCGCAGCCGCGACTCGATCTGCGCGTCGAGCGCGGTGACGAAGCTGCGGTCGGCCTTGAGCTGCGCTGGAGGCCGCAGCGCCGCGGCCGGCGCTAGCCGTTCGTGCGCCGCGTCGGCCAGCTCATGCGCAAAGGCGAGCCAGGCGTCGAGCGCGCGCTGGGAGACGGCGGTCATCGCGCTTCAGCGCAGCGGCGGCAGGCCGACGTCGGGCAGCGCCGGGCGCTGCGCCAGCGCCTCGTCCATCACGCGCTGCACGTGCGCGAGGTCGGCGCCTTGGAGCGCCAGCCGCGGCGGCCTCGTGAGCGCGCTGCCGCGGCCCATGCGCTGCTCGCACCACTTGATGCACTGCACGAGGTCGGGCCGCGCGTCGAGGTGCAGCAGCGGCATGAACCACTCGTACAGCGGCATCAGCTCGGCAAGGCGGCCGGCGCGCGCCAGCCGGAACAGCGTCTCGCCCTCGCGCGGAAAGGCATTGCTCATGCCGCTGACCCAGCCCGCCGCGCCCATGGCCACGCTTTCGACCACCACGTCGTCGAGGCCGGCGAAGAGCACGAAGCGGTCGCCCACCTGGCGCCGCGTGTCGATGAAGCGGCGCGTGTCGCCCGAGCTGTCCTTGAAGCAGACGATGGTGTCGCAGTCGGCCAGGCTGGCCAGAATGTCGGGCGTGACGTCGTTCTTGTAGATCGGCGGGTTGTTGTAGACCATCACCGGCAGATCGGTGGCCTTGGCGACGGCGCGGAAATGCGCCGCCGACTCGTGCGGCTTGGCCGAATAGACGAGCGCCGGCATCACCATGATGCCGTCGACCTTGGCCCTGGCCGCGGTGCGCGCCGTCTCGATGGCGAACGCGGTGGTGAACTCGGCGACGCCGCAGATCACCGGCACGCGGCCTGCGGCGACCGCCACGGCGGCTTCCATGATCTGCTGCTTCTCGCTGCGTTCGAGCGAGGTGTTCTCGCCCACCGTGCCGCAGACGATGAGGCCGGACACGCCGTCGCGCACCAGCGCGTCGATGACGCGTGCGGTGGCGTCGATGTCGAGCGAGTGGTCGTCGCGGAACTGGGTCGTCACGGCGGGGAAGACGCCGGACCAGGAGACGCAGGGGGCCATCGCGGGGGTCTTTCGTTGGGTTTCAGGACGCTTGCCGTTGATCGTACATTTTATACAATCAACCACGCAAGCCCATCATGACGAACCCGCTGCTCGCCCACCGCACGCTGTCGTCGGCCATCGTCGAGGCGCTGCGCCGCGCCATCCTGGCCGGCGAGCGCGCGGCCGGCAGCCAGCTGCGGCAGGACGCTCTGGCGGCCGAGTTCGGCGTCAGCCGCATCCCCATCCGCGAGGCGCTATTCCAGCTCGAGGCCGAGGGGCTGGTGCGCATCGAGCCGCACAAGGGCGCGCTGGTGGCCGGCTTTCCGCTCGACGAGATCGACGACGTCTTCGACCTGCGCGTGCTGCTCGAGCCGCGGCTGCTGCGGCGCTCGCTGCCGCGGCTGCAGGAGGCCGACTACGCCCAGGTCGCCGGCTACGACGAGGCCTTCGCCGCGGCCATTGCGGCGCACGACGTGGCGCGCTGGGGCGCGCTGAATGCCGAGCTGCACCTGGCCCTGTACGCGCGCGCCGGGCTGCCGCGCACGCTGGCCATCGTGGCCGCGCTGCTGCAGGCCAGCGACCGCTACACGCGCGTGCAGCTCAACCGCGAGGCCGCGCTCGGCCGCGCGCAGCGCGAGCACCGCAAGCTGATCGCGCTGTGCCGCGAAGGCCGCACGCGCGAGGCCTGCGAGCACCTCGTCGCGCACATCGAGAGCGTGCGCCAGGACCTGCACAAGCTGTTGCAACCCAAGGCCGCAGCGCCCAAGCCCGCGCCGCGGCGCGCCGCCCGCAAGACACCTTCCCGAGGCAAGCCCGCATGACGCCCAGCCCAACCCGCATCATCGACTCCCACACCGGCGGCGAGCCCACGCGCGTGGTCGTCAGCGGCGGCCCGGACCTCGGCCGCGGCACGATGGCCGAACGCCGTGAGCGCCTTCGCGGCGAGCACGACCACTGGCGGCGCGCGCTCGCCAACGAGCCGCGCGGCAACGACGTCATCGTCGGCGCGCTGCTGACCGAGCCCGAGCACGCGGACAGCCTGTGCGGCGTGGTCTTCTTCAACAACGTCGGCATGCTCGGCATGTGCGGGCACGGCACGATCGGCGTCATCGCCACGCTGGCGTACCTGGGGCGCATCGGACCCGGCCGCTACGCCATCGACACGCCGGTGGGCACGGTGCGCGCCGAGCTGCACGCCGACGGCGGCGTGACCGTGGCCAACGTGCCGGCATGGCGGCAGGCGCGCCAGGTGCCGCTGCAAGTGCCCGGGCACGGCGTGGTGCACGGCGACGTGGCCTGGGGTGGCAACTGGTTCTTCCTGTGCCACGACCACGGCCTGCCGCTGCTGCCGGCGGACATTCCGGCGTTGACGGCGCTGGCCGAGCGCATCCGCCACGCGCTGGGCAGTGCAGGCATCACCGGCGCCGACGACGCAGAAATCGACCACGTCGAGCTGCTCGGCCCGGCGCAGGACGCTGGCCACCAGGGCCGCAGCTTCGTGCTGTGCCCCGGCGCGGCCTACGACCGCTCGCCCTGCGGCACCGGCACCAGCGCCAAGCTGGCCTGCCTGGCGGCCGATGGCGAGCTGGCGCCGGGCCAGGTGTGGCACCAGGAGAGCGTGATCGGCAGCGTGTTCGCGGCGCGTTACGAAAGGGACCAGGCGAGCGGCGGCCCGCGCGTGCTGCCCTTCATCCACGGCCGCGCGCACGTCACGCTCGACGCGCAGGTGGTGTTCGATCCCCAGGACCCGTTCGCCTGGGGCCTGGGCGGATGACATCGAGTCGCGGGTTAGCCCCCGACGCACCGCTGCCTTCGCTGACCGAGGCCGCGCCCGGTCGCACCGCTTTCGACGTGGTGGTCATCGGCGCCGGCATCGTGGGCCTGTCGATCGCCTGGCGCCTGGTGCAGGCCGTTCCGGGCCGCCGCGTGCTGGTGCTCGACCGCGAAGGCATCGCCGCCGGCGCCAGCCGCGGCAACGCCGGCGCCTATGCGTTCTCGGACATCCAGCCGCTGGCGTCGCCCGGCATCCTGCGCCAGGCGCCGCGCTGGCTGCTCGATCCGCTGGGCCCGCTGGCGTTGCGCCCGGCCTACCTGCCGCGCATCGCGCCCTGGCTGTGGCGCTTCTGGCGCGCCAGCCAACCCGCGCGCGTGGCCGCCAGCACGCAGGCGCAGGCGGAGCTGAACCGCCTGTCGGCCGCCGCCACGCCGCGTTTGCTGCGCTCGGTGCAGGCAACCGGTTGGCTGCGCGAAGACGGCAACCTGCACCTCTACGAGGGCGAGGCGCAGTGGCGCGCCGCGTTGCCCGGCTGGCAGGTCCGCGCTGGCCACGGCATCGCCTTCGAACACGCGCACGGCGCCGAGGCCATCGCACGCTGGCAGCCGGGCCTGGCGCCGACGCTCACCGCGGCCACCTTCGTGCCCGGCTGGGCGACCATCGATGACCCGCAGCGCCTGGTGCTGCGCATCGCCGAGCGCTGCCTCGGCGCCGGGGTGGCCATCGCGCGCGGCTGTGTGCTGGCCATCGAGCCGGCGGCCGACGCGGTGGGCGTGCGCCTGGCCGAAGGCGGCACCGCGGTGCGCTCGCGCCACGTCGTCGTCGCCGCCGGCGCCTGGTCGCACCGGCTCGCCGCGACGCTTGGCGAGCGCATCCCGCTCGACACCGAACGCGGCTACAACACCACGCTGCCGCCGGGCGCCTTCGATCTGCGGCGACAGCTCACGTTCGCCGACCACGGCTTCGTCGTCACGCCGATCGCCGGCGGCGTGCGCGTCGGCGGCGCGGTGGAGCTGGGCGGCCTGTCGGCGCCGCCCGACTACCGCCGCAGCGATGCGCTGCTGGCCAAGGCGCGGCGCTTCCTGCCCGCGCTGCGCAGCGAGGGCGGCACGCGCTGGATGGGCTTTCGGCCGTCGCTGCCGGACTCGCTGCCGGCCATCGGCCGCGCGCGGCGCGATCCGCGCGTGCTCTACGCCTTCGGCCACGGCCACCTCGGGCTCACGCAGTCGGCGGCCACGGCCGAGATCGTGCAGGCGCTGGTCGACGGCAGCGAGGCCGTGGCCGGCGTCGACCTGCGGCCGTTCAGTCCGCAGCGCTTCGGCTGAAGGCGCCTAACATCGTTGTTCTCGGCCTCGGCGGCCGCCCGGAGACGACGAGCATGCTGTCACGATGGATGGTGGGGCGCTGCGGTGCGATTGCAGGCCTGGGCTTGGCGCTGATCGTGGCATCGGGTGCTAACGCTGCACCCGCGCCCGCTGCACCCGCGCCCGCTGAGCCCGCGCCGCAAGTCTCAAGCTTTGCCATCCAGCCCGTTGACGATGCCTGGCGCGCGGCGCTGCCGCGCGACCCGGAGGCTGCTACCCAGGCCTACCTGGCGCGGCTGCCGGCGGCGTCGGTCGCGCGGTCGGACGCCTACTTCGAAGGCGGCTACTGGCTGCAGCTGTGGAACCTGCTGCTGGGCCTGGCGATCGCGGCCGTGCTGCTGTGGACGCGGCCTTCGACGTGGCTGCGCGACTGGACCGAGCGCCATCTGCGCCGGCACTGGCTGCGCGATGCCTGCTACGGCGCCGCTTATGCGCTGGCGGGATGGGTGCTGTCGCTGCCCCTGACGGTGTACCAGGGCTTCGTGCGCGAGCACGCCTACGGCATGGCGACGCAGGGCCTGGGTGCCTGGTTCGGCGATCAGTTGATCGCGCTGGCCGTCAGCCTCGTCGTCACGGGCCTGGGCACGGCGCTGCTGTATGCGGTGATGCGCCGCGCCGGCCCGCGCTGGTGGGCCTGGGGCGCGCTGGTCAGCGTGGCGATGATGGCCATGGTCATCCTCGTCGCGCCGCTGTGGATCGAGCCGCTGTTCAACACCTACAAGCCGCTGCCGGACGGGCCCGTCAAGCAGGCCGTGCTGGCGATGGCGCGCGCCTGCGGCGTGCCGGCCGACGAGGTCTACGTCGTCGACGCCTCGCGCCAGACCACACGCGTCAGCGCCAACGTCTCCGGGCTGGGCGGCCTGGCCCAGGTGCGGCTGAACGACAACCTGCTCAACCGCGGCAGCCTGCCCGAGGTGCGCGCCGTGATGGCGCACGAGATCGGCCACTACGCGCTGATGCACGTGCCCAAGATGCTGCTGGAATTCGCCGCGCTGGCCCTCGTCGGCTTCGCCTGCGCAGCCTGGGCGCTGCGCAGGCTGCTGGCGCGATTCGGCACGCGCTGGGGCCTGCGCGACGAGTTCGACGTCGCCTCGCTGCCGGTGCTGATCGCCGTGCTGTCGGTGCTGGCGTTCGTCGCCACGCCGCTGACCAACAGCCTGATCCGCGAGCAGGAAGCCGAGGCCGACCTGTTCGGCCTAAACCTCTCGCGCGAGCCGCTGGGCTTCGCCGAGGTCATGCTCAAGCTGGCCGAGTACCGCAAGACCCAGCCCGGGCCGCTGGAGGAGTTCGTCCTTTTCGACCATCCCAGCGCACACACGCGCATTCACCGGGCGATGGTCTGGCGCGCCCAGATGCTCGTCGAACCCGCGGCCCGCTGAGTGCCGGCGAGCCGCCGGCCCGGCGCTGCGCGCCGGCGTCGCGCTCAGCCCTTCAGGGCCTTGGCCTGCGCCAGCAGCGTGCCGGCATCGCTGACCTCGAACTTGCCGGGGCCTTCGACGTTGAGCGTCTTGACGACGCCGTCCTTGACCAGCGCCGAGTAGCGGTTGGAACGCAAGCCCATGCCTTTGGTCGTGAGGTCCAGCGTCAGCCCGGTGGCCTGCGCGAAGGCGGCGCTGCCGTCGGCCATCATGCGCACCTTGCCGGCGGTCTTCTGGTCGCGGCCCCAGGCACCCATCACGAAGGCGTCGTTGACCGACACGCACCAGATCTCGTCGACGCCGGCGGCCTTCAGCGCGGCGGCCTGCTCGACATAACCCGGCACATGCTTGGCCGAGCAGGTGGGCGTGTAGGCGCCCGGCAGCGCGAACAGCGCGATGGTCTTGCCCGCGGTCGCCTTCTCGACGTCGAAGCTGTTGGGGCCGATCGAGCAGCCGTTGCCCTCGACCTCGATGAACTCCTGCAGCGTGCCCGCGGGCAGCTTGTCTCCAACCTTCAGCATGGTTTGTTCGCTCCTGGATGTGGGGGCCGGAAAAAAGAAAAGCGGCCGGCGCTGGAGTGTCCAGCATCCGGCCGCGGCCTGCATGCGCGGGGCTTTGAACGGCGCCTCGGGCGCCCCGCCGCGGAGCGAGCGGGGCGATCAGACCAGCTTGGCCTTCTCGACCAGGCGGGTGACGACCCAGGCCTTGGTCTTGCTGATCGGCCGGCCCTCGGCGATCTCGACCATGTCGCCCAGCTTGTACTCGCCCTTCTCGTCGTGGGCGTGGTACTTGCGCGACTTGGCGACGATCTTGCCGTAGAGCTCGTGCGCGTTGCGGCGCTCGATCAGCACGGTCACGGTCTTGGCGCGCTTGTCGCTGACGACGCGGCCCACCAGGGTGCGGGTGTTCTTGACGGCAGCTTCGCTCATTTGGCGGCCCTCTTCTTCTCGGCCAGGATGGTCTTGGCACGGGCGATGTCGCGGCGGGTCTTGCCCAGCTGCGAGTTGTTGGCCAGCGCCTGGGTGGCCTTTTGCATGCGCAGGCCGAAGTGGGCCTTCAGGAGATCGGTGATCTCCGTTTCCAGCGCAGCGACGTCCTTGGCGCGCAGTTCGGATGCTTTCATGGTGCAGTCTCTGCTTGCGATCAGGCGCCGACCTGGCGCGCGACGAAGGTCGTGCGCAGCGGCAGCTTGGCGGCGGCCAGCGTGAAGGCCTCGCGCGCCAGCGCTTCGGGCACGCCGTTGATCTCGTAGAGCACCTTGCCCGGCACGATCTCGGCCACGAAGTACTCGGGGTTGCCCTTGCCGTTGCCCATGCGGACTTCGGCCGGCTTCTGCGAGACGGGCTTGTCGGGGAAGATGCGGATGAAGATGCGGCCGCCGCGCTTGATGTGGCGGCTGATCGCGCGGCGGGCCGCCTCGATCTGGCGCGCGGTGATGCGGCCGCGCTCGGTGGCCTTGAGGCCGTACTCGCCGAACGACACGTTGGCACCGCGGGTGGCGATGCCGGTGTTGCGGCCCTTCTGTTCCTTGCGGAACTTACGACGTGCGGGTTGCAGCATCGTCACTCTCCTTTGGTCTCGCCGCCCGCGGCAGGCGGGGCAGCGCGGCGGACACGCTTGACGGCCGGGCCACGCGGGCCGGTCGGGCCCGCGGGTGCGTCGCCGGCCGGACGATCGGCACCGGCGGGGGCGCCTTCGCCGCGCGGGGCGCGGTCACCGGGCCGTCCACGGCCGCCCGGGGCGCCGGGGCGCGGGCCGCGACGCGAGCGGCGGTCGTCTTCCGGCGCGTCGATCTTGGCCAGCGCCGGCGATTCGCCGTTGGCCAGGCGGTCGCCGCGATAAACCCAGACCTTGACGCCGATGACGCCGTAGGTGGTCTTGGCCTCGCTGAAGCCGTAGTCGATGTCGGCCTTGAGGGTGTGCAACGGCACGCGGCCTTCGCGGTACCACTCGGTGCGCGCGATCTCGATGCCGTTGAGGCGGCCGGCGCTCATGATCTTGATGCCTTGCGCGCCCAGGCGCATCGCGTTTTGCATCGCGCGCTTCATCGCGCGGCGGAACATGATGCGCTTCTCGAGCTGCTGGG